>NZ_CP172940.1:0-647500 GCF_050543505.1 Enterococcus sp. DIV1067f
ATGCCATCTGCTGATTCTATTTGGCAAGATCTTCAACGTTCCTTTAAAGAAGAGCTGAATCCGGCCAGTTATAGTGCTTGGATCGAGACTGCCAATGTCTTGTCGTTTGAAAAAAATCAGCTGCTGATCGAAGTACCCAGCGATCTTCATAAATCTTATTGGGAAAAAAATCTAGCTGCCAAAATTGTTGAAATGGGATTTATGAAAACTGGTGAAGAATTGATTCCTAGTTTTGTGACTGTCGAAGAAGCAGAAGCTTTAAAAACAGCCCCTTCTACTATTCAAACAGCTGCAAAAGAAAACGAGCGGCCGCCGAAATCGATCTTAAATGAAAAATACACATTTGATACCTTTGTCATCGGGAAAGGCAATCAGATGGCCCACGCTGCTGCTTTAGTTGTTGCAGAAGATCCTGGGTCTATTTATAATCCGCTGTTCTTCTATGGTGGCGTTGGTTTAGGGAAAACCCACTTGATGCATGCGATCGGTCATCAAATGTTGCTGAAACGTCCCAATGCCAAAATCAAGTATGTTAGTAGTGAAAATTTCACCAATGATTTCATTACTTCTATTCAAAAGAACAAAATGGAAGATTTTCGAAACGAATACCGCAATGTTGATCTTTTGCTAGTGGATGATATTCAATTCTTAGTCAATAAAGAAGGAACCCAAGAAGAATTCTTTAATACCTTCGAAGAACTGTATCGCAATAATAAACAGATCGTCCTCACAAGTGATCGTTTGCCAAATGAGATCCCGACTTTACCAGAACGTTTGGTTTCCCGTTTTGCTTGGGGCTTGTCCGTTGATATCACCCCGCCGGATCTAGAGACGCGGACTGCGATTTTGCGGAAAAAAGCCGAAGCCGAACGCTTGGAGATCCCCGACGATACGCTAAGTTATATCGCTGGACAGATCGATTCAAATATCCGGGAACTTGAAGGAGCACTCGTGCGGGTGCAAGCTTTTGCTACGATGCAAAACTCAGACATTACAACGAGCTTGGCAGCTGAAGCCATCAAAGCCTTGAAATCAAGCCATGGCTCGACCCAAGTTTCGATTTTGCAGATCCAAGAAGAAGTCGCAAAATACTATCACATTCATGTCAATGATCTAAAAGGGAAAAAACGGGTCAAAGGCATCGTTGTCCCACGGCAGATCGCGATGTATCTCTCTCGAGAATTGACCGATAGTTCTTTACCAAAAATCGGCGGCGAATTTGGTGGCAAAGACCATACCACGGTCATTCATGCCCATGAAAAAATTCAGCATTTAGTCGAAACAGATCCCACGATCAAAAATGAAATCGCTGAAATCAAACAAATCCTCTTCAGCTGATCTGTGGATAAGAAAAGAAGAACCAAAAAAGTTGTCCACAAGTTATTCACAGGCATTTTCGTTAGTCTAATCACTCTTTTCTCGAGTTATCCACATTACTAACAAGCCTATTACTACTATTACTTTTATTTAATAACTATAAATTAAAGGAGTATCGCTATGAAGCTAACTTTAAACCGAACAGAGTTCATGCAAGAATTACAAACTGTCCAACGGGCGATTTCAACCAAAACCACCATCCCGATCTTAACCGGAGTAAAATTGTCCCTTTCAGAAAAAGGATTGACCATGACTGGGAGCAATGCCGATATTTCCATTGAAACTTTTTTAAGTGTGGAAAACGAAAAAGCGCAAATGCAAATCGAAAAAACAGGAGCAATCGTTTTACAAGCACGTTTCTTCAGCGAAATCGTTCGTCGTTTGCCTGAAAGTACCTTAACGTTAGAAGTTTTAGACAATAATCAAGTAGCGATCACTTCTGGAAAAGCCAACTTTACCGTCAACGGCTTGGATGCCGATAGTTATCCACATTTACCAGTTGTCGAAAGTCAAGATTCGATCGTGATTCCAGCGCACGTGTTGAATAAGGTTGTTAGTGAAACGGTCTTTGCGGTTTCGCAACACGAAAGCCGTCCAATCTTAACTGGGGTCCACTTTGTCTTAGAAAATCAAAAATTATTAGCTGTTGCAACGGACTCACACCGTTTGAGCCAACGGGTGATTCCCTTGGAAAGCGGGGAAACAGCCTTCAATATCGTGATTCCCGGCAAAAGCCTAACGGAACTTTCTCGTTCCTTAACGGATGAAGAAGAAGCGATCCAAATCAGCATTATGGATAACCAAGTGTTGTTCCAAACGAAAACTATGAAATTCTATTCTCGTTTATTGGAAGGAACTTACCCAGATACCAACCGTCTGATCCCTTCAAGCTTCAATACTGAAATTGAATTTTCTGTGCCAGAATTGTTACAGGCTATCGAACGGGCGTCATTGCTTTCCCATGAAGGCCGAAACAACATCGTTCGTTTGGCGATCTCCGAGGAAGCTGTTGTCTTATATGGAAACTCACCAGAAATCGGGAAAGTGGAAGAAGACCTTTCTTTTGAAAAAGTGACCGGCGACCCATTAGAGATCTCTTTCAATCCTGATTATATGAAAGCTGCACTACGAGCATTTGGTGACACCAGCATCGTGATCCGCTTTATCTCAGCGATCCGTCCCTTTACGTTGGAGCCAACAGAGAGCAAAGGCAGCTTTATCCAGCTGATTACACCGGTGCGCACCAACTAGTTTTTCATGTCTTTTGAAAAAAGTTGAAACAATCATCTGAAAATGAATAAATGAGTTAAAAGGGCTTAAAATCGTTTTTAAGCCCTTTTTTCTATTTTGGCTTCTTTTTTGTCTAAAAGCAGTAAGTCTTCTGAGAATGAAAAATATGCCGATGAATTTGTTTTCTTGGCAAAAAAAGAGTATAATAGAGCTAAACGCTCTTTGATAGAATTGAGGGGAATTATGAAAATGCAAATACCGTTAGAAACGGAATATATGACACTTGGACAAATGCTCAAAGAAGTCAGTGTGATCAGCAGCGGCGGCCAAGCGAAATGGTACCTTGCAGAGCACACCGTTTTTGTCGACGGCGAGCCGGAAAATCGACGAGGGCGCAAATTGTATGCGGGAATGCGTGTTGAGCTACCTGATGAAGGTACTTTTTTTATGGTGAAGAAGGAAGACGCAGATGCGGCTGAATGAGTTGCATTTAAGCAATTATCGGAACTATGATTCGCTGACACTGACTTTTGAGAAAGGTCTGGTCATTTTTTTAGGCGAAAATGCGCAAGGAAAAACCAATATTTTAGAAAGTATCTATGTATTGGCGATGACCAAAAGCCACCGCACCTCCAGCGAGCAAGAACTTATCCGTTGGGACACGGAAGGTGCGCGGATCTCTGGCAGTGTCAGTCGGGGACGCTCAACGATCCCGTTAGAACTGTTTTTGTCAAAAAAAGGACGAAAAACGAAAGTAAACCACATTGAGCAAAAAAAGCTCAGTAGTTACATAGGGCAGCTGAATGTCATTTTATTTGCTCCAGAAGACCTCTCCCTTGTAAAAGGAAGTCCCCAAGTCCGCCGCAAATTTCTCGATATGGAAATTGGGCAGATCGATCCAATTTATCTCTATGATCTCGTTCAATACCAATCCGTTTTGAAACAGCGCAATCAATACTTAAAACAGCTGAATGAAAAAAAACAGACCGATGAGATCTATTTAGATGTTTTGACGGAACAGCTGGTGGCTTTCGGCAGTAAAATCATTTTAGCCAGACAACGGTTTGTTCAGCGCTTGGCGTATTGGGCAAATCAGCTGCACCAAAAGATCAGCCAAGGAAAAGAAACCTTGCAGATCGACTATTTATCAAATGTGCCCGGTGAGGCGACCTCGCTGGAGGAGATCCAACAGCAATTTGTCAAAGCCTTGGCACAAGTCAAAGACCGTGAACGATTTCGGCAAGTCACGTTGGCAGGCCCCCATCGAGACGATCTGGATTTTTTGATCAATGAGAAAAATGTTCAGACCTTTGGTTCGCAAGGACAGCAGCGAACAACGGCCCTAAGTGTCAAATTGGCAGAAATCGATTTGATGAAAGAAGAAACAGGGGAATATCCCGTCCTTTTATTAGATGATGTCATGAGTGAGCTGGATGATTCCCGACAACTGCATTTATTGGAAACCATTGAAGGAAAAGTTCAGACCTTTCTGACAACAACGACATTAGAACATGTAAAAGACAAAATGTCTGTGGAAGCAGAGATTTTTTATGTAGAGCAAGGACATATTAAAGGAGAATAGACTGAATGACAGAAGAAGAAAAAAGCTTAGTTGAACGTGCGAAAGCCTATGATGCCAGTCAGATCCAAGTGCTGGAAGGACTAGAAGCCGTCCGCAAACGACCTGGGATGTACATTGGTTCTACCAGTTCAGAAGGTTTGCACCACTTAGTATGGGAAATCGTCGATAACTCGATCGACGAAGCACTAGCAGGCTTTGCCTCAAGTATTCAAGTGATCATTGAACCAGATAATAGTATTACGGTCGTCGATGACGGTCGGGGGATCCCCGTTGATATCCAAGCCAAGACAGGCCGTCCAGCGGTAGAAACCGTCTTTACGATCCTGCATGCCGGCGGGAAATTTGGCGGCGGCGGCTACAAGGTTTCCGGCGGACTTCATGGGGTAGGTTCCTCCGTCGTTAATGCGTTGTCCACGACTTTAGACGTAAAAGTCTATAAAGAAGGCAAAGTGTATTATCAAGAATACCATCGTGGAGCAGTCGTTGATGACTTAAAAGTGATCGATGAAACCGACCGCCATGGAACGACCGTCCACTTTGTTCCAGATCCAGAGATCTTTACGGAAACAACGGAATTCAATTTTGATAAATTAGCGACGCGGGTTCGGGAATTAGCCTTCTTGAACCGTGGTTTAAAAATCTCGATCGAAGACAAACGGGAAGAAAAACCCGTTTTGAAAGAATATCATTACGACGGCGGGATCAAGAGCTATGTGGAGCATTTGAATGCGAGTAAAACAGTGATTTTCCCAGATCCGATCTATTTAGAAGGAGAACAACAAGGAATCACGGTTGAAGTCTCCATGCAATATACCGATAGCTACCATAGCAACCTGCTAAGTTTTGCCAACAACATCCATACCTATGAAGGCGGAACCCATGAATTCGGGTTTAAGACTGCCTTGACCCGGGTGATCAATGATTACGCCCGCAAGTCAAAATTGATGAAAGAAAACGACGAAAACCTGACCGGAGAAGATGTTCGGGAAGGCTTGACGGCGGTTATCTCCATCAAGCATCCAGATCCTCAGTTTGAGGGACAAACGAAAACCAAATTAGGAAATTCCGAAGTGCGGACAGTCACCGATCGTCTCTTTTCCGAACATTTCACGAAATTCTTGATGGAAAACCCGAATGTGGGTCGTCAAGTCGTGGAAAAAGGACTTTTGGCATCAAAAGCCCGTCAAGCAGCCAAACGTGCCCGGGAAATGACTCGCCGAAAAGGTGCGTTAGAAATCAGTAACTTACCTGGGAAATTAGCCGACTGTTCCAGTAATGATCCAGAAAAATGCGAATTGTTTATCGTCGAAGGAGATTCTGCCGGCGGTTCAGCAAAACAAGGCCGCAGTCGGGAATTCCAAGCGATCTTACCGATCCGCGGGAAGATTTTAAATGTCGAAAAAGCCAGCATGGACAAAATCTTAGCAAACGAAGAGATCCGTTCATTGTTTACGGCAATGGGTACCGGGTTTGGTGCTGATTTTGATGTAGCAAAAGCCCGTTACCACAAGCTAGTCATCATGACCGATGCCGATGTCGATGGTGCCCATATCCGGACCCTACTCTTGACGCTGTTCTATCGTTATATGCGTCCCATCGTTGAAGCCGGTTATGTCTATATCGCACAACCGCCATTGTACGGTGTCAAACAAGGGAAAAATATCCATTATATCCAACCCGGCAAGAATGCCGAACAAGATTTGAAAAATACGATTGAATCACTACCTGCGACACCAAAACCAACAGTTCAACGATACAAAGGTCTAGGGGAAATGGATGACCACCAGTTATGGGAAACCACGATGGATCCTGACAATCGGATGATGCTGCGGGTCAGCGTAGATGATGCCATTGAAGCCGATCAAATTTTTGAAATGCTGATGGGGGATCGCGTCGAACCAAGACGGGCCTTTATCGAAGAAAACGCGCACTACGTGAAAAATCTTGACATCTAGCCAATCGTAGAGGAGGAAACAGCTTGAGTGAAGAAGCAAAACAAAATATTCATGACGTCAATCTGACCAGTGAAATGCGCGAGTCCTTTATCGATTATGCAATGAGTGTAATTGTTGCTAGGGCTTTACCAGATGTGCGGGATGGCTTAAAGCCGGTTCACCGCCGAATTTTATATGGAATGAATGAATTAGGGGTCACACCAGACAAGCCCCATAAAAAATCAGCCCGGATCGTCGGCGATGTCATGGGGAAATACCATCCCCATGGTGACAGTGCGATCTATGAATCAATGGTGCGGATGGCACAGCCCTTCAGCTATCGCTACATGTTAGTCGATGGCCACGGAAACTTTGGCTCAGTCGATGGTGACGGTGCCGCTGCGATGCGGTATACCGAAGCCCGCATGAGCAAACTGGCGATGGAGATGCTGCGGGACATCAACAAAGATACTGTTGATTTCCAAAGCAATTATGATGATACAGAACGAGAACCAGCGGTATTACCAGCACGCTTCCCGAACCTTTTGGTCAACGGCACGACGGGGATCGCTGTTGGGATGGCGACCAATATCCCGCCTCATAACTTGAATGAAGTTATTGCAGCCATCGATCTATTGATGGAAAATCCAGAAGTCACGACAAGTGAATTGATGGAAGTCCTGCCGGGACCAGATTTCCCAACCGGCGGGATCGTCATGGGAAAATCCGGTATTCGCCGTGCCTATGAAACAGGGAAAGGTTCGATCACTGTTCGCGGAAAAGTCGAAGTGACTGAAATGCCCAACGGTAAAGAACGGATCTTAGTGACTGAATTGCCGTATATGGTCAATAAAGCGAAGTTGATCGAGCGGATCTCTGAGCTGCACCGTGACAAACGGATCGAAGGAATCACCGATCTGCGGGATGAATCGTCTCGTGAAGGCATGCGGATCGTTATCGACGTTCGTCGCGACGTCAGTGCGTCGGTGATCTTAAACAATCTCTACAAAATGACTGCACTGCAATCTTCTTTTGGCTTTAATATGTTAGCCATTGAAAAAGGCGTGCCGAAGATTTTGAGTTTGAAACGAATTTTAGAAAATTACATCGAGCATCAACAAGAAGTGGTAACTCGTCGGACACAGTTTGATAAAAACAAAGCAGAAGCCCGTGCCCACATCTTAGAAGGGTTACGGATCGCATTGGATCATATCGATGAGATCATTGCTTTGATCCGGGCATCAAATTCTGATGATGAAGCAAAAAATAGCATGATGGAGCGCTTCAAATTGTCCGATCGCCAAGCGCAAGCAATTTTAGATATGCGTTTGCGTCGCTTGACCGGTTTGGAACGCGACAAGATCGAAAACGAGTACCAAGGTTTGTTAGAATTTATCGCTGATTTGACAGACATTTTAGCAAATCCACAACGAGTCCTAGAGATCATCCAAACGGAGTTGCAAGAATTAGGCCAACGCTTTGGCGATGATCGCCGGACTGAATTATTGGTTGGGGAAGTCTTAAGTCTTGAAGATGAAGACTTGATCGAAGAAGAAGAAATCGTCATTACTTTGACGAACAATGGATACATCAAACGAGTAGCTAAGTCTGAATTCCGTGCACAACGTCGCGGCGGACGTGGCGTTCAAGGAATGGGGATCCACGATGAAGACTTCGTGAAGACGTTGATTTCTTGTTCGACTCACGACACATTACTGTTCTTCACCAATAAAGGGAAAGTTTACAAAGCCAAAGGCTATGAAATTCCTGAGTATGGTCGGGCAGCCAAAGGGATCCCTGTGATCAATCTGCTAGGGATCGATTCTAGCGAACGGATCGAAGCGATCATTTCGGCTTCTGGTGGGCCTCAAGAAGGACGCTACTTGTTCTTCACGACGCGTCTAGGTGTGGTCAAACGGACCTCAGTGACGGCCTTTTCAAATATCCGTGCCAATGGTCTGATTGCGATCGGTCTTCGGGAAAATGATGAGTTGGTTAACGTGATCGAAACCCATGGCGAAGATGTCGTGATCATCGGCACCCACGATGGCTACTCTGTGACTTTCAAAGAAGCCCTTGTGCGGGATATGGGCCGAACAGCTGCTGGTGTGAGAGGCATTCGTCTAAGAGATGGAGACTACGTCGTAGGTGCCGCTGTGATCACAGAAGACAGTGAAGTCTTGGTCATCACTGAGAACGGCTATGGCAAACGCACCAAAGGCTCTGAATACCCAATCAAAGGTCGTGGCGGAAAAGGGATCAAAACAGCCAACATTACGGCGAAAAACGGTCCATTAGCCGGCTTGACGACGGTCAGCGGTGAGGAAGACATCATGGTGATCACCAATAAAGGCGTCTTGATTCGTTTCAATGTAGCGACTGTTTCCCAAACTGGTCGGGCAACCTTAGGGGTTCGTTTGATGAAGATGGAAAACAATGCCAAAGTAGTGACGATGGCAACGGTTGAACCGGAAGTCGAAGAAGAACTAACGACTGCCGAAGAAACAGCGGTACAAGACGTGCCAGTTGTGGAAGAAACAACGGAAGACACCACGGATACACAAGAATAAGCAATACATTTTCTAGGAAGACAGCAACCTGCGAACCTGCAGCTTGCTGTCTTTTTACTCTTTTTCAAAAAATCGGCAGCAGCTGACGTATTTATCAGTGTAAGCGATTGTTTGCAGTGATGGGTAGATGCATGGACGCAAAAAAATAGCTTGCAGTAGGGACGAAAAAAGTGTATAATAATTATTTGTGAGTAGTCTAATTAGACCACTCTCTCTGCTCCTAGAAAACTAGGGGCCAAAGTCCACAGGGAGGTGAAAAATCAATGGAAAACACGAAATATGAGATCTTATATATCATTCGTCCAAACATTGATGAAGAAGCAAAAGCCGCATTGATCGCTCGTTTTGACTCAATCTTAACTGATAACGGCGCTGAAGTTATCGAATCAAAAGATTGGCAAAAACGCCGTCTAGCGTATGAAATGGATGGATTCCGTGAGGGTATCTATCACATCGTTAAAGTTTCTTCTTCAACAACTGCAAGTGCAATCAACGAGTTTGACCGTCTTGCGAAAATCAATGATGACATTATCCGTCACATGATTGTCAAAGAAGAAGCATAATATTGTTTCACATGAAACAAAAGCGATGAGGAGATGATGAACTTTGATTAATAATGTTGTACTAGTAGGAAGACTAACCAAAGATCCTGATTTACGTTACACTTCTAATGGCACTGGTGTCGCAACCTTTACCTTGGCGGTAAATCGCAATTTTACCAACCAAAGTGGAGAGCGCGAAGCTGATTTCATCAACTGTGTTATTTGGAGAAAACCAGCGGAAACATTAGCAAACTATGCACGCAAAGGAACTTTATTAGGGGTTACTGGACGTATTCAAACCCGTTCATACGACAACCAACAAGGCCAACGTGTTTATGTAACAGAAGTCGTTGCTGACAACTTCCAATTATTAGAATCGCGAAATGCTTCCGAGCAAAGACGCACAACTGATAGCGGATCTGGCAGCAGCAATACGTATAACTCAAATAGTTCTTCTGGATTTGGTAACAATAACTCAAATCAAACTCAATCCTCTCAACCATCAGGAATGCCTAATTTTGATCGAGACAACTCCGATCCATTCGGAAACTCATCAATCGACATTTCAGACGATGATTTACCATTCTAAGAAATTGATAGGAGGGAAATAGGATGGCACAACAAAGAAGAGGCGGACGCAAACGTCGTAAAGTAGACTACATTGCTGCAAACCATATTGAACATATCGATTATAAAGATATTGAATTACTAAAACGTTTCATTTCAGAACGCGGTAAAATTTTACCACGTCGTGTAACTGGTACTGGTGCGAAAAACCAACGCAAACTTACCATTGCAATCAAACGTGCGCGTATTATGGGATTACTTCCATTCGTAGGCGAAGAATAAATCGAATGATTTTCATTGACAAGTTTCTTTTGAAGCTTGTCAATTTTTTTATCTACTGAAGAAATACTTGTTATTTTATATACAGATAGAATAACGAGTGACAGAAATTTTCCCATGATTATCTCACCAAAAAAGTTTCACGTGGAACTTTTTGCATCAATCGCCTATTTGATTGTTTTGTGGTAAAATAAGGAACAAAGCTTCAAAAAAATGGGATGATACATTGAGGGGTAAAAAAGATGGCAGCAATTGGGTTGATTTCAATTGATAATTACGATGATTTGATTGAGAAAAAAGACGACAAACAAGTTTCTTATTTGAACTCGCTGATCACGACACTGATTTCTGATTGGGCAAGTGAGAATCATGTTTTTTACAAACGAATCAATTCCGAGCGGTTTCTTTTCGTCGCGAAGTATTCAGATATTGAGCGGATGAAGGAAGAGAAATTCCAATTTTTGACTAGAGTACGGCAAGTTGCGGAAAAAAATGATCTGGCATTAACGATCAGTATGGGAATCTCCTATGGGGAAGAGTCTTTTGAAGAGATTGGTGAAGTGGCACAAAACAATCTCGACATTGCGTTAGTTCGTGGCGGCGATCAAGTCGTTTTAAAAGAAGCCAAAGAAGAAGCAAAACCGCAATTCTTTGGCGGTAATACGGATGGTACGCCGAAGAGAACGCGTGTTCGTTCTCGTGCCATGAGTACGGCGTTGAGAAAGATTTTTGCTGAAAACCAGCGGATCTTTATCATGGGACATCGTTACCCGGACATGGATGCTTTAGGTTCGGCTTTTGGGGTGGCTTACATGGCGATGATGAGCGACAAAGAATGCTACATCATTTTAAATCCGAAAGAGATCACCGCCGACATTCAGCGGGCATTGGAAGAATTGAAAAAATACCCCGAGCTGGAACGATTTGTGATCACTGGGGAAGAAGCAGTCAATTTATCAAATGAAGAAAGTGTCTTAGTGATGGTAGATTACCATAAGCCGTCGATGTCGATCTCGCAAGCGGTCTATGATGAATTTGACAAAATCGCAGTGATCGATCACCATCGTCGCGGGGATGAGTTTCCCGATAAGCCATTATTGACGTATATTGAATCTTCCGCGTCTTCAGCATCGGAACTGGTAGCAGAATTGATCCAGTATCGCGCTTCTCGCAGATCGCAAGTCCCTAAATTTATTACGACTTCTTTATTAGCGGGAATCTACGTGGATACGAAGAACTTCACGGTGCGAACCACTGGTCGGACCTTTGATATTGCTGGCTATTTGAAAAATCAAGGCGCAGATACGTCATTGGTTCAATACATGTTGAGTACGGATTTAGATTCCTATTTGATGATCAGTGAACTGGTTTCTCGCAGCCAGCATTTCCGAGAAGATATCGTGATTGCTGCAGCGGATGAAGATCGGGTGTACGATAGTGTCACCGTTGCAAAAGCGGCCGATACTCTGCTATCGATCAATGGGATCCATGCCGCGTTTGTCATTACTAAACAGCCAGGAGATTTGATCGGTATCAGTGCTAGAAGTACCGGAAAAGTCAATGTACAAACCTTGATGGAGGCATTAGGCGGCGGCGGACATTTTACCAACGCAGCCACGCAAATAAAAAACAGCAGCATTGGCGATGTAGAAAACCAGTTGCGAGCGGAATTAACGAAAAATGAACAATAACAAGGAGTGACCAAGATGAAAGTTATTTTCTTACAAGATGTCAAAGGCAAAGGCAAAAAAGGCGATATCAAGGAAGTCCCTAATGGCTACGCACAAAACTTCCTGATCAAAAACAACTTAGCCAAACCTGCCAACAATGAAAGCATGGCAGAATTAAAAGGCAAACAAAAAGCCAAAGAAAAACAAGATGCGGAAGTCTTAGCAGAAGCGAAAGAGTTAAAAGCACTTCTTGAAAAAGAAGAAACCGTCGTGAAGATCAATGCCAAAGCAGGGGAAGATGGCCGCTTGTTCGGTTCGATCCCATCAAAACAAATTGCCGATGCTTTGAACAAGCAATACAAAATCAAAATCGATAAACGCAAAATCGAATTGGATCAGCCGATTCGTGCATTAGGGTTTACGCAAGTACCTGTAAAATTGCACCCACAAGTAACAGCAACGATCAATGTTCATACCATTCAAGAATAAGTATTACTCCCAACAGTCACATGTTGGGGTTTTTTTCGGCAAACGTCCAAGCAATCTTGTACTTTGGATGGGAATCTTGTAGAATGAATGGACGAAGGAGCGAATGGCATGAATGAAGTTTGGCAAAATCAAGTTCCCCCACAAGATATTGAAGCGGAACAAGCGGTCCTAGGGGCAGTCTTTTTAGATGCCGATGCGATCATCGATGCAATGGAAGTAATCGCCCCAGAAGATTTTTATCGCCGCAGCCATCAAATAATTTTTCAAGCAATGATCCAGTTGAACGACCGTAGTGAATCGATCGACTTGATCACGTTGAAAGCAGAAATTGAAAAAAGCAATAGTCTTGAAGATGTTGGCGGTCTGACGTATCTGACTGAATTGAGTCAAGCTTCACCATCAGCAGCAAGTATTGCTTATTATGCGAAGATCGTTGACGACAAAGCCACGCTGCGCAATCTAATCCAAACAGCGAGCCGTATCGTAACCAAAGGCTTTGAACAAGATGAAGATGTGCAGTCGATCATTGATCAAGCAGAAAAAAGTATTTTAGAAGTATCCGAAAAGCGCAACAGTAATGGCTTCCAATCGATAGCGGAAGTCTTGAATCGGACGATCGAAACGATCGATCAATTGGCGCAAAACAATGAAGAAATCACCGGATTACCTACGGGTTATGCGGCTTTAGACAAAATGACGGCGGGGCTGCAAAAAGAAGAGCTGATTATTCTCGCTGCCCGCCCCGCGGTAGGGAAAACCGCATTTGCCTTGAATATCGCACAAAATGTCGGAACGAAAACCGATCGTTCCGTGGCGATCTTTAGTCTGGAAATGGGGGCTGAATCATTGGTTAACCGGATGCTTTGTGCGGAAGGCTCGATTGAGGCCAGTCACTTGCGGACGGGGCAGCTCTCAGAAGAAGAGTGGCGGAATTTGATCGTTGCCATGGGCAGTCTTTCTAACGCTAATATCTATATCGATGATACCCCCGGGATCAAGATCTCTGAGATTCGGGCACGTTGTCGGAAACTCGCGCAAGAAAAAGGCAATCTCGGCTTGATATTGATCGACTATTTGCAGTTGATTGAAGGAACGGGTCGCGAAAACCGCCAACAAGAAGTCTCTGAGATCTCTCGCCAATTAAAGAAACTGGCGAAGGAATTGAAAGTGCCGGTGATTGCACTGTCTCAGCTTTCTCGGGGTGTGGAACAGCGACAAGACAAACGTCCTGTTTTAAGTGATATCCGGGAATCAGGGTCGATCGAGCAGGATGCCGATATCGTTGCTTTCTTGTACCGAGATGACTACTACCGCAGTGAAGGCGACGATGACGATGAACCAGAAGAACAACAAAACAACAATGTGATCGAAGTCATTATTGAGAAAAACCGGAGTGGTGCCCGGGGGACGGTCGAACTTCTATTCATCAAAGAATACAATAAATTCTCCTCGGTCTCGCCACGAGAAGAGTTCGGGTAAGACAACTAGCTATCTGAGAAACACTAGCTCTTGCTACCATCTGCATCGCGCTGATGGTAGTAGGGCTTTTTTTATGTGCCGACTTTATTCGTTTTTACGTGTATAAATAATTAATCCAAAGAAAATAGTTCGTTTTTTACCCCTGAAAAATGAGAATTTAAAACGATTATTCGATTTTAGATTGAAAGAGCTTGCGAATCTTGTTACAATACTTAAGGAATGCACTAATTAAAGAAAGAGGTCATTATATGTCATCTGTAGTAGTAGTAGGTACACAATGGGGCGATGAAGGTAAAGGAAAGATTACGGACTTTTTGAGTGAAAACGCGGAAGTCATTGCACGTTATCAAGGTGGAGACAATGCCGGCCATACGATTAAATTTGACGGTGTGACCTATAAACTGCATTTGATTCCTTCAGGGATCTTTTATGCAGATAAAATCAGTGTCATTGGAAACGGGGTCGTTGTGAACCCGAAATCATTAGTTAAAGAATTAGCATACTTGAAAGAAAACAATATAATAACAGAAAACTTAAAGATCTCTGATCGTGCCCATGTTATTTTACCTTACCATATCCATTTGGATCAACTGCAAGAAGATGCCAAAGGTGACAACAAAATCGGTACGACGATCAAAGGGATCGGACCAGCCTACATGGATAAAGCGGCCAGAGTCGGCATTCGGATCGCTGATCTTTTAGACAAGGAAATTTTTGAAGAACGTCTACGCATCAACTTAGAAGAAAAAAATCGTCAATTCGTGAAAATGTTCGATGCA
Organism: Enterococcus sp. DIV1067f; assembly: GCF_050543505.1. Taxonomy (NCBI): domain Bacteria; kingdom Bacillati; phylum Bacillota; class Bacilli; order Lactobacillales; family Enterococcaceae; genus Enterococcus; species Enterococcus sp. DIV1067f. The sequence continues at coordinate 14,499 of NZ_CP172940.1, forward strand.
GAACCAATTGCCTTTGAAGACATTTTTGAAGAGTATTACGAATATGGCCAACAAATCAAAAAATATGTGACGGATACTTCGGTGATCCTTAACGATGCCTTAGATGAAGGCAAACGGGTTTTATTTGAAGGGGCACAAGGCGTGATGCTGGATATCGACCAAGGAACCTATCCTTTCGTAACGTCATCCAACCCCGTTGCTGGAGGTGTCACTATCGGTAGTGGTGTGGGCCCTTCAAAAATCAACAAAGTCGTTGGTGTCTGCAAAGCTTACACCTCTCGGGTAGGCGATGGTCCTTTCCCAACGGAACTGTTTGATGAAACAGGTGAACAAATTCGTAAGATCGGTCGTGAATACGGAACAACGACAGGACGTCCTCGCCGTGTGGGCTGGTTTGATACCGTCGTGATGCGCCATTCAAAACGGGTCTCAGGGATTACGAACCTATCCCTTAACTCGATCGATGTCTTGAGCGGTTTAGAAACCGTGAAAATCTGTACCGCTTATGAACTAGACGGCGAATTGATCTATCATTACCCAGCAAGCTTGAAAGAGTTGAACCGCTGCAAACCAGTCTACGAAGAACTTCCTGGTTGGTCTGAAGACATTACTGGCTGCAAAACATTGGCGGATCTGCCAGAAAATGCACGCAATTACGTGCATCGCATCTCTGAATTGGTCGGTGTCCGCATTTCGACCTTCTCGGTAGGACCAGACCGCAGCCAAACCAACATCTTAGAAAGTGTTTGGGCGCAAATTTAACCTGACGCGAAAGCATCAGAACAAGACAAAGAACTCCTGTGTCAAAAGCAGTCAACGATAAGTTTGGCTGCTTTTGATGAGAATTTCTTCTGTCTTGTTCTTTTTTTGCTATAATAGGGGGTAACGAGAGGGGTGAAACCATGTTTCAAATCATGACAGATTCCTGCTGTGATTTACCAGCAGCAAGATTAGCGGAGCTAGATGTCGCCTATATTCCAATGCTGATTGAATTAGATGGCAAAGAATATATCGATGATATGGGCAAAGAATTTGATACGGAATGGTTTTTAGGAAAACTAAAAGAGCATGCGCAACCGACGACTTCTCAAATCAATGTCGGACGTTATATGGAATATTTTCGGCCATATGTCGAAGCGGGCACACCGGTCCTTTATTTAGGTTTTTCTTCAGGAATGAGCGGCTCATTCCAAAGTGCCGTCCAAGCCGTAGCCTTACTAAAAGAAGAATACAAAGAAGTCGCGATCACCTTGATCGATACGCGCTCTGCTAGTTTAGGCGAAGGCTTCTTAGTTGCTGAAGCAGCCCAACAAAAAGCCCAAGGGCGTTCGTTGCTGGAAGTCAGCCAATGGGTAGAAGAAAATAAACTGCGTTTAGATTCATGGGTCACCGTCGATGATTTAAAACAATTGGAACGCGGCGGCAGAATCTCTAAAACAGCCGCAGCGATCGGTGGATTGTTGAATGTGAAACCAATCATTACCGTAGATACCGCGGGAAAATTACGCAGTGTTGATCGAGTGCGGGGACGCAACAAAGCGATCCAAAAAATCGTGGATCAAACCATCGCCAATCTTCACGAATCAAAAACCAATACGGTTTATTTTGCCAATGCTGGCGATGCCGAAGCAGCGGAGAAAGTCATCAAGCGTTTGACCGAAAAAGTTCCTGACATTATTATTCATCATTATCCATTAGGTCCAACGATCTCCAGTCATACCGGCTACGGCTGCTTGGCGCTGTTTTCATTCGGCAAAGCCCGTTTAGAACAAGCGTAACCTGCCCAACATGCCCGAAGTATTAGACAAAATAAAAAGAACGCTCCAGTTGCCTGCCACCAAGGCTGCAACTGGAGCGTTCTTTTTTGTAGAAGCAGATTATTGATTCATTTCTGCTACGCGTTTTTGGACATCTTTATTTTCTAAGAATTCATCGTAGGTCGTTTCGGCACGATCCACCACGCCTTTGCTAGAGACCGCAATGATACGGTTCGCAAGGGTTTGAATAAATTGGTGGTCATGAGAAGCAAACAACAATGAGCCGGTGAAGGCCATCAAACCATCGTTTAATGCGGTGATCGATTCTAAGTCCAAGTGATTGGTTGGATCATCCAACACCAATACGTTGGCTTTTGAAAGCATCATTTTCGACAACATACAGCGAACTTTTTCGCCCCCGGAAAGAACGTTGACGGGTTTTAATACTTCATCACCAGAGAATAACATGCGACCTAGGAAGCTGCGCAAGAAGGTATTGTCGTCTTCTTCTTTGCTTGCGTATTGACGCAGCCAATCAACGATCGGGGTATCCGTATCGAATTCGCTGGTCGTATCTTTTGGCAAGTAGGCATGCTGCGTGGTGACGCCCCAACGAACACTACCTGTATCAGGAGTGATTTCCCCCATGATGACTTTGAATAGCGTCGTGGTGGTGATATCGCTATTGGCAACAAAAGCGACTTTGTCGTCTTTATTCAAGGTGAAAGAGATATTGTCTAAAATCTTTTTGCCGTCGATCGTCACACTGACATTGTCGACTTGCAGCAAGTCATTCCCGATTTCACGTTCTGGTTTAAAACCAACAAACGGATAACGGCGGGACGAAGGTTGAATATCATCAAGGGTGATTTTATCCAACATTTTTTTCCGAGACGTTGCTTGTTTGGATTTTGATGCATTGGCACTAAAGCGTGCGATAAAGTCTTGCAGTTCTTTGATCTGTTCTTCTTTTTTGGCATTTGATTGTGATTGTAATTTCGCCGCTAATTGGCTTGATTCCAACCAGAAATCATAGTTGCCGACAAACAATTTGATTTTGCCGAAGTCTAGATCGGCCATATGGGTACAAACTTTATTTAAGAAGTGGCGGTCATGGGAAACAACGATGACAGTGTTGTCAAAGTTGATTAGAAACTCTTCTAACCAGTTGATAGATTGGATATCCAATCCGTTGGTAGGCTCATCTAGGAGCAAGACGTCTGGCTTACCGAAAAGGGCTTGTGCGAGCAAGACTTTTACCCGTTGACCAGCAGTTAGATCTTTCATCAAGACATGATGCAATTCATCGGGAATGTTCAGGCCTTGCAAAAGAACGGCTGCTTCTGGCTCTGCTTCCCAACCATCAAGTTCCGCAAATTCGCCTTCTAGTTCGGCGGCACGAATCCCATCTTCATCAGAAAAGTCTTCCTTCATGTAGATCGCGTCTTTTTCTTTCATCACTTCGTAGAGACGTTTATGGCCCATGATGACCGTTTCGATCACTGGAAACTCTTCGTAATCATAGTGGTTCTGTTTCAAGACAGCCATCCGTTCATCAGGACCTAAAGAAACGTTCCCGGTCGAAGGTTGGATCTCACCAGATAAAATTTTTAAAAAAGTTGATTTACCAGCACCATTTGCACCAATCAAACCATAACAATTACCAGGCGTAAACTTAATATTAACATCATCAAACAGTTTGCGGTCTGAAAAATGCAAACTTACATCACTTACTGTAATCAATTCTTTTCCTCACTTTATATAAATTGACATGGAGTCTCCTAGCATTATAGCGATGAATGTTGAAACTTTCAAGTAAAGCCGCGGATTTCGTCAGGAAAGGCATAGGCCTGGTGAAAGAAAAATTATGGCTGCTGCTGCCTTCCTAGTAGAACCTGACGGCTTCCTATGCTAGAGTATTGGTAGAATAGTTAGACAAAGGAGCAGACGAATGGTGGATTGGTTGGTTGGATTGTCGCCATGGCAGCAAGCGCTGGCGGGGACGATCTTTACGTATGGTATGACGGCGCTTGGGGCAGCGCTAGTCTTTTTCTTCAAAGAAATCAATAAAAATGTCCTGAACACGATGCTGGGGTTTGCCTCTGGAGTGATGATCGCCGCTAGTTTCTGGTCGTTATTAGATCCTGCGATCGCACGAGCCGAAGAAAATGGCGACATTCCGTGGCTGGTGGTCAGTATCGGGTTTGGTTTGGGCGGTTTGTTTCTTTATGCAGCAGATAAGACACTCCCACATATGCATTTTGGTCCGAATCATGAAACAGAAGGATTGCCTAGTCATTTGAAGCGAACGATCTTGCTGGTTTTTTCCATCACACTACATAATATCCCGGAAGGCTTGGCGGTAGGGGTAGCGTTTGGGGCGGCGGCTAGTGCTGATGATCCGCGAGCTGCGATCTTAGCAGCACTTTCGGTGGCAATCGGGATCGGGATCCAGAATTTTCCAGAAGGCGCAGCCGTTTCGATCCCCTTGCGCCAAGAAGGGTTAAGCCGAACCAAAGCCTTTATGTATGGGCAAGCATCTGGGATCGTTGAACCGATCGCGGGTGTGATCGGGGCTTTGTTGGTAACGAGTATGTCCGCTGTCTTGCCGTATGCGTTGGCTTTTGCAGCGGGTGCTATGATTTATGTGGTGGTGGAAGAATTGATTCCAGAAGCGCAGCAAACCTTGACGAGTCGCCGCCATTTTGCGGTTTTTGGCGTCATGTTAGGCTTTATCTTAATGATGGTTCTAGATGTCGCATTAGGCTGATGGATAGAAAAAACCACCTGACTGTTGGAAAGTCAGGTGGTTTTGGTTTTCCTGCAATTAACGATAATATTTTCTTGGTTTTTGGCGAATCGAGGTTAACCAGCGAACAATCAAAACGGCCAGCAGTAAAGGAATCCCGAAACGGAAGATCAATCCGATCAACCCACCAACAATGCCTAATACGACAGATAAAACAAGAGATGCTGCGATTAAAACTGCCACGACAGTAACGATTCTTCCTAATAAACTTTCTGTATTCATAGCGACTCCTCCTAGACTTTTTTTCTTATCCTTAGCATAGCAAGAAGGAAGAAGAAACACATCCAACTTAAGGCGGAATAATTGCTCCGCCGTGGGCCATAGGTTTTGTGATAAACTAAACATGAAGTATTCATGAAAGGAGGCGAAACGAATGAACGTAGAAATCCTCACGAGCCAAGTCATCACAGAAGGAGGGTGCAATGCCTGTTTGCCTTATGAACTCAATACCTTCACGCTGCAGCTGCCAGATGGTCGTAGTTTTTCGTTAGAAAACTTGGATGTTGCATCCTTGGTGATGCCCATCGCTCAAATCAATCAGTGGCAGACTCGCTTATTATTGGAAGAAGACGAAGGGCTGATCTATCGCAAAGGAACACAAGAAGTGATTTTTGTAGAAGGCAGCCGCCAGGATACGTTTTCCAGCAAAGGACAGACGATTGCTTGTCCGAAAAAGAGTTGTGAAGCAGACGTTTTTGCCACAACCAATCGGGTGCTGACAGAATTGTTTGGCATCGACCCGCTTTCCTTCGTTTTGCGGGCTGCACAAGCATAAGAAGACGCAAAAACAACCCCTTGCACGGGTGTACCGACCTCCAAAAGTTCGCTTTTGATCGAACTTTTTGGGGGACACTACAGCAGGGGGCTGTTTTTGCATATCGTTACTTACGGATCTGTCCTTCGCCATAAATAATGTATTTGGTGGAAGTCAGTGCTTCTAACCCCATTGGCCCACGGGCATGTAGTTTTTGCGTCGAGATGCCGATCTCGGCACCAAAGCCAAACATAAAGCCATCCGTGAAACGGGTCGAGGCATTGACGTAAACCGCCGCCGCATCAACTTCTTTCAAGAAGCGTTGGGAAGCGAAATAATCATCAGTGATGATCGCTTCGGAGTGCTTCGTATTGTAGCGATTGATGTGGGCAATGGCTTCTTCTAGCGAAGCCACCACTTTGATCGCTAAGATATAGTCTAAAAACTCGGTTGCCCAGTCCTCTTCAGTGGCAAGCTGTGCATTGTTTAAAAACGCCAATGCTTTTTCATCTCCTCGCAATTCGACTTGATTGGCAAATTGCTGTTCTACCATTGGCAAAAATTCCGCTGCCACTGCTTCATGGACGAGGATCGTTTCGATGGCATTGCAGACAGAAGGGCGTTGCGTTTTTGCATTCGTAACGATCGCCAGTGCCATCGGCAGCTGGGCGGCTTGATCGATGTAGATATGATTGTTGCCGGTGCCGGTTTCGATCACTGGTACTGTGGCGGTCTCTTTGACGCGACGAATCAAGCCGGCGCCCCCACGGGGGATCAAAACATCCAAGTAATCCGTCAGACGCATTAGTTCAGCCGCTGTTTCGTGGCTCGTGTCTTCGATAAACTGGATCGCATGGCGGGAGTGTCCATTGGCAGCTAATGCCTCTTGTAAAATAGTCACGAGGACTTGATTGGAGTGGAAGGCTTCTTTTCCACCACGCAAAATCACGGCATTTCCTGATTTGAAACACAGACTAGCGGCGTCAGTGGTGACATTAGGACGAGCTTCGTAGATGATGCCGATGACCCCTAAGGGCACCCGCTGTTGACCAATCAAAAGATCGTCAGCATTGCGCCACATTTTATCCACGGCACCGATTGGATCGGGCAATTGGGCGACTTCTCGGATGCCGTTAGCCATCTCTGTGATCCGTTGTTCTGTCAGCAACAGTCGATCCAGCATCGTTTGGCTGGTTCCTTTGGCTTTTGCGGCAGCTAGGTCTTGTTGATTAGCAGCTAAAATCGTCTCAGTAGCTTTTTCTAAAGCATCGGCCATCGCTACCAGTAGGTGATTTTTTTCACTGGCACTCAGTAAGCTTAATGTCTGGGCGCTTGCTTGAGCTTGTTGACCGATCGTTTGCAAGTTGCTCATTGCTCATCCTCCGTTCGTTGATAAAAGTGGGTGCCGACAGGTTCCCCTGCGAGCAAGTCAAAAATAATTTTCGGCTGCTTGCCGTTAGCGAGCAGCATGTGACTGTTCACGTCTAAGATGCGTTGGGCGGCTTTTAGTTTACTGGTCATACCGCCGGTTCCATAAGGACTGCCTTTTCCCGTAGCTTGTTCTAAAAGTTCCGGGGTGATTTCATTGATCTCGGAATACAAAACGGCATCAGGATCATTCAGCGGATTGGCGGAATAAAAGCCATCGATATCAGAAAGCATGATCAAAAGCTCGGCTTTCGTCAACTGAGCGACGATCGCTGACAACTGGTCATTGTCGCCAAATTTGGTGAGATGGTCCAATTCATCTACTGCCACCGTGTCGTTTTCATTAATGATCGGGATGATCCCCATCGTAAGTAGTTGCTCTAAGGTGTTGCTAACGTTTTGACGGCTTTGGGGAAATTCGATGATGTCTCTGGTCAGCAGAATTTGTGCAGTCTGCTGGCTATAGCTTTGAAAACGCTGGTTGTAGATCGTCATCAGTTCCGATTGGCCAACGGCGGCCACGGCTTGCTGCTGTGGAATCTCCACGGGTCGTTCTTTCAAATTTAACTTGTTCATGCCAACACCGATCGCCCCGGAAGAAACTAAGATGATTTCTTTGCCTTGGTTTTGCAAAGCTGCTAAGACAAAGGCTAATTCATCGATGCCAGCTAGATTGATGGCACCATTGGGATAAATCAACGAGCTGGTGCCGATTTTTACAACGATTCGGTTTTTGTTTGAAAGATCTGCGCGCATATGCCACCGCCTATTTTTTGATATTTTTTCTATTGTACTCGCAAACGGGCGTTTCGTCATGCTCTTTTTTCTTTTTGAGCTATTTTAAACGAAGAAATTGTAAAGACTTTTCGATAATTGTGTTTTCCATGAAGAAAATAGTTCTTCCTATGCTAAAATAGCTATATGTTTTATTATTGGAGGAACCCATGAAATTACGAGGATTTGAAATTATTACATCATATAAAGAAAAAAGCATCACCTTGCCTCAACGTGCCACCCATCATGCGGCTGGTTATGACTTTGAAGCCGCGGAAGAAATCGTGGTGCCAAGCATTTGGAAAGCGGGCGTGATCGATGGGGTCAAAGCGCTTTTTGCGAAAGAGACCGCAAAACAGTTGAAGCCAACCTTGATTCCCACTGGGATCAAAGCCTATATGGGGGAAGACGAGTATTTGCAGCTGACAAATCGTTCCAGCAATCCTTTGAAACGTTTCTTAGTCTTGACGAATGGTGTCGGCGTCATCGACAGCGATTACTATGACAATCCAGATAATGAAGGGCATATTATGTTCCAGTTTACTAATTTCGGCCCCACAGATGTCGTCATTAAAAAAGGCGAGCGGATCGGCCAAGGAATTTTCTTGCCGTTCTTAAAAGCTGATCAAGATACAACCACTGCCAGCCGAACCGGCGGCTTTGGCTCCTCGAATCAGTAAATCCTGCCTGGGGGTCTGTTTGATAGAAGTAGTGGAGGAGATCAATGGCAAAAAAAGCAAAAAGTCAATTTGTCTGTCAAAATTGCGGGTATAGTTCCCCTAAATATTTAGGAAAATGCCCCAATTGCGGCAGCTGGAATTCAATGGTAGAAGAAGTGATCCAAGAAACCGCTGATCGTCGTGTACGTACGACATTGACGGGGCAAAAGATGCAGCCGACGAAAATTGCCGATGTCGTACCGAAAAAAGAACCGCGGGTCCAAACGAAACTCGCTGAGTTGAATCGCGTCTTAGGCGGCGGCGTGGTCCCAGGTTCCTTAATTTTGATCGGTGGGGATCCCGGGATCGGAAAATCGACGCTGCTCTTGCAAGTTTCCCAGCAATTAGCAGCGATCGGCGGAACGGTCTTGTATGTGTCAGGAGAAGAAAGTGCCGAGCAGATCAAAATGCGGGCGCAGCGCTTAGGCGCCATCGACACGGAATTTTATCTCTATGGGGAAACGGACATGTCAGAGATCAGTAAAGCGATCGAAAACATCCGCCCAGATTATGTGATCATCGATTCGATCCAAACCATGACCCAACCGGATATCACCAGTGTGGCAGGCAGTGTCAGCCAAGTGCGAGAAACGACCGCAGAATTGCTGAAAATCGCTAAAACCAATGGCATCGCCATCTTTATCGTTGGCCACGTGACGAAGGAAGGCTCGATCGCAGGACCGCGGATGCTGGAGCACATGGTGGATACCGTCTTGTATTTCGAAGGCGAAAAGCACCACAGCTTTCGGATTTTGCGGGCCGTCAAAAACCGCTTTGGGTCCACCAATGAGATCGGGATTTTTGAAATGGAAGAAGGCGGGTTGAAAGAAGTCGCCAATCCGTCACAAGTCTTTTTGGAAGAACGCTTAGAAGGCGCAACCGGATCGGCGATCGTAGTGGCAATGGAAGGCAGTCGGCCAATCTTGGTGGAGATCCAAGCATTGGTCACGCCAACGATGTTCGGCAATGCCAAACGCACGACGACGGGGCTAGACTTCAACCGGGTCTCGCTGATCATGGCGGTTTTAGAAAAACGGGCAGGTTTGCTGCTGCAAAATCAAGATGCCTACTTAAAAGCAGCCGGCGGGGTCAAATTAAATGAACCCGCGATCGATCTAGCGATCGCTGTTAGTATCGCCTCCAGCTATAAAGAAAAAGGCACCAGCCCGACGGAGTGTTTTATCGGTGAAATTGGCTTGACGGGTGAGATTCGCCGAGTCAATGCGATCGAACAACGGGTCAAAGAGGTGCAGAAACTGGGCTTTACAAAAGTTTATTTGCCTAAAAACAATCTGACTGGTTGGCAGCCGCCAAAAGGCATCGAAGTCGAAGGCGTGTCTACCTTAGCCGAAACCTTACGGAAAGTCTTCCGTTAAAGTGGAGTCACTGCAAGAGCAAGGGGCAATCTCCCTTCCTCTTGCCCTGACGCTGCTGGTTCATTCATTGAACCAACCGACAGCCGCTGACTGGTGGAAGGAGTCAGTTTGGCAGCACGGATTTTTGAACAAAAGAAACCTACTGGAGTATGGAGGAACATGTATGCAGAAACGAGTCATTACCGCACTAATGGTACTTGCCGGTGCAAGTCTAGGGATCTCACTGATGCCCATCGCATGGCAAGCCATTGGGCAAACCCAAAATGAATGGCTGAATAATAACATCACTAATAGTTTGCTTGGAGCCCTTATTTTCTTTTTATTATCTTTACTATTAGCGAAATATATTGCAGCCGGTATTCGCAAAATTGAAGAAAAACTAAGTGAATTGAGCTTAACCTATCTCTTGTTTGGCGCAATTGGTTCGATCATCGGTCTGATGATCGGTGTGATCGTGTCGATTCCTTTTTACAATTGGGATATTCCTTTTATCAACGGGATCGCCCCAATCTTAGTGATGGTCCTGTTAGGGTATCTCGGTTTTCAGATCGGGACGACACGGATCGATGAATGGAAAAAAGTCTTTGCCCCGAAAAACAAAAAGGCAGAGCCTCAAGAGCAAGATGAACAGCAGATGCTAGAAAGAAAAATCGCGGACCATTTCCACAAATACAAAATTTTGGATACCAGCGTGATCATTGATGGCCGGATCTATGATATTGCCAAAACCGGCTTTTTGGAAGGCGTCCTGCTGATCCCGAATTTCGTTTTGTATGAATTGCAATACATCGCAGATTCTGGCGATAGTTTGAAACGGGTCCGGGGCCGTCGCGGCTTGGATATTTTGAATGCTTTGCAAAAAGAAGAAGGCATCGCAGTTGAGATGTACGAAGGCGATTTTGAAGACATTTCCGAAGTCGACAGCAAGCTGATCAAGTTAGCGAAATTGCTGGATGGTGTCGTTGTGACTAATGACTACAATTTAAACAAAGTTTCTGAATTTCAAAATGTGCCGGTCTTGAATATCAATGCGTTGGCCAATGCGGTCAAACCAGTGGTGATTCCAGGAGAAAGCATGCACGTCTTAGTAGTGAAAGCTGGCACGGAGCGGCAGCAAGGGGTCGCTTATCTAGATGACGGGACGATGGTCGTGGTGGAAGATGGCCAGCATTACATGAACGAACACATCGAAGTGATCGTCACCAGCGCCTTGCAAACGGCAGCTGGGCGGATGATTTTTGCCAAACCAGCCCATTCTGGTCGCGGCATCGACAACAAAGAAGGATCAAAATCAGAGAAATAATCCTCGGCAGCTGGCGTAAAATATGCCAGCTGCCTTTACTAATTGGGTTATTGATTGTACAATTCAACTTGAGGGTTCTGTTTTTTACGCGGGTCTTTCCCACTAAACTGAACAATAAGCCCCAAGCAGCTTGGCTGGCTTGGAAATCAGATGAAGGAAGAGGAAAACAATGACAAAAGTACGTGTACGTTACGCGCCAAGTCCAACAGGACATTTACACATCGGGAATGCTCGGACGGCTTTATTCAATTATTTGTTTGCTCGTCACAATGACGGTGAATTTATTATCCGAATCGAAGACACCGATCAAAAAAGAAACATTGAAGATGGTGAAAAAAGCCAGCTTGAAAACTTGCAATGGTTAGGGATGGATTGGGACGAATCACCTGAAAATCCAGGGGAATATGGGCCGTATCGTCAATCAGAACGCGGCGATATCTACCAACCACTGGTCGATCAATTGCTCGCAAGTAATCGTGCGTATAAGTGTTATTGTACGGAAGAAGAGTTGGAAGCCGAACGCGAAGGCCAAAGAACGCGTGGCGAAATGCCTCATTATGCAGGGAAATGTGCCAACTTAACACCGGAAGAGCAAGCCGAAAAAGAAGCACAAGGCTTGAAACCAGTGATTCGTTTCCGTGTCTCTCGCAATACTGAATACAAATTCCATGACATGGTCAAAGGCGAGATCGTTTTTGAATCAGATAATGTCGGTGGCGATTTTGTCATCCAAAAACGTGATGGCATGCCGACCTACAACTTTGCAGTAGCAGTGGATGACCATCATATGAAAATCACCCATGTGTTGCGTGGAGATGACCACATCGCCAACACACCAAAACAGTTGATGATCTATGAAGCATTTGGCTGGCAAGCACCGGAATTCGGGCATATGACGTTGATCATCAATAGCGAAACTGGGAAAAAATTAAGCAAACGGGACGAATCGATTCTGCAATTCATCGAGCAATACCGTGAATTGGGTTATTTGCCAGATGCTATGTTCAACTTTATTGCACTTTTAGGCTGGTCACCAGTTGGGGAGGAAGAAATTTTCTCTCAAGAAGAATTGATCAAAATCTTTGATCCTGAACGGTTGAGCAAATCACCAGCTGCCTTCGATGCCAAGAAATTGGAATGGGTCAATAACCAATACATGAAACAAATGGATTTGGATGAATTGACGGCAATGTGCGTTCCTTACTTGGTAAAAGCTGGCCGCATCGAAGAAACATTGACCGAAGAAAAAGCTGCTTGGTTGAAAAAAATCGTATCCTTGTATCAACCACAAATGAGTTTTGCGGCTCAAATCGTCGATCTTTCGGAATTGTTCTTCGAAGAACATCCTGAATTAGATGATGCAGCCAAAGAAGTCTTGGCAGGGGAAACCGTACCGACGGTTTTAACAGCATTTAAAGAAAAATTGCTGGCGATGCCAGTCGTAGAAGCTGCAGCAGTCAAAGCAGCTATCAAGGAGATCCAAAAAGAAACAGGCATCAAAGGCAAGAATTTATTCATGCCGATCCGAGTGGCAGTCTCAGGCCAAACCCATGGACCAGAACTACCGGATACCGTTGAATTATTAGGGAAAGAAAAAGCCCTTGATCATTTGAATAACGTGTTATAAACACAGCGAATAGACGAAGTACTAGCCGATTTTTTTCAGAGAGGCCACGGAAGGTGAGAGTGGTCAAAAAAGGCTAGGAAATGCACCTAGGAGTGGCTTTGGCGCAAGTCAAAGACGAAGCAGCGGACGTTACCCGCTTGAAGGCAGTGCCGAACTGCGAACAAAAGTGGGACCACGCAAAAAAGCGTCTTTTGAATAAGGAAACTTATTTGAAAGACGCTTTTTTCGTATCAAGAAGTTTGGATAAAGCAGGTGAGAAGATGACTTGGTTCAAAAAAGCAATTGCGGCAACAAAAAAACACGATCCGTCGGTGCGATCAACGTTGGAGATCATCATCACGTATCCGGGATTCCATGCCTTATTTTGGCATCGTTGGGCGCACTTTTTGTTTCAGCATCGCTGGTATTTTTTGGCAAAACTGACGGCCCAGTTTTGGCGTTTCTTGACCGGGATCGAGATTCATCCTGGTGCCCAGATCGGTCAAGGGGTCTTTATCGATCATGGGATGGGGGTCGTGATTGGGGAAACGGCGATCATTGAAGATGATGTCGTCTTGTTTCACGGAGTCACCCTGGGGGGAACCGGCAAAGAGCGGGGCAAGCGTCATCCCACGGTTAAAACCGGTGCGTTTCTCTCAGCCCATGCGCAGATCTTAGGTCCTGTCACGATCGGTGAGCGTGCAAAGATCGGCGCCAATGCAGTGGTTTTGAAGGATATCCCCGCAGAAGCAACTGCTGTCGGCATCCCGGCAAAGATCGTTCGAATCAAAGGAAAGAAGGTTACCCACGATGATTAAAATCTATAATACGCTGACACGAGAAAAAGAAGTGTTTCAGCCATTGGAAGAAAAGAAAGTAAAAATGTATGTTTGCGGACCCACCGTCTATAACTATATCCATATCGGGAATGGCCGCAGTACTGTTTCATTTGATACCGTACGTCGTTATTTCGAATACCGCGGCTATACAGTGGACTATTTGATGAATTTTACCGATGTCGATGATAAAATCATTCGTGCAGCAAAAGAATTAGGTACGACGGCCCCAGAAGTGGCAGAGCGTTTTATCAACGCCTTCAATGAAGATACTGCAGCGCTGAATGTCAAACCTGCTACGATGAATCCTCGTGTGATGGATCATATTGAAGACATCATTGCCTTTATTGCTGCTCTTGTAGAAAAAGGCTATGCCTATCCAGTCAATGGCGATGTTTATTACCGTACCCGTAAATTTGCTCACTATGGGCAATTAAGCGACCAATCCATCGACGAGCTGGAAGTCGGCGCAAGCCAGCGAACCGGTGAAGAACAAAAAATCAAGGAAGATCCGTTGGATTTTGCTTTGTGGAAAGCGGCAAAAGGCGATGAGATCGCTTGGGAATCTCCTTGGGGAGCCGGCCGTCCCGGCTGGCATATCGAATGCTCGGTGATGGCGACCAAACACCTAGGCGAGACCATCGATATTCATGGAGGCGGACAAGACTTGACCTTCCCTCATCATGAAAATGAGATCGCCCAAAGCGAGGCAAAAACCGGCAAGACCTTTGCCAACTATTGGATGCATAATGGCTATGTGACGATCGGTGAAGACGAAGAAAAAATGAGTAAGTCGCTGGGCAACTTCGTCACGGTGCATGAGATGGTCAAAAAAGTTGATCCACAGGTGCTGCGTTTCTTTTTGGCAACGACTCAGTACCGCCGACCAATCAAATACAGCGAGACTACCTTGCATGAAGCACAAACCAATCTGCAAAAATTGCGTACGACCTATGAAAATGCCAAATTCCGCTTGAATAGCAGTCACTATCAAGCCAGCGATGAGGAAGTCAATGCACCGGTTCTGGAAGAATTTGAAGAACGTTTCATCAAAGAAATGGACGATGATTTCAACGCGGCTAATGGGATCACAGTGGTCTATGAATTGGCGAAGTGGCTGAACTTAGCTAGCGAAGACCCAGAAACAGACTTGGCTTTATTAACCGCTGGATTAGCCAAGTTCAGCGAATGGCTGACGATTTTCGGGATTTATTTTGTATCAGAAGAATTGCTAGATGAAGAAATCGAACAGCTGATCAATGAACGAATCGCCGCCCGCAAAGCCAAAGATTTTGCCCGCAGCGACCAAATCCGTGATGAGTTGAAAGAACAAGGGATCATCTTAGAAGATACCCCGCAAGGAACCCGATGGAGACGAGAAATATGAGAGATTATAAACAATTGAATGGTTTGGCATTGGCCTATGTGGGGGATGCGGTCTATGAAGTCTATATTCGCGATTATTTAGTCGCCCAAGGCCAAACCCGACCAAACCAACTGCACCATATGGCGACCCACTATGTATCTGCCAAGGCCCAAGCAGCGTTGATCCAAAAGATGTTGGATGAAGAGATCTTGACCGAAGAAGAACATGATTTTTATCGCCGCGGCCGTAATAGTAAAAGTCATACGGGTGCCAAAAATGCCGATGTCACGACGTATCGCATCGCTACTGGCTTTGAATCGCTGATCGGGTATTTGCACCTCACGCAGCAAAAAGAACGCTTAGACGAGCTGGTAGACTGGTGTATAAAGAAAGTAGGAGAAGAAGATGCGAGAAAAACCGCAAAGAAAGCGTCCAAATAAAAAAACAGCTGGCCAATCAGAAGCTAGAAAAGAAAATAGACCGGATTGCCGCAAAGAAGCCGAGGGAGAAGCCATCGAAGATAATTTTGTCTTTGGCTATCATGCGGTTGCTGAAGCCTTGAAAGAAGGGCGAGGCAACAAGCTGTTTCTTTCTGAAGAGGCAAGGGGAGAAAAGATCGATCGTCTGAAAGAAATGGCACGGGAACAGGCAGTTCCTGTCAAATGGGTGCCAAAACAAAAGCTGGATACGATGAGTGACCAAGGGGTCCATCAAGGCATGATCTTGGCGATCACCCCTTACCAGTATTTGACCTTGGATGAATTGTTGGCCCAAACGAAAGAACAGCCGCTGTATCTGATTTTAGATAATCTAGAAGATCCCCATAATTTCGGCTCCATCATGCGAACCGCTGATGCCAGCGGCGTAGACGGGATCATCATTCCGAAACACCGTGCGGTGGGGATCACGCCGATCGTGGTGAAAACATCGACCGGCGCAGTGGAACATATCCCTGTGGCTCGAGTGACCAACTTGACCCAAGCAGTCCAGCAGCTGAAAAAAGCTGGTTTTTGGATCTTCGGTACTGATATGAGCGGCAGTGATTACCGTACATGGAATGCCCAAGGGGCGGTCGGTTTGATCATCGGTAACGAAGGTCGCGGCATGGGGGAAGGTTTGAAAAAAGAAGTGGATCAAATGCTGACGATCCCAATGACCGGGCACGTGCAGAGCTTGAACGCCAGTGTGGCGGCAGGCTTGTTGATGTATCAGGCCTTTACTAGCCGAAATGGGGCATCCCAATGAAAACCCCTTTGCTGATCGTGGATGGCTACAATATGATTGGCGCTTGGCCGGAGCTGGTTCTTTTGAAAAATCAGGACCGTTTAGAAGATGCGAGAGAAGCTTTGCTGAACCGGCTATCGAATTATGCAAAATATGAAGGCTTGAGAATCATCGTTGTTTTTGATGCCCAACTGGTGCCTGGTGTGACACAAAGTTACACCAAATATCAGCTGGAAGTTATTTTTACCGAAGAAGGAGAGACCGCCGACAGCTACATTGAACGAATCGCTGGTGAGTTAAACAATCGATTGACGCAAGTCACCGTCGCTACCAGCGATTTAGCCGAACAGTGGGTGATCTTCTCTCAAGGTGCCTTACGAACTTCGGCACGGGAATTGTACAAAAGCGTGGAAAAAACGGAAAAAGACATCCACGAGCATCAAACCGATTTGCGGTTTGAAAATTTCCGGCGCAATTCCCCTTGGTCACCGGAACAATTAGCTGAACTTGAAAAGAAATTGCGCGACCTTAGTTAGGGACAAAGTTGGTCTGGTAAATTAGAAGATGTCCCAGCCATTTATGATACGCTCCTTTTGTAGCAAATGAAGCAAAAACAAAAGGAGTGATATCGATGCGCAGGGAAGAAGGACAAGTATCACACCCTTCTGATAGATTTGAAGAGTTGTTCAGAAAATATCGACCGATCGTTGAGATTTTGCATAAAAAATATTATCTGCGGGATTATGACTTAGATGATTGGCTGCAAGAAGGCCGGATCGTTTTTAATAAGTGTCTAAAGACTTACGATCAGGACAAAGGAACGACGCTGGGTATCTTGTTTAAGCGATCCTTTGAAAACCGTATCTGCAGCTTGTTGCGGGCGCAGCATGCCCAAAAACGCAAAGCCCAAGTCGATGCCTGCTCGCTGGAAGAAAAGCTTTCACAAGAAGGCAATCGGTTTTTGACCGATCATAATCGCTGTGCGGAAACTGCAGAGACCTATTTGTTTGTTAATGAATCGTTGGTAGAGTATCCGAAAAGTTTATCGTCTTTAGAAAGAATGGTTATAATGAATTATTTAAAAGGATTAGAACTTGATCAGATTGCGGCTCAAGAAAAGCTGTCTTACGAAAAAATAAAAAGCGCTTTCAGCCGTGGTAGGACAAAATTGATAGCGCTTATCAAAGACGTTTAACAAAAATCTTATTGAAAGTAGAATTATTTTATGGTAAACTTGAAATTTTCTGCATTTCGTGGTATAATGATGCTCGAGGTGAATGCGATGCCAACAACTTTAGCTACAATCAAGAAAGATTTAGAAGGCCGTATCGGTAGTGAGATTATGCTAGTTGCTCAGACTGGACGTAAGCGTCAAACTGAACGTCGCGGCGTTTTGACAGAAACTTATCCTTCAGTTTTTGTTGTAGATTTGGATCCAAACGAGAATTCATTCGAGCGGGTTTCTTATAGTTATTCAGATATTTTAACCAGAACTGTTGAGATTGAATTTTTATCGGAAGCTGTTTGAAACAAAAAGAGTTGACACTTTGTTGACTCTTTTTTGGTTCAACAAGATAAGGAGTGATGGGATGGCGTTTTTTCTAAAAGAGTTAGGGGAAATGACTGGGGTGGAGTTTTATCAACTTGCCCGTTTGCGCACAGCAGTTTTTGTGGTGGAACAAGCGTGTGCGTATCAGGAGATCGATGTGATCGATGCACAGGCCAAACATTTATGGGCCCTTGATGAGGACGGGCAGGTCGTTTCATACGCCCGTATTTTCCAGCAGGAACAAACGGTGCATTTTGGTCGGGTCATTGTGGCACCGGCATACCGGGGGCAAAAAGAAGGCCATCGTCTGATCAAAGAAGTTTTGCATCGCATTGAGCAGTGTTATCCGGCTTTGCCTATTGAGATCGAAGCACAAGCCCACTTAGAAAAATTCTACGGCCAGTATGGCTTTAAAACCATTACACCGCCTTTTTATGAAGACGGGATCCTGCATGTCGGGATGAAAAAAGAAGCAAGCACAGCGACTCTCTAGAGAGGTTCGCCGTGCTTGCTTCTTTTAGCGCTATGATTGATGGATCGGATGAATCCGAATTGCTTCTTTTGTCCTTAATGACAAAGAGCCGGTTTCTTATCTGATCGTATCGTCCAATGATGTTGGACGTGGATCAACGGTGTTGGCAGTAGGCGTTTGCGCTTTTAAAAGATCACGAATCTCTTCTAAATAATCCTCTGCAGTGATTTCTGGTACTTCGTCTTCCTCAGGTTGTTGTTTCAGATTGCGTAATTTGTTCACTGCTTTGACAATCAAGAACAAGACAAATGCGGTAATCAAGAACGTAATAATGGCAGTGATGACGCGGCCAAAATCAAAGACTACATTTTTGGCGGGTTCAAAGACCAAGCCAGAAAAGGCATCGGCGTTACCGAAGAGTGATAAGATCCATGAAACCAATGGTGTCAGCAATCCTTCAACTAAACTAGTGACGATTGCGGTGAAGGCACTCCCGATCACGACCCCGATCGCCAAGTCAATGACGTTTCCTCGTAAAATAAATTCTTTAAATTCTTTAATCATCCTGTATCCTCCCTTCTAAATCTTACTGACAGTATAGCGAAAAATGCAAGATTTATAAAAAAAAACGCTCGCTGCAGCAGGTTTGATCAATGAGCCAAGGAGAAAGTTTGTCAGCTATGCTATAATTGAAGAGATAATTTTGCTTCTAGAAGGGGTGTCACATGTCTATTGAATTAAAAAAAGGTGTTCGGTTAACGGTGCTGCCGACCAAAAAGTATAAAACGATCCGTTTTTTCGTTCGGTTCACTGCACCATTGCAGGCCGAAATGACCGCCAAACGGACTTTATTGACTAGTTTATTAGAAACGACTAGTTTGGCTTATCCGACGCAGACCGCATTTAGCAGTCAACTGGCGGAGCTTTACGGTGCCAGCTTTGGAATGAATGTCAACAAACGGGGCAATCTGCATCAAATCAATGCAGCGATGTCCTTTGTCAACGGGAAGTATGTGTCAGATGAAGCAGTCTTGCCGCAAGCAGCCGCTTTTTTAGCAGAAGTTTTGTTCCATCCGAATGCCCACGAGGAGCAATTTGAGGAAAAGAACTTTACCATCGAAAAGCACAACTTGATCGCCTATATGAACAGCGTGGCAGAAGATAAGCAAGCATTGGCTTCTTTAGGGCTGCAAGAGTTGTATTTCGAAAACGATCAGAATCAGAAGTATCCGAGCTTTGGCCGTCCCCAAGACTTAGAAGCTGTGACCGCAAAAGAGCTTTACCAAACCTATCGCTCAATGATGGACAATGACCAAATCGATCTTTTTGTGATCGGCGATGTGGTTGAAGCAGAAGTCGCGGAGATTTTCCAGAACATGGCCTTTACCGATCGGCCAGACCAAGCAATACCGGTCTTTTATCAGCAAGCGGCGGAAAATATCATTCGCGAGAAAATCTTGCGGGAACCAATCATTCAAGCCAAATTGAACTTAGGCTATCATACTGGCGTGTATTATGACCAAGCCGAGCGGATCGCCTTTATGGTCTTCAACGGGTTGTTTGGCGGATTCCCTCATTCAAAACTGTTTATGAATGTCCGAGAGAAAGAAAGTTTGGCTTATTATGCTTCCAGCAGTATCGATACGTTTCGCGGGTACTTGTCGGTCCAAACAGGAATCGACGGCAAAAACCGCGACAAGGTCTTCAAATTGATCGAACAACAGCTGCAAAGCTTGCAGCGTGGCGAAGTCACAGCGGAAGAACTGGCACAAACAAAAGCGATGTTGAAAAACCAGTACTTGCTTTCGTTGGATAACCCACAAGCACTGATCGAAACAGCCTATCTGAATCAGTGGGTACCGAATACGAAAATGACGGAAGATGAATTTATGCAGAAATTGGCTCAAGTGACCGTAGCAGATGTCCAAGCATTGGCCAAAAACGTGTCCTTGCAAGCTGTATTCTTCCTGGATAAGGAGACGACCCATGAATAAAAAAGTCTATCAGCAAATCAATGAGACCCTTTATGAAGAAGTATTGCCAAACGGCTTGAAAGTTTATTTGCTGCCAAAAGCCGATTTCCATAAAACTTACGGACTTTTCAGTACGAACTATGGCTCTGTCGACAATCATTTCGGGTTTTCACCCGAAGCATTGCATCAAGTTCCAGATGGCATTGCCCATTTTCTAGAGCACAAACTGTTTGAAAAAGAAGACGGCGATGTCTTTCAAACCTTTGGTCAGCAGGGGGCTTCTGCCAATGCCTTTACCAGTTTCACGAAAACCAGCTACCTTTTTTCGGCAACCGATCAAATCAAGCTGAACCTTGAAACGTTGATCGATTTCGTTCAAGCCCCGTATTTCACAGAAGAAACCGTCGAAAAAGAAAAAGGGATCATTGGCCAAGAAATCCAAATGTATGATGACGATCCGAACTGGCAGCAGTTTTTCGGCATCATCAAAAATTTGTATCCGAAGCACCCCCTGCATATCGATATCGCTGGTACGGTGGAAAGCATTGCGCAGATCACCGCAGAAGACTTGTATCTTTGCTACAATACCTTCTATCACCCAAGCAACATGACACTTTTTGTGGTAGGCAACATCGATCCGGAAGAAACGATGGCGTGGATTCGGACCAATCAAGCGGCCAAGACCTTTCCAGAAACGCAAGCGATCATTCGCCAGTTTCCTGAAGAAACCTTTGCCGATATTCAAGCAGAATCAAGCCTTACCATGCCAGTGACACGTGCTAAAGGCGTGTTAGGGATCAAAGGGGACTTGAACAAACTGCCGGAATCAGGAAGAGAGCTCTTACGCTTCAAAAATGCGTTGAACCTTTTCTGCCAATTGGTTTTAGGCAATACTTCCGCCAATTATTTGCGTCTGTATGATCAAGGCATCATCGATGACACGTTTGGATTTGAAGTGAACTTGGATCGCGGCTTTTACTTTGCCGATTTCTCGGGGGATTCTGAAGAGCCAAAAGAAATGTTGGCAGAGATCGAAGCGATCTTAATGAATTTCCAGCACGACCCAGAGATTAATGAAGAAAACTTGACGTTATTGAAGAAGAAAATGCTAGGGAAATATTTCCAATCACTGAACTCATTGGAGTTTATTGCAAACCAGTTTACCCAAAGCTTATTCGGTGAAACGACGCTCTTTGATCTACCGGAGGTGATCCAATCGATCACTTTGGAAGATGTTCAGCAAGCGGCTCGTTCCTTTATCGATCCTAAAGCGTTTAGCCGTTTTTACATGTATCCAACGGAAAAAGCCTAAGCGAAGGCTGGTTTTGTCAAACAGCTGTCATTTAAGCGACACTGAATGATTCAAGGAGGAAGGCCCAACAGCTCAAGGGCTGCCCAACTCCTAGATCATTCAGTGTTTTCTTTTTGCGTCAAAGGGTGGTTTTTTCTTGCATTTTGATGCCAATTTGGCGAAAAGTATTAAAATTTGTTTGCGAGTTGTGGTTAGGCTATCCTCAGACTTTTTCTTTTATGGTATTCTTTAATTATTGAAGCAAAATCTTTTTTTGTTTTTTTGCAAAAAATCACGGAAAAAATGTTATATTTAGTAGACGGCGCGCCCAGATGGAAATCGGCGTGACGGAGTTTTTTTTATTGACTGATACAGGGAACCCCTGTTTTAAAATGATAGAGCAGCTTTGCTGACCTTACGACAAGCAGCGCAGCGATTTTAGGGCTTTTTTTAAAGATGAATAAAAGACTGGAGTAGATGATCGAGTGGCCAACGAAACAACGATTGGAGCAAAATTACGGCAAGCCCGTTTAGATAAGAACATTTCATTGATTGAATTACAACAAATGACAAAGATCCAAAAACGCTATTTAGAAGCAATTGAAGCGGAGCGTTTTGATCAATTGCCAGGCACTTTTTATGTCCGCGCGTTTATTCGCCAATATGCAGCAGCGGTTGGAGAAGACGGCGACAAATTGGTGGCCGTTTTTGATGGCAAAGATACGTTAGACGCCCCCTTACCAAAAAGACCGCAGCCTGAAACCGTCAGCGGCTCACGAAAAGCACAGCACGTAGAAGAAAAAAGCGGCTCATTTGTCGTCCGCTATTTGCCGATGATTCTATTAGGCCTGGTTGCCATTACGATCGTGAGTATCGTGGGCTACATGGCTTGGCAAGACCGTAATACAACACCGATGATCCAAGGGAGTTCTTCTCTCGTGGTAGAAAATTCGGCGTCTACAGCTTCCACCACGACAAGTACGGAAGAAACCAGTACTTCGAGTGAAGCGACGGAGTCCTCAAGTACGACGGAATCCAGCGAAGCGAAAATGACGATGACGGCTAGCGATTCCACGCAATCCTCGATCACGATCACGATGAAAGATGCGGAAAACCCTATTGAATTGGCATTTACTGGGCTAGATGCTTCTTGTTGGGTCGGTGTACAAGTTGACAATGCTTATGTGTACCAATACACTCTACAAGCAGGGGAAACGCAATCAATGACGCTGCCAGAAGGCGCCACGAATGCGACTTTGACCCTGGGAGCAAGCCAAAATATCTCCATCAAGGCCAATGGACAGGAAGTGGACTTTTCTGATCCGCAATTTGAATTGTTACAAAAGACGGTCCGTCTCGTGATTGAATACCAAGACGATGCGGCATAAATCTGACAAATGCGCCTTATTGAGGTATCATTAGCTAAAAAGTTATCTGTTGCACCCGACTGGTGAAAAGCAGAAGTAGTGGCATGATTTGCCGTTATTTCGTACAATAGTCGGCAGAGAGGAGTCTATTTCGTGAATTTACCCAATCAATTAACTGTATTACGAATCATTATGATCCCCATCTTTATTTTGGTCTTGGTTTTGCCGATCGATCTTGGCACGATGACCGTTGGTACGACACAATTAGAAAACACGCACCTTATTGCAGCGATCCTTTTTGCGGCAGCCAGCATTACGGACTGGCTAGATGGCAAGATCGCTCGTTCCAGAGGCCTTGTTACCAACTTCGGGAAGTTTGCTGACCCGTTAGCAGATAAAATGCTCGTCATGACGGCTTTTATCATGCTGGTCGAATTAAACAAAGCCCCAGGCTGGGTAGTTTCGATCATCGTTTGCCGTGAGTTGGCAGTGACAGGTTTACGCTTGTTGTTAGTGGAACAAAGCGGCGAAGTCATGGCTGCTGCGTGGCCGGGGAAAATCAAAACCGCGACACAAATGGTTGCGATCATTTTCTTGTTCTTGAACAACATTCCCTTTTCAATGATCGGTTTACCTGTCGATCAAATCATGTTGTATCTATGCTTGATCTTCACGATCTATTCCGGGGTCGATTATTTCATAAAAAATACGAATGTTTTTAAAGATTCTATGTAAAATTTCTAGATCTAGATAAAGAAGCGATAAAAACAAGGATACAAGTCACGAAAGTTCAGAAGTTTTCTGGACTTTTTTTGTCAATATGAAAGACTTTTACGTATCTGATAAATGAAGGAGTAAAAGAATGAAAGCAGAAATTATTGCAGTCGGGACCGAATTACTTTTAGGACAGGTGGTGAATACGAACGCGACCTTCTTGTCAGAAGAACTGGCAAGTCTAGGGATCGATGTTTTTTATCATAGTGTTGTCGGGGACAACCCCAATCGCTTAGAGGAATTGCTGACGATCGCCGACAAACGCAGCGACTTGATCGTGCTGTGCGGCGGCTTAGGGCCCACCGACGATGACTTGACGAAACAAGTCACTGCGCGCCATGTGGGACAGGAATTAGTGCGAGATGAACCAGGTTATCACCAATTGAAAGCCTTCTTTGAAAATAGTCAACGGAGGATGACGGAAAACAATTTGCGGCAGACCTTAGTCTTCAAAGACGGTGTGTCTTTGCCAAATCCCAATGGACTAGCGATCGGGATTTTTTATCAGACAGCCGCTACCAGTTATTTGCTGCTGCCAGGACCGCCAAGTGAACTGCAGGCGATGTTTCTTACCCACGCAAAACCACTTCTGTTAGAGCAGTTTCCCCAAGAAGAAGTCTTGCTTTCTCGCGTTTTGCGCTATTACGGGATCGGAGAATCGGCGTTGGTCACAGAATTGGCCGATTTGATCGAGAACCAAGTCAATCCCACCATCGCCCCTTATGCCAAACCCAATGAGGTCACATTGCGTCTGACGGTCAAAACCGCAGATGAGGCGCAAGGAATCAAACAATTGGATGCATTAGAAGAAACCGTCCAAGCACGGGTCGGTGCGTATTTCTATGGATATGGGGAACAAAATTCGCTGGCAGAAACAGTCGTCGATCTACTAATCGAGAAAAAGAAAACCGTCACCGCAGCGGAAAGTTTGACCGCTGGTTTGTTTCAAGCGACCCTAGGAGGGATTCCTGGCGTCTCTGAGGTGTTTCCCGGTGGGTTCGTGACATATTCTGCTGGAACAAAAAGCAAGCTCTTAGGCATCGATTCAGCGCTTTTAGAAAGCTATGGGACTGTTAGTCAGGAGTGTGCGGAAGCAATGGCCGTCTATGCCCGCAAACAAGCAGAGACCGATTATGCGGTGGCCTTCACCGGTGTTGCTGGTCCAGACGAATTAGAAGGCCAGCCCAAAGGCACTGTTTGGATCGCCTTAGCTTCTGACAAAGGCGTCTCAAGCCAGCTGTATCACTTCAACCGCGACCGCGCCTATATTCGGCATAGTGCTGTCATGGCAGGCTTAAATCAAATACGTAAGGAATTATTAAATTAATGCGAATGTTTGTTCGTTTTTTCTTGCAATTTCCCTTCAGAAGGACTATTATTATCTTATGAACGACACACGAAAGTGATGAATATAAGGAGGATTATCCGTTTGGCAGATGATCGTAAAGCAGCCTTAGATGCTGCACTAAAGAAGATTGAAAAGAACTATGGTAAAGGTGCCATCATGAAGCTTGGCGAAAAAGTTGATCAACAAATTTCAACGATCCCAAGTGGTTCATTGGCCTTGGATGTTGCATTAGGTGTAGGTGGTTACCCACGAGGACGGATCGTAGAAGTTTACGGCCCAGAAAGTTCTGGTAAAACGACAGTTGCTTTACATGCCATTGCGGAAGTCCAAAAAAATGGCGGAACAGCAGCATTTATCGATGCCGAACATGCGTTAGATCCTCAGTATGCGCAAAAATTAGGTGTAAATATCGATGATCTTTTGTTATCACAACCAGATACAGGGGAACAAGGATTAGAGATCGCTGACGCCTTAGTTTCAAGTGGTGCGGTTGATATCGTAGTTATTGACTCGGTAGCAGCTTTAGTCCCACGGGCGGAGATCGATGGTGAAATGGGTGATACCCACGTTGGTTTGCAAGCTCGTTTGATGTCACAAGCATTACGGAAACTTTCTGGTTCCATCAACAAAACGAAAACGATCGCGATCTTTATCAACCAAATTCGCGAAAAAGTTGGGATCATGTTTGGGAATCCAGAAACGACACCTGGTGGACGTGCGTTGAAATTCTATTCAACCATCCGTTTGGAAGTACGTCGTGCTGAGCAATTGAAATCCGGTACAGATATCATCGGGAACCGCACGAAGATCAAAGTAGTCAAAAACAAAGTAGCGCCACCATTTAAAGTAGCGGAAGTCGACATGATGTATGGTCTAGGTATTTCACAAGAAGGTGAATTATTGGATATGGCCGTGGAACAAGACATCGTTGATAAAAGCGGTGCGTGGTATGCCTATAAAGGGGATCGCATCGGTCAAGGTCGTGAAAACGCCAAAAACTATATGCGTGAACACCAAGAAATGATGCTAGAAGTTTCTGCTCGCGTCCGCGATGCTTACGGGATTGGAACAGGAGAGACCGTAACCCTCGAGGAAGCGCAAGAAGAATTACCATTAGACGAATAAGTCTTGAAAAGCCAAACAACGAGGTTGTTTGGCTTTTTTGTGGCTTTTTGCTAGATTCATCTATTGTTGAAAAAACATCCGTAAAAAGGAAGGGTTGCGAAAGTTTACTTTATTATTTAAAGTTGACACTCTTGTGTTCAAACATTAGAATAAACGTATGTGGATTTCCACATAAGAAGTAGCGAATTGATAATTTTGTTATCCTTTGTTAATCAAAATTACAAAATATTTAAAAAGATAGTATGGAGGTGGATTCATTGGAACTACTTTACATTCTCCTCGCTATCATCGGTTTAATTGTCGGTCTTGGATTAGGAGTTTATGTGACGAAATCTCGTCATGAGAAAGAAATCAACGGCGCCCAAAATTCTGCAGCTGGAATTATCGAAAGCGCTAAGAAAGAAGCAGAAACTCTTAAAAAAGAAGCATTGTTAGAAGCTAAGGAAGAAAATCAGAAGTATCGGTCAGAGATTGAAAGTGAGTTGAAAGAAAGCAAACTTGATTTAAAATCACAAGAAAATCGTTTACTCCAAAGAGAACAAGTACTTGATCGTAAGGACGATTCTTTGGAAAAACGAGAACGCTCACTTGAAGATAAAGAAGGCAGACTTAGTGAGAAACAACAATTAATTGACGAGCGAGAAAAAGAAGTAGAAAACTTAATCGATGGACAACAGAAAGAATTAGAGCGCATCGCCGCGCTGTCTAGAGATGAAGCAAAAGAGTTGATCATGAAATCAACGGAAGAGGAATTGAACCATGAATTAACGATCATGGTCAAAGAATCTGAACAGCGTGCGAAGGAAGAAGCAGATCGAAAAGCAAAAAATCTCTTGTCCCTAGCAATCCAACGTTGTGCCGCAGACCAAGTGTCTGAAACCACGGTATCGGTCGTATCATTACCAAATGATGAGATGAAAGGTCGAATCATCGGAAGAGAAGGTCGGAACATTCGGACCCTTGAAACATTGACAGGGATCGATTTGATCATCGATGACACGCCAGAAGCAGTCGTCTTATCAGGATTTGATCCGATTCGCCGTGAAATTGCTCGTATGACCCTTGAAAAACTGATTCAAGACGGCCGGATCCATCCAGCTCGAATTGAAGAAATGGTCGAAAAATCTCGGAAAGAAATGGATGAGCATATTCGTGAATATGGGGAACAAGCAGCCTTTGAAGTCGGTGCTCACACCCTTCATCCAGACTTGATCAAGATTTTAGGTCGTTTGCGTTTCCGTACCAGCTACGGACAAAACGTCTTGAACCACTCGATCGAAGTCGCAAAACTAACCGGTGTTCTTGCCGCAGAATTAGGCGAAGATATTCAGTTAGCTAAACGTGCCGGACTCTTGCATGATATCGGGAAAGCCCTTGACCATGAAATCGAAGGCTCTCACGTTGAGATCGGGGCTGAGTTAGCTGCCAAATACAAAGAAAATGGTGTGGTGATCAATGCGATCGCTTCTCACCATGGAGATGTTGAAGCAACATCGGTTATCTCTGTTTTAGTTGCAGCCGCAGATGCCTTGTCAGCAGCCCGTCCAGGTGCCCGCAGCGAATCATTGGAAAATTATATTCGCCGCTTGCAAAACCTAGAAAATATCGCCAACGGCTTCAAAGGTGTCGATTCCAGTTTTGCCGTCCAAGCCGGACGTGAAGTCCGTGTAATGGTCAAACCAGAAGAGATTTCTGATTTGGATGCTGTACGATTGGTTCGCGACATCCGCAAGAAGATCGAAGACGATTTGGATTACCCAGGTCATATCAAAGTAACCGTTATTCGCGAGACCCGCGCAACGGATTACGCCAAATAGCAAGCAAAAGCAGTATCCTCTCAGAGGGTACTGCTTTTTTTGTGTGGCTGACTGTTAATAAGGACGACTGAGTTGTTCAAAATCAACTGTGCTTTTCATCAGTCCCATAAATGATTGAGCCTTTTTTGTTCGTCGGCAGCCAAACGCCGGGAAAGCAAAAGGATGAATCGTTAGCGACAGAGGCGAAAAGAGGAAGGATCGATCCAGCATCATCTCGAGAGGGGGGGATTGAAAGATAAAACAGACCCAGACTTCTCGGTGAAGTCTAGGTCTGTTTTGTCTTTTTCACGTCTATACGTCCATCAAATCTTGCGTCGACGGGCAAAGTCCACAAAGCGGAATTTATCCAGTCGGTGGATCGATTCGGTGTATTCAAAACAGCGCGTGTCTTCTAGATACACGAGGCTGCGAACCGTAACGACATGCTGATCTTCAGGACGCAGATCCATTAGATCCCGCAATTCTTTGTTGACGGGGTCAACAGTGATTTCTTTTTGTGCATAAGCGATCTCAAGGCCAAGATCATTTTCAAAGTAATCAAAAATCGATACTTTCGCTCGGTTTTCTGGCAACTCTTCGATGATAGAAGCATCAAGGTAATCTTTATCCAAAATCACCACTTCTCCATCGATTCTCCGCTGACGGATCAGTTTCCATGCCTCAGAAGCGACAGGCCAACCAGTGGTCTCGTGCAGCTTTGGCGAAACGGCGATCTTACGGATCTCGACAACCTTTGTTTCACTAGGAATGCGTTGGGTATCTTGCAGCTCACGAAAACTCGTCAAGCCAGAAATCGGGAAATCAAAGCGATTCAAGTCTAAAACGATCGAACCTTTCCCTTGTTTCTTTTGGATATAACCAGCATCCCGCAATAAATTCAATGCCTTACGGACAGTCTCGCGGGAGACACCATAAGTTTTGATCAATTGGTTTTCGCTAGGCAGCAAAGAATGCGGAGGGTATTCGTTTGCTAGAATTTTTTGTTCTAAATCTAAAAATATCTCTTTGAACTTGTTCATCGGATTGCCCCCTCTTTGGCTATTATAGCGAGGCCAATTTGGAAATGCAATCGACTATTTCGCCAAAAGTTCGTCAATGTTTAGATCCGTCAATTTTTCAACGATCACATCTGCACCGTGTAGTTCTTCTCCTGAATAAACGCCTACCGCGTACATACCAGCAGCTTTGATGCCGTCGATCCCTGCTTGAGCATCTTCAAACCCAACTGCTTCTGCCGGTTCAATGCCTAGTGCTAGCGCTGCTTGGATAAAGATTTCTGGATCTGGTTTGCCTTTTTTCAAGGTTGCTGGGTCAACGATCGTATCAAAGTCTTGCATGACACCTAGTTTGTCCAAAATAAACGGCGCATTCTTGGATGCCGAAGCGATGGCACAAGGAATATTTTTTGCTTTGGCTTCATCAAGGAACGTCTTTACCCCCGGCAATAGATCATCAGGAGTCAAGCTTTGTAATAATTGTACATAGTGGGTATTTTTCTTTGTCGCTAAGGCTTCTTTTTCGACTTCTGTGTAGGCATCATTTTTGTTGCCTAGTGTTAAGATTCGCTCTAAAGAATCCATGCGGCTAATGCCTTTTAACTGCTCATTGAATTTCAAATC
This sequence comes from Enterococcus sp. DIV1067f, assembly GCF_050543505.1. NCBI lineage: Bacteria > Bacillati > Bacillota > Bacilli > Lactobacillales > Enterococcaceae > Enterococcus > Enterococcus sp. DIV1067f. The sequence goes on from NZ_CP172940.1 coordinate 43,786, forward strand.
GATCTCGATCCCAATCTCCGCAGCTAATTCTTTCCATGCGATGTAGTGGTATTTAGCTGTATCCGTGATAACGCCGTCTAAATCAAAAACAAATCCTTTTTTCATGTGTAAAACTCCTTTTAGTAAGTAATCGTTGCTTCTTTCTTTGCTTCTAGAGAAACTTGCTGCCCATTCACTAAGATCGTGACTGGCTGATCAGCGGTGATCGTCAATGTTTCATGTGTAACATTCAATGCAAAGCGGGTGCCGCGAACTTCTAGCTGAAAGGCTAAGCTGTCCCAAGCTTTTGGCAAGTTTGGTGTGATCTGCAGTTGCTCTTCTCGAATATCAATCCCAGCAAAAGTGGTTAACGGAATAAACAACGTAGCGGCCATGACACCGGCGTGAATGCCTTCTGCCGTGGTCCCGCCTTGGATATCACGATAATCAGAAGAGAGGGCTTCTTGGTATAACGACCAAGCCAATTCCTGATCATCCACCATTGCCGCTAACTGAGCGTGAACGATCCGCGACAAAGTCGAGCCGTGGGAGGTGCGAGCCAAATAATAATGGAGATTTTTTTCAATATAGTCTGTTGGCAGTTGGTAAGAAAGATCCGCCAAAATTTGATTGACTTGCTCTTTTGAGAAATTATAGAAAATCATCAAACTATCGGCTTGTTTCGCGACTTTGTAGCTGTCAGCACTCTTGCCTTCAGCGTTTAGGATGCGATCCATCCGATAAATGTTGCCATATTTCTCTTTATAATGGGCCCAATCCAGATCTTCCAACTGGAAGTACCCTTCAAACTGTGCGATGATGCCTTCGTGATCGATCTCTAAGCCTAATTTGGTACGAATATCTGCCATAGCAGCAATATCCGCTGGGGTTAAAGCCGTTTTCTCCAATACTGCTTGGAAGCTCTCTGCTGATAGTTGTTGTTGGAGGTTCTCGATCTCTTCAAACAACCATACTACCATCATATTGGTATAGGCGTTGTTTTTCAAGCCGCCTTGTTCACTATTTGGGTAGCTTTCATGAAATTCATCTGGTCCCATGACTTTATCGATAAAGTAACGTTGAGCAGTATCATCCCAGGTGGCAGCACTTTGCCAGAAATGGGCGACTTCTAACATCAATTCTAATCCATATTGTTCCATAAAGGGACGGTCTTGTGTGTTGTGCCAATATTGCCAAATGTTATAAGCGATCGCTAAGGAGACGTGGCGCTGCAAGCGACTGTGGTCTTCTTTCCATTCGCCGCTGATAGGATTCAAATGCAGTTCTTGGGATTGCTCACTGCCATCCAAGCCTGATTGCCATGGGAACATGGCGCCTTGGTAACCGGCTTTTTGGGCGTCTTTTTTGGCAGCAGCTAAGCGGCGGTAGCGATACAGCAAAATTTCTTTGGCGGTGTCAGGAAAATGTAGAATGTAAAAGGGTAAGATAAACAGTTCATCCCAGAAAATATGACCGCGATAGGCTTCACCATGTAGGCCACGGGCAGTGATACTGGCATCTAAGGACTCCTGATAAGCATTCGGTGCTGCGGAGACCAGCAGATGATACGTATGCAGATTCAGCATTTTTTGCGACATCAAGTCACCAGTGACTTCGATGGCCGCTTTCGCCCATAATTCAGCCCAGGCTTGTTTTGAGGCGGTATACATCGTCGCAAAATCAGGTAATGCTAAGGAAGAAAACGTAAATGCCGGTTGCGGATCCTCTTGCCGATAAGCGGCAGCAGTGACTGATTTTTCGACCCGATAAGTTTGTCCATCCGTCACCTCAAGGGCTACTTGCTGACGGACGAGCTGGTCGTTTGTTTCAGCGTGCAGCTCAGCCAATGGCAGGTCCTTTGAAAACAGTTCAGAGGATTGGACAACGGTAATCTGTGATTGGTTAGTGGTGACCACTAAATGCGCTTTGTTTTGTTCAGCTGCTGTCTCTTTCACGGTCAAATGCTGGTTGGTTAAGCTACGGTAACGAGCGACGTTATAGTTATAGACCGATCCGTCGGCTTCACTGACGAAAGTAACGGTGCCGGAAAAGTTCAGCGGGGTAAACTGATAGACCAAGCTATATTGGTGAACGTCTTGCATATTGGCGATTTTCTTCGTTTCGATTCGCAGACGCTTTTGTTTTTTTGTTTCAATTTCTGCCACTGATTGGAACAAGCCGGTCTTCAGATCTAATGTCCGTTTAAAGGAAAGAAGCTGATTGTTGGCAATGTCGATCACTTCATCATCGATCTTCACGTACATTTTTTGCAGATTCGGTGCATTGACGAAGTCTTCATTGCTGATGGTATGACCAGAAACATCCGATTCTACCGTATTGTAAAGACTTGCTAAATACAGCCCTGGATAGTTCGCTTCACAAATGGTCATCTCAGGCGTCGTGCCTCGCAGCCCTAGATAGCCGTTGCCGACGGTTAAAAGTGACTCCACCGAGTATTCATCTTTACCAGGGGTGTAGCCATAGTATTCGAGGTTCCAAGGAATTTCAGCACTTTTTTCTTCATACTGTTCTTTCGTGGTGCAAACAAAGGGACGATTCAATTTTTCTGTCAACCATTGGTCCAGTGAAAAAGTCCCTTCTTCATTCGTAAACACCAGCGATTCAGAGACGATCCCGCCACCTTCCATTTTCTGCAGCTGCGCGGTCAGTGCAGCAACTCGTTCACTGTCTGTCCCAGAAAACGGATAGGTCGTACCGGTTTGATCCGTTAACAGCCATTCTTCCTTAGACAATATAATCGTATTCACAATAGTTGTCCTCCTTTAAACTTGTCTATACATGCAAGATGATTATAACGTAATTTGTAAGCTATTTCAATTTATCTCACCTGTTTTTTTATTCTTTTTTGTTAAATAAACAGTAAATAAAGTCATTGGCAATATTATTTTATATTAATCAAATATTTTAAAAAACGTTTATTTATTAAGGTTTTAATACGGTACCTTTTCTATTCACTTGTATTGTTTGTAGAAAAAGTGAAAAAAATTGGTTTGAAACGCTTGCAATATCAAAACTATCAAGTTATGATTAGTGCGTAATTAAAACATATATATACAAGTGGATATGAAAGGGGTTTATTAATTATGGGAAAGTATCGTGATGATGCTGAGAAGCTGCTGGAATATGTTGGCGGCAAAGAAAATATCGCCGCAGTAACACATTGCGCGACACGGATGCGTTTTGTTTTGAACGATCAGACAAAAGCAAACGAAAAGGCAATTGAAGAAATTCCAAGTGTCAAAGGGATGTTTACGAATGCGGGACAATTCCAAGTCATTATCGGCAATGATGTCTCAACGTTTTACAATGATTTTACCGATGTATCAGGAATAGAAGGTGTTTCTAAAGAACAAAGCAAAGCGATTGCAAAAAACAATCAAAATATCGTGCAACGAGCGATTGCTACGTTAGCTGAGATCTTTACCCCGTTATTACCAGCGATTATTGTCGGTGGTTTGATGCTAGGGCTGAGAAATTTCTTAGAAGGTGTACCGTTAGAAGCTCTAGGTGGACAAACCATTACGCAAGCTTCTACTTTTTGGAACGGTGTCAACGGCTTTTTATGGCTGCCCTGTGAAGCGATCTTTCACTTTCTACCAGTAGGGATTACCTGGAGTATTACACGTAAGATGGGAACCACGCAAATATTAGGGATTGTTTTAGGGATTACATTGGTTTCACCGCAATTATTAAATGCTTATTCAGTAAGTTCAACTTCTGCTGCAGAAATCGCCCAAAATTATACGTGGGACTTCGGGTTCTTCACTATTGATAAAATTGGGTATCAAGCACAAGTGATCCCAGCAATGCTGGCAGGTTTCTTATTGGTTTATCTTGAAAGATTCTTCCGGAAATGGATTCCAGAAGCGGTTTCAATGATCTTCGTTCCATTGTTCTCATTGCTGCCAACTATTTTAGCAGCTCACATGGTATTAGGTCCAATCGGTTGGCAAATCGGATCAGGCATTTCTTGGGTCGTAAATGCTGGCTTGACCTCACCATTAAACTGGTTATTTGGTTTCATTTTCGGTGGCTTGTATGCGCCTTTGGTTATTACCGGATTGCATCATACAACGCTAGCGATCGACTCTCAATTAGTAGCGGATTTTGGGACAACAAACCTTTGGCCAATGATCATGCTGTCAAATATTGCGCAAGGTACGGCAGTATTGGCGATTTGGTTCCTTCACCGTGGCAATAAAAAAGAAGAACAAGTCTCTGTTCCAGCAACGATTTCTGCTTACATGGGGGTTACTGAACCAGCGATGTTCGGGATCAATTTGAAATATGTTTACCCATTTGTCGCAGCAATGGTAGGTTCTGCCTTCGGTGGAATGCTGATCACTGCAACGAATACCCGTGCATTAGGTATTGGTGTAGGGGGACTGCCTGGCTTCTTATCATTTAAAATTGAAAACTATCCAATGGTCTTCATCTCAATGGCGGTGACGATTGCGATCACTTTTGTTTGCACTATCGTCTTTAGAAAAGTTACCTTCTTAAATAAATTAGAACCGCAATTGGCTGCTGATACAGCTGCAGCAGCGGCTGTTGCACCAACGACTGCTGCACCGACAACTGCAGCCCCAGAAGCAACACAAGTTTCAGAAGAAACCCTTTATGCTCCAGCTGATGGGAAAGTAGTTGCCATCACTGAAGTTTCTGACCCTGTCTTTTCTCAAAAAATGATGGGTGACGGCTTTGCTGTTCAGCCAACGAACGGAACGATTTATGCTCCTGTTGCAGGTACGATCTCTAGCATTTTTGAAACGAAACATGCAATCGGGATTTTAACGCCTGGTGGCGCGGAAGTTCTCGTCCACATGGGCTTGGATACTGTAGAACTAAAAGGTGCGCCATTTGAGGTTCTTGTTTCTGAAGGTGATACGGTCACACCAGAAACGAAGCTTGCAGTGATGGATCTAGATGCCGTTATCGCAGCTGGCAAACAGACAGATGTTTTGACGGTCATCACGAATGCCGAAAAAGTGCGTCAGCTTTCATTGACGACTACAGGCACAGTGACAGCCAAAACAGCGGTTGGTTCAGCTGAATTAAACTAAAAAAATAATCCGTTTCCGAGAGCGCCCTTTGACTAAGAAGGGGAATCGGAAGCGGATTTTTTTATGGGCCGTCCTCAAGGGAGGGCGGCTTTTTTTCGTTGTTTTTCAATTGGCAAAGCCGCAGTTAGCTGACAGCTTTTTTGTCGGTGTTTTTGCGGAAGTAGTTAATCGTTAATAGGAAAGTCAGTAAGACCAAGGCCCACAAAAAGAATAAGGCGATTTGAGAGCCGATGACCGTCCCTTGGGTGTAATCGGTCGCCGCATTTTGTGCCAAATTGATAATGGTCGCCACCACAGCCGTCGCCACTGCACCAGAAAATTGCTGTAGCGTATTAAAGATCGCATTACCGTCCGCGTACAACGCAGGAGTCAGCTTGTTTAAGCCGGTGGTCATCATATTGCTGTAGGCTAAGCCGATCCCGATCATGTAAAAGACATGTCCAGCAACTAGGCTCCAAATGAAAGGCGAACGCAAAACGAGGGCTAAGGCAAGCCAACCGATGGCAATCAACGTCAAACCAGACAGGATCGGTTTTTTCGGTCCAACTTTATCCAGCAACCGACCAGAGATCGGCGCAAGGATCGCCCCGATGGCCGCCCCGGGCAGCATAACTAATCCTGCAGTAAAGGCATCTTTTCCCAAAGCGAGTTGGACAAAGTTCGGCAAGACAAAGGAAATGCCCAGTAAAAGGAACTGACAAACAAGAAAGCCAAACAGAAACAAACTGAAGCTACGGTTTTTCAAAACAGCCAAACGAATCAAAGGGTTCGGGCCTTTTGAGCGTTGATAAAACAAGCCAGCACCAATGAAACCGAAAAGCAGCGGCAGTAGACTCGCTAAGGTGCCTACTTGATTCAAGAACAATAAGAAGCCGCTGAACATCAAGACGATTCCTAATACACTCAGTAAATCCAGGGAAGTGTCTTTTGCCCCAGCCGTTTTAGGGATCGAGTAAAGGCCGAGTACTAGGGAGATCAGCAAGACTGGGATCAAGAAAAGAAAGATCGCATTCCAAGACCAATGGGCGGTCAATAAGCCCCCATATGTCGGTCCGATCGCTGGAGCGATGGAAGTGGTCAAATTCCCTAAGCCGATTGCCGCTCCCCGTTTTTCAAAGGGGGAGTAAGTCAAAATGATGTGGAACATCAAAGGCAGTGCGATCCCTGTGCTGGCACCTTGGAAAAAGCGGCCAATCAGCAAAATGGCAAACGTCGGCGATAAAAAGTCGATCACCAAGCCAACAAGGAAAAAGGCGTTGGCAGCTAGAAACAAGGTTCTCAATGAGAAGCGTTTCAAAAGGTAGGTCGATATTGGGACAATGATGGAGATGACCAGTAAGTAGATGGTCGTCACCCATTGAACATCGGATGTTGAAAGCGTAAATTGATCGATCAATGTCGGAAACGTTACATTCATGGCTGTTTCAATCAGCACGCCTGCAAATGACATCAATCCGGTTGCGAGGATCGCCCCCACGAGTTTTTTGTTGTTTTCCATATTCTCACCTCTAAAAAATTCGCAAAAAAAGAGACCGTTTCTATTCTCATAGAAACCGCCTCTCTCTCGACAAGCGAACCCGCTTGTTATCTGTACGATTTAATCTATCGCTATTCTACTGACTTCATAAGAAAGTGTCAAGAGAAGTGGATAAAAAAATAGCAAAAAACTTTTTTGAAAGTTTTCAAACTTTTACTTACACGAAAAATTTTCTTCTGCTAGAATAGTCGAGTACGAAAAAGAGAAAGGAAGTTGTTACATGCCCATCAACAAAAAAGAAAGTTTGATCTATACGACACTTATGTGTATTTTCATGGTGTATTTTATGAGTGTTTACAACCTCATGTTCCAAGTCGGTGTTTCTGCATTGGCATTCCAATTGGCGTGGAATGAATTGCCATTAGCTCTTTGTGTCGCCTTTATTTTGGATTGGTTCATTGTTTCGGGTCCAGCAAAAGGTTTGGCATTTCGATTTTTGGACCATCAATCAGCTACTTGGAAAAAAATCGGTTTGATTTCTTCATTGATGATCGCCGGCATGGTGATCTGTATGTCACTCTTTGGTGCGTTGATGCATCCAAACCCTGATCACTCGGTGTTCGTCAATTGGCTAAGCAACATTGGGAAAAATGTGATTGTCGCATTGCCATTGCAATTGTTCATTGCAGGCCCAATCGTTCGCCGGGTGTTTCGCGCCTTGTTTCCTATTGGCACTGTGCAAGAACAGCCAGTACTAGGGGAATAATCGATCAGTAGAAAAAACGTACTGCAGACAGGCTCTACCAAGGTTAGCTAAAAATAGCTGGCTTGGCGATAACTGGACTTGCGGCACGCTTTTTTGCTTTTATAAACAACAAAAAAACCCATAGGATGGTATGGGTTTTTCTGGTTACCCTATGAAATAGGATACAGGATGTACCTATATAGTAATATGGTGAGGTCAAAAAGGAAAGTTCAATTTTTTCATCAATACATGAAATTGATGAAAATCACTTGTTTTTATGACGAAAAAAGCAACTTATAATTGTTTTTGCCGATTAGTCTGTGTAGAAACCAATCAGTTGATACCAACGACGATGCTCAATATGGTAGGCATCAGGTGAGTACCCTGACATTGAAAAACCGATAAAGGTGATGACCAGTCCGAGAATAATAAACAACAGACTGAGAAAAACGAAAAAGCGCTTATTGATTTTGATCATAGGACTGCCTTCTTTCGATAGTTTTGAACAAATGATTTTGGCCAAACGACAAGGGAGTGGGTAAGACGTGAAAAAGGTCGGCTCATACTATAAGTGGCGATCAGACAAAGAAGCCCTAAACCAAATAAGAAAATTCCCACGCCTAACTGACTTAAAAAGAGATAGAAACCATCCGCCATCAGCATGGGACTTAAGACAACGCTAGCAATCCCACCGATAAACGTAGTGACACCAATCATGCCAGTGGTGAAAGGCACACACCAGATGATTATTAAAAAGCTTAGGATCAGCAAAGCGGCACTTAACAATAAGCTGCCCCACAATGGAAAGCCTAGCACTAAGATTAAGAGCAAAAAGGGATGAAAGCGGCGGGGAATCTCTACCACGACCTCTTCTGTTTCTGTGACTGTTTGGATCAGTTCTTTTGGGGAGCCAAGGCGTGCCACGGCTTCTTCTTCAGTGTATCCTTCTTCCATCAAATCTTCGATCATCTCGTCATAATAGTTGATCAGCTGATGAATCTCGCTAGGTCTGACTTTTTCAGATAATTCTGCAGCCAATGCCTTGATAAAATCAACTCTGTTCATCTAGTGTTCCTCCTTTAATAAATCGCTGGATCAATGTCAATTGGGGCCAGTCGTTGGTTAAAAAATCGTCGATCCGCTGTTTGCCAAGTTTGGTCAAGCGGTAATATTTTCGGGTCCGTCCTTGATGACTCTTGTTGTAAGTCTCAACCGCTCGGCTGGCTTCTAAGCGCTTCAAGATAGGGTAGAGGGTGGATTCTGAGATTGGTAGTAAAGGAGAAATATTTTTGACTAATTCATAGCCATAAGAGTCCCCGTGCTGCAAATAGGCTAAAACACAAATTTCCAATAATCCTTTTTTTAATTGGGCATCCAAAGGCTCTCCTCCTGTTCATATCCATACTATACATTACATAGTATCATTTCACAAGTAGTATCAAAAAAATCAGTCTTAAGACTTAGCCGAGGAAAACAGGAAGGTTTTTAGAAAAATGGTCAAAAATATAAAACAAAATTAAGAAATTCGGCAGAAAGTATATGTTAACGTTCTCTTTTTTGTTAAAGTAGAAGTATGCAGATTACTTTCAGTAAGAAAATTGGGTGTTGGTGGTGTTTCACTGGAAGAAAGCAAGTGAGAGTAGAGGAGCGTTAGCGAGAGCTGATCGCCTCAAGAAAGGAAGGGGTATTATGAGAAAAGCAACGATTACGAAAAAATATTTGATCAACTGTTTAAAAAAATATCTGGTGGAATATCTTTATCGGCCAATCACTGTCCGCGACATTGCTAAATATGCACGAACATCGACCCAACCAATCTATTTGAATTTTTCAAACATGCAAAATTATAAACAGGCAATGGTCGATGATGTCTTCCATGACATTCATGAAGCAAAAAAAGAGACGGTGATGACACTGGATCCTCTATACTGTTTTTGGCATGACTATTACGTGTTCGCCAGTCGCAATCGAGCCCTCTTTTTTGCATTATTTTTAAATGATATTGGTTGTGGTCCCTACATAAAAGAGTGTTCTTTTGCATATTTTCAAGAAGCAATCGCTGAATCAGCTGTTTTTCAATGTGAGCAAGAAAACGATCTGAGGAAATACCATGAAGAAGCCTTGATTTTTTTTAGCGGTTTGGTATTGCTGTTTATTCGTGAAGGGTGTACTGACGGCAACAAGGATTTTATAAAAGATACCATGGAGTATTGGGAACGAATGTTAAAGAAAGCAAAAGGCGTGACGCGAGACCAGGGTCGGCAAGGATTATTAGAGGTTGGTGCGTTTGCTGTAGAGGAATAGGTACTTGAAATCAAGCATTAAAATAAATATCTGAATATTTTGACACCAAAAAACCGTTAGTGATTAAACATTCTTCACTGACGGTTTTTTTGAGGAGGTAAGTCTTGCGGTATGAGTAGAACAATTGTGGTGTTTTCACCTTTTACTGATTGAATCGATAAGGAAGCTTGCGTGCCATAGTACAATGCTAGCCGCTGGCGTACATTGTTGATACCATAATGTTGATCAGAAGGTTCCTCCAGTTGTTTTAGCTGTTCAGGATCAATCCCGGGACCATTGTCTTGAATCTCAAACCGTAGCCATTGTCCTTCTTTGAGGCAGCGGATCGTCAATACCCCTCTGCGGTCATCTTCAATATGATCAAGCCCATGAAAGACGGCATTTTCGACAAACGGCTGCAAGAGCAGATGGATCATCGGATACTCATCGATATCTGAGTCAATTTCGAGGACTAAATCAAAGGAATGGTGATGCATTTTTTGCTGGATTTTAGCATAGGTGATTGTTAGATCGAGTTCTTTGGTGATGGATAGCCGGTTGGATCCTTGGTTTAGGCTGAGACGGTAGAATCGAGACAGCAGCTGAGCCATCTCACGGATCTCGTGATTGCCGTTTAGTGTGGCAGTATTGCTGATCAGTGCTAAGGAATTATAAAAGAAATGCGGATTGATCTGGGCTTGCAGAGCCCGCAATTCGTATTCTTTTTGTTTCAATTCGGCTTCATATACTTCATTGATCAGCTCAGCGATTTTATCTAGCATTTTTTGAAAATTGGTGTATAACTGTCCGACTTCATCTTTTGAAGAATATGTGTGCTGGATTTTGAATTGATCCATTGATAAAGAGGCCATTTGCTGGGTCAAAGAGTTGATCGGCTGTACCACGGTTTTAGCCAACCACCAGCTGGATAAAACCAATATCATTAATACAAAATCAAAGATAATAAGTGCCGCACCAACTAGATACAGTAAACTGCTGAAAAATGACTGTGCGGTTTTAACAAAAACGATTTGCCAATGATTATCCAGCAGTACAGGAGCCTCTTCAATAACTGCGTTTCCAACCAGCCACTGTTTTTGAGTACGTTGCTGCTTCGTCAAATAATCAATGCGGTAAAGCGTCTGCCCGGTCTCTGACTGAATGGTCAAATCATAAGGCTCCTCAGTGACTGCATCCAGATTCGTGAACAATGCTGCTCGATCGATGGTTAAAACGATGTAGTTTAAGGAATCTGCGGTATGGCCTTTTAAAAAAAGGTTGGTATAAAAAGAAAGTTCCTCCCGTTCTTTGTCAAAATACGTTCGAATCTCGGTCGAAGGTTTTTCTTTTAGAAAAGGCAGTGCTGTATCAGCCGTGATTTTTTTGACGTATTGCCCATGATCATAAAGATCGATCGTGGTGTATAGCGTGATGCCTTTAATATCTGCTTGCGGAAAACGAACACTGTGAAACAAAGGCACGATCGTATTTTGAAAGAGATTGTATTGATCAAAGTTTGAGAAGCGTTGACTAGAAAGCTCTTGCGTCAAGGCGGTATTGTTGGCTAAAAAGAGCAGGCTGTCCCGATAGGTGTGGATCTTGCTTTCTAACTGATAGCTGATACTTTTGAGATTATCGGAGTAAGCACTTTTTTCCTGCTGTTGGATAAAGGCTCGGATGATAGATACCCCGACAAAGGTCAAAACGATCAGAGGAACAATGCTTGAAAGAATTGAAATAAGGGCGATCTTTTTTTGAAAACGAAAATTTTTAAAACAATCGTGGACTTTTCTTAACAAGAGGGACCTCTCTTTCTATACGCATCCGGCGTCATTCCGACAATTTCTCGGAACGTTTTGCAAAAATAGGAATAATGATTAAAGCCAACTTGTTTGGAGATAGTTCGAATGCTGCAGTTCGAGTTCTTTAAACGCTTCTGAGCCTGTTTGATACGGTAAGACTTGATGTATTTGGTGATACCCATGCCTTCAGAAGTACTGAATAATTCGCTTAGGTAGTTAGGATTGATATTGACTTCCTTTGCTAACCGCTCCAAGCTCAACTCTTGGTGAAAATGAGCGAATATATAGGATTTTACTTGGCGCACATAGTCATTTGACTGGCTCCCGTTGATTTGAAGCAAGGCATCATGGATATAATGGAAGAGGGCATCAAAAATATCCGCAATTAGTTGCAGACTTGGCGCTTCCAGTATTTTTCCAATCTGATTAGCGCCACACTCCGCATCAAAAGTGATCGTGCACTGATCGATGATTGTTTGATAAAAGGTCGCAAAATAAAACTTGGCATTGGTTGGTTCCTCACGTCCATTTGTTTCAAAGCAGTCGAAAACTGTTTTCACAAGCGCGTGGGCTTTTTTACTTTCGTATTGATTCACATACGAAACGGTTTTTTCAAAAAGCGCTTTCTTGACGATGTAGTGATCTCCCGGAAGCAGCTGGCAGATTTTCCCTTTGTTTTGCTGATAAAAAGACCGCTGACTGGTTCTCAGTAAGTCATGATAGGTGCCATACACCCCTGAATGGTGGGGAACTGGTCCGCTGTCAAAAAGTGTTATTTTTTGCTGAAACTGTTCGGAAAAATAGGTAGTTAAGTTGTTTTTTCGCTCTTCGATTTCCCTTTTTGGCAAAGGTTCGTTAAAAAAGAGCAGTTGTGCTGGAGCTAAAAACAAACTGAACATTTCAGGAAATGCAGCAGATAGCGAAGGGACAAAATCCGGCGCATTCCAAGAATCCAGCGGCCAAGTAACGAGAAAAAAAGAGGGATGAGTCTTAAAAAAATCTTGTGCAATCGATTGCTCTTCCTTCGGCAGTGAATGCCAAGGATAGCCATAAAAAAGTTTACTCAAAATCTCTTTCAAGTAATGGGTTTGTGCGATTGTTTTTGTGTAAGCGCGCTGCTTTTGTTGATCAATAAAAAGAATGATTTTATTTATTTGTTCATAAAAATCATCAGGGTCGATTGGTTTTAAGAGGTAGTCAACCGCTTGTAACTGTATGGCTTTTTTTACATAATGAAAATCTTCAAAGCCGCTGATAAACATCACAGGAATTTCAGGAACTGCTTCTTTGATTCTCGCTACGAGGGCATGTCCATCCATAAAGGGCATCTTTACGTCGGTAATTATCAAGTCAAAGGGCTGTTCCTGAAAAAGTTGCCAGGCTTCGCGGCCATTTTTGGCTTCTTCGATCAGCCATTCTTTTTCATGCTGACTCAAGAAGTATTTGATCACTTCTCTTTGATCGTAGCTGTCATCAGCAAGCAGCAGTCGGTACATGGTTTTCGCCGTCCTTTCGTATAGAGAAAATTACGCAGTCGCTTCTTCTTTCTATAGTAAGCGATAAACAAAAAAAGCAACAGAGCGAATTTGTAAACGTTTTATTTTTCTGGAAATCGTGCTATGAATCTGAAAAAAGTGCTATATTTTCTGTGGAAGCGATTGCGTATAATAAGGATATCAAAAAAGTTTGAGGAGGAAAACAATGAAATTTAGGCGGGGGACAGCAATGTTAACAGCAGTTGCTTCAGCACTTATTATGACAGGATGCAGTTCAGAAGAAGCAAAGACCAATGAAAATGGGGATACCGTGATTACGATCGGACGCCAGACCGCACCGAACTCGAAACTGCCTGAGGGGGATTCTTACAGCAATAACGCATATACTCGATTGATTCAAGAACGCTTGGGCATCGAGCTGGAGAGTGCCTTTGAAGCCCATGGGGAAGACTATGATCGTCAAGTATCGCTAGCGATCGCTTCAGGGGAACTACCGGATACGATGATCGTCGGATCAAGAGATGAATTGGAAGAATTAGTTAACAATGATTTAGTGGAAGACTTGACCGAAGTATTTGAGGAGCATGCCGACGATTTTCTAAAAGACATCTATGATTCGTTTGATGGGATTCAGTTAGAAGCAGCCACGCTTGATGATCGCTTGATGGCGATCCCATCTACTAGCGATGACTTCGGGCCCAATCTTGTCTGGTTGCGCCAGGACTGGCTAGATGAGCTAGGTATTGAACTGGATAAAGATGGCAATCGCTCAATTACATTGGATGAGTTGAAGGAAACAGCGATTGCTTTTCAAGAAAATGATTTAGCCAATACCGGAAAAGCAGTTGGTTTGCCATTGGCCTTCTGGTTGTCTTCGCCAAATCATGGCGGCACGGCATATACCGGAACAGCCATCATGAATGCGTTTGGAGCCTACCCAAAATCGTATCTCCAAGATGAGAATGGGCAGATGTTTTATGGATCCAATACGCCAGAAATGAAAGAAGCACTAACGCTACTGAAGGACTGGCAAGATGAAGGGTTCATGGATCCGCAATTTGGTACCCGCACGTATGACGATATCCATGCCATGATGGTTAATGGAGAAACGGGCATCGCTTTTGGTCCTTGGCACATGCCTGACTGGGGCTTAGTACAAGCCAAACAAAATGATCCAAATGCTGAATTTGTTCCTTATGCCCTTGAAAATGCTAACGGCGATGGAGGGGTCAATGCCGTGGCTAACCGCGGCACTGGGCAATACATCGTGGTGCGCAAAGGTTTTTCTGAGCCGGAAAAAATCATGGAGATGATCAATCTGATTTATGGTGAAGTTGCCAACTCGGAAGATATTGAAACCGAGTTTCCGGAAATTTATGACTATGCGAAAGTGGATGTCGATGGGACGGTTCGTCCATGGAATGTTGTTTTCTTAAAAGCCTATAGTGAGATTGATGATGCAGTAGAAGCTTCCAAGGCGGCGGTTGGCGAAACATCTATCGAGGATATCTCCAACTTCTTCATCAAAGAAAACGCCGAAAAAATCAAGCAATATCTGGATAGCCCTGAAGAAACTGATCCGGTGGACTGGACCCGCTATGCCTCCCGCTATTTAGCCGTCAATAATGTGATGGGCGGTATCAGAGAGCAAGGACGCTTGAATGAAGTGAAACCACCGCGTTTTGATTCGATCAAAGCCAATGAACGAAACGGCGCACAAGTAGGGAAACTGGAGGAAGAGACCTTCATTAAGTTTATCACTGGAGAAGAACCCCTGGAAAACTTCGACAACTATGTTGAAACCTGGAATAGCCAGGGTGGGACAGCCATACTTGAAGAAATGCAAGAAGTAGTAGATCAGCGAGCAGATAATTAAGCGGCCACTCCAGCGGTTCTGACACTCGTCTTTCGAACAAAGAAAAGCAAGGTTGTATGCAGGAAAACCGACTGCAGGTGCCTTTTCTTTGTTCGAATTTTTTCATCAAGCGGCTGGTGAGGCAAAAAATTTATGGAGGAGTAAGTAAATGGAACTTTCTGTTGAAAAAGAAAGCAAAAAAGAAAAGAAAAAGTGGTTTTCTCGAGATCAGCTTTTCTTTCTAGGGATGATTTTACCAGGCATAATTTTTATTTTGATTTTTTCTTATGGTCCTATGTTTGGGTTGTTGATGGCATTTCAAGATTATGTGCCAGCGAAAGGTGTATTTGGTTCTGAATTTGTGGGATTCGAGCACTTTCGCTATTTGTTCAGTTTACCGGATATTTTCTTAGTAACTAAAAACACGATTTTCATCGCTTTCTGGAAAATTGTCTTTAATACGATCGTACCGATTCTTTTTGCGATTCTATTAAATGAAGTACGTGTAAAGTGGATGAAACGCTCCATTCAGACCATCGTATATTTGCCCCATTTTCTTTCATGGGTCATATTGGCTTCAGTAGTGGTCAATTTATTCAGTCTTGATGGAACGGTGAATCAGATTTTACAAAACTTTGGTGTAGAACCATTAAACTTTTTGGGTAGTAATCAGCTGTTTCCTCGTTTGCTGATCGGGACCGATGTTTGGAAAAGTTTTGGTTACAGTTCAATCGTGTACCTTGCTGCCATTACCTCGATTGATCCGGGATTATATGAAGCAGCAACGATGGATGGTGCTTCTTGGTCAAAAAAAGTCTGGCACGTAACCCTGCCGGGGATGATGCCTTTTATTTTGCTGATGACGATTTTGTCGCTGCCTAATATCTTGAATGCCGGCTTCGACCAAATTTATAACCTGTATTCTCCGGTTGTGTATCAAAGCGGCGATATTATCGATACCTATGTCTACCGAATCGGTCTGATCGGTAGAGACTATAGCTTAGGAACCGCCGTTGGTCTGGTCAAATCGGTGATCGGTCTATTCTTGATTTGGTCTTCCAACAAAATTGCGGAGAAGAAGACTGACAGAGTGATGTTTTAAGGAAAGGAAAAAAGAGATGAAAGAAAAATTTAGTATACGGCATGCAGTAATTTATTTGATCGTCATTGTTTTGGCTCTTTCTTGTTTAGTACCGATGTTGAATGTCGTGGCACTTTCTTTAAGCAGCAGCAGTGCGGTCGCTGCAAATGCTGTGGGGCTATGGCCAGTGGATCTGACCTTAGCGGCTTATGAGCGCATCATGAGCGATCAGCAGTTTTGGCGTTCTTTTGGTATTTCAGTCATTCGTGTGGTGATCTCTTTATTGCTGAATTTGGTGATGATCGTAACGATGGCTTACCCGCTATCTAAATCAAAAAAAGTATTTCGAACGAGAAAATTATTCATGAGTGTGATGGTTTTCGCTATGCTCTTCAGTGGCGGCATGATTCCAACGTATTTGGTCGTTCGCAATCTAGGATTATTGAATACGATTTGGTCCCTGATTTTACCTAGTGCAGTCCCTATCGGCAGTGTGATCTTGGTGATGAATTTCTTTCGGGGAATTCCCAAATCATTGGAAGAATCTGCTCGGATCGATGGGGCCAACCCACTGCAGATTTTGGGACGAATCTATATTCCAATGTCTTTGCCGTGTTTGGCAACCGTTTCTCTATTCAGTATTGTCGGTAGTTGGAATGATTTTTTTAGTGGACTGATCTATATGACCAAGACTGAAAACTATCCTTTAATGACCTATATCCAAACACTATCAGTCAACATTGCTGAAACAATGCAACAAGCCGGGAATTTGACTTCCGAGCAGCTACAAAGTCTACTAGCGGTCTCTGATCGAAACTTGAATGCAGCGAAGATCGTGGTGGCAGTGGTGCCGTTATTGATTATTTATCCGCTTCTACAAAAATATTTCGTTCAAGGAATCGTTGTCGGATCAGTAAAGGAGTAAACCCACATGATACACTTTTTTCATTCAGAAAACTTCTTCGCACGAATCGCTTGGAAATTCAGCCAGTTGCTCCTATTAAATGTACTACTCTTGTTTTTTAGTTTGCCGCTCTTCACGATCGGTGCAGCCATTACTGCGGGTTCTAAAGTGGCGACTGATCTGATAGAAGGAAAAGCACCGGCTGTTGTTCAGCAGTTTTGGTCGGTCTTTTGCCAAAGCTTTCGAAAGAGCACTCTTATCTGGCTCAGTCTACTTTTTTCTTTGTGGCTTTTGACTGCTGATTGGTTGTATTATTTCCAACTAAAAGGGACGCCTGATCTTTTTACCGTAGGCTTAGTAATTTGTACGTTCATGTGGCTTCAATTTTTCCAAGTTTCGTTTTTCTTACTCGCACGTTACGATAGCGGAATCAAAACGATCCTTTTGAACAGCATAAAAGTCGCCGCAAAGCACCCTTTTAAAATACTTAGTCTTCATATTCTGACTGCAGCCCCTATTGTCATCATGCTTCTTTCACCCTATGCGCTGGTTTTCAGCATGTACATTGCCTGCTTTTTTGGTCTTAGCTGTTTTTTGTATGCACGCTGTCAGTTATTGTTGGCAATTTTCAAGAAATATGAGAAGGTAGAAATAGCAGAAAAGTAACTGGCTTTTATAGTTAGAAACGTTGAATGGAGGAATTTTGATGGGACAAAACACGCAGTATGGAGAAAAAAAGATTGCGATCGATCGCAGGATCGGTTTTTTAGAAGAACATACGTATCACGGGAATGATCTTGGTGTGACTTTTCAAGGACAGCAAACCACGTTCAAATGCTGGTCACCAGAGGCAGAGGCCGTTTCAGTATTGCTTTATCAAAGCGGTGTTGCTGGGACTGACGATCGTCTGCTGACGCTGCCGATGGTTCAAGAAGACAACTGTTGGCAAGTCACGACGGAAGAAAACGTCAAGGAGCTGTTTTATACCTTTGAGTTTCAACGAGATGGGCAGAAAATAGAAGCGATGGATCTTTATGCCAAGGCAGTAGGGATCAACGGAAACCGCGGTGCGATCATTGATTTAAAGGAAACAGATCCTGAAGGTTGGCAGGAAAGTCACGGCGTCGGTCAGCAGTCGATCACAGATGCCTATATTTGGGAATTACATGTCGAAGATTTCAGTGGTGCCGAAAACAGCGGTATTTCACCAGAAAATAGCGGAAAATATTTAGCCTTCACTGAAAAAAAGACCCATCTGGTGGGAGATGAAAGTCAACCAACTGGCATGGCCTATTTAAAAGAGCTGGGGATCAATTATGTTCATCTGCTGCCGATCTTCGATTTTGACAATGATGAAACTTCGTCTGCCTACAACTGGGGCTATGATCCGAAAAATTACAATGTACCTGAAGGACGATACGCTTCTGATCCTAGTGATCCCAAGGCGCGGATTCGTGAATGCAAGCAAATGATCCAATCGCTGCACGAAGAAGCCATCGGCGTTGTGATGGATGTGGTCTTTAATCACACTGCGATCACGGAAGAATCATGGTTTAATTTGACGGTTCCTGATTATTACTACCGTCAAGATGATGCAGGGAATTTTGCGGACGGTTCTGCTTGCGGCAATGAAGTGGCTTCTGAACGGAAAATGATGCGTAAATTTATCATTGATTCAGTTTTATATTGGGCGCAAGAATACAAAATCGACGGCTTTCGTTTTGATTTGATGGGCTTGATCGATGTGGAAACCATGAACCAATTGCGTCAACGCCTAGATGATGCCGGCTTCAGCCATGTGATTTTATACGGCGAGCCATGGGATGCCGGCAGCAATCAAATTATTCAGCCGAATATCCCAGCAAATAAAAGTAATGTTTGGGCACTGTCAGAAGGCGTTGCGGTTTTTAGCAATGATTTAAGAGACAGTATCAAAGGCGATGTCTTTGAAGAAACAGACGGCGCGTTTATTCAAGGAATGAATGGTCAACCGCAAGTCAAGCAAACCTTTTATGCAGCAAATTTGGCAACGGCGATTCAAGGAAATACGAAAGTTGCCGCACAAGAAGGCGCCGAGCGCTGGGCAAAATCGCCCCGCCAAGTGATCGCCTATGCTTCAGTCCATGATAATTTGACCTTATGGGACAAGCTGGTGGCAACCATGCAGGCTTCAGTGAAGGAAAGAAATTATGAGTTTGATCCTGAGCTTTTAGCCCGCAATAAACTAGCAGCAGCCATTTTGTTTACTAGCCAAGGAGCAGTGCTGACTCAAGCTGGGGAAGAATTTGGCCGTACCAAAGAAGGCGATGAAAATTCCTTCCGTTCGCCACTGGCAGTCAATCAGCTGGATTGGTCACGTGCCAAAACCTTCAAAGAGTTGCGCGAGCTGTATCGGGGCTTGTGGGCATTGCGGCAGTCCTATGCACCATTGAGAGATGCCACGACCCAAACGGCTGAAAGCATGGTCTTTTATGAGACAAAGAATGAAAATCGCTTGGCGTATCAAGTACCCAATCGTGACAAACAGCATCCATGGCGTTCTTTATTCGTTATACTCAATAGCACGGAAGAAAGCTGGTCCTTTGACTTACCGACGGCAACAGAAAATGCTTCTTGGCACATCATTGCTGACCCCAAAGGAGCTGGGATCACTTCTCGCGGCGTAGCAGCGCCAAGAATAACCATCGACCCCTTGTCCTTCTGCATTTTGGCGGAACAAAGTAACTAATCAAAGTAGAAGCTAAAACAAACTAAAAATTTTAGTTTGTTTTAGCTTTTTTGGTAGTAAAAAAACAATTCTTTTGCTATACTTTTAACAGAATGAGAAGCAGAAAGCGGTGAGCAAATGAAAGTTGTGATCTCTGATATTGCCCGAAAAGCTGGCGTTTCCAGCGGAACTGTCTCTAATGCAATCAACAATCGTAAGGGGATCAGTGAACAAAAACGGCAAGCGATCTTGAAGATCGCTCGTGAGATGGGGTATTTTGATCAGCGAGAAATTAAAAAAACGGAAAGCCAAAAGATCAAATTTGTTGTAATGAACAAACAAGGAAATGTCGTAGGGGATACGCCTTTCTTTTCTGAATTGATCCGGGGGATCGAAATGGAATGCAGCGCGTTAGGCTATGAATTGGTCATTTCCCATATCACATTGGCGCCAGAGGAAGACCCGATCGAAAAGATCCGCCCAGAATTAGTAGATGGTTTGCTATTGTTAGGAACGGAATTGGAAAAACAAGATTTAGCAGTCTTCCGTCATTTGGAAGTACCCTTAGTGATTTTAGATACGATTTTTAATTCGCAGGACTTTGATTTTGTCGCCATCAATAATCGTGACAGCGCCTATGAGATCGTTGAAAAGATGATCGAAAAAGGCCACCGAGACATTGGCATCATCAACTCAACCTTTCAAATCAACAATTTCCGTGAACGCAAGCAAGGGTTTATTCAAGCGATCCAAGAGCATGATCTGATCCATTATGAAGAGACGGAAGCCTTAGTAGAACCCACCTTGGAGGGCTCATATCAAGACATGAAGGTCTATTTGGAATCCTTGCGTGCCGATCAGCGGCCGTTACCAAGCGCCTTTTTTGCGGTCAATGACAATATCGCCATCGGTGCAATGAAAGCCATTCGCGAAGTGTTCCCCGATCATCCGTTGGCCATCGTTGGGTTCGATGATATTCCTTTGGCGGAATTTTGCAACCCACCGCTGACCACCGTCAAAGTAGATAAAGTGTACCTTGGTCGCCAAGCCGTGCGACGCTTGATCGAGAAAATCACCAGTGAAGATGAAAACCATCTGAAAATGCTGGTCGCCACGACGATCGTCGAACGCGAAAGCATCAAATAAGAAAAAAATAAGAAGAAGACAAAACGTTTAGCAAGCGTTTTGTCTTTTTTTAGTTATTAAACAAAAATATTTATCTAAAACTGTTGCAAAATATTTAGCTTATGCTATATTTAAGGTGTAAAAAGTAAGGGATTACATTTTGAGGAAGTGAATAGATGACACAGATCGGTCTCTTTTGTGCAACTGGGCTCTCCAGCGCACTGCTCGTCAAAGCGCTCAAAGAACAACTAGCGGATGATCAGCATTACCAAGTGAATTCCGCGCCTTTTTCAGAAATATTTATGGTGGGAAATGACTATGATTTTTTGATTTTAGCTCCTCAAACCCGCTTCAATCAAGCGAAAGTCGTAACAGCCTTTCCTAATAAAAAAATCGTTTTACTGACGGATAAGGAATTTCTGAGCAGAAATGTAGCACGAATCGTCGAAGAAATAAAAATTTAGCTAAATATACTAAAACGCAAAGGGTGGTTTTATGGATAAAGTAACAATCGGGTTCGCCCCGACTAGAAGAAATTTATTTAGTGCAGAAGCAGCCATTGAGTACGCCAATCTGACACGACAAAAAATGGACGAACTGGCCATTGATTATGTAGATATTTTAGATATCAACGAAGATGGCTTGCTATACGATGATGAAGGGGTTGAAAAAATCGCCGAAAAATTCAAAGCAGCAAAAATCGACGGTCTTTTTCTAGCCAATGAAAACTTTGGTACGGAATATGCCTGTGCTCGTCTAGCCAAAAAACTAGATGTCCCCGTCTTACTATGGGGACCCAAAGACGAGACACCAGCCGCCGATGGTTCACGTTTGCGGGATACGCAATGCGGTCTTTTCGCTATCGGGAAAGTCTTGCGCCGTTTCAAGGTACCTTTCACCTATGTCAAAAATTCTGATATTGATTCACCGGAATTTGCCCGCGGCTTGCAAGACTTTATCAAAGTCTGCAATGTCGTCAAGACCTTCAAACAAACACGAATCTTGCAAGTTGGCCCACGCCCCTTTGATTTTTGGACCGTGATCTGCAACGAAGGCGAACTATTGGAGCGTTTCAATATCTCGCTATCACCAGTACCGATCCAAGAAGTGGTGCAAGAAATCAAGAAAGTCAAAGAACAGCAGCCAGATAAATTGCAAGCAGTCATTGATTATTTCGAAACCAATACGGAAGTCCAAATTTCGGCGAAAGATTTGGAGATGGTGGCAGCCCTTAAAGTGGCCTTGCAAAACTTATGTGAAAGCTACGGCTGCAATGCAGGGGTCATCCAGTGTTGGACGGCTTTACAAGACGAAATCGGTATTTTACCGTATGCCTCCCTGTCGCTTTTACAAGAAGAAGGTCTGCCTTTTGTCTGTGAGACGGATGTTCATGGGGCGATCTCGGAACTGTTGGTCGAAGCCGCTTCGTTGGGGGAACACCGTGCGATCTTTGCGGATGTCAACTGCCGCCATCCAGAAAACGAGAATGGCGAATTGCTGCAGCACTTAGGGGTTTTTGCTTATTCCACCGCGGAGACCAAACCCATTTTGCCGCAACGGCATTTTGTTTTTGACTATCCGGGATCAGTCGCTTTTCGGGCAATCAAAGACGAGTATACGTTGTGTCGCTTTGATGGAGACAACGGCGAGTATTCGTTGCTGATGGGCACCGGCAAAGGGATCGATGGACCATACAATCAAGGGACCTATCTCTATCTAGAATTTGCGAATTTGAATCGCTTGGAATTCAAACTCGTTGAAGGACCTTATATTCATCATGTTGCGGCGGTCAGAAAAAATGTGGTGCCGATCTTGTACGAAGCGTGCAAATATATCGGCGTGCAGCCAGATTTTTATGATCCGATCGAAGAAGACGTCAAAGCATACTTGAGAGGGGATCAATCATGGAAATAAACGAGCTGGAAATGAAGGCTTTAACGATTCGAAAATCCGTGTTAGAGCTGATCTATCAAGCAAAAACGGGTCATACTGGTTCGGATCTTTCTTGTACCGATATTTTAGTGGCCCTGTATTATCAGATAATGAATGTGGATGCGAAAGATCCCCAAAAGCAAGATCGTGACCAGTATATCCAAAGTAAAGGACATGCGGCAGAAGTACTATGGGCCGTTTTAGCGGACAAAGGTTTTTTGCCGAAAGAAGAATTAGCCACCTTTTCGCAATTTGGTTCACGACTGATCGGTCATCCAAACAATAAAGTAGCTGGGGTTGAGATGAATACTGGTTCGCTAGGTCACGGCTTACCCGTCGCAGTAGGGATCGCCTTGGCAGGCAAACTGGATCACCGCACGTATCAAACCTATACGTTGTTGGGAGATGGCGAATTAGCAGAAGGCTCGGTATGGGAAGGAGCCATGGCGGCTGCCAACTACCAGCTGGACAATTTGACCGCCATCATTGATCGCAACGGCTTGCAGATCACTGGAGCCTCGGAAGATGTGATGGCAGTGGAGCCGCTAGATGAAAAATGGCGTGCCTTTGGTTGGGATGTGCATATCGTTGATGGCAATGATATGGCTGCCTTGGTGGCTGCATTAGAAAAACCGCATCAGCCCAATCAACCGAAGCTGGTCATTGCTAAAACCATCAAAGGCAAAGGCTATTCTGCAGCCGAAAATCAAGCGCAATGGCATCATAAAGTGCCAACGGCAGAAGAGCTTGCACAAGCTATTGCCGAACTTGATCAGCAAATGGAGGTTTTGACTCATGGGAAAAAATAATATTGCCAATCGCCAAGCGATGTGCGACGTATTGATTGAAGAAGGAAAAAAGAATCCTGCGATCACGGTGTTGACCAGTGATTCTCGTGGTTCCGCTTCGTTAGCACCTTTTGCCAAGGAATTACCGACACAATTGGTGGAAGTAGGGATCGCAGAGCAAAACATCGTCAGTATTGCGGCCGGCTTAGCCCATATGGGCAAACGCCCTTTCGTTGCATCCCCTGCTTGTTTTCTCAGCATGCGCAGTATCGAGCAGATCAAAGTCGATGTCGCGTATTCGAATAAAAATGTCAAACTCGTAGGCATCAGCGGCGGTGTCAGCTATGGGGCATTAGGCATGAGTCATCATTCCTTGCAAGACATCGCAGTGGCACGAGCGATCCCTAATTTGCAAGTGCTGTTGCCAGCAGATCGCTTTGAAACGATCCAAATGTTTAAAGCCTTAGCGGCATCAAATGAACCAGCCTATATCCGTCTCGGTCGCAATCCTGTTGAAGATTGTTATGATTCTGCAGATTATCCTTTTGAGATCGGCAAAGCCATTGAGCTGAGAAGCGGTCAAGATGTCGCATTGCTCGCCACTGGCGAAACCGTGCGCCAAGCGTTGGATGCTGCTGAGCTATTGGAAAGACAAGGTATCACTGCTACCGTTTTAAATGTTCATTCCTTGAAGCCCTTTGATTCAGAAACGGTCAAACGAGTGGCGAAAGAAACAGGCACCGTGATCACTGTGGAAGAACACAGCCGATACAACGGCTTAGGAGCTGCCGTGGCGGAAACGCTGGCAGAAGAAACGGGCATTCGACAAAAAATCATTGCTTTTCCGGATGAAGCCTTGATTACTGGTTCTTCGTCAGAACTGTTTGCCCATTATGGCTTAGACGGTGGCTCCATAGCGAAAACAGCGGTTGCGTTTCTAGGAGCTTAAGATGGACAAGACCTATCAGCTTGTTTTAGATCAGAGTACATCCGGTACCAAGCTCTTACTGTTTCAAGAAGGGAAAATCCTGCAGCGTTACGATAAAAAACATCGCCAAATTTATCCAAAAGTCGGGTGGGTCGAACATGATCCCCTTGAGATTTGGCAAAATGTCCAAGAATTGCTGGCACAAGTGTTGCAAGAACAAGCGATCACTGCAGATCAAATCGTTTCCTTGTCATTGACCAATCAGCGAGAAACGATCGTTGCTTGGGATCGATTGACCGGCAATCCCCTGTACAATGCGATCGTGTGGCAATGCAACCGCAGCGCTACGATTTGTGAAGAATTGACGGCACAAGGCTGGGAAAAGACGATCAATCAAAAGACCGGTTTGCGTTTAGATCCGTATTTTTCCGGCACCAAAGTGAAATGGTTGGCCCAAGAATTATCAGCCATCAAAGAAAAGTCGGGGACTGGCGAATTGGCGATCGGTACGATGGACAGCTGGCTGTTGTGGAATTTAACGCAAGGGACAGTATTTGCGACAGAAGCCAGCAACGCTTGCCGAACATTGTTTTACAATATTGAAGAGGGCCGTTGGGATGCAGAACTCGTCAAACTTTTTGGCATCCATTTAGCAGACTTGCCAGCGATCAAACCTGCTGATACGGTTTTCGGTAGCTATCACGGAATCCCTATCAAAGGGATCTTAGCCGATTCACAAGCGGCATTATTTGGGGAAGGTTGTCAAAGCCTTGGGGATGTAAAAATCACGATGGGCACCGGTTGTTCGATCATGATGCAAGTGCAGCAGGAGCAGACGTTGCGGGATCGCCGCATTTTGACGACGGTCGGCTGGCAAACTAGCCAGGAAACAGCGTTTGCGCTAGAAGGCATCATCCGTTCCTGTGGTGACGCCATCAACTGGTTCAGTGAGCAAGTGGCTCCGCTGCCAGATGTAGCTGAGATCTGTCAAGAAGTGCTGACCAGTGACAGTCAAGAAGACATCTATTTTATCCCAGCATTGCAAGGAATGGGTGCCCCTTTTTGGGATAATACGATGACTGCCAGCTTTGTCGGCATGAAACGCACAACGACGACTCATGAGCTGTTGAAAGCCGTTTTAGAAAGCATCATTTTTCAAATCAAAGCAGTGATCGATGTGATGGAAGAAGTCGCTGAACGACTGATCAATCAGGTAATGATCGATGGCGGTGTTTCGAAAAACCGCGCCTTGATGAGCTTATTGGCGACTTTGATCAATAAACCCGTCATCGTCAGCGAAGTCGAAGAATTTTCAGCCATCGGCACAATGCTTGTTGCCAAACCAACCATGAATGAACCAGCTATTCAGCAAACCACGATCGTTCCGCAAGCCGAACAGGCCGTGATCCGTTTGAAATATGAAAAATGGAAACGGTTCATTGAGAAGTCAGCTGCTTTTAGTGAAGGATAAAGGAGGAACTATATGGAGATTCAACGAATTCAACTGAATCAAACGGCTTACGTGGATACCTATTTATTGCACCAATCCAAAGAGTACAATGTCGGCAAGAAACGACCGCTAGTGATCGTCTGTCCAGGCGGCGGCTACGCCTTTACCAGTGATCGAGAGGCGGAAGTCATTGCCTTGAAATTCAATAGTATCGGGCTAAATAGCGTTGTTTTATGGTACACCACCGGTGATCAGGTGAAAAACGTTCCCCACAATGCCTTGATGGAAGCCGCCCAAACCGTCAAAATCATTCGTGCGCATGCTCAAGAATGGTTGGTGGATGAGGAGCAAATCATCGTTTGCGGTTTTTCAGCAGGCGGACATCTAGCGTTGCAGCTAGCGACGCGCTGGCACGATGCTGAGCTGGCAGAAGCGTTGGGCGTCAGCAGTGACTTACTGAAAGTGAATTTGGCGATCGCTGGCTACCCATTGGTTTATCAAGAGCATGCTTTCCCAATCGATGAGCTAGGCTTTGCCGCTCGTCTAATCGAAACACCTTTAACTGCCAACGAGCGCTTTTTTGGGAGTAAACAACCGACGGAAGAAGCCATTCAATCCATGAACATTTTGCATCATGTCGATCAGTGGACACCTCCGATGTTTCTCTGGCATACGACGGAAGACGTCTTAGTCGATGTGGCGCACTCGTTGAAGTTGGCGGTCAAATTAAGAGAAGCAGAAATTCCATTCGAACTGCATATTTTTGAAAAAGGCGAACACGGACTGGCATTAGCGGATCGAACAACGGCACGCAAGTCAAGTCACCTCAATGCCCATGTCGCCAAATGGTTTGAGCTGTGCGAAGGCTGGCTCAGTAGTTATATTGATTAATAACCGCCAGTGCACAACTTGTGCCGATGAAAGGAGAGCTCCACCGTGAAAATCACCGTAAACCAAAACAAACGCACCTTATTGCGAGACGGACAGCATTTCTTTTATTTAGCCGATACTTGCTGGAGTGCTTTTACTAGTATTCAAGAAAATGACTGGATCACCTACTTAGACAAACGCAAAGAGCAGGGATTCAACACCCTTCAAATCAATGTGTTACCGCAATGGGATCGCAGCCGTGGTCAATTTGACTGCTTGCCGTTTCCCCTTGATGCGGGTGTCTTTGATTTTACGGTTTGGGAGGATGCCTATTTCGAACGGGCTCAGCGTCTTTGTAAAATTGCCGATGAAAAAGGCTTTAATTTAGCATTGGTTGTCTTGTGGTCAAACTATGTCGCTGGCACTTGGGCTAGCCAGTTGGACAAAGAACGCAACGTGTTGCCGGAGGATTGCCGCCAGGCCTACTATCAAAAAGTGATTAAGACGTTTGATGCCTTCCATCCGATCTACTTTATTGGTGGCGATACGGACTTCCCAACACAGCCAACCATCGATACGTATCTAGAAGCCTTTGTTTTCTTTGAAAAGCATTCGCCCAATACCTTGAAAACGATTCATATCAAGGGACGTTTTGAAGAAATCCCTGAACCTATCGTCGAACATTTGGACTTATTTTTATACCAATCAGGTCATAACAGCGCCTTTTTGAATATGCCTTATTATTTGGCAGAGCGTTTTTATCAACGAGAACCGCAACTGCCGATCATCAACTCAGAACCTTGCTATGAACAAATGGGCTATGCCCGTCACGTATACGGTCGATTTGGTCAAAAAGATGTCCGCAAAGCAGCATGGCAATCATTGTTAGCCGGCGGCTCGGCTGGGATCACGTACGGTGCCCACGGCATCTGGAGTTGGCAAACCCCGACGGCAACCTTTGCGGAAGAAATCGGGGAAGCGTTTGATCGTCCGATGATTTGGCCAGAAGCTTTGTCTTTTCCTGGGGCAGATGATTATAGCTTTATCAAGCAATTATTTGAATTATTAAATATTCAGGAGCTTGTGCCTTGCCAAGAGCGCTTGATCGATGCAGATGAACAGATTCGTATGGCAGCTATCGCAGGAAGGAAGGATGCCTTGCTTTACTTGCCAAGCAATACAACAGTTCGCCTGCAAGGAGATCTTTCTACAGCGACCGTCACATTGATCGATTTGAACACCAATCGTTTCTTGAAACCAAAACTGACAGTTACTGATGGTATCACTGTTTTCCATCCCCACAATTGTCACGAAGATGTATTGTTCGTCATCCAAATAAAGGAGTGAAAAGAAAATGGATAAATATATGGATAAGGTATTAGTATTTGCAGATAAAATCTCCAACAATCGGTATTTAAAGGCAATTTCAAACGGGTTGATGGCGACGCTGCCGATCAACATTATTGGCTCGATCGCCTTGTTGTTAGCAGTTTTGCCGATTCAAGGGTGGACAGATTTTATCAACTCGATCAATATTGGCGGTTATTTTTCCGTCGGTTACAGTATGACCGTTGGGGTTATCTCAGTGTACGCTTCCTTTCTTGTCGGTCACCGTTTAGCGACAGAATTTAAGCAGTCGGCAGTCCCTGCCGGCATCGTTTCGTTGTTTGCCTTTTTGATGATGACGCCAATGGTCACCTTGGAGGAAACAACGACCCTCGACATGAGCAAACTCGGCGCTCAAGGCTTGTTTACCGCTATGATCTGCGGCTTAGTTTTTGCTCGTTTGTACTGCTTTATTTTAGAAAAAAATATCGCCATCAAAATGCCAGCAGGCGTGCCGCAATTTGTGACGGATACCTTCGCCGGTTTGATTCCAGCAATTATTTCTGGGTTTACCGCGATCGTCATTAGCTGGGCATTCAGTTTTACTTCTTATGGCTCATTTTCAGATTTCATCTATCAAATCTTGGCAATGCCGCTGCAAAGCTTGTCTTCTAGTGTCGGTTCGTTGCTATTTATTGTACTGATCCAAATGGTGCTATGGTTCTTCGGTATCCATGGTTCGTTGGTGGTGGGTAGCTTTGTCACCGCTTTGTACTTACCAATGGATGTAGAAAATATGGATGCTTTAGCTAGCGGTGTTGCTCGTTCCGAGCTGCCAAATATTTTGAGCAAGTCGTTTTATGATTTGTTTGCTGGTATTGGTGGGGCTGGGGGAACATTGTCATTGATTATCGTTATTTTGCTGTTGGCGAAATCAAAACAATCACGGACAGTCGCTAACCTAAGTGCCGTTCCTGGATTGTTCACCATTAATGAGCCGGTGATTTTTGGCTTACCGCTGATTTTGAATCCAATCATGGCGATTCCGTTCATATTAACACCATTGGTTCAAGTGCTTGTGGCGTACCTAGCGATCTGGAGTGGGATCGTTCCACGACTTAGTGGCGTACAAGTTCCCTTTGGCACACCGATTTTTCTAAATGGGTTTCTAGCTGGAGGCTGGCAGGTCGCAGTTCTACAAGTCGTTTGCGTTTTGGCAGGCTGCTTGCTGTACATTCCTTTTGTTAAAGTCTTAGATAAAGGAAAATTAAAAACCGAAGCAGAAGCTGCGCAAGCGGAGGGTCACCCACAAACTGAAAGTATCGATGCAACGGGGGAAACGGTTTAAAAGAAACCGATTTTATGATGACAAGCCAACGAGTTAGTGCTATAGTTAAAGAAAGAAAACCCACGTGGATTGTTACTGACTCGATCAGGCAAGACCTAAATAAGAAAGCGCTATTCTCGTTTTAGCAGCGGCTCTTATTTAGGTTTTTTGTTTTTTATCGGAGATTTTTCAGTAACCAGCTAGGTAGGTTTATCAAAAGAAAACAAAAGGAGAACGAGCAAATGGCAAAATTTCCAGAAAATTTCTTATGGGGCGGCGCGACCGCAGCGAATCAATTAGAAGGGGCGTTCGATCGCGATGGCAAAGGCTTGTCAGTGGCGGATGCAATGCCTGGCGGCAAACAGCGTTTAGCGATTTTAGGCAGTGATACGTTTGATTGGACGATCGATGAGGACAAATACACCTACCCAAATCATCGCGGGATCGACCATTATGACCGTTTCAAAGAAGACATTGCGTTGTTTGCAGAAATGGGCTTCAAGAGCTATCGTTTTTCTATCGCTTGGACACGTATCTTTCCAAAAGGCGATGAAACGACACCAAACGAAGCTGGGCTAGCATTTTACGATGCGCTGATCGATGAATGTTTGAAATACGGGATCGAGCCAGTGGTTACGATCTCCCACTATGAAATGCCTTTGCATTTAGCCAAAGAATACGGTGGCTGGAAAAATCGAGCATTGATCGATTTCTATGAACGTTTTGCAAAAGTCGTCTTGGAACGTTTCCACAGCAAAGTCAAATACTGGATGACCTTCAATGAGATCAACTCTGCTTTCCATTTCTCTGCATTGAGTCAAGGAATGGTCAACAGCACGGGGGCCAGCGACTTTACAAACGTGATCCAAGCGTGGCACAACCAATTTGTTGCCAGCAGTAAAGCAGTCAAAATCGGCCATGAATTAAACCCAGAGTTACAGATCGGTTGTATGATCATTTATGCAACGACTTACAGCATTGATGCGAACCCAGTCAACCAAGTGGCGACGATGATCCATAATCAAGCCTTCAACTACTACTGTGCCGACGTGCAGGTACGTGGCAAATACCCATCCTTTACGGATCGTTTGTACAAAGAACACGGCGTCAATAAAGAGGATCTTGAGATTACCGAAGAAGACTTAGCCTTGATTGCTGAACATACTGTTGACTATGTTGGCTTCAGCTACTACATGTCTTCTGCCGTGGATATCACCACAGAAGAAGCCGATGAAGTGCAAGGAAACTTGTTGGGCGGCGTCCGGAATCCATTCTTAGAAGCAAGTGAATGGGGCTGGCAAATCGACCCAGAAGGGCTGCGCATCGCGTTGAATGAATTGTATGATCGTTACCAAAAACCGTTGTTTATCGTGGAAAACGGCCTAGGAGCCATTGATACCTTTAACGAAGAAGGTAAGATCGAAGATGACTATCGTATCGATTACTTGCGCCGCCACATTGAAGCAATGGGCGAAGCGATTGCTGATGGCGTAGACTTGATCGGTTACACGCCATGGGGCTGTATCGACCTTGTCAGTGCTTCAACAGGCGAAATGAGCAAACGCTATGGCTTTATTTATGTTGACTTTGATGACGAAGGCAACGGCACGATGGATCGTTCCAAGAAAAAATCCTTCGATTGGTACAAACAAGTCATTGCAACAAACGGAGAAGAGTTGGCCTAAGTGTTTCGTTAGACTCACGGATGACACAGGATCCGTTATAAAAGAAAACCGATCAACGGTGCTCCTATATAGGCGCATCGTTGATCGGTTTTTTTTGATATTTAGTTTTAACGGGTACGTTCATAGCTGTCTCGTAACAAAGATTGGAGTTGTTTTTCTGATACAGAGCCATCTAGTAATGCGGTGAGCCAATGGTTTTTATTCATGTGATAAGCGGGTAAATAGCCGCGACTTTGATTGATGATCGAAACCATTTCGGGCGCTGCTTTGACATCTAAAATTTCGATCATTTCCGTTCCTTCCAAGCCTAATTTTTGCTTTTCTACAGTCATCAGCAAGCCAAACCATTTGCCGCTTTTACGGTGCCGCAAGACTTGGTACTCGGGAAACTTTGCAAATGGATGGTCGATCTGAACATCATTGAAGGTCTGAGCGAAGGCGATCAGCCGGTTTTTAAGATCCATGGGTATCCCTGCCTTTTTATAATAGAAAACTACTTATATTATACCACTGATTCCTTTTACCTAGCGTATCCGTTTCTGATAAAGCATTCGTGCCAAGAACCAGCTCACGACTACGATACCACCGCACCAGCTAAAGGCACTGATCAAGGTGGTATCTTTCAAGTTTAACAAAAGCCCTCGCAAAGAATGGATGATCGGCGACATTGGTTGGTATTCAGCAAAAATGGCTAACGGGCGCGGCATGGTTTCCGTAGGGACGAAACCAGAGCTTAAGTAGGGCAACAGGGTGATCAAGACAGTAAACAAGGTAGCTGTCTCGGGGCTTTTGGCGATGAGACCAACCAGAACTGAGACCCAAGTAAAAGCGAAGGTGAAGCAAAAGATCAATAGGAAGGCGAGCCCCCAGCCAGCAACTGTGGCTTGAGGGCGAAAACCGATGACCATGGCAACGATCAATACGACCAAGGTACTGATCAAGCTCCGAAGGGTCGCGGCGAAGACATGGCCGTTTAAAAAGGCTGAGTTAGAAATATTCAAGGTCATCAGCCGTTCCACCATGCCGGATTTCAAATCTTCCGTCACCGTTACCCCAACGGAGGAAGCACTTTGGGCGATACATTGGACGAGGACACCGGGAACGACAAAATCGACATAAGAGGTATCACCGACGTTCATAGCGCCACCAAAAACATAGACAAAGAGGATCATTAAAATCGCTGGGGTCAAAATTCCACTTAGCAGAGTCTCCATACTGCGAATCGATAGCAAGAGGTTGCGCTTGAATAAGGTGTTGGTTTCTATAATTGCTTTCATTGGTTTCCTCCTTGGACAAGTGTTAGAAAAATATCTTCTAAAGAAGCATTCTTTTGATTAAAACTGGTGATGGTGATCGGTAGTTGATTGAGTTCCTGCAACAGCGTGAAGGAATGCTGGAAGTCTTGACTGACGGGAAATGCCAGAGAGAGACTGGACTCATTGACTTGCAGCGGAAAATCAGACAGATGCTGACGCACGGTTTGCAAGTGTTCTTTTGTCAATACGCTGATTTCCATCGTTTGCGAAGGGTGCAGTGCTTTGACTTCCGTTGGTGTTCCTTGCAAGATGATTTTCCCTTCATGCAAAATGGCGACTTGGTCTGCTAAAAATTCAGCTTCTTCTAGGTATTGGGTCGTCAGGAAAATCGTTCGTCCTTGAGCGGCGATCTCTTTGATCATGTGCCATGTGGCTAAGCGGTTTTGCGGGTCTAACCCGGTCGTCGGTTCATCTAAAAAGAGCAGGTCAGGTTCGCCGATAAAACTCATGGCGATGTCTAAGCGCCGTCGCATGCCACCAGAATAGTTTTTGACTAGTCTGTTGCTGGCATCCACCAAATCAAAACGCTCTAACAACTGTTGGACGATCAATTGTTTGTTTTTGACATGGCGCAAGGCAGCAATCATCAGCAAGTTTTCTCGTCCGGTTAGTTCTTGATCGACGGCGGAAAATTGCCCCGTCAGACTGATTTTCTCGCGAATCGCTGCTGGATCTTTAGTCAAGTCGATCCCATCGATCAGCGTGGTTCCTTGGTCAAAAGGCAGGATGGTAGACAAAATTTTGACTAGAGTGGTTTTTCCAGCGCCGTTTGATCCTAGTAAGACAAATACTTCGCCAGGAGTGACGTCAAAAGTGACCTCTTTCAAAACGGTTTTGTCTTTGAAGCTCTTTTGTAAATGTTTCACGTGAAGCATTTTCTTTTTTATATGGGTATCCATAGCTTTTCCCTCGTTTCTATAAGATAATTCAACTATAAAGGCTCTTCGGAAAAAGCAACTGCTTATTTCAATATATTGAAAAAGAAGGTGAAAAAATGAACAATTATGGTGCGACAGTGAAAGAGCTTCGCAAAAGCAAAGGCTTACTATTGAAGGAATTAGTGGACGAACAATTGTCGATGTCTTTGTTATCGCAATTTGAAAATGGCAAAACGACGATTTCCTGCGAACGATTTCATCGTTTGCTAGATAAACTAGAAGTGAGTTTTGCCGAATTTCAACTGCTGCATACTGGGGAGCATCATTCGGAGGCTCAAAAGCTAATGGTCGACTATGTCCGTTCGATGGGGATCGAATCTATTGATGAAGTACCTAAACTAAAAAAGAAATATCAAAAGCTGACCGCCTACTTTCAACGACATTACTCCTTGGAGCTGGACCACTTCTTACAACTGATCCGTTTTGACTACTTGATGAAAGAGGAGCTTTTTAAAGGGATGCCCATCCAGGAGGCGTACCCGAAACACAATTATTGTTTGGACTCTGCGAAACATTACTTGCTGAATACCGATACATGGGGTGTTTATGAGCTGCGGCTATTTGCCCGCGTAGCAGTTTCGATGGAGCCAGCTTTGCTTTGGCGCTGTTTGACGATCGCCATCAAAAAGAGTCAGCGCTTTGCAAAAATCCCCGGCAACAAAGATATTCTATACAACACGTTTGAGACGGTGTTTTCCGTCTTTGCTGTTTTTGATGAGGTGGATTATGCGGAAAAGACCTTTCATTTATGGCGAGATCATGTTTATGAAAAAGAACACATTGAGCAAGCGATCTTTATGCCGTTTTTTGAAGGCTGGACATGTCTATTAAAACAAAACAAGCCAAAAGCGGCGGACTTAATGCAACAAACGTTAGATCAATTGGAAAGATTAGGGATGAAGACCACGTTTTCCATGTATCAATCATTAAGCACGTTTGTTTTAAAGGAGGATTTCCCGGGAATTTTATTGAGTGATCCTTTGCTTTCTGAGGGAACTCGTTACGGGTGGGAAGAGCCCTAAAAAGCTATATTCCGCTGATGAAAGCGCCTTATGTTTAAGAATCGGAGAGGAAGTGATTAAAAATCAGTAAATGCAAGCAATTTGCTTCTTTTTTACTGATTAGAGGAGTATATTCGAAGTTGGAATTTTTCTTTCTTTAGAATTATTTTAATGCACTTTTTTATGAAATAGGAGGATGTAGGATGGATATTGTGACACTAGCGCGAATCCAGTTTGCGATGACGACGATTTTTCACTTTTTCTTTGTACCGTTTTCGATCGGAACTGGTGTCGTCGTTGCAATTATGGAGACACTTTATGTGATCAAAAAAGATGAAAAATATCGCCGGATGACGAAGTTTTGGGGAAATATTTTTCTATTGAGTTTTGCTGTCGGGGTCGTGACAGGGATCATTCAAGAATTTCAATTTGGGATGAACTGGTCAGACTATTCTCGTTTTGTCGGGGATATTTTTGGTGCGCCCTTGGCTTTAGAAGCTTTGTTGGCGTTCTTCTTAGAATCGACGTTCTTAGGACTGTGGATCTTTACATGGGATCGGGTCAGTCCCAAGCTGCACGCCACCTTTTTCTGGTTGGTGACGCTGGGTTCGATGCTATCGGCGTTTTGGATCTTAGCTGCCAATAGTTTTATGCAGCATCCAGTGGGGTATACCTTGAACAATGGCCGGGCAGAAATGACTGACTTCGGTGCATTATTGGCAAATCCACAGGTGTGGTATGAGTTTTTACACGTGATCACCGCAGCCATCACGATGGGCGGAATCATTGTTGCTGGTTTATCAGCCTTTCGTCTATTGAAGAAAGACAAAGACATTGACCGCGATTTCTTCAAAAAATCAATGCGGATCGGTTTTGCGGTGGCATTGTTCGGTTCATTCACCGTCTTGCTAGCCGGGGATGAACAAATGAAATACTTGGTTGAAGAACAACCAATGAAATTTGCCGCAATGGAAGGAACTTATGAAGATACCGGGAGTCCTGCGGCTTGGACTGTCGTTGCTTGGGCGAATGAAGCGGAACATCACCAAGTCTTCGGTATTTCGATTCCATATATGTTGAGTATCTTAGCCTTCAATGAACCCTTCGGCTCCATCGATGGGATGGATACGGTCAATCAGCAATTGATTGAAACCTACGGCGACCGTAATTACTACCCGCCGGTCAACACACTCTTTTGGAGCTTTCGGATCATGGCTGGTTTTGGTGCCTTGATGCTGTTGGTTTCTGGTCTGGGGTTGTATTTTACGCGTAAGAAGAAACCATGGCTCTTTGAAAAACGCTGGTTACTTTGGGTAGTGGCAATCACTTTGTTCACCCCATTTATTGCCAATACAGCTGGTTGGCTGATCACGGAGTTAGGGCGTTACCCATGGACGGTTTACGGCTTGTTTACGATCGAAGATAGTGTGTCACCAAACGTTTCCGTGACCTCACTCTTGATCTCAAACATCGTTTACTTCCTCTTGTTCTCTGGCTTAGGCGGAACGATGGTCTATCTGGTGAAACGGGAAATGGATCATGGACCTGAAAAAGAAGCTTTCGGCGAAATCAGCCAAGGAGACAACCAAGAAGGGTACGAAGACCCATTTGATAAGGAGGCGTTTGAAGGATGACCGGTCTGCAATTACTATGGTTCACGTTGATTGGGCTTTTATTTTCCGGATTCTTCTTCTTAGAAGGGTTTGACTTTGGTGTGGGGATGTCTGTGCAGACATTGGCTCACAATGAAGAGGAAAAAGACCAGATCGTTAAAACGATCGGGCCTGTCTGGGATGGCAATGAAGTGTGGCTATTGACCGCCGGCGGAGCGATGTTCGCCTCATTTCCATACTGGTATGCTTCTTTGTTCAGCGGGTTTTATTTGATTTTGCTGTTGATCTTAGTTGGGTTGATCATTCGTGGTGTCTCCTTTGAGTTTCGAGCGAACTTCCCGAAAGAGCACAAAAACATTTGGAACTGGACGTTGACGATCGGCAGTACGATCGTACCGTTTTTCTTCGGTCTGATGTTTGTCAGCATGATCCAAGGAATGCCTTTGGGTGAAGATGGCAACATGACCGCAACCTTTACGGATTACGTCAATCCCTTTTCAATCGTTGGCGGGATCGCGTTGACCTTGTTGTGCTACTTGCACGGATTAAACTATATCGCTTTGAAAACGGAAGGTCCGATTCGGGCACGGGCACGCAACTATGCAAGTATTTTTTATGGCATCCTATATGCAGGCTTACTCGTCTTTGCTGTGATGCTTTACTTCCAAACGGATTTCTTTGAGAATCATTTTGCGACAACGCTTGGTTTGTTGCTTGTGATCGTTGTCCTGACACTGATTGCAAATATCGGCGTCTTTAAAGGCAAAGAAATGATGGCTTTCATTGCAAGCGGCTTGACGTTGATCGCTTTGGTGGCATTGATCTTCACAGGGTTATTCCCAAGAGTCTTGATCAGTTCGATCGATTCAAGCTATGACCTGTTGATCGCTGATGCGTCTTCAAGCCGCTACACATTGAAGATCATGAGTTATCTTTCACTGACGATCTTGCCGTTCGTCTTGGCCTATACGGCTTGGAGTTACTATATCTTCCGTAAACGGATCAGTCATACGGAGGCGTTGGAGGGGTATAAATGATTGATAAACAAATCATGAAGCTCCCAGGAATGAAACAACTTTTAGGGCTGCTTGCGGGACTTTCGTTCCTGCAGGCGCTCTTCATTATTGGGCAGGCGTATGGATTGGCACGTGCCATCACTGGCTTATGGGAAGGACTACCATTAGAGGAACAGTGGGGCTGGATTCTGCTGTTCTTTTGTTCGTTTATCGCCCGACAAGCCGTTATCTATTTCCGTTCCAAAAGACTTGATGATTACAGTTACCAGCAAGCCGCCGATCTGCGGGATCAATTGTTGGAGAAATTGTTTCGGGTCGGTCCTCAGATCGCACAACAGCAAGGGACGGGGAATGTAACAACGATGGTCTTGGAAGGGATCAACCAAGTCGAAAACTACTTGAAATTGATTCTTGCCAAAATCATGAATATGTCGATCATTCCTTGGGTCATTTTGGCACTCGTTTTTTATCTGGATTGGGAATCCGGCTTGGTCTTGCTGTTGGTGTTCCCCTTGATCATCATTTTTATGATCATCTTGGGCTATGCCGCGCAAAGCAAAGCGGAAAAACAATACCGAACGTTTCAATTACTGTCCAATCATTTCATCGACTCCCTGCGAGGGATCGACACGCTGAAATTGTTTGGGGTCAGTAAAAAATACGGTAAAAGTATCTTTGCTTCCAGCGAACGGTTTCGCAAAGCGACGATGGCTTCATTAAAAGTCGGTATTTTATCGACCTTCGCCTTAGACTTTTTCACGACCTTATCGATTGCCGTCGTGGCAGTCTTGCTAGGCTTGCGGCTGATCAATGAAGGAATCTTGCTGTTTCCAGCGTTAACCATCTTGATTTTAGCGCCAGAATACTTCTTGCCGATCCGCGACTTTTCCAGTGATTACCATGCAACCTTAGACGGAAAAAATGCGATGACTGCGGTGACGGAGATCTTGCATCAGCCCGAAGCCCAAGTACCGGCAGTAACGGTTCCTCGTTGGCAGGAAGACGCCCAGTTAACGATCGATCAGCTGGCTTTTTCCTACGAGGAAAAAGCGGCTTTGACGGATATCAACTTGAACGTGACTGGCTTCAAAAAGATCGGGATCATCGGTTTGAGCGGTTCTGGCAAGTCTACCTTGATCAATACCTTGAGTGGCTTTCTCGTGCCAGACAGTGGCGAGATCACTCTCGGAGGGGCGAAGACCACGGCCTTTCGCCAAGCAAGCTGGCAAGAACAGCTGATCTATATTCCGCAAAATCCTTATATCTATCGGTTGACCTTGCAGGAAAATGTCGCGTTTTATCAGCCGACAGCTACCAAAGAAGCCGTACTGAAGGCCATTGAAGTGGCAGGCTTGACTGAGCTTTTGGCGGAGCTGCCGCAAGGGTTGGACACGATGTTAGGAGAAGGGGAACGGCATCTAAGTGGCGGACAAGCCCAACGGATCGCTCTAGCCCGTGCCTTTTTAGACCAGCAACGAAAGATTCTTTTGTTTGATGAACCAACGGCTCATTTGGATATTGAAACCGAAGTTGCCTTAAAGGAACGGATGCTGCCGCTGATGGAAAACCGTTTAGTCTTTTTTGCAACCCATCGCTTGCACTGGATGGAAGAAATGGATGAAATCATCGTGATGGATCAAGGAAGAATCGTGGAACAAGGAACCTTGGCACAACTGCAGCAAAAGCAAGGTGCTTTTACAGAACTAGTCAATGGAATGAGGAGGGAACAGCTTGAATAAAATCGGCTTATTGCGCTCATTGAAAACTGATACGTGGGTCAAGCCTTTCTTGTCAAAATACAAAAACGTTTTGGCGCTGGCCTTATTCCTAGGCTTCTTGACCTTTTTCTGTGGTGGGGCACTGATGTTTAATTCTGGGTACCTGATCAGCCGCTCGGCATCGATCCCAGAAAACATTCTATTGGTTTACATCCCCATCGTACTGACCCGAGCGTTTGGGATCGGCCGTCCAGTCTTTCGCTATTTGGAACGGTTGACCAGTCATAGCTGGGTCTTGCGCATGACCTCTAATTTACGATTGAAATTGTACAACGTAGTAGAAAAAGATGCGATATTCTTTAAGCAAGCGCATCGCACGGGGGATATCTTGGGCTTATTGGCAGAAGATATCAACCATATTCAAAACCTGTATTTGCGGACGATCTTTCCTACCGTGATCGCTTGGATCTTGTATGCGTTCTTGATCATTGGACTCGGCTATTTTTCTTGGTGGTTTGCTTTGGTGATGCTGCTGCTATTAGGGATCATCGTCTTTGTCTTGCCGCTTTGGTCGGTGATCATCAACGGCGCGCGGCAAGAAAAGCAAAAACACATGAAAAACAACTTGTATACGACACTGACGGATAATGTATTAGGGGTTTCTGATTGGGTCTTCTCTCAAAGAGGCAGCGAGTACGTGGCTGCCCATAAGGAACTGGAAACACAGTTGCGGGCGGTGGATG
This sequence comes from Enterococcus sp. DIV1067f, assembly GCF_050543505.1. NCBI lineage: Bacteria > Bacillati > Bacillota > Bacilli > Lactobacillales > Enterococcaceae > Enterococcus > Enterococcus sp. DIV1067f. The sequence goes on from NZ_CP172940.1 coordinate 82,975, forward strand.
AACAGATGCTGTCCTTTGATCGCCGGCGTGATTTTCTTTTACAAAGCATCTTTGGAGTGATCGCTGTCGCATTGCTGCTTTGGACCAGCATTCGCTTTCCAGGTAACCACGGAGGAGCAGCCAACTGGATCGCTGCCTTTGTCCTGTGTGTCTTTCCTTTAGTTGATGCATTTGCGCCATTACCGTCTGCTGCTCAAGAAACCAATCGCTACAAAGACTCTATCGATCGCTTCAATGCATTACCAGAAGAAAATCGCCAAGTCTCCATGGAGCAACCGTCAGTACCTGAAGTGACGGGCCTCGTGTCGATCACAGTCAAGGACTTGCATTTTCAGTATCCTGAAGGCAAAGAAGTGCTTCATGGGTTGGATCTAACGATTCCTGCGCATCAAAAACTAGCGATCCTTGGTCGCAGCGGTTCTGGGAAAAGTACATTTGCCTCCTTGTTGCGAGGCGATCTGCAACCGACGCAAGGGTCGATCACCTTAAACGACGTGCCTGTGACGGCATTGAGTGAGTCGATCAGTGACTTGATCGGTGTCATCAATCAAAGTCCCTATCTTTTCCATACGACCGTCTTGAATAATATTCGGCTAGGCAATGAGTCGGCTTCGGAAGAAGAAGTCTGGCGCGTACTGGAGCAAGTCGGGTTGAAAGAAATGGTGGCAGCTTTGCCTAACGGCTTGGCGACGATGGTGGATGAAGCCGGCTTGCGTTTTTCTGGTGGAGAACGGCATCGTCTGGCATTGGCGCGGATCTTGCTAAAAGACACCCCGATCATCTTATTGGATGAGCCAACCGTCGGCTTAGACCCAATCACGGAGCAAGGCGTGCTCGAAACCTTTTTCCAAGTGCTGGAGAACAAAACGATCATTTGGATCACCCACCACTTGCAAGGAATTTCGATGATGGACCGTGTGCTCTTTATTGAAGATGGTCAGTTGACCATGAGCGGAACACCTGCCGAATTGGCAGCAGAAAACAAACATTTTCAACACTTATTGGCCATTGACCAAGGACGACGATAAAAAAAAGCGTCCATCAATCAGTGATGGACGCTTTTCTTCTCATTGCTCTATGGCTCAGTAATTGCGCTGCAAGAGCAGTTCAGTTAATGAACGAATTTTGGCTTTGCTAGGTGCTTCGGGCAGCAGATCGATGTCGTCTAAGGCTTTTTGCGTGTAGGTGACCGCGAAAGCGCGCGCTTTTTCGACACCGCCGTAACGGACGACAAGATCCGCAACTTCTTGGGCTTCTGCCAAGGAGAGTGCTGCTTTTTTATTCAAATAAGGAGCGAATGCTGCAGGTGCCTGTTCTTTGGCAAATAGCAGCGGTAAGGTATAGACTCCTTGTGCCAAATCTTCTAGAATCGGTTTTTTCAAGGTGCCACTATCAGAGGTGTAGTCGAGAATATCGTCGAATACTTGAAAGGCGATCCCGATGTTGCGACCGATCTCACCCGCCCGCTCTTGGTTTTCTGTGTCGAGGCCGCCAAAATGAGCGCCTTCGAGACAAGCGAGCCAAAACAGTTCAGCGGTTTTGCCGTTGATGCTTTGCAGATAGTCGTCAATCGATTCATGGATGTTGTAGCGAGTGTGCATTTGATCAAGTTCACCTAAAAGGAGTCGTTTCATGGCTTGTGCGTTGGTTTTTAAAAACGGGGAGCCATTCATACTTTCGATCAAAAGCTCAAAAAATTGGGTGAACAAAAGATCACCCGTGTAGACCGCGATATCCTTGCCGTATTTGGCTTGAACAGTGACTTGACTGCGCCGCAGCGGCGAATCGTCAATGATGTCGTCGTGGATCAAAGTGGCCATGTGTAAAATTTCTAGAGAAGCAGCAATTTTTGTTAATTGGTCGGTTTTTTTATAATGGGGATCGCCTAAGTCAGCAAACAAAAAAAAGAGCGCTGGCCGCAGCATTTTTCCACCTGAATAAGTAAAGTCGATCAAAACATCTTGTATCTCTTTGTTACGAACAGTAACGTGTTCTTCAATGATGGAACATACGGTTTTCAATCGTTGTTCGATCGTCGGATAATCGATCCAAAAGTCAAACATAGTATAACCCTTTCTAACAGTCATTCAGCCCTTATTCTAGCGTAAAGGGGCGTGATTGACTAGTTTAATGCACTCACTAAAGGAGGTGAAGTTGTGACGCTACCTGTATTTTTAGAACTTGTCGAATTTAAAGCAAAAACCGCCAGTATTTTGCCATTTTTCATTGGTGTCTGCTACAGCTGGTACAATTATCAAACGATTCATCTTGGCTATGTCCTATTGTATTTCATTGCCATGCTGATCTTCAATATGGCGGTGGATATTTTAGATAACTACAACGATTACCATCATGCCACAGAAGGGCATGATTACAAAGAAAAGACCAATATCATTGGTCGGGAACAGTTGTCTGTCAAATTGGTTTTTTGGTTGATGGTCTCCATGATCATCGTTTCCGCCGCCATGGGAATCGCCTTGGCAATGGTGGTTGGTTGGCCGCTCTTTTGGATGGGACTGTATTGTTACCTAGTCGGGATCTTTTATTCCTCTGGTCCACGGCCGCTTTCTAGTTTGCCTTTAGGCGAGTTCTTTTCTGGCTTTACGATGGGCTTTATGATCTCATTGATCTGTGTCTACCTTAATGCCTATCAAACCTTTGAATGGAATATTGCCACGATTGGCAGTATTTTCTTGGTCTCATTACCCAACACATTATGGATCGCCAACTTGATGCTGGCAAACAACATTTGTGATCTGGAAGAGGATGAAAAAAATGAGCGCTATACGCTGGTGCATTACCTTGGTAAAGCCCGTGCGTTGAAATTATTTATCACAATGAACGTCTTGGCGTTTGTTGCGATCATTGCCTCAGTTGCCCTCAACATTGCGCCTTGGTCACTGGTTCTGACCTTTTTCGCGGCGCCCTTTGTCTGGCAACAGACAAAACGATTTATGCAAAAACAAATCAAAAGAGAGACCTTCATTTGTGCCGTTCGGATCCTTGCGGTCGGAGCATGCGTACAAGTGCTGAGTTTTGCGATTGGTTTGATTTTATAATTTTTACAGCAAAGAAAGGAAGTAAGGAAACATGAAGGAAGTTGTCATTTTAGGAGCAGGGTATGCTGGATTGCGAGCATTGCACGTACTGCAAGGAGCAAAAGAAGCGTTTCACATCACATTGATCGACAAAAACGATTATCATTATGAGGCAACCGATCTTCATGAAGTTGCGGCCGGTACGCAACCAAGAGACCGCATTTGCTATCCCATCAATGATGTCGTTCGTCCCCAAAAGACTACCTTTGTTCAAAAGGAAGTGGCGTCGATCGATCGTAACCAGCAAGTGATCGTTTTTAAAGATCAATCCACGTGCACGTATGATTATTTGATCGTGGCGTTAGGCTTTGAATCAGAATCATTTGGGATCCCTGGTGTCGAGGAGCATGCGTTGGAAATGGTGGATGTCGACTCCGCAGAAAACATCTATCATCATTTGTTGAAACAAATGAAGGCATACAAAGAAACACAAAATCCTGACTACCTAAAAATCGTTGTCTGCGGTGCTGGTTTTACCGGAATCGAATTGCTAGGTTCATTGGTGGAAAACCGTAAAACCTTTGCGAAAGCAGCAGGCGTCAAGCCAGAAGACATCAAACTGTATTGTGTCGAAGCAGTGACTCGTTTATTACCGATGTTTGATGAAAAACTATCGGATTATGGGATCAAAAATCTCGTTAAATGGGGCGTGAACTTCCTGACTGGTAAACCCATCAAATCAATCAAACCGGGTGTCGTTGTCTATCAAGATGATGCCGATACAGGAGCAACAGCTGAATTATCAGCCAAAACCATCGTTTGGACCACAGGCGTCAGCGGCAGCCATGTGATGGCTGAATCAGACTTTTCTGCTCGTCGTGGTCGTGTGATGGTCAATCAAGACCTAACAGACCCTGATCATAGTAACGTCTATGTTGTCGGTGATGTTTCAGCAGTCATGGACCCAGCGACCAATCGCCCGTATCCAACAACAGCTCAAATCGCTTTGAAGATGGGGCAGCATGCGGGTAAAAATATCTTACGTCAAATGAACGGGGAAAAACCAACAGATTTCCACTTTGAATCATTAGGTTCAGTGGCGTCTATCGGCAATACCCATGCCTTTGGCTTAGTAGGGAAAATGGGCATCAAAGGCTATCCCGCTTCCGTGGTGAAAAAAGCCATTATGGACCGTTCCTTGTACCAAACCGGTGGGGTCAAAGAAGTATTGGCGAAAGGCCGCTTCGACTTTTATCATTGAGCAATAGAGACAGCAGACTGCGAGGGTGACCTCGCAGTTTTTTTTTCAAAAAAAGCAGTGGCGGCATCCCGCAGACTACTTTTTTCTCCCAGAAACTGCTATGATAGCCAAAAGAAGAGGACAAAGGAGCAAGGACAATGGCAGAAGGTCAACGAGTGTTACAGGGAATGGGAACGGTGATCACGATTTGGGTGCAGCATGAAACCCCAGAAGTGATCTTAGAGGAAGCAGCGAAAAGAGCCGCGGCCTTTGAACAGCGTTTTAGTGCCAATGACCCTACGTCGGAGTTGATGCAGATCAATCAGCAGGCAGGACAAGGAGCGATCGCCGCCACACCGGAATTGGTTGAATTGATCGCACTAGGGAAAACCCATAGCTTGCCAAAAGATAGCTACTTAAATGTTGCCATCGGTCCTTTAGTGCAGGAATGGCGAATCGGGTTTCAAGATGCCCATCTACCAACGCCTGAGAAAATCGCTGAACTGCTGCCAAAGACTGATCCCGCCAAGATCGTTTTGGATGAAACGCTGCAGACCGTTGGGTTAGCTGCCGGCATGAAGCTTGATCTAGGGGCCGTTGCGAAAGGGTATTTTGCTGATTTGTTGATGGCGTATTTCAAGCAGGTCGGTGTCACAGCCGCTTTGATCGATCTTGGGGGCAATGTGGTGACTTACGGCGATGCCCCGAGCCATGCTGATGGCTATTGGCGGATCGGGATCCAAAATCCTTTCTTGCCAAGAGGGAATTTTGTCGCCGCGTTGAAGGTACACAATCAGTCAGTCGTTACATCAGGGATCTATGAACGAACCTATCAGGTAGCGGGCAAGACCTATCATCATATCTTTGATCGAGAAACGGGCTATCCGTTAGAGTCAGCCATTGCCAGTGTCACGATTCTATCCGACAAATCGGTTGATGGAGAGATTTGGACGACCCGCTTATTCGGCAAAGAGCCACCAGCCATCTTGCAGGAGCTGGCGCCGTTAGAAGGGATCACTGGATTAGTCATTACCAAACAAGGTGAATTGATCTATCCGCAAGAATTAGCACGTTTGATCGAAACGCCAACAGCAGAATGAAAACAAGCAGCGACTACCTAGGAATATAGGTGATCGCTGCTTGTTTTTTTTGTAAAAAAAGAAAGTTAGACGTGGTGCAAAAAGGTCTCGATCAAGGCGGCTTCGCTGTTTGACAATGCCCGTTCGGCTTGGTGGGCAATAAAATAGGTGAGGGACAAGAGTTCCTCTGGCATTGGATAAAGATTAAAAGGGGTCGCGGTCGCTGCTTGTAGCACGCTTTCTGGTACGATCGCAATCCCAAGGTTGTTTTCTGCCAATGCCGCTGCTGTATAAATATTGCTGCTTTCTATGAGAACCGTCGCCTCTACTTTGTATTTTTGCAGCAATTGATCGATTTGGCGCCGAATCGCCGAGCCGCTGGCGGTCAAAATCAATGGACTTTGCAGCAAGTTTTTGACGGCCAATGAATCAGGCGCTAAATACCGCTTCTCTGGTTGATACAGGGAAGAACAAGGCGGAATGATCGCTAGATACCGTTCTTGATTGGTACTGTGGACCGTTAGATTCGGTGCGATCGTCTCAGGATTTTGTCCGATAAAAAAGTCCAGCTGCCCATTCAGCAGGCGTTTTTCATTGTGCTTCGGCAGGTCTTCCCGCAAGAAAAAGTGCACGTTGGGATAGTGTTCATAATACGCAGGCAAAAAGAGCGGCAGCAGGTAAGAACCAAGGCTTGGCAAGATGCCTAAGCGCAAAGAACGCTTCTCGGTCGCGGTATACCAAGACAGCCGACTTTTCAATTTGGCAGATTCTGTTTCCAAGGTTTCTAGATATTGATAATAGATTTTACCAGCTTCCGTCAGTTGAAAATGTCCCGGCTGCCGATTGATGATGGGGGTCCCTAGCTCTTGCTCGGCTCGTTTCACGGTTTGCGTCAAGTAAGGCTGTGAAATGTAGAGATCTTTGGCGGCTTTGGTGTAGTTGCTATGCTTTAACAAGGTATCGAGGTATTGCAGCATCAGATGGGAATCTTTAAGTGCCATCGCGTTGTCCTCCTAGTCATTTCTCTCATTATAACAAATTTGTTATCGATAGATAATTAAATAAATATTTCACAAATAAAGAATTCAGCCGTACACTTAATGGGTACTTGGGGAAGATTTTTTTGTTTAGGAAGAAGCCTTTCATCTCAGTAGGTCGTAAAAATCAACTTGAGAAACGATTGAAAAAAGAAATCAAAGCCAATGGTCAAAAACTTTTTATTTTTTGTTAAATGTTAAATTATTCACAATTAGGAGAGATGATAATGAAATTGATTGGAATCGTAGGAACCAACTCGACGCGTTCGACCAACCGTCGCTTACTGCAATTTATTCAAAGCCATTTTAGTGACCAAGCGGAGATCGAACTTTGCGAAATCAGTGATCTGCCGGCATTTAATGAACCAGAAGATCGGACGGCACCAGCGGCAGTCCAAGCCTTGTCAGAGAAGATCGAAGCAGCAGATGGGGTAATCATCAGTACACCAGAATACGACCACTCGATCCCAGCGGTGTTAAAAAGCATGATCGAATGGCTTTCTTATACGACGCGGCCTTTGATCGATAAACCAGTGATGATCACGGGTGCTTCTCTTGGTGCATTAGGTTCATCGAGAGCCCAAGCCCACTTGCGTCAGATCTTAGATGCGCCTGAAGTAAAAGCCCGAATCATGCCGAGTGCGGAATTTTTGTTAGGGCATTCCATGCAAGCCTTCGATGAACAAGGAAACTTGATCGATAACGAAAAAGTTGCCGAACTAGAAGACTGTTTCAATGAATTTGTCTTGTTCGTCGAAATCACGAACCGTCTGGTCAGTGAATATTCAACGGCTAAAGAACGAGCAAAGAAATTTTCGTGGGAACAAGCATAAGAAAGAGAGGAACTAGTCATGAAATTTGTCGGCCTAATCGGAACGAACGCCAAAAAATCGACCAATCGCCAATTAGTAGCGTTTATGCAGCGAGAATTTGCTGCCCTAGCAGAAATTGAACTGCTGGAAATCAAGGATGTTCCAATGTTCAATGAAACACAAGATCAAACCAATAGTGAAGTGATCCAACGGTTAAATAGCAAGATTTTAGCAGCCGATGGGGTGATCATTGCGACACCAGAGCATAACCATTCGATTCCTTCCGCATTGAAAAGCGTCTTGGAATGGCTCTCCTTCAATCTCCATCCCTTTGATGGCAAACCAGTGATGATCGTCGGCGCATCCTACGATGTGCAAGGCTCCTCCCGAGCACAGCTTCATTTGCGCCAAATCCTTGACGCTCCAGGTGTCAATGCGACAGTCATGCCAGGAAATGAGTTCTTGTTGGGACGTGCGCATCAAGCCTTTGATGAACAAGGCAATTTAAAAGATCAACGAACGATCGACTTTTTGGAAAGCTGTTTCCGCAAGTTCGTTCGGTTTACGGAAGTCGCTAATTTGTTGAACGTACCAGAAGAAGTCGTTTATGAGCCTGGCGAATATACCGTCACAGCACCAGGACATAACGGGGATCTACCAATGGTCGTCAAATTGAGCGAAGAACGGATCGAAGCCATCGATATCGATACGTCTGGTGAATCAGAAGGGATCGCTGATGTCGTTTTCGTACGGATCCCTCAAGAGATCATTGAAGGGCAAACCTTAAATGTCGATGCGATCTCTGGTGCTTCGGTTACTAGTAACGGTGTCGTCGATGGGGTAGCAAAAGCCGTGAAAATGGCTGGTGCGAACCCAGATGTCTTGCGCAAACGTCCAAAAGCCGCCAGTGCTTTGCAAACAGAAGATGAAACGTATACTACCGACGTCGTTGTCGTAGGTGGCGGCGGCGCAGGTCTGAGTGCAGCTGCCAGTGTGCTGCAAGCCAATAAAGACGTGATCTTAGTAGAAAAATTCCCAGCGATCGGCGGCAATACCGTACGTACTGGCGGACCGATGAATGCTGCGGATCCAAAATGGCAAAACGGCTTCTCCGCATTGCCTGGCGAACGCAGTGCTTTAGAAGAAGTGCTGACGATCGATGAACAAGACATCGATGCAGAATACTTGCCAGACTTCAAAGCTTTGAAGGCACAAATCACTGCGTATCTTTCAGAAACGACGCCAGAAAAAGAATACTTGTTTGATTCTGCTTTGTGGCATCGAATCCAAACTTATCTAGGCGGAAAACGCAAAGATTTGAATGGGCAACCGATCCATGGGAAGTACGAGCTAGTGAAAATCTTGACGGATCAAGCATTGGCCTCAGTGAAATGGTTAGAAGAAATCGGCGTAGAATTTGATATGAACAATGTCGATATGCCAGTAGGAGCGAAATGGCGCCGTGGGCATAAACCAGTCAAAAACGAAGGGTATGCCTTTGTATCGGCTTTGCATCAATTCGTGAAAGAACATGGCGGAACGATCTTAACCGATACGCCTGTCAAAGAATTATTGATCGAAGATGGTAAGGTTACTGGAATCATCGGGGAAGGCCGTAACGGTCAAAAAATCACAATCCATGCCAAAGCAGTGATTTTGGCTTCCGGCGGGTTCGGAGCGAACACCAAAATGTTGAAACAATACAATACCTATTGGACAGAGATCGAAGACGATATCAAAACGTCAAATTCACCAGCGATCACTGGTGACGGGATCAAACTAGGGGAAAGTGCTGGCGCGGACCTTGTTGGCATGGGCTTTTCACAAATGATGCCCGTATCTGATCCGAGCACAGGGGCTTTATTCAGTGGGCTGCAAGTGCCGCCAGCTAACTTTGTGATGGTCAATCAAAAGGGGGAGCGCTTTGTCAATGAGTACGAAAGCCGCGATGTATTGACCCAAGCGGCGATCGATAATGGCGGATTGTTCTATTTGATCGCGGATGAAGAGATCAAGAAAACCGCTTATAACACGAGCCAAGAAAAAATCGATAAGCAAGTAGCTGCTGGTACGCTGTTCCGTAGTGAGACCTTGGCTGGCCTGGCAGAGCAGATCAATGTCGATCCAACCGTCTTAGAAGCGACCGTTGCGAAATACAACAGCTATGTGGATGCTGGGAAAGACCCAGAGTTTGGCAAAGATGTTTTCGACTTGAAAGTGGAAAAAGCGCCTTTCTATGCCACACCAAGAAAACCAGCGGTTCACCACACGATGGGAGGATTGAAGATCGATCCGCAAACCCATGTGTTGACGAAGGAAAATCAAATCATTGAAGGACTGTATGCAGCAGGAGAAGTTGCTGGGGGGATCCATGCCGGCAATCGCTTAGGCGGCAATTCGTTGACAGACATCTTCACTTTTGGCCGGATTGCTGGAAAGACAGCAGTCGCAGAACATCTCGAATAAAAAGCCTTGCGCGTTGTGACTCGTCACGCGCGCTAGCTTTTGAAAAAACATGTGAATAAAGTAACATGCTTAAAACAAAGGAGAGAAAAAATGGAAACAAAAATCAATCGCTGGCTGATTCTGATCGCTTCGACCGCAGTGTTGCTGTGTACGGGCGCTGTATATGCCTTTAGTGTCTTTGCAGGACCTCTTAGTCAATTAAAAGGTTGGTCCATGGAAGAGATCATGCTAGCCTTTACCATCAATGCCGCAGTTGGCCCGATTACCATGATTTTGGGTGGTTTGCTGACAGACCGAGGAGCCGCTAGATGGGTCATCGCTGGTGGAGGCGTGTTGTTCGGAGCAGGTTTCTTCCTGACGGGTTTGGTCAACTCACCCGCTATGCTGTACCTGACTTATGGAGTCTTTGCTGGTTTAGGGCAAGGCTTTGCCTATTCGGCTTGTTTAAGCAATACGATTCGGTTATTCCCGGATAAACGGGGACTGGCTTCGGGCTTGATCACAGCAGGTATGGGTGGGGCAGCGATTATTGCCGCACCGATTGCGAATCGTTTGATCGAATCACAAGATGTCTTAGCGGCGTTTCGGATTTTAGGAATTGCCTATATCGTGATCGTCTTGGTGGCTAGTCTATTTATTCGTAAAGCACCAGAAAATTACCGTCCAGCAGGTTGGCAACCAGCGGATCAAGGAAAAAATGGTCCTCAAATCAATCTAAATTGGTTGGACATGCTGAAGACACCAACTTTTTACTTGATTATTGTTATGTTAGGGGTAGGGGCTTTCTCAGGTTTGATGATTGCTTCCAACGCCTCAGTGATCGGGCAAAGTATGTTTGGTTTGACGGCAGCGGCCGCTGCCTTTTATGTCAGCTTGTACTCATTGAGCAACTGTTTTGGTCGTGTCCTTTGGGGCACCGTTTCTGATAAAATTGGTCGGACGAATACGTTGATGATCATCTATGGCGTGGTGGCATTGTCCTTATTCTTATTGACGCTTGGTCAAACAACTGTGATCTTCACTGTCGGGATCATCGGTTTAGGACTGTGCTTCGGGGGCGTGATGGGGGTATTCCCATCGATCGTTATGGAAAATTACGGACCGATCAATCAAGGGGTCAACTATGGAATCGTCTTTATTGGTTATTCTACGGCGGCATTCTTTGGCCCCAGAGTGGCAGCAGCAATCGCAGAAAGTAACCAAGGAGATTATACAAAAGCCTTCTATACGGCAATTTTCTTGGCCGTTTTTGGGCTTGTTCTCAACATAGGCTATGCGATGCTAAAAAAAACCAAAAAGCCCGCACCTGTTATTAAATAACAATTCACCAAAAGTAGTCTTTTTGATAAAGGCTGCTTTTTTGGTGCTAAAACAACTCTTTTTTCTTTTTTTAGAACAGAGTATTGGCTGATGAAGCAAAAGAGAAAACTGTTTCATAGCAAGAATTTATCTCGTTGATTTCACTGTTTTTTCATCTTAACCCCCCATTTTTTAATAAATCGTGTTACAATAAAAAAAGGCTAATACGACGGAGGGATTAAATGACAATTCGTAAAGAACGACGCCGCTTAGAAAAGCGCTTGAAGCGCACGCAATATACCCAAAAAAGTATTACGATGGCTACTACTTTAGTAGCGGGATCAACGTTTATCCCGACCTTAGGGCATGCGGCTGAAACGGCAACGACAGAGACCAGCAATGACCTTAAGGTCGTTGAACAAACAACAAACACTACACCAGAAACCGACAGCACGCCGGTTGAGGAAACGACAGAATCGACGACAGCACCTGTTGTGACCGAAGAAACTTCGGAAATAACGGAGGAGTCAGGAGCTGAAGCAGTTACTGAGGGATCAGAAACAGCGACGACAGAAAGCACAACAGTCGCTAGTGATGAAGTCTTAGAAGCAGATGAAGTACCATCAGCCCTTTCTGATTTGACTAGTCGGGCATTATTTTCACGGGCAACGATCGATCCGGCTGCCTTTATCAGTCAGATTTGCGGCTATGCAACGGAAGTGGCGGCAGCAAACGATCTGTATGCCTCTGTTATGATGGCACAAGCGATTTTGGAATCAGGTTGGGGCGCCTCGACTTTGACGACCACAGCCAACAATATGTTTGGGATCAAAGGCAGCTACAACGGCCAATACGTGACGATGGATACCTATGAAGATGATGGTTCCGGCAATTATTATTTGATCAGCGCTAAGTTTCGGAAATACCCATCATTAAAAGAGTCTTTTGAAGACAATGCATATGTGTTGCGCAACACGAGTTTTTCTAGCGGCAACTACTATTACAGCGGTGCATGGAAAAGCAATACGACCTCTTACACGCAAGCAACCGCTTGGCTACAAGGGCGGTATGCAACCGATACTTCTTATGCCAGCAAATTAAACAATTTGATCAGTACGTATAATTTAACGCAATATGATACTGGCAGCTCAAACACAGGTGGCGGCAATAGCAATGAAACGATCGTCAGTGATGAAACAGCGATCAATCAGCAGATGAAAACCACGTCATCTATGAATATTCGTTCCGATGCTTCCACCAGTGCCTCTATTACTGGTTCGTTAGCAGCTAATACGACGTTTACGGCAACGGCGACCAAAACCGGCACCAGCGTCAATGGCAACACCACGTGGTATAAGATTTCTGGCAAAGGTTGGGTCAGCGGCGCGTATTTGACGAAGGTTTCGACCGACTCTTCAAACAACAATAGCGGATCAGGCAACACCGGTTCTGACAATGGCAATTCCGGTACGACGATCAACAAGCAAATGAAGACGACGGAAGCGATGAATATTCGTTCTAGCGCGTCCACTAGCGGATCAGTGGTAGGGTCACTTAGCAAAGGCACGACCTTTACTGCCACTTCCATGAAAACCGGCACATCAGTCAATGGCAACAAAAATTGGTATTATGTCTCTGGCAAAGGTTGGGTCAGCGGTGCCTACCTTACTGAAGTGACCAACAATAATTCTTCTGAAGCGGAAAAAGAAGACAATGGTTCAAGTATCAATCAACAAATGAAAACGACGGCCGCATTGAATGTCCGCTCCGATGCTTCTACCAGCAGCCGTGTCGTGACAACGCTTGGTCAAGGGGTGACCGTTACCGTGACAGCGAAAAAGAACGGCACTTCAGTGGAAGGCAATAAAACGTGGTACTACGTTTCTGGCAAAGGTTGGGTCAGTGGTGCCTACTTGACAACAACCAGCAGCTCTTCCAATAATAACGGTTCAACAACCACAAATCAGCAAATGAAAACCACCGAGATTTTAAATGTTCGTTCCGATGCTTCTACCAGCAGTAGTATTACTGGTTCTTTAAGTAAAGGAGCAACCGTCACGGTTACCGCAACAAAAACCGGGACGACCGTCAATGGCACGAACAAATGGTATTATGTTTCTGGCAAAGGCTGGGTCAGTGGTGCCTACTTGACGTCTGCTAGCAGTGGGTCTTCTAATACGAATACCAGCAGCAGTTCAACGAAGACGCACACGGTGAAATCAGGGGACAGCTTATGGTCACTGGCACAAAAATATAACACCAGCATCAGCCAACTCGCATCATGGAACAACATCAACAGCAGCTATACGATCTTTGTCGGTCAAAAACTGATCGTTTCCAAGTAACAAGCAAAAAAACCGCGTGCAAGCCATTGGCTCACGCGGTTTTTTTATGATGGATCAAGCTTTTACTAAGCTATTAGCGGTTTTTCAAGAAACTACTTTTTTTTCGTAAGCGCAATCAAACTATTTGGTCAATCATAGAACCCTGCGTTAGAATGAAAGAAGCAATAGAAATTGCTAGTTTTAAAAGAATTGCTTCAGAACCAGAACGATCGAAGCGTACACAAAATAAGGAGGATTTCACATGCACAACAGAAACCTAACGATTATTGGCAGTTACGACACTCGAACAGAAGTATTACCGGTTATTGAGCAATTGACAAACGAAGGCTATGGCAAAGAGGATATCGGGCTGTTTGCGAATCAAACAGTCATCGATCAATTTGGGTTAGAATCCATCGATGATGTGGAAGTGGAGCAGGCAGCTAGTGAGGATGAAGATCGTTCGCTTTGGGAAAAAATCAAAGATGCTTTTTCTTTCGGCGATTCCGATCATAGGCATGATGAGCATGATCCGTTATATGGTTATCGTGATGACCTTGAACGAGACAAACTCGTTGTCGGCGTCTACGATTATCAGCCGATGGACAAAATAACCGATCGTGATGCAGATACTGGTCCGATCATCGATCAACCGTTACCAGGCGAAACAGCAATGCCAGATGAGTCCGTCCATCCAACGCCCCGCATGGGAGACAGCGATATTGAAGCACCGATCCATGACCCCAACCATCTGCGTAACTTATAAATAGAAGGGGTTAAACAATAAAGGAATCATTAAAGCCAGAGGAACAAGCATCCGTCGCCCTCGGGCTTTTTTTGTTGCGCAACGGGCATTCATGTCTTTGTCATCTTTGAAAATAAAACTTAATTTGTTGACGATTGCTTTTTTTTGTATAATATAAGAATGAGATAGAGCGTTATCGGAAGGTCCAACCACATTTTTGGGGAAAGGATGGGGAGTGCGATGAAATTCAAGTTCAATATGCAGTCGGCATTAGTCAGTTGTTTTGTTGCGGTTTTTTTAAGTGTGGCGATCAATCAAGATGCCAATGCCTTTGTGGCCGCGCCCTTTGTACGAGATTCTTCCAGTAGTTCCTCCGAGCCACCTTACCAGACAGCAAGCAGCAGTATCGAAGAAACCTCTGATTCCAGTCAGATTTTTTATGAAGCCAGTGTTAGTTCTTACACATCGTCTTCAACGACTAGTCGCTCGATCGAAGCGTCGACAAATGAAGACACGTCTGTTTCCGTAAGTGAAGCAGAGACAGAGCCTAGCGTCAGCACTTCTGCAAGTAGCGAAAGCAGTTCGAGTACCGCGCCGAGTGGCGGATCAACCACCACCAGCGATACGTCTAGCAGTAGCGCTAGCAGCAGTTCTTCAAGCTCTTCCAGTACGAGTTCGACCAGTACTACAACAAGCAGCTCCAGCAGTGAATCGACTGAGCCGTCTTCAGAAACCTCCAATAGCGACGACGAAGCCGCGGAAGATACGAGTGAAAATGTTGATCTAACAGTCGAAGGGGCTCACTGAGCCTGACTGTAAAAATCAATCTCATCTAAAGGGACCATTTCAGCTAGGCCTTGAGCCTAGCTTTTTTATTTGCTTATGTTCAGAGCCACGAACACACCAAGTGCACGAAGGATGCGCGATTCCTCACTCTGAGACTTCAAAAAGTAGCAAAGAGGAAGGTTTTTTGGAGGATTGCTGGAACAGAAAAGAGCTGTCTTACGTTTTTATTCACTGCCTCCATAAAAAAAGCTGCACTTGCAAGCATATCATAAAGTGATTCTGAGTAGTTTCGCTATAATAAGTGCGAGGAGGGGTGTTATGGGAAAGTATTTTAAGCACTTCGAAAAATTGATTAGTGTTGTGGTTGATATTATGTTAGGACTGTTGGTTCTGTTGGTTTTGGTGGTGATGGCGGAAGCGATCTACAAAATCGTTGTCCATGTGATCCCACTGCATGAAGTTAGCGATCTTTCTTTATTGATCGAAGAGATCGCGACATTGTTTATTTTACTGGAAATTATTTTGATGTTATTGCGTTACGTAAAAGAAGGTCACCATATTCCGGTGCGTTACTTGATTTTGATCAGTATCACAGCAATTTTAAGAGAGCTGCTTTTAGCGCAAGGAAAAGGGTTAGAAACGCTCTTTTTGGCGTTAGCGATCTTGGTCTTGATCATTGTGCTGCAGGCGTTGGAAAAACTCAAAGCCTTTCATAGTTCCAAAGGACTGTAAAAAAAATCATCCGATTGGTTGACGAATGACTCGTCAAGGGATCGGATGATTTTTTAATTCTTCAAAAAGCACTCGGCTTTCTTGCTGCAGCCGCTTGCCGATATCTGTTTGCCCTACCGTTGTTCTTTCCGTTTGCCGCACGACGATTTTTTTCTGAGTGACGATGTCACGTCGCTGCTGGATGGCTTGCTGGCGATCTGTAAAGGGTTGATGGGCTGCTAAGGTCATGCCGAAGGAATTTGACAACAGCGTGTAACCAGCAATGCCTGTGACGGATTGGTAGGAGCGAGAGAGTCCGCCATCGATCACCAATAAACGACCATTTGCCTTAATGGGCGTCTCTCCTTTACGCACTTTGACAGGGGTGTGGCCATTGATGATGTGGCCTGTCGGCGGCAGACCGAAGGCAGCTAGGACACGGCAGCAGAAGTCTTCGTTTTCCCTTAAAGAATAATAGGCATTTTTTTGTTCCGTATGAGTGTTGCGATCTGCTATAAAGTAGCGCTCAAAGGTTTTCATGGCTTTTTTGCCGAAGAGGGAAGAGCCTTCGCCACACCAAAGATACCAGATCATATCGGTGGCAAGGTCTGTTTGGTTTTCTGGTTGGGCAAAACTTTCCTGCAAACATTGCTGAAAAAAGTCCATCAACGCTTTGCCTGCTAAGGGCTGCTGCTGGAAAGTAAAGGCCAGGAAATCGCCGTTTTCCCGACAAGGCAGGCAGCCGTGATACAGTAGGTTGTCGTTGAAGCGCTGGTACAAGGTGCCATGCTCGACCAAAAAGCGCATATGCGCAGCTAAGCGGGGCGAGCGTTGAAATTGGCTCAGCAAATCTTGCAATACTTCATGTTCTTCGGCTGTCAAACGGTAAGGATCATCGGGATCTACTAGTTGAAAACAGCCGTTGATCAAAGGATAGGTCTGGTATAGCTGGATTTGTTGTCGATCTTGAGACAAGCGATGCAATAAGCAGCGCTCTGCCATCGCAAATGCCGGTCGCCGCTGGATCACGGCTGCTTCGACTTTGAATTGGATGATGGCAAATGCCTGCTGCAAAAGCATGGCGGCTTTTTTTTGCTGGCTTGATAAAGGGTCCACTGTTTTTTGCGGATAAAAGCCGGCATTTTCTGTGTAATATTTTTGGCTAAAAGCCAGTGCTTTTGATAGATCGATCCCATAACCATCTTGTAATAATGCCAAATTGCCGTAGCGAGCAGCGATGCGGATCGTATTGGCCAAACAGGGCAGCGAGCCGCAAAAGCTACCGATCCACAAGATATCATGGTTGCCTAGCTGAATATCCAGTGAAGGCAAAGTCATCAAGCGATCGACGATTTTGTCTGGCGCCGGTCCTCGATCATAGATATCGCCTAAGACATGGAGATGGTCCACTACGAAACGCTGAATCAAGTACGCCAGTTCTTGGCAAAAAAGCGGGGCTGCCTCTAATTCAATGATCTTATCAAAAATCGCCTGATAGTAAGCTTCTTTATTGAAGTCGGCATCATATTGGTACAACAGTTCTTCTAAGATGTAAGCAAAAGAAGTCGGCAATGCTTTGCGTACCTTGGAGCGTGTGTATTTACTGGAAGTAAAGCGGGCAACTTTCACTAGCTGTGCCATCTTCAAGCGCCAATCGGCAGGGGTCCAGGCCTGTTCTTGTAATAGCTCCTCTGGATAATAAATGACAAAACAGAGTTCGGTCTGTTCTTCTTTCGTCAAGACACCGGTAAACAAAGTCTCGACTTTTTCTCGAATACTGCCAGAACCATTCCGCAAAATATGGTCAAAGGCATCGTATTCGCCATGCAGATCGCTGACAAAATGCTCGGTAGCTTTCGGCAGCTGCTGGATGGCTTCCAAGTTGATGATCTCGGTCAGGTTTGCCAAGGTGTCTTTATTGAACATGGGCCTGTTCTTTGGCTTGTTCTTCAATCAGCATCGCGCTTTCTTCAATGGAGCGTTTGCTGACATCGATCACCGGAATGTTCAGCTTTTTGAACCATTCATTCGCGTAGGCTAATTCTGCTTCGATTCGTTCACAATTGGTGTAATGGGTTTCTTCTTTCAAGCCCAATGAATGCATCCGGGACCGCCGGATTTCCGTAAGGGATTCTGGATTCGTAGTCAAACCGACCATTTTCCGTGGGTCTACTTGGTGCACTTCGGCTGGCAAAGCGACTTCAGGAATCAAAGGCAGATTCGCCACTTTGTAGCCGCGATTTGCCATGTATAGGCTCAATGGGGTCTTTGAGGTTCGCGAAACCCCTAATAGGACAAAGTCAGCATCGAGAAATCCCCGTGGGTCTTTGCCGTCGTCGTATTTCACCGCAAATTCCATCGCGGCCACCCGGCTGAAATATGCTTGGTTCAAGCGATGCAAGGCACCAGGCTCTTGGACGGCTTCTACACCGAATGTTTTTTCCAGCATCGTGGTCAAGGGCGACATAAAGTCGACATGCTGCAAGCCAGTCCGTTTGGCAAAGGCATCAACAAAAGCGACTAATTCTTTATTGACTAAGGTGGTAACGACGATCGATTTGTCTAGCAAGGCATCTTTGAGGATCTCGCCTAAGCTCTCTTCATCATTAGTAAAGGGAAAGAGCTGGATATCTGAAAGGTCGATCGTGGGAAACTGCGCGGAAACGGCGGCGATCAGCTTTTGTGCCGTTTCGCCTACGGAATCTGA
Source organism: Enterococcus sp. DIV1067f (assembly GCF_050543505.1). Lineage (NCBI taxonomy): Bacteria > Bacillati > Bacillota > Bacilli > Lactobacillales > Enterococcaceae > Enterococcus > Enterococcus sp. DIV1067f. Next base: position 101,219 of record NZ_CP172940.1, read on the forward strand.
AATCAAATATATTCGAACGTTCTTCATTGTTTTTGCCCCCTAAAAGTGTGTGTTGTCGCTGTCATTGCCTGCTTGAATAAAGTAATTCATCAGCCGCGTCTTCGTGATTTTGCCGATGACTTTTTTTGGTTCCTGTGGATCGACCACTGGCAAGGTATCGACTTCATGTCGTCCTAACAACGTACCAGCCGTCAAGATCGTTTCTTCCGGTGTGATGGTCACGATGTTTGGCATGCGAGTCATGATCATCGCTACGGGTGTTTTTTCCGGTGCGGCATTGCTGATCGCAAAGCGCAGCAGATCTTTGCGGGAGAGTACCCCAATCAGTTCGTCTTGGTCATTTTTGACATAGAGGGAACCGACATCGTACATAAACAAAGTCGTGACTGCTTCATAAACGGAGACCGTTTGTGAGATCAGCAACGGTGGGATCATGACTTCTGCAACTTTGGTATGATAGAGTTTTTCGAAAAGCAAAGGCTCAACGGTTTGTCCTGTGTAGAAATAGCCGACTTTCGGTCGGGCGTCTAATAAACCGGTCATGGTCAAAATCGATAAGTCATTCCGCAAGGTTGCGCGGCTCAAACCCAACTGCTTCGCAATGGTCTCCCCACTGATCGGCTGATGCTCTTTGACGATCTCAATGATTTTCATTTGTCTTTGGCTTAATTCCAATGTGTCACCTTCTTTCTTTTATGTGCTATGCTATTTATTATATGATTTTCCGAACGAAAAGGCAATCCTTCTCTTTTAAAAAGGATTAATCCCTTAAAAGTTTTCTTTTTTGGCTTGACGATTAAATATGTCATACTATATACTGCTAATTAATCGAAATAGTATATAACATTTAAAAGGAGGAACATGATGGAAAAAGCAGTCGTATGGTTTTCAGAAGGCACGAAAGAGCAAAAAGCATTATTAGGCGGGAAAGGGGCAAATCTTGCGGAGATGACCAATTTGGGTTTGCCTGTTCCTCAGGGATTTATCGTCCCGGCCACCATTTGCCTGACCTATTTAGAAGAACAGGTTCTTCCTGAGGCGATCATCAAGCAAGTCAAAGCTGCCATCGAAGAATTGGCAGTCCGCAGGAACAAAACATTTGGCGGACTGCAGTCGCCGTTATTGGTTTCTGTCCGCAGTGGTGCCAAGTTTTCCATGCCAGGGATGATGGATACGATCTTAAACCTTGGGTTGAATGATGAAACCGTCCAAGGGTTGGCTCAGCAGACGGGGGACCCCGTCTTTGCTTATGATTGTTACCGCCGTTTGATCCAGATGTATGGGGATGTGGTGAAAGGTGTAGCAAAAGAACACTTTGAAGCCTATTTGACAGATTATAAGAAACGGCAGAATTATGTGTCAGACCAAATGATGACCGGCAATGACTGGCAAATGATCTGCCGCGTGTTTCAAAGTATTTATATGGAACATACCCAAGAAGCGTTTCCCCAAGACCCGTTTCAGCAATTATTGGCAGCCATCACGGCAGTTTTTCGCTCATGGAATAACCTACGGGCTAAGACCTACCGTTCCCTCCATCGGATCCCTGACGATCTAGGGACTGCCGTAACGATTCAAGAAATGGTTTTTGGCAACAGCGGGATTAATAGTGGGACGGGTGTCGCCTTCACCCGCAATCCAGCAACCGGGGAACCGGGACTTTTCGGCGAATTTCTAGTGTGTGCTCAAGGGGAAGATGTGGTTGCTGGCATTCGTACACCACAACCGATCCAAGCGTTGGCGCAACAACATCCTGTGATTTATCAGGAACTAAAGCAACTGGCTGAGGGTTTGGAAGATCACTATCAAGACATGCAAGACATTGAATTTACCATCGATGACGGCCAGTTATTTGTCTTGCAAACAAGAAACGGCAAACGAACCGCCGCTGCGGCAGCGCAAATTGCAACGGATATGGTCGCAGAAGGTCGGATCACCATCAGGCAAGCCTTAGACCGAATCACACCAGAAATGATCGATCAATTGTTGCACCCGTTATTTGCCCCCGAAGCCTTGCAGCAAGCCGAAGCTTTTGCGCAGGGCTTGCCGGCTAGTCCAGGGGCAGCTTCAGGACATGTCTATTTCACTGCAGAGGCGGCGGAAAAAGCCAGCCGCACAGGAGAAAAAGTCCTGCTGCTGCGGCAGGAAACCTCACCTGAAGATATTGAAGGCATGGTGGTGAGTGAAGCGATCATTACCGCTCGTGGGGGGATGACTTCTCATGCGGCGGTGGTCGCCCGTGGTCTGGGGGTATGCTGTGTGGTAGGGTGCGAGGCATTAAGTGTCGATACATTTTTGAAACAGGCCCGCTGCGGCGAGCTGTGGATTGAAGAAGGTGACGTACTTTCCGTAGACGGCAGCACTGGCAAACTGTATCAAGGGCAGCTGCCTATGACCAGTGTACAGGAGCGGGTTTTGCTGGATCAGCTTTTGACGTGGGCACAAGCCCAGGCAGATCTAAAGGTTTACGCAAATGCGGAAACGAAAAATGACATTGAGGCTGCGCTGGCCTTTGGTGCAGCGGGCATCGGCTTAGCACGGACGGAGCATATGTTTTTTGGGGAAGCGCGTTTGTGGAAAATGCGGGAAGTCATCTTGGCAGAAACGAAGGCGGAACGATTGGCGGCTTTGGCTGAGATCAAGGCTTATCAAAAAGCCGATTTCCAAGAAATGCTGCAGGCCGCGCAAGGAAAGAAGTGCACGATTCGTTTATTAGATCCACCACTCCATGAATTCTTGCCCCATGAGCATGAACGCCTTGAGATGGCCCGCCGCAGTAAAAAATCATTGGCAGTGATCGAGCGGCGAATTGACGAACTGCAAGAGGTCAATCCTATGATGGGGCATCGCGGCAGCCGTTTAGGACTCAGCTATCCAGAAATTTATGAAATGCAAACAGCGGCGATTTGTGAAGCGGCTGTGGAGTTGCGGCAGCAAGGAGTCGAGGTAGAGGCGGCGATCTTATTGCCCCTGATCAGTTTGCCCGCAGAGCTGCAGGTGTTGAAAGAGACGTTGACACAGGTGATCACTCAAGCAGAAGCAACCTTGAAGCAACCATTGCACATCGAGATCGGGATGATGATCGAGACGCCTAGAGCGTGCTTGATTGCTGGGGAGTGTGCTGAAGAGGCGGCGTTCTTTAGTTTTGGTACCAATGACTTGACCCAAATGACCTTTGGCTTTTCGCGGGATGATGCCGGCAGCTTTATTCAAGCCTATTTGCAGTCGGGGATCTTACAACAAGATCCTTACCAGCACTTAGATCAGGTAGGTGTTGGCGCGTTGATGCGTCAAGCAATCGCCGGCGTAAGAGATCGGCAGCCAGAGCACTCGATCGGTGTTTGTGGCGAAGTCGGCAGCGATCCCTATTCTATTGCGTTTTTGCGAGAGATCGGCATCGACTATGTTTCTTGTTCCCCATACCGGATCCCTGCTGCTTGGTTAGCGATCGCCCAATCAGCCCCCATTATCGAAGAGGCGTCAGTGAGTACCCGCTAAAATAGGAGAAAAAAATACACCGCAGTCCACTAGCAAGGTTCACTTGCTTGGTGGATTACGGTGTGTACGTACAGTTTTGTCCTTACAGGGGCTGATCCGTTTTTTGGATCGCAGGTTTGCGTCCTTTTAAATACCAAGTGATCCCAATGACATGGGCGAGGTAGATGGCAGCGAGGACGAAACGTACCAGCAGATTGGAGATCAATAGTGCAGGAATTGCAAAGACTACCAGCATCATGGCAAACATCCGGAGCATTCCTTTGGTGCTCAGCTGTTTTTGTACGAGTGGTTTTTCAATGTATTTTTGATAATTTTCTGATTGAACCAAGCGTTGATAATAGGTATCGGAACTCCGCAGCCAGAAATAAGCCGTCAGCAAGTAAAAGACGGTTGTAGGTAAGAAAGGCAAAAATATTCCTAAAGTACCTAAACCGAATGTCAGTGATCCACAAAGAAAAAACAGTGTTTTTTTCAAAAGTAACCCTCCTTATTTGGGTGTTTCGCATCTTACCCTCAGTATAACGGAGGAGGGGCTGCTTGAACATGCGTTTTGTGCTTTTCCCCGTTTTTTAGCGGCAATAAGAGTTTTTCTACCCCTTACTCCTGCTTTTTTGATAGACTAGAAACAACACAAAGGGGGAAGCAGCATGGAAACGATTGAATTGAATACCGGCATTCAGATTCCAGTGATCGGCAGCGGGACGAATACATTTGGGAAAGAAAACCGAGAATACCAAGGTGCGATCAATGATGATACGACAGAGCTGTTGACTGCCATCAAGCTTGGGTATCGGCATTTTGATACGGCAATTTCTTACCGCAACGAAGCCGTGGTTGGCAAAGCCATCAAGGAAAGCGGGATTGACCGCAGCGAATTTTTCCTGACTTCTAAGATTCCTGGCAAACCAGAGCATACGCAAGATGCAGCTGCCGTGAAAGCGTCTGTCGAAGCGAGTTTAGCAGCCTTGCAGACGGAATCGATCGATCTTTATTTGATCCATCATCCGTGGGACAACTTGGCAGAGATCGCCGCTGTCTGGGCGGTTCTTGAGGCTTATGTCGATAAAGGAGTCTTAAAAGCGATCGGGGTGTCCAATTTCCAAGAAGAAGAACTCAGCTATTTATTGGCAAACAGTCGGATCAAACCAGCGGTCAATCAGATCGAATCGCATCCAGGCAAGTGGAATGATGCGATCATCTCGTATTCCTTAGACAATCAGGTAGTTCCAGAAGCCTGGGGTCCGCTTTCCCGGATTTCGGAAGCGGCACGGGAAACCTTGACCCAAATCGGGGAAGCGCATCAAAAAAACTGGAGCCAAGTGGTCTTGCGTTACCAAATCGAGCGTGGGGTGATCGTGATTCCGAAATCCCATTCAGAAAAACATCAAGCCGAAAATTTAGCGCTCTTTGATTTCGCTTTGACGGCGGAAGAAAAAGCCGTCATCAAAGAATTATAGGCAATAGAAGCGGTCCTATTAAAGGGACCCTACAGCCAGTGCGGAAACTTCCGTGCTGGCTATTTTTATGCAGTCGTAACGCTCCTTGATGACTGAGGAGCTTTTCTATTCGTTACAACAGCAACCGTAAGCCTTAGCAAAAAAGAAAATGCGCTTGCAGCCGTTTCTGACAATGAATCCTCTTAAATATTCAAAGAAATGACCGATTATCCTTACTAAGGGTCGTCTACGGACGAGTCTTCAGTGGATCGTGTGAAATTGGAAATGAAGGAGTGGCACAGTTGTGAAAAAAAGAAAAAAGACGATAGGAATTTATGTGATGATCACCTTGATGCTGGTTGCGGGGATCCCGATCATTGTCATGCTGACAAGTTCCTATCTAACCACCAAGAACTTATTGATTGAACGAAATGATTTGAACAAAGAAAGTGCCGTCAATTTGATCTTGGCGGAAGAAAAGAGTTTGCGCCGATCGACGGAAAGCAAATTGAAATCAATGGCTGAACTGCCAGCGATGAAAACAGAATTCAGCATGGGACGTATCCGTTCAGATCTTTCTTTAGCGATTGCTGGGAGCAACAGCTTCTTAGCAGTAACTTTTGGGACAGAAGATGATGAGTATGTGACCTTCAATCCCTTACCGGATGACTATAAACCCACAATTCGGCCGTGGTACAAAGGGGCTGTAAAAGCCGAAGGAGAAGTGTATTGGACAGCACCTTATTTAGATACGGTGTCGAATCAATTTGTGACGTCGGCTTCGATCCGGGTCAAAAATTCCCATAATCAAGTGGGGGTTTTAAGCGTCGATGTTTCCTATGAAAGCATTCAAAACATCTTGTCTTCCTTTACCGTGGGGCGGACTGGGAATGTCACCTTAGTTTCAGAATCTGGGGTCATCGTGACCTCAAAAAATACCAAGCAAATCGGTAAGAATATCAAAGAAGAAGAAGTGTTCCAAAAAATCAAAGAAGCCAAAGATCCGACAGGCATGGTTGGTTTAGGCGACTCGAATAAAGTCAATGATGTGTTGTATGACAAGTCTGCTGATTCCAATGTTTGGGCGTACTCCGAAGTCAAAGCTAGTGATCTAGACAAAGAGTTAGGAGCGTTGGTCCGTACCACCATTATCGTTACGATCTTGATGCTGCTCTTTGTAGGACTGGTTTCTTATGCCGCGATCAAAGTAGTCGCAGCAATCATCGATTGCTTCAATCGCTACTTTAGAAAAGTCGGTGAAGGCAAACTAGAGAAGATGAGCAAAACCAAAAGAGCCAAAGGCGAAAAATGGACATGGGATCAATGGGCACGCCGAGTTGTTTATCCAGACAAAGCAGGCAATGAGATCCAGCAAATGGCGGACAATTACAATGTGATGATCGAAGGCACGGGTGCATTGATCCAAAAAGTACAAAAAGAAAGCAACAGTGTCGCAGGAATGTCGGATTCTTTATTAGAATTGTCAAAACAAACCAATATTGCGACAGAAGAAGTCTCTCAAACCATTACGGGTATTGCTGAAGTGACCGGTGCTCAAGCCCAAGAAACAGAATACAGCGTGTCTCAAATGCAAAACCTTTCGCAAGTCGTGAAAGAATTACGAGAAAATGTTGGCGGCATGAGCAGCAAGTCGCAAGAATCTACGAAGATCAATCAAGAAAACTTAACGATCATGGATCAAGTCGATGACAGTTGGCGACAAGAGTTGGCACAGATGGAGCGCTTGATGTCGAATATGACGGGAATGAATGATAGTATCCAAAATATCAACTCGATCATTGGGGTCATCAACGATATTTCTTACCAAACCAACTTGCTAGCCTTGAATGCATCGATCGAAGCCGCAAGTGCTGGCGAGTCTGGCAAAGGCTTTGCCGTCGTGGCTGCTGAGATCCGTAAATTGGCGGAACAAAGCAAAGCTTCTACCAAAGAAATCGAAGCGATCATTGAAGAAATTCGTGAGCAGTCTAGTCAAATGGTCAAACAAACGTCGGCGTCTGTCAAAGGCGGCGTTCGCCAAACCAACTTGATCAAAGAAGCGATCTCATCTTCAAAAGAAGTTTTCCAACGCAGCAGCTATATGATCGAAGGCATCCATCATATTGAAGCAGCCAGTGCCCGTATCGAAAATATTCAAAACAGTGTACTGGAAAACTTAGAAAACATTTCCGCATCAACGGAAGAAAATGCCGCTGGCACACAAGAAGTTTCCGCAAATGCAGAAGAAGTCTTGGCAACCATGGATGAATTTACCAACCATGTGGCAGACCTCAGAGACATTGCAGAAGAGTTGAAGCGATTGACCAATCGTTTTGAAGTGGAGAAATAAATCAAGCAAAAAAATCACTCATCAGCTATTCGCAAGAATGGCTGATGAGTGATTTTTGTTTGTTGAGGAGGAGACTACAAAAAAGCCAAGACGAATGTTGCTCATCTTGGCTTTTCATAATGATATTTATAAAACCTTATTACGGGCTATTGTGTCGTTTCGGTCCGCTGGATGATCATCTCCACGCGGCGGTTTTCCGAGCGGCCTTGTGGGGTGTTGTTATCGGCTTTCGGTTCGGTATCGGCAAAGGCTTGGATGGCAGCATTTTTTTCTAAAACGGCGCCTTTGCTGATGAAGTATTCCATAACGGTAATCGCACGAGCGGAACTAAGATCCCAGTTAGATTGGTAGCGGCCATTGCCTTTTTCCGGTACGTTATCGGTATGCCCGGCGATCACGATTTTGTTGGCTTTTAGTTTTTTCAGTGAGTCCGATAGTAGATCCAGTGACTGACGAGTGGTGTCCGTGATCTCGGCGCTACCAGAGGCAAACAAGATGCTGCTGGCTAGCGTGATATGCAAGCCATCGGATTCCAAGCGGACTTCTGTCTGGTCTTTTAAGCCAGAAGCGGCGAGTTCTTGTGACAGCTGGTCGCTGATTTTTTCTAGCTGCTGATTTTCCAGTTGGGTCCGGACCGCTGCTTCTTGCGCTTGTGCTTCGGCAGAAGTGGCGGCTTTTTTTCGCGGCGTGGTCTCGCCCATATCGATCACTGACCCGATGACGGAGGCGTTGCTGTGGTGGCTGGAAAGGATGGTGCCGAATTCGCTTCGGATTTCTTGAAACTTCTCATCATCGACTTTCGCCATGGCAAACATGACGATGAATAAGGCCAGCAGCAAGGTCAACATATCCGAGTAAGGCAAAAGCCACGCTTCGTCTACATGTTCTTCATGTTTCTTTTTTCGCTTCATGTCGCTTCACCCTTTATAATTGTTCTTGCCGTTTTTTCGGATCGATCAAGCTGTATAATTTTTTCTCAATACTTTTCGGCGATTGTCCGGCTTGGATCGCTAAGACTCCTTCAACGATGATCGACATCATTTGGACTTCTTGCTCCGATTTCAAAGTTAATCGTGAGCTAAAAGGAATGAACAGCACATAACCGAAGAAAATACCATAAAGGGTCGCCACAAAAGCCGCCGAGATCATATGACCCAGTGCTTCTACATCCTCTAAATTGCCTAGCGCCCCTATCAGCCCGATCACGGCTCCTAACACCCCTAAGGTCGGGGAACTCGTGCCGGCGGTTTTAAAAATAGCCGAGCCGATGCGATGCCGTTCTTCGATCCCATAGATCTCATTTTCCATGATTTCTTGGATCTGTTCGGCAGCGATGCCATCCACCACCATTTCCAAGCCCTTTTTTAAAAAAGGATCTTCTAAGTTTTGGATAGCACCTTCAAGAGATAGTAGGCCATCGCGCCGAGCTTGGTTAGCTAATTCAACGATGGTATTGATGGTTGTTTTTAAGTCGTATTCTTTATTTTTCAGCAGAACGCCGAAGATCTTCGGGATTTTTTTGATATCACTGCTGGGAAATGAATTGATAACGGCTGCGATCACACCGACGAAAATGATAATCGCGGCTGCCGGATTGATCAAAACGGCCACATTGGCACCTTTTACAATCATCCCAACCACCACAGATATCAATCCTAAAATAATACCGATCAGCAAGAAAAAATCCATTTGTTGCGTCCTCCTAAATTCTATTTCCAGGTTTTAAACCCTCATTTATTTTATCGGTGAATTAAAATCATTCTTAATAGCAAAAAAAAATAATCCAAAAAATAACTAAAATAAATTTTCTGTTTCTCCTTTTTTTGTTCTTTTTTTGACAAGTTTCGTCAAATTGTTGAAATGGTACAGCTTGCAATTTTTGTGAATATTTATAGATGGTACCGTTTTTTTTCGTGAAGCGCTTCTCAGGGTTTGTCATGTCATCAGGCACAAATGAAAATTTTTTAATCAATTTTTCGAATAATGCTTGTTTTTTTATCAAAAAACTGATTTTGATCAAAAGGCATAGATATGCTTGTAAAACGCTTTATATCGATCGTTTGCTTTTTATAACTGGGGACGAAATTGCGATGAAACAGTGTTTAACAAATAACATAACACGTCTGTAACTTAAATGTCATATCCGTAAAGTTGCAAAAATCAAATTGTAAAATAAAAATAATTCTACTATAATGACATCACGTCTTCTTGTTTTTTTAATCTATAACAAAAAAATAAATAAATATATTTGTTTCTGTTCCATCGATGAAAAAAACGTTTGGTACAGAAGGTGGAAGGAGCAATTATTGTTGGATACCTATGATTTATTAAAAACAGCTATGAACGTTTCTGCACAACGCGCAGAATTGATTTCGTCTAATATCGCCAATGTCAACACGGATGGGTACAAAGCAAAACGCATCGTGTTTGAAAGCGAATTAAAGCAGGCACTCGCTTCGTCAGGGACCGACGCTGTAACAGAAGCGTCAGTTTCTCAAGTAAAACCGAAAATCACTGAAAATGCAACTACCAGTATCAAAGACAACGGCAATAACGTGGATCTTGAGGTAGAGATGTTGGATCAAGCAGCCAATGGGTTGTATTACAGTGCATTGACCGCACAAGTCAACGGACGCTTGCAAATGATGAACCTTGTCTTGAGTAATTGATAGAAAGCGCAGGAAAAACAAATGGGTATATTTAACGGACTAACGATCAACGCGAGCGGTCTAGCATTGGAACGGTTAAAACTAGATACGATCTCCAGCAATATCGCAAATGTAAATACAAATCAAACACAAACAACCGCGGCTTATCAAAAAAAGAGTATTCTTTTTTCAGAAAATTTAAAAAATAGTCGTGAAGGAACACCGGCTACATACGGTGTCAAAGTGACGGGGATCGCTGCCGATGAGACGGAAAAACTGACCTATGATCCTACCAATCCCGCTGCCAACGCTGAGGGATATGTCGGTCAATCAAATGTGGATATTGCCGATGAAATGGTGGCAATGTTGCAAGCGGTTCGAACGTACGAAGCCAATGTTTCTGCTTCAGAAATGAATAAAACAATCTTGAAAAAAGCATTAGAAATATCAAAGGGGTAACGAGAAAATGGATGGACTTTTAACGACAGGATTAACAGACTACCAAAACGTTTTGCGGACACTAGGCACGGGGGCTACTTCAAAAGAGACTAGTGTTGTGGGCACCAAGGAAAACCAGTTTTCTTCCTACTTGACCAATGCGGTCGATCAGTTGAATCAAAAAACGGCGGTCATGGATCAAGATACTGTCAATTTGATCACCGGCGATGAAAGCGATCTAGGCAATGTGATGATTCGCATGACGGAGGCGCAATTGGCGCTACAAACAGCCGTTCAAGTACGAAACAAGTGTTTAGAAGCTTACAATGACGTGAAAAATATGCAGTTTTAGCAGTGGGTGAGGGAATAAGAATAAATGATGGATAAAGTGAAAGAATGGACAGAACAACTCAAAGACCGTTGGCAAATGCAAAGCTCTTTAAAGAAAATGATCGTTGTTCTTTCCGTTATCAGCGTTCTCGGAATCACAGCAGCTGTTTATTATTTAAATACGCGAATTGAATACGGTATCTTGTTTACGGATCTAAGCGATGCCGATGCGGGAACGATCAGCAAGGATTTGGATGAACAGCAGATCGCCTACAAATTAGCCGACAATGGGACGACTATTTTGATCGATAAGGACCAAGTCGATGAATACCGCATCAATCTTGCCGTGGACAATAAGTTACCAAATACCAGTACAGGCTTTGAATTATTTGATGATGCCAACATGATGACAACGGATGAAGACCGCAAAATCATGTATCAGCGGGCAGTAACGGGCGAACTACAGCGAGCAATCGAGTCGATCGATGCGGTCAAATCCGCCAAAGTTTTACTCGTGATGCCAGAAGAAAGTGTCTTTTCTTCGGAGGAAAGTGCGCCGACGGCCTCTATCGTGTTGTCCTTGAAAAATCAGCAAATCTCAGACGAGTCCGTGCAAGGGATCGTTACCTTGACTTCCGGCGCAGTGGAAAAGCTGAAGCCTGAAAATGTAAAAGTCGTTGATAGCGCGGGCAATACGTTGACTAGAACCGAAGATGAAGCCAGTCAATTAAGTGGCTTAAACAATAAATACATTGCCATCAAAGATTCCTATGAAAAAACGCTAGAAGAAAAAGTAGCGAAGTTGCTGACACCGATCTATGGTGCAGACAAATTCCAAGTGTCGATCAATTTAGACTTGAATTTTGATTCGATCGAGCGGAAGAAAGTCACTTATGATGACCCAGAGATCAAGAGTGAAACAGTGCAGGCTGCTGGTTCGCAAGGGACCGTCCAAGAAGCCCAAACAGGGACTGTGGATGACAATGTCTCCAATGTGACGGGCACGGACGGAGAGGGGAACAATTCCTACAGTCGCTCCGTTGAAAATGAATTGGATACCGAGACCACTACGACCATTACGGCTCCTGGCATGATCGAACGAATGACCAGCTCAATCGTGATCAATGCGAACCTTTCGCAAGCGGATCAAGCAGAATTGCAGCAGTTGATTGCTAGCGCCGTCGGCTATGACAATGACCGTGGCGATCAAATTGCGATCCAAGGGTTTGACTTTGCCCAAGCAGAGGTTGATCCAGCCGCTGATCCTCAAGGGAATGAACAGATTGCAGCTGCCAAAGGTTATGTCAAGTATGCCATCATCGGCGGTATCGTGTTGACCTTGTTCTTGGTGATCTTAATGATCGTTGGCGTGATCCGACGCCGACGCAAAGAAGACGAGTTGGAAGTGGATGTGACGGATGAAATGGTCACTTTTGCACAACCGTCCGCTGCTAGCATCGGAGCGAGTAACCCAGTTGCACAAGAAGTCGTTTTTGGCGGTGTCGGCAACCGGTCTGCTGAAACGAAACCAGCGGTGCCAGAAGCATCCACACAAGAAGCCACAGCAGAACATACAGGAGAACCAACATTGGATCAAACGGCTAGAAATTATGCCGAAAGCAATCCTGAAGTAGCGGCGGAATTGATCAAAGCTTGGATGAAAGAAAAATAAGGGGGCAGCCATGGATACAATAGACGGGGTAAAAAAAGCAGCGATTCTTCTGATTTCTCTAGGATCAGATACCTCTGCAAAGATCATGAAGCTGCTGCCAGAATCATTTATACAAAAAGTGAGCTATGAGATCGCCAACATCGACTTTGTCAGTCCCGAAGAGCGGGATCAAGTGTTGGAGGAATTTTCTCATACCGCAACGGCCCGCAAATATGTCTTAGACGGCGGGATCGATTATGCCAAAAATTTGCTGAACCAAGCATTAGGCCCTCAAAAAGCCAAAGAAGTCATTGACGTATTGACTCAGATTCAGCTGCGGGAACGGCCCTTTAATATCGCTCGCAAAGCCGATGTTCAACAGTTGACCAATCTGTTGATCGGCGAACATCCACAAACGGTAGCGTTGATTTTGTGCTACATGCAGCCGGACAAAGCGGCCAGCGTCTTGTCACAGTTTCCCGATCATTTGCAAGTGGAGATCGCTGAACGGATCGGGACGATCTCCAGTACGTCGCCTTTGGTGATCGAACGGATTGAAAAAGTGATCGAGAACAAATTCTCGAATTACATTGAGAACGATACGGAAAATGTCGGTGGTGTGCATACACTGGTAGAAATCTTGAACTCAGTCAGCCGCAGTACTGAAAAGAACATTTTGAACGACTTGGAAAAGCGGCAACCGGAACTATCCAACGAAGTGAAATCAAGCTTGTTTACTTTCGAGGATATCGTGACCCTCGATCGCTTGGATGTTCAAAAAGTCTTGCGAGATGTTCAAAACGATGTCTTAGTCTTAGCGCTTAAAGGCACGACCGACGACATCAAGAACTTTATTTTCTCCAACCTCTCATCACGGGCGGTGGAAAATCTGCAAGAAGAAATTCAATTTATGGGTCCTACCCGCTTGTCTGCTGTAGAAGAAGCCCAACAAAGTGTGGTGGCTGTGATTCGACGGCTAGATGAAACCGGTGAGATCTACATCGGAAGGGGCGACCAAGATGCAGTGGTCAAATAGCAGTTTATTGAAGCAGCAGGCGGTCAAAACGACTGAAGCTGCTCGCAGTATTTTGACGGATACGACCATCAAAGCGCCGATTGAGAAACCGAGCTTAGACCCAGAACTGCAAGCGGCTAGACGTGCACGCCAGTTGGAGCAGGAACGGCATCTGCAGCAAATGGAAGCCTTGAAACAGCAAATCTTGACCGATGCACAAGCGCAAGCGGCGCAAATTCTAGCAGAAGCGAGAACGGAAGGCTTTCAAGCAGGACAAGCAGACGGCTTTCAACAAGGCTATCAAGAAGGACTCAATGCCAGCAAAGAAGCCGCGCAAGCATTGATGACACAAGCCCAAGCCAATGTCGCTGAAGCCGTTTCTGAAATCAACACCTTTCGCTCAGAGAAAAAGCAAGAAATGATCGCTTACGGCACGGCAATCGCCGAAGCCTTGATCAATCAACGTTTTACAGACGAGCAAGCAGGCTTCCTGCCTTTTGTGGAGTCTGTGCTATGGCAATTTGAACAACCCGATCAATTTGTGACTATTCGCAGCCAAGAGCAGCACCTTGCAGGGTTGCGAGAATTGTTGGAAACCAAAAAACAGACGATCAGCGGGTTTCGCTATTTACTCATGGCAGATGACGGCTTGGCGGAACACGATTTTTGTATCGAATCTGAAAATGCCTTGGTGGTTTTTGAACTGAGGGAAGAAATCGCTCGCTTTTTGAGCCAATTTTTAGAAAGCAGTGTGAAGGAATGACGTTTGAATTACCGATCACAGCGCTGCGCAAAACAGCGCAAGCACAGCCGTTCTTTACCAGTTACGGCAAAGTCAGCGAAGTCGTAGGTCTGCTGATCAAAGTCGAAGGGTTGGCGGTTTTCATAGGAGAAATCTGTGAAGTCGCACTGCAAAACAAGACACATACAGCTTTAGCCGAAGTCGTGGGCTTTGTGAAAAAAACCGTGCTCCTGATGCCCCTTGATCAGCTAGAAGGCATCGGACCGGGCTGTTTGGTGCGGCCAACTGGCAAATCGTTGACGGTAAAAATCGATGATACGCTGCTAGGGCACACCTTAGATGGACTAGGGCGACCGTTAGATATGGCGCTGGATCTGGAAACTGCGTCAGAATATCCAGTTAGTCAAGATTCTCCTGACCCCTTTCGTCGTCAAAAAATCGCTGAGATCATGCCGACAGGTGTCCGGGCGATCGATGGTCTCTTGACCGTCGGCCTTGGCCAACGGATCGGCATTTTTGCCGGCAGCGGGGTCGGTAAGAGTACCTTATTGGGGATGCTGGCTCGTTATTGCGAAGCAGATGTCATCGTGATCGGCTTGATCGGCGAGCGAGGACGAGAAGTCAAAGAATTTATTGAAAATGATCTAGGCCCAGAAGGCTACCGCAAGTCGGTCGTTGTCTGTGCTACCTCCGATATGCCACCCCTTGTACGACTAAAAGGGGCTCATGTGGCAACGGCGATCGCTGAGTATTACCGCGATCAAGGCAAGAAAGTCGTATTGATGATGGATTCGGTGACCCGTTTTGCGATGGCGCAGCGGGAGATCGGTTTATCAACAGGTGAACCACCGACGACCAAAGGCTATACCCCTTCTGTGTTTACAGCTTTACCGAAGTTGTTAGAGCGCAGTGGGATGTCTGACAAAGGCTCGATCACTGCCTTTTATACCGTCTTGGTAGAAGGTGATGACATGAATGAACCGATCGCTGATGCGGTGCGGGGGATTCTTGACGGTCATATTCTGTTGTCACGGAAAATCGCCGCTCAAAATCATTATCCTGCCATCGATATTCAAAACAGCCTCAGCCGTTTGATGAAGACCCTCGTTTCTGAGGAACAGCATGAACATGCGGGGGAACTAAAAGAAAACATGGCCGTTTATGCAGAGGCCAAGGATTTGATCGATATCGGTGCTTACAAAAGCGGCAGTAATGCGTTGACCGACCAAGCGATCGCGTTGCATCACCCCATCCTACGGTTTTTACAGCAAAAAGTGGATGAGCGGATCCCATTTGAACAAACGATTTTTGAATTGGCGCATTTGTTCAGTGAAGAAGCGCTGATCGAGCGCCAGCGTTCGACCATGTAAAACAGATCATAAAGGAGCAACCATGCAAGCATTTCACTTTTCCTTAGAAAAAGTATTGGATCACCGAAAAACCATTGAGCAAGAAGCCAAACGAGCGTACGCCCAAAAACAGCAATTGTTGATTCAGCAAGAACAGCACCTGAACACGCTGGCACAGGAAAAAGCCCAGCTTTTTGATGTCAATGAAATGACCATTGGGCGGATGCAAGTGCAGCAACGCTATTTGCTTGCTTTGAATGCCACCATCGATGAGGTTCAGAACAAAATGTTTCACGTGAAGCAAGAATTGGCAGAGTCTTTATCGGTAGTGGTAGAAGCGCAGCAGGAACGCAAGATCGTGGAAAAACTGCGAGAAAAACAATTTGCTGAATACACCTATGAACAGCAATTGGAAGAGCAAAAACAATTGGATGAGTTCGGCAATCGCGCCTTATTTTCTTAAAGAACTAATGTTTTAGTGATGAGATGACCTTGGTTTTAAAGCATCAGCTGAGAGGAGGTGAACAATGAAAGAGATCACAACAAGTGCCGCAACCGCTGTACCTGTCGGTAGCAAATCAAAAAAGATGGAGGCGTCACCAGAGGTCTTCAGTTTGATGATGCGACAGCTGACAGTTCAAGCAGGCAGCAACCTGCCAGCCCCTATCGAAACATCAGGGATGACGGAGCAAATCGCCGCCGCACCAGAAATGGGTACGGCCAGCAGTATGGAACATCTGCCGCAGGAGTCAGAAATCACTTCAGCAGCTGAACAATCTGCAACGACGCAAGCGCCAGAAATGAGCCAGATCAGCCAGACACCTTTTGCAGGCTTGGTTCAGGAAGCGGCACAGGCATCAATGGTAACGACGGAGCAGAACCAAACAAGCGCCACAGCAGCTTTAGCACCAATAGACGTAGCCACCACAGTCATCGACCCCTCCGAGTCTACGCTTGAAGGTCTGGATTTGATGACAAATGACAGAAGTGAAGCCGCAGCACCAACGCTTGAAACGCCTTTGCCAGAAGACTTAGTAGGCGAAGAGCAGTCCACGGCAAAAGGGATCGCGACTTTCAAGGAAATCGATTCAGTAACAAAAGCCGCGATTGCGCAGACGACAGAAGCACAGCTGAAACAGTCCACCGAAGGGACCGCTCAATTGGGCCAAACGGGACCATTGGATCAAGTGTCGCCAGTGACCCACCAAGCGACGGATACGACTAGCACCTTGCAAAGCACGAAGGAAACAGTCGCCAAAAATACGGAAGCTGTTTCTGCACAAGCCATTGCTTTTTCGGCAGTAACCGACAATGAAATGGCGACACCAGCACTGCAACTGCTTGATGTTTCTCCCCTTTTGAGCAAGCAAGGACTAGCGCCAACAAAAGCGAGTATGGAGCAAGCGGCTCTGCCCTTAGCAAAAGCGACTGCCCAACTCGTCCAAACGAGCAGCACGTCAAGCGAGAAAAAAATCACGTTGCAATTCGTTCCCGAGAAATTAGGCACGATCCAGCTTTCTCTAGAAACGAATGCCCAAGGCAGCCGCTTAGAACTGACCGTTCAGCAGCCGCAAGCCAAAGAATTATTGCTGTCCATCAAGCATGAGCTAGAGCAAGTTTTGCAAAAGCAAGAGCAGCCGATCCTAGCAATCAAAGAACCTACGTTAGCTTCTGTCCAGCAGGCTGGTCCGCTGTCAAATCAATCCTTTGCCGGCAGTATGATGGCAAGTGACAGTCAGTTAAACCAACAGCGTTTTTTACAGGCTCAAAAAGGACAAAGCAAAAAGCCATTTCATCAAAGCAATACGGTTGAAGAAGAGCAGCAATTAGCACCGATCGATCATGCGATCAGTATTTTAGTGTAAAGGAGGAGACCTATGGCAGATGAAATTACAGCAGCTGCGGCCGGCATTGCCAATACATCGGCATTAACGCAAACAAAAAAATCTTCAGATATCTCCATGGATGATTTTTTGAAGATCTTAGCAGCATCTATGAGCAACCCATCGATGGGAGGCAGCGATTCTTCTGGTGGTGGTAGCACCGACTATATCTCGCAACTGGTTCAATTTACGACCTTAGAGAGCTTGAATGAATTGAGCGAAACGTTGACGACCTCGGTGATTTTACAGCAACAGCAGCAAGCTTTTAGCTTGATCAATAAACAAGTCACTCTGATGGACGGCACAGAAACATTGTCAGGAACCATCGAAAAGGTCCGCTTTGCCAATGGCTACGCCACGATCGTCGTAAATGGCAAAGAATACAGTATGAGTGCGATCCAAGAGATTGGCGGCGAAGCAAAATGAGTTTGACGATTCAACAGGGGCTGCAAAAAGTTGCCGGGGAGCCTTATCAAAATCCCCGCAAAGCCGTGGACAAACAAGCCTTCTCTTCAATGCTTGAACAAAAACAAAACGACATCAAAGTCTCGCACCATGCGCAAAAGCGTTTGACCGCAAGGGAATTGACCTTACAAGACGATGATTACCAATCCCTTTCAACGGCGCTTAGCGAGCTAGCGGAAAAAGGCAGCAAAGAATCACTGCTCGTTTACAAAGATATGGGCTTGATCGCCGATGTCCATTCACGAACCATCATTACGGCGATGGGGATGAATGAGCTTCACACCGTCACCAATATTGACAGCGCCACATTTATCAAATAGCAGCTGGACTGAAAAGGGGCTGCAAGTATTTTCTGAATGACAGAGGAAAATACGCCAACCATAAGGAGGAAAATAAGCATGTTACGATCATTATATTCAGGTGTTAGTGGAATGAAAAATCTTCAAACGAAAATGGACGTGGTTTCCAATAATATCGCCAACGTCAATACGGTTGGGTTCAAATCAAGTCGAGTCCTTTTCCAAGACATGATGAGCCAAACGATGTCTAACGCAACTGCACCAGGCAACGGCTTAGGCGGGATCAATGCAACGCAGATCGGTTTAGGGGTTCAGACGGGCTCCATCGATACCATCAATACAGTCGGTGCCCCGCAATCGACTGGCCGCAGCATGGATTTTTATATCAGCGGACAAGGCTACTTTATGGTACAAGGACCAGGAGCAAATGGCGAAACCTATTACACACGAGATGGCGCATTCGTGCGCGACAGCAACGGAACCTTGACCAATAGTGATGGGATGCAAGTCTTAGGTCGTTCAGTCAATGGCGGTCAACCAGTTGTCTATGATGACAACTTTGATGAAAACACGGCATTGAGCGGACAAGGTGCGGTAGCTCCCTTGTCGATCCCAAGCACACTGACCGTCAATGGGGAAACCTTGACCTATAACTCCATGGCAATCGATGCCAATGGCTTAGTGTTGGCAAAATACGGCAATCAAACCTTTGTGATGGGAAAAGTCGGTGTCGCAACCTTCAATAACCCAGAAGGTTTAGAAAAAGTCGGCGGCAACAACTATATCCAAACCAGCAACTCAGGAAATGCGATCGTTGCAGGCCCCGGCAATAATGGAGCGGGAACGCTGCAAGCAGGTGCCTTGGAAATGTCGAATGTCGATCTTTCGACAGAATTTACCGAAATGATCATTGCGAGCCGTGCCTATCAAGCAAATTCAAGAAGTATTACGACTTCTGATGAAATGCTGCAAGAATTATTGAATCTAAAACGTTAAGAACGTGACGCTTCATCATTGAGAGGAGTTTGACCATGATTCTAGTGACCGCATTGAATGGCAAGCCATTCTATTTAAATCCAACATTGATTTATCGGATCGAAGAAATGCCGGATACATTGATCACACTGACAGACGGCAAAACCTTAGTGGTGACGGAAGCTGCGCAAGAAGTTGCGCAGCGGGTGATCGAGTATCATACGGTGATCCATTCGAACCAAGTGAAAACGTAAGGGTGGGAAAGATGGCAAAAGAAGAAAAAGTACCAAAAGCAGAAAAAGAGAAAAAAGGCTTGAACATGGTTGTTTTACTGCCGATCCTCTTGATCGTGGTAGTCGGCGGCAGTATCGGCGGAACCTTAGTGACGAATCACTTTTTGACGGGGGAAAAAACAGCAGCTGCTGAAACAGCAAAAGACAGCAGCAAAATCTCCTCAGACGAAGCGATCGTGGCATTGGATGAATTTTTAGTCAATCTGGCAAAAGAAGACAACCAAGAGCAGCAATACATGAAGGTCAATTTATCGATTTTAGTGGCGGATGAGGAAAAAAGCGCGGAAGCCACGAAAAATGTGGCTGTCATTCGTGACAGCGTCGTAAACTTATTGCGCCAACAAAAGGCCAGCGGTATTTTGAGCTCCGCCGAAAGTGTACCGAATTTAAAAAAAGCATTGAAAGAAACAATTAATCAGGAATACGGATCAGAAATCGCCAAGGATGTTTATGTGACGGATTTAGTGATCCAATAGAAAGAGGCATGTTGATGGAAACATTTTTATCGCTGGTCAAAATGATTGGGTTTTTGCTGCTTATTCTTTATTTGATCAACATTAGTTTGAAATATTTGAATCGTTACACGAACCAGCACAATCACCAGTTGCGTATTTTGCAAAAAATCGCCGTCAGCAAGTCGTCTTCGATCGGGATCGTCCAAATCATGGACAAATGTTACGTCATGAGCTTTTCTGAACAGCAAAATCAGATCATCAAAGAGTTGACGCAAGAAGAAACGGCCGCTTTTTTACAGCAAAGCCTAGAAAGCACCCAAGTGCAAGCTGGCAAAGATTTTTCTGAATGGCTAAACAAAGCCAAGGCGGAAATTGCTGGAAAACGAGGCAAGCAAAAATGAAGATCAAAGGCAGAGATATCAAGATCATGGCTGCGGTCCTTTTCAGCAGTCTGATGCTTCCGCAGACGGCATTTGCGCTAGACACGGAAGACGTCAGTTCCACCATCAACAATTTATTGTCGAATGGGAATGGCTCAAGTGATACGATCAATACTTTCTTGTTGCTGACGCTGCTTTCCCTTTTACCAGTCTTGCTGATCATGATGACTTCTTTTACTCGTATCATCATGGTTTTGTCCTTTGTGCGCAGTTCGTTAGGTACACAGCAAAACCCGCCCAATCAAGTGTTGATCGGGTTGGCCTTATTCTTGACATTTTTTATTATGAAACCTGTGTATACCGACGTCTACCAGCAAGCGATTGAACCGTTTGATCGACAAGAGATCAGCCAAGCCGAAGCCTTTGACCGCTCAGAAAAACGGATCAAGGCCTTTATGATGGTACAGACACGGGAAAAAGACATTGCCTTGTTTGCGGAAGCTGATGGGGAGACCGAAAAGTATCATTCTTCTGACGATGTTCCTCTGACCGTTATGGTACCGGCGTTTATTATCAGTGAGTTACGAACGGCTTTCAGTATCGGCTTTTTGATTTTTATCCCCTTTTTGATCATTGATCTGGTCGTCTCTAGTATCTTGATGTCGATGGGGATGATGATGCTGTCGCCGATCATGATCTCACTGCCCTTCAAGATCTTACTATTTGTTTTAGTGGATGGCTGGTATCTGATCGTGGAGTCGCTGATCAAGAGCTTTCAATAGCCGCTAAGAAAGGAGCCAAGAGGAAATGACAGTAGAAATGGTACTTGATGTGCTAAGGGAAGCCTTTCTTCGAATTTTAGCGATATCTGGCCCTGCCTTATTGGTCGGCATGCTCGTTGGATTGGTGATCAGTATTTTTCAAGCCACTACCCAAATCCAAGAACAAACGTTGAGCTTTGTGCCGAAACTATTAGCGATTTTTTTGACCTTGATCTTGGCGGGGAATTTTATGCTGAATCTCTTGTTGAATTTTACCAAAATGATTTTCAAGATGATTGCGGCAATGTAAGGAGGAAACCTGATGGCGCCGATTCAAGCGACGGTGTTGATTTTTTGTCGAATATTGGCGTTTGTTGTCCTTTGTCCGATCTTCTCACAGCAAAATTTTCCGTCACTGGCAAAAATCGTGATCGGCATGGCGTTGACGGGCCTATGTCTGCCGACGGCACCTGCAATTCCCGAGCTTTCCCTCTTTATGCTGACGGTTTTCGTCATCAAAGAAGTACTGTTTGGGATGGCGATGGGCTATTTGAGCCAGCTGGTCTTTACCGGTGTGGAAATTGCGGGCCAATTGATCGACTTTCAAGTAGGCTTTTCGATGGCGCAAGCCTATGATCCGACGTTGCAAATCGCCTCTTCCCAGTATGGCAAAACGTACTATTGGCTGACGATCGCTGTGTTTTTTGGTCTTGATCTGCATCATCGACTGATCACAGCACTGCTGTTGTCTTTTCGGATCGTGCCCTTAGGCTCTGTGGTGATCCAAGGCACGACGGTTGAAGGCATCGTCAAACTTTTCAGCCAAATGATGGTAATGGCAGTCAATCTTGCGGCACCAATGATCATTGCGCTGCTGTTGGTGGACCTCGTGCTAGGTGTGATCTCTCGTTCGATCCCCCAGATCAATATTTTGATGATGAGTCTCTCGATGAAAACTGCCATCAGTTTTGTGGTGTTTCTCTTGCTATTACCCAATGTCCTTTCGTACTTAGGCAAACACTTGCCAGATACGGTCCGCTACTTGCAGGAGTTTATCGAGTCCTTTCAATAAAGTAACAGGCAGCCAGCAGGAGGTGAGAAGATGGCAGAAAAAGATGGCAAAACCGAGCTACCCAGTGCCAAGCGGCTGCGGGATGCCCGCAAACGCGGGGAGGTACCTAAGACCCAGGAATTAGCAGCTGCTGTTTCGCTGCTGGTCTTCTCATTTTTGATCCTGTCTTTATGGCAGTTTTTCGCCGCTTCTTTTTTGCCTTATTTTTCCCAAAGTTTGGCGCAGCTGGCTGATTATCAAACCAGTTTGGCGGATCTGCCAAAACTGGGGGTGCAGAGTATCTTGCTGCTGCTTTTGTTGTGTGCGCCCGTCTTTCTGGTTGCGCTCGGAGTCGGGCTTATCACGAATTATGCCCAAGTCGGTCTGTTGTTTTCCGGCAAGGCCATCAAACCAGATTTTAAAAAGCTGAACCCCATCAGCGGGATCAAGCAGCAATTCAGTTTGCGCTCGTTGATGAATTTAGGCAAAACATTGGCGAAATTCGGCGTGATCGTCTACTTGTGCTATCAACAATTTTTAGCCGCCGTCCCTGTTTTACTGGGTTTGAGTGAAGTGGGGTTGGAAAAAACGATCCTGTTCATGCTGCTGCGGGCCAAAGAATTGTTTTTACAGATTTCGATTTTCTTGATCATTTTAGCCGTAGTCGACTACGGCTACCAGCGCTATAGCCATCGTAAGAACTTGATGATGAGCAAGCAGGAAGTCAAAGAAGAGTTCAAGCAAATGGAAGGTGATCCGCAAGTCAAAGCACAGCGCAAAGCGAAGTACCGTGCGATGACCCAAAATGCCATCGCCAACGTCAAAGAAGCGACGGTTTTGATCACCAATCCGACCCACTTCGCCATTGCGATTCGTTACGATGCCAGCAGTGAAGGGGTGCCTCGGGTCTTGGCCAAAGGGGCAGATCAGCTGGCGCAGCGGATGAAAGCAGAAGCCCTGAAAGAAAATATCCCACAGATCGAAAACCGTGAAGTGGCACGGGCCCTTTATCGTCAAGTAGAACCCGGGGATCTGATCCCTGTTGAAATGTATGAAGCCATTGCCGAAATCATCGCTTTGGTCTATCAGTTAGAAGAAAGCCAACGCGGCAAGATTTAAGGAAACAGGAGGAACAAAAATGAATGAGGCTGCCTCAAAACCGAAAAAAGGCATTGGTCTGGCGGATATCTTAATCTCGGTGATCGTCCTAGCTATTATTGGTTTGATTATTATTCCATTACCGAGTGCATTATTAGATATTTTGATCATTATCAATTTGACGATTGCGATCAACATTTTACTGATCACCCTGTTTACCAAATCAGTGTTGGAATTCACTACGTTTCCAACCTTGCTGCTGATCACAACGATGTTTCGTTTAGGTTTGAACCTATCTTCCACTCGTTTGATCTTGACCCAAGGAAATGGCGGACACGTGATCGATGCCTTTGCCAATGTCGTTGCCGGCAGCAATTATATCGTGGGGATCATTTTGTTCGTGATCATCATGGTCGTTCAGCTAGTCGTCGTGACCAATGGTGCAGGGCGTGTCTCAGAGGTGACTGCTCGATTCACATTGGATGCGATGCCCGGCAAGCAAATGGCGATCGATTCCGACCTAAATGCCGGTTTGATCACAGAAGCGGATGCCCGCAAACGACGAAAAGATCTGCAGCGAGAAGCTGATTTCTTTGGTTCGATGGATGGTGCCAGCAAGTTTGTCAAAGGAGATGCGATCGCAGGGATCTTGATCACTGTCATCAATTTAGTTGGTGGGGCGATCATTTTCTCCATGGGCGGACAAATGACCGTCATGGAAGCCTTCGCCCAATTCGGGAAACTGGCGATCGGGGATGGCTTGGTCAGCTCGATTCCCTCTTTACTGATTTCGATTGCTTCTGGGGTGATCGTGACTCGTTCCGATAACGATAGTTCCTTTGGTTTGGATATTGCGGCAGATGTGATGCGTAATCCCCAACTGTTTCGGATCGTGGGGGCGATTCTCTTCGTTTTAGCCTTAGTTCCCGGGTTTCCTTTTGTGCCTTTTGTGTTGATTGGCTTAGGCCTTTTCGCAGCCAGCTTTCTGGTGACGCAAAAAGAAGAAAAGCAGCGAGTGGAACAAAAACAATGGGAACAAAAACTGGCATTGGAACGCAAAAAAGAAGCACAGGAAGAAGACGATTCCGTGGCTTCCTTCCAAGTGGAACCAATCTCAGTGGAAATCGGTTATGGTTTGATCCCTATCGTGGATAGTTCGATCGACAACAGCTTGATGAACCGCATCGTGGCGATCCGTAAACAGAGTGCCAGAGAATTAGGGATCTTAGTCAGTCCCGTTCGTATTCGCGACAATCTCTATTTGGATGCCAATGATTACGTGATCAAGATCCGCGGCAACGAAGTCGGCCGCGGCGATATTTACCCGAACAAAGTCATGGTGATCAGCCCGAATGAAGAGCCATTTCCTTTTCAAGGAATCACAACAAAAGAACCAGCCTTTCATCTGGATGCTATGTGGATCGATGAATCCGATAAGGAGATGGCGGATCTGCAAGGGTTTACGATTATCGAGCCGTTGACCGTGATCGCAACACACTTAAAAGAAATCATCTATGCCCATGCACCAGAGCTGTTAGGTCGCCAAGAAGTCAAGAAATTATTGGAGGGCATCAAAGAGCAGTACAATGTCGTGATCGATGAATTGATCCCCGATATTTTGCGGCTCGGCGAGGTCCAAAAAGTTTTACAAAATTTATTGGATGAACAAATTCCCATCAATGACTTAGCAACGATCTTAGAAACCTTAGCCGATTACGGCGTTGTCACGAAAGACGTAGAAGTTTTGACAGAATATGTTCGCCAAGCACTGAAACGGACGATCGCTGCCAAGTATGCCAATGAGAACCACGAGCTGCAAGTGGCGGTGATCCAGCCGAAACTAGAAGAAATCATCGCTCAAAGTATCCAAAAAACCGCAACTGGCTCGTACCCGGTCTTAAAACCAGATACCGTGACCAAGCTGTTGGATTCCATCAGTGGGATCCAACATGCGGCGATCGCTCAAAATATCAATTTCGTGATTCTGGCATCGCCTAAGATCCGGTTAGCATTCAAAAAAATGATCGTTTTTAATTTTCCAGATATCGCCGTTCTTTCTCTGAATGAGATTCCCAATGAAATTGCGATCGAAACGGTGGGCAGTATTGACATTTAAGCAGAATTTTCTTAGGAAGGGGCATCGCCGATGTATGAAGTCGATAGAGAAGCGGAGATCATCAAGTATCTGCCGCTAGTGGAACGGGTGGTTCAGCGCCTGTCTATCAAAACCGCCGATTATGAATCAGGCGATCTCTACAATATTGGGGTGATTGGGCTGATGGATGCCTTGCGGAAATTCGATCCCTCAAAAAAAGTTCCTTTTGAAAGCTATGCAGCGATTCGTATCAAAGGGGCAATTATTGATGAAGTACGCAAGCACGCCAAAATCTCCCGATACAAAATGGCGGCAGTCAATCAGTTTTATCAAGCACGGCAAGAGTTGGAGCAAAGCCTCAAAAGAGAAGCGACCGACACCGAGATCTGCAAACAGCTGGGAATCAACCAAAGTCAATTAGCGGATATTTATGAGAGTCTGCACTACTTAGCCAG
This sequence comes from Enterococcus sp. DIV1067f, assembly GCF_050543505.1. Classification (NCBI taxonomy): domain Bacteria; kingdom Bacillati; phylum Bacillota; class Bacilli; order Lactobacillales; family Enterococcaceae; genus Enterococcus; species Enterococcus sp. DIV1067f. The sequence goes on from NZ_CP172940.1 coordinate 126,886, forward strand.
CGTCTCTTTGGAAGATACCTTGTTTGCTTACCAAGAAGAAGGCATGACCTTAAAAGATATGGTTCGAGATCCTGCCGAGAATGTCGAAGATACCATGGTCGCCGAAGAAAAACGCACCGCTTTGGTTGCGTGCATCAAAAAATTAGGGGAACGGGAACAATTGATTTTAAGTTTGTACTATACCGAAGAACTGACGTTAAAAGAAATCGCTGAAATCTTAGAAGTCTCGATTCCGCGAGTTTCACAAATTCATGGCAAAACGATTGCCAAATTGCGCACATTGATTGAGGAGGAACTGGCATGATTCGAGGACTGGATGTCTTATCACGGAACATTTCATTATTACAAAAGCGACAAGAGACGACGAGCGGCAATATTGCCAATGTCAATACAACAGGGTATCAAGCAAAAACCTTATTCCAGTCGACGCTAGATGAAGTGGCATTGCATAATTACCAAAGCGGGCCCAATGCGGATACCCGCCGTGACATCGGTGGGTTGTCTTTAGGGACCCAATTGGCAGGCAGTACCATCAGTCAAGACCAAGGCGCTGTCAAACAGACGGGACAAGCCAGTGATTTTGCACTGCTTTCCGAAGGCTACTTTGTCGTTCAAAACAATGCGAGTCAGCGGTTGTATACGAGAAATGGCGACTTTACTGTCAATCAGCAGAATCAATACGTGACACAAGAAGGCTATCTTGTCTTGGGTGCCAATGGACAAGCAGTCAGCGCCTTAGGACCAGCGAACTTTCAGATCCAAACATTCCCCCAAGAAGCATTGACTACAGCTGGTCAAAACTACGTGACTAGCAACGCAGCAGGAACCACTGTGAATGCACCAGTGATCCAACAAGGTGCCTTAGAACAAGCCAATGTAGCGGTTGCCGATGAAATGGTGGCGATGATCCAGACTTCTCGGGAATTTGAAGCCAATCAGAAAGTCTTGAGTTCAACGAATCAGACATTGCAAAAAGCGGTCAACGAATTAGGAAAGATTTGAGGATGAGTCAATGAATATCAGTGGATTATTAGGAATCAGCCGTTCTGGGTTGAATCATTTGCAGACAAACTTAGACACGACAGCCAACAATATTGCCAACGTCAATACCAATGGCTACCAAGCACAAACGACGCACTTTCAAGCATTGATGGAAAATGCCATCGGTGCAGAAGAAACGCTGTTTAATGGCAACGCCGCCCAATATGGTGCGTCAATGGGGGCGAAGGCAACCACGACCACCAGTTTTGCCCAAGGCAATCTGGCGGGCACTGCTCAGCCATTAGATCTCGCGATCCAAGGCAATGGCTTTTTCGGGGTTCGGGACCAAACCGGTCAATTGCTGCTAAGTCGAGCAGGCAATTTTCATTTAAGTGAGAACAAGCAATTAGTCAATAGTGAAGGGTACCCTGTGGCAATGACCACAAACGTACCGACCGCGCAGTGGCCAGATGCGCAGCAAATCGCAATAGATGCCAGCGGTCAGTTGACGACGGAAGAAAATGGTCAGACTCGCGTGTTGGGACAGCTGACCCTTTATCAGCCGACGAATACAGAAAACATCACGCCAATGGGCAACCAACTGTACAGTGCCGGTGATCAAGCGTTGCTTACTTCGCAAACCAATCCGGCAGCCTTTGGCAGCGTGTTGCAAGGACAGTTAGAACAGTCGACAGTGGATCTAGCGACTTCCATGACAGACTTGTTAACGACCCAGCGTGCGTATGGATTGAATACAAAAGCCATGCAGACAGCTGACGAGATGTGGTCCGTGATCAATCGTTTTACAGATTAGAGGAGAAAGAACATGATTCGCTTAACCAAGGTCAGTAAAAAATTCAGCAATGGTACGTTGGCATTGGCCGATATTTCTGTTGCGATCCCTCAAGGAGAATTTATCTATGTGGTGGGTCCCAGTGGTGCCGGCAAATCGACATTATTCAAATTGCTCTTGAAAGAAGAAGAGCTTTCGGCCGGTTCTATCCAAGTCGGCAATGTCTTGTTGGAACAACTCAAAGACCGTCATCTCTATATGATTCGACGACAAGTCGGTATCGTCGGACAAGAAGACCTTTTGCTTCCTTATCTGACGGTTGCCAAAAACGTTGACTATGCGCTGCAAGTACTAGGCACTCCCCGTAAGCTGCGTCAGGAAAAAACCGCCAAAGCACTGCAACTGGTGGGTATGTTTCCTCAAAGGGATCACTATCCTGAAGAGCTTTCCGTGGGACAGCGCAAAAAAGTAGCGATCGCGCGGGCGATCGTCACAGAGCCAGCAGTTTTGATCGCCGATGAGCCCACCGCCAATCTGGATGCGAAATCAGCCGTTGAAGTCATGAAACTACTCTTGCGGATCAATCAAGTCGGTGCCACGATCCTCTTGGCGACCCACGACAGTACGATGGTCAATACGGTCCGTAATCGGGTGGTCGAGCTGCAAAACGGTCGCTTGGTTCGTGATGAATACCAAGGCGGCTATACGCGCTTTGCTGATCCAAAAGATACATATGTCTGGTGAAGATGCTTAACTTTTCTAGCAAAAGATCCGATTAAAGAACTAGAAGATTGTTTTCATAATCGGATAAAGAAGGAGTGACCCAACGATTATCAAGTGAAGAGCGAATCTTGATAAACAGCACGACTGATCATTTTGCATAGGAAAGGATACTGTTATGAAGAAGAAGGTACAAGCTATCATCAAAAAAATCCGCTTGGCGGCGTTGATTCCGCTAGGGTTTACCCTGATCGTATTATTAGGATGCTATTTCTTCGTGATCCGCACCCACGGAGACGGACAAGCAGCAAAAAGTTTCTTTATTTTTTCAGTGATCGTATTGCTGCTAGAAATCGCAGTGTTAGTAGGAATGACCTATTTGGTAAAAAAAGAGACCCACTCGGGCATGGATACGTTGTTGACAGAACTAGAAGCAGTTGGTTCTGGTGATCTGTCGCATATCGATGAGATCGGCAGCAGCGACCAAACTTCCCTATTTGGGCAAGTTCAAAATCGTTTTCAAGGGGTTTTAAACACCTTCAAAGCGGTGATCGTTGGCATGCACGAAGAAAGCAGCCGGATGGAAAAAATGGTAGGCGGCCTAACGACAACCTCAAAAAATGCCAAAAATTCAATTGAAAATGTGCGTCAGACGATGAATGCCATCGCAGATGCCACTAGTTCACAAGCCTCCGAAGCGGAACAAACCTCCTTTGATATGGACGAGCTAGCCTTAAGTATCGAAGAGATCCACAAAGAGATCGAATTGATGAACGGCTATGTGGGTCAATCCCAAAGCAGCAATGTCCACAATTCAGAAATGATGTTCCATGTATTTGAAAGCTGGGAGATCGAACGGCAAAACCAAGCGGAATTAGTGGAAAGCATGAACGACATGAACGAAGATGTCCAAAGCATCGGTAAGATCGTTCAGCTGATCAATGATATTTCTGATCAGACCAACTTACTGGCATTGAATGCATCCATCGAAGCAGCTCGAGCTGGAGAAGCGGGCCGAGGGTTTGCCATCGTTGCGGAGGAAGTCCGCAGCTTGGCGGAACAAAGCAGTCAATCAACGAAAAGCATTCGTTCGATCATTGAAACGATCCGCAAAAAATCGGAAAAAGTGGTCTCTGCAGTGACGGATTCCTTTGAAAGCGGCGAAAAACAAACCAACAATATCAACAAAGCGATCGAGTCAGCCAATGAGATCTCTGATATTGTCGAAAAATTGGTTTCAAGTATTCAAGCCGTGGAAGCCCATATTACCGGGATCGTTGAGAAAAAAGACATGGTTCAAGTTTCCGTCAGCAACATTTCGGCTGCTGTTTCGGAAACCTCTGCCGGCACCCAAGAAGTAACGGCAAACTTAGAGGACTTCTACTTAGTCATCGAAGACTTTGAGCGGAATGTGCAAGAGATCGAAACGATCGCCACTATCCTTAAATTCCAAGTGGATAGTTTCAAATTCTAAAAAGGAGCAGTGACGCCAATGGAACAATACGTTGTATTTAAAAGTCATCAACAACTCTTTGCCTTGCGTATCGACTATGTGGTACGAGTCATTGAGGCTGCTTCTTTTACACAGCTGCCAGAAGTGGCAGATTTCGTGCTGGGGATCCAGCCTTTTGAAGAGGCGATGGTGCCGATCATTGACATCCGCAAAAAGCTGTTTGATGAATTTACACCGGAAACTGGGCAAAATGTGGTTTTGTTGTGTCACTGGCAAGAGCAAGCGATCGGCCTTTACGTGGAAGAGATCGTCGGCATTTTACCGCTAGTTGAAAGTCCTAGCAATGCGGAACTAAATACATCAGGACTCAAGCAAAACTATATCGAAGCCTTTCTGAAAAAAGACGATGAACTTGTGCTGGCATTGGAGCTGCCGTTTCTCTTCAGCTATGAACAAGCCGCTGAGATGACGGCGGAGTTAGACGCCTATCAGACAGAGGAATTGGCAGCCGCCAATGACCATGAAAATGATGACCGTGAATGAGGAACTGCATGTGGGGATCTCGGAGTATAAGATCGCCCAAGCGCCAACGCGTTTGATCACGGTGGGTTTAGGTTCTTGCATCGGCACGATCATTTACGATGAAGCCAGTCATATCGGCGGCTTGAGTCATATTATGCTGCCAGATAGTCAGCCTTTTTTGCACAAGCGGGAAATCAAGCCCGAGAAGTTTGCGGACTTGGCATTGCCAGCGATGGTGGCTGAGCTGGAACAAAAGATCCGTCGGCCTCGCTTTCAAGCGAAAATCGTTGGCGGCGCCAATATGTTTCAGTTCCAGACGCTTAACGCTGCCAGCAATATTGGTCAGCGCAATATTGAAGCCGTCGAGGAAGTCTTGGCTCGGCTAAACATTCCGATCGTAGCCAAACATGTTGGCGGCAGCGCTGGTCGAACGATGATCGTGGATCTTCAGGATTTCAAGACCATGGTTCGGCAAGTCAAACAAGAAATCGTTTATTTGTAAAAGGAGTACAGGGACATGAAAAAAGTAATGATCGTCGATGATTCGGCATTCATGCGGAAAGTAGTGACAGATTTATTGAATCAGCTGCCTGATATCGAGGTGACCGTCGCTGCCCGCAATGGCAAACAAGCATTGGACTATCTGACCAAAGAAGCGATCGATTTGGTAGTAATGGATGTGGAGATGCCAGTGATGAACGGATTAGAGACCTTGCGGAGGATGAAACAGCAATCAGCCATTCCCGTCATCATGCTTAGTTCATTAACCAATCAAGAAACCACGATTGAGGCATTGGCGCTAGGCGCCCGAGATTTTGTCGAAAAACCGGTCAGTCTATCGATGATCGAAAAAGAATGGATCGCTGAATTTCATCAAAAAATTTTGGCGATGGATCATGAGGCCGGCACGGTTCAAACCCTGATGCCAACGATTGCCCAGCCCACTAAGCTGACGCAAAACAGCTTGCCGGTATCACTTGATGCGCTAGTCATTGGTGCTTCAACAGGCGGACCGCGTGCCTTGCTGGGGATAATCCGCCGTTTGCCTGCGCGTTTGCGTTGTCCCATTTTGATTGTTCAGCATATGCCTGCGGGATTTACGGCTTCCTTTGCAAAGCGCTTAGACACAGAGACAACCGTCCGAGTACAAGAAGCAGTCGATGGCATGCGGATCGAAAATCAAGTGTATCTTTGTCCAGGGGATTACCACATGACGGTCAAACAAGGGCACTTGCAGCTGGACCAGCGAGAAAAACGTCATGGGACGCGGCCAACCGTCGATTATCTTTTTTCCTCAGCTGCTGACTACTATGGCCCGCAACTAGCGGCAGTGGTTTTGACGGGGATGGGAAAAGACGGCACCGCTGGCTTACGACAGATCCAAGCGGCTGGGGGCTATACGATCGTTCAAGACAAAGAAACGTGTACAGTCTTTGGGATGCCGCGGTATGCCATTGAACAAGGAGTCGTGGATGAAGTCCTGCCGTTGCAGGGCATTGAAGCAAAAATTGCACAGATGGTCAGGTGAAGAAGATGGAAGAAGAATTTGCCTTATTTAATGCGTGGGTGGATCGCCGATTAGGGATTCCCTTAGCCGCATACAAAGAAAATCAAATGCAGCGCCGCATCCTTACGATCATGGAAAACAGCGGGGCAAAGACGTTGAGGGAATACCAGCAATTGATCGAAGGAGATGAAGGGGTGCGGGCGGCTTTTTTAGCCCATATCACCATTAACGTAACGGAATTTTATCGCAACAAAGAACTGTTTGACGCCTTTGAACGCGTCTTGAAAACCATTGTTCTCCCGAAAACTACGCTGCCAAAAATTTGGAGTGCCGCATGTTCGATTGGGGCAGAACCCTATACGATCGCCATGCTGCTAGAAAAAAACCAAATTGCCGCAGCCAATGTCTTGGCCACCGATATCGATACGCAAATTTTGGCAAAAGCCAAGCAAGGACTCTATCGAGACCACGAATTGCGGAATGTCTCAGCGGCAGAACGTACCCGTTTTTTTGATGCAAAAGAAAAGAACCAGTTTCAGATCAAACCAGAAATCAAACGGCGAGTTCATTTTAAGCAACACGATCTTTTGAAAGACCCGTACAATGGGCCTTTTGATGTGATCGTTTGCCGCAATGTGACGATTTATTTCAAAAGTGATGCTCGGGATGCCGTCTATCAAAAATTCAGCGATGCATTGGTGCCAGGGGGCATTTTGTTTACGGGAGCGACAGAAACGATCAATTTTGCGGAACAATTCGGTCTCAAGAAAATCGATTCGTTTATCTATCAAAAAGTATAATTTTGTAAAGGAGGGACCCATTTGGATGACAATAGTGTCTATCGTACCCTTTTCTTTGAAGAAACAGACGATCATTTAGCGCAGTTGAATGATCATGTCTTGCAATTGGAAAACGATCCAAAAGATAGCGCCTTGCTGAATGATATTTTCCGTTCTGCCCATACCCTTAAAGGGATGGCGGCAACGATGGGCTATGACGTCATGACGCAGCTGACCCATAAAATGGAAAATATTTTTGAGTTATTTAAAACAGGGACCTTGCAAGTGACCCAGCAATCGATCTCATTGATTTTCAAATGTCTAGATCGTCTGTCAGAACTTGTGGAGGATCTGCGGGAAGAACGTGACCTGCAGCCAGCTCAAATTGCCGATTTATTGGCCGAACTTGACCAAACAGAACATTCTGGCGGCCTACCAACCGAGACAGAAGCAAGTCAAAAAACCACCGCAGTGGGCGCATTAACCCCACAGTTTAAACAGATCGATCCTTCTGATCTGTATGTGATCGAGCAAGCGGCTGGAGATGGTTATCAAGCCATTCAAATTGCTGTTCGCTTAGATGCCCAATCCATGTTAAAAGGCGCTCGTGCCTTCTTGATCATGGAAAAGCTGGGTCAAGCAGGGGATGTTCTCTATACAGAACCAGATGCCCAAACACTCGAAGAAGGCACCTTTGAATCAGATTTTTCACTGCTGTATTTGACGCAGCAAACACTGGCTGATGTCGAGCAAAACATCGCTAGCAATAGTGAGATCGAAGCCTTCGTGGTGGCACCGTTAGATCCTTCAGCTGCTGTGTTGGAGGAGGCAGAAGAGCTGCTTCAACCAGTGCCGACCCCAGAGTCAGAGACTTCTGCTCTTCAGCAAGCGACAACAGAAACGAAAGAAAAATCGCCGGCGCCCGCGCATCATGCGTCCGCCCAAAACCAATCGATCCGAGTCGACTTGAATCGCTTAGATTCATTCTTGGATCTCGTGTCCGAATTGGTGGTCTATCGCAATCAATTAGAGGATGTCAGTGAGCGGGAAAATATCGAAGCAGTCAAAGACCCCTTAGAGCAAGTTTCACGATTGACCTCTGAGCTGCAAGATTTGGTCTTGCGGATCCGCATGCAGCAAGTCAATGTCGTCTTTAGTCGCTTTCCGCGAATGGTTCGGGACTTATCCAATGAACTGCAAAAGGAAATGGAACTTGTCATTTTTGGGGAAGAAACGGAATTGGATAAAACAGTGGTTTCTGAGTTGAGTGAACCTCTGGTCCATCTATTGCGTAATTCTGTCGATCACGGCATCGAAGCACCTGATGTTCGGGAAAAACTGGGCAAACCGCGCAAGGGCACGATTCGCTTGGCGGCCTACCAAGAAGGCAATCGCGTGATCATTACTTTAGAGGATGATGGCAAAGGCCTTGATCCGCAAGTAATCAAAGCAAGTGCTGAAAAGAAAGGCTTAGCAACGGAAGGTCTTTCCGATGAAGCGTTGCAGCAGCTGATTTTCCATCCTGGTTTTTCAACGGCGCAAGAAGTGACTAACATTTCTGGGCGCGGTGTCGGGATGGATGCCGTGCAATCGAAGATCACCCAACTAGGGGGCACGATCGAAATGAAGAGCCAGCCAAATAAAGGCACGCAGTTTGTGATCAAATTGCCATTGACTCTGTCGATCATTCAAGCGTTGATGGTTCGCGTCGGAGCAGAAACCTTTGCGATTCCACTAAATCTCGTCGAACGCGTGGTGATGGTCAAAGAAGAAGAGATCATCCAGACGGTCTCGGATGAGGTCTATCGTTTTCAAGAGGAGTTGATTCCCTTGGTTCGGACCGATCAACTCTTAGCGATCGAAAGCGATCCATCTGAGAAAAAATTCGCCATCATCGTCAACAATGACCAGCAATTTCACGGCATTTTGGCAGATGAGCTGATCGGCCAGCAAGAAATCGTCATCAAGAAAATCGATCCATTGCTGCAAAAGCTGAATCGCTATCAAGGGGCAACGATTATGGGCAACGGCTCGATCGCATTGATCCTAGACATTCATGCCATCTGTCAGGAAAAAAAGGATGACCGCCTATGAGTTATACAGCGCTGCAAATCGATGGCCTAAAAGAACTGATCAATATCGGCGGTGGTCACGCTGCGACTAGTTTATCAAAGCTCGTCCAACAACCGATCGATATGCGGGTACCGGAAGTCGAGATTCTAGCGTATGAGGACCTGTATCAGCAGATCATGGCGGAAGACAAAGAAGTTCATGTGGTGATGAGCCAGATCGAAGGGGCGTTTCGAGGGATCTTCTTGTTTGTCTTAACAGATGAATCCGCCGCAAAATTGCGTCAGTTGATGATCCAAGAAAGCGATCCGTCTGAAGAATTGAAGCAATCGGTCATCAACGAGTTGACTAACATTCTTACCAATTCTTTTTTGATCGCGATCGGCCAACTATTGGAAACTCAGCTGAGTGCGTCTTTACCAAGCGCCAGCTATGATTTCTTTGGCGCAGCGATCAGCTCCATCTATTTGGCGATGGCCCAGTATGATGAGCAGGTGATGGTGATCCGTAATGAGTTCGTCTACGCCAAAGAAACATTAGAGGCATCGTTATTTTTGATTCCAGAAATCGGTGTACTAGAAAACATATTTGATTCATTAGGAATTTGAAAGGGGCAAATACAATGTCAAAAAAAGTATTGATTGTGGATGATGCGGTATTTATGCGCATGAAATTAAAGGATATTTTAGAAAAAAACGGCTATGAAGTCGTGGGGGAAGCCCAAAATGGCCAAGAGGCTTTTGAAAAATACCAAGCAACGACACCAGACTTAGTGACTATGGATATCACGATGCCAGAAGTGGACGGCTTAGAGGCATTAAAAATGATCCGCACGTTTGATGCGCAGGCCAAAGTCGTAATGTGCAGTGCCATGGGACAACAAGGAATGGTGATGGATGCGATTCGCGCCGGTGCGGTGGACTTTATCGTGAAGCCCTTTGACACGGACCGCGTAATCACTGCCATCGACAAAGCCTTTGCCTAATGCCTAGGAGGATAGCGACATGCAGATGATTCTTTTCAAAATGGCTCAGCAGTACTATTTGATCTCGGCGGACTCGGTGGACGAGGTCATTGATGCCCCTTCCTTTACGAAGGTGCCCTTAGCACCAGAGTGGGTGGAAGGGTTGATCAATCTGCGGGGGTCTGTCGTAACGGTGATTCGTTTGGCAAAATTGATTCCCATCATGGAACCAGCCTACGAAAAAAACATATTGATCATGAAGAAGCAAGAGGAGACCAAAGGGGTCCTCGTAGAAGAAGTAATTGAAGTACTTGATATCACTGAAGACGATATCCAACTGGGCAATCAAGAGACAGAACATGCCGTTGGGGTCGTGACGATCGGTGAAAAAGTAGCCAGTGTGATTCAAATCGATCACATGATTTTTTAAAAAAATGGGGGATTAGTGTGGATCAGGTATTGACGCAGCAAGAGATTGATTTATTGTTGAATGCGATGAGCAGCGGAGAGATCGATCAAGAAATTATTGAGATAGAAGACAAACAAGCCAAAGTGAAAGCCTACGATTTTCGCCGACCAACAAAGCTGTCGAAAGAATACGTCAATACCCTGCACATGATCTTCGAGGATTTCTCGAAGATGAGCAGCAGCATGCTTTCTACCCAACTGCGGACCAATGTTTCTTTGCAGTTGGCAGCTATCGAACAAGTCAGTTATGACGAATTTATCCATTCGATACCAAAATTTACTTTGTTGGGGCTCTTTCATTCGCAGCCTTTGAGCGGGATCCAAATGATCGAGATGAACCCACAACTGTGTATGATGTTGGTGGAGTTGTTGTGCGGCGGATTGGATGTTTATCAAAACAAGCCGATCGAAATGGATTTTAGCGAGAAAAAAAGTTTTACTGATATTGAAACAGCGATCTTGGAAGAAGTAGTAGCACAATTTGTACGGGTCTACCAAAATGTTTGGAAGGACATCGTTGCCTTGGATTCGGTTTTGGATGGAATCGATACGAATCCGCAATTGATGCAAAACATGTCGCCCAACGAACCCGTCGTGTTAGTGACCTTTACTATCAAAATTTTTGAAGTGAAACATTTTATCAATCTATGTATCCCCTATGTCTTCTTTGAAGGGATCATTGATAAATTAAGTTTCCGCAATTGGTTTGATAGCAATCAGCCAGTCAACCAAGACGATAGCCGCGAGTTGCAAAAAAGTTTGAATGGGGTCGGATTGAATCTAGAAGTTCTGCTGGGCCATGCTCAAATGAGTCTTTCTGAGTTTCTCCACTTAGAAGAAGGCGATGTCATCAAACTAGACAAAAAAATTACTGAACCATTAGAGACCTTCATCGATGGAAAACCTTACTTCCGAGCAAAACCTGGGAAGCAAGAGGACCATTTAGCCATTGAATTATTAGACAAGTTAGAAGAGGAGCAAGAACTATGAGTGAACGTTTATCCCAAGCAGAAATCGATGCATTGTTGAATCAAAGTGCCCCAACCCAGCCGCAAGGATTAGAAGAGCAAGTCAAAGTCGACATTATCGGCGAAGTTGGCAATATCTCCATGTCGCAAGCGGCGACGACGTTGTCTTCCATTCTTGATCGTCGGGTCAGCATCACGACTCCCCGGGTGTCTAAAATCAAATTTGGTGAGATCTTAAACGACCTCGTTGCACCAAAAGTAGCAACGACAGTTGAATTTAAAGAAGGCCTTTTAGGCAGTAATTTGATGCTGTTAGAAGTCAAAGATGCCATCGTGATCGCTGATTTGATGATGGGGGGAACCGGTGAAACCAGCAACACCCAATTCACGGAATTAGAGCTAAGTGCTGTGGCAGAAGCCATGAACCAAATGATTGGGACTGCCTCGACTTCGATGGCGACGATGATCAGCCGTAAAGTGGATATCTTACCGCCGATCGTCAAACTATGGGAGACACCAGAAAACATTGAGTATAGCGGGATCGAGGCAGAGGAAGAGATTTATTGTATCTCATTTTCTTTGCGCGTCGAAGGTCTGATCGAAAGCAAAATCATGCAGATCTTTACGGATCCGGTGGTTAACGATATCGCCAGTGCGATGCTGTCCGATGAAGCGACTGTCGTTACTCGAGAAACACCAACACCGCAGCCAACGTCACCCGTTGCTGCGCCTACCCCTGAACCGGCGGCTACATCAAAACCCGTTGAAGTCAGCAAACCGGCGTTTCAAACATTGGCCTCTAGCGGGGTGAGCGATGGGGATAATTTGGACTTGATTCTTGATGTGCCACTGGATCTAAGTGTCGTGTTAGGCCGCAGCAAAAAAACCATTAAGGACATTTTATCTTTCAATACGGGGTCCGTCATCGAGCTGGAAAAACTGACGGATGAACCGCTAGAGATTTTGTTGAACGGCAAACTGATCGCCACTGGGGAAGTCGTGGTCATCAATGAAAACTTCGGCGTACGGATCACCAACATTCTTTCGCAAAAACAACGCATCCACAATTTGCATTAATTTGAAGAAATCGCAAAAAGTTAAACATATGGGTTTAACTTTTTTGTGATTTGACCGATAGTAGAGGGTAGAAGAATGAGAACGGAGGAGAACCTATGAAAATCGAAAGAGGTTACGCAGAATACAGCGACAAGGCCATCAAACGTGATGCGGTCAAACAAGAAAAGCCAACTGCTGTTCAGACAGAAAAAACCGTCGATGTTCAATTGTCCGAAACAGCTCAAGCCATTCAAAAGAGTGCCAATCAAACAGCCAGTCGCAGTGAACGAGTGGCAGAATTGAAACGAGCGATCAAAGAAGGCACCTACCAAGTATCTGCCGAAACGATCGCCGATAAAATGCTGCAACAAGATGAAAAGCAGGTCGACTAGATGACAGAACGGGAATTTGAGCGTCAGCTACAGCAGTTCTTGCGGTTGCTGCAAAAAGAAAAGACCTGCTTGATCAAAAATCAAGCAGAAAAATTACCAGAACTCGTCGAGAAAAAAACCGCCTTCGTACCCGTTTTTTCCACGTATGAAGGAACTCTTTCAGGGGCGATCAAAGAACTCATCCGCCAGATCCAAGTGCAGCAAGCCGAGAATCTCCTGCTGACGGAACAAGCCATTAGTTTCCAAACCGTTTTGATGGATGCAGTCAAAGAAAATATCAAGACACCGGCAAATACGTATTCGAAATACCAAGAAAAACAAGCTGTCTCAACAGCGATCATCGATCAAAAAATGTAAGGAGTACTTCTATGACAGGACTATTTGGTTCATTAGGCACCGCAACCCGGGGCATGACCGCCAATCAAGCAGCGTTGCAAACCAGCAGCCATAACATTGCAAATACCAATACAGACGGCTACTCAAGACAACGAGTCAACTTGCAAGCCGAAGCGTCTTATCATTTAGCGGGTGTCGGCAGCATCGGTATGGGTGTGAAAGTCGGCAGTGTCGAACGGATCGTCGATGATTTTGTCATTGGACAAGTACGCAATGCCAATTCTACCTATACATATTATGAACAAAAAGCAGACATATTAGGACAGCTGGAAAGTTTAATGAATGAGCCTTCTGACAACGGACTGTCCAAACAGCTGGCAACGATGTTTGATTCTTGGACCGCATTAGCCAACAATCCTGAACTGGATACGTCTAAGACCCTTGTGCTGGAAAACAGCAGTACATTTGCCGATACCATCAACCAAATGGGCAAACAAATGACGCAGCTGCAAAGCGACACGCTGGATACCATCGAAAAATCCGCGCTGGACTTCAATGAAAAGGTCAAGCAGCTGCAATCCTTGAATGAACAGATCTATGGGTTGACGACGAGTGGTGAGACACCCAATGATCTTTTAGATCGTCGAGACAGTCTGTTGAAAGATCTCTCGGGTCTAGCAGGGATCGAAACCAAGACCGATCAGTATGGCCGTGGGTTTGTATCCATGAGCGGACAGACGATCTTAAGTGCGGAGGAACGCAATACCCTTAGTGTGGTGGTGGGACAAAGCGAGACAGGCGCCTTGGTTTCCAAAGACGGCAACGCCTTGAATCCTGCCGAAACCATCACAGGGTCTTATCCAGCTGGAACCGTCTTGTTGACGAAAACCACCGACAATGGCGACACCGCCTATACAGAATTGCCGATCAAAGAAGGGGCGATCGGTGGCCTGCAAGCATCATCTAGTGAAATCGGCAGCCGCTTGACGGAATTGAACAACTTTACGACGACGATCGCGCAAGCCATGAACATGGTCTTTACCGGCGGCGCTTCTCGTACAAGCGGACTATTTGAGATCGGCCAAGATGATACCGGCACAGCGACGACGATTCGGGTCAGCCAAGCACTGTTAGATAACCCAAGTCTGGTGACCGGCGGAACGAGCAATGCAGCAGGAGATGGTTCAAGAGCTGCTGCAATGGCCAAACTCAGCAGTGCCAAATTGGATTTCCCGTTGTCAGAAAAGACGATCGCTTCTTTTGATTCTGAGACATTGACGTTTGCTAATGCAGCATCCGGCATGAGTGTCAGCAGTTATTTTAACAGCATCGTCACCAAAAACGGGATCTCAAAACAGCAAGCCGACAATACAGTCAGTGCCCAATTGTCGCTGCTGAATCAACTAGAATACAAAAATCAATCGGTGTCCGGTGTTTCATTAAATGAAGAAATGTCAGATGTGATTCGTTTCCAACAAGGATTTCAGGCCAATGCCCGCATATTATCGGTCGTTTCTGAAATGTTAGACACATTGATCAATCGAACAGGAGTGTAGAACATGCGTATTTCCAATTCAATCACCTACAATGATTTTTTACGAAATCTAGGAACCAACGCCTCCAAAGTCCAATCCACGTTGAATCAGCTATCGAGCTTGAAAGAAGTCAGCAAGTCCTCGGATAATCCACTGCTGGTTTCAAAAATCATGGATCTCAATGTGTCGTTAAATCAAAACAAAACCTACAATAATACGATCAAAGACAGTATTTCTTGGACAAAAGCCCAAGATTCTGCTTTAGAAAGCGTCAGTACCTCGATGCTGCGGATTCGCTCATTGGTTCAATCTTCTGCCAATGCGACAGCCGGCAGTGAGGAATTAGGCGCAAATCGTTCAGAGATTGAGCAAGAGGTCGAAGGTATCGTTGAATCATTAAATACCAACTTTGATGGCCGCTATTTATTTAGCGGAACGAATACGACGACGGCGCCTTTTGAGATCGTCAAAGAAAATGACGCCATCGTCGGTATCAAATACAATGGCACCAGTGAAGACTTGCCTCGAGAAATCGCAAACGGGGTCTCGGTGGATCTGTTAGCCAGCGGTGATCGACTGATGAACGAGACGGGCACCGCTACGGATCCCCAAAATTTAAGCACCTACTTCAATGATTTATTGTCTGCGTTGCGCAGTGATGATAAAGATGCCTTAGGGGGCGAGCTTTTAACCGCTCATGACCAGCATGCCACCAATGTAGTGAATGTACGGGCGCAGATCGGCACCCTCTACAATCGCTTGGAGGCGGCAGCTGATCGAAATGAGACGGAAAAGCTGAACTTGACCGAAACACTGTCCAACAAACAAGACGTCGATATTGCGGAAAAGTATATGGAATATCAAAATCAAATGACTGCCTACCGCTCAACATTAGCAATGGGAACAAAGATCATGCAGATGTCCATTCTAGATTATTTAAATTAACCCAAAAAACTTTTGTTCTTTGACGGGAGCAAAAGTTTTTTATTTTTTTTAGAAAAAAGGCTTAACCCTGAACGGTTTCTTCCGATAAATAGTAGCAGAGGGAAACCTTAGCGAATAAAAATTAGGAGGAACTACACATGAGAATCAATACAAACGTTTCAGCATTGAATACTTACTCACGCCTAACGGCAGCAAATGCTTCTAAAAGCAATTCTTTGTCTAAATTATCTTCAGGCTTACGCATCAACAAAGCAGGGGACGACGCAGCTGGCTTAGCAATTTCTGAAAAAATGAAAGGCCAAATCGGCGGTTTGTCACAAGCAAAAAGCAATGCACAAGATGGTATCTCATTGATCCAAACAGCAGAAGGTGCATTAAATGAAACCCACAGCATCTTAGGCCGTATGCGTGATCTTGCGGTTCAAAGTTCAAACGGTACGTTAAGTGATGACGACCGCAGTGCGATCAACAAAGAATACACTGCATTGTCTGATGAAATCGACCGTATCAGCAATACCACTGAATTCAATACAAAAAGCTTGTTAACTGGTGAAGGCGATGATGCGAAATCATTCACTTTCCAAATCGGTGCCAACGCAAACCAAACAATGAGCGTTTCAATCAACAACATGAGCTCATCTGCCTTGAAAGTAAAAGGCTTAGATTTAACACAAGCCATTGACACAAGCGATGCTAAAGCTGTTGCTGCAGCAAAAGATAAAGCAGTAGCGACTGCCTTCAAAGCAGATGCTACAACAAAATATGCAGCGGACGGCACAGTTGATGCGGCTGCTGGTAAAACAGTTGCTGAATTACAAACAGCCATCGATACAGCAGCGGATGATACAGCAAAAGCAACAGCTCAAAAAACATACGATGATGCTTTAGCAACATTTACCGCTTCTGATGAAGGCAAAGCAGCAGCGGCAACTGTCAGCGTTGAAAACAACCCAATCACGAAAATCGATGAAGCGATCAAAGCAGTTTCTGCACAACGTGCGGATCTTGGTGCGGCGCAAAACCGTCTAGAACACACAATCAACAACTTAGGTACAACACAAGAAAACCTATCTGAAGCAAACTCACGTATCCGTGACGTTGATATGGCCCAAGAAATGATGAGCTTTACGAAGAGCAACATCCTTTCTCAAGCAGCAACTTCAATGTTGGCACAAGCAAACTCAATGCCTAACAGCGTATTGAGCTTGTTACAAGGATAATTTTTGATCAAGTGAACCACTGACACAAGGACTGCCTAGGGGAAGCGCAGTTCTTGTGTTTTACATAGCAGCACAAAAACGCTTAGAAATGAGGAAGCTCTGATGGATATTCAGCCAATGTCAGGAATACACCCGATCGAAGCCGTTGCGTCGGTCGCTAAAGCACGTCCGATCGAATCCCTAGATCAAGAGACCGCCAACCTTCAGCCGCAACACCAAGAGGGGAAAATGGCGGAGAAAAAGGAACGGACAGTGGCCACTGAACCGCCGATCCACTATTTTTCAGTAGCCGATCAGCACAAGATCGCAGCCTCCGTGGAGGAAGTGAATCAGCGCCTACTTGGCAAAGATATGAAATTGGCTTATGAAGTACATGAGCGCACAGGGCGTACGATGGTGCGTTTAGTGGATATGCAGACCAACGAAGTGATCAAAGAGATCCCACCAGCCAACATGCTAGATGTGATTGGAAAAATATGGGATGACATGGGCATTGCGGTCGATCGAAAGGGATGAAACTATGGCAAGTGTAACCAGCAGTTCAGGAATCAGTACAACGCTAGGGAGTTATTCTGGCGTGACTTCAGAAGATATTGAAAAATTATTGGCGGCAGATGCGATCAATAAGACCCGTGCTGAGAATAAAATCACGTCGCTTAAAGCACAAAAAACGGCATGGAGTGATATCAGCACTCGCTTGACTAACTTTTTGTCAAAAGTCGATGCGTTACAAAAAGATGATGCTTATCAAACAAAAAAAGCGACGACCACCAATAGTAGTATCGCTTCAATTGCAGGAACAACGGAAGCCCCAGAAGGCACCTATGATCTAAAAGTCAACCAACTAGCAACAGCCACGAAGGTGACGGGGAGTCAAGTAGCTCAAAGCAGCAAAACGGCCCTAAATGTCAGTGGTCAGCTCTCATTGACCAGTTCGGAAGTCGATGAAGATGGCAAACCGATCACCGCTTCGATCGAGATCACTGCCGAAGACAGCTTAAAAGATGTGGCAGCTAAGATCAATGGCCAAAGCAAGACGACCTTCGTTGCAGCGAGCATCGTGGATAACCGTTTGATTTTAACGAATACGAAAATGGGCGACAAAAACTTCTTGATCGACGGCAATGCCGCCGAAGGATTAGGGATCGGTTCAACTGCGGCTACGACGCAAGGCCAACCGGCTATTTTTGAACTAGACGGCATGGAGATCACCCGCGACAGCAATAGTGTGACGGATGTTATCGATGGTGTCACTCTGACGTTAGCGAAAAAAAGCGAGGAGCATGTGACGCTTTCTTTAGCCAATGATACTTCGAAAGTCGTTGATGCAGTACAAGGATTAGTGGATCAATACAATAGCTTGATGAGTTTTATCGGCGATAATTTGACCGTGGGAGATCCTAGTAGTGAAAACAACAAGACGGGGACCTTGGTGGGAGACAGTGCGTTGACCCGTCTACAGACTCAATTGCGAAATTTGATCACCATTCCAGCCGTCAGCGGATCAAAGCTGACTGCTAATAAGCTAGGCATCTCCACCGTCGATAATGATGGTACATTGGGACTGGATACGACCAAGTTAAAAGAAGCCCTAGCGGAAGATCCCGCTGCTGTGAAGTCCTTCTTTTATGCAAGTACGAAAACCAAAGAAGCCGATGGCACTGCGAGTACGAAAGAGACCGGCTATACATTAGCGCTAAAAGAATTAGCCAACAGCTATGTCGTCAATACTTCAGCCAATAAAGGGATCATTGCCACCAAATCTGCGACCTATGACAGTACCATCAAGGATTTGAACAAACAGATTACACGGTTTGATGATATTTTAGCAATGAAAAAAGAGCGTTACATCACAATGTTTACCAAATTAGACTCCGTGATGATGGAGGCTGAAAATCAGCTGAGTTACCTAAGCAATCAGTTTGCCAATACGTCAAACTAGGCAGGATAGCCGATTAAAGCAGTCACTTTTTCATTCGCATAAGAAACCCTCGTCAACAAGAAAGGAAACAACCTATGGAGCCACACGTATCATTAGATGAACGTTTGAATCAGATTTTAACTGGTTTTGCCCAATGGCGCGGCGACAGCGAAGAAGCCAGTCGTTTGATGGCAGCCAATGCAGCGGTCATAGCAGCCATGCAAGCAGAAGAACAGAGCCATAGTCCACAAACCAGTGCATTGGCGCAACAAGTGATCCAAGCGTATCAAGCGTTCCTAGACCAGGTCAAAGCCCAGCAGCAAGAGATCAAACAAGAATTGGGGCGTTTGAACCGCAAAAACAATCTTGTCAAAACGTATTTGCAGCAAGAAGACAGTGCCGCCTTCGTCGAATTTGATTTATAGTGAGGAAAAAAAGATGAATTATCAAAAAATGCAAAACAACTATCTGCAGAACCAAGTAATGAGTGCCTCCCCCAACAAACTGATTGAAATGCTGTTGCAAGCAGCCATCAAAAACATCAAATTAGCAGTGATCGCATTGGAAAAAGAAGAGTTGAGCCAAGCCCATCAGCAATTTGTCAAGGCGCAGAATATTTTATTGGAATTACGGGTCTCTTTAGACCGTGAGCAAGGCGGCGCTATTGCTGAAGATCTCGATCAGCTGTATGGCTATATGTACGATCAGCTAGTCAGTGCCAATGTCCAAAAAGAGGCAGCCCCTGCAGAAACGGTCGTCCCGCTTTTAAGCGAACTACTGGAAAGCTGGCAAACGATCACCCAATAAATTTGAGAAAAAGCAAAGAAACGACCACCTAAAACCTAGAAAAGTTTAGTAATTGGTTAAATTTTTACCATGTATCCCTTTTCACTAAGCTTTCTTTTTCCCCTCCTCGTCCCTATCTGGTACTCTTTTTATGAGCGTACCGAAAAGGTGCAAGGAGGTTTTTTTTTGAAACAAAAAATAGTACAAAAGCCGCTTTTCTGGCAAGTGGTGATTCTGATTGCAATGAGTGGTGTTTTTTTATTACCGCAGATCTTAGGCCAAGGCATGATTTTGGGCTCTGATGTGGTCTTTCACTTCAATCGTTTTTATGAGACCAGCCAGCAGATCAAAGAGGGCAATTTTCAATATTTTCTTTCTATCTACGGGTTTCAGCAATCTGCTCGTATCGTCAATGCATTATACGGTCCCTTTTTTGCCTATTTCCAAGGTCTGCTGGTCTTGCTGAGTCCTTCGTGGTTTTCCTACCAACTGCTCGCCAATGGGCTGCTCTATCTGCTAGCAGGGTTTTCGATGTTTGGCTTATTAAAGAAACTACGAGTCAATGGCTGGCTGTCAGTGGGGATGAGCATCCTGTTTATGGCGACCTATTCTGTCCAGTATTGGATTGAGCGGCAGGGCTTTTCTGCTTGGGGAGCAGCCGTGTTACCGCTGTGTCTGATTCCACTGATCGCACTAGGGGAACATAAACGGTTGCGGCCTTTTGCGGTAGGGGTTTCCGTGGCGGTCTTATTTCAAATCCATGTGTTTTCAAGCATCTTGTTAGTGCTCTTATATGTGCCCTTTTTCTTACGCGCCTTTTTTGTTGGAACTTCCGGCGAAGAAAAACGACAATTGGTGCTGCGCTTAGCAGGAGCGATCGGGATTTTCTTGCTGCTGACCGCCAATATTTGGTTAGGGATGTTGGATCTCTATACGAGTAACACGTTGATCGCGCCTTTTGTGAATCGCAACATGCAGAACAATACCATTACTGGAACCAGCAGCTATTGGTGGACGACTCCGTACCTGCTGCCAATCTTATGTGCCTTGTTCTTTTGCGGTGCGATTCGTGTATGGCCTCGTCTATCCGGCGGCTTCAAATTAATGACAGCAGCTGCAGCGGTCTTTTTCGTTTTATCATCGAACGCTATTCCTTGGCAATGGCTAGGCAGTCTGGACAATGGTGTGATCAATTTACTACAATTCCCTTTTCGGTTCTTTGTTCCTGCCACGATTTTGATCTTAGTCGGTTTGTGCCTGCTGGTTCCTTATTATCGGGGCAAGCCATTGGCAAATCCGCGTTGGTTCGTCCTCGTTTTAGTTTTGAGTGTTGGTCAAATCCTGATCCAAAACACGGTCAAAATGCAGGACTGGCACTCCGATGAAGCGGCAGTTTCACTGCGAAACCACACCTATCTCTCGGCGGAATCTGAAGCGCAATTGAAGGAAGCCTATTTTAGTAAAGACAAGTCCTTAGCATTAGCGCTGTATCAACGTTCTACCCCAGATTATCTGCCCCTCTATCAAGAGACCAAGAAGAACAAGTACAATTTGTACGGGGAAGAAATCATTGAAAAAAATGATACCGTGGCAAAAACCGTAGAAAACGGGAAGCTTACTTTACGTTGGCAAGGTGATCAAGAGGCGTGGAAGGCGTTACCGATCATCAATTACCGCTATACTGAATTGACCCTCAATCAGCAGCCACTAACTGAGAAAGATGTCTCTTTGAGTGCCATTGGTGCCGTTTCTGTCCAACAGCAAGCAGGGGAGAATGTCTTAGTCGTTGACTATGACGCACCTTGGTTTTTCGACGGAGCTTTATGGCTGACGATCATTTCTTGGCTCGCTTTACTCATCGGCTTTATCAGCTGGAAAACAAGACAGCTGTATCGTCGTCGTAAGGTCGTACAAGCTTTATTGAAAGAATCTGAATAAAATGAATCAGAAAAGAACTTCAGCGAGAGGGCTGAAGTTCTTTTTTTGTTGATCAGCAACAGTGTACCTATTTTTTTCCGAGAGAAACAATAATCGTTGCGTGCGCAACAATTATTCCTTATAATAGATAAGACACTTTGAAGAACCAAGAAAGGCAGGAGTGCTCATGGAAGCCATTATCCGCTCAATCAATCATATTGCCCGTCTCGCCACCCTTTATCGGGAAAAAGAACTGAAAAAATTTGGTTTAGGTGGGATGCATCATACCTATATCTTAAACATTTGCCGTCAACCGGGGATCAGTCAAGAAGCCTTAGCCAAGAAGATTTTTGTTAATAAAAGCAATGTTGCCCGTCAACTAGCGATCTTAGAAGAACGAGGATTTGTCACTAGAGCCAGCAGTCCCACCGACAAACGACAATTACTGGTTTATCCAACCGAAAAAGCACTTGTCGTCCAACCAAAGATCCAACAGCTGCTTCAAAGCTGGAATGAACAAGTCGTAGCAGGTTTTTCTGCTGCCCAACAGCAGCAGTTGATCGCCGATCTGGAAATCGTCAAAGAAAATTCCCAACGGCTTTTAGCGAAAGCTGAGGCGATGGAATGAATCTTTTGGCTCAATATTTAAAACCCTATATCGGGCGCATCTCCCTTGGCGTCAGCATCAAATTCTTCGGGTCATTGATGGACTTGCTATTGCCTTGGATTTTGGCGTATATCATCGATTCTGTGATTCCCACGAAGCAAGTATCAGCGATTTTTGCTTGGGGCGGGGCGATGGTGGTCTGCTCCATCATCGCAGTTGTCACCAATATCATCGCCAATCGGATGGCCTCTAGTGTTGCTCGCGATACCACCGGTAGTATTCGCCATGATTTATTTGAAAAAGTTTCCTATCTGTCGATTCCGCAAGTCGAAGAAGTCGGGATTCCTTCCTTGGTGTCTCGCTTGACGACAGACACTTACAACATCCATCAAACGGTAGGGATGATCCAGCGGATGGGGATTCGTGCCCCGATTCTGTTATTAGGGGGGATCATGATCACTGCTACATTAGATCCCGTTTTGACACTGGTCTTAGTAGGCGTCTTGCCCTTCACTTTAGTGGCGGCAGTCACGATCTCAAAACGGGGGATCCCCTTGTTTGCCTCATTGCAAAAGCAAGTGGATGTGTTGGTGCGGACTGTCCGAGAAAATGTAACTGGGGCTCGGGTGATCAAGGCCTTGTCTAAAGCAGATTACGAGAAAAAGCGCTTTGACCACGTCAATCAAGACGTAGTAGCTGCGGAAACCACTGCTAATCGAACCATGGCTGCAACACCGCCCCTGATGGACCTATTTTTGAATATCGGGTTGACATTGGTGATCGTCGTCAGTGCCTTTCGCGTCAATCAAGGGTTGACCCAACCAGGGGTCATCATTGCCTTTTTGACCTATTTTACGATCATTTTGAATGCCATGCTCAGTATCACTCGCATCTTTGTAATCGTGTCGAAGGGGCTGGCTTCTGCCGATCGGATCCAATCCGTCTTGCGCCTGCCGCAAAATATGCAAGTCATTGAGGCGCCTGTCAAAGAAGAGTCGGCGCATATCGTTTTTGAAAAAGTTTCCTTCACTTATCCTAACGGTACCCGGGTGCTGAAAGACATCGATTTCTCCTTGCAGCCGGGAGAAACCTTAGGGATCATCGGTGCGACTGGTAGCGGAAAATCAACGATCGTCAAATTACTGCTGCGGCTCTATGACCCAACGAAGGGTATGATCCGCATCGCTGGTCGCGACATTCGTTCCATCGATCCGACGGAGCTGCATCAGTTATTCGGTGTCGTCTTACAAAAAGACGTGCTTTTTGCGGAAACGATTGAAGAAAATATCGCCTTTGGCCGGCGGTTTTCCAAAGAGCAGATCGAAGAAGCGGCGGCTCGCGCCCAAGCCAAGGAGTTTATCAATCAACTGCCCAAGCGCTTAGCCCATCCACTGCATGCCAAAGGCAGCAATTTAAGCGGCGGTCAAAAGCAGCGGGTCTTGTTATCGCGGGCATTGGCGGGGGATCCGGAAATTTTGATTTTGGATGACTCCGCCAGTGCGCTAGATTATCGGACCGACGCTCAGTTGCGCAAGGTCCTGAAACAGCAGTTTCAACAGACGACGACGATCTTGATCGCGCAGCGGATCAGTTCGATCCAGCATGCCGACAAAATTTTGGTACTGGAAAATGGTCAAATGAACGGTTTTGGCAGTCACCAAGAATTACTAGCAGATAATGTGATCTACCAAGCCATTTATCAAGGGCAGACAGGAGGTGCCGATGATGCCGAAGATGCCGAAGAAAAAAACGGAAAAACCAAAGGATAGCAAGAAAACACTCCGCCGTTTGTGGGGCTATCTCTACGAGTACAAAGGACTCCTGTTGGCAGCCGCTATTTTAATGATGGTCAGCAACATCTTCGCCTTGGTGGGACCGTTGCTTTCCGGGTACGCCATTGATGCCATTCAACCGGGTCCCGGCAAGGTCATTTTTGAACGAGTCTTCTTTTATTGTGGGCTGATGCTCCTGTTTTATCTTGCGTCTTCCCTTCTTAGTTATCTGATTTCGCTCATGATGATTCGCTTGAGTCAGCGGGTGGTGGCAGCGATGCGTAAGGCGATTTTTGATAAAATCACCGAACTGCCGGTGGGGTATTTTGACCGAGTCGCCACTGGGGATATCATCAGCCGCATCAGTTATGATGTCGATACCATCAATACGTCATTGGCCAGCGATGCCATTCAAGTTCTCAGCAGTCTTGTGACGATCATTGGTTCGTTTGTGATGATGGTTTTGATTTCGCCGCTGCTGGTGCTGATTTTTGTCGTAACGGTTCCCGCTTCGATCTTTTTGACCCGCTTTTTGATGAGCAAATTTCAACCATTGTTTCGCCGTCGTTCCCGCAAATTAGGCGAATTGAACGGCTTTGTGGAAGAGATTATTTCTGGTCAGCAAACGATCAAGCTGTATAACCAAGAAGAAGCGATCATCAGCCGTTTTGACGAAAAAAACCAAGAAGCGGTGGATGCCTATTACAATGCCGAGTACTACGGTAGTATGACTGGTCCTTCCATCAACTTTATCAACAATCTGTCGTTGTCCTTGATCAGTATGTTTGGCGCCTTGCTGTTTTTGTTCGGTCATCTGACATTAGGGAATGTTTCTTCCTTTGTTCTTTACTCCAGAAAATTCTCAGGACCAATCAATGAGTTAGCCAACATCTTCAGTGATTTGCAATCGGCATTGGCGGCGGCAGAACGGATCTTCCGTTTGCTGGATGAAGAACCGGAAGTTTCTGATGTTCCTGGAGCCTACGAATACCACGAGGTGTCTGGTGATGTCGCCTTTGACCATGTGACCTTCGGCTATCAAGCACAGCAGCCCATCATCAAAGACCTTTCGCTGCAAGTACCAGCTGGCAGCTTGGTCGCGATCGTCGGACCAACCGGAGCCGGGAAAACCACCATTGTGAACCTCTTGATGCGGTTTTATGACCCTGACCAAGGAGCGATTCGTTTAGACGGAAAAAATATCCGCCAAACGACACGCCGCAGCTTACGGCAAAGCTATGCAATGGTGCTGCAAGACACGTGGCTGTTCACGGGAACGATTTTTGAAAATTTGGCCTACGGCAAGGCGAATGCGACGATGGCAGAAGTCCAAGCTGCTGCACAAGCCGCCCATATCCATGACTTTATTATGAGCCTGCCAAAAGGCTATGATACTTTGATTTCTGAAGACGGAACCGGTATTTCACAAGGGCAAAAACAACTATTGACGATTGCGCGAGCAATGCTCTTAGATGCCGATCTGCTGATTCTTGATGAAGCCACATCGAATGTCGACACGCAAACGGAGCTGCTGATCCAAGCAGCGATGACCAAATTGATGAAAGGCAAAACCTCCTTTGTGATCGCTCATCGCTTGTCCACGATTCGACATGCCGACACGATCCTCGTGGTGGAACAGGGCAATATCGTAGAGCAAGGGACCCACGAAGAGTTAGTAGCCAAAGAGGGGCGTTATGCCGCACTCTATCAGGCACAATTTGACGCATGATCCATAGCTAGTCCGCATCCGTACAAGGAGTAACCCACTGCTTGCACGGATGTTTTTTGCGTGCCATCGGCTTTCTTGGCACAGGTAAAAAATCTTCTTATGACAAATCAGGCAATTATCGGTATACTTAAGAAAGGGGTATCATCAAACAGAAAGAAGGGAAACAATTGGATCATAAACAACTAAAAGAATTCCCCAACGATTTCTTATGGGGTTCAGCATCAGCAGCCTATCAAGTAGAGGGCGCATGGCAAGAAGACGGCAAAGGCGCTTCAGTTTGGGACGATTTTGTCCGCATTCCAGGCAAAACCTTTAAAGCAACTAACGGAGATGTCGCGGTCGACCATTACCACCGCTTCAAAGAAGATGTTGCCTTGATGAAAGAACAAGGATTGAAAACCTATCGTTTTTCCATTGCATGGACACGGATTTTTCCAGAAGGACGAGGAGAAGTCAATCAAGCAGGGTTAGACTTTTATTTAGCATTGATCGATGAGCTGATTAAAGCAGGGATCGAACCAATGGTGACCTTGTACCATTGGGATCTGCCACGTACGTTGCAAGAAGAATATGGCGGCTGGGAATCTCGCAAAATCATTGAAGATTTCACCAACTATGCGGCCGTATTATTTGAAGCCTTTCGCGGCAAAGTTCACTATTGGGTCAGCTTGAATGAACAAAATATCTTTACTTCTTTAGGCTATCTTTTAGCTGCCCATCCACCAGGAGTGACCGATCCTAAACGGATGTATGAAGTCAATCATATCGCTAACTTGGCGAATGCTTCGGTGATCAACAAGTTCCACGAGATGGAAATCCCAGGGAAAATCGGACCAAGTTTCGCCTACTCACCAAACTACCCAATCAACAGCGACCCGAAAAATATTTTGGCAGCTGAAAATGCCGAAGACTTGATGGCGCACTATTGGTTAGATGTCTATCTTTGGGGCGAATACCCGATTGCCGCAATGAATTACTTGAACGAGCAAGGGATCGCGCCTACGATCGAACCAGGAGACATGGACTTGCTGCGTTCAGCAAAACCAGATTTCTTAGGGATCAACTATTACCAAACAGCAACGAATGCCTACAATCCATTAGATGGTGTCGGTGCCGGTAAAATGAACACCACTGGGAAAAAAGGTAGCTCCGAAGAAACCGGGACACCAGGAATGTTCAAAAAAGCTGAAAATCCATTTGTGGAACGGACGAATTGGGATTGGGAGATCGATCCTCAAGGGCTGCGGATCGCTTTACGCCGAATCACTAGCCGTTATCGGGTGCCTGTGATCATTACGGAAAACGGACTTGGTGAATACGATAAACTAACAGACGATCACCAAATCCATGACCAATACCGCATCGATTATTTAGCAGGGCATGTCCATGCCATCAAAGAAGCGATCAGCGACGGCGCGGAAGTTCTTGGCTATTGCACCTGGTCCTTCACTGATTTGCTAAGCTGGTTGAACGGCTACCAAAAACGCTATGGCTTTGTCTACGTCGACCAAGATGAAACCCAAGAAGGGTCACTGGCACGCTACAAGAAAGACAGCTTCTACTGGTATCAAGAGCTGATCAAAACCAACGGGCAAGAGTGCTAGCCTCCTAAAGCCAATACCTAAATAAGCGAAACGACCCCTGCAACGGCAGTGATCGTTTCTTAGAAAAAAGTACGTTCCACCTGTAGCGACCGCCCAAAGGTAGACCAAAAGTCTCGCTTTTTGGGCCGCTTCAAAGGAGAACGTCCTTTTTTTGAGTATTATCGTTGACAAGTGTAAACGATAATTGTAAAGTAGAAGAAGATTACAACTGTAAACATAAAAGGTGAATGGGTTTGCATAGCAAGCAAGGAGGAAGGAAACAATGATCGAAAAGAATTATGGGGTAAAAGGGATGACCTGTGCGTCTTGTTCCCAGACAGTCGAAAAAACAGTCAGCAAGCTGGCGGGGGTCGACCAAGCAGCTGTCAATTTGGCTACTGAAAAATTACATATTCGTTATGATGAGCAGCAGCTCACCGAAGAAACACTCGCTGAGGCCATCAAAGCAGCGGGCTATCAACTGATCGGCTCTCAAAGACAAGAGACCTTTGCCATCTCGGGCATGACCTGTGCGTCTTGTGCCCAAACAGTAGAAAAAGCTGTCCAAAAATTAGCGGGTGTGGAGCAAGCCTCCGTCAATCTGGCGACAGAAAAACTGACGGTCAGCTATCAACAAGACCAAGTGTCCGCCGCGAAGATCGCAGCTGCCGTGAAAGAGGCGGGCTATGACGCACAGCTGCCGACCGCTTCTGCCGACAAGGCGGATTCAAAACAGGCAGAGATTCGTGCTTTATGGCAACGGTTTTGGCTTTCGGCGCTCTTTACGATCCCCTTGTTCTATTTGACGATGGGGGAAATGATCGGTTTGCCGATCCCTGGCTTTTTAGATCCAATGGCCTATCCAGTCAATTTCGTTACCACTCAATTGATTTTAGTCTTACCGGTGATGGTCCTCGGTCGCGCCTTTTACATTGCTGGTTTCAAAGCGCTTTGGAAAGGCCATCCTAACATGGATTCCCTCGTCGCATTGGGAACCAGTGCTGCCTTCTTTTATAGTATTTATGGGACCGTGATGGTCTACCTAGGCACGACCCACTATGCGATGCACTTGTACTATGAAACGGCCGCCGTTATTTTGGCATTAGTTACCTTAGGAAAATACCTTGAGTCGGTCTCGAAGGGCAAAACCTCCGAAGCCATCAAGAAGTTGTTGGATCTCGCACCGAAAAAAGCCCGCGTGCTTCGCGGCAGCGGGCATCAAGCCGAAGAAGTCGAAGTGGGTATTGAAGAAGTCGCAGCCGGCGATATCTTAGTCGTACGACCTGGTGAAAAGATTCCTGTGGATGGGATCGTTACCCAAGGACGCTCTGCCATCGATGAATCAATGATCACCGGAGAAAGCTTACCTATCGAAAAACAAGTCGGTGATCGGGTGATCGGCGCTAGTATCAACAAAAATGGCTCGTTTCAATACGAAGCCACCAATGTGGGAGAAGATTCAACGTTAGCGCAAATCATTCAGTTAGTAGAAAATGCCCAAGGCTCCAAAGCGCCGATTGCCCGCATGGCAGATAAAGTTTCGGGTGTGTTTGTCCCGATTGTCATGGTCTTGGCGGTTTTTGCAGGACTTGCCTGGTTTTTCTTAGGACAAGAAACCTGGATCTTCTCATTGACCATTACGATCTCTGTATTAGTGATTGCTTGTCCGTGTGCCTTAGGATTAGCGACACCGACCGCCATCATGGTGGGTGCGGGCAAAGGGGCAGAAAATGGCGTCTTGATCAAAAGCGGCGATGCGTTAGAAACAGCTAGAAACGTGACGACGATCGTCTTTGATAAAACCGGCACGATCACAGAAGGCAAACCAGTCGTAACCGATCTCCTGCCTGCCGGCAACCACACGCCGACGGAATTGCTGCAGCTGGCGGCTTCTGTTGAAAAAGGCTCAGAACATCCATTAGGCGAAGCCATTGTGATCGAAGCCCGCAAGCAAGCCCTCGCCCTACAAGAAGTTGACGGGTTTGAAGCGATTCCCGGTCATGGGATTCAAGGCACGATTGCTGGCAGTCCAGTCCTATTAGGCAACCAGAAATGGCTGGAAAAACAAAACGTTGCCATCGATGGCCTGATCGAGCAAGCCCAACAATTGGCTCACGAAGGGAAAACACCGATGTATGTTGCCAAAGACGGCGAAGCGATCGGGATCATCGCTGTGGCAGATACTATCAAAGAAAGCAGTCGAAAAGCCATTGAACGTCTGCATCAAATGGGCTTGTACGTAGCAATGATCACTGGCGACAATGCTCGGACAGCCCAAGCCATCGCCAAACAAGTCGGTATCGATGAAGTAATCAGTGACGTCTTGCCAGAAGATAAAGCCGCCAAAGTAGCCGGCCTGCAAGCCAAAGGCCAAAAGGTTGCGATGGTAGGTGACGGGATCAATGATGCGCCGGCGTTAGCCCAAGCCGATGTAGGGATCGCGATTGGCTCTGGTACCGATGTCGCCATCGAATCGGCAGACATCGTACTGATGCGCAGCGATCTGATGGACGTCCCATCAGCGATCGAGTTAAGTCGGGCAACCATCAAAAACATCAAAGAAAATCTTTTCTGGGCTTTTGCTTATAACGTCTTAGGCATTCCTGTCGCAATGGGTGTGTTGCATCTTTTCGGCGGCCCCTTGCTCAATCCAATGATCGCCGGGGCGGCCATGAGCTTCAGCTCGGTATCCGTTTTATTAAATGCCTTGCGGCTGAAACGATTCCAACCCTCAGCAAAAAAATAAACGAAGCAACGAATGCAACAACAAAAAGACCTGCCCACGGTTTCTGATGGAAGAAAACCGTGGATAGGTCTTTTTAGTGCTGGACATCTAAATAAGAGTAGGCCCGCACGTCATAACGGTTGCGACTACGGGAAAATTCGATAGGTGAGCCATTTTTCTGATAGACGATCTGTTCGATCTCTAAAACCGGATCATCGGCTTTACAGTCCAAATACCGTTGATCGTACGCGGTGCTTTTATCAGCGGCAATGGTGCGGTAAGCGCCGGCAAACTGGACCCCTAGTTCCTCTTTGACATAGCGGTAGATAGAACTTTCTAAATGGCCACGAGTTAAATTGGGCACCAAATGGACCGGCATATAGGTATATTCTAAAATAAACGGCTGGTCTTCAAGAATCCGCAAGCGGACAATACTATAGATTGGCTGTTCTTCCGTCAACATCAACTTTTCTTGGATCGTTTGGTCAGGAAATTCGACTTGAAAATCGATGACCTGACTGACTAGCTTGCGGCCAGCTTTGCCCATTTCTGTTGACAAGCCTTCATAGACCGTTAAAGCAGTGGTGTCTTTTTTTAAGAATGGGTGGTTCAATATTTTTGTTCCAGCGCCCCGCTGAGAATAAACCAGTCCTTCCATGGCTAAAATACCGATGGCTTTTTTGACGGTCATCCGGCTGACTCCGAATTCTTCGACTAAATCAGTTTGATTCGGCAGTAAGCTGTCAGGCGGATACGTTTTGTTTTTGATACGTGTGCGTAAAATATTGGCAATTTCTTGGTATTTTGGCATCTGATCACCTCGCAAGAAGTATAGCTGAAAAAAGCGGTTTCGACAATCAAACCTTGGTTTTTTTATAAAAAGAACGGCTGACTGAAAAAATTCAGCCAGCCGTTGCGCTTAATCGATCGATGGTTCTGCTTGACGATCTAAAACACGTAAGAATGGATACCAGATTAAGCCGACCATCACCACGTCAATGACTTGCAGCAAACCACCTAACCAAGAGTTGGTTGCTAAGACACCACTGAAGACCACTGGAACGGTCCAAGGAACAGAAACACCAGTTGGTGCAGGAACAAGTCCAGCCGCCATCACTAAGTAGTTGAAGGTCGTTACCACAAGAGGTGCCACGACCCAAGGAATCAGGATCGTCGCATTCAAGACGATCGGCATACCGAAGATTGCTGGTTCGTTAACGTTAAAGATCCCTGGTGCTAAAGCCAAACGACCCACATCGCGGTATTGTTTTTTCTTCAATACAAAAGCCATCAAGATAACAACGGCTAACGTCATACCAGAACCGCCTAATCCAACGGTGAAGGTTTCCATAAATGGTTTTGTGACGATATGCGGCAGTGCATCCCCATTTTGATACGCTTCTAAGTTGTCTAACATTAATGTATTCCAAATCGGGTCCATCACAGAGTTGACGATGATTTGACCATGTAGACCGAAGAACCAAAGGAATTGGACAAAGAACAAAGCCAATAGAGTTGCTGGCAAGCTGCTGCCTAGTCCAGTCAATGGTTTTTGGATCAATTCATAAACCAAGTCATGCAAGTTGGCATTGAAGACACCCGTCATGATGGCATTGATCACTAAAAATACCGTTAAGGTGATAATTGCTGGAATCAAAGCGGCAAAAGATTTAGAAACTGCTGGTGGCACCCCATCAGGCATTTTGATCTGCCAGCCGCGTTTTGTGATGCGGCAATAGATTTCAGCTGCTAAAAATGCTGCGATCATCCCGATAAACATCCCTTTTGCGCCAAGACGATCAAGAGACAGCACGCCGGAGATCGTTTCGCCAGATTCAGTAGTCATAAAGAAAGGAGTTAAGATCAAAAAGCTGGCAAAAGAAACGGCGCCGCCAAAAATCCCTTCCACATCATATGATTTTGATAAATAATAGCCGATACCGAAAGTAACGAAAACAGTCATGATACTCATTGTTGCATTTTGCCCATTGCCAAACAGCGTTCCTAATGTTCCTTTAGTGGCATCACTGAAGAAGGGCAGGTTGTTTAAAACGACCACGATCGATCCAAACATAGTGATTGGGAACGAAAGCATAAACGCGTCCCGCAAGACGGTCAGGTAGCGATTTTGTCCTAAGGCATTCGCCAAGGGCAAAATCTTTTCAGATAACTTGTCCATAAAACCATTCATTATTAGTTCACTCCTTAAATTTCTTTTTGCAATCGATTACATTGATAATGTATCATGTTTTATTTTAAATGTCTATACATTTATTTTGAAAAAGATTGATTTTTGTAACTGCTTCCTTTATGATTAGGGCAGCAAAGAAAAAATGAGGAGTGAATGAAGATGGATTATCAATTTCCAGCAGGCTTTTGGTGGGGGTCAGCCGCTAGTGGCCCACAAACAGAAGGTGTATTTGAAGGTGATGGCAAAGGGGCAAGCATCTGGGATTACTGGTATCAGCAAGAACCAGAGAAATTTTTCAATGGGGTAGGTCCTGAAAAAACCTCGCAAGTCTACACACGCTATCAAGAAGATATTCAACTCATGAAAGAAACCGGCCATACGACGTTTCGGACGTCGATCCAATGGAGTCGTCTTTTCCCGCAAGGCAAAGGAGAAGTCAATCAAAAAGCCGTTGATTTTTACAATGCCTACATTGATGAGTTGATCGCCAACGGGATCGAACCTTTCATGAATTTATACCACTTCGATATGCCAATGGCGCTGCAAGAAAAAGGCGGCTGGTTGAACCGAGAGACCGTGGATGCCTATGTCGCGTTTGCGCAAACCTGCTTTACGTTATTTGGTGATCGTGTCAAGAAATGGTTCACTCATAATGAACCGATCGTCCCTGTTGAAGGCGGCTATCTTTACCAATTCCATTATCCGAATGAGATCAACATGAAACATGCAGTCCAAGTTGGGTTCCACGAAACGTTGGCGAGTGCTAAAGCCATCAAAGTTTACCATGAGATGAACCTTGGTGGGGAGATCGGCATTATTTTGAATTTGACGCCAAGCTATCCAAGAGATGAGAACGATCCAGAGGATGTCAAAGCAGCGCAAATCGCAGATGCCTTCTTTAATCGCTCTTTCTTAGACCCTGCTGTCAAAGGCACGTTCCCAGAAGAATTAGTGACCATCGTCAAGGAATTAGATATGGTACCAGCGATGGAAGCTGATGATTTACAAACGATTCGCGAAAATACGATCGACTTGTTGGGGATCAATTATTACCAACCTCGTCGTATCATGAAGAAAGAATCACCGATCGATCAAGCGAAAAGTCCAATGCCAGATGATTACTTTGATAACTATGATATGCCAAACAAGAAAATGAACCCGTATCGTGGATGGGAAATCTATGAAAAAGGGATCTATGATATTTTGACAAACACGCGAGAAAACTATGGCAATATCAAGTGCTACATTTCTGAAAATGGCATGGGTGTCGAAGGAGAAGAACGTTTCGTCAATGCTGATGGCGTGATCGAAGATGATTACCGCATCGAGTTTGTCTCTGACCACTTGAAGTATGTCCACCAAGCGATCCAAGAAGGAACCAATTGTGTTGGCTACCATATGTGGACCTGCATGGACAACTGGTCCTGGACCAATGCTTACAAGAACCGTTACGGATTTATCTCCGTTGACTTAGCAAATGATGCTAAACGAACGGTGAAAAAATCAGGTCGTTGGTTTAAAGAAGTTTCAGATAATAACGGCTTTTAATAACAATGGAAAAAGCAATGCTGTAGGGATCAGCATTGCTTTTTTTGTGTAAAATCGCGGATTTTTCTGTCTTGTTCCGAAGGGCATTCTCTATTAAAAAACCACCTGTTTTTGCAAATGATAAGCTGGGTTAAACAAAAGCACGGTTTTGATAAAGAAAAGACTAGACATGGAAACGTTCTCGTGGTATTCTTTAGTAGAAATCGGTTTCATTATTTTGTTTAGGGTTTGAAAGGAGAAAAAACAATGGATAAATTTATTGGATTTATGGAGAAGCACTTTATTCCGATCGCTTCTAAAATAGGCTCTCAAAGACATCTAGTGGCCATTCGTGACGGATTTATCGTAACGATGCCGTTGATGATCTTAGGCTCTTTTGGTGTATTGATCAACAACTTACCAATTCCTGCCTATATTGATTTTATGAATGGCATTTTTGGTGAAGGGACATGGCAAGCCTTTGGGAACAACTTGTCAGCAGGTACTTTTTCAATACTTGGTCTGTTAATCGCTTTCACAGTAGCGTATAATTTAGCTAAAAGCTACAATCAAGACGCATTAGGTGCTGGGGCGATCTCAGTTGCAAGTTTCTTCGCATTAGGTGCAATGGCGACAGGCCCAGATGGTTTGTTAACAGCTGCCGGACTTGGTTCTCAAGGATTATTTTTAGCATTAATCGTATCGATCATTTCTACTGAGATCTTCCGTCGTCTAGCTGGCAACCCACGCTTAGTCATCAACATGCCTGATGGCGTACCACCAGCAGTATCACGTTCATTTGCTGCGTTATTCCCAGCAATGATCACCGTATCGATCTTTGCTTTGTTTACAGCAATTTTCCAAGCATTTGGTGTGACAAGTATCGTATTGTCCTTCTATGAATTGGTGCAACAACCATTCATGGGCTTGGCAAACTCTTACCCAGCTGCTTTGCTATTAGGTTTTATCTCTGCATTCTTATGGTTCTTTGGTTTACATGGTGCCAACATCATCGATCCATTCATGCAAACGATCAATGTGCCAGCGATCGAAGCAAACGCACGAGCATTAGAAGCAGGCACAGATTTGCCTTATATCGTGAACAAACCATTCTTTGATTCTTTCGTGAACATCGGCGGAACAGGTGCGACACTAGGTCTTTTGATTGCGATCTTCTTAGTTGCTCGTCATCATAAAGCATATATGACTGTCGCAAAACTATCCGTTGCACCAGGTGTGTTCATGATCAATGAACCAGTGATGTTTGGGTTACCAGTTGTCTTGAACCCAATCTTGTTCATCCCATATGTGTTGACACCACTTGTTTTAGTCACGACTGCTTATTTTGCAACTGCAACTGGCTTAGTTCCTGCAAGTACCGTCATCGCACCATGGACGACGCCACCAATCATCGGCGGTATTTTGTCGACACAAAGTATTGCTGGCGGAATCTTGGCAGCTGTTAACTTGATCTTGTCGATCGTTATCTACTTGCCGTTCGTGAAAATGGCGCAAATTCAAGAAACACGCCGTTTAAAAAATGCGTAATGTCTGATCGAGTCGATTAGAAACAAGCGCCAAACGTAATAGACCTTATCCGGCCGCGATCAGAGTGCAATACCCCTTATCACACTGCTTCATTGGAAGGTGCAGTGGTGTGATGACACTCTTTTCGTTTGGCCGGTTCTTTTCTCGTTTTTCAATCAATACAACACACGTTTTGGAGGTGGCAAAATGCCCAAATATATGGAGATCGCAGATGTTCTGCGTAAAAGAATCAAGGACGGAACTTATCCGAAAGACAGTCTTTTACCTTATCAAACAGAGTTAGTGGAAGAGTTTGGCGTCAGCCGAATGACGATTAAAAATGCGGTGAATATCCTGATTATGGAAGGCTTGCTGCTGACAAAGCGCGGCTTAGGGACCAAAGTTTTGAATCATTCCTTTTGGGGCAAAGATACCTCATCGGTGACAGAATACAAAGGCCTGAGCTATCAGATGAAACAAGAAAAACGGACGTTGACTAGCCAAGTCATCACCTTTGAAGTCTGTTTTCCTACAACAAGAATTCAAGAGATGCTTCAGATCACTGCCGAACAACCAATCTATCATGTGATCCGTTTGCGGATCTTAGAAGGCAATCCCTACATACTCGAGCATTCCTATATGCCGTTGGATCTGGTCAGCGGTTTGACGAAAGAGATCTTGGAAGAATCCGTCTATGACTATCTGTTGCAAGATTTAGGCTACAAATTTGCTGGTGCTTATCGGACTTTTCAGGCTGCCAAAAGTGATGAATACGATCAAACCTATTTAGCGTGCCAAGCAGATGATCCAGTATTGGAATTAGAACAGATCATCTATTTAGAATCGGGACGTCCAGTGGACTATTCCTGCAGCCGCAATCGGTATGATGTTCGTGGCTATTCCATGTTAGACATGAAGCCTGATCTGTTACAGCACCGCAAAAAGTAACGGCTTACAAAATGGTTCTTCAACGAAAAAACGCTTCATAGCTACTGTTGGCTATGGAGCGTTTTTGTTTTGGCTTAAGAAGTGGGTTGGTTTTGATCGCCTAGTTTGGCTAAGATAGTTTCCGCAACGGCTTTGGGAATACCAGCTTGCTGGATCTCTTCCACGGAAGCTGCTTGGATGTTTTTTAACGACTTGAAGGTTTTCATGAGCTGTTGCTTGCGTTTTGGTCCTAAGCCAGGAATTTCATCTAGCTTGGAAGAAAAGCTGTTTTTACTGCGCAGTTGGCGATGGAAGGTGATCGCAAAACGATGGACCTCATCTTGGATCCGTTGCAGCAAAAAGAATTCGACAGAATTGCGTTCCAGCTGGATCGGATCTAAAAATTCTCCGAAAATCAACTCGCTGGTTTTGTGTTTGTTGTTCTTCACTAACCCGGCAACGGGAATATCTAAACCTAGCTGGTTATGCAGCACTTCTTGGGCGGCACCGACTTGGGCTTTCCCACCATCGATGATGATCAGATCAGGAAAAGGCAGGTTTTCTTTTAGGACACGAGAGTATCGGCGGTAGATGACTTCTTGCATAGAGCCATAATCATCGCCGCCTTGTGCGGTACGAATCTTATATTTCCGATAATCATCTTTAAACGGCTTCCCGTCGACAAAAACCACCATTGCAGAAACCGGATCGGTTCCCATGATGTGGGAGTTATCGAAGGCTTCAATCCGATAAGGTGTCGGGATCCCCATGGCATCGCCTAGACGATCCACAGCACCGATCGTCCGTTCTTCAGTACGCTCGATCAACGCAAATTTTTGGGCCAAGGCAATGCGGGCATTTTTATTGGCCAAATCGACCAATTTCTTTTTGTCGCCTCGTTGGGGCTGCAGGACTTTGGTTTCCAACAGCGCTTCTAATGGGGCAGCATCGACATTTTGCGGAACAAAGACTTCTTTGGGAATGAAGTGTTCATTCTTTTGGTAAAACTGGCCGACGAAGGTCAAGAAATCTTCATCCGCTTCATTGTAGAAAGGAAACAAAGAGACTTCTCGTTCGATCAGCTTTCCTTGACGGATAAAGAATACTTGGACACACATCCAGCCTTTGTCGACACTGTAGCCAAAGACATCACGGTCCATCAGGTCGGTCAAGGTCATTTTTTGTCGCGTCATGACGGTATCGATCGCTTGGATCTGATCCCGCAGCTCAGCCGCTCGCTCAAACTCTAATGTTTCAATGGCTTCGCCCATCTTCTCTTTCAGATCTTTCAAAATATCGACGTGACCGCCGTGGAAAAAGTGTTTGACTTGATCCACGATCTTTTGATAATCCTTGGGGTCTACATTATTGACATAAGGACAGACGCATTGACCCAAATGATAATAAAGACAAGGCCGCTTTTGAGAAGGACCGCATTTTCGTAAAGGAAAGAGGCGATCTAGCACCCGTTTGGTTTCATTGGCTGCTCGTGCATCAGGATAAGGGCCGAAGTATAAAGCCCCGTCTTTTAAAACTTTACGAGTGATGATCAAACGCGGATAGCGCTCTTTGGTCACTTTAATAAAAGGATACGACTTGTCGTCCTTTAACATGATATTGTATTTTGGTTTGTTTTTTTGAATCAAATTGATTTCCAGCAATAAAGCTTCCGTATTTGATTCGGTAACGACGTACTCAAAATCATTGATTTCTTGAACGAGCCGTTCGGTTTTCGTATCGTGGCTGCCGGTAAAATACGAACGGACACGATTTTTTAAAATTTTGGCTTTCCCAACATAGATGATTTTGTTATTTTTATCTTTCATTAAATAACAACCAGGTTGATCAGGAAGCAGCGCTAATTTGTTCTTGATTTGTTCGTTCATTTCAAGATCCTTTCTTACTGGTTTGCTTCACGAACTGCATAAGTAGTCAAAGGGCGGTCTAAGTTTCCCTCAAAAAGGGGAACGTTAGAGCCCATAGCCAGTACTCCTCATTTTAGCACAAATTTCTTAAGAAACAATCAATCGGACCAGATCAGCAGCGAGGAAGCGTAATCGTAAGAAAAGGTTAAGAAATCCCACGAGGCGGTGGTTTCCTCCCTTAAAAACAAGTGGATTTATTTGCTTTCTGCTTGCAAGGAATCCTCTTGCGACCACTCCTGAATGAAGGTCCGCAATCCCTCGATGGCTGGTTCTGTGACGGCTTTGCGCTGGATGAGGTAAAATTGCCGCTCAAAATTTTTATCCAGCAGTTGATAGCCAATGCCGTGGGCGGCTCGCTTGGAAAGGATCGAACAGCCGAAGCCTTGTTTCAGTAAAGCGACGATCAATTCATTGCTGGCGATCTCAATGATCGGTCCTTGAATATTTTGTTCCTCTAGATAGCGCTTAGTGTAATAGTAGACACCAGAACTCGCTTCTCGAACAAGCCAAGGACCGACTTGGGGATCACCAGCTAAGACGAGCTGATCTTTCAAAATCGGGAAACGCAAAATACTTGGTGCAGATAAGGGTTTTTCAATGATCCCTAAATCTAGTTGATGTTGTTCAAGCGCTGTTAAGACTTCAGCGGAGTTCATTATCGATACCCGAAAATGCACCGTGGGAAAGGCGTTGTATAAAGCAATCATCAAGTCAGGCATCAAGGCCATCGCATAGGTATGAGAGATGCCTAGGGCACAGTGGCTTTGATGCTGTGTGTTGGTATGGATCTCGCTGGCGATCGTCGACCACTCATCCAATAAATTCAGTGCCTTTTCGTAAAGGTACTCTGCTTGGGGCGTGGCGATCACGTTTTTGCGACCATTGCGTAAAAAAAGCGGTGTATCCAGGTCTTGTTCCAACTGCTTGATTTGAGCAGAAACCGTGGGCTGCGAAATAAATAGCAATTCGGCAGCTTTCGAAAAATTTTTCGTTTCATAGACCATCTTAAAGGTCTCCAGTAATTTTAACATTGCAATTCCTTCCATTAGAAAATTCAATCATAACTATTATACCAATAAATCCTACTGATCGGTCAATCTGTGTATAATGGATGTTATATGAAAGGATGAAAGCAATGAAGCAACGACAAACAGCTTTGATACTTCCCGGTTTGTTCCTGTCCTTTTCGGTAGCCGTCATCGCCCGAATCATGGCTTTGGCTGTGCCAAAATTAGGGGGAGCAACCCTTGCTATTTTATTAGGAATCATTTTAGGAAATACACTGTTCAAGCAAGAACGCTATCAAGTCGGAACGAAGGTTGCGGAAAGTCGGCTCTTGGAATATTCGGTGGTTTTGCTGGGCTTTACCGTCACTTTCCAGACCATCAGTGAAATGGGTCTTCGGGGCTTTCTCTTTATTTTGCTGATGATGAGCTTGGTCATTACCGCTGCTTATTTGATAGGGAAAAAATTGGGCTTTAATCAAAAGATGAGCCTGATGATGGCAGGCGGCAATGCTGTCTGCGGGTCCTCTGCGATTGCGGCGATCGCACCAGCCATTGATGCCGATGATGAAGAAAAAGGGCAGATCATCACCTTGGTCAATCTTTTAGGAACGGTGATGATGCTGACGCTGCCGTTTTTAGGCTTGGCCTTATACGGCGATGATCTATTGCAAAAAAGCGCCTTACTTGGCGGCACACTTCAATCCGTCGGGCAAGTCGTGGCGGGGGCTAGTTTGATTGATGCCGACACCGTCAAATACGCGATGCTCTTTAAAATCGCGCGCATCATCATGTTGGCAGTCGTCGTCATTGTTTTTGAACGAATGACGACAAAGACCCCCACCAAAACCAAAGGCAAAGGTAAGCTACGGCTGCCAATCCCTTGGTATGTGTTGGGCTTCTTGACCATCTGTATCTTGAATAGCTTCTTGCCGCTGCCTAGCTGGTTGAATGAGGGGGCTCATTTTATCAGTACGTGGTTTGAAACAACGGCGTTGGCAGCCATCGGTTTGCGCCTGGATTTCCGCAAGTTTTTAAAAGAAGGACCGCGTTTTTTATTCTATGGTCTTTCCGTTGGAGCCGTCCAAACCGTAGGTGCTGTTGCGTTGATTTGGTTGCTGCGGCTCTAATTCACACGAGGCACATCTCATAAAGCACGTTTGAAGCGTACGATTGTTTAACGAAAAAAGCCACGACGGTTGATCGAAGGGCACGCTTTGCTGTTTCTGTTGGAAGAGGCAGCAAGGCGTGACTTTTCAGATCAACTGTCGGGCATTTTTTTAGCGGCAAAGAAGGTTAGACGGGTACTTGGATGACTTGAACACCTTGTTGCTCAATCAAGTCGATGACTTTGGGATCAGAATAATGGTCGGTGATCAGCAGATCGATAGCCGCAATTGCGCCAATCGTAAAATTGGATTGCTTACCGATTTTGCGATAATCCGCGATAACGATCAACTTGCCAGAATTTTCGATGATTTTCGCATTGACTTTGGCTTCGTGGATCACTGAAGTGGAAATGCCGGTCTGTAAATCTAACCCACTACAACCAATGATCGTAACATCAGAACGAACATGAGAAAACGACTCCACGGCGATATCCCCTGACAAGGCCGCTTTAGGATAGCGTATTTCGCCGCCACTTAAAACGATCGTTGATTTTGGATGGTGTTCCATTTGGATCACACTTGTATTGTTCGTCAACAAACTGATTCGTTTGTCCGTTAGATGGCGCAACGTTTGAGCGGCGCTAGTACTCGTATTGACGAAAAGGGTATCGCCATCTTTTACTTGGCGAGCCGCTTCTTTGGCTAGTCGATCTTTGATGTACTCGATCGAGTCGGTGGGATGCGCTTCATCTTCATAAGCTTCACAGTATTCGATTTTTCCGTGGGTTTGTTTGATCTGACCCATCTCACTCAGTACGGTACAGTCTCTGCGGATCGTCATCTCTGATACTCCCAACTGATGACTGAGGGTCTTCACATCAGAAAAACCAGATGTTTTTATCAGATCGATCAATTGTTTTCTCCTTTGCCTCACTTCTTCATTGGAACGTTTCACGATACTTCCTCCTTACATGCGCTTTATTCTATTCTTGTCTTTCATCGTTTATCCAGATTGCGATTGCCTTTGCATAGCAAAAACCTTATCGCCTCCTTCTCGCAAGTTCAAGTGATGATCCCACACCACTTGTTGAGAAGCAACGATGTGTTTGTTGTTTCTTCTTTCGAACTCATTTTAACATATCCCCTATACATTACCATATATATTAAATAATCACATTTATTTATGGGTTAATTAACATATAATAAGCTAAATTAACATAAAACTAGATTGAAAGCGTTTTTCTATATGTTAGAATCAAAGTGTAAATAAGCAAGGGAGGAATAAGAATGGCACATGTAAATGATGTTTCGAAAGAGAGTTGGCTTTTAAATACGTTTCCAGAATGGGGGACCTATTTGAACGAAGAGATTGAAAATGAGCTTGTGAAAGAAGGCACAGTTTCCATGTGGTGGCTAGGCTGTACGGGTATTTGGCTGAAGAGTGCGGAAGGAACCAATATTTTATGCGACCTTTGGTGTGGCACTGGCAAGCGCAGTCATGGGAATGGGCAAATGAAAAAAGGCCATCAAATGATGCGAATGAGTGGTGTACAAGAAATGCAGCCTAACCTACGGACTCAGCCCTTTGTGATCGATCCATTTGCAATCAAAGGAGTGGATGCGTTAGTGGTGACCCACATCCATTCCGATCATTTAGACATCAATACCGCAGCCGCAGTCCATCAAAATTGTCCAGAAGCAAAATTCGTCGGTCCCCATGAAGTCGTTGCAACTTGGTTGAAATGGGGAATACCAGAAGAAAAAACCATCGTGGTCAAACCGGGGGATGAAGTGACTATTGGGCAGGTGAAAATCGTCGCTTTAGAAGCATTCGATCGAACCGCTCTGATTACTTGTGAAGATCCGGATACCAGCTTGAAAGGAAAAATGCCACAGGACATGGATCGTATCGCAGTCAATTACTTGTTTGAGACTTCCGGTGGGGCGATTTATCATGCAGGAGATTCTCATTATTCGAATGTATTTGCTAAACATGGGAATCAGTACAAGATCGATGTTTGCTTAGGTGCATATGGCGAAAACCCGCGGGGCATCACCGACAAAGTTACATCAGTCGATATGTTGCGGATGGCCGAATCCCTCAATGCCAAAGTGGTGATTCCCGTACATTATGATATCTGGTCCAATTTTATGGCTGATCCAAAAGAGATCACCGAGATTTGGAAGTTTAAAAAAGATCGTTTGAACTATGAGTTTAAACCGTATATTTGGCAAGTTGGCGGCAAATTCACCTACCCAACGAATAAAGATGATCTTGAATTTAATTTCTATCGTGGCTTCAAAGATGTTTTTTCGGTCGACAATGATACGCCATTCCCTTCTTTCTTATAAAAGAAGGGGGGATGCTGCAAAAGCCAAATTTGAAAGGAGCAAACGTAATGCTGCGTTATTTTTATGAAAATGAGTTGGTTGCAATCAACCATGAACAGCCCGAAGACTGGGAAGCTGCTATCTGGGCGAGTGGCGAAGGATTAAAGCAAAAGGCGTTGATTACGGATCAGTACATTGAAGATGTCATTCGGGATGTCCATCAATACGGTCCTTATATTGTGATCATTCCCAAAGTAGCCATGCCCCATTCTTCAGCAGAAAGCAAAGGCGTCTTAGGAACAGGGATCGGGCTGACGATTTTTCCAGCGCCCGTCTCGTTTCAGGAAGATAATCCGGACAAGGAGGCGCAGTTGTTCTTTATGCTCGCTGCCAAAAACGCTGAAGCACATATGAACAATATCGCTGGTTTATCAGAGATGTTGATGGAAGAGGGGCTGGTAGAAGATCTATTAGGTGTAAAAACGATGGCAGATTTTGAAATGGTGATGGAGAAATATGACCAAAAAGAAAGCAGGGATTAGATGGAAGTGGTAGGAGATTTCTTATTGAGATGCTGGGATTACTTTGCTCAGAATATTTTGATGCAGCCAGCTTTTTTGATCGGTTTTATTGTACTGATTGGTTACTTACTATTGAAACGGCCGTTTGTTGAATGTGTTGCAGGTTTCTTAAAGGCCACCGTTGGTTACTTGATTTTGACGATTGGCTCTGGTGGATTGGTCAATAATTTCCGTCCGATCCTGGTGGGGCTTAAGGAGCGTTTTGAATTAGATGCGATGGTCACTGACCCGTATTTTGGTCAAAATGCGATCACCGCCGGCATTGAAGAACGATTTGGACGCACCTTTGGTGACACGATGCTCTTATTATTGATTGCCTTTGTTTTTAATATCTTACTCGTTCGCTTCAAAAAATATACGAAGCTGCGGGCCGTCTTCACTACTGGAAATGTGCAAGTACAGCAAGCCGCAACGGCCTTTTGGCTGCTGCTATTCTGTTTTCCAGACTTGGGTCGAATCGAAGTCTTACTTGTCATGGGCTTGATCTTAGGCTGCTATTGGGCGGTTGGTTCCAATTTGACCGTGGGCATCTGTCAAGATTTGACGGAAGGTGCTGGTTTTGCGATTGCCCATCAACAGATGTTTGGTGTTTATTTCTTTGCGAGACTTGCGGAACGGTTCAAAAAGAACAAATCCAACCGGAAATTAGAAGATGTCGAACTACCGGGTTTTTTATCGGTCTTCAATGAAAATATGGTATCGACTTCGATCCTGATGCTCTTTTTCTTCGGTATCATTTTAGTGACACTTGGACAAGATTATTTAATAACAGCAGGATTTATGGCAGAAGGACAAAGTTTCTTATTTTATATTTTACAAACATCACTGATGTTTGCCGTCTACTTAGCAATTCTTCAATTAGGTGTGCGCACCTTCGTTTCCGAATTGACCGAGTCATTTCAAGGAATCTCAAATACGATTTTACCAGGTGCTGTTCCGGGGATCGATATCGCCGCAACCTTTGCCTTTGGTTCACCAAATGCTGTGACGGTGGGCTTTTTATTCGGTGCATTAGGACAATTTTTAATGATTGCTTTACTGATTTTGTTCCGGTCACCAACGATCGTGATTGCCGGGTTTATCCCACTGTTCTTTGATAATGCAGCGATTGCCGTTTTTGCCAACAACCGTGGAGGTATCAAGGCGGCTTGTCTTTTCCCATTCTTATCAGGCATCATTCAGATCGGTGGTTCGGCCTTGATCGCTACTTGGGTAGGATTGTCCCAATATGGCGGCTATCTTGGTATGTTCGACTGGGCGACCGTCTGGCCATTCTTTACAGTATTGATGAAATTCTTAGGCATCATTGGTGTGGTTCTTGTGGTGGTGATCTTATTAGTGATTCCGCAATTGCAGTACCGCAGAGATCCAGAAGGGTATTTCTTGATCGTAGATGATTACGATGCGTATGTAGAAAAACAAAAATAATGAATTCTTAGGAGGAAAAAAAGATGAGAGTATTAGTATCTTGTGCAAATGGATCAGGAACAAGTTTGATGATGATGCGGAGTGTTGAAAAAGCTTTGAAGTCTGAAGGGATCACGATCACCTCTATCCACCACTGCGCGATTTCTGAAGGCAAAAGCACCGCCAAGAATTACGATGTGGTCTTTACGCCAATGAACTTTGTCAATATGTTCGATAAAGCAAAAGAAAAGGGCGTAACAGTAATCGGGGTCAGAAATGTGATGTCTCCAAAAGAAATCATTGAGCGGGTCAGAGAAGCGGGTCTTTCAAAGGAGTAGTCAGCGTAACAGGATGTGGCAAAACAAAAAGGTTGGTCAAACAAAAGAGAGGGGAATTTCATGAGCATACCAAAACTACAGATTGCTTGCGATCACTCCGATTTAGCTAGTGCACTGGCAGATATCAAAAAAGTCGGCAATGTGGTTGATATTATTGAAGCAGGGACTATTTTATTGTTGCAA
This sequence comes from Enterococcus sp. DIV1067f, assembly GCF_050543505.1. NCBI lineage: Bacteria > Bacillati > Bacillota > Bacilli > Lactobacillales > Enterococcaceae > Enterococcus > Enterococcus sp. DIV1067f. Next base: position 171,685 of record NZ_CP172940.1, read on the forward strand.
GAAGGAGAACAGGTATTACGCTGTTTCCGAGCAATGTATCCGGAGAAGTTGATCGTAGCAGACACAAAATGTGCCGATGCCGGTGGGACGGTCGCCAAAAACTGCCAGCAAGCTGGCGCGGATTATATGACCGTGATTTGTGCAGCAACGATCCCAACAATGAAGGCAGCAGCAAAAGAAATTGCTGAGATCCAAGTAGAATTATATGGTGACTGGACCTACCAGCAAGCACAGCAGTGGCTAGATGCCGGCATCTCACAAGCCATCTATCATCAAAGTCGTGACGCATTGTTAGCTGGTGAAACATGGGGAGAAAAAGATTTAACAAAAGTCCGTAAATTGATCGATATGGGGTTTCGAGTGTCCGTCACGGGAGGATTGAGCGTCGAGACGTTGGCTCTGTTTGCCGGCATTGATGTGTATACCTTTATCACAGGACGAGGCATCACTGCCGCTGACGATCCGCAACAAGCAGCAGTTGATTTCAAGCAAGAGATTTTACGGATTTGGGGGTAGTTTTCTATGAGTTTGATCGGTCTGTATGAAAAAGCAACACCCAAAGCCCTTTCTTGGCCGGAACGATTGCAGTTTGTCAAAGACCGAGGTTTCGACTTCATTGAAATGTCCATCGATGAATCCGATGAACGCTTGGCACGCCTAGAGTGGAACCAAGCACAGCGCAAAGAGATCGTCGAGGCAATCTATGCCTCGGGGATCAAAATCTTGTCTTTATGTCTCAGTGGACATCGGCGGTTTCCCTTTGGTTCGATCGATGAAAAAAAGCGCAAGCACGCGATGCATCTGATGGAAAAAGCCATCGACTTGGCTTCAGATTTGGGTATTCGCTGCATCCAATTAGCCGGATACGATGTGTATTATGAGGAAAAAAGTCTTTGTAGCCGAGAATGGTTCATTGCCAATCTAAAAGAAGCCGTCGCCAGGGCGTCTGAAAAGGGGGTCGTTTTGTCACTAGAGATCATGGATGATCCGTTTCTGAATTCTATCTCAAAATATTTACGGATCAAGGAGCAGATCCCTTCACCCTATCTACAAGTCTATCCAGATGTCGGGAACCTGTCGGCCTGGCCAGAAAATGATGTCGGTTATGAATTAGAAAAAGGCATTTGCGAGATTACCCAGATTCATTTGAAAGATACATTGGCGGTCTCAGATAAGTTTCGAGGAAAGTTTAAAGAAGTACCGTTTGGCACTGGGTGTGTTGATTTTGATGGCTGCTTACGCACGCTGAAGCGGTTGAATTATAACGGTTCTTTTGTCATTGAGATGTGGAGTGAGACGAGCGCTGACCCGATTGGGGAGATTGAACAAGCCAAAGCATATTTATTACCAAAACTAAAGGAGGTCGGTTACCTTGATCAATCAGCTTCAATTGATGAAAGAGCGAGTTTATCAAGCCAATAAGAGACTACCTGAGGAAGGGCTAGTAAAGCTGACTTGGGGAAATGTTAGTGAGATTGATCGAGATTTAGGGATCATCGTCATTAAACCAAGTGGTGTTGATTATCAGACGATGACGGTTGATTCAATGGTGGTTTGCGACTTAACGGGAACACCGAAAGAGGCGAAGACGTTGAAGCCTTCCTCGGATATCAAAACCCATGCGCTATTGTATAAGCACTTCGAAGGCGTCAAGGCGATCGTCCATACGCATTCGACAAATGCGGTAAAATGGGCGCAAGCACAGCGAGACATTCCTGCATATGGAACGACGCATGCGGATACTTTTTATGGTAGTGTCCCTTGTACACGACCATTACGGGCCTCTGAGGTAACGGCAGACTATGAAAAAGAAACCGGCAAAGTCATTGTCGAGACGTTTGAAAAGCGGGAATTAGATCCGCTTGCATGCCCAGCTGTCCTCACAGCGGGACACGGTCCCTTTACTTGGGGGCAATCTGCGGAACAAGCGGTCAGCAATAGTATTGTTTTAGAAGAGGTTGCAGAAATGGCACTAGGTACCGAAGCTTTGACCTTGGAGCGAACACCGATCGCTGATTATTTGCTGGATAAACATTATTTCCGCAAGCATGGCGAACATGCTTATTATGGACAAGGATAACGTAAAAGCAGCCATTCCTAGCGATCAAGGAATGGCTGCTGTTCTATTCGTTTTCTTCAACGAGTGTTTTCACATAAAAGCGATCCATCGTGGTATGCTGTGCCGCCAATAGTGGCTGGGACAATGCGCGATAGCCGGCTTTTTGATAGACATGCAAGGCAGCTTCTAAAGAATGATGGGATTCTAAATAGAGTTGCCGATAGCCTAGTTCAAAAGCTTTGGCCTCGATCTTCGCCAGCAGGGGATAGCTGAGACGCTGCCCTTTGGCGGCATCACTAAGATAAAATTTTTGCAGCTCGGCGATTTGCCCTTCTGAATCATAAGCGGCAAGACCACCGCCGCCTAAAAGGGTACCCGATTCATCGGTGATGACAAAATAATGGCGGCTAGCAGGATCTGCTGCATAAAATTCACTTAAGTGGTCTAACTCGGGATCAAAATAGGCAGTTCCTGGAACCGCCAACTGGTGGTCGGTCAAGCTTTTGCGAATGATAGCAGCTAATGGCGCATCATCTTGAGATTGGATCGGACGAAATATCGGCTTCATGCAGTTCCTCCTTAACGTAAAAGTAAATGAATAGCTATAGTGTACCACAGCATCGAGGTAGTGTTTAGTGATGATAAGAAAAGCATCCCCGCAATGGCGCACCTCTTTAATAAGAAAACCGCCCCCTCGTTGCCAGGCTCCTAATGTAAAAAGGAGGATGGCGAAACGAGGGGGCGGTTTTTGTGTTAGTCATGGAAGCAGTAATTAGAGCGTTTCACCATTAGAGGCGATTACTTGCTGGTACCACGCAAAGGAATCTTTTTTCAAACGATTCAAGGTTCCTTTGCCGGTATTGTCTTTGTCGACATAGATCATGCCATAGCGTTTCTCCATTTCGCCGCTGCCGAAGCTGACGATATCAATGATCCCCCAAGGCGTATAACCTAATAGCGGTACACCATCTTCAACCACCGCTTTTTCCATCTGTTCGATATGCTCTTTCAGGTAAGTGATGCGGTAGTCATCATGGACTTGCTGTTCATTGGTTAATTGATCGTAAGCACCAAAGCCATTTTCTACGATAAATAGCGGCAAGTCATAGCGTTGGTAGATCGTATTTAACACATAGCGCAACCCGACTGGATCGATAGGCCAGCCCCAATCAGAAGCACTGATATAAGGATTACTCACGATTTTTGCTCCCGGGATATCCTCAGTTGGTGTGCCAGCCACTTCATCAAGGGTTGAGATCGTTCCTGACATGTAATAGCTGAACCCAATATAATCAACGGTTCCCGCTTTTAATAGCGCTTGTTCCTCGGGCGTGATCTCAATCGTGATGCCTTTTTTTGCCCAATATTTTTGCACATAGGTTGGGATCTTGCCTCGTACGTGGACGTCGCTGTAAAAATAGCGCCGTTCATTGGCTTTGACGGATGCCATCAAATCAGCTGGCGCACAAGAGTAGGGGTAGACCGGGACATAGGCCATCATACAACCAATCTGAAACTCTGGATTGATTTTTTTGCCTTCGATCACGGCTGCCGCACTGGCAATCAACTCATTGACGCCCGCTTGAAAGACGAGTGCTTCTTTTTGACTGTCATCCTCGATGATCATGGCAGAATTGGTCCAAACGTGCAGCGGCTCTTGCCCATCTGCTTGATTATTGATCTCATTGAAAGTCATCCAATACGTCACTTTGTCATGATACCGTTGAAAAACAGTCTTAGCGAATTTGACAAAGAGGGGAATCACTTCTTTGTTAGCAAACCCACCAAATTCTTCATAGAGGGCATAAGGCATTTCAAAGTGAGACAAAGTGATGACGGGTTCGATGCCATTTGCCTGCAATTCGTCGAAAAGATCATCGTAGTATTGGAGACCGGCTTCATTTGGTTCTTCTTCTGTTCCAGTTGGATAGATCCGGCTCCAAGAAATCGATGTCCGTAGACATTTCAAGCCCAGTTCTTTGAATAACTGGATATCTTCTTTGTAACGGTGATAAAAGTCAATGGCTTCATGGTTCGGGTAATATTCCCCTTCAATGACTCCTTTGGTGATTTTACGGGGAATACCGTTGCCACCGGCCGTCATGACATCGGCGGTACTCATTCCACGGCCAGCAACATTCCAAGCGCCTTCCGCTTGATGGGCAGCGATCGCGCCGCCCCATAAAAAATCTTTCGGCATTTTTGCGGACATAAATTTCATTCCTCCTCGACTCATTCGTTTGCTTATAATTCTACTTTCTGGGAACGGTTAGAGGCGATCACGAAAGGCAAATAGATCAAGACCGAAATCGCAAGACAAACGACACCGACAACCGCAGCGATCGCATTTCCTCCAGTTCCTAAAAAGAGATTAATGATTCCTGGGGTCGTCCATGGTACCCCAATCGCTGGGGTCGGCATGATCGGCCAGACAACAGTGACAAAATAACCCACCAAAATATTGACCATTGGTGTCAAAATAAACGGAATGATCATGATTGGATTCAAGACGATCGGTAGACCGAAGATCATCGGTTCATTGATTTGGAAAATTCCTGGAACTAAGGACATCTTAGCGATCTCACGTTGTTCTGGACGTTTTGAAGCGATGAAGATCGCAATGATCAAGCCCAATGTCATACCAGTTCCGCCCATATTTGCGAACATATCATTTAAAACGCCCCAGGTTTCTTTGTAAGGAACGTCCCACAAGGAGCCGCCCTGGTTGATAAAGTCTAGGTTAGCTAGATCTTGTTCGGTAAAAATCGCTGAACGAACCGCATTCAATGTGTTTGGTCCATGGATCCCAATCGCAAACAACGTGGTTTGCAAAAATGCCAAGATCAAGACACCGACGACATTGCCCCCCAGATCCCGCAATGGACTTTGGATCCCATTATAAATCAGTTCATTGATGCCTTCTGGCGCGATCATCAAAACTAAGAAATTGATCAAAGCAGTGACTGCCACGATGATCACGATCGGAATCATGCCAGAAAAGGAGCGAGAAACTGCTGGTGGTACCATTTCAGGCATTTTTATCTGCAGTCGTTTGACTTTGAAAAGCTTCGGCAAGAATTCACCGACCAAACAAGCCACAATCATAGCTACAAACAACCCTTGGGCGCCTAAATATTGTGTGGAGATCACATTGACATCATCTACTGCAAAGGAGGTCGGGTACAAGATCATAAAGGCAGCGACACTTGTCAAACCAACTAGCGTAGCATCTGCTTGGAAATGCTTGGCTAAAAGCTGAGCAACAAGAAACGCAATAAATAAACTCATAATGTTGATGGTCCCGTTCGCCACGGAAGCTAGGACTTGCTGGGCACTTTCCAGATTCGGGAAAAGTCGATTCAGTTGAAATAATTGCACGATGAAACTCTCATTGGAAAATAAAATATTGTTGACCAAAATAACGAGAGAAGAAGCGATGGTCAGTGGGAAAATCAGCATGAATGCATCCCGGATCGCTGCTACGTGGCGTTGATTGTTCAACTTTGTTGCGATTGGTACCAACGAGCGGTCTAACAGGTCATTGAATTTTTGCATAATAATAACACCTTTCCTTAATTGATGCCATCATTATAGCGAATGAAAGCGGCTAAAAGTAAGCGGATACGGATTCCGTACATATCTCTCAAGAAATGAAAAAAATTCCGCATCCGGAACACAGTGTTACAAAAAAAGATGGTTCAGTAAACTGAACCATCAAGGGTTGGAACGATAATCTTGTAAATAGCCGATCAGTGTTTCTAAAATCGCTACTGAAGGCAATTGACTAGTCAAATCAAGAAAGATGTCTTTGCGTTCCTCTTTGATCGCATACTCGATCGAATAATCGCACAGGCGTGCCAACGTACTTTCCCGATTAGGGGTAATGCAGTATTTCTGCACGATCGCTTGATTGTCTAAACCGGTAATGACTTCGATCAGTTCTTTGGTTTCACCAGAGACACTCAGAAAAACCAAAACATTTTTTTGATCTTTTCGCAAAAAGCTTTTGATTGGGTAGGTCAGCTCATCAATGCTGATACTAAAGTAACCGAGACTGGCTAGCTTGCGGGCAACGTATTGCGCGATCGCACCGGATGCCCCCATCCCCATAAATAAGATCAAATCGGCATCCCGCATCGCTTCGGCAAGTTTTCGTATTTGGTATTCCGCATCAGGGTGGAAGATCTGCATATTCAAGCCTTTGATGCGCGCTTCTAAACCTAAGTGTTCAGGGTGCGCATCAAAATGGGCTTTTTCTAAATGATTTTTGATATAGAAGCGAAATTCTGGAAACGACTGAAAGCCGACTTTTTGAATAAAACGAAAGACCGAAGTCGAAGAGACATGAGCATCATCGGCAATGTCGCGCACACGCATATACGGGATCTTTTCTAAGTGATTGACGATAAAACGGTAGATTTCTTGTTCTACCGCAGAGAGCTTGTTCAAGTTTAATTGTTCAAAAAGCGCCATGCTGGTTCCTCGCTGTCCTAGATAATCAATTTACACCAGTATAGCATATCCAAACTTTTAACGGTGCAGCTGTTGGTGGATCTGATAGACTGCGCCGATCAAGCCGGCGTCGTTTTTCAGCTTCGCTGGACGAACAGGTGCGATGGTTTGTCCGCGCAAATAATTGATCGCTTCATGCCGTGTTTCCGTGATCGTCAAGCGAGCCTGCAGGCGTTCCCAGAAATAAGGATTGGCACTGATGCCGCCGCCGATCAATACCAATTCTGGGTCAAAGCAGCTGATCAAATTGATCAGCCCTACAGACAGATCCGTCAGAAATTGGTCCGTCAGCTTCAGCGCCAACGCTTCGCCTTGCTGCGCGCGGTCAAAAATCTCTTTGGCGTCTTGGGTGGGTTCAAAGCCAGGAACTGCTGCCCCGGCTAAATTGTAGAGGCGAATCAAGCCGCCCACGACGGCAGTTTTTTTATTGATGGAACTTTCCTCGATATTGCCTTCTTCTGGCAGCTGATCGATCACCATCCAGCCAAATTCACCAGCCATGCCATGAGCACCTCGGTAGACTTGATTATTGATTACGATCCCACCGCCTACACCAGTGCCTAGGACAAGACACAAATAGTTGGCTACCTCTTGCGCATTCCCGATCCATTTTTCAGCAATCGCTGCTGCATTGGCATCATTTTCCACCGCCACCGGCAATCCTGTATGCGCTTCCAAGACTGCTTTAAAATTTTCACCATATAACGATTTGATGGCTCCAGCCGTTAACATAAAGCCGTCTTTTTGAACGATCCCGGGGGCGCTGATCCCAATGCCATCAATCGTGTGGCGGCTCTGGGCATCTTCGATGATCGTGAGTAGATCCTGATAAAACTGGGCTGGCTCATAGCTAGTGGGGATCGCAGATTTTTCAAGGATCACTCCGGTTTCATCTAAAACCCCATATTTAATACTTGTTCCGCCAATATCAAATCCTACGTACATTCTTCTTCCTCACCTTTCAAAACATTGTTGCCTTAAGTGTACCATCTGGCAGGAGGAATTTTTTTCTTTTTTCAGCTATTTTTTGACAGCCGTTTCCGCTGCATCCAAATAAAACAAAATGTCACTTTTGCCTTCCTGATTGGTTCCTTTGTACACCTCCGTATCCAGGCCTCCGATACGAAAGCCTGCTCGCAAGTAAAACAGACAGGCAGAAGGATTGTTGTCCTGCGCTTGTGTATAGATGCCGCGATAGTCTTTGGCAAGGGCCGCTTTCAGTGCCTGTTGGATCAACAGTTGACCGATTCCTTGCTTGCGGTAGTCTGTGTTGACCTTTAAGTCATAGAGGTACAGATACTTGAAAAAAGCGTCTTGAACGATCGCTAAGCCGATGCATTTTCCATCATCATAAGCACCGATAAACAGACTGTTTCGGCTCATTTCATCATAGCAATAATTTTCATCTGGGAAACGCATCGTCTGAATGTCTTCAGGTGCAAATTTACAGATCGTGTACTGCCAGTTGCCCTCATTATAAGACGGCAGCATTTTCCCCCATAAGGAGAAGGGTTCGTTTTTCAAGCGGATATCAGCTTGGTGTTCTTGATCGATCAGTTTAATTTCTAGCATGGGACACCTCGATTTTCTATAGTTTTCAATCATGAGTATTTAAAAGTAAGTTGTTGCAGTTTAGTTTACTACAAAGAATGAAAAATCACGATACTTATTAAACAGTCTGGTCTTCCTGTGAGAAGGGACGTTTTTGTAGGAGTAACTTAGTTGTTTGTCTATATATTTAGGTGGAAAAAGCAGAAAATATTCCATTGATACCTTAGTCACAATGACCGACGGAAAAATACGTCTTAAGTTTGATTATATTTATCGCTTGTTTTTTTATACTGAAGGTAGATAGAAAAAACGGAGGACAATCACTTGAAAAAAGCAATTAGTATGATCCTGCTCGTGTTAACGATCGGGACCGTCACATTGGTTACATGGTCTTATTTTACGAAAGATGATTCCAGCGAACTGGTTCAGCTGGTGGATCGTTTCAATCCTTTCGTACCGGAGAAAAAGGTTTATGTCAAAACATCCGATGAGTATGGCGTGCCGCAAGAACATGATGCCTATGAATATACGCAAGAAGGAATCAATGAAGATGGACAAAAAATAAAAATCACGTTTTGGGCACCACAAAAATTAAAAGAAAATGCCTACCTAGAGCTTGATGCAAAGGGCAAACATGTGGAGTCGTATCAAGAGGTGACCGAGCAGGATCTCCCTGACGCTATCAAAGACGAGTTGGTTACGACCCATTGATCATCGAGCCTGCTTGAAGAAACGGACAGAAAGTCATTTCCCACAAGTTGGGAGATGGCTTTTTTTAGTACCTTCACCTAAAGAAAAGTTCGCCAAGATTTGATTTGGGTGAAAAAGATTAGAGGATGATAGAATTTTCAGAAAAAATAGATAATTTTTTCAATTCTTAGTTGCAATAGCAGAAACGTCTGGTATTCTCTATGAGGTAGTTAAAAAAAATCATTCATATAATTAAAAATAGCAACAGTGAGAGAATCACTGTGTATGAAGGATCAACGGTTTTCGAGGAGGAACGTATGACAGAAAAAAATCAATTAAAAAAACAGATGAAAACCAGACACATCACTATGTTGGCACTAGGTGGCGCAATCGGTGCCGGCCTATTCAAAGGCAGTGGGGAAGCGATCCAGTTAGCGGGGCCTGCGGTCTTGCTAGCGTTTATTTTTTGTGGGCTGATCTTATTTGTCGTCATGACAGGACTGGGACAGTTGGTTTTATCTGACCAAAAACAACATGGCCTTTCGGGCTTAGTCCAGCCGTATCTTGGCTTGCATACAGCTGATTTCATTGATTGGATCTACTGGTCAATGTGGATGATCAACATCATCGCCGAAGCAGTTGCTGCCGCAAGCTTTTTGCAGCTGTGGTTTCCCAATATTCCAGCTTGGATCTTTGTTTTGATTTTGGCACTACTCACGACCATCATCAATTTGTTTTCGGTCCGCTTGTTTGCAGAAACGGAATACTGGCTTTCGTGGGCCAAAATCAGTGTGGTGATTGTGCTGATCTTGGTGGGTCTCTATCTGGTTGCCACACAAGTCTTTGATCTGGGCTTTTTACCGACGATGAGACAAATGACAGACTATGGTGGTTTTGCCCCTCACGGTCTCAAAGGATTTATCAATTCTTTATTGGTCGTAATCTATTCTTATGGCGGTTCTGAGTTAGTAGCCATCACGATTAGTGAAGCAGAAAATCCCAAAAAAGCGATCCCTCAAGCAATCAAAGGAGTAATGACTCGGATTGCCGCTTTTTACATCATTCCCATGTTTCTTTTACTGATCATTTATCCGTGGAATCAATTAGCAGATCCAAATGTCAGTCCCTTTGTAATGGTGTTTCAAAAAATCCATGTGCCTTTTGCTTCCGACATCGTTAATTTAGTGATCATTTTGGCCTTGTTTTCCTCCATCAATTCTGGGGTCTATGCTTCTTCAAGAACGTTGTTTTTCCGGTTAAGCAACAATGGCCAGAAAAAAAGCCGTTTCACGATGCTGAATAAAAACAGCGTGCCCCAACGAGCGATCATGTTTTGCAGCGGTACTTTATATCTTGGAGTCGTTCTTTCTTACTTTTTAGGCGACAAACTCTTCAATTATCTGGCAGGCTCCCTGTCGTATACTGTATTACTGATTTGGTTGTTGATCAGTGTGGCGGCGTTTGTTTTGGTACGCAAGCAGAAGAAAATGGGCTATACGATTTTTTTGGGCGGGGCGATCCTTGCGTTGCTTTTGCTGTTTGCCGGTATCTTGATCACTAACCCATTAGCGGTTACAGGTTTCACCGCATTGCTGTATACGATCATTTTTCTTAGTTTTTATTGGAACCATCGAAAAATAGGGGACACCAGTGGAAAAAGTTGAAGAACCTTCCCTTAAGGCATAAACTGATGGAGAAGGAACAGCCCGCTTGGCTATTTTTTCGCTTCTCAGGAACATGGCTAAAAATAAAGTATAGGAGAAAACGAAAATGGTTAATTTTTGGACATTGATTTTCGGCACCCTCAGCTGGGTTGTGGTGGAAAGTCTGCTTTACAACCCGATGCATAAGTGGGGCAAGTTTTGGGCGAAAGAATCAGGAATGGCAGAGAAGATGGACGGTCAGCAGATGACGACCGGTGACATGCTCTTTACCTTTGGCGGCACGATTGTTGGTGGGATTCTCTTATCGGCAGCGACCTATCAAGTCGTCTATTGGTTTGCAACATTCGATCATGATGGTTGGCTGATGACCTCCTTGCAAGTCGCTTGCTTATTGTGGCTAGGGGTGTATGGGGTCGCCACCTTCGTGATGGCTGTTTACTCGGGACAGTCCCGTAAATTAGTTGGGCTGCACCTTGTGAATGGGTTTCTAGGAGTGATCGTTTTAGGGCTTGTTGTCGGACTAATTGGACAATAGGCAGCGATCATATCCCAGCGAGAACGTTCAAAGATCTCAACGAATCAATCCTAAAGAAAGCCGATCTTGTCTCGACAAGGTTGGTTTTTTTGCGCGTGAAATTAATCTCACTATAAAAAAAAGCTATAAAAGCAAATTGTTTATGCTATACTGAAAATAACTCAATTTGACAGGAAACACAAACCCACGGGTTTGCGAAAAATCATGAAAGAAGGAAACTTAGGGAAAACGAGGAGGGGAAAAATGAAAACGAAAAGCAAGTTAGGTAGAAGAATGTTTGCTACCGTTTGTTTGGCGGTGCTATTTTTTTTGGCAAGCTGCAGCCGCTCAGGGGTTGACTCTGCAGCTGCAAATCAAGTATTGACCAATAGCAACAGTCATCAACAAAATGCCTTGTACGTTTTGGAAGATGGAAAGCTCACCGTCAATAAAACGCTGAGTTTTTTGGTCGATCCGAATCAGGAACCTGCGGACTTGGTAGAAGAACAAGAGACGCAATTAGCGCAGATCAACGAAACACTACAAGCAGAGTTCCCCAAAAGCAAAGCACTGACTGTGGCAGACATCGGCACTATGCTCACCTTTGAAGTGACAAATGCCCAAGTGATCATTGATCAAGAGAAAAAGGAAGTGCGCATGACTGGCGATGATTTTGAGAAAGTATTCAAAATGGCGGACAACAATGACAAGCGTCTGATCGATGACGAACAAAACGAGTACGAGTTTTCTTATGAGGAAAATTAGCAAGTGAAAAAAACGGCTGCCTCCGACGAGACAACCGCTTCAGACTGTAGACAAACCTTAGACAAAAATGAGGTTTGTCTTTTTTCGTTGCAAAATTTAGTGACTATTACGGAAAACATTTTGCACAAGGAGTAAGTCCGCGGCTTTGCGCTTCTGCTAAAGTTGCAGGCGTGTAGGTACCGTTGCCGCATTTTCTCGTATGGTACTTGGAACCCGTTGGTGTAACAAGGACTGATGTTTGGGCTTGATTGCTAGCAGCGGCTGGCTGGCTTTGTTCTGGCACAGCGGCGGCTGCCTGCCGTTCTTCCTCCGCCTTAGCTTGTGCGGCTGCTTGTTCGTTGGCAGTGATCGTTTGCGCCACTGTTTTCGTTCGAGTAGCTAATTCCTCATCGGGGATCTTGAGACGAGCGACAGCATCTTCTGCACGAGCAAGGGCATCTTTTGTCGGCTCCGCCTCTGCCGCTTCCACCGCTTGGACAGCTTCTGCAACGAGGGCTTCTGCTTCTTTCTCAGAAATCTTGGTTTCTACAGTGGATAACCGACTTTCAAACGTTTCCTTGTTCAAAACCGCTTGTGCGATTAATTCTTTTGCCTGATCGAAATCACTGCGCTCAAGGGAAGCTTCAGCAGTATCGAGGGCTTTGCCGATGGCAAGATGTTCTTCCACCACGGTTAGCCGGGTAGCGAAATCTTCGTAGGTTTTACTCAAAGCATGAATCAGCGTCACAGCTTCGTCGTAATTCTTTTGGTTTGGCTGGGTTTCGGCAAGCGCCAGTGCCGTCTCGGCTTTTTCCAGTGCTGCTTGTTCTTGTTTTTCAGCTTGCAAACTCGCTAGAAATGCGCGAGAAGGTTTGACGGTGACGACTTCTTCTTTGGTGCTTCCACCCATTGAGGCTTGGAGGGTAAATTCCTGTTCCTCTTCATCTTCAAGTTGCACGGTGTAAGAAAATGTTTCGTCCGCCAGTGAAACCTCCACCCCGTTGATCGTCAGTTGCGCTTCTGGATTGGTTTGCCCAGTGATCGCTGCTTCACCTTGCTCATTCGTAACCAGTTCTGCTTCATCTACGTGAAGCTCCGGTGTTGTTGCAGGAGTCAATAATACCCCGCCGATCAATAAGAGAAAACCACCCATAAAAATAACGATTTTGTTGCGAAGCGGCTTTTTCTTGATCAAACTAAGAACAAAAAAGATTCCGCTTACAACCATTGTCAAAAAACCAATAACAAAAATAAACATCCCCATAACTCTTTCCAATTCCTTTCTTGTGAATATTTTAATTATAACATTTTTATTAACGTATCCGCCATCAATAACCGACTAGTAAGGGTTGCTGAGCGTACGGAAGAAGCTCAACTAGCAAATCAGCAATTATTTTTATCAATATTAAATAGATTTAAGGTATTTTTTATTATAAAATGATATATAAAGGGTTGTTTTTTCGTTTGCGGTTGTTTTTTTGGTTAAACAGCTCTTGGTACAAATACACTTGTTTGCTTCATCACTGGAAAAAATGTTTCGAACAAACGGATGAGAGCGAGCAACTACCTGCAAACAAGCAGCTTTCCTTCGCTGCTTCCCCCAACTAACACCTTAAAAAAGATATTCCCCCTCACTTGCAACCAAGCCACTTCATTGATAAGAAAATCAGTATGTGCAAAAGGAGAAGCAATGAAAATCACACAAATCCAATGTCCCAGCTGCTTGGGTCAGTTAACCGTTGACTGGGAGACAGGAAAAGCAGTCTGCCAGTATTGCTTAACTAAGTCAGTCCTACATTCGCCGCCAAAACAAACGCAAGAAGCTTCGAATGAACAAGCTCCCGTAGTTTTTCAAGAAGTCAAAGAAGGGTTTTATTCGTTTACCTTTAATGAAGACGAGGTAGCAAATGCCTTGAAAAAATGGCTGATCCAACAGGAATCAGTTCCTGAGGACATTGTCGTTCATCTTGAAGTCAGCGAGGTAAAACGATATTTTATTCCGATTTATGAATTTCAGGTGACCTATACGATGCACTGGGAGGGGGCCTTTGGCTACGATACCCATTCCATTGCTTGGGACGGCTCGCATACGACCACGTGGGAAAAGAAGCGAGGCGACCATCCAGATGAGACGGTCATACTCTATCAATGCGGCAGTTCGGAGGTGATCGAGCAAGAAATTCCTCAGAGCTTCGAGGTCAATGATGAAATGAAAAGAAAACCGCACTTTAGTACCGATCAAAAGGAATTTCAACAGCTAGTCTCAGCACATGCTATTCATGCTTTTCCCTTTGATATTGAGCAAGAGCAGGCGCTCTTTGGTTCTGAAAAACAAGCGGAATTGAGAGCCCATGCGAATGCGGTGATCCAGAAGAAAAAATCTGCCGATCAGCTAAAAGAGCTGCACCTAGATCTTTCCCTGATCAGCTGTGCTACAGAAAAGCTCTACTTTCCCCTGTATATGGGCACCTTCAAGTACCAAGAGCAATCCTTTGAATTTGCGATCGACGGCAAAGATCCTGACCGAATGAAGCTGCCGATTATCCCACAGTGCCAAGAAACCTTACAAACGGTTGCGAATTTTTCAAAAGCTCGTAAGGTTTTTGGCTGGTCCTCCGTACTCTTTTTTACGTTAGGTGTGATCCTGATGATCTTGGCGCTATTCATTTCTGAATGGATCCCTCTCGGAAGAGTATTTAGGGCTGTCATAGGGGGATTGTCATGAGTTCTCTGCCAACTACAATCTATTGGGTAGTATCGGGGATATTGTTGCACTTTCTAAAAGAACAGTACCTCAAAACAGTCCAAAAATTTAGAGATGAGCTCCAAAGAGAATTATTAGGTAAGAAAACGGTTGGGACCGCTTTGTTAGCAAACTACGAGAAGTGTGGAAAGAAGCTTGCAAGAATGAGGAAATTTTATGAATGGCTCGATACGATCGCTTATGTGGTCGTGGTCGTTACCCTTATTTGGAACATTCTTCGGTTTCTTTGATAAACCATCTTGTTGAAAAGAAAAAACGATTCATAAAAAGGAGAAAAAATGAAAATCACCCAAATCCAATGCCCCAGCTGCTTGGGGCGTCTAGAAGTTGATTGGGACTCAGGAAAAGCAGTCTGTCAGTATTGTTTGAACGAGTTGCTGATCAAACCGGAACAAATAAACCAGGAACAAACAAAACAAGTCGTCTCGCTTAAAGAGTTGCCACGCATTCAAGGGACCGTCAAAGAAGGATTTTATCCGTTTGCTTATGATGAAAAGGCATGTGAAGAGGCGTTGAAAAATAAACTAGCATGGCAAGAGACCATCTCGGAAAGTATCTTTTTTGAGCTAGAGATGGTTCATCTAAAACGTGTGTTTATCCCGATGTATTATTTTCAAATTGCTTATGACGCGCAAGTGAGAGGGAGCTATGTCCACGAGGAACAGCAGAGGGGGAGTGGGCGCATTACTGCCGACATTTCTTTACATAACAGCGGGAACACAACGGTTTTCAATGAATATTTCCCTACGGATACCCGAAAAGAAGCGGATTACAGTATCAATGGCAAGCTGCCGCTGCATCTTCAAAAAGGAGCCGCCTATTGCACGGATATGCAGCAGTTTTCGGCACTTAGCCAAGACGCTCAGGTGCTGCCCTTTGATATTTCCAGAGAAGCGGCACTCTCGGATACCCATCTATTGGAAGTCTTTGAAGCAAAAGCCAAAGACCATTTGGTGGGAGCAGATGTTGCCAATGAGGTTCAACTGACTCTTTTTCCGAAACAATGTGATACGGAAAAACTGTATTTTCCTTATTACATTGGCGAATTCAAGTACGGAAACCAAACCTATTCTTTCGTGGCTGATGGCACCGATGCTGAACGTCTCTTTCCAACCCAGCTTCCTGAATGTGAACAGCTGGTGCAAGTGAAGAAAAGTTTTTCGAAGACCAGTAGTGTCCTTTGGCAATTCTGCTATACCTTCTTTTTTGTCGGATTATTTTCTGGAATTGCTTCGAGTTTTCTATTTGATGGCTTTTTATTACCGGCTGTTGCCTTTAGTCTGCTCGCTTCAGCGGTCATCTTGCTGATTGCTTGTCTTGCGACTTGGTACTTCTTGCTCGTACCAGAGGTCAAGTTTTTCTCAGAGTACGGCAAATTCAAAGCAGAACTTTCCCAGGCATTGAGTCAGTCGGATGCATCAACGGCTGCAGCGAAGAAAGCTTTTGAGACGCGGAGGAAGAAACTCGCCCGACAGACAGTATTTTACAGCAGTCTAGAAAACATGGCGTATGAATTTGCCTTGATCCTTTTTTTAGCAATCCTGACTTGGTATTTCAGTTTTTATGGCTTATCTCTTCTAGTGCTGCTGGCGTTTGTCAGCTGGAATACGATCCGTATTTTTACAACGAATAGCTCTGATCGATGCATCAAAACGAAAGGATGATCTCATGGATATCATTCCCATTCAATGTCCCCATTGTTTAGGGGAACTAGAAGTAAACTGGGGTGTCGGCACGGCAGTCTGTCTGTATTGCCGCGGCAAAATGGTCATCAAATTGCCCTTTGACCACGCCAAAATTGCCCAGTCCAGTCCCCTGACGGACAAACAGCTTGCGCTGACCCAGCTGGCTGCTCTCTTGAAGAAAATCAGTTTGTCGTCTGCTGCTCTTAGGGGAAATGCACCAACAGCCGGCGTTTTCGCTGGACAAGAGCAGCCAAAACCAACGTCAGGAAACCAGGCGTCTCCGATTCAAAGGGCGCCCATCCATCAGCGCAACCAGCGGCAAAATCGTTTGACTGCCTTTTTTCAAAAACAAAATTTTTTATTCTATTTTTCTGGAGAAAGACAAGTGCTACCAAGGCAATGGCAAAGACAAGTCCTCGCTAGTTTTCAAGTGCCTGAAACGGAGACCCCTCTTGCGTTGCTAACGTCAAAGATGACTGGCAAGAAAGCGAATGCGGGACTGCTTTTTGGCGTTGAACGAGTGTATTTGTGCACGTACGAAAAGAAAGAAAAACGAATAGTCAGTTTTTCCTGGAGTGTTTGGAAAAACCTCGGTTTTGAGGTCCAGCATATAATGTTTAGTAGCTTTTTGGTGATTCAACAGGAATATCGTGTTCCTCTTCAAGCATTGGGCTTTGCGACCCAATCATTTTTGCAAGAATTACAGCAGTTGTTGCAAGAGTGGGAGACTGGCTAGTGCTGAGTATCGATGAAATCAAATAGGGAATCAATTTATTGGTCAAAAAAACAAAGAGAGCGTCGCAAACAGCGGCGCTCTCTTTCACTTCATGTGGTTTCCAACTCAGCATTGTTGGTCTCTGTTAAATACTCGGCTTCATCGTTTAAAAGACTGGCCGTCGTTCGCAGCGTGTCGTAAGAATGCAAAACGGCAGCGAGACTTTTTTGCGAATCACTGATTTTCATAGTCGTCGACTCGGTACTATCTAACACGACTAAGGCTTGTTGGTTGATGGCTTGCATGGTTGCGGCAATGGTTTGGGTCAACTGCTTGGTCTGTTCGGCTAATTTTTGCATTTCATCGGCAACTACCCGAAAGCCAGCTGCTTGTTCGCCGATCCGTGCTGTTTCGATGGAAGCGTTGAAGGATAGCAGTTTGGTTTGTTGTGCAATGCGGTCGATGTCATGCAGCACCGCTGTCACCTGTTGGCTATCCATTTCTAAGGCATGGGTCGTTGCTTGATTTTGATCAGACAGCCGTTTGACTTGCGCCAAGTTTTCTGACAAATGATCGACTTGCTGATGCCCGTTGGCAGAAAGTCGTGTCAGGGAAGCAGCACTTTCTTGCACTTTTTTGATAGTGACCGCTAAGGCTTGTTCTCTTTGGGTAATGTCAAAAGCGATTTTGACGACGTTGACGACTTCTTGCTGCTCATCGAGGACGGGGAAGTAGATCCCTTCTAAAATCAGTTTTTCTCCTTGTTTGTTTTTTCGGATGATTTTGTCTTGAAACCGTTGCTTTGAGTACAGCAGTTGATTCCAAAAAGCTTGGTAATCCGTACTGGCAGCATAATGGTCAAAACAAAAGGTCCGATGCGGCAAGCCAATGATTTCTTCTTGGCTGTACCCTAGGATATCAGTCATGTTGGCATTGGCGAAAACAACTTCTTTTTGCGGATCAAAGACTATGACAGCGAGTTCTTGAAAAATAGCAGCGAGCAGACGGTTATTTTGTGTTTCATCTAATGTGAATTTCATACGTACTTACCTACGCCTTTCAGTTTTTTGGGAAGTTTACACAGCGAGTGTCTTACAGTTATCGGTCATGAAGGCAAGGCAGTTAAGAGTGCAAAAACCACCTTTTTTGTCGAACAAAATGCTTGGAAACAGAAGAAAGCAAGATTCTTTGCATCAGAATGACTTGGTGGTACCCTTAAGATCAACACGAACGATTTCAAACAAAAGGAGAGAATCGTATGACAGATAGAATTTCGTTGGAAAAAGCAGCCGTTGAATTTAGTGAGGCAAATGCACCGCACCCACGGATCTATGAATTACCGCCAGAAGAAGGGCGCGCACTATTGGAACAAGTCCAAGAGTCACCCGTCAATAAACTGGCGGTTGAGATAGAAGATCAGACCGTAGATACAGGCGAGTGGGGGGCCATCAATGTTCGTTTTGTTCGTCCCGAAGGAAATCATGCGATTCTCCCTGTTATTTATTATCTCCATGGCGCTGGCTGGGTCTTCGGCAGTGCCGCAACTCATGATAAATTGATCCGTGAATTGGCGGTACGAACCAACTCGATCGTCATTTTTCCTGAATACAGTCGTTCGCCAGAAGCAAAATACCCAACGGCGATCGAACAAAATTATGCGGTCTTGCAGCAATTACCGGGATTTGTCGATGTCAAAGGCTTAGACCTTACCCGTTTGACCGTGGCTGGCGATTCCGTAGGTGGGAACATGGCGACTGTTATGACCTTGTTAACGAAAGCCCGTGGTGGCATTCCGATCGCACAGCAATTATTGTTCTATCCTGTGACAGATGCCCGCTTTGATACGCCTTCGTATGAAGCATTTGGCGAAAACTATTTTCTGACCAAAGAAGGGATGCAATGGTTCTGGGATCAATACACGACGGATGAAACACAGCGGAATCAAATTACCGCTTCTCCTTTACGAGCGACCAAAGAGGAGTTAGCCGATCTGCCACCAGCGTTGATCATTACGGGGGAAGCAGATGTCTTGCGGGATGAAGGGGAAGCCTATGCGCAGCATTTACGAGCAGCTGGCGTGGAAGTTACCCAAGCACGTCTGCAAGGAATCATCCATGATTTTGTGATGGTCAATGCGATGGATCAGACCCAAGCTGCACGAGCTGCCATGACACTGGCTGTCGGTTGGCTGACGGAAAAAAATGTCCCAGCAGAATAAAAAACCGACAAAAGAAGCTTCTTTTTAGAGGTGTTCTGATACAGTAAAGGATTTATGGGGTGGAGCGATCCACTCCTTTTTTTGTCGGAAAAATGGAAAGACATACACCTGCGGTCTGAAGCAGATGCAAACGCTCTCTAAAAAACTACGTTTTTATAGTACAGATATTAATAAGTGTTTTTCGTTGATAAATAAATAGAAAGTGCTATTATATGTATTGTGATTAATACAGTTTTTGAAAAGAGGTAATACAGTGAGTGCAAAAGGATCAGAAATCATTGTTGAAAGTTTAGAAAATCATCGGGTGCCTTATATCTTTGGGATTCCCGGTGCAAAAATCGATGGCGTATTTGACGTGTTGAGTGATCGGGGACCAGAGTTGATTTTGGCACGACATGAACAAAACGCGGCATTTATGGCACAAGCAATCGGTCGCCTGACAGGAGAGCCAGGAGTCGTCATTGCGACAAGTGGACCAGGAGCCAGTAATTTAGCGACTGGGTTGGTCACGGCAACTGCCGAAGGTGATCCCGTCCTGGCACTAGCAGGCCAAGTGAAGCGTTCTGACCTTTCAAAATTGACCCACCAAAGCATGAATAATGCGGCATTGTTTGCGCCGATCACGAAATTCAGCAGTGAAGTCCAAGATCCTGAAACCCTTTCTGAAAGTATTGCCAACGCCTTTCGCATCGCAAAAACAGCGAAAAAAGGGGCGAGCTTTTTATCCATTCCTCAAGATGTGACGGACGGAACCGTTCAAGGGGCAGCGATCAAACCACTATCTTCGCCTAAATTAGGCAGTGCCGATGCAGAAGATATCCAGGCACTCGTCGATCGGATCAAAGAAGCCAAGCTGCCTGTCCTACTCTTAGGAATGCGGGCTTCAGGCGTGAAAGAAACACAAGCGATTCGTCATTTAGTTGCAAAAACTGGGTTGCCTGTCGTAGAGACCTTCCAAGGCGCTGGGATCATTTCTCGTGAATTAGAAGAGCATTTCTTTGGCCGCGTCGGCTTGTTCCGCAATCAGCCTGGTGATATGCTGTTGAAACGCAGCGACTTAGTGATCGCTGTGGGGTACGACCCGATCGAATACGAAGCTCGCAACTGGAATGCGGAAAAAGATGCCCGCGTGATCGTCATCGATGAAGTACCGATGGAGATCGATCCATTTATGCAGCCAGAAGTTGAACTGATGGGCAGTATCGCGAAAATTATTGAACAACTATCAAAAGCCATCGATCAGTATCACTTGACCGAAGACGCTCAAAACTATTTAACGACGCTGCAAACCAAACTCAATGAAAAACCAGCGGATGTCGAAGGCAGCAACAATACCTTGCATCCCCTGGAAATCATTGATGCTTTGCAACAAGAAGTGACCGATGACATGACGGTGACGGTGGATGTCGGCAGCCACTACATTTGGATGGCCCGTCATTTCCGCAGTTATGAGCCACGGCATCTGCTCTTTAGTAATGGCATGCAGACTTTAGGGGTAGCTTTGCCATGGGCGATCGCGGCAGCGCTCGTGCGACCAAATACTCAAGTGATCTCTGTATCTGGCGATGGTGGCTTCTTGTTTTCTGCCCAAGAGTTAGAAACAGCCGTCCGTTTGAAACAAAACATCATTCACTTGATTTGGAATGACGGTACCTACAATATGGTGAAATTCCAAGAAGAAATGAAATATGATCGTGCTTCTGGGGTTGATTTTGGACCAGTTGATTTCGTGAAATATGCCGAAGCGTTTGGTGCCAAGGGCTTACGGGCAACCACCAAACAAGAATTGATGGCAGCCATCGAAGAAGGCTTTGCAACGGATGGTCCAGTGATCATTGATATCCCTGTGGATTATTCAGACAATGCCGATCTTGGCAAAACGATCCTACCTGATCAATTTTATTAAGACCAAAGGAGCATCAAGATGAAAGTGAAAAACAAAAGTTATTTATATCAGCATGGCACCCTAGGTGGGTTGATGCAGGATTTAATGGATGGCACGGAGCAAATCGGAAAAATGCTTGAATATGGCAATTTTGGGATTGGTACTTTGGCTGGTTCCAATGGTGAAGTGATTATTTTAGATGGTGAAATCTACCATGTAGACGAGTCGGGCAAGGTACAAGTGCTCCAAGGAAATGAAGGAACCCCCTATGCGGCAGTCGTTGATTTTTCTGCGGCGAAGCACCTGCAGGTCAGCCAAGAAATGACCGATGAAGAAGTGAAAAACCACGTCCTGACAGAAGTCAGCCCGAATTTGTTTTCCGCTGTCAAGATTCATGGGGTATTTACCAAGATGCACGTCCGCGTTGCCCCAAAGCAAGAAAAACCGTACCCAAAATTCATTGAGATCATCCAGCATCAGCCGGAATTTCAAGCAGAAGATATCAGCGGCACGATCGTCGGGTTCTTTACCCCGTTGCTGTTCCACGGTGCTGCGGCCGCCGGTTTCCATTTGCATTTTATTAGTGATGATCGCACATTTGCTGGTCATGTCTTAGACTTTGAAGTGGCAGCTGGCGAAGTCGAATTGATGGAACTAGCCGAATTTCGTCAGCATTTTCCTATCGACAACCAAGACTATTTGCAGCGGGAGATCGATGTCGCAAAAATCGCCAAGGATATTGAAGCTGCCGAATAAGCAGCAGGCAGCAAAAAATAATTGATCGCCAGTAGAGTGGTCTCGGATCGAATGGAACGCAAAGCAGCAGTGAAGCCAACGCTTCACTGCTTTTTTGTGCTTCCTTCTATTCATGAGGCTTGCTGCAAAACCTGGATACTTCGATAGAAAAGTTGGGGAATGGTCAAAAATCTGAATTAATTCTTATTTACGAGCAAATAAATTGATATATTTTAAGAATAATGATAATTTTTGTACTAATTAGAAGTATTTTGTTGAGAGTAATTGCACTTGACTGATTTTATAGAGAAAAGAGGAAAGATATGAAAAAAAAGTTGACGACTGCGCAAGGAGCCAGTGTAGCGGATAACCAGAATTCTTTGACAGCGGGGCGCCGTGGCCCAGTGTTGATTCAAGATGTCCATTTGCTAGAAAAACTGGCACATTTTAATCGTGAGCGGATTCCCGAATGGGTCGTTCATGCGAAAGGTGCGGGGGCTCATGGGGTCTTCCGAGTAACAAACGACGTAACGATGTACACGAAAGCGGCGTTTCTTTCAGCCATCGGGAAAGAAACGGAGATGTTTATTCGCTTTTCAACGGTTGCCGGAGAACTAGGGTCTGCGGATACGTTGCGCGATCCTCGGGGGTTTGCGGTTAAATTTTACACGGAAGCGGGGAATTATGATCTCGTGGGCAATAATACCCCGATTTTCTTTATTCGTGATCCGTTGAAGTTTCCTGATTTTATCCATACCCAAAAAAGAGACCCGCGAACGCACTTGAAAAATCCAGAGGCGGTATGGGATTTTTGGTCCCATTCACCGGAATCCCTCCATCAAGTCAGCCTGTTGATGGGGGATCGGGGCTTACCGGCAACCTTTCGTCATATGCATGGGTATGGGAGCCATACATTCGCTTGGCTCAACGCAGAGGGAGAACGCTTTTGGGTGAAATATCATTTTCGGACGGATCAAGGCATTATGAACATGAGTGCGGCACTCGCAGCAGAACTTGCGGGAAGCAATCCTGATTATCATATTGAAGATCTATATAAAGCGATTGAGGCAAAGGAGTATCCTTCTTGGACACTCTATGTTCAAATCATTCCCTTTGAAGAAGGTTGGTCAGCTGCCGTCAATCTTTTTGATGTGACCAAAACAGTCTCACAAAAAGACTATCCGCTCATTGAAGTGGGACGAATGACTTTGAATCGCAATCCAGAGAACTATTTCAACGAAGTCGAGCAAGTCACTTTTTCACCGGGCAATATCGTTCCAGGGATTGATTTTTCTCCGGACAAACTATTGCAAGGTCGGCTGTTTGCTTACGGTGATGCGCATCGTTATCGAGTTGGACCCAATAGCAGCCAGTTGCCGATCAATGCGCCAAAAGCGCCCGTCCATAATCACCAACAGGATGGTTTCATGAATACCAAAACGAATTCTTCAGGGATCAATTATGAACCGAACAGTTTCGATGGCATCAAAGAAAACCCGCATGCCAAGGGCATCCACTATTCGTTAGAAGGAGAGATCGGTTCCTTTGATTACGATGAAGACTATTATAGCCAAGCAGGTGATTTTTATCGTTTGCTCTCAGAAGAAGAACGAACACGTTTAATTCAAACGATTGCGGGAAGTTTGGGACAGGTTCAAAATCAACAGATCAAAGAACGGCAGGTCATGCATTTTTACCGTGCGGACCCAGAATACGGCAGACGAATCGCTGAAGCGATCGATGTGAACATTTAAGAAAGGAGGAAAAAGAATGTTACTTTTACATGTAGTTTTTGGTCTTTTATCTTTTGTCGGAGCAATGATGCTGGGGGTGGCCTTTAAAGGGCAGCTGCGAGAGCTTTCAAGGCTTCAGCAATGGGCAGTCGGTTTGAGTTATACGGGCACGCTGTTGACGGCGATTTTGGGGATCTTGTCTGCATCTTCTCATCCAATCATCGTACTCATGACCCTCGTAGGCGCACTGGCTTTTACGAAACGGACATTTTTAAGTGCAGATCAATCCAAAGAGCAATGATTGCTGATAGTAGCGGCGTAGAAGGAAAAAGCTTACTTGATTCATTGGAAAAGTCCCATATAAAGCTGCTTCCACTAAAAAAGAACAGCTTTATATGGGAGGATTAGTCAGGCGTTCGTTTAAAGGCGACAAGGAAATATCAATTCTCTTTCTTTGGAGAAGCGGCGTGAATGATTGGAATTACTACGTATTATCAAGAACGACCAACCGCAAAATTCTCGGATTGATTCGATTCAAAAGATAATTCCAATCGGCAGCGTCGGGTATTGATTTTAATAAGACACTTTCAACATCCAGTAAGTATTCAGTGGCGTATTCGGAGTAGTTAGTAATGAGAAAATTAATGTTTTTTTCTTTTAAATACTCGTGGGAGAGTTCGTTTGAATCAGGGTAGTACATTTCATGATAAACGCCAAGATATTTTCGGATAATACTTTCGGCGTACTCACAAACATACTCGTTACCTTCAAAAATAACAGCTATAGTTCTCCGTGTGCCCCAATTCTCTTCAATGATGGCTTCCATGTGGAAGGTGAGACTTGCACAAAAATCATCCAAATGGTCGAAAGAATAGAGTGTTTTCACAAGAGGATGTGAGAGCAAAAACTGGCGATTTTTTTTATATTCAGCCGCAAATTTTTCTTTGACGAAAGCATTCAAATCATCGATGTTGACGTTCATCGTTGGCGATAACAACTCACGAAGCTTGAAAATAGTGAAGAATGACTCTAACCAAAGCAAATCTTTTTGTTCATCAAAGCTGTTGCCGCGATTTTGGGCATAGAAATCAGCAGTGATTTGTTTGATCGCGGGCCAGTGGTTATAGTTAAGACAAAACGCTTTGCTTGTTTCTAGATCGGTGTTGAGTTTGCGACGACAAATGATGCAAGTCAAAAGATAGATTGCTTCTTCTTGAGGAAACTCAAAGATAAAATAACGCTGGATAATCTTTTTAAGGTCCTCATAATTTGAAAGTAAACCATTTTTTTTAACTAACTCGCTTAGTTCTGGAGAGGGGGCGGCAAGTAAACCGCGTTTGCTGCGCTCCACGCTGATATAAAGGATATAAGCAAAATAAGAAAAAGAAGAGCTCTGTAAGGCCTTCGTTTCCAAAAGGTCAGTGATTTCCATCACCGCATCTTGTACATGGATCGAGGGAAATAACGTGTGGACATTAATGTCAGACTCGTAGTAAAAAAGACAGAAAAATTTTCGTATATCGATCTCCGAACCTGCCAAAGAGGCGGGATCCGTTTTTATTTTTAAACCGAATGGGGATAAAAATGGCTGTATTTTCCGGAAGTAGCTGATCAGCGCTTGTTCAGAAATATTAAGCGTTAAGCTCCAATCAAAGAGGGTTTGCTGCTCATCATAAAAAATACTTTCTAAAATCTGGAAAATCGGTTCATCTTTTATCAGTTCTTGCTTTTGCTTTCGATACCTATCATGATCGATTTCTTCAAAAAGATACCCGATTTTTGCTGTATGGATCGCCATAGCCCCTTTAAAATACTCTCGCAAGCTAGCAATGTCAGTAATCAACGTACGCGTACTGCTCTCGGTCACTTCAGCGAGTTCTCCCAGTGTACGGGAGGGACTTTTCTCAAATTCATTCAACAATTGCAGCCAGCGAATCAACGTACGATTTCGCATGAATTTTAATTGAAATGTTTTCATGTCAGCCTCCGAAAAATAAGTTTAAATAATTATAGCATAATCATTTACACAGATAATGAAACGTTCAACTGTTAGGCGTTCTTGCCACAGTGCCTTGAAGGCTCTGACTACCAGCAGAACATTTCCGGGAATATCAATCGTTCACGGTAAGTATAGCAAGGACCTGAGAAACCAATTGCCAAAAATCATACATAAACTTGAGAAAACGAAACGCTAATAGAAAGGCTCCAAACGCTAGATAAAAAGCTAATGAAGCAAGAAAAGACGAAAAAAACACAGTTGTTCAACTGGCAGTTGCCCATTTGAACAACTGTGTTTTTTTCTGATGACGCCAGAGGATCTTAGGCAACAGAAAGTAAAAGCTGCAACCCAGACTCGATAACGAATTGGATGCAAAACGTGATCCTTTACCAGTAGACCCATTCTTCCAACAACTCGTTCTCTTTGACAAGCACGGGAGTCATTTGCTTGAGTCGAAAAAACGAAGCGTAGTATAATAAAAGAGAATTGATATTTATTTACTATTTGGATGACAACATGTTTTTTTGATAGAGGTTGTTAAGTGAAAAAAGGAGAGAAAGGAAATCGCCTATGAAGCATTCGCAAAAAGGGGTAGCGCTTCTTTTGGTTTGCGGACAACTTTTAGCTGGTGTGCCAGTTTCAGCTGCGGTTGTTGCATCGGAAGGTACGATCGTTGCCCAAACATCAGAAACAGCTGCACAAGAAAGTGACAGTAGCAGCACAGCAGGGACGGTTGAAGAAACTGCTCCAGCAGGGGAAGGACAAGTGTCCGATTCGGAGCAAGGATCGGCACCTGTAGAAAGTGTACCAGAAGGATCTGAGACAGCGCCGGAGGGAACAGAGCAAACCGAAGAACCAACCCCAGATCCCCAACCGACGCCAGAACCGAAACCAGAGCCGAAACCAGAGCCAGAACTACCGAGTAAGCCAGAGCCTTCTCAGCCAGAAGAACCAACCCCAGCACCGAAACCAGAAAAACCAACGAAGCCTGAAGCGCCCAAACCTGAGACGCAGCCAGAGAAGCCCCAACCGTCAGAACCTGTAGAAACGCAACCGACACCAGAAGCAAACAGTGATGCAAGTCAAGAAACACCGGCGGCTGTGTCTCCGATCATACCACCAAGTACCCAAGCACCAAGCGGGCCAAGTCAATCCGATCCTATAACGCAGCAAGGTAGCGAAACGAGCTTGACGGTCACACCAGTAAAAGAAGTGTGGGATTTTATCCAAGAAATCGGCGAAGATGCCCGAGATATTGGCTTGAAAAATGATTTGTACGCTTCTGTCATGATTGCACAGGCTATTTTAGAATCAGGTGGCGGTCAAAGCAGATTGAGTCAGGCGCCGTACTTCAATCTCTTTGGTATCAAAGGAACCTATCACGGACAGGGTGTTGCCTTTCGGACACAAGAAGATGATGGTTCGGGAAATCACTATACGATCACGGCAACGTTCCGCCAATATACTGGGTACAAAGAGTCATTGATGGACTATGCTCGTTTGTTGAAAGAAGGGGTCGGACAGCAGTCTGATTTTTATAAAGGTGTATGGAAATCAGAAGCGGCTTCTTATCAAGAAGCTGCCCATTATTTGACTGGTCGGTATGCCACTGATACCGCGTATGATCAAAAGCTGACCGCATTGATCGAAGCCTATGCGTTGACCCGTTATGATCAGAAAAAACCTGATGTGACCGCAAGTGAGACGTATCTTTTTCCTGTTGAAAAAGCCGTTGTCACTTCTACTTTTGGCCCACGTTGGGGAAGCTTTCATCGGGGCGTTGACTTTGCCGCAGCGTTTGGGACACCCATCATGGCGAGTCAATCTGGAACGGTCATCCGTTCAGAGGTTCATCCTTCTTGGGGGAATTATGTAGCGATTCTCCATGAGGACGGGATGACGACACTCTATGCTCACAATCAACAGAACCTTGTGAAGGTTGGTCAACAAGTGGAACAAGGAGAAACGATTGCGCTCATGGGTAGTACGGGCAATAGCACAGGCGCACACCTGCACTTTGAAGTCAGTGCATCGCCTAGCTTGAGCCAAGCGAAATTGGTCGATCCAATCGCTTTTTTAACAAAATAAGGATTGCCGAAAAGAGAGTATCGTGGATACTTTCTTTTTTTGTCTTTTTCCAGCAATTTTTTGGGAGCAACGATTTTAATTTTTTTTTCATGAAAACCGAAAAAATGTTTAAAAAAATCGTGCATAGATTCTTTATAATTTTCACATAACCGTAACAGTTGCTAACCCATAAACTGGCGTGAACAGATCGGTCAGCCAGCAGCACAAATGGTAGGTTCGAATGCTATTGATGATGAGCGGAGAAGCAAAATCGTTACAGTTGTTACCCCTACGAATAAAAACTTGCTAACGAAGTAGGGGAGCGAATAATCAGGAAGTGCATCAATTATAAGTCTATTCCTTTTTTTCTAATCAGTATTGATCGTTGAAAAGAACTAACAAGAAATGATTAACCATAAAAAAGTAGAAGAGATAAATGAGCTGCTCTTTTTTTTTGTTAAACGAAAAGAATGTTTTACACAGTGATGCATAAAATAAAAAGAGGGGAACATTTTATGAGAATAAATAAAACGGATTTTGAGGCAGTGATGGCCAATAGCGAATTTTTAGACTATTACTGTCAATTATTTGAACAAAACGGTGAACGATCCGTCACAGATAAGCAATTAGAAAAATTACACTATTTGATTCAAAAGCAGGTGGCACTAACGATTCAAAAGAATGCGAGATATTCCTTTTTTACACAAACATACAAGCTGCCGCAAACACTCGTAAAGGATTACCAACTGTTAGCGGAATGTACCGAGAGGCTTTCAAAAATAGAAATGGATCAGTTGATACCCAAACAATTTATTGAACAGGACTTTAATGTGCAGATGAAAAAAGTAAGTCAAGAAACGCAATATGAACAGCTTTTAAACATCATGACAGACACATTTAGACAAATAAAGAAAACATAGGTGATTTTCAACATAGCAGTTTTTTTCAAAATGAAGCAAATAATACAAAGAATTTTCTTATTCCTTAAGCAGAATCTGATGAAAGTAAAAGCGAAATCCTTGCACTATTTTTAATAGCCGATAAAATAATTGTTATAAGACAGTAGTCTGGACACAACGCTTTTTTTCATCAGTCTATGAAAAAACCGATTTTTTATGTAGGATGAAAACCGATATAATGAGACTGCTTAGGCGCCTTTCATGCGTAAATTAGCCGCAAAAAAGAAATTCTTAGTAAGGAGCTTATGTTTGAAAAATTTTCAATTGAGTTTTGTCACAAGCAAATCGACCGTCCGATGGCTGCAGATTCTAAGTGAATTTGAAAAAAATGAAATTTGCAGTGCCAGCCATTTGGCTGAAGTAACAAGTAGTACCACAAGGACGATTGGCAAAGACATCAGTCAGATTAATGATTATTTCTGTGGGTTGATCCTGATCACTTCCACCAATCAAGGCTATTCGTTTGAACTATTTGATTATTCACAGTATGAAAAGAAAAAAGCTTCGCTTTTAGCGAATGAACCGCTCTTTATTTTATTGGAAAATATTTTTATTGGAGAGTTAAAGACGATCGATGAGTGGGCGGACTGCTTGTTTTTATCCAAGAGTACCTTATCAAAATACTTGCAGCGCATTCATGAACAACTGGCACGTTTTGATCTCCAACTAGCACTAGATCCCCTGAATATCGTTGGACAAGAAGCAGATATCCGCAATTTCTTCTGTACCTTTTTCTATGAAACGGATAGCACACCCCATACTGTCTTTCCGCCAGCTGCGGTCCAACAGGCAGTAACGGAAATCGGCAGGATGTTTGACAAAAATAGTTATCACACCGTTTCGTTTTCACAATATACGTATCTACTTTATATTTCGCTTGAGCGATTTATGCAAGGCAAAACTGTGCAAATCAACGACGAATTGTACCACGCCTTGCGACACAGTATTCAGCTGATGCACTTTCAGCGAATCAATGGCATTATTGAAAAGTACTTTCAATGTCGATTGACGAACGACGAACTTATCTTTTTGTTTGTTAGTATTATCACAAAGAAAAAACTGCAAAATGTGATCGTCGAACAAAAGTTTTGTCTTTCTTATAATCATTGGACCGAGATTCGCACGTTGACCAACGAGTTTTATCAGATGTTGAATGTATCGTCGAAAAAGCCTAAAGAAGATCAGATTCTGATCGAATCCTTTTTTACTTCTGCCAAATTGAAGGAGTGCTTATCCACTTCGGCCAATCGTAATATTTATGATGTGAATGCATTTATTAAGAAAACTTTTTCTAAGGAGTTTGCTGCTTACCGAGAGTTTTTAGAAAGTAGTTGCGAGTACCACACCCTTTATTCTGTGGAGTATCTGACGGATTTTTGTGCAAACTTAGTGATTTTTATCGAATCTGTTCGAGAACGTCATTGGTTTCCCCGAAAAAATATCGCCTTTATCTTCGAAGGAAATAACAATATCGTTCAGTACATTGAGGGCTGGTCCAACCGCTATTTTAGCCGATCCCATCAAGTCTTTTATCCTGACTCAGGGGAAGTCAATGCTCAATATTTAGAACAAAATACCATTGATCTGCTAGTGACGAACTATGCCGAGCATGCGACCGAATTTCGAGATATCGTTGAATGTATCGTCTTCAAAACGATCCCTTCTTCTTCTGACTGGAATCGGCTGCTTGAACGGATCAATCCTAACGTCACCCGCCAATTTGCCCTAAAAGACCTCTTCTAGTTTCCCATTCTGTTTTGACCTAAAGAGTTGCTAGAAAGGGCCTTTTACATGAAAAGAAAGCATTTTTCCTTCACTGCTTAGACAGTGAGAAGGAAAGATGCTTTCTTTTTTAATGGCTTGACTCTCCGCAGCTGTGCAGGAGTGTGGGGAGGGGAAGTGGGGAGTGCATCAGGTACGGATGCAAGCCTTTGGAACCAGCGGTTTTCAATTCAATCGATCAATGTGGGCGAAATCATTGAGCTTCACTTAAGTAAATCAAACTCCAAGGCGCCTTTTGGTTTAGCTGAAGACCGGTCAATTCCCGATAGAAACAGGTTTTGTCTTTGACCGTCAGCTGAATGATCTCTTCTTCCGTATACTCGTTTAGAGAAGAAATTTTTAAAACATAAAGTTCTTTTAGTATTTGCAGCTGTGCGTCGATATCTAATAGCAACGACATTTTTTCGAAAAAAGTACCCTCGTCTTGTTCATAGATCGCCAAGAATCGTTGGCGCAAAGAGAGATAAAAATTAAAGATTTTTGGGTGTGTATAAGAACAGGGCGAGTGGATAAATTCTACGTCAAAAAAGTTTACATATTCTTCGGCTGATTGGATCGTTTTTAAGTTCATATCAATACTCCTTATAAGTGTTAGGAAAGGGCGACAATACGTGTCATTATCAAAAAGAGTCACTGTTAAGCAATGTCTTACTGAGAAGGCCCTTTTGTTTTTTTTAATGATTGGGGGAAGGACTTTCGCTACATTCAATGTACAGGATATTCCAAATTGGCTCAAACGCGTTTTTTCGTAACCATACGAAGATTTGTTTTTCGCTGGTATTAACGTCAAAAATGTTCAACTATTCTGATAATTGTTGTTATAAAAAGAATATTTTCGGAATGGGCGAAATGACTGGGTTTCCTTTCTTTTCCAGCAGGTTGTTTTTTCATTCGCTGAAATCATGGTTGAGAAAAAACAGCATCAGTTGACCGGTAGGCTCATCCCCGTCATTTTTTCAAAGGTGTGATACTATAGAATTATCTAGAAAAACGATCCTTTGATTCAAGTTGCCAATGCCAAAATAGTGCGAAGACACGCAGTTGCAGTGAGACGCAACCGTCTGTTTCGGTGAAAAGAATTGGCTAAATAGGGACGTTTATTAAAGCAAACGAGGAGCAATTCAATGAATGAGAAAAAAACAGTTGTAGTGATCGGCGGCGGACTTGGTGGTCTATCAGCGGCGGTCTCATTAGCCCAAAATGGCTTTGATGTATCATTATATGAAAAAAATCACCATTTAGGTGGCAAATTGAACCGACTGGAAACAAACGGCTTCGGCTTTGACTTAGGTCCTTCGATTTTGACGATGCCGCAGATTTTTGAAAAATTATTTACTGGCAGCAATCGCGATATGGCGGATTATGTTGCGATTCGCCGATTGCCATTGGAATGGCGCTCCTTTTTCCCCGACGGCACCAAGATTGATCTCTATGGCGATCTTGCCCGCATGGCAAAGGAAAACCCCCACTTGTCGGAAAAAGACATGGCAGAGTACCAAGACTTTTTGGACTATGCGCAAAAGATTTATGATATCACGGAAAAAGGCTATTTCGAGAAAGGCTTAGATACCACGAAAGAAATCTTGAAGTATCACGGCGTGATCAAAGCGCTGAAAGGCTTTGATTATTTCTCTTCCATGCATGATGCCATTCAAAAACGTGTCAGCAATCCGCAGCTGCAAGACATGCTGAGCTATTTTATCAAGTATGTCGGCTCGTCTCCTTGTGACGCCCCAGCCGTCTTGAACATGATGATCTACATGCAGCATGCCCAAGGTGTCTGGTACGTGCCAGGCGGGATGCATCGGTTAGCCGAAGGCATCGTTCGCTTAGCAAAAGAGATTGGTGTGACCTTCCACACGGGACACAAAGTGGAAAAATTGATCGTTGAACAGGAACAAATCCGTGCCGCTCGTTTGGATGATGGCACGTTGATCGAAGCCGACTATTTTGTTTCCAACATGGAAGTGATCCCGGCTTATGAAGAGCTGTTAGAAGAAGCGCCGACCTTTACTCAAAAACTGGAAGAAAAATTTGAACCAGCAAGTTCTGGTTTCGTCTTGCACTTAGGGGTCAAAACCTCCTATCCGCAACTGGCGCACCACAACTTTTTCTTTTCCAATGCCTCAAAAGAAAACTTTGATCAAAATTTCCATCAGCATCAGCTACCGGAAGACCCAACGATCTACTTGGTCAATGCCAACAAAACCGATCCTTCGCAAACAGTGGCAGGGCATGAGAACATCAAAATTTTGCCTCATATCCCTTATTTGCAGGATAAACCCTTTACGGAAGCGGAATACGATGCCTTTCGTGAACGGATCTTAATCAAGCTGGAAAACATGGGCTTAACGGATCTACGCAAGCACATCGTGTATGAAGACCGCTGGACACCTGAAGACATCCAAAAGAATTATTTGTCACATCGCGGCGCCATCTACGGCACGGTCTCTAATCGCAAGAAAAATCATGGCTTTAAACACCCGAAACACAGCGAACGCTACGACAATCTATACTTCGTTGGCGGTACGGTCAATCCCGGTGCCGGCATGCCGATGGTGACTCTCAGTGGACAGCAAGTCAGTGAGATGATCACCAAAAGAGAACACTAAGACAAGAAAGGATGATGACTGTGTATCTGCTGCTCGCTGGTATTTGCGCTGCTTGGCTGGCAGGCTGGCTGATTTTTTTCCGCCTGCCGACCATACCCACCCGCAAGGAGACAGCCGCATCCAAAGACTTGAAGGAGAGGGCAGAATTGTCGATCATCATCCCCGCCCGCAATGAAGCAGAAAACTTGCCGCAATTGTTGGCATCCTTGCAGCAGCAAACCCTCCATCCTGTGGAGATTTTGGTGGTTGATGACGGATCGGAAGATGAGACGATCGCCTGTGCCAAGGGCTTCGGTGCGACTGTCTTGCAAACCGCTGCTGATTCTGCTGGGAAAGCGGCGGCTTGCTGGTTAGGCGCCTCACAAGCGGCGGGCAAGTATCTATTATTTTTGGATGCCGATACCTTCTTTCTAGCAGAAGATGGCTTAGAGGGCCTTTTCGCTGCGTATGAGGAGCGATCGGGACAAGGCCTGCTCTCGGTGCAGCCCTATCATCAAACGAAGCGCCTGTATGAACAACTATCTGCCGTCTTTAATGTCATCTTACCTGTCGGGTTGAACCGTTTCTCTATCGTAGGCGAAAAACTCTCAGCCGGCGGCGCCTTTGGTCCGTGTATCTTGTGCAGCAAAACAGCGTACCTTCAAGCCAATGGGCATCAGGACATGCCACAAGGAATCTTAGATGATCTAGCATTAGCGAGACGCTTTAAGAAAAAACGCTTGCCGATCACCTTGTATGGTGGAAAAGACCTGTTGGCCTTTCGGATGTATCCAGCTGGTGTTCGTCAACTTGTTCAAGGCTGGACGAAGGACTTTGCCACTGCTTCGCAATTCACTCACCCTTTGATCATGGCGGGTGTCATCTTGTGGATCAGCGGCGGCATTGGGGTACTGGCGGCACCGTTTCTGATGGAACCGCTTTGGCTAGGACTGCTTTTTTATGCTGCTTATTTTGGACAAACTCTGTGCTTTGCTCGCCGTGTCGGCAACTTCAACCGAGTCTTGCTGCTTTTTTTCCCATGTTACTTTCTTTTTTTCCTAGGCTTATTTGGTTGGTCATGGATCCAAACCCATTTGTTGAAATCCGTGACCTGGAAAGGACGAAAAATCAATTTATAGGAGGCGATGTACATGCCGCTGATCACCTTATCTCCACTGCTCTTGCTCATTACAGACAGCTTGGCTTGGCTGCTGTTTCATCTAGGCATCTCGTTTGGCTTGCGCAAAGTCAGTGATGCTTTTTTTGAACGTCATGCCAACTGGTTCCGTTCTTTTGCCTTTGAAAAAGGCGGCAGAATCTGGGCGGAGGTATTTCGTATTCGTCAGTGGAAAGACAAATTGCCCGACGGCACTGTGATTGCCAAAAAAGGCTTTGACAAATCTCGCTTGGCTCAGCAACAAAAGGACTATCTGGAAAAATTCGTCATCGAAACACGCCGAGCAGAGCTGACCCATTGGCTGCTGATTGTTCCAGCACCGTTCTTTTTCCTCTGGAATCCTACGTGGGCGGGCTGGGTGATGATCGCCTATGCGTTATTGGCCAACTGCCCATTCATCATGATCCAACGCTATAATCGCCCCCGTTTGGAGCGAGTCTTGCGGAAAAAAGAAAAGCTTTTTGGTTAAAAGATATTTGAATTAAAGCTTAGACGGATTTGTCGTTCTAAGCTTTTTTGTATATAACTACTACTTTTTGTAAACCAAATATTCATTGTATTTTTAGTCTGACAGTGGTTGAATAAACTTTGTGGAAAAAATTGTGGGAAGAAAGTGAACGATGTGAAGAATACCGATAAAGAAAAACTTTATTATCTGTTGAAAGATTTTGACATGATAAGTGATCAACTAGCTCCTTGGTTAAAAGAAGAAAACATTTTTCAAATATTAAAGTTATCTAGAACAGAAATTCGACATAGTAACTTTTTAGCTTACTTGTTTAATCCAAAAGAAGGTCATGGAATGAAGGACTATTTTCTGAAATCATTTTTAAAAATATGTTTAAAAATGGACCAGTATGATTTTATTGGATTAGATTATTTTGATATTGTGCTAGCGGATTATGAAGATATAGAGATTTTTCGTGAGCATAAGGATATCGATCTTCTTTTGATATCACAAAAGAATAAGATGGTATTGTGTATAGAAAATAAAACGATATCACTCGAATCAAAACATCAATTAAATAAATATAAGAGTTATGTAGAAGAAAACTATAAAGAATATAATCGGATTTTTGTTTTTTTAACTCCAGAAGGAATAGAGCCTTCTGACGAAGAATGGTGTATAGTTTCTTACTATGATATCGCACTTATTTTGGAGCGATTATTAAAGCTGAATCAGCTAGAATCAAAAATAAGCTATATAATAAATGACTATTTAAACGTATTAAGGAGTGATCTTTTAGTGGATGAAAAACTTAGAGAGATATGTCGGAAAATATACGCAGAACATCAAGATGCATTAGATTTAATTTTTGAAAACCGCCCTGATAATTTAAGTTTGATGAGTGAGTTATATATTGAGGCCTTGGCGGAATTAGCTAACGAAAAGAATGAGGAAATAAAGATTATTTCTACTAGCAAAACAATGATTCGATTCCAAACAAAGAGGCTGAATCAATTGTTTCCAGACTTGCCAGAAAATTTCCCCGGTGGATGGAATAACCACAAGCCTTACGGTATTGAATTGTACAATAAATCTGAATCTATTTCTGGAAGAATTAAGATAGCATTTACAGGCAAAATTGATCCTGATGGACGTCAAAGATTAGAGCGTATTCTTACAGAAGTA
Organism: Enterococcus sp. DIV1067f; assembly: GCF_050543505.1. Lineage (NCBI taxonomy): Bacteria > Bacillati > Bacillota > Bacilli > Lactobacillales > Enterococcaceae > Enterococcus > Enterococcus sp. DIV1067f. The sequence goes on from NZ_CP172940.1 coordinate 207,362, forward strand.
GATGGTGGTAGAAAAAGAAAAGATACTTGGGAGTGGTGGGGAACAGGGAATTGGAAAATTGCTGGTATCAATAACAAGTTTGTAGAAGATATTTTTATAATTGTTGCTGAAGAGGGTAGAGAAAAGATAGTAAGTAAAATTAAGAATAACTTAGAAAAAACGCTTATTCAAATTGATCAGTTCGTAGATAGGATAGAGGGTATCGCAGAAAAAACTCGTCTTAAATGATGTGTTTCATTTTCTGAAAAATTGGTGTTAATTTTTATGGGATGTGTCAAGACCATTCTTTGTACACTAAGGTCATTCAGAGGAAAGGGTGATCGTATGTCATCAGAAGGATGTGGGCAAATTTTCGACCTGCCTTTGCAGGCTGCTGCATTGGTTGGTCATATGTTTGTACAAGCACAAAGTATTTTTGTAAGTGTAGAAAAGAAGGAGGGATGCGCAAGATGATTGAAGATAGCCGACAACGGGACCACTATTACGACATGCTGATTGAAAAAAATTCCCAATATGAAGGGATTTTTTACGTTGGAGTAAAAACCACCGGCGTCTTTTGCCGTCCTACCTGTCCAGCGAAAAAACCGCTCAAGAAAAACTGCGAGTTTTTTCAGACGGCACAAGAAGCGTTGCTGGCGGCGTATCGTCCCTGCAAACGATGTCGCCCGCTCAGCTCACCTAGCCACTTATCCCCTGACGTGAAAAGCCTTGTGGAAGCGGTGGAGAGCAACCCGGAGAAAAAGTGGACCGACAAAGATTTTGAAGTGCTAGCGATCCATCCCAATACTGCACGTCGACAATTTAAAAAATATTTTGGCATGACCTTTATCGAATATTCCCGTGCACGCCGTTTAGGGTTAGCGTTCAAGCAGATTCGTGAAGGAGAACCGCTGATCCAAGCACAATTAGAAGCCGGCTTCGATTCTGGCAACGGCTTTCGAGATGCGTTTTCCCGGATTATGGGGGAATTGCCTTCCAACAGCCGTGAAAAAAAGATTCTTTCTTCTGCTTGGCTTGAGACCAAGCTGGGATCGATGCTGGCAATCAGCGACCAGCAGCAGCTTTACTTGTTAGAATTCGTGGATCGCAGAGGGCTAGAAACGGAGATCACTGTTTTGAGAAGCCGTTTGAATGCAGTGATTATTCCCCAGCAAACAGCAATCATTCAGCAACTCAAGCAAGAATTGACGGAATATTTTGCAGGGAATCGAACTGCCTTCACGGTACCCATCGCATTGATCGGCTCTGATTTTCAAAAAGCCGTCTGGCAGCAGCTGTTGGCGATGAAGATCGGAGAAACATACTCTTACAAACAATTGGCACAGCGAATCGGCAATGAAAAAGCCACCCGAGCTGTTGCCAATGCCAACGGAAAAAATCAATTGGCGTTGATCGTTCCATGCCACCGCGTCATCAATAGCGATGGCAGCATCGGCGGCTATGGCGGCGGTGTCGAACGCAAAAAGTGGTTGCTGGCTTTGGAAAAGCAGGTCCAGCCGACTGTAAAGATTTGAAAAAGAGATAACTATGCGTGGGAATCAGCGCTTCATCGATCAGTACATGGAATGGATCGAATCCTCTTCAGTAAAATATATATTTAGCGGAACTCATGGAACCTTTCATGAGTTCCGTTTTTTATTAGATTTGAAGGGGACATAGAGAAAAGGTGGGACCTTCGTTAGTGTCTAACCGTTCTTAACCTCTATAAAAATAAGCATTGAATGATTTTCTTAAACAACCAAAGCATATCTTTTTACAACTTACAAAAAGTAAGTTATGATTATCTCGAATTCGAAATAAAGAGGTGAGGAAAATGGCGCATCAAGAAGAAGCGCTCAAAGCGTACATCGGTTTACTGCGTACGGCGAGTCGTTTGGAACAAGTGGCAAAAAAAGATGTTCGTTGTTATGGCTTAAATATCACGGAGTTTTCTGTACTGGAATTGCTTTACCATAAAGGCACCCATACGACGCAAGCCATCAAGGAAAAAATTTTGATCGCCAGCAGCTCGACAACCTATGTAGTCGATCAATTAGTCAAAAAAGGCTGCGTGCGCCGGGAACCTAGCCAAGAAGATCAACGGGTAACTTACGTCAGGATTACGGAAGCAGGCAGGGCATTGATGGAGAAAATTTTTCCCAGTCATGCACAAAAGATTGCGGCGAGTTTTTCCGAACTCAGCAGTGAAGAATTGCAACAATTAAAAACAATTTTACGAAAAATAACTTATGATCAGAAATGAGGAAAAGAAAATGAGAAAACAAGATCAATTATTAGGGGTACACCATGTGACGGCCATGACAAGTGATGTGGAACGGAATTACCATTTCTTTACAGATGTGTTAGGGATGCGTTTAGTGAAAAAAACCGTCAATCAAGATGACATTTATACGTACCATACCTACTTTGCGGATGATTTAGGGTCACCGGGAACGACCATGACGTTCTTTGATTTTCCCAATACCGCTCGCGGCAGCAAAGGAACCAACTCGATCACCCGCACCAGTTTCCGAGTACCCAGTGATGCTGCCCTTGATTATTATGCCGCACGCTTTGATGAATTTGAGGTAAAACACGAAGCAATCACCACCGAATTTGGGAAAAAAGTGATGCGTTTTTGGGATTTTGATACGCAAGCTTATCAATTGATCTCTGACGAACACAATACTGGCGTGAAAGCTGGTACTCCTTGGAAAAAAGGACCGGTTCCTACTGAATTTGCGATTTATGGCTTAGGTCCTGTCGAAATGTCTGTTTCTTACTTGGCAGATTTCAAAGGGCTGCTGGAATCCGTTTTTGATTTCAAAACCATTGATCAAGTAGATAATCGCTATTTGCTAGAAGTTGGTGAAGGCGGCAATGGCGCTCAAGTCGTTTTAGTGGAAGATACCACGAGCCCGCAAGCGCAACAAGGCGATGGCGAAGTGCATCATGTCGCTTTTCGCTTAGCTCACCACGACTCATTAGCAGTTTGGCAAGAAATCTTTGATAACTTGGGATTGGCCAACTCCGGCTATGTGGATCGCTACTATTTTGAATCCTTGTATGTGCGCATCGGCCATATTCTTTTTGAACTAGCAACAGATGAACCAGGGTTCATGGGGGATGAGCCATACGAAACATTGGGTGAGTCCTTATCATTGGCACCATTTTTAGAAAATCGCCGTGAATACATCGAAGGAGTCATCAAACCCTTCAATACAAAACGCGCCTAAGGAGGCACACAGTATGCAACCCATTCAACAGATCCACCATATTTCAGCCATCGTAGGCGATCCGCAAACGAACGTTGCCTTTTACCGCGACGTGTTGGGGTTGCGCCTCATCAAACAAACCGTCAATTTTGATGATCCGTACACGTATCACCTTTATTACAGCAATCAAGCATTAGAAAATGGGACCATCATCACCTTCTTTCCATGGGCAAATGCCCATCCTGGGCGAGTAGGAAGCGGACAAGTCGGCACGATCGCGTTTCGTATTCCTAAAGGCAGCAGTGCCTATTGGCAAGAACATCTGGCGAAACATCAAGTAACTGTCCAAGAAAGTACATTGTTTGATCGGCCAACTTTAGAACTTCATGATCAGCATGACCTGTCTTTGGCGTTAGTCGAAGCCGAAGAATCGGCAGAAACACCAGCGATTTTAGGCTTTCATGGGGCCGTCTTGCTTTCGGCACAACCAGAAGCGACCATTCAAACGTTGGCAGATGATCTAGGTCTGGACATTTTTAATCAAACAAATAAAAGCACGCATCTCCATACCGCAGGTACCCTCGCTCATGAGATCGTCGTGCCCCATGAAGCAATGCCAGCAGGGCGCTGGGGTGTCGGCACCGTCCATCACATCGCGTGGTCCGTGCCAACGGAAGCAGTGCAAAAAGAGTGGCAAGAATACTTGTACGATCAAAGATACGGAGTCACTGAAATCAAAGACCGCAATTATTTCAAAGCCGTCTATTTCCAAGAGCGGGGCAACATCGTCTTTGAGATCGCAACAGAGACCCCAGGCTTTTTAGTTGATGAACCATTAGAAACGTTAGGACAGCAGTTGATGCTGCCAGCCCAATTTGAAAGCCGCCGTGTAGAGATCGAGGATCGCTTGCCAGACTTATCGGTTTAGAAAAAAGGAGACGCTGTATGCACTATTTAGATCCCAAGGATTTGACCCAACGAGAAAATTATAAACTACTGATTGGCTCCATCATTCCACGGCCAGTAGCTGTGGTCAGTACGCAATCAGCCGATGGTATCGTCAACATCGCCCCATTCAGTTTTTTTAACATCGTCAGCTCAGAACCTGTGATCCTCTCGTTGGCTATCCAGCGCAAAGAGGGGGAACTGAAAGACACCGCCCGCAATCTGTTGGCGACGAAAGAAGCCGTTGTGCATATTTTGGATCAAACAAATGTCCAAGAGGCCAATAAAACCGCGGCATTATTGCCCGCAGACCAAAGCGAGTTGACGGTTTCTGGATTTACCACAACGACATCGAAAATGATTGCCGTTCCTGGCTTGAAAGAAGCCAGTGTCCGCTTAGAAACGATTCTGCATCAGCACGTACCCATCAAAAAAGACCAGCAGACCACTGCCGATCTCTTATTGTTGGAAGTCGTCGGCTACCAGATTGCAGAGGATGTCTATCAAGACGGTAAGATCGATCCCCGTGCCTTACAAGCAGTCAGCCGGCTAGCGGGAAATTCTTACGCAACGATTGGGGAGATTTTCGATATCAAACGACCAAGTTAAAGGAGGAACTTCGATGAAAGCAATCTACCAACAAGGAGCAGCCGACGCACCAGTTTTGGTGCTGCTCCACGGCACTGGTGGCGACGAACAGTCGTTGCTGGAAGTAGGCAAAGCCCTTGATCCCCAAGCATCACTATTAGGTATTCGCGGGAACGTTTTAGAAAACGGCATGCCCCGTTACTTCAAACGCCTGGCTGAAGGAGTGTATGATGAAGCCGACTTAGCACTTCGCGGCGACGAATTAGCCGATTTCATTCGGCAAGCCGCCAAAGAATACAACTTTTCGTTAGCGCAAGTGGTACTGGTGGGTTATTCCAATGGCGCCAACATTGCCATTCGCTTATTACTAAATGATAGTGACCACTTCAAAAAAGCGATCCTCTACCACGCCATGTATCCAGTCGATAATATACCGACGAATTCCTTGCCTGACACTCATGTGTTTATGAGTTTTGGCAGAAACGACCCGATCGTTTCCCTAGCCGACAGTGCTTACGTCCAAGAAATCTTCACCTCACGGGGCGCAGTCCTTTCAACTGTGTGGACCCCGAGTCATCAGTTAACGTATGAAGAAGTTGAACACTCGCGCACGTGGTTGACCAAACAATAAAGCAGTCTGTTTCCTAATCAATCAGCGATCCTGCTGGTTGGTTAGGTTTTTTTTGTTTCACGTGAAAACAATTCGAAGGAGTGAAAGGAGATATATCACTAGGGACGCCTAGTTCAATAGCAGCCCACTAAGGATTTGCCAAATGATCCTTTTTCTGAAACAAATAGAGTCAAATCAGCATAATCAGTGAATCAAGACAACTTTTTTAAAATGATCCATAAAAAATCAATTTATTTCAAATAGTTCCAAAATGAAGTTTTAACAAAATAAATGCTTATAAATCAATTTTTTGAAGTATTTCTTCTAATAGAAACAATGCTTCTTTATGAATTAATTTGAAATAATATGGAATAAAATGGTTGTTAATGGAAAAATTTTGTGCTATTCTGAGTCTATAATAAATGGCTAAGGAGAATGAAGATGAAATTAGCAACGAGAATCAATTCATTTTTATCAATTTACGAAAATGATTTAGACAATGTATTTGGCGCATTCAAAGAATTGGGGCTTGATTACGTAGATTTAAATTATCCGGAGCACGTCGGTGGGACGACTGCCTCTGAAATGAAAGAGAGATTGGGACAAGCTGATTTGAAATTGAATGGTGTTGCATTGCGATTCAGAGAAGAGTTTATCAACGGTGAATTAGGCAATGCTGACCCACAGGTTGCGCAGCATGCCTTGACATTATGCAAAGAAGCTGCTGATTATTGTCGTGCAGCAGGTGGAGAAGTCGTAACCATTTGGCTCGGTTTTGATGGCTTTGACTATAGTTTTCAAATCAATTACCAAAAGGTTTGGAATCAGATTCGGGATGCTTTTATTGAAATTGCTGACTACGCACCAGATTTGAAAATCAGTATCGAGTATAAACCATTTCAACCAAGAGCCTATGCGTTCATTGATAGTATGGGTGTCACTGGAATGATGCTTAATGAGATCAACCGCAAAAATGTAGGTGTGACCCTTGATTATTGCCACATGCTAATGAAACACGAAAACCCTGCTTTTGCTGCGGATCTGTTTGCTGGAAAAGGGTTATTATACGGGGTGCATCTGAATGATGGGTATGGGTTAAACGACGATGGATTGATGATCGGTTCAGCAACACCCTTCAAAACATTAGAATTCTTGTATTATGTCAAAAAGCATAACTATGACGGTGTGATTTATTTTGATACGTTCCCTGTAATTGAACATGCCTCAAAAGAGTGCGAACAAAACATGAAAATGATCAAACAAATGGATCAAATGATCGATAACGTAGGCTTGGCTGCGATTCAAGCTGTGATCGATCAAAACGATGCAGTCGCAGCCAATCAGTTGCTGCTTGAATTTTTGTCACCAACAAATCAATCAAAATAAAAGGAGTGGGGAAGATGGATTACAAAGTGATGGCAAAAAATATTTTAGAAAAAATAGGCGGAGCGGATAATGTTCGCAATATGACACATTGTGCCACCCGGTTGCGTCTAACGTTACATGACACCGCAAAAGCGGATGATCAAGCCGTCGAGAATATCGACGGAGTGATCAATGTCATTAATAAGGCGGGCCAATACCAGCTTTTGATTGGGACAGAAGTCGGGAAGCTCTACGATGAGTTTGAGCCGTTAGTTAAAGGTAACGAAAGTGCTGGTAGCCCTACCACAGAAGAACAAGCTTCTGGCAGTATTATCAGCAATGTTTTTTCTGCCGTATCTGCTATTTTTGCGCCACTACTACCAGTTTTGGCGGGCTCAGGTATTTTAAGAGGACTACTGATTTTGTTTGTTCAGCTCGGGTTGATCAGTGAAGACAGCGGCACTTATTCGATTTTATTTGTTGCTTCTATGAGTGTATTTTATTTCTTGCCCGTATTGTTAGCGTTTACTTCAGCGCGGCGGTTTGGTGCCAGTCCGTATATCTCTGCATTGATCGGGGCTGCGTTAATCAATCCTGATTTTATTGCATTGATGGGAGGAGCAGGCAACGGTGCAACGACGGAGTTCTTTGGGATTCCAGTCGTTTTGATGAACTACAATTCGACTGTCGTACCAATCATCCTTTCGATTTGGGCTTTTTCATATCTCTACAAATTCTTAGACAAACACATACCGGAGACTTTAAAATTGGTGGTCGTTCCTTTAGTCTCACTAGCGATTATGGTTCCATTGACAGTGATCGTTATTGGACCAATCGGGGTCTATAGTGGCGAAGCAGTCGCTAATGTGGTGAATTGGTTGATCGAGCGTAGTAGTGTGCTAACTGGAATCTTAGTTGGTGGTGGTTGGAGTGTTCTCGTAAGTTTGGGCATTCACTGGGCAGTCAATCCAATCATGATTAATAACGTTTCAACCTATGGCTTTGATTACATCGTTCCTTTTACTTTTGCATGTAACTTCGCCGTGATAGGTACAACGATTGGCGTTTACTTTAAAGCGAAAGATAAAAAACTGCGAAGCTTTGCTTTAACTGGCTTAGTCACGATCGCATTATCAGCGATTATCGAAGCTACTTTGTTCGGCTTACTTGTAAAAAATAAAAAACTTTTCTTAGCGCAAATTATTGGTGGTGCTGTGGGTGGTGCCTATTTAGGGTTGATGCAAGTTGTAACGAATGCCTTTGTCTTTGGTAGTGTCACCACTTTTCCCGCCTTTGTAGGCTCAACTTCCTCGAATTTCATACAAGCGATGATCGGCTTACTGATTTCAATGGTGGTTTCAGCAGTCTTAGCATTTGTATTTACCAATCGAGACGAGACATTGGCGTAGAAAGCAGGGGGAATATGGGGTTATTTAAGAAGAAAAATGTTATTTATGCACCAGCTAATGGCGTGGTGAAAAGTATTGAACAAGTGAAGGACGAGATGTTTTCAACCAAACTATTAGGCGAAGGGTTTGCTGTGGTACCAACAGATGATCTTGTTACAGCACCGATTGAAGGAACAGTGGTCTCTGTGTTTCCTACAAAACATGCGATTTCGTTAAAAGCCAAAAATGGCTTAGAAGTTCTAGTCCATATTGGGATCGATACTGTGGAGCTAAATGGCGCAGGGTTCGATACCAGAGTTTCTGAAGGTGACAAAGTTACTGCCGAGAGTGTGCTGGCAAACGTTGATTTTCCGTTTCTGGCATCACAGGGCAAAGAAACGGATGTAATCGTTGTTTTCACTAATTCCGCACAGCGAACCTTAGTGATTACAGAGAAGCAAGGGCGTTGTGGACAAGCGATTGGCGTTATTAATGAGTGAGAGCATTTGCTGACAGGAGGTAGTGTTTTGAAGAAAAAAATCTTGTGTCCATCTATGATGTGTGCTGATTTTTCAATGCTAAAGGACGAGGTTGCCGCTTTACAAGCGGCGAAAATCGATATTTTTCATCTTGATGTTATGGACGGACGATTTGTTCCAAATTTTGGTATGGGACTTCAAGATATCGAAGCTATTTGCAAATGGTCAGAAACCTTAGTTGATGTCCACTTGATGATTGAAGATCCGGGAGCGTATGTAGAGAAATTTGCGGATATAGGTGTAGATATCATTTATTTTCATCCGGAAGCAGATCGCCATCCTACAAGAACTATCAACAAAATTAAGCAAAAGGGAAAACAAGCCGGAATCGCCATCAATCCTGGAACAAGTGTTGCAATGATTGAAGAACTGCTGCCATTGATCGATTACGTGATGGTAATGACTGTTGATCCCGGTTTTTCAGGTCAAGCGTATTTGACACATGTGGAAGGAAAAATAAAGCAGCTTGCTGCAGTTAAGGAACGTTATTTCTACCAATTAATGGCAGATGGAGCGATTTCGCCTGCCGTAATGACTCGCTTAAGCGCCTTAGGTGTTGATGGGTTTGTTTTAGGGACCTCCGCTCTTTTTGGAAAAGAAGAATCGTATCAAGAACTGATCTCAATATATAAAGAGGAGGATCAAGCATGAAACTAGCAATCGGTTGTGATCATGTTGGGTTTGAATTAAAAACTGATATCATCACCTATTTGGAGTCGTTAGGGCACACGGTACAGGATTTTGGGACAGAAAGTGATAAACGCGTTGACTATCCCAATTATGCGGCGACTGTTGCAGAAGCGGTGGTAACCCAAAAGTGTGATTTGGGAATCTTGATTTGTGGCACAGGCGTTGGTATCTCAATTGCTGCCAACAAAATCAAGGGCATCCGAGCCGTGGTGTGCAGCGAACCCTATAGTGCTAAGCTCTCAAAAGAGCATAACAATACCAACGTATTGGCGTTTGGTTCGCGCGTCGTGGGCGTCGAACTAGCGAAAATGATTACTAAGGAATGGCTGGCTGCTGAGTTTGAAGGTGGTCGTCACCAAAAACGGGTAGCAATGATTGGTCAGTTAGAAGTAGAATGATCAAAGGTTAGAGGATTCGCATTAGCGAATCCTCGTCTTTTTTTGTTAACGAGAAATTTATCCCATAATCGAGATCAAATTGACGAACAATGAAAGTCCTTGCTCATACCGAGAGAAAAAGTATGGTATAATTTGAAAAAAAGTGAAGTTGACCAATTAATGGAGGTTGCTATGATTCCATATGAAAGACAAGAAAAAATTTTAGAAGCTTTGGCTCAAGATGAACTGTTAAAAATAGAGCAATTGCAAAGCATTTTGCCTACTGTTTCTATCTCAACATTGAGGCGGGATTTAAAAGAATTAGAAAAATCAGGAAGAGTTGAATTGTTGGCTGGTGGCGCAGTGAAGATTTGTTCAACGGCTTCCGAAATGCCGATTGCAGCTAAGGCTGCTTTGTATTCCCAAGAGAAAGAAGCGATCGCTACTTTGGCTGCTGAGTTGGTTCACGATGGTGATGTGATCTACCTAGATTCTGGTTCGACTTGTACAGCGTTACTGCATAAAATCATTAATAAAAAAATCACGATTATTACTACCAATACGAGTGTCTTTACAATTCAACAAGAAACTCCTGCCGAGATTTTACTTCTTGGTGGCCGATACAATCCCGTTATTTCATCCTTGAATGGTCCATTGACGGATGCAAATTTACAAACGTTTAACTTTCAAACGGCTTTTTTAGGTGCTAATGGTATTGATGCTGAAAAAGGTGTAAGCACGCCCAACTTGGTAGAGGCGAACAAAAAGCGTGAAATTCTAAATAATGCCAAAACCGCCTATTTATTGTGTGACAGTTCGAAATATGGACAAGTCGCCGCGGTAAAAGCTTTTAGTACAGAAGACGTTGTCATTATTTCTGATGCTTATAACGATAAGATTGGAGAACTGACGCAAATCATCTATCCGAACTAAAAACAGGATGGCATCTGAGTGGTATTGGCAATGTTGGAGATACAATTTAATAAAACGCATAATGGAAAATGAGTTTGGTGATGATCAAAACCAGTTAGGGATTATACCTAGCTGGTTTTTTAGTAAGGAAGCAAATTTGTTGATAGTTCCTTTATTTAACAACGTTGATTGTTGTATCGGTGAATAGTGAGTGACTTGTGGTTCTTTAGATACCAAGACTCAAAAACCAGTGAACGTACTTGTTAAAAATAACATTAAGGTCGTTCCCTTGATGGATTTCAATACCTTTATCAATTGGGTTATTAATTGATAATCATTGTTTTGGCGCCGTTTTTCGTATTTAAAGATAACAAAGACATTTTTATATAAAAACAAAAAAATGTTGACAGACAAAATGAAAGCGTTTATATTGGATATGTGGTTACTACCAGTTGAGAGTAAGGGGAGGACATAAGATGCTTGGTTTGGTTTTAACAGGTCATGGAGGATTTGCGCAAGGGATGGAAAATGCGCTTGCGATGATTGCAGGGCCGCAAGAACAGTTTCTAGCAGTGTCGTTTTTAGAGGAAAATCCGTTAGCTGACTTTGAAAAAGAGTTGCAAGGAGCAATCGATCAATTAAAGGAAACCTGTGATGGGGTCGTGATTTGTGCAGACCTTGTAGGCGGGACCCCTTTTAATGTTGCGATGACCGCTGCCAATGAGGACCCGCAAGTCGAGGTCATCGGCGGCATCAATCTACTGCTGCTAGTGGAAGGTTCGTTGACTAGATATACGGCAACTGATCCAGAGCGTTTTTGTCAAGAACTGGCAGAGATTGGCAAGAGCGGTATTTTTCACGGAAAGATCAAAGGCCATGAGGAAACCAATGAGGAAGAAGGGATTTAACGATGTGGGAAATGATCTTAGCAGCCTCAATCGTGGTGCTTGTTTTTCTCTTTCTCTTTTTGGCGGTCTCATCTTTCTTGAATGGGAAACATCTGAAAAAGCAAAAAGGCTATTTCGCTGAATTGCAGCAGTCCTTGAAAAAGGGGCAGAAAATCAAATTATACGGCGGCATTATTGGGGAGATTCAAGCACTTGGGAAAGAGACGGTCGATCTAAGGGTGAAATCGGGAACGGTGATCGAAGTAGAACGCAGTGCGGTTGCAGAAATCATGCAGTAAATAGAAGGAGGACATATTTATGGGAGAACCAAATATTTTGTTGACGCGAATCGACAATCGGTTGATTCATGGGCAAGTTGCCACCCAATGGAACGGTACGTTGGGGGCAAATCTAATTTTAGTGGCAAATGATAAGGTCGCCAAAGACAAAGTCAGACAAGGGTTGATGGATATGGCGGCGCCAGCTGGCGTCCAAACGAGGTATTTCTCGATTCAAAAAACCATCGAGATCATTCATAAAGCATCGCCAAAACAAAAGATTTTCATGGTGGTTGAAAATCCTCAAGATGCGTTGAAATTAGCTGAAGGTGGGGTGCCAATCAAGAAACTCAACATTGGGAATATGCATATGTCAGAAGGGAAAAGACAGGTTGCTACGACAGTTGCCGTCGATGAAGCAGATGTCGATGCCTTTAAAAAACTGAAGGAAATGGGGGTGCAATTAGTGATTCAGCGGGTTCCAACGACACCTGTTGAAGATGAAAAGAAATTATTTCAGTGATGCAGAGATAAGGAAGGAGAAAGAAAATGGATTACACGATTTTTCAAATCATTTTAGTCTTCATAGTTACATTCATTGCCGCAATCGATCAATTTAGTTTTTTAGAATCATTGTACCAGCCCATTGTTACCGGGATGGTTATCGGACTTATTCTTGGAGATCTTCAAACCGGCTTGATCGTTGGCGGAACCTATCAGTTAATGACGATCGGCAATATGCCGGTGGGCGGCGCGCAACCGCCAAATGCGGTGATTGGCGGAATTATGGCAGCAATCTTAGCGATCACGCTGCAGCTGGAACCGACAGTGGCCGTCGCTACGGCGATTCCGTTTTCTTTGCTGGGGCAATATGGGGTGACGATTATCTTCTCACTAATGTCGCCAGTGATGTCAAAAGCTGACAGCTACGCCCATGATGCCAATACGAAGGGCATTGACCGGATCAATTATTTAGCGATGGTGGGTCTTGGAACGATCTTCGGCTTGATTGTGGTCTTATTCTTTATCGGCGGTGCTGCCTTCGGGAATCAGGCGGTCGCAGCGATCCCTCAATGGTTGATGGGTGGGCTCGGCGCAGCTGGGGGCATGATGCGGTATGTCGGTTTTGCGATTTTACTAAAAGTGATGGTTTCCAAAGAAATGTGGGGCTTCTTCTTTATGGGGTTTGGTTTAGCCACGATCGTAATGGCGGCACCTTCCTTGCAAGGACCAGCCTTGATCATTCTAGCCTTTATCGGTTTTGCATTAGCCTTTTGGGATTATCAAATCCAGTCCAAATTTAAAGTAGCAACAGCCAATACCTATGATTTCGGAGGCGATGAAGATGGCATATAATATTCCCGATTCTTATAGCGAACAAGCGCCCGCAGAACAACTGGATAAAAAGACCTTGAACAATATGGTCTGGCGTTCCTTATTTCTACAAGCCTCTTTCAACTATGAGCGAATGCAAGCAGGAGGCTGGTTATTCAGTATTTTACCGGGATTGAAAAAGATCCACAAAAATGAAAAGGACTTGGCTGCTTCAATGAGCCATAACCTAGAGTTTTTCAATACTCATCCATTCCTCGTGAACTTTGTGATGGGGATCATTCTATCGATGGAACAAAACAAAGCCGATATTCCCATGATTCGGGCAGTGCGAGTCGCCGCGATGGGACCGCTAGGCGGGATCGGTGACGCGTTATTCTGGTTCACTCTGGTACCGATAACAGCTGGTATCACAGCCAATATGGCGATCAACGGCAACATCGCTGCACCGTTTATTTTCTTACTGGTATTCAATGCGGCCCAATTTGGTTTACGGTTCTTCTTGATGCATTGGTCCTATCGTTTAGGGACAGATGCGATTGGGATCTTAACGGAAAATGCCAAAGAGTTCACCCGAGCAGCGAGTATTTTAGGGATCTTTGTTGTCGGTTCCTTGACCTGCGTGTATGGGGCGACGTCTTTGGATATTCAGATCCCTAACGGTACTACCAATGAAGTGACACAAGCGACGACGATCGTGGATGATCAAGCAGCCATTGCCGCTTACGAAGACATGCTGTATACCACGGATGAGAATGGACAATTGACCGACACACTGCAAGAAAATGCGGCGGTCAACGAATTGGCTAACGGCAAATATGAATTGACGTTTAACAAAGTCAACGAAGTGCCCGTGACGATCGATATTCAAAAAATCCTCGATGGGATCTTGCCGCAAGTGATTCCATTGACCATCACACTGATGCTGTATTTCTTCTTATCAAAACGCGGCTGGACGCCGTTGAAATGTATCGCTTTGCTGCTAGTGATCGGCTTGATCGGTTCTGGCTTTGGTCTGTATCCATCCATTTGGCCGCAATAAGCAAGCTAGCAGAAGAAACGGCGCAAACCGTAGGAGGAGTTTTGCTAAGCAAGCAAAAGCTGACTTTTCAGCTTAGCTCGTGCTGGCAATTGGTTCATTTTCCTGCGTGAAGAGTTGCAAGTACAGGAAACAGAGCCCCTGTAGACGATTGTTTGACACGCCTATCGGGAAATAGTACACTCGTTATGTGGTAGTAACCAGTTTGGAGGGGCTTATGAATATCAATAAAAATCGACAACCATTATACGATCAATTGTTAAATTTACTGATTGAAAAAATCGAAAATGAAATGGAAGCAGACACGATGCTTCCCTCAGAAAGAGAACTGTCAAAGCGCTACGGGTTAAGTCGGACCACCGTTCGCTTGGCACTACAGGAGTTAGAAAAATTAGGCTATATTTATCGCCAACATGGTAAAGGCACCTTTGTCTCGGAGATCCGCAAGCAGGCAACCAATTTATCGGGTTCCTATAGTTTTACCGAACAAATGAAAGCACTGGGGAAACAACCGGAAACTAGAGTATTGGCATTCAAAAAAATGGAAGCGACAAAATATTTTGCCACTCAGTTGCAAGTTTCCATTGGCGAGCCGATCTACAAGTTAAAACGATTGCGTCTTGCTGATGGCCAACCGATGATGATCGAGCGTTCTTATCTGCCCGTCAAGCGCTTCATGAATTTAACGAGTGAGATGATCGAGCAAAAACCATTGTACGATATCTTCCATGAAGATTTTCATCAAGTGATCCGCCTAGCGGACGAAGAATTTTTTGCCAGCATTGCCAGTGCGAAAGATGCGGCATTGCTAAAAATCCACGAAGGTGCGCCGGTGTTGAACCTGGTACGCAGCACGTTCAATATTGAAAATGAAGTGATCGAATACACCTTGAGTGTTGCTCGAGCAGACCAATTTAGATACAAAGTCCGCCACTTGCGTAACGACGAGTAGCGCATTTCCTAGACAGTCTGAAATGATCCGCTCGAGCAAAGAAAAGGTGTGTATTCAAAACCAGTGAGGTCGAGGAAGTTTGCCCTTTGGGTGATCGCTAAGTATTCATCCAAGACAACGCTCCTCGTACCGTCACTGGGAATACATACTGGAAAACCAGCAGCTAGGAGGAAGAAAGATGTTTCAACTGTCAACAAAGGAATTAGCAGAATTAGGTGCGGAGATTACAACAAGAGAAATCAAACAACAGCCAGAACTGTGGCAAGAAACCTTGACGATCTATCAAGAAAAGCAAGAGGCGATCGCGGCTTTCTTACGTACTATCAAGCAAAAGACGGACAAGCGAATCCGCGTGGTCTTCACGGGAGCGGGGACATCGCAATATGTTGGAGATACGATCGTTACTTACTTGAATAAGAACGGCGCAACGGTGGATTATCTTTTTGAAAGTATTGCTACGACGGATATTGTCGCTGCTCCAGAACAAGTTTTATTTGCGGATGAGCCAACACTGCTCGTTTCTTTTGCTAGAAGTGGCAATTCACCAGAAAGTTTAGCAGCGGTCAAAATCGTCGATCAATTCGTTGCCGACAGCTATCATTTGACGATCACTTGTGCAGCCGACGGATCTTTGGCACAACAAGCTGCCGCTGATGAAGCGAGTTATCTGTTATTGATGCCTGAGAGGTCAAATGATGCTGGATTTGCGATGACGGGAAGCTTTTCTTGCATGGCCCTTTCGGCACTGCTGATTTTTGACCAGACGCCTCTGGCGGAAAAAGGGCATTATGTTGAAACCCTTAGCCGTTTGGGGCAAGAAGTGATCGACAGAGAAACAGATCTCCAAGTACTGACGGACCGTTCCTTTAAGCGAATCGTTTACCTTGGGTCAGGCACGTTGTCGGGGTTGACCAGGGAAGCACAGCTAAAAGTATTGGAACTGACTGCGGGAAAAATCGCCACCGTGTTCGATTCTTCGATGGGCTTCCGTCATGGACCGAAATCATTCGTAGATGATCAAACCCTCGTCTTTGTGTTTGTCAGCAATACGCCCTACACGCGGCAGTATGATCTTGATATGTTGGAAGAATTAAAGAGTGACGGCATCGCCGTCGCAGTGACCGCCATCGGACAGCCGGCAGCTGTGAATTTTTCAGGAACAAACTTTTTCTTTCCAGATGACACTTCACTGCCAGATGGCTATCTTGCCTTAGCAGACATTGTTTTTGCGCAAACGATCGCACTGTTGGCATCGATCAAAGTCGGTAATACACCGGATACCCCTTCGCCAACGCGTACCGTCAATCGGGTGGTCAAAGGCGTGACGATTCATCCGTATAACAACTAACGATGACTGAGAAAGACCACCACGAGCACGTATCTTTTCTTGTACGAAGTCGATACGTGCGGTGGTCAATCAGTCGAACGGCTTCATCAATAGACATTTTTATACGTGCTGACAACCGTTTCGCCAACACTGAAAAAAGTGAAAGCGGTTGATTCTTTGGCATGGACAAAAAAGGAGGAATTTTAATGAAAGCAACCGTAACGAAAGCCAAAAAAGCAGCGATGGATCGTCTGTCAACGAAAGAAGGAGTGATCGCAGCTTTAGCAATCGACCAACGAGGTGCCTTGAAAAAAATGATGGCAGCACTTGGCGTGGAGGCTGATGCAGAAAAAATCAGCCAGTTTAAAAAGCTAGTCTCACAAGAATTGACCCCTTACGCATCTTCTATTTTATTAGATCCAGAATATGGGTTAGCAGCTGCGCAAAGCCGTGATCCAGAGGCGGGGCTTTTGCTGGCGTATGAAAAAACCGGCTATGATGCGACTACACCGGGACGTTTGCCTGATTTATTAGGGGAATGGTCAGTTGAGCGATTAAAAGCAGCAGGCGCCGATGCCATCAAATTTTTGCTTTATTATGATGTAGATGAAGATGCCCAGATCAATCAGTTGAAACACGTCTTTGTGGAACGACTCGGCAGCGAATGCCAAGCCGCTGATCTGCCCTTCTTTTTAGAAGTCCTCTCCTATGATGCTAAGCTACCTGAAGTCGACTCAAAAGCGTATGCGCAACGCAAACCAGAAAAAGTCATCGGATTGATGAAAGAATTTTCGAAACCACAGTACAAAGTTGATGTGTTAAAAGTGGAAGTACCAGTCAACATGAATTATGTGGCAGGTTTTGCCAAGGAAGAAGCCGTGCATACCAAGGAAGAAGCCACAGCGTATTTCAAGGCGCAAAGCGATGCGACGCATCTGCCGTTTATTTTTCTCAGTGCAGGCGTATCAGCCAGCTTATTCCAAGAAACACTGGTTTTTGCCAAAGAAGCTGGTTCAACCTTCAATGGCGTCTTGTGCGGCCGGGCAACGTGGAAAGACGGTGTTGATCCCTTTGTAAAACAAGGAACAGAAGCAGCCAAAGAATGGCTAGCAAGTACCGGAAAACAGCACATCGAAGACTTGAATGAAGTGATCCAAAAGACCGCCACTTCTTGGTGGGACAAAGTCACGGTCGAGGAATAGTTTTTTTTCGATGTTTGACAAGATAAATGGCCAATAATCAGACATCTTAAGGGCTTTTGAGAAGAAGTGGCAGACTTCTGACTTAAGGCTTTAGGGTGTCTTTTTTATACGTTGACAAGTTCGGTTATCATCGTAGGAATGAAACGTAAATAGGAAGAGGTTTCGAGAGTAATTTACGAGGGGACTTGAATAGGATAAACTAGCAGTAAGAGCCATCAAATACACCTGCTTCACTTTTGGTCGAAATAAGGTTCAATAAACCTACAATAAAGGAGCATTCATGAACGAGTATACGTTTCATTCCGTCACGTCAGAAAACCAACAAGCTGCCTATAGTATTTATCAGAAAAACCAGGCCTATTTTGCTTTAACGAAAGAGACACCTTCCATCGAACAACTCATGCGGGACATGACTGTTCTACCGCCATCTGTGGCTCAAGAGCAAAAGGTATTTTCTATTATTTATTATGATCAAAAACCTATTGCTATCATGGATTATCTTGTTGATTATCCGCAAGAGGGCACTGCGTATATTGGCTTGCTGCTGGTTGGCGAAAGACGTCAGGGGCACGGGCAAGCTCTTTATCATCAAGTAGAACAAGACTGGCGCATAAAGGGGATTTCTCTCGTATCTCTCGCTGTTATTGAAGAAAATACAGCCGGTAGATCTTTCTGGGAGAGTCAAGGATTTAAAGAAACACGAAAAGCCGTGACAACAGTCAATGATCAGAAGGTAAGTGTGGTCTGCTTTGAGAAAAAGATCAGAAATTCTTAAACAACAGGTGAAGCAAGAATGAAATAACAAATCATTCGGTTATGAAAATTTAAAAAACCTCCTTATTAAATTAGATTTTCTGGAAAACAATCCTAAATAAATGAGTAAACATTACGAAAAAGTAGCTATAAAAAATCGTTGGTTTTTATAACTAATACTGCGACTTGGTGCCCTTATCGATTTGTATAGTCATCGATTTTAAGAAAAATGTAAGGGTTGACATTTTCTTTTGTTGATAGTACGATGTTGTCAAAGATGCAGGAGTGTTACTGATAAACAAGTCAGGCACCACCAAGTCCAAAAGCAAAGTTATTCTTCGCGTAACAGCGCAGGAAGCTTCGTTTTAGGTTTGGTGTTTTTTTGTCTTTAAGGAGGTGGAAATGATGACTATAGTAAAAACACTGAATAACAATATTGTTTTGGTACGAGATGATCAAGGGACTGAGAAAGTTTTATTTGGGACAGGAATTGGGTTTAAAAAGAAACGTGGAGACATGGTTGATGAAGCATTGATCAGTAAAATTTTTACTCCCAATGAAGAGGAGAAGCATAGCCATAAGATAGAGAATTATACGCCGGAAGTATTAAGTATTGCAGCAAAAATTATTGATCTTGGGGAAGCAGAATTAAATCAAAAGTTTGGTACCGGATTGTTGTTTTCTTTAGCAGACCATTTAACTTTTTCGTTGAACAATTCGGTAGAAAATGAAAATCCCATCAAATGGGAGATTCCTCATCTATATTACAAAGAATATCAAATCGGTAAGCAAGCGTTGGCACTTATTCAACAAGAGTTAGCTGTGCAATTATTGCCAGAGGAAGCAGCATTTATTGCGCTTCATTTTGTGAATGGACAGATTGATCAGTCGAATATGGCAGATACATTGCAAATAACAGAAGTGATCAAAAAAATTGTTAAAATCGTCCAAATCCTTTATGGAACAGTCTTAGATAAAACAACAGCAGATTATTCACGATTTATTACTCATATTCGTTATTTCATTATGCGCCAAAAAAACAAAAAAACGTCGTTGAAGATGGACGAGCAAATACGTGAACTGATTCAGGAACGATATATGAAAAGTTATGCCTGTGGTCTGCTCATTAAAGATATGCTAGATAGAGAGTACCATTGGAAAATCTCTGAGGATGAATTGGTATATTTAGTCATTCATATTGAACGAATTACAACTAAATAAAGATAAGGTGTGTTATCTAGAAAAGAGCATAAGCCTAAGTGGAAGTTTTTTTCACTTGGGCTTTTTCTTTAGTAAAGGAGGAGCAACAATGGAAAATAAAGAATTAGCGAAAAAAATCATTGCCTTAGTTGGTGGAAAAAGTAACATATCCCAAAGCTGGCATTGCATTACCCGTTTACGATTTAATTTGATAGATGATTCGAAAGTAGAAAAGAATGAGATCAATGAATTAGCAGGAGTGATCGGCAGTCAATTTAGTGGGGGGCAATATCAAGTGATCATTGGTGCCAAGGTGGCTGAAGTCTACAAAGAAGTTGCCGATCAATTAGGGGAAGAGGTTACTAAGGAAGGGTCTTCGAATAAGAAAATGAACTTCTTAGATAAAATTTTCGATGTGATTAGTGGAATCTTCACGCCACTGATGCCTGCAATCATCGGGTCAGGTTTGATCAAAGGTCTCATGGCATTATTCGTTGTAGTTGGGTGGCTTTCACCAGAGAGCTCTGCCTATGAAGTATTGAATATCTTCTCAGATGCGGTATTTTACTTCTTGCCTTTCTTTGTTGCTATCACAGCAGCTAGAAAATTTCAGACGAAAGAGTCTCTGGCTGCTGCGTTAGCAGCGATCCTCATGTATCCCACGCTGATCAATGGTGCGGCAGAAGGAGGAAGTGCATTATCGTTATTTGGTCTAGCCATTCCATTAAATAACTATTCTTCTACGGTATTACCGATTATTTTAGGTGTACTTCTTATGAGCTATATCAATAAATGGATGGATCGAGTAGTTCCTAAAACAGTTAACATCGTTTTTAGTCCAATGTTGACCTTACTAGTCACGGCACCGATTCTATTAGCGATCGTTGCACCACTAGGAAATTTTTTAGGTAAATATTTAGAAGAAATCTTTACCACGTTGTTCACCGTTGCAGGTCCTTTAGCGGGCTTGTTGATGGGAGGACTGATGCCGCTGATCGTCATGACAGGTATGCATTATGCTTTCTTTCCTGGAACATTTGCTAGTCTTCAAAAATTAGGCTACGATATTATGCTTTTGCCGATGAATTTGGTTGCGAATAGTGCACAGGCTGGAGCTGTTTTAGGGGTAGCTTTGAAGGCGAAAAAAGCGACCACGAAATCTTTGGCATTTTCTACTCTGATTCCTGCAATTTTCGGAATTACTGAACCAGCTATCTATGGCGTAACGTTGCGCTTGAAGAAACCTTTCTATGCCTCATTGGCAGGGGGCGCTGTAGGAGGAACGATTTTTGGCTTTTTTGCTGTCAAAGTGACCGCATTTTCTATTCCTGGTATTACTGCTTTACCAACATACATTATTCAGGATTCGAATAATTTTATTTATGCGCTGATCGGTTATATCGCTAGTTTTGTCGTTTCGTTTGTTCTAACAATGTTTTTGGGATTTGAAGAAGAAGCATCAGAAAAAGCATCAGAAAAAACGACCAATACAGCAGTTGAAACCAAATATCCAATTGAAGTTTATTCTCCTATGGAAGGCGAGGTCAGAGATTTAGCGACCGTTGCAGATGAGACATTTTCAACAGGGCTAATGGGAAAAGGGGTAGCAATTTTTCCAGAAGAAGGCGTAGTCTACGCACCATTTTCCGGGAAAATCACGATGATGACTCCGACGAAGCATGCGGTAGGAATACGTTCAGAAGAAGGTGTCGATCTTTTGATCCATGTTGGGATCGATACCGTCAAGCTGCAAGGCGAATCTTTTGATTATCTTGTTGCAGCAGACGAAACAGTCGAAAAAGGACAACCCATCATTAGGTTTGACTTAGAAAAAATAGCTAGAAGTGGGTATGATCTAGCAACAATGATCATTGTGACCAATAGCTCAGAATTTTTAGACGTGATCATTACTGGAGATAGGCAAGTGGAGTCAACGACATCGCGCTTGATGATGTGCATTCAATAATAGAAAAGGAGAGAAAATAATGAAAAAATTTACAGGATTTAAAGATGATTTTTTATGGGGAGGAGCTACCGCTGCTAACCAAATCGAAGGTGCTTATTTAGAAGGCGGAAAAGGATTATCAACTTCAGATTTTGCCGCATACAAAGACCCTTATGCTTCTGGAAAAGTAAATAATTTTACTTTTAACGTCACTTCAAAAGAGTTAGCTGAGTATGCGATGCATCCTGAACATTATCTTTTCCCAAAACGTTGGGGCATTGATTTTTACCATCGGTACAAAGAAGATATTGCTTTATTTGCAGAAATGGGATTTAAATGTTTTCGCTTATCAATTTCATGGGCGAGGATTTTCCCCACGGGACTTGAAGATGAGCCGAATGAAGTAGGTCTAGCTTTTTATGATGCTGTTTTCGATGAGTGTGCGAAATATGGCATTGAGCCTTTGGTAACGATGTCACATTATGAAATGCCGATCGAACTGACGAAGAAGTACAACGGATGGATCAGTCGTGAGCTAGTTCCCTTGTTTGAGAAGTATGCCCGGGTTATTCTTGAACGCTATAAAAATAAGGTGAAGTATTGGATCACGTTCAATGAAATGAATATGAATCTTAATAGCTTATATACAGGGGCGGGGATATTAGAAGATTTAGTGGATGATTCATTGCAAGCGGCATATCAAGCGTCTCACCATCAATTCTTGGCAAGCGCATTGGCTGTAAAAGCTGCGAAAGAAATTATTCCTGATGTAGAGATTGGGTGTATGATCAATCAAATAGAAGCATATGCACATACGACAAAGCCAGAAGATCAACTGCAAGCAGTGAAATCCAACCAGTTGAATATGTTTTATCCAGATGTTCAAGCACGGGGGTATTATCCTAGCTATATTTATAGCTACTTTTCAGAGAATGACTTGTCCATCGATATCCGACCAGAAGACGCGGATATCCTTAAAGAGGGGACAGTGGACTTTGTGGCCATTAGTTATTATATGTCTCATGTTGCGGAGGCGAGAGAAGATGCATCTAAATTAGCAGGTACTTTTGATAGCCCAATTAAAAATGAATATTTAGAGCTCTCTCAATGGGACTGGCCAATTGATCCAATTGGGTTAAGAATATCATTGATCAAATTATATGATCGTTTCCAAAAACCTTTATTTGTTTGTGAAAATGGATTAGGAGCGAAAGATGAGTTAGTCAATGGGGAAGTCCACGATGCGTATCGAATCGATTATTTAAAAAAACACATTGAACAAATGCGCGAAGCCGTTAAAGACGGTGTTGATCTCATGGGATACACGCCATGGGGCTGCATTGATCTGATCAGTTGCGGAACTTCTCAAATGTCAAAACGCTACGGCTTTATCTATGTGGATCAAGATGACCAAGGACAAGGAAGTTTGGCTCGTTATCGGAAAGACTCGTTTTATTGGTACAAGAAAGTGATTGCTTCTAATGGAGATGAATTATAAAAAAGGCTGTGAATGAGCAGGGGAGCAAAAAGATAGAAACAGAAAAACTCAGACAATCGTTGCAAGTAGGAGTGTGCCTCATGCTTGGCTTTTTAAAAGCATAAGACCCAAAGCGCGCGACAGCAGTTTCAACTGCTGTCGCGTATTTGTATTTCAATGGTGTTTGTATGTGTTGATTAGTAAATGAGTTTAAAATTTTTCTATGATTTTTTTAATAAATATTCCTATTGATTATCATATTTTCTTAATATTAAATCAGTTAACTTTCACTATTTCTCCAATCACTTTCCCATAGCTTCAATTCCTCTTTTTTTGTTAACAGGTTAAGTCAAAAATCCCTCGAAATCTTTTCTCATTTTTCAGCAGTATTGCCAGTAGAAAATCGCTTGATAAAAAAGCCGTTGCTTGCTATTCTGTTCTGTAAATTGACAGAAGGAGATGGCGTATGAAGCAAATGGCAATCAAAGAGAATCCGTTTTTGACGCGTCTGGATTATCAGCGGGCAGTGGAAGACATGATCGCTCCTTTGCGAGAAGCGATCTTGGCAGATGACTATCCAGGATTGAATCTAGGTAGCAGTGGGGCCGTGTATGACCGAACACGGGCTGAGATGGAAGCGCTTGTGCGTCCTTTGTGGGGGCTGGCGCCTTATTGGAGGATTTGCTCAGATGATCCGTTACGAGCAGCTTATGTGGAAAAAGTGATCGCGGGGACAGATCCTGAACACGCATTTTACTGGGGAAGCATCACGGATTATGATCAATACATCGTGGAAGCAGCCGCATTGTCATTGACTCTTTTATTGCAAAAGGACGCTTTTTGGACAGCGTTGCCGCAGAAGAACCAGCGAAAGCTAGTGGCTTGGCTATCCCAAGCACTTGAGTGCAAGATTCCTAAGAACAACTGGACATTCTTCAAAGTGTTGATTCGCGTTGCCCTGTTTCACTGTGGGGAACCGTTGGCAAAAGAAGCATTGTCCCAAGAGTTGGCATTGATCGATTCCATGTACATTGGCGATGGTTGGTACGTAGATGGGAAAACGACGCAGCGAGATTACTATATTCCTTTTGCGTTTCATTATTATGGCTTGATTTACGCTACATTTATGCAAGACGAAGACCCAGAATGGGCACAGCGTTTTAAAGAACGAGCCACCCGATTTGCCCAAGATTTCATCTATTATTTTGATGAAGACGGCGAAGCCTTGCCCTATGGCCGCAGCCTGACCTATCGGTTTGCGCAAGGTGCTTTTTTCTCGGCGCTGGTTTTCGCAGATGTCGAAGCGATCCCATGGGGACAGGTGCGAGGACTACTGGCGAAACACTTGCGCAATTGGATGGCGCAGGAGATTTTCACTTTCGATGGTCGCTTGTCCATCGGATACCACTATGAAAATCAAGTGATGGCAGAAGGGTACAATGCACCAGGCTCGCCTTACTGGGGGCTTAAGACCTTTTTGCTTTTAGCGGTCGCAGAAACGCATCCTTTTTGGCGGGCTGAACCTGAGCCAATCAAGAGAGAGCCGCAAAAACGGATTGAAAAAGGCAATATGTTGCTGGTGCACAATGAAAAAAACCATCATTTGTTGGGGTATCCTGCAGGTTTGATGCTTGAACAGCAAGCGCATGCTCAAGCAAAATACAGCAAATTCGTCTATTCGAGCAAATTTGGCTTCAGTGTGCCGAAAGCCGGCGTCACGTATGCCGAAGGCGCCTTCGATAGCACATTAGCTATTGCTCGAGATGGCAGCTATTTTCGCACGAAGGGCGCAGTCATGGATTATCGAGTGACGGAAAAAGGCGTCTTTTTCCAATGGGCTCCCTTTGAGGAGGTAGTGATTGAAACTGAGATTTATCCATTTGGTCAGTGGCATGTGCGCGTGCACGAGTTGACGACGACGATTTCGTTGGACCTTCGTGAGGGCGGATTTAGTGTACCGCTAACTGGACGGTTGCCTCAGGCCCAAACAGGACCGACCTGGAGTCGAGTCAGTGAAGAGGGCTTTTGTTCTCAAATCATCAACATCGAAGGCTATCAACAAGCCAGTATTGTTCAGCCAGAAGCCAATACCTCCGTCTTTTTTCCAAGAACCAGTTTTCCATACTTAGCACAACATATCCTGCCAGGGAAGCACCGTTTGATTTGTTTAGTCGGTGGTATCGTAGAAAAAGAAAGGAGCGATCCAAATGATTACGCTAGCAATAAAAAATAAGCAGGACCAGGTGATCGTCGGTCGCATCGACCATGAAAAAGAACCCGCGCCATTTCAAGTTTCTGATGATGATTTGGCCGTATTAGCCATTAAAAACTATCCCTATGAGGAAGGAGATAAGATCGTTATTGAGGTGACGGGGGAAAATCCGTATTATGTCCTTCAGCTTGATGAAACCTTAGCACCATCACTGATCTATCTTTCCCAATCCACTTGGGAGTATCAGATTCCTTGGACGGAATCCGCTCGAAAGTCCTCGGTGGAAACGGCCTTTACCTCGCAGCGCCATCACCTGATGGTGCGCAAAGCCCATGCGTTTGAGATCACGAATTATCAAAATTTATCCTTCAATGCCCATGATCAAAAGTCAGCGACAGGGGCGTATCCTCATGCTTCAGCGAATGTGGAAACGCGAGATGATTCCGTCTTTTTTGCTAAGAATGCGATTGATGGAAAATATGGCAACCGATCCCACGGGTCGTATCCGTTTGCTTCTTGGGGCATCAATCAGCAAGCCGATGCTGCGTTGACCATTGAGTTTGGTCGTCCCGTCTTGATTGATCGGGTTCGCTTCCTATTGCGGGCAGATTATCCCCATGATAGCTACTGGACCAAAGGGACCTTGGTCTTTGCTGATGGAGAAGAGCTGGTGGTGGAAACGACAAATACGGCGTCTTTTCAAGAAGTTCGTTTTCCGAAAAAAGAAACGACTAAGCTGACCTATAAAGAGCTGCAAAAAGCAGAGGATGATTCCCCCTTCCCAGCTCTTTCACAAATCGAAGTATTTGGTTGGAACTGTTAAAAAAAGAGGACGAGAGTATGACAGGTCTGCATTTGTGTGCAGTTGTCATGCTCTTTTTTTGGGAATCAACAAAGGGAGGTCGCTTTTTTTGTGCGTTTACGTTATAATGATTTCAGTTAATATGTTAACAAGTTAAGGAGAGGGTAAACATGCGTCTGCAAGAGAACAAACAACGCTTGATCCTGTTAGGAGAAAAAGTGACCGATGTGTGGGTAGCGGATAAAATCACCGCGTGCATCCAACAGATCGAAAAAAATAGTCAGCGCTTTGGCACACAATTTCCTTCAGCCTGTGCCACCAATGGCAAATATCGGCTGAAAGGCAACGATGATTGGACCAATGGCTTTTGGACCGGGATGTTGTGGCTCGCCTATGAGTGGACCAAGGAAAAGAACTTTCTTGATCGAGCTATGGCAAATATCGACAGTTTTCAAACGCGTTTAGACGACCATTTTGTATTAGATCATCATGATATTGGTTTTTTATATAGCTTATCTGCCGGTGCGGGCTACAAGATCACTGGCGATGAACACTGCAAGCAAGAAGTCATTCAAGCAGCAGATGTTTTGTTGGCACGGTTTCAAGAAAAGGGGGAATTTATTCAAGCTTGGGGCGCTTATGGCGACCCACAAGAATACCGCTTGATTATTGATTCGCTACTGAACTTGCCGCTTTTATTTGCAGCAACTCAATTGTCGGGAGAGCCTCGCTACGCAGAGGTTGCGAGTAAGCATTATCAGACAGTCCGAAAGACCGTCATTAAGAATGACGCCACCACCTTTCATACGTATTATTTCGAGCCAGAGACGGGGCAGCCAAGTCACGGTGCGACGCATCAAGGAAACAGCGACCAATCGATTTGGGCACGAGGGCAGAGCTGGGCGATTTTAGGGCTTCCTTTGAATGAAAGCTACCTGCATAGTCAGCCTTTTCCAGAAAATTATCCGCAGATCGTGGAGGTGTTTTTGGCTCATTTGCCAGCAGATTTGGTGCCGTATTGGGACTTTGATTTTAACGACCAACATCCTGCTGAAAAAGACAGCTCAGCTTTAGCGATTGCGGTTTGTGGCTTGTTGGAAGCAGAGAAAATGGGGGCATATCCCGATGCTAAAAAAATCGCTAAAGGGATGCTTTACCAATTAGGCGAACATTATGCAGCGAACCAAGTGCCAGAAAATGAGGGCTTATTGCTGCATGGTGTGTATGCTCATGCGGAAGGCAAAGGCATCGATGAGCCCAATCTTTGGGGTGATTATTTCTATTTAGAAGGATTGATCCGATTGGCATTGCCTGATTGGCAAAGATACTGGTAAAGGGGAAGACGACATGCGAACGTTTGAGATAAAAGAAGATTTTTTGTTAGATGGAAAACCAATCAAATTGATCAGCGGAGCGATCCATTATTTCCGCATGACACCGGCGCAATGGACAGATAGCCTCTACAATCTAAAAGCACTGGGAGCCAACACAGTTGAGACCTACATTCCTTGGAATCTCCACGAACCTCGTGAAGGAGTCTACGACTTTGAAGGAATGAAAGACATCTGTGCTTTTGTAAAGCAAGCCCAAACGCTTGGCTTGATGGTCATTTTACGACCTTCCGTCTACATCTGTGCTGAATGGGAATTTGGCGGGTTGCCAGCTTGGCTGTTAAATGAACCGATGCGGTTGCGCTCAACCGACCCACGCTTCATGGCAAAGGTGCGCAACTATTTCCAGGTCTTGTTGCCAAAGCTTGTGCCGTTGCAGATCACCCATGGGGGACCAGTGATCATGATGCAGGTGGAAAATGAGTACGGCTCTTATGGAATGGAAAAAGCGTATTTGCGCCAGACCAAGGAGTTGATGGAAGAATACGGCATCGATGTACCCTTGTTTACCTCAGATGGGGCATGGGAAGAAGTACTGGACGCTGGGACATTGATTGAAGACGACATCTTTGTCACAGGCAATTTCGGCAGTCGTTCCAAGGAAAATGCGGCTGTGATGAAAGAGTTTATGGCAAAACATGGCAAAAATTGGCCCATCATGTGCATGGAATATTGGGATGGCTGGTTCAACCGCTGGGGCGAGCCGATCATCAAGCGAGACGGTCAAGACTTAGCTAATGAAGTCAAAGAGATGTTAGCGGTCGGCTCCTTGAATCTCTACATGTTCCATGGAGGCACGAACTTTGGCTTTTACAATGGCTGTTCCGCTCGGGGAGCGCTGGATCTACCACAAGTGTCCAGCTATGATTACGATGCTTTACTGACAGAAGCAGGAGAACCTACCGACAAATACTATCAGGTACAAAAAGCCATAAAAGAAGCCTGTCCCGAAGTGTGGCAAGCCAAACCACGGACCAAGCAATTAGCGGCATTAGGAACCTTTCCCATCGAAAACAGTGTCTCATTATTGGCTATCAAAGATCAGCTGATGGCACCACAAGAAAGCATGTATCCTCTAACAATGGAAGCTGCCAGCACAGGCTACGGCTATTTGCTCTATTCGGTTCAGTTAAAAAACTATCATCGAGAAAACAAATTAAAAGTGGTAGAAGCTAGCGATCGGTTGCATATTTTTACCGACGGCCAATTACAGGCGATCCAATACCAAGAAACGCTAGGTGAGGAGCTGTTGATCCAAGGGACACCAGATAAAGAAACCATCGAGCTAGATGTCTTAGTAGAAAACTTAGGGCGCGTGAACTACGGGTTTAAATTGAATGGGCCTACACAAGCCAAAGGCATCCGTGGGGGCATCATGCAAGATATTCATTTCCATCAAGGCTATCGTCATTACCCATTGACGCTTTCCGCAGAGCAGCTACAAGCCATCGATTATCAAGCAGGAAAAAATCCGACACACCCCTCCTTTTATCAAACGACCTTCACGCTGACAGAGGTAGGAGATACGTTTATCGATTGCCGTGGGTATGGGAAAGGCGTCGTTATCGTCAATGGCATCAATCTTGGTCGCTATTGGCAACGTGGCCCCGTGCATTCCTTATACTGTCCGAAAGAATTTTTGAAAAAAGGCAGCAACGAAGTCGTGGTATTTGAAACCGATGGCGTTGAGATCAAGGAACTCGTTTTCTGTGATCAACCTGTCGTAGAATAAAAAAATAGAAGTAGAGACCCAAATTTACGCGGGCTCTACTTCTATTTTTGTTTTGAAATATTTCCAATGCTTGTAGCTGACGATGTATTCAGCGACACTTCCATCTGCCAAATAGGAGTGCTTGACTTGTTTGACCGCAGGCTCTCGGAAGCTCAGTTGCAATAAGTTCAACAATTCAGCGTCATCAGGAAAGACGATTTCGTTGGTTTCAACAGAAGCCAATGAGAAAAGGTCGATCGCAAAGTCTTTTCGGACCCGCTCATAAACACTAGCATATTGGTTGAGGTTTTTGGCGATCGGTTCTTTCATCAGCTTCTTCGGCAAATGAGTGATGTGAACCAAGAAAGGAACGTCGCCAAAATAGCGGACTCGTTTGATTCGGTAGTAGGAAGCACTGGCAGCCAATCCTAATTCTTTCAAAATCTCGGGGGCATTTCCTTCTTCCACCGCAAGGACCTTGACCTTTTCTTGGTCCAGTGAATGCAGCTCAATGTCGGAAAACTTCACACTCTGAGATACTTTTGCTTTTGAAACAAAGGTCCCTTTGCCTTGGATGCGATACAGATAGCCAGCACTCGTCAATTCATTCAACGCTTTGACTGCCGTGATCGAACTAACAGAATACATCCGCTTGATATCTGCCTCTGAATAAAACTTATCACCGGGAATGAATTTATGGTCTTTGATTTCTTGTAAAAGATCTTGCTTGATCTGCTCATACTTTGGCAACACAGTGGTTTCCCTCCATTCCATATGAATACATCAAGCATAACATGTTAAATCCTTTCCTGCCACTTAATTATTGTAGAAAATTCGTTGTTTTCCAGTCTATACAGGTCTGAAAAATAAAATTCAATATGTTAAGATATTAGGTTTACGAATGGCTTGCCATGTGGTATAGTATGCTTACAAGGAACATAACATGTTAAGTGGGGCGACCTGCGGAGTAGGAGGGAAATTAGTGGAAAACATTGTATTGATCAGTCATGGCGGCATGGCAGAAGGGGTCAAAAGCAGTCTGGAGATGATCGTAGGCCAGCAAGCAAACGTTCACACCGTTTCATTACGACCAGATAGTGACAATCTACAATTTGAGAAAGAATTGAACGAGAAAATGAAAGCCCTTAACGGTCCAACATTGATTATTGCGGATTTATTAGGAGGAACCCCGTGCAACGTTGCAGTCAAGAATTATTTAGAGGATGACGAAGTGGCGATCTTCGCTGGAATGACATTGTCCGTAGTGATCGAGGCAGTCGTCAATCAACGAGCGACGATCAAAGAGCTGCTTTGCTTAGCCAAAGAAAACATCGTTGATGTCAAAGCAGGGATGAACCAAGCAGAACAAGAGATGTTAGAAGAAAAGCAAGAGGAATTAGGGGATTACAGTGCGTATGCTGGGCAAGAAAATATCGTCAATAGTCGAATCGATGAGCGCTTGATCCATGGACAAGTCGCCGGTATCTGGTCCACCAGTTTAAACACGCAACGGATCATCGTAGCCAATGATGAAGCCGCCGTAGACCCATTACAAAAATCTTCTTTACGAATGGCAGCGCCAACTTCGATGCGACTTTCGGTCCTTCCGGTGGCAACGGCAGCCAAAAATATTCGCGCCGGTCGTTATGGAAAACAACGGTTGTTTTTGCTTTTCAAAAATCCCCAAGATGTTTTGCGTTATATTGAAGCAGATGGACCGATCAAAGCGATCAACGTCGGCAACATGAGCTACAAAGAAGGCGCACGGGAAGTGACCAAAAGCATTCAAGTACTGCCAGAAGAAGAGCCGATCTTTGAAGCGATCGCCGCAAAAGGCATCACCGTCACGGCACAGCTTGTACCCAATGAACCATCGATCGACTTTATGAAGAAATTACGAGGATAACCCAGGCAGGGATTGAATCGAGGAGAATATGTAGCGGAAGATTTGTCAAAAAACGAGTGTTTTTCACGATTTATCTGAGGCGACATAACGATCGATAACTAGCCAGTTAAGACTCGTTCATACAATTAGGAGGAAAATTCATGCATTTAGCAGCGTATCAAATCATTCTTATTACTGTTTATGCTTTTATTGCTATTAATGATTCACTTATTTCCAATACGTTGACCCAACCAGCGATCGCCGGAATGATTTCTGGAATGATCATGGGGGACTTAAAGACCGGTTTGATGGTCGGTGGGACCTTACAGTTGATGCGTTTGGGGATCGCCGCATTTGGTGGTGCATCCGTCCCGGATTATTTTACCGGCGCAGTACTGGGAACAGCGTTTGCCGTGATCTCAGGAAACGGCGCGGAATATGGCATCGGCTTAGCAGTTCCAGTGTCCTTGCTGATGCTGCAACTGGATGTCGTGGCTCGTTTTTGTAACGTATTTCTACTACACCGGATCGATAGAGCCATCGACAACATGCAAGTCAAACGAATCCCACGGTTAGTTTTATCGGGTTCTTTCTTATGGGGATTGTCACGGGCGATTCCGATTTTATTGATGCTTTTAGCTGGAGATGCAGTCGTTACGACGATTACCGATAACACGCCAGAATGGCTGATGACCGGACTAAAAACCGCTGGTGGCGTCTTGCCAGTCGTCGGGGTAGCGATCTTATTGCGCTACTTGCCAACAAAGCACTACATTCCTTATTTGTTATTAGGCTTCTTTTTAGCTGCGTATCTGCAAGTACCAATGCTCGGCGTTTCCATCATCGGACTTGTAGCAGCAATGTTAGTCTTTAAACGTGATAGCGAAAAAGGCACGGTTGCAACGGCAGCTGCCGGAGATTTTGAAGGAGGATATGATGGCGATGAGTGATCAAAAACTGACAAAAAAAGAGTTGAATACCATTAGCTGGCGTTATATTTTGGCAAGCCAATTAAACTGGAACTATGAGCGAATGATGAGTTCGGGCTACCTTTACGGCATCCTGCCCGTCTTGAAAAAATTCTATGGCCATGATGAAACCCAGCTGCAAGATATGCTGCGGACCCACAATCAATTTTTCAATACCAATGCGATCTTTGGGAACTTGATCATGGGGATCGATGTCGCTATCGAAGAACAAGACGGACACAAAGCCAAAGAAACGATCATCGCCTTGAAAACGGCCTTGATGGGTTCCTTAGCCGGTGTCGGTGACTCCTTGTTCCACGTGATTTGGGGAACGATCTTTGGCTCTGTTGCTGGCACATTGGCGCAAAATGGTTCCGTCGTTGGTTGTGTCATCTGGATCATCGCCAACATCGCGTTACTTTTCGGTCGGGCAGCGTTGCTTCCCCTAGGTTACAAACAAGGGGTCAAATTAGTGACGACCTTGAAAGACAAATTATCTGCCTTCACCAATGCCGCAACCGTTTTAGGGGTCACAGTGATTGGTGCCTTGATTCCCTCTGTCGTCAAAGCAACTGTTCCTTTTGTCTATAAAAAAGACGGCGTCGAATTAGTGATCCAAGACACGTTGGATGCCATCTTGCCATCTCTTGTACCTATCTTGCTCGTCTTGCTGACCTACTGGATGTTAGGCCAAAAGAAACTAAACTCCACTCGAGTGATTTGGATCATCTTGATCTTGTCGATCGTTTTGAGTGCGTTTGGTATTTTGGGTTAGGAAAGAATCATGGTGTAAAAGGAAATGGGCAGCTGCTGTGATTGTTTTGTAAATCGTATAAGCAGTTAGGGTAGTCAACCTGTTTTCTTTTTTAGAATAGTTGAACTAAATGGAAAAGAGTGCGGAAATGAATTTCTTCACTCTTTTCCCATTCCACGAAATGATAGCGCTATCTTTTGCGCGGGGAAATAGGAGGAGTAAAGGATGGAAAAAGGGAAAAAATATCTGCTGATCATGGGGTGTTTCTTGTTGCTGTATTCGGTAGTTGGCGCCACTCGTCTTTCTGGAAATGCCGAGGAACAAATACCCGAATTGCCGGAAGCAGAATCGATCTATCACTCGGATTTTTCTAACCAGAAAGGGTCTTGGCAAGATTTAGTCGGGAAAGCCGAAGTAGCACAAAATGCTACTGGTTTAATGATCAGTAATACGAAGCAAGGCACCAATCTGGAATCAGTAACGCTCAACAAAGATGCTCCCAAGCGGTCTTCAGGGGATTTTGAAACTACTTTCTTATATGAAGACCAAGCGAACATTGGGGTGGTCTTTCGCGCAGATGAACAAAAGACAGATCAGTGGCAATCGTTTGCTTATAATCGTGATGGGCAGTGGCAACTTGGTCAACCAGGTGGAAAATGGCTGACAGCTATTTCTGGACCTACTTTGATTGCGGGACAAAAATATAAACTCTTGCTTCAGTATGAGGGCTCGAGTTTTCGTGCCTTTTTAAATGATCAGCTATTTTATGAGAATCAAAAGGTAAACTATCCCAATGGTACGGCAATTGATGGGGACTGGTCCGGGTATGTGGGTATCCGTTTGTTTGGCAATTTATCTAAGCTGAAGGTATTATCGATGCGCAGCGGTCCTATCGGCAGCTTGCCCGTGGAAGATCATACAGCAGAATTTATGCAGCTGCAAGAAAAATGGCAAAATCAACTGGTTTCCGATCGCTATGATCCAAATAATCCGACTATGGCTGATTACGTGCAGATGGTCACCTCAGAAGCTGAGGCGTTGTATCAAACCATAAATAAAGCATCTGATCGAACGAGCCTATGGCCCCTCGAACAAGGGAATACTGCTTCAGCGGATGTAACGACTCAATTTACAAAATTACAGAAAATGGCTTTAGCCTATGGCACGAAAGGTAGTTCTTTGTATCAAGATGATGCAGTGGCGACGACGATTATTGATGGGATAGATTTCATGGTCACTCGAAAAGGGTATGATGGGAAAAAGTACCATGGAAACTGGTGGGATTGGCAAATCGGTGTCCCGCAAAAACTGATCAGTACTTTAATGATTTTAGGCGCTGAGTTACCGTCCGAGAAATTACAGCAATACACTGCCATTATCAGCAGTTATGTACCAGATCCCTTCAAGCAATTGTATACGAAGACACAAGGCAGTTTTACTGAGCTTGCTTTTATTCCAAATTTTGTGACTTCTGGTGCTAATCGTACAGATCTCGCGCTTACTGTATTAGGCTTGGGCATTTTGCAAAGGGACGCTGGGAAAATCACCCAAGCTTCAGCAAGTATCGAAGAAGTATTTCAGTTAGTCACAAAAGGCGATGGTTTTTATAAAGATGGCTCCTTTATTCAGCATAATACGATCCCTTATACTGGTTCTTATGGAAATGTACTGATCAAGGGTGTGGGACAAATTCTAGCTATCACGCAAGGGTCAAGTTTTGAAATGGATGCCGATCTCGTACAAACGTTTGTCAAAAATGTTGATCAAGCATTCTTGCCGTTGATCTATCAAGGAGAAATGTTGCCGTTGGTCAATGGTCGTTCGATTTCAAGAGCTCCAGCCAAAACCAAAGCCGGCTATGGCTCATCAACAGTCTATAATTTGTTGATCGTATCCCAATTCGCACCAACCCAATACCAGCAAAAATTCCGTGAAGCTGCCAAGTATTGGCTCAAAGAAAATCCAGACTATTATTTGACGAATGCAAGAGACTTCAATGATTTACAAATGACAATGAATCTCTTGGCAGACCCATCGATTACAGGGGATGCATTACCTTTTACGGGAACAAAACTGTACGCTTCAATGGATCGCTTTGTTCAACGAACAACTGATTATATGGTGGGTTTAGGACTATATTCCAGTCGCATTTCTTCCTTTGAAGCTGGCAACAAGGAAAACAAGCGTGGGTGGCATACAGCAGACGGGATGCTCTACCTCTATAATGATGATCAAGTTCAATTCAATTCTAGCTATTGGCCGACCGTCGATCCATATCGCTTGCCAGGAACAACCGTGGACACCATACAATTAGCGGATGAAAATTCAGCTTTTACAACGGTAACGTCTCCAGAAAATTGGGTAGGCGGTGTGGCTTATGATGGTGCAGCTGCGGTGGGAATGGCATTAGACAAAACGGGTACAAAAAATAACGGGAATGTTTTACCTATGAACGTGCGGGCAAAAAAATCGTGGTTTATCATTGATGGGCAGATTGTCGCTTTAGGTGCGGGAATCACTGGTGATACGACAGCTTCTATTGAGACGGTCGTGGATAATCGCTTACTAAACGATGCGTATACTTATCAAATCCTTTCTGATCAAGGAAGTATTGATCAGTTAAATGAAACAAGTAGCAAGCAGTGGTTGTTGTTAGACTCCGATCATTCCCAGGCCAATATCGGTTACTATTTTCCAGAAGAAACGACAGTAAACGTGGTAAGTGAAACACGAACAGGCAGCTATACAGAAATCAATGAGGCATTTCCAAGTAATGCGGTTTATACCGGAGAATATCGAAAATTCTTGATCAATCATGGCAAAAATCCCATGGAGGATCATTATGCGTATGTCATGTTGCCAGGTATCAATGAAACAGAACTGACTGCCTATGCCCAAGAAGAACCGCTGGAGATTTTAGCCAATACCTCGGAAGTTCAAGCAGTAAAACTTGATCAAACTGACTATTTAGGTATCAATTTTTGGCAGAATGATGGAGGTAGTGTCGCCGATATTACTACTAACAAACCTCTTTCATTGATTAGAACAAGTAGAGAAGGCAAAACCATCTATGCCTTTTCTGATCCAACTCAAACAACGACGACCATGACCTTAAAATTGCCAAAAGACTACCAAAAAATCGTTTCTCAAAGCGATGGAATCAGTTATGATGCTTCGACGAATCTATTTACGGTGAACTTTGCGGAGCAAGACGGTGGAAATAAAGTGATTGTAGTCGAGTAAGGTGTTTCAATGCTATCTGTCTCATCATCAGCAGCTAGGGATCAATCTCTAGCTGTTTTTTGTCAGCTAGAAAATGATACGATGAAAGGCTAAACATAGATTTTTCTTTGACTATTAATTCCTTTAACTACTTTTCAAGGGCCGAGGTTTTGTCAAAAAAATCCTCACAGAAAATGCTGAAAACTTGCGCATTAGCATGAAACGTTTGCTAATTTTCTTCTTACTTAAAAGGCGTATGTTTGCCACTAAAGAATGTATCTAAGATTGCAAGCACACTTTTCCAAGATTGCAGTGGCAACTTTTCAAGTAAGAATTGGTAGCGAATTTATCCGAAGGCGCGGCGATTAACAATATACTCTTCTCCATCAATTTCAAAAAGATAAAGTGTTGACCATAAATAGAAACAATATCTTCAGTAACTGAAACAGTTCTATTCATAAGATTATTACTAGAAATTGTTCCTACATATGGATCTCTTGGGGACAGAGACAGTTTATACAAATTATAGTTACCTGTTATTTCAACTGTTTGATCGATGAAAGTAACGCCAGAAATTTTTCCAGCAGGAGAATCTAAAAAGATTGAGGCAATTTGATTAGAACGATGATTATTCAAATAATAGATTTTATCCCTATTATTAAGGATATTTAGTATCGCATATTTGTTGAATAATGGGACAGCAGGAAGTATCCCCTTAGAAATTGAGTCCGCCGTTTTTTGCGCTGCATCCAGCATCTCTTGATTGTTGCTAACCTGGGCATCATATAAATCAGCCATCACTGATCCATTGTCATGTTGGAGACCTAAAGTATGCCCCATTTCATGTCGGATAGTTGAAACCAGCTGTACGTAGCCGGAGGTTCCTTTTCCAGATGATGCGTCATTTAAAGCAGCTTTATTCAAAAATATTCTGTTCGTACTATTCCCCCAACCAAATCCGGAGTACCCCATATCTGCATAGGAATCGCCATCCGTTGATTGCAAAACTAAATCAACTTGGTTATCTGCTGCATTTACACTTGATTTTTCAACAATTACCGATCTCCCAATCGACTGATTCCATGATTGCGCAGCTTCATTGACAGCCTCTTGGCAGGTTTCTCCTAGTGAGCTTGAGTCGTAAATGATGGTACCGTATTCGTTAACACAAGTAGCTGTACCATACAATATTCCAGGATAGTAATAATCAACAATAGGCGTCTTCGCTATGTCGGCTGACTTTGCATCTACAGAAATTGTTCCTATAGAGCAAATTAATGCAATTAAAAATAACGAACGAATTCTTGAAAAAATTTTTTTTCATTGTTTTCCACTCCTTAAACTTGTTGACTTGATTTCATACAGATAATTCCAAAAATCTTTTTCCCATTTATCTTGTATGGAAAGATGCTCCCAGGGCATCGAATTTTTTTCAAATTCAATGAAATGTCGAATCTTTATATTTTTTCTAGCTTTTTCAATTTTCAAAAATTTGAGTGGATTCACATTTTTTGCCCAATCAAATAACCAATGATCATCTTTCTGGTAATTGTATTCATAAGGCAACAACTCAACACTTCTCTCACAAAGAATGTTTAAAATGGTTTGATCTAAATACAAGTATTCATTCTTATTTATCATACGTACTATGGCTTCTGGTCGTATCTGTTCATTGAACACAACTACATTAAATAAAATAACTCCAGAATTGAAGTAATTCTTCATAGTTTTTACGCCAAAATATTTAAAGCTGTCCTCTGTATCACTTATAACTGAGAAGTAGAAGTCTCTAACTGCAGCAATTGATTTTTGATCAGGGATCAAATCAAAGAAATTGGATACGTCATCGTATACAATAGTGTCATTATCTAAATAGAGAATGTAATCATAATTGCTAAAATATGAAGGTAGAAATAATCTCCACAGAGTGACTTCAGGAAAACGCGAATTACTATAATTCTTTATTTCGTTTATTATTTTAGGTGGATACCAAATAGTAATAATTACATTTTTTTCTCCATATAATCTAGAAATACTTTTCAATTTCAGTATTTCTTCGTTCCCTAGTTCATTTACAACTACTAATATATCTAAAGGTTCATTCCCTTCATAAGTATTTACTATTGACGCAATGGATACTGCAGCTAATTGAATATGTGACCCCGTAACACAATAAACGACAGCTTTCTTCTTCATAGTTCAGGTCCACCCTTTTTAGTGTTTTTTATTTTTTAATAAAAACCTTCTATAGAAACTTAGGCAATAAAAGCATTTAAGCTTATTTTATCGTATCTGATTTCCAATATGAGCGTTAGTCCCACTATTGGGATTAACATAGTTAACGAGAATCAACAATTTCTTATCGTATTTTCCCAAAAGGGTTGTCAGATTAAGCCTAAATCAAAAATCCCGTCAGAGAAATCTGACGGGATTTTGGTCGTGAACCTAGGTAAAACAGGTCATTGTTATCCATTCCAAGTGAACTAAAAACTGTTAAATCAACATTTCGCAACCAAGTGAGGTTGCTACTTTATTCCCACTCCACAGTAGCAGGTGGTTTGCTCGTAATATCATACACGATTCGATTGACGTGTGCGACTTCGTTGACGATGCGGACGCTG
This sequence comes from Enterococcus sp. DIV1067f, assembly GCF_050543505.1. Lineage (NCBI taxonomy): Bacteria > Bacillati > Bacillota > Bacilli > Lactobacillales > Enterococcaceae > Enterococcus > Enterococcus sp. DIV1067f. The sequence goes on from NZ_CP172940.1 coordinate 245,928, forward strand.
ATTTTTTGTAGGACTTCCCATGGGATGCGGGCAAAGTCAGCGGTCATGCCATCGATTGAAGTGACTGCACGAATGCCGACGGTATAATCGTAGGTCCGGCCATCACCCATGACACCGACGGAGCGGATGCCTGGTAAGACGGTGAAGTATTGCCAAATGTCGCGGTCTAAGCCGGCATTTGCGATTTCTTCCCGCAAGATTGCGTCCGAGTCGCGGACGATCGTTAGTTTTTCTTCTGTCAATTCGCCAAGGACACGAATACCTAGACCTGGTCCAGGGAATGGTTGGCGCCATACGATGCTGTCTGGCATGCCAAGTTGAGTCCCTAATTCACGGACTTCGTCTTTGAACAAGGTGTTCAATGGTTCGATCAATTTGAATTGCATGTCTTCAGGTAAACCACCCACATTGTGGTGTGATTTGATGGTTTGAGCAGTTTCGGTTCCTGATTCGATGACGTCGGTATAAAGGGTTCCTTGGGCAAGGAAAGAAACGCCTTCTTCGCCAGCTAGTTTCGTTGCTTCATCATCGAAGACATACACGAATTCATTCCCGATGATCTTGCGTTTTTCTTCAGGATCAGAAACCCCAGCAAGTTTTGATAGGAAACGTTCTTTGGCATCAACTTTGATGATGTTCAAGCCGAATTTGCCACCTAAGCTTTCCATTACTTGCTCGGCTTCGCCTTTACGCAAGAGGCCGTGGTCAACAAAAATACAAGTCAGTTGATCGCCAATCGCTTTTTGTAAAAGAACACCAACGACAGAAGAATCGACCCCGCCGGAAAGACCAAGCAAGACTTTTTTGTCGCCCACTTGTTCGCGGATTTTTGCGATTTCCATATCGATGAAGTTGTCCATTGTCCAATCACCTGTACATTGACAAACGTCAATGGCAAAGTGACGCAGTAAGTCGTTGCCGTATTCTGAATGGCGAACTTCTGCGTGGAATTGGATACCGTACATTTTGCGTTCTGCATCTTGGATAGAAGCAATCGGGCAATCTTTGCTCGTCGCCACAACATCAAAGCCTGCAGGTGCTTGAGTGACCAAGTCCCCGTGGCTCATCCACACGGTTTGGGTTGCGGGCGTGTTTTGGAAAAGGGCCGCTGCATCAGAAGTGACTTCCAATTCTGCTTTGCCGTATTCACGGTTTTTGGCAGGTTCAACTTTTCCGCCTAATTTATAAGTAATCAACTGCATGCCGTAACAGATCCCTAAAACTGGGATGCCTAAATCAAAAATTTTCTCGTCGATGCCGAAAGAGTTCTCGTCGTAGACGCTGTTTGGTCCGCCAGATAAGATGATCCCTTTTGGATTCATCGCTTTTACTTCTTCAGCGGTAATGCGGTGGCTCAATAATTCTGAGAAAACACCGAACTCACGAATACGGCGTGTAATCAGCTGGTTATACTGACTACCGTAATCAAGTACGATAATTTTTTCGACGTTTGGCAAAGTGTCAACGTTTGTCACAATAAATTACCTCAATTCTTTTAGTTTTTATTGAAAAAAGGCTGGGCCTTTTCAACAGCATAATTATAAAAATGAAGCGGTCAATACTTGCGCAAGAACACTTCATCGATCAAATGGTGCTTTGTTTTATGAAGAATTATATCGGCTCTGCTGCGTGTAGGCAAGATATACTCGTGTAAATTCTTTAAATTCACATTTTTCCATACTTCTTTTGCCATTTTAATCGCTTCCTTGCGATCCCCGATCGCATATTGGTAATAATAATTGCTAGGGTCTTGAAAGGCAGTGTCTAGTAATGATTCAAATCGTTCCAAATACCATTTTTCAATCAGTGCCGGTTGGGCATCCACGAAAATTGAAAAATCAAAAAAGTCACTGATATAGATTTGTTGGTTGGCAGGCAATTGCAAGGTATTGATGCCTTCCACGATCAAGATATCTGGTTGACTGATCGTTTCATACGTATCAGGAATAATATTGTAGACTTCATGGGAGTAGACGGGGATCTGGATGTCTGGTTCTCCTGATTTGACCGCATTCAAAAAGTTGATCAAGGCTTCCATGTCATAACTTTCTGGAAATCCTTTGCGATTCAAGCTGCCGCGTTCTTCCAAGACTTCGTTCGGGTACAAAAAGCCGTCAGTGGTGATCAGTTGGACGGTTCTGCGGGGAAACAAACGGGCCAATAAATTTTGGACGAGCCGTGCGGTGGTACTTTTGCCGACGGCGACGCTTCCGGCGATGCCGATGATAAAAGGCGGCATTTTAACATAGCGGTGTAAAAAGAGTCCCTTGCTGAGGGTCAATGATTCAAACTCTTTCATATAAAGATGGATCAGATGGCATAAAGGCACATAAACATCTTCCACATCTTGGACCGAGATCCGGTCGTTCAAACTTTTGATATTATCCAATTCTTCTTGAGTGAAAGGCATCATGCCGTTCGTATAAAACCCTTGCCATTGCTCACGAGGAATTTGATAAAAATTCATGGTTTCTTGCATAGTAGGCTCCTTTTTTGCGGCATCATCGGTTTCTATTAGAAGCGATAGGCCACTGTTCGAAAGTATTTTACCATAGAAACCCACAGAACTTGGAAAAAAGACATGATTTCCTTTGCAGAAACAACAAAAAACTGTTTTTTCGTTGTTTTTTTTGCTGGGCGTTTACTTCTGGCTGTTTTTCGGTATGATTAGAAAGAAGCAGCAGGCAAATCTTGCACGTCTTTTTTACTGGTGTTTTCACTACGTTCACTCGTTCTAATAGAAGAAACAAGGAAAAAACCAGTAGAAGCCAGTAGAAAAAACAAGCGAAAAGGGAATAGAAGAAAGGAGCATAAACATGAGTAATCATTACTATACAGAAAATCCTGATACGGCCCATGATTTTGAACAGTGGTCGTTTGAATTAAGAGGAAAGAAGTTTCATTTTGTGACAGATAGCGGGGTGTTTTCCCGAGACACGGTGGACTACGGCTCGCGGGTGCTGATCGATGCGTTTGAGTGGGCGGAGCTGCCAGAAGGAAGTCTGCTAGACGTTGGGTGTGGCTATGGTCCTGTTGGCTTATCGTTGGCTTATGCAAGTCAGCGACCTGTCGAGATGATCGATATCAATCAGCGGGCAGTGGATTTGGCAAAAGGCAATGCCCAGCGTAACGGCATTGAACAGGTAGATATCCATCAATCCAATATCTATGCCCAATTAAATCAACCTGCTTATGCGGCGATCCTCAGCAACCCACCGATTCGGGCAGGAAAAGAAGTCGTCCATGAGATTTTGACAGGGGCGTTTCCGCTACTAAAAACAGGGGGAACTTTAACGATCGTGATCCAAAAGAAACAAGGGGCGCCGAGTGCTCAAAAGAAAATGCAAGAGACCTTTGGCAATGCCGAAATCATCAAAAAAGACAAAGGCTATTACATCATTCAAAGCGTAAAAGAAGCGTAGCTGCTCTTTGATTCTCAGCAGATCAAAGGCATCGCCAAGGCAAGCGCTGGTTAGCAGCAACTGGACCAGTTGGTTTCTCAAAAAGCCTATTGCCAGCAGCCTTTCAGGCAATTGCAGCGTTGGTTAATCAGCTGTCTATATCATCGGGCTATTTTTGATCAACGAAAAAGAAAGTCGCACACTTGTTGAAAGTGTGCTATTTTTTTTGAGAAAAATTTGCTACACTTTAGGCAAGAGAGGAGAGAAGCAGATGAAATTGACGATTAAACAGATTGCTGAAATGGCTGGCGTCTCTGTCACGACCGTGTCGCAGATCCTAAACAATAAAGGCAGCCGTTTTAGTGAAGAAACCCGGAAGCGGGTCTTAGATATCGTAAATAAATATCACTATAAGCCGGATTTTTTTGCTTCGAATCTTATCAACCGCCATTCAAAAACGATCGGAATGATCGTGCCTGATGTGACGGATTTCTTTTTCTCTAAAGTCATTGAAGGGGCGGAAAGTTATTTCAATCCACTAGGTTACATGCTAGTGTTATGCAATTCGCGCCACAGCCAAGAAAAAGAGGTTCAATATTTGAATGAACTGTCTCATCGTTCGGTAGATGGTATCTTATTAGCGACGCCGCATTTACTGCCGGAGGATTATTCCTTGAAGAGCGGGTTCTTTGATGACCGACCAATTATTTTAGTCGATCGCGGGATCAATCAGCGGGACAATGGTCGTTTAATCGTGAAAGAATACGAAGGTGCCTACCAAGCCGTCAGTTATTTGATCAAAAACGGTCACCGCAACATTGCGATGCTCAAAGAAATCACCGGCTACTATCAATTAGAGGAACGGTTCAATGGCTATCGCCATGCCTTAAAGGACCATCAGATCCCTTTTAAAGGCCGATATGTAGAAAATGCTGAATTAACGGTTACCGGCGGGTACGAAGCAACGAAGGAATTATTGAAGTACAAAGAGATCACAGCGTTTTTCTGCGGCAACGACGCCATGGCGATCGGCTGTTATCAAGCGATTTATGAGGCTGGCAAAAAAGTACCAGAAGACTACTCGGTGATCGGCTTTGATGCCTTGAAATTATCGGAATATATCACACCACCGCTTACCACGGTCATGCAGCCGACCTTTGAAATCGGTTTTACCGCAGCGAAGTTTTTAGTGGACGCCATTGAGTTTCCGACACGGCGAATTCCAAATAAGATTTTTGATACAAAATTAATTATTCGTGAGAGCGTGAAGACATTGACAAGCGAGAAATAATGCGGTATATTTCTTCTTGTAAGTGTTTTCATAGTTTTGCGATATTTAGTAAACTGTTTTACTAAAGTGGTTTACCCTACGAAAAATTATTGTATAATGTTAAAGGAAGCGAGGGTCATTTCGATGCGAATGGTGGATTTAATTGAAAAGAAACGTGACGGCAAGTCATTGACGAAGGAAGAAATTGACTACATTGTAACTGCGTATACTGAAGGAAGTATTCCAGATTATCAAATGAGTGCCTTGTTGATGGCTATTTTTTATGTAGATATGACAGATGAAGAGATCACGAACTTAACGCTAGCAATGGCAAATTCTGGTGAAGTGATCGACCTATCCTCAATTGAAGGAATCAAAGTCGATAAGCATTCGACTGGTGGTGTTGGTGATACGACCACGTTGATCCTAGCGCCATTAGTGGCTAGTGTTGGCGTACCGGTTGCGAAAATGTCTGGCCGCGGCTTAGGCTATACCGGAGGGACGTTAGACAAGCTTGAAGCGATCCCTGGATTTAAAATCGAGCTTTCTGAAGCCGACTTTATCCGATTAGTCAACGAAAGTAAAGTGGCCGTGATCGGTCAATCAGGAGATTTAGCTCCTGCGGACAAAAAACTGTATGCCTTACGAGATGTGACGGCAACGGTTAGTTCGATCCCATTGATTGCCAGTTCGATCATGAGTAAAAAAATCGCGGCAGGTGCCGATGCGATCGTGTTAGATGTAACCACAGGCGATGGCGCCTTTATGAAAAACTTGGAGGATGCCAAACGCTTAGCCCAAACGATGGTCCGTATCGGAAAATTGGCAAATCGCCAAACGATGGCAGTCATTTCTGATATGTCACAACCTTTAGGGGAAGCGATCGGCAACAGTTTGGAAGTGGTGGAAGCCATTGAGACACTGCAAGGAAAAGGACCGAAAGACTTGGAAGAAATGTGCTATGCACTGGGCAGCCAAATGGTCGTTTTAGCGAAAAAAGCTGATTCATTGGAAGAAGCACGCCAACTGTTGGAAGAAGCCTTGCATTCAGGCAAAGCGTTAGAAAAATTCAGACAGATGATCACAGACCAAGGCGGAGACGCTTCAGTGATCGATGACCCGAGCAAGATTTTGACAGCGAAATATGAAGTGGAAGTCCCAGCGAAAACTAGCGGCTTGGTGACGAAATTAGTTGCCAATGAGCTAGGGATCGCGGCGATGATGTTAGGGGCAGGTCGTAAGACCAAAGACGAAGACATCGACCATGCCGTGGGCATCAAATTGCATAAGAAAGTTGGCGAATCCGTAAGCAAAGGGGAATCGCTATTGACGATCTATAGCAATACCGAAGCAATCGAGGATGTCAAAGCATTGATCGACCAAAATATTGAAATTGGGGAAGATGGCGCAGAACCGCCATTGATCCATGACATTATTACAGAATAAGGAGCGAATAAAAATGGAATTGAATCGCATGATCGACCACACGATTTTGAAAGCAGACGCAACGGAGGAAGATGTTTTACGAATCATCGAAGAGGCAAAAACCTATCACTTCTATTCTGTCTGCATCAATCCAACGTGGGTTTCATTAGCAGCAGAAAAATTACAAGGCGAACCAACGGCTGTTTGTACCGTGATCGGTTTTCCTTTAGGGGCAAACACATCTGAGGTCAAAGCTTATGAAACAACAGATGCGATCAAAAACGGCGCAGATGAAGTCGATATGGTAATCAACGTAGGTGCCTTGAAATCAAAACAATACAAAAAAGTTCAAGCAGACATCGAAGCAGTCGTTGAAGCAGCCAAAGACAAAGCGCTTGTCAAAGTAATCATTGAAACAGCGTTATTAGACAACGAAGAAATCGTCAAAGCCTGTGAATTAGCCAAAGCAGCTGGTGCAGATTTCGTGAAAACCTCAACTGGCTTTTCAACTGGTGGGGCAGTCGTTGAAGATGTTCGCTTGATGCGTGAAACAGTAGGACCAGAAATGGGTGTCAAAGCTTCTGGTGGTATCCACAACGAAGCAGAAGCTGCAGTTATGGTCGAAGCGGGGGCAAATCGCTTAGGAACAAGCGCAAGTGTTGCTATCGTGACTGGCTCAACAGGTGCTGGCTACTAAGCTTAGCATTATTAAGTAAAGTAGCAAAAAATAAAAACAAGAGCGGGGAAGACAATGACAACAGCGAAAAAAGAGTGGATCGACACCGCCGTTTCCGCCTTAGATAAAGCGTATGTGCCGTACTCTAAGTTTCCGGTCGGTGCTTGTCTCGTTGCCAAAAATGGTACGATATATCAAGGGATCAACATTGAAAATGCCTCATATGGCTTAACAAATTGCGCAGAACGAACCGCTTTTTTCAAAGCCGTTTCTGAAGGCGAAAAAGAGTTTCAACATTTGGTTGTGGCGGGTCATACGCCAGAACCGATCTCTCCTTGCGGTGCTTGCCGCCAGGTCATGGTGGAATTTTGTGCGCCAGATATGCCGGTGACCTTAGTCGGCGATGATGGTGTCATCAAAGAAACCACGGTAGAAGGCCTATTGCCTTATTACTTCACGAACAAAGATTTATAAACCATGTTCATTCAGTCGATGCGGCTGTTGAAAAAAACTATATTTTTAGGGGGCTTTACAGCAATGAAAAAAGCAAAATTATTTAGTTTAGGTATTGTTGCAGTAGCTGGGTTGACTTTACTTGGTGCTTGTGGCGGAGGAAATTCAGGTTCAACTGATTCAACTGGCGGAGGTTCTGCAGACGGTACGACTGATGCAGCGCATAGTGTCGCAATCGTTACCGATATCGGTGGGGTGGATGACCGTTCATTCAACCAATCAGCGTGGGAAGGCTTAGAAGCATGGGGTGAGGAACACGGGATCGCTCGCGGTGCTGGTGGTTATGACTACGTGCAATCAAATGAAGCTTCAGAATACACAACCAACGTAAATGGTGCCGTTCAAAATGGTTTCAAAACAGTTTTCGGTGTGGGTTACTTATTGAAAGATTCAATCGCAGCAGCAGCTGACCAAAACCCTGATACACAATTCGGAATCATCGATGATGTGATCGAAGGCAAAGACAACGTTGTTTCAGCAACATTTAAAGATAACGAAGCAGCTTACTTAGCTGGTTTTGCCGCAGCGTATACAACCAAAACAAACAAAGTCGGCTTCATCGGTGGTGAAGAAGGCGTCGTTATCGACCGTTTCGAAGCTGGTTTCATGAAGGGCGTTCAAGACGCAGCTGAAAAATTAGGCAAAGAAATCACGGTTGATCCTCAATATGCAGCATCATTTGGTGATCCTGCTAAAGGGAAAGCATTGGCAGCTTCAATGTACCAAAGTGGCGTTGACGTAATCTTCCACGCATCTGGTGGTACTGGTGCAGGTGTCTTCCAAGAAGCAAAAGCAATCAATGAACAATTGAACGAAGCAGACCTAGAAGACAAAAAAGTTTGGGTCATCGGTGTAGATAGCGATCAACAAGACGAAGGAAAATACACAACTGCTGACGGCAAAGAAGATAACTTCACACTGGCTTCAACATTGAAAGGTGTTGGCGCAGCGGTACAAGATATCTCAACTCGTGCGTTAGAAGATAACTTCCCTGGCGGCGAACACATTGTTTACGGCTTGAAAGATGGCGGTGTAGACATTACTGAAGGGTTCCTTTCAGATGATGCCAAAGCAGCGATCGAAACAGCGAAACAAGACGTGATCGACGGCAAAGTAGAAGTACCAGAAACACCTGAAAAATAAAGTGGTTCTTTTCGGTTATCTTGCCCTAGCCTAGGGCAAGATGATCGTTGTTGGATTACTATGTTGATGAAAGCTACGGGTTTTCATGAGGATAGTAATCATCCTAAGCAATAGCAATTATTTTTTTGACATGACGAATGGTTTGTATAAGCGAATTAGAAAGTAAGGATGTGAGTAATTTGGCTGAGGAAAAATATGTTGTAGAAATGCGTCATATCACCAAAGAGTTTGGAACGTTCAAAGCCAATGACGATGTCAACTTGCAAGTAAGGCCAGGAGAAATCCACGCATTGCTTGGTGAAAATGGAGCGGGCAAGTCGACCTTGATGAATATGTTGTCAGGATTATTGGAACCAACATCTGGTGAAATCTGGATGAATGGTGAAAAAGTGAATATCACGAGTCCGACCGCAGCAAACAAATTGGGGATCGGTATGGTGCATCAGCATTTCATGCTGGTAGACGCCTTTACTGTAACAGAAAATATCATTTTGGGAAGCGAACCCCATCATCTCGGTGTGTTAGATCGCAAGAAAGCCCGCAAAGAAATCAAAAAAGTTTCTGAACAATATGGTTTATCGGTTGATCCAGATGCCTATGTGCGTGACATCTCTGTCGGGATGGAACAACGGGTAGAGATCTTGAAAACTCTTTACCGCGGCGCAGATGTACTGATTTTTGATGAACCAACGGCAGTTTTGACACCGCAAGAAATCGAAGAGCTGATCGAGATCATGCGCGGATTGGTGCGTGAAGGGAAATCGATCATCTTGATCACCCACAAACTGGATGAGATCAAAGCGGTGGCAGACCGCTGTACAGTTATCCGTCGGGGGCAAGGGATCGGCACTGTCAATGTCAAAGACGTCAGCTCCCAACAGTTGGCCGATATGATGGTTGGTCGTTCTGTGTCCTTCAAGACACCGAAGAAAGAGGCGTCACCAAAAGAAGTCGTGCTTTCTGTTGAAAACTTAGTCGTAAAAGAAAACCGCGGCTTAGAAGCAGTCAAAAACTTAAGCTTAGAAGTACGTGCAGGTGAAGTATTGGGGATTGCTGGTATCGATGGCAATGGGCAATCAGAGCTGTTACAAGCCATCACTGGTTTACGGAAAGTCGAAAGTGGCAAGGTCTTGCTGAATGGCGATGACATCACCAACTTCAAGCCTCGGAAAGTCACCGAAGCCGGCGTTGGTCATGTGCCAGAAGACCGCCATAAATACGGGCTTGTCTTGGATATGATGTTATCAGAAAACATCGCCTTACAAACCTACTACAAAAAACCTTTGAGTAATGCAGGTGTCTTGGACTATGGAGAGATCAACGAGTTTGCTCGTGACTTGATTCAAGAATTTGACGTACGAACAGTCAATGAGATCGTACCGGCACGGGCATTGTCCGGCGGGAATCAACAAAAAGCGATTATCGCACGAGAAATCAGCCGCGATCCTGATCTATTGATCGTTGCCAATCCGACCCGTGGGTTGGATGTCGGAGCGATCGAATTTATCCACAAACGCTTGATTGAACAACGGGATAAGTTCAAAGCTGTTTTATTAGTCAGCTTTGAATTAGATGAAATTTTGAATGTATCAGACCGCATTGCTGTTATTCATGCTGGTGAGATCGTTGGGGTCGTTGATCCGAAAGAAACATCAGAGAAAGAGCTTGGCTTGTTGATGGCAGGGTACTCCTTGGAGGAAGCAAGACGAGAGCTGCAAATGGAGGAAGTAGGTGGTTCGGTTGAATAACCGCAAAGAAAAGATCCGCAATATATTAGTGCCGATCATCGCTGTCTTGTTGGGATTCGTCCTTGGCGGAATCATTATGGCGGCCTTCGGCTACAGCCCGATCACAGGGTATACACAAATGTTCCGGACCGTTTTTATCAACGGACAAACAGGTGGGTTAAATGCCCGCAACATTGGTGAGATTTTTGTTACAGCAGGACCATTGATCTTTACCGCTCTTGGATTTGCCATTGCAAACTCAGCGGGATTCTTCAATATCGGTCTTTCTGGTCAAGCGCTAGCAGGTTGGGTTGCCAGTATCTGGGTCGCACTAGCGATGCCGGATGCGCCTCGGTTGGTGGTCTTGCCATTAGCCGTGATCGTAGGGGCTTTATGCGGGGCGATCGCAGCTGCGATTCCTGGGTTCCTACGGGCATTCTTTGGTACGAGTGAAGTCATCGTGACGATCATGATGAACTATATCTTGCTTTATACGGGGAACCATTTAGTCAATAATGTGATGAGCGAATCCATGATCACGACAAAAGGGGTCACGAAAATGGTGGGGGAAAATGCCTCCATGCAGACCCCGTTTCTAGCAAGTATCACGAGCAACTCTCGCTTGAACTTGGGGATCTTCTTAGCCTTGATCTTCTTAGTTTTGGTTTGGTTCTTGATGAAAAAAACCACTCTTGGTTATGAGATCCGCGCGGTGGGCTTGAACCCAAGCGCTTCTGAATATGCTGGGATGAGTAGCAAACAGACGATCATTATCTCCATGATCATCTCTGGAACACTTGCCGGATTAGGTGGAGTCGTTCAAGGACTAGGAACGTTTGAAAACTTCTTCGTTCAAGGGTCATCATTAAGCATCGGGTTTGACGGTATGGCTGTATCCTTGTTAGGAAGCGGCTCATCGATCGGAATCTTGCTTTCAGCCCTCTTGTTCAGTATTTTGAAATTAGGTGGACAAGGCATGCAGTTTGCAGGTATTCCATCTGAATTAGTTGATGTTAATATCGCAATTATTATTTTCTTCGTAGCGATCAGTTTTGTGATTCGTTTCTTGTTGGCAAAAATCTTTGACGGCAAAAAAGAAGCGCTGGTCGTACAGGAGATTGAAGCCCAACCAAACGATCAAGATCAGGAAGGAGGAACCATCTAATGGATATTAGTTTAATTTCTTCGATCGTCACTCAAACATTGATTTATGCGTCTCCTCTGATTTTGACGGCGCTAGGTGGCGTGTTCTCAGAGCGAAGCGGGATCGTTAACGTGGGTCTTGAAGGAATCATGGTTATGGGTGCTTTTAGCTCGATTGTTTTCAATATTGAATTTGCGTCACAATTTGGTGCGTGGACACCGTGGTTAGGGATGCTCGTCGGCGGACTTGTCGGTGTGGTTTTCTCCTTGCTGCATGCGGTGGCAACCATCAACTTCCGTGCAGACCACATCATCAGTGGTACGGTGATGAACTTGATGGCACCAGCTTTGGCCGTGTTCTTAGTTAAAGCGATCTACAACAAAGGGCAAACCGATAACATCCAACGGACATTGGGGTATTTCAATTTCCCGATTCTTAAAGATATTCCTATCATTGGCCCGATTTTCTTTAATCAAACGTTCTTACCGGCGTACTTCGCTATTTTGATCTCAGTGATCGCGTGGTTCGTGATTTTCAAAACACGCTTTGGGTTGCGTCTTCGTTCTGTCGGTGAGCATCCTCAAGCAGCTGATACCTTAGGGATCAATGTTTACGTGATGCGTTACTCAGGCGTCTTGATCTCTGGATTCCTTGGTGGGATGGGCGGTGCCTTGTTTGCTCAATCGATCGCGGGTCGCTTTGCTGTGACAACAATCGCCGGTCAAGGGTTTATCTCGATGGCTGCGATGATCTTTGGTAAATGGAATCCACTTGGTGCGATGGGCGCAGCGATTTTCTTCGGTTTCGCGCAAAACATCAGTATCGTAGGTGGCCAGCTGCCAATCATCTCTTCCATTCCAGCAGTTTACTTACAAGCTGCGCCTTATGCCTTGACGATCATCGTGCTCGTTCTTTTCCTTGGAAAAGCTGCTGGTCCGAAAGCTAACGGGAAGAACTACATTAAATCTAAATAATTTTTTCAGTATGAAAGGGTGGGGCTATGGGACATGAATGTGTTGCTGTGTCCTGCCCTTTTTCTATCCTCTGGGTGAAAGGAAAGCGTCAGGAAATTTCCAAAGCAACCCAGCGCAATTTTTGCTTAAGTTTAGTATGATAGAGGTAGTAGATCCGCTTGTAAAAGCATAAAATAAAGAAAGTAGGGAATAGAATGTTTAAACGTGTACACTTGATCGTGATGGATTCAGTCGGAATTGGTGAAGCACCTGATGCGGCAGCTTTTGGTGATGTCGGTTCAGATACATTAGGCCATATTGCAAAAGAAGCAGGCTTAACGATCCCTCACTTGGAACAATTAGGCCTAGGGACGATTCGTCCTTTAGAAGGCGTAAAGGCGGTAGCTGACCATGATGGGTATGCAACCAAATTGGAAGAAGTTTCTGTTGGGAAAGATACGATGACGGGTCACTGGGAGATCATGGGCTTGAATATCCAAAAGCCTTTCCGCGTATTTCCAGATGGGTTTCCCGATGAATTATTGCAACAGATCGAAGCGTTCTCTGGACGCAAAATCGTCTGCAATGCGCCGTATTCTGGGACAGCAGTCATTGATGACTTTGGCGAACATCAAATGAAGACCGGGGATCTGATCGTTTACACTTCGGCTGACCCAGTGTTGCAGATCGCCGCTCATGAGGAAATCATTCCATTAGAAGAATTGTATCGTATTTGTCAGTACGTTCGGGATATCACGAAAGATGAGCCGTATATGATCGGCCGCATCATCGCGCGTCCTTACGTCGGTGAGCCTGGAAACTTTACTCGTACGAGCAATCGTCATGACTACGCACTCGATCCATTTGGCCATACAGTGTTAGATTCATTGAAAGAAGCTGGAAAAGACGTGATCGCCGTTGGGAAAATCAATGATATCTTCAACGGGCAAGGAATCACCGATTCTGTACGGACGAAGAGCAATATGGACGGTGTGGATCAATTATTGAAGGTGATGAAACAAGACTTTACGGGTCTAAGCTTTACGAACTTAGTCGACTTCGATGCGCTTTATGGTCACCGTCGCGATGTCGTAGGGTATGCCCACGCCATTGAAGATTTTGATTTGCGTATTCCAGAACTCTTAGAAGCAATGGGAGACGAGGATCTGCTGTTGATCACAGCTGACCACGGCAATGACCCAACCTTTACGGGAACGGATCACACGAGAGAATATGTGCCATTACTAGCGTACAGCAAGAAATTACAAGGCCAAGGAAAATTGCCACAAGGCTACTATGCGGATATTTCCGCAACGATCGCTGAAAACTTTGGTGTTTCAGCTACAGAAAACGGAACTAGCTTTTTAAAACATTTAAACTAGAGGTGATGAAATGACAACGTTACATGAGAAATTACAAGAAACAACGGCATTTATCAAAGGAAGCGGCGTCGGTGAAGTGGAATTTGGCTTGATTTTAGGTTCTGGCTTAGGGGAATTAGCCGATGAGATCGAAAATCCAATCGTGTTGCCTTATAACGATATCCCGCATTTTCCTGTTTCGACAGTGGTCGGTCATGCTGGACAATTGGTCTATGGAACATTAGCTGGGAAAAAAGTCTTAGCGATGCAAGGACGATTCCATTATTATGAAGGCCATTCGATGCAGACGGTCACTTACCCCGTCCGTGTGATGGCGGCATTGAAAGCTCATTCCTTAGTCGTGACCAATGCCTGTGGCGGTGTGAACGAAAGCTTCCAGCCTGGAGACTTGATGTTGATCACCGATCAAATCAACTTTATGGGGGACAACCCACTGATTGGTGAAAACGAAGAAGAAATGGGTCCACGTTTCCCAGATATGAGCCAAGCTTACCATTTGCCTTATCGGGAAGCGGCACAAAAAGTTGGCGCATCAAAAGGATTGCACTTAAAAGAAGGCGTCTATATGGGCTTCTCAGGTCCTACGTATGAAACGCCAGCAGAGATCCGCTTTGCTCGGACGATCGGTGCCGATGCTGTCGGTATGTCGACTGTCCCAGAAGTGATCGTTGCTGTTCACAGTGGCTTGAAAGTCTTAGGTGTTTCTTGCATCACAAACCTGGCTGCTGGTATGCAAGCGAGCTTGAATCACGAAGAAGTCGTGGAAACGACGGAACGGGTCAAGGCAGAATTTAAAGCGTTGATCAAAGAAACGTTAGCAGTACTATAAAAAGCAGACCAAAGGAGAAAAACGAATGAGCGTTCATATCGAAGCAAAAGCAGGCGAGATCGCAGACAAAATCTTGTTACCAGGTGATCCACTGCGGGCAAAATATATTGCTGAAACATTTTTAGAAGACCCGATCTGTTACAACAATGTTCGGGGAATGTTGGGCTATACAGGCGTTTATAAGGGCGAGCGGGTCTCTGTCCAAGGAACCGGCATGGGCATGCCTTCAGCGAGCATCTATGCCCATGAATTGATCAACTCTTACGGCGTGAAGAAATTGATTCGGGTCGGTACGTGTGGTGCCATCTCAAAAGATGTCCATGTGCGTGATCTTGTGATTGCCCAAGCGGCAGCAACAAGTTCCTCGATGGTGGCAAAAAACTTCCAAAGTTTCCATTTCCCACCAATCGCTGACTTTGCACTGCTGCGTAAAGCCTATGATACAGCGATTGAATCAGGATTTACGACCCACGTCGGCAACATCTTATCTGAAGATACCTTCTACAAAGATGACATGACGGAAACGTTACAGTTGGCAGACCTTGGAGTGATGGGTGTTGAGATGGAAGCCGCAGCCTTATACTATTTAGGGGCGAAATTCCACGTTCAAACCTTAGCGATCTGTACCGTCAGCGACCACATCATCACTGGAGAAGAAACAACGCCAGAAGAAAGACAAACGACGTTTAACGACATGATCAAAGTTGGCTTAGAAACAGCGATCGCGTAAAAAAGATACCACAGGATCGGTGCATGAACGATGCGAGGGCTGCTTGCTTTTGAGAGAGCAAGCAGCCAAATCGTATTGGTTTGCATGCAACCGAGAATGTGTTATCTTTTTTTGTTGGCAAAAAGCCACGAAGAAGCGTTGCACTTTTGCCAGAAAATGGTTTAATGAAAAGAAAAGGTGTAAAAAGGAGACGAGACAATGAATAATTTTACGTTTCATGTAACGACGGACATTCGTTTTGGGAAAGACCGTCTGAACGAATTGCCAGAAGTACTGAATACATTTGGAAAAAACGTCTTGCTAGTCTATGGTGGCGGCAGTATCAAGAAAAACGGCTTGTACGATGCAGTCATGGCGCAATTGACTGCCAACGGCAATCAAGTCACTGAATTGACTGGTGTCGATCCAAATCCACGAATCGAAACCGTTCGTCAAGGAGCCGCTCTTTGTCGTTCAGAAAAGATCGACGTCATTTTAGCTGTTGGCGGCGGTTCTGTAATTGATTGCAGCAAAGTGATTGCTGGGGCGGCTTGCAGTGAGCAAGAGCCTTGGGACTTAGTACTTTCCAGAAGCTATCAAGGACCAGCGATTCCATTAGTAACGATCTTGACCCTTGCGGCTACCGGCAGTGAAATGAATCGCGGCGCAGTGATCTCTAATCTAGAAACGAAACAAAAACTTGGCGTTCACGGACCCGAATTTTTACCGAAAGTATCCTTTTTAGATCCAACAACGACCTTTAGTGTCAGTCGTTATCAAACGGCTGCCGGTTCAGCGGATATCATGAGCCATCTGATTGAAAATTATTTCAGTAAAACAGAAGGAACAGATGTCCAAGACGGTGTAGCAGAAGGATTGCTAAAAGCAGTCATTAAAAATCTGCCCATCGCATTAAAGGATCCCTCGGACTATGACGCACGGGCGAATTTGATGTGGGCGAGCACCTTAGCCTTAAATGGTTTGACTGGAAGCGGCAAGGGTGGTGCATGGTCTTGTCATGCGATGGAGCATGAGTTGAGTGCGTTTTATGACATTACCCATGGCATCGGCTTAGCGATCCTGACCCCACGCTGGATGCTTCATGTATTGAATGAAGAAACGGCGCCGAAATTTGCGCGTTTTGCCAGAGAAGTCTTTGGTGTCCAAGAAGCAGTGCCAGAATTAGCTGCCCGAATGGGGATTCAAAAACTGTATGACTTTTTTGCTTCTTGCGATATTCCGATGACTTTGCCAGAAGTGGGAATCGCCGATGACACTCATTTTGCTGAAATGGCGGCTCAAGCAGTTCAATTCAGCTCTATTGCAACAAATGCGTATGTACCGCTACAAGAAGAAGACGTGATCGCAATCTACCAAGATTCCTTGACTCCTTCAACCTATCTTTAATCATTAAAAAGACCGTTCCTGCGACTTGGTTGTCGCGGAGCGGTCTGTTTATTTACCCTTCAGAAGAAAAAGCCAAACGGGCCATTAGCTGATTCGCAATCAAGGCGTGTCCTGCAGGAGTAGGGTGCACACCGTCATCGCCTGTCAGTGCCTGTGGGGAGCTAGCGACGGATGCTTCGGCAAACAAGCCATCCAGCGGCAGCAGTTGACAATGAAAGGCGGCAGCTAAGCGACGAACGATTTGGATTTTCGGATCAAGATCGATCCGCCAGGTTTGGCGATCTTCAGGATATGGCAATACAAAAGGTTCCAGCAAGAAAATACGCGTGATCCCCTGTTGGGTCACTTGTTCCAGAATTTGACGGTAGGTTGCCTCAAAGGACGTTGCCGCAGCTTCTGAACCAAAATCGGGACCACCGGCATTGTGCCACGTGTCGTTGATCCCAATCATAAAGACCAAGACGTCAGGCGCTAATTGGAGGCAATCTTCTTGGAGACGGGCTAAGACATTGGCAGCTTTATTGCCGCCGATCCCGCGGTTATAAAAGGTAAAGCCCGCAGTGGGGAATTTCTCTGCCAGCTGATCGGCAACGAGACGGGCAAACCCATGTCCTAAATCGTGGGGGTCTTGGCGATCACGATCGCAATCTGTGATGCTGTCACCTAAAAATAAAACGGTATCATTTTTGACTAGTTTCATAATAAGCTCCTTTCGAGTATGCCCTCAATTATAAAAGAGGGGGGAGAAAATGCCAATAAAAAAACTGCCCTTTGGTTAAAAAGGGCAGCGATAAGCGAGGCTTATAAGTAGTATTTTTTCGCAACAGTCAAATCATCGTTCAATTCATAAACAAGTGGTTGACCAGTTGGGATCTCAAGATCCATGATATCTTCGTCAGAAATACCTTCGATATGTTTTGCTAATGCACGTAGAGAGTTTCCGTGAGCCGCAACTAAGACAGTTTTGTCGTCTTTTAATGCTGGGGCGATTTCATCTTGCCAGAAAGGCAATGCACGTTCTAAAGTAACTTTTAAGTTTTCTCCACCAGGTACGTCGCGAGGGTCAAGCATTGCATAACGACGGTCGTTTGCAGCAGAACCTTCATCTGAAGCTTCCATCAATGGAGGTAAAACATCGTAAGAACGACGCCAGATGTGTACTTGTTCGTCACCGTATTTTTCAGCAGTTTCTTTTTTATTTAAACCTTGTAATTTACCGTAATGACGTTCGTTTAAGCGCCATGATTTGATCGTTGGTACCCAAAGTTGATCAGAATATTCTAAAATGTAATTACAAGTTTTGATGGCACGAGTTAAAACAGATGTGTAAGCAACGTCAAATTCGATGCCTGCTTCTTTGATTTTACGTCCGCCTTCGATTGCTTCTTCGACACCTTCTGGCGCTAGATCAACATCAGCCCAACCGGTAAACTGGTTTAATTTGTTCCATTCGCTTAGTCCATGACGAGAAAATACTAATTTTGGCATGTAAAACTCTCCTTTAGATATTCGATATTTTTCTGAAATTTTCAATTCCGTATTTATTGTACACTCTTTCTCAAAGAATTTCCATGGTTTTGGAGGAAAAGCTGGGGGAAAACGCCATTCTTAAGGAAAAACAAAAGGGGATCATTAAAAAGAGGACCGCTTTTGTTTCATGCTGTTCTAGGGGGAGTCGACAACTATGAACGTAACTTGTTCCATTCTTCTTCGGATAATTTTATGTATTTATAGCATGTACCTACAGAAACACCGCATTTTTCAGAAATATATTGAATCGTTTCTTTTTTTTCGTAGTACAATTGACGGATTTTTTTAATCGTTTTTGGATCGATTTTTGGACGACCGCCAATTTTGCCTTTTTTGCGGGCTTTATTTAAGCCGACCAGCGTGCGCTCTTTGATGAGTGAGCGTTCCATGATCGCAAGTCCTTCCATTAAATTGAAGTAAACCTGTCCCATCGGACCGCGGGTATCGATTTGTTCTGCCAGTGAAACCAGATGAAGCTCTCGCTGTTTTAATAGATCAGTGAGATCGGTCAGCTGTCTGGTCGTTTTCCCTAAACGATGCAGTTCCGTAACGACTAAGGTGTCGCCGGGCTGCATTTGTGCCACCACTGACTCCAATGAATGATTTTCTTCACTTTCTTCCACGCTAAATGTCTCATGGAAAAATTCATGACACCCAAATTCTTCGAGCTTGTTTAATTGTTCACTTGTTGAGTTGTCGGTGATCGTTGAACGAGCATAGCCTATGATTTTCATAAACCCTCCTACCTTTCCCTTTTTATTGAATGTATCATAATTATTTCTTAAATGATAGGGTAATTTGCACAAAAAATAATAAAAATTAAGTCGATTGAAGAAAAATAACGAAAAAAAGAGAAGCATTTTTGCTTCTCCTTTTTTGTTTCCTTTATCTAACGTGCTTGGTACTCGGTCCTTCAGGCAATCCGACAATGATCGTATGAACCATATCCAAAAACAGACCGTGTTCAACCACGCCCACTGTAGCATCTAATTCCTGTGCCAACTCAGTAGGAGCGGTGATCGTTTCTAGATGAAGATCGATGATGTAATTGCTGCAATCGGTTTTTAAAGGTTCGCCTTCTTCATTCAGACGCAGTTTTGGATGGTAGTTTTTCTTCTCGAACAGACGCAACAGCTGTTGGCTGCCATAAGGGATCACTTCCACTGGCAACGGGAAGGCACCAAGTGTTTCGACCATTTTCGATTCATCAACGATCCACAAAACTTTTTTGGAGTTAGACGCCACGATTTTTTCGAATAAAAGGGCTGCACCGCCGCCTTTGATGCCATGATAATCCTTGCTGATCTCATCTGCACCGTCGATCGTTAGATCCACAGCGTCCACTTCATCGATGGTGCGAATCGGGATACCTAATCCTTCTGCTTGTTTTTTCGATGCCCAAGAAGTTGGGACACCAGTGATCGATAGACCTTCTTCTTTTACACGTCGACCCAGTTCTTCAATCATGTAGTAGGCTGTTGAGCCAGTGCCCAAGCCAACGACCATGCCATCTTTTACATAACTAGCCGCTTCAATGCCGACCATTTCTTTTAGGTTCATTTTCTTCCCGCCTTTTTTAAATAAATGCTTTGTCTCTATTATATAGGAAGAAGCGCAAAATTTGCGGATTTTTTCGTAACAGATTTCTTTTGAAAAAAGCTTGGGAGGATACTTGACAGGTAAGAATAAGCATGATATTCTATCAAAGGTGCTTTATCTACAGGTCTCTCGTTGGAGACGTGCTGACTGTCTATCAAAGCATAGTTGATATGAATGCAGAGAATGCATTATTTTTTATCGCAAAAAAAGAACCACCTGGATGTGTGGGACTATAAAGCGAATCAAGGAAGGAGGACAACTAGGGATGCCTACAATTAATCAATTAGTACGTAAACCTCGTAAATCCAAGGTTGAAAAATCAAATTCACCAGCATTGAACAAAGGATATAACAGTTTCAAGAAAGCTCAAACGAATGTTAACTCACCTCAAAAGCGTGGGGTAGCTACTCGTGTGGGAACTATGACACCGAAAAAACCGAACTCAGCTCTACGTAAATATGCGCGTGTTCGTTTGTCAAACTTGATTGAAGTGACAGCTTATATTCCAGGTATCGGACACAACTTACAAGAACACAGCGTGGTCTTGTTACGTGGTGGACGTGTAAAAGACTTACCAGGGGTACGTTACCATATCGTTCGTGGTGCATTGGATACTGCCGGTGTTAACGATCGTAAACAATCTCGTTCTAAATATGGTACAAAACGTCCTAAAGCTTAATCTTTAAGACAAACAGATCAAATGAATCTTATTTAAATCAGAACTGATATCTCGGAAGGAGGAGTTACGGATGCCTCGTAAAGGTCCTGTTGCAAAACGTGATGTTTTACCAGATCCTATTTATAACTCAAAATTAGTAACTCGTTTGATCAACCGTGTAATGGTTGATGGTAAACGCGGTGTTGCTGCAAATATTATCTACAATGCTTTTGGCATTATCAAAGAATCTACAGGAAATGATCCATTGGAAGTTTTCGAACAAGCAATGAAAAACATTATGCCTGTATTGGAAGTTAAAGCTCGCCGTGTCGGTGGTTCTAACTACCAAGTACCAGTAGAAGTACGTCCTGAACGTCGTACAACTCTAGGTCTTCGTTGGGTGGTAAACTACGCTCGTTTGCGTGGCGAACACACAATGGAAGAACGTCTTGCAAAAGAAATCATGGATGCAGCAAACAACACTGGTGCTTCTGTGAAAAAACGCGAAGACACACACAAAATGGCGGAAGCCAACCGCGCATTTGCTCACTATCGTTGGTAAGATCCTCACTGCTTTTTATTGGAAGGTACTGAGACAACCTTAGCTTAAGTTAAGTAAGAATGAGAGGGGAACAACCTAGAATGGCAAGAGAATTTTCGCTAGAAAAAACTCGTAATATCGGGATCATGGCCCACGTTGACGCTGGTAAAACAACGACAACTGAACGTATCCTTTATTACACAGGTAAAATCCATAAAATTGGTGAAACACATGAAGGTGCTTCTCAAATGGACTGGATGGAACAAGAACAAGAACGTGGGATCACAATCACTTCTGCTGCGACAACTGCGCAATGGAAAGAAAACCGCGTAAATATCATCGACACACCAGGACACGTGGACTTCACAATCGAAGTGCAACGTTCATTGCGTGTACTTGATGGTGCTGTAACTGTGTTGGACTCACAATCAGGTGTAGAACCTCAAACAGAAACAGTTTGGCGTCAAGCGACAGATTACCGCGTACCACGTGTTGTATTCTGTAACAAAATGGACAAAATTGGTGCAGACTTCTTATACTCTGTATCAACTTTACATGATCGTTTACAAGCAAATGCTCACCCAATCCAATTACCAATTGGTGCGGAAGATGACTTTACTGGTATTATCGACTTAGTAAAAATGAAAGCTGAAATCTACACAAATGACTTAGGAACTGAAATCCAAGAGACTGAAATTCCTGAAGAATATGTAGAATTAGCTGAAGAATGGCGCGAAAAATTAATCGAAGCTGTTGCTGATACTGATGAAGAACTAATGATGAAATTCTTGGAAGGTGAAGAAATCACTGAAGAAGAATTGAAAGCTGGTATTCGTCAAGCAACATTGACTGTTGACTTTTTCCCTGTTCTTTGTGGATCTGCCTTTAAAAACAAAGGGGTTCAATTGATGTTGGATGCAGTCATCGACTACTTGCCTTCACCACTTGATGTTCCTGCGATTAAAGGGATCAATCCTAAAACAGACGAAGAAACTGATCGTCCGGCTGACGATGAAGCACCATTTGCTTCATTAGCGTTTAAAGTAATGACTGACCCATTCGTAGGTCGTTTGACATTCTTCCGTGTGTATTCAGGTATCTTGAACTCTGGATCATACGTATTGAATGCTTCAAAAGGCAAACGCGAACGTATCGGTCGTATCCTACAAATGCACGCCAACACACGTGCTGAAATCCAAACAGTATACTCAGGCGATATCGCCGCTGCTGTTGGTTTGAAAGACACAACAACTGGGGATACACTATGTGATGAAAAATCACCAGTAATCCTTGAATCAATCGAATTCCCAGAACCAGTTATCGAAGTCGCTGTTGAGCCTAAATCAAAAGCTGACCAAGATAAAATGGGGGTTGCTTTACAAAAACTTGCTGAAGAAGATCCATCATTCCGTGTGGAAACAAACGCTGAAACAGGCGAAACTGTTATCGCTGGTATGGGAGAACTTCACTTGGACGTCTTAGTTGACCGTATGCGTCGCGAATTTAAAGTTGAAGCAAACGTAGGTGCGCCTCAAGTTTCTTATCGTGAAACATTCCGTGCAGCAACACAAGCGGAAGGTAAATTTGTACGTCAGTCTGGTGGTAAAGGTCAATACGGTCACGTATGGGTCGAATTTACACCAAACGAAGAAGGTAAAGGCTTCGAATTCGAAAACGCGATTGTCGGTGGTGTGGTTCCTCGTGAATACATCCCAGCAGTTGAAAAAGGACTTGAAGACTCAATGGCGAACGGTGTCTTAGCCGGTTACCCATTAGTAGACATCAAAGCAAAACTTTATGATGGTTCATACCATGATGTCGATTCAAGTGAAACTGCCTTCCGTGTTGCAGCTTCTATGGCTTTACGTGCTGCAGCGAAGAAAGCAAACCCAGTAATTCTTGAACCAATGATGAAAGTAGTTATCACTGTACCAGAAGATTACTTAGGTGATGTTATGGGTCACGTAACTGCTCGTCGTGGACGCGTAGAAGGAATGGAAGCACACGGTAACTCACAAATCGTGAACGCAATCGTGCCATTAGCTGAAATGTTCGGTTACGCAACAACACTTCGTTCATCAACACAAGGTCGCGGTACGTTCATGATGACATTTGATCACTATGAAGATGTACCTAAATCTGTTCAAGAAGAAATCATCAAGAAAAACGGCGGCAAAGCTGAATAATTGATGGAAGTATAGGAAATTAAGTAAAAAGCTATATTTTTTTCTGAGTTTCGTGTACAATATTATCGATGATAAGGGATGGGGAGCTGCGGCTCCCTACCTATCAAATATAAAAAATAAACTGCATTTTTAGGAGGAACATTTTAAAATGGCAAAAGAAAAATTTGACCGTTCTAAACCCCACGTAAACATTGGTACGATCGGACACGTTGACCATGGTAAAACTACACTTACAGCTGCTATCACAACTGTATTATCTAAAAAAGGTTTGGCTCAAGCTTCAGCTTACGACCAAATCGATGGCGCTCCAGAAGAACGCGAACGCGGAATCACTATCTCAACTGCTCACGTTGAGTACGAAACTGAAGCACGTCACTATGCTCACGTTGACTGCCCAGGACACGCGGACTACGTTAAAAACATGATCACTGGTGCTGCTCAAATGGACGGCGCGATCTTAGTAGTATCTGCTGCTGATGGTCCTATGCCTCAAACACGTGAACACATCTTGTTATCACGTAACGTTGGTGTACCATACATCGTTGTTTTCTTAAACAAAATGGATATGGTTGATGACGAAGAATTACTAGAATTAGTTGAAATGGAAGTTCGTGACTTATTGTCAGAATATGACTTCCCAGGCGACGATGTTCCTGTAATCGCTGGTTCTGCTTTGAAAGCTCTTGAAGGCGATGCTTCATACGAAGAAAAAATCATGGAATTAATGGCTGCAGTTGACGAATACGTTCCAACTCCAGAACGTGACACTGACAAACCATTCATGATGCCAGTCGAAGACGTATTCTCAATCACTGGACGTGGTACTGTTGCTACAGGCCGTGTTGAACGTGGACAAGTTCGCGTTGGTGACGAAGTTGAAATCGTTGGTATTGCTGAAGAAACTGCTAAAACAACTGTAACTGGTGTTGAAATGTTCCGTAAATTGTTAGACTATGCTGAAGCAGGGGATAACATTGGTGCATTGCTACGTGGGGTTGCTCGTGAAGACATCCAACGTGGACAAGTATTAGCTAAAGCTGGTACAATCACACCTCATACAAAATTTAAAGCTGAAGTTTACGTTTTAACAAAAGAAGAAGGTGGACGTCACACTCCATTCTTCACTAACTACCGTCCTCAGTTCTACTTCCGTACAACTGACGTAACTGGTGTTGTTGAATTACCAGAAGGAACTGAAATGGTTATGCCTGGTGATAACGTAACAATCGACGTTGAATTGATCCACCCAATCGCTATCGAAGACGGAACTCGTTTCTCAATTCGTGAAGGCGGACGTACTGTTGGTTCAGGCGTTGTAACTTCAATCCAAGCTTAATTTGATTGATCGAAGAGCAAAAGCGTACGCGCTTTTGCTCTTTTTTTTTGACTCGTAGAACCAAAAAAGAGCCGCCATCTCTAGCGTTGACGAATCCACTGCGGTTCATCGAAGCTAAAGAGAGCGGTGCTTTTTATTTTATTAGTTTTTGCTTCTTCAAGAAGGCGTCAAATCCTTGGTCAGGGCGATTGCTGTAAAACCCAGCAAATTTTTCTGACCATGGTTTGGTCTCGCGAGCTTCTCCAAAATCAGTCATTGTTTGATCGTAGGCTTCGATTGCCTCATAAGAATAGTCCTGATAATGGTTGTAATGAATGACCGCTTCTTCTGGCAAGCGAGGCTTGACCTTCATTTCTACGATTGGTTTACCGATGCTCAAGCCAGCCACAGGGTAGACATATTCCGGTAAGTGCAACAATTCAGCGATTTTGGCGCTGTCTTTGCGGACACTGCCGGAAATGACGGTACCTAAGCCCAGCGATTCAGCAGCGATCGCACCAGATTGTAAAGCAATGCTGGCATCAGTGGTGGCGATCAATAATGGCTGATAGCCCTCATCGATTGGATAGGGGGTCTGTTTTTTCTCAGCAACTTTTTTGGTTCGGTTTAAATCTGCGAGAAACAGCAGAAAGAGCGAACTTGCTGCGATATGAGGATTGCCGGGATTCCATTCGACCATTTGTTGGCGGATCTGCGGGTCGTCGATCACCAGGATCGAATAGGCTTGCCCATTCATCCAGCTTGGTGCTTGACGAGCGGCAGTCAAAATCGCGGTTACTTGTTCTTGGCTCAAGCGGTAGTCAGGGTCAAATTGTCGGTAAGTGCGATGATTGTGCAAAAGCTCAATGGTTTCGTTCATAGGTTTGCTCCTTTAACTGTTGGGTGATTTTTGTGAATCGTTCTTGAAATCGTGGTAAATCATCTTTGGCTAAACGGGTATAGTTCAAACGCAAGCCATTCGTATCGTTACTGAAAAGGAAAGCAGGTGCTACTAAGCAATCGTTCGTCAAAAAGCGCGACCAATCTTTGCGGGTCAACGTGCGGTGACGCCAAGTCAACCACAGGTAAAGACCACCTTTCGTCGGCTGGCATTGCCAATCCTCCTGAAATGCCTGCAAGAGTTGGAGTAGGTTTTGCTGGCGCTGGGCCATTTCTGCAAGCAGAGTCCGCTGCTGTTGGTGGTAATCAGAGGAGCGTAAGGCGATGTTGGCAAGGACTTGCGGGAAGATCGTGGTATCAATCGCCATCCGTTTTTTCGCTTGGGCAAATTGGTCGGCTAACGCTTCTGGCACCAAAAGCCAGCCGATTTTGATTGATGACCCAAGTAATTTTGAAAGCGAGCCTAAATAAATGACGGTTTCGGGAGCCATGGATTTTAGCTTGGGCGGTACTTCATCAAAAGCCAACTCGCTAAAAACATCATCCTCAATGATCGGTACTTGGTAGGTCTGGCAAAGGCGGATGATCGCTTGGCGCCGATGCTCGCTCATGGTGTGGCCAGTTGGGTTTTGGAAGGTGGGGTTCAGATAGACGAATTTGATCTTCTTTTCCTTCAACACTTTTTCCAATGCGGCGGGTCGCATCCCTTCGCTATCTTGTTTGATCCCAATCAACTGGACATTCATCGTGGAAAACAAGGGGAGAGAGAACAAGAAAGAAGGGTCCTCTGTCGCGATACAATCCCCCGTCTGCAATAAGACTTGCATCAGCAAAGTGATTCCTTGCGTCGAACCGGCAGTAATTACTAGTTTTTGACCGCTGGTGGGCAAATTGAAGGAATCAGCAAGGTGCTGCAATAAGATTTCTTGCAAAGGCTCATAACCAGTCGGTAATACTTTGGTGCTTTCTTTGCGGATCTCTTCCCATGTAAAGGCGGGAAACGTGAAGTCGGGAATCAGATCGGCAGGTAGATCACCTGTGTACAGATCCAGCACATCCTTCTCGGTGCGCAAGTGCTGAATCTGTTGAACGTAAGGGTCTTGCTGCAAGTAAGGGCTGCTTAAAGACGAGCGCAAATAAGAAAGCGGTGTTTGGCGGTTCCCCCAACGACCTTCCAATACGTGAGAGCCGCTGCCTTGTTTTCGTTCGATCCATCCTAAGCTCTTCAATTCATCTAACGCTTTGACGACGGTGGAACGGTTGACGTCAAAAGTCTGAGCAAGGCTGCGCTCTGGTGGTAAACGATCCCCAGGCCCATAGGTTCCCGCTTGGATCTCTTCGATAAAATGGGTCACGATCTGCTGGTAAATCGGTTGGTTCTTTTGTTTGTCGATACTTGATGAAGCCATCCTGCACCACCTTTTTTCAATTGGATGGTTTAAAAATAAGCCAAATGGCTCTTTTCGTCAAGGGGAAGATTGACTATACTTAGCAAAAAGCACAAGGAGATGAGGAAGATGGAAAAAGTAATATCAATTGCCGGGTCTGATTCAACCGGAGGTGCCGGTATCGAAGCGGATTTAAAAACGTTTCAGGAGTATGGTGTCTTTGGTTTTGCCACGATTGCTTCGATCGTCACGATGGATCCACAAGCGGGTTGGAGCCATGAAGTAACAGCAATGGAACCAGCGCTTGTTGAAAAGCAATTGATCTCCGCCTTTGCAGGTGATCCGATGGATGCCCTTAAAACGGGGATGTTAGGCAATGAAGACAATATTGTGCAAGCAGCGAAGATGATTCAACAACAGCAAGTCAAAAATGTGGTGATCGATCCCGTCATTGCTTGCAAAGGGACCGCAGAAATCTTACAGCCAAAAAGTGTCGATGCCATCATCACGCATTTGTTGCCTTTAGCAGATGTTGTCACCCCTAATTTAGTAGAAGCGGGGATTCTTTCAGGTTTGGGTGATTTGACGAGTGTGGAAGCCATGAAGCAAGCTGCTGAAAAAATCCATCAATTAGGTGCTAAATACGTCGTGATCAAAGGCGGTCATCGCTTGCCAGGAGCAAAAGCCATCGACCTTGTTTATGATGGAGAATCCTTCCTCCTGTTGGAAAGTGACAAAATCGCTACCGATTTTAATCACGGAGCAGGCTGCACCTTTTCAGCAGCGATCGCTGCTGGTCTTGCAAAAGGCAAACCCGTCGTGGAAAGTATTCGCTTAGCAAAAGCCTTTGTCACAGCAGCAATCAAAGAAGGCGTGGTCATCAATCCCTATGTGGGCCATGTGTGGCATGGTGCCTATACCCACGCCCAAGGACGTATGAATGAGGAAGCGCCGCAATAGCAGGTTTGCTTCTATATAAATAGGAATTGAAGAAGCGCTTAAAAGAAGCGGGCAACGCTTCTTTTTTTGTGTTTCGAAAACAAAAGAAAATTTTCTGAAAGAAATGCAAAAGAATCCCGGTTTTTCCATAAAAAAAGCTTGCAATCAATGTTTATCCGTAATATAATCATAAAGGTGCTGTTTACGTAAATACGTAAGTCACACTGGCAGCAAAGAAATTTTCTGCCGGCTACGAAACGAGAGGTTGCGACACGCCCGGACGCTTTGCCATGGACGAGCGTGACGGAAAATTTTCGTGGAGCTATGTCTACTTTTCAAAATAGGCGAAGGAGGGAAAACAATGGCAAAACAAAAAATTCGTATCCGTTTAAAAGCGTATGAACATCGTATTTTAGATCAATCAGCGGATAAAATCGTAGAAACTGCAAAGAGAACTGGAGCTGGCGTATCTGGTCCAATTCCATTACCAACTGAACGCAGCTTGTACACGATCATCCGTGCGACGCACAAATACAAAGATTCACGCGAACAATTCGAAATGCGTACACACAAACGTCTAATCGACATTGTGAATCCAACACCAAAAACTGTTGATGCTTTAATGAAGCTAGACTTGCCAAGCGGTGTTAATATCGAAATCAAACTATAATAATTAAGATGGAGGTGTAATCATGACCAAAGGAATCTTAGGGAAAAAAGTGGGAATGACTCAAATCTTCACTGAATCTGGCGAATTGATTCCAGTAACTGTAGTAGAAGCTACACCAAACGTAGTGCTACAAGTGAAAACAATCGAAAATGACGGCTACGAAGCAATTCAAGTCGGCTACCAAGATATGCGTGAAGTTTTGTCTAACAAACCTGCGAAAGGTCATGTTGCAAAAGCAAACACGGCTCCTAAGCGCTTCATTCGCGAATTCAAGAATGTAGAGCTAGAGGGCTTAGAAGTAGGATCAGAAATCAAAGTTGATATTTTTGAAGCAGGAGACATCATCGATGTAACCGGCACTTCGAAAGGTAAAGGATTCCAAGGCGTTATCAAACGTCACGGACAAAGCCGCGGACCAATGGCTCACGGTTCTCGTTACCACCGTCGTCCTGGATCAATGGGTCCAGTTGCACCTAACCGTGTATTTAAAAACAAACGTCTTGCTGGACGTATGGGCGGAAATCGCATCACGATCCAAAACTTGGAAATCGTACGCGTAGACGCAGAACGCAACGTTATCTTGATCAAAGGTAATGTACCTGGCGCGAAAAAATCATTGATTACAATCAAATCAGCTGTGAAAGCTAAATAAGTAGATAGGAAGAAAGGAGGAACTAAGGAATGCCGAATGTAGCATTATTCAAACAAGATGGAAGCCAAAATGGCGAAATTACATTGAACGAAGAAATCTTCGGAATCGAACCAAATGAATCAGTTGTCTATGATGCAATCATCATGCAACGCGCTTCATTAAGACAAGGAACACACGCTGTGAAAAACCGCAGTGCCGTTCGTGGCGGTGGCCGTAAACCATGGCGCCAAAAAGGAACTGGACGTGCCCGTCAAGGTTCAATCCGTTCACCACAATGGCGTGGAGGTGGCGTAGTCTTCGGACCAACACCACGTTCATACAGCTACAAACTTCCTAAAAAAGTTCGTCGCTTAGCAATGAAATCTGTATTGTCAGAAAAAGTTGCTTCAAATAACTTGGTAGCAGTAGAAGGATTAAGCTTTGATGCTCCAAAAACAAAAGAATTCAAACAAGTTTTAGCTAACTTGACAATTGACTCTAAAGTATTGGTAGTTTTAGAATCTGAAAACGACTTTGCCGCTTTATCTGCGCGCAACTTGCCAAAAGTTTCTGTAGTTACTGCTGATAACATTAGTGTGCTAGACATCGTTTCTAACGACAAAATGTTAGTGACACAAACTGCTCTTACTCAGATCGAGGAGGTGCTTGCATAATGAACTTACTAGACGTTATTAAACGCCCAGTGATCACTGAAAAATCAATGCTTGCCATGGATGACAAGAAATACACTTTTGAAGTGGACACAAAAGCTAACAAAACTTTAGTAAAACAAGCTGTAGAAGCTGCCTTTGACGGAGTGAAAGTGGCAAACGTGAACATCATCAACGTTCGTCCGAAATTCAAACGCATGGGTAAATATGCAGGATATACAAAAAAACGTCGCAAAGCTGTTGTGACTTTAACTGAAGATTCTAAAGAAATCCAAATTTTCGAAGCTGCTGAATAAGCAACTCACGCATAAATTTTACATGGGAGGGAAAAAGACGTGGCGATTAAAAAGTACAAACCTACCACGAACGGCCGTCGTAATATGACAAGTTCTGATTTCGCTGAAATCACAACTTCAACACCAGAAAAAACATTGTTAGCTCCTTTGAAAAACAATGCTGGTCGTAACAACAACGGACGTATCACGGTTCGTCATCAAGGTGGCGGTCACAAACGTCAATACCGTTTGATCGATTTCAAACGTAACAAAGACAACGTCGTTGCTACGGTTAAAACGATTGAATATGATCCAAACCGTTCTGCTAACATTGCGTTAGTACATTACGAGGATGGAGTAAAAGCATACATCTTAGCACCTAAAGGATTAGAAGTTGGCATGACTGTCGTTTCTGGTCCAGATGCAGATATTAAAGTAGGGAATGCATTACCACTAGAAAACATTCCAGTCGGTACTGTTATCCACAACATCGAAATGAAACCTGGTAAAGGTGGACAATTGATTCGTTCAGCTGGAACAAGTGCTCAAGTACTTGGTAAAGAAGGCAAATACGTATTGATCCGCTTGAACTCTGGTGAAGTACGGATGATCTTAGCATCATGTCGTGCAACAATCGGTTCTGTTGGTAATGAACAACACGAATTGATCAACATCGGTAAAGCCGGCCGTTCTCGTTGGATGCGCAAACGCCCAACTGTACGTGGTAGCGTAATGAACCCTAATGATCACCCACACGGTGGTGGTGAAGGTAAAGCACCAATCGGACGTAAAGCACCAGTTTCTCCTTGGGGACAACCAGCACTTGGCTACAAAACACGTAACAAAAAAGCAAAATCAGACAAACTTATCGTTCGTCGTCGTAAAACTAAGTAATATACTTGACCGTGTGTCGCACATTTTGAGAGGAGGTACACCATGGGTCGTAGTTTGAAAAAAGGACCTTTTGTCGATGACCATTTGATGAAAAAGGTCGAAGCACAAGAAGGCGCTGAAAAGAAAAAAGTGATCAAAACTTGGTCACGTCGTTCTACAATTTTCCCTAATTTTATCGGATTTACAATTGCTGTGTATGATGGACGGAAACATGTACCAGTTTACATCCAAGAAGACATGGTAGGACACAAATTAGGTGAATTTGCACCAACAAGAACTTATCGCGGACATGCTGCCGATGATAAGAAAACAAGACGCTAATTTTGAGGGGAGGATATCCAAAAATGGCAGAACAAATCACATCAGCGAAAGCAACTGCTAAAACAGTCCGCGTTTCTCCTCGTAAATCTCGTCTAGTTATTGACTTAATCAGAGGGAAAAGCGTTGCTGAAGCAATCGCGATCT
Source organism: Enterococcus sp. DIV1067f (assembly GCF_050543505.1). Taxonomy (NCBI): domain Bacteria; kingdom Bacillati; phylum Bacillota; class Bacilli; order Lactobacillales; family Enterococcaceae; genus Enterococcus; species Enterococcus sp. DIV1067f. The sequence goes on from NZ_CP172940.1 coordinate 277,169, forward strand.
TAAAGTTCACACCAAATAAAGCAGCTGGAATCATCGAGAAAGTCTTGATGTCAGCTATTGCCAATGCAGAAAATAATTTTGACTTAGATGTTGAAAACTTGATTGTTTCTGAAGCATTCGTAAACGAAGGACCAACGATGAAACGTTTCCGTCCACGTGCGAAAGGTTCAGCTTCACCGATCAACAAACGTACAAGTCATATTACTGTAGTCGTATCAGAAAAATAAGGAGGGACAATCAGTGGGTCAAAAAGTACATCCAATTGGAATGCGTGTAGGCATCATCCGTGACTGGGATGCTAAATGGTATGCTGAAAAAGAGTATGCTGAATTTCTACATGAAGATTTGAAAATCCGTAAATTTATCGCATCTAAACTTGCTGATGCCGCTGTGTCTACAGTTGAGATCGAGCGTGCAGCAAACCGCGTGAATATTTCAATCCACACAGCTAAACCAGGTATGGTTATCGGTAAAGGCGGATCTGAAGTCGAAAACCTAAGAAAAGAATTAAATAGCCTAACTGGCAAACGAGTTCACATCAACATCGTTGAAATCAAAAAACCAGATTTAGATGCTAAATTAGTAGGCGAAGGAATCGCACGTCAATTAGAAAACCGTGTTGCTTTCCGTCGTGCTCAAAAACAAGCGATCCAACGCACAATGCGTTCTGGCGCTAAAGGAATCAAAACACAAGTTTCTGGCCGTCTAAATGGTGCGGATATCGCTCGTTCAGAAGGTTACTCAGAAGGAACAGTTCCACTTCATACATTACGTGCGGACATTGATTACGCATGGGAAGAAGCAGATACAACATACGGAAAACTAGGAGTTAAAGTGTGGATTTATCGTGGAGAAGTTCTTCCAACTAAAAAGAACACTGAGAAAGGAGGGAAATAAACATGTTAGTACCTAAACGTGTAAAACACCGTCGTGAGTTCCGCGGAAAAATGCGTGGCGAAGCGAAAGGCGGAAAAGAAGTAGCATTCGGTGAATACGGCTTACAAGCTGTTGAATCACACTGGATCACAAACCGTCAAATCGAAGCTGCCCGTATCGCAATGACTCGTTATATGAAACGTGGCGGGAAAGTATGGATCAAAATTTTCCCTCACAAATCTTATACTGCCAAAGCTATCGGGGTACGTATGGGTTCTGGTAAAGGGGCTCCTGAAGGATGGGTATCACCAGTTAAACGTGGTAAAATCATGTTTGAAATTGCCGGTGTACCTGAAGAAGTTGCGCGCGAAGCGCTACGTCTTGCTTCTCACAAATTACCAGTGAAAACGAAGATCGTAAAACGTGAGGAAATGGGTGGTGAATCGAATGAAGGTTAAAGAAATCAGAGAATTAACCACTGCCGAAATGCTAGATCAAGAAAAACAATTGAAAGAAGAATTGTTCAATCTTAGATTCCAATTAGCAACAGGTCAATTAGAAAACACTGCACGTATCAAAGAAGTACGTAAATCGATTGCACGCATTAAAACAGTATTGCGTGAACAAGTTAAGTAATAGTGGAAGGAGGCCATTTAGCGTATGACTGAAGAAAGAAATCAACGCAAAGTTTACCAAGGTCGCGTGGTATCAGACAAAATGGATAAAACTATCTCTGTTGTCGTTGAAACAAAGAAAAACCACCCTATCTACGGCAAACGTCTGAACTATTCTAAGAAATACAAAGCACACGATGAAAACAACGAAGCAAAAGTTGGCGATATCGTGAAAATTATGGAAACTCGTCCATTATCAGCTACGAAACGTTTCCGTCTAGTAGAGATTGTTGAAAAGGCAGTGATTATCTAATCACACGAGATTTTCCTATATAGATTGTGAATTGCAAAATCTGAAAGGAGGATACACATCGTGATCCAAGCAGAAAGCCGATTAAGAGTGGCGGACAACTCAGGTGCCCGTGAAATTCTAACGATCAAAGTCCTTGGCGGATCTGGTCGTAAAACTGCCAATATTGGTGACGTGATTGTTGCTACGGTTAAACAAGCAACGCCAGGTGGGGTTGTCAAAAAAGGTGACGTCGTTAAAGCCGTTATCGTTCGTACTAAATCAGGAGCTCGTCGTACAGACGGTTCATACATCAAATTCGATGAAAATGCTGCGGTTATTATCCGTGACGATAAGAGCCCTCGTGGAACTCGTATCTTTGGCCCAGTTGCCCGCGAATTGCGTGAAGGCAACTTTATGAAGATCGTTTCCCTAGCACCAGAAGTATTGTAATAGTGATTCTTATCTAAAGGAGGTGCGAAACAAACATGTTTGTTAAAAAAGGCGATAAAGTTAAAGTTATCACTGGTAAAGACAAAAACAAAGAAGGCGTTGTGCTAGCAGCGTTTCCTAAAAATGACAAAGTCGTTGTTGAAGGTGTCAATGTTGTCAAAAAACACCAAAAACCTTCTCAAACTGCTCCTCAAGGCGGAATCGTTGAAATGGAAGCACCAATTCATGTTTCTAACGTGATGGTGGTTGATCCATCGAACGGTGAAGCTACGCGTGTCGGTTACAAAGAAGTTGACGGCAAAAAAGTCCGCGTTTCTAAGAAAACCGGAGAAGTTCTTGATAAATAATCTGATGAAGGAAGGAGGGGCTAACAGATGAACCGCCTTAAAGAAAAATATTCAAAAGAAGTTGTCCCATCATTAATGGACAAATTTAACTACAGCTCAATCATGGAAGCACCAAAAGTTGATAAAATCGTTATCAACATGGGTGTCGGTGACGCTGTTTCTAATGCTAAAAACTTAGACAAAGCTGTTGAAGAATTACAATTGATCTCAGGTCAAAAACCATTGATCACAAAAGCGAAAAAATCTATCGCAGGATTCCGTTTACGTGAAGGAATGCCAATCGGTGCGAAAGTAACTCTACGCGGCGAAAGAATGTATGAATTCTTAGATAAACTAGTAAGTGTGTCATTGCCACGTGTCCGTGACTTCCACGGTGTGAGCAAAAAAGCGTTCGACGGACGCGGAAACTACACTTTAGGTATCAAAGAACAATTGATTTTCCCTGAAGTAGATTATGATTTGATCGACAAAGTACGTGGTATGGATATCGTGATTGTAACAACAGCAAACACAGATGAAGAATCTCGTGAATTGTTGACACAATTAGGCATGCCATTCCAAAAATAAAAAAAGGAGGCGAACTACGTGGCTAAAAAATCAATGATTGCTAAAAACAAACGCCCTGCTAAATTCTCAACGCAAGAATATACTCGTTGTGAACGTTGCGGACGTCCACATTCAGTTTATCGTAAATTTCATCTTTGCCGTATTTGCTTCCGCGAACTTGCCTATAAAGGACAAATTCCCGGCGTGAAGAAAGCTAGCTGGTAAACTATACTCGCATAAAGGAGGTAAATTATCCCATGGTCATGACAGATCCAATTGCAGATTTTCTAACGCGCGTGCGTAACGCAAACATGGTTAAACACGAAAGCCTAGAAGTACCTGCTTCAAAAATCAAACGTGATATCGCTGAAATCTTGAAACGTGAAGGTTTCGTCCGCGATGTTGAATACATTGAAGATGACAAACAAGGCGTGATCCGCGTATTTCTTAAATACGGTAAAAACGGTGAACGTGTTATCACAAACTTAAAACGTATCTCTAAACCAGGCTTGCGTGCTTATGTCAAAGCTGACGAAGTACCAAAAGTATTGAATGGTCTAGGAATCGCGATTATCTCAACTTCTGACGGTGTAATCACTGACAAAGAAGCTAGAGCAAAAAATGTTGGCGGCGAAGTAGTCGCTTATGTATGGTAATTTAAAATATTCCACAAGGAGGTGCCTCTAAGTGAGTCGTATCGGTAATAAGATCGTCGTTCTTCCTGCTGGTGTTGAAATCAAGCAAAACGGAAACGACATTACAGTTAAAGGACCTAAAGGTGAATTAACACGTACTTTCTCTTCTGATATCACAATGAATATCGAAGGAAACGAAGTAACATTCACTCGTCCAAATGATAGTAAAGAAATGAAAACTATCCACGGAACTACCCGTGCAAACTTCAACAACATGGTTGTTGGTGTTTCTGAAGGTTTCCAAAAAGCGTTAGAATTAATCGGGGTTGGGTACCGTGCTCAATTACAAGGAAAAAAACTTGTATTGAACGTTGGTTACTCTCATCCAGTTGAAATCGAAGCGCCAGCTGGAATCGAAATCGAAGTTCCTTCAAACACTTCTGTGATCGTTAAAGGATCAGATAAAGAAGTCGTTGGCGAATTGGCTGCCAATATCCGTGGCGTTCGTCCTCCAGAACCTTACAAAGGCAAAGGAATTCGTTATGTTGGCGAATTTGTACGCCGTAAAGAAGGTAAAACTGGTAAATAGTCGTAATTCTTTACGACTAGCAGCTTAGGCTAGCAAAATTAAAAGAGGTGACAAATTGTGATTACAAAACCAGATAAAAACAAGACACGTCAGAAAAGACATCGTCGTGTACGTAACAAAATCTCTGGTACTGCTGAGTGCCCACGCTTAAACGTGTTCCGTTCGAACAAAAACATCTACGCACAAGTAATTGATGACGTAGCGGGTGTGACGCTAGCAAGTGCCTCTGCCTTAGACAAAGAAGTTTCAGGTGCAACAAAAACTGAACAAGCACAAGCTGTCGGTAAATTAGTCGCAGAACGTGCAGCAGCAAAAGGTATTAAAGTAGTAGTCTTTGACCGTGGTGGATACCTTTACCATGGCCGTGTAGCAGCTTTAGCTGAAGCAGCTCGCGAAAATGGACTGGAATTTTAAGAGAAGGAGGAACACCATTCATGGTTTATATTGATCCAAAACATTTGGAATTAGAAGACCGCGTTGTTGCGATCAACCGTGTAACTAAAGTTGTTAAAGGTGGACGTCGTCTACGTTTTGCTGCATTAGTTGTTGTCGGTGACAAAAACGGACACGTAGGTTTCGGTACTGGTAAAGCGCAAGAAGTACCAGAAGCAATCCGTAAAGCAATCGAAGACGCGAAGAAAAACTTGGTGGAAGTACCAATGGTTGGTTCTACAATCCCTCACGAAGTTATCGGTGTATTCGGCGGCGGACGCATCCTTATGAAACCTGCTGTAGAAGGTTCTGGGGTAGCTGCTGGTGGACCAGTTCGTGCCGTATTGGAATTAGCTGGGGTAGCTGATATCACATCTAAATCTTTAGGTTCTAACACACCAATCAACGTTGTTCGCGCAACAGTTGAAGGTTTAAAACAATTAAAACGCGCTGAAGAAGTGGCAGCACTTCGCGGCAAATCAGTAGAAGAATTAATCGGTTAAGGAGGACACTATAATGGCTGAATTGAAAATTACTTTAAAACGCAGTATTATCGGACGTCCCCAAAACCAACGTGATACTGTAAAAGCGTTAGGTCTTACAAAGTTGAATTCAACAGTTGTAAAACCTGCTAATGATGCAATCAAAGGCATGGTTAACACTGTTTCTCACTTAGTGGACGTTGAAGAGGTCTAAGGATCAGCAGATCTAGTTTGATTAAGGAGGTGCCAAACCTATGAAACTTCATGAATTAAAACCATCAGAAGGCTCACGCCAAGTACGTAACCGTGTCGGACGAGGAACTTCATCTGGTAACGGTAAAACAGCTGGACGTGGACAAAAAGGTCAAAAAGCTCGTTCAGGCGGCGGAGTACGTCTAGGATTCGAAGGTGGACAAACACCATTGTTCCGTCGTTTACCAAAACGTGGCTTTACAAATGTGAACCGCAAAGAATATGCAGTCATCAATCTTGATGTCTTGAACCGCTTTGAAGACGGTGCTGAAGTAACACCTGTTGCTTTACACGAAGCTGGAATCGTCAAAGACGAAAAAGCTGGAATCAAAGTATTAGCTAACGGAGAATTAACGAAGAAATTGACTGTGAAAGCAGCTAAATTCTCAAAAGCAGCTGAAGAAGCAATCGTTGCTGCTGGTGGATCAATCGAGGTGATCTAATGATCAGACTATTGAAGGATGCCTTTAAGGTTAAGGATATTAGATCCAGAATATTGTTCACCGTCTTAATCTTGTTTGTCTTTCGTCTGGGAACACATATTACTGTGCCAGGCGTAGACGCAAGTCGCCTAAATACCATCGCGGATCTACCATTTTTAAACATGTTAAACTTGGTAAGTGGTGGCGCCATGCAACAATTTTCGATTTTCTCGATGGGGGTTTCGCCTTACATCACTGCCTCAATTGTCATTCAGTTGTTGCAGATGGATATCGTCCCTAAATTTGTTGAATGGTCGAAACAAGGTGAAGTGGGTCGTAAGAAATTAAATCAGGCAACACGTTACTTGACGTTGGTATTAGGCTTTGTCCAATCCATGACATTAACGGCTGGATTTAACTATTACACTCAACTCGGGTTTGTAAACAATCCTAATATGGCAACCTATATCGTGATTGGACTGATTTTAACAGCCGGAACGATGTTAGTCACTTGGTTAGGAGAGCAGATCACCGAGCGGGGTATCGGAAACGGTGTGTCAATGATCATCTTTGCGGGGATCATTTCACGCTTACCAGCAAGCATCAAAGAATTGATTGAAGATTACTTCATTAACGTGGATCAATCGGATATCTGGCTAAATGCTATCTTTATGGCGCTGCTTGTGATCGCTGTGTTGATCGTCATTACTTTAGTAACGTATGTTCAACAGGCAGAACGCAAGATTCCGATCCAATATACAAAACGGGTAGCAGGAGCGCCTACCAGCAGTTACCTTCCTTTGAAAGTAAATGCTGCCGGGGTAATCCCAGTTATCTTTGCCAGTTCTTTTATTACAACACCAAATGCGATCATTCAAGCATTAGGTAGTTCATATAGAGGCGAAACTTGGTACGAAGTGGTGCAAACGATCTTTAGTTACAACACTGTACCGGGTGCGATCATCTATACTGTCTTGATCGTTGCGTTTACCTTCTTCTACGCATTTGTTCAAGTGAACCCTGAGAAATTAGCGGAAAACTTGCAAAAACAAGGAAGTTACATTCCGAGTGTGCGTCCTGGTAAAGGAACCGAAGAATATGTATCGCGTTTGTTGATGCGATTAAGCACGGTTGGATCGATCTTTTTAGGATTGGTTGCTTTACTTCCAATCATCGCTCAGATGGCTTGGAATCTACCGCAATCGATCGGTCTAGGTGGAACGAGTCTATTGATCATTATCGGTGTGGCACTTGATACTGCCAAGCAGTTAGAAGGGCTTATGCTGAAACGGAAATATACTGGTTTCATCAATTAAAGTTATTGAAGTGTTGAGGATTTCCTCAACACTATTCAAAAACTTACAGGAGGAATTAGAATGAACTTCATTTTAATGGGATTACCTGGTGCTGGAAAAGGTACTCAGGCAGAACGTATCGTTGCTGAATACGGTCTTCCTCATATTTCAACAGGCGATATGTTTCGGGCTGCGATGGCGAACGAAACAGAACTAGGCCTTAAAGCAAAATCATACATGGATCAAGGCGCATTAGTTCCTGATGAGGTTACAAATGGGATCGTTAAAGAACGTTTAGCTGAACCTGATACCGAGAAAGGTTTCTTATTAGATGGTTTTCCTCGTACTTTGGATCAAGCAAAAGCGTTAGATGAGATGCTAGCTGACCTTAACAAAAAACTTGATGCCGTTATTGATATTCATGTTCCTGAAGAAGTTCTTGTAGAACGTTTAGCCGGCCGCTTCATGTGCCGCAATTGTGGGGCAACTTATCATAAATTGTTCAATCCTCCCAAAGAGGAAGGAACATGTGATCGTTGTGGAAGTCATGACTTCTACCAGCGTGAAGATGATAAGCCTGAGACGGTCAAAAATCGTCTAGCTGTCAATATCAAAAGCAGTGAACCAATTTTGACTTATTACAAAGACAAAGGGTTATTGCAATCGATTGATGGGGATCGCGACATCGACGCTGTATTCGAAGATGTTCAAAAGATCATTGACTAATCATAGATTGCCCGAGTCCAACTTGCAGCTTAAAACTTTCTCTTGAAATCTTTGACAGGATATGATAGAATATGTCAGTCCGACTTCTACTTTTTATTAAGTAGGAGCATAGTTTGAGAATATCAGGTGGGAACCGAGTTTCCGCCATTTTATCGTGTGAAAATCACAAGTACAAGGAGGTACTGTGCGTGGCAAAAGAAGATATGATTGAAGTCGAAGGTACAGTCGTCGAAACTTTGCCGAATGCAATGTTTAAAGTAGAATTGGAAAACGGACACCAAGTTCTAGCGACCGTTTCTGGTAAGATCCGGATGCACTACATTCGTATTTTACCTGGAGACAAAGTAACGGTGGAATTATCCCCGTATGATCTGAACCGTGGCCGCATTACTTATCGCTTTAAATAATTGTACTCCGTAAAACCACAGGAGGTATTATCATGAAAGTAAGACCATCAGTAAAACCAATGTGCGAACATTGTAAAGTAATTCGTCGTAAAGGACGCGTTATGGTGATTTGCCCAGCAAATCCAAAACATAAACAACGTCAAGGATAATCGGAGGTGTAACAAATATGGCTCGTATTGCAGGAGTAGATATTCCTCGTGATAAACGTGTGGTCGTTTCACTTACTTATATCTATGGTATTGGTAACACGACTGCAAAACAAATTTTAGCTGACGCTGGCGTGTCTGAAGAAGTTCGTGTTCGTGATTTAACGAATGAACAAACAGATGCTATCCGTGCAGAAGTTGATAAATTAAAAGTTGAAGGTGACCTTCGTCGTGAAGTGAACTTAAACATCAAACGATTGATGGAAATCGGTTCTTACCGTGGGATCCGTCATCGCCGTGGATTGCCAGTTCGTGGACAAAACACGAAAAACAATGCACGTACTCGTAAAGGCCCGTCTAAAACAGTCGCAGGCAAGAAAAAATAATTCCTAAGTGAAGGAGGTTAAAACTTCATGGCAGCAAAAAAAGTGAGTCGTAAACGCCGTGTGAAAAAGAATATTGAAGCGGGTATTGCACATATTCACTCAACATTCAATAATACAATCGTAATGATCACTGATACTCATGGTAATGCATTAGCATGGTCATCAGCTGGTTCATTAGGTTTCAAAGGAAGCAAAAAATCTACTCCTTTTGCCGCTCAAATGGCAGCAGAAACAGCTACCAAAGCAGCAATGGAACACGGATTAAGAACTGTTGAAGTAACAGTTAAAGGACCTGGTTCTGGACGTGAAGCAGCAATTCGTTCATTACAAGCAGCAGGTTTGGAAGTGAGTGCGATCCGTGACGTGACTCCAGTCCCTCATAATGGATGCCGCCCTCCAAAACGCCGTCGTGTTTAATGAGTGCTGCTCATTTTGAGTGTAACAAATACGTCATTGAACAAGACACTTTTCGTTTTGAAAGGGGTAATAGATAAGAATGATTGAATTCGAAAAACCAAGAATCGCAAAGATTGATGAAGACAAAGATTATGGCAAGTTCATCGTGGAACCTCTTGAAAGAGGCTACGGAACTACACTAGGAAATTCCCTACGTCGTATTTTATTATCTTCTTTACCTGGTGCGGCAATCACCAATATTCAAATCGATGGAGTTTTACACGAATTCTCAACTGTTAAGGGTGTTCGGGAAGACGTTGCTCAAATCATCTTGAATATTAAAGGTCTTGCATTGAAAATGTACGGGGATGAAGAAAAGACCCTTGAAATTGATATTTCAGGACCTGCTACAGTAACTGCTGGCGATATCATCGTTGATAGTGATGTAGAAATCCTTAACAAAGATATGTATATCTGTACCGTTTCTGAAGGTGCTACGTTCCATGCTCGCTTAACAGTGAAACCTGGCCGCGGCTACGTTCAAGCGGACGAAAACAAAAAAGAAGACATGCCAATCGGCGTTCTTCCAGTCGATTCAATCTATACACCAGTACGTCGTGTCAACTATCAAGTAGAAAACACACGTGTCGGTCGTCGAGATGATTTCGACAAATTAACGATGGAAATATGGACTGATGGCTCAATCGAACCATTGGAAGCAATGAGTTTGTCTGCGAAAATCATGACTGAACATTTAGACATCTTTGTTAACCTAACTGATGAAGCGAAAAACGCTGAAATCATGGTTGAAAAAGAAGAAACACAAAAAGAAAAAATGTTGGAAATGACGATCGAAGAATTAGACTTATCTGTTCGTTCATACAACTGTCTAAAACGTGCAGGAATCAATACTGTACAAGAATTGACAAACAAATCTGAACCAGAAATGATCAAAGTAAGAAACTTAGGCCGTAAATCTCTTGAAGAGGTCAAAGTGAAATTACATGATTTAGGTTTAGGACTACGTAAAGACGATTAAACCGTTTTCGATTACGTTAGTTCGGTTCGTCTGACCGATACAACATTCGAAAGTGAAGGAGGGAAACCACGTGAGTTATCGTAAACTAGGACGCACATCTAGCCAACGTAAAGCGATGTTGCGTGATTTGACAACTGATTTATTCATTAACGAACGTATCGTTACGACTGAAGCTCGTGCGAAAGAAGTTCGTTCAACTGCAGAAAAAATGATCACTTTAGGTAAACGTGGTGATTTGCATGCACGTCGTCAAGCAGCAGCATTCGTTCGTAATGAAGTTGCAAGTGTACGTGAAGAAAACGAAGAAGTAGTTATTGAATCAGCATTACAAAAATTATTCAATGATATCGCTCCTCGTTACACAGATCGCCAAGGTGGATATACTCGTATCTTGAAAACAGAACCAAGACGCGGAGATGCTGCACCAATGGTTATCCTAGAACTTGTTTAAAATCACACTTATCATCACTTTATAGATGTTTACTAAGAGTGTTATGATGTTGGAAGAAACTTTCCGAGTCTAGCTCAGCGCCTACACCTCGATGTATTTCGAGGTGTACGCACTCATCATAAAGTGCTTTTTTTTTACTTTCGATTACCTGTCAAGACAGGTGATGGCAAGTGAAAAAAAGATCTGGAGACAAATCGTGCGCGAATCATTGAAAAACGTGCGCTTTTTTGGTAGTGTTAGAAAGAATTAATCGCAAATGAAGGAGTCTATCATGAAGCCAATCATTGAATTGAATGCTATTACTGTGCGTTATAGCGAAGAAGAGCGTGCCGCGTTAAATAACGTATCCTTTTCCATCAACAAAGGGGAATGGGTGGCGTTGATCGGCCATAACGGCTCTGGAAAATCAACTTTAGCAAAAACCATCAATGGCTTGATCTTGCCACAAGAAGGCAGTGTTTCTGTCGGCGAATTGCCTTTGAATGAAGAAAATATCTGGAATATTCGAAAAATGGTCGGTATGGTCTTTCAAAACCCTGACAATCAATTCGTTGGTTCGACGGTGGAAGATGATGTGGCTTTCGGTTTAGAAAATCAAGGAATCCCGCGAGAAGAAATGCTGGTTCGTGTCAAAGACGCTCTGGAACAAGTACGGATGAGCGAGTTTGCGACCCGGGAACCCGCGCGCCTTTCTGGTGGTCAAAAACAGCGGGTAGCCATTGCCGGTGTCGTTGCACTGCGCCCGGATATCATCATTCTTGATGAAGCCACTAGTATGCTAGATCCAGAAGGCCGTGAAGAAGTGATCGCAACGATCAAAAAAATCAAAGAGAAAAACAATTTGACCGTGCTATCGATCACCCATGATATTGATGAAGCAGCTAACGCCAATCGGGTGCTGGTGATGCGTCAAGGAGAGCTCGTCCGCGAAGGGACACCAGCAGAGATTTTTTCTGCAGGTCCGGAACTGATTGAGCTAGGCTTAGATCTGCCGTTTCCTGAAAAATTAAAGGCGGCACTAAAACAGCGGGGCGTCACGGTACCACAAGCGTACTTAACTGAAGAAGGGATGGTGGATTGGCTATGGACATCCGTTTTGAACAAGTAGGATTCACCTACCAACCGCATTCTCCGTTTGAACAACGGGTTTTGTTCGATATCGATTTAGAGATCAAAGAAGGCTCTTATACCGCCTTAGTCGGTCATACGGGTAGCGGAAAATCTACGTTGCTGCAGCACTTGAATGCATTATTAAAACCAACGACTGGAACGGTCACGATCGGTGAGCGAGTCATCAAACCCGAGTCAGACAACAAAAATCTAAAACCGTTACGTAAAAAAGTCGGGATCGTTTTTCAATTTCCTGAATCCCAATTATTTGAAGAAACCGTTGCGAGAGATATCGCTTTTGGACCGAAAAACTTTGGCATCTCCGAAGAAGAAGCCAAAGGTTTAGCCCAAGAATACATTCAATTGGTAGGTTTAGATGAAAGTTTTCTGGAACGTTCACCATTTGACCTTTCAGGGGGCCAAATGCGCCGTGTAGCGATTGCTGGAGTCTTAGCTATGGAACCAGAAGTTTTGGTCTTAGATGAGCCGACAGCTGGCTTAGATCCACAAGGACGCAAAGAGATGATGGAAATGTTTGATCGCCTGCATCGGGAAAAGAACATGACGATCATTTTAGTGACCCACTTGATGGATGATGTGGCGAACTATGCTGATTATGTCTATGTGTTAGAAAAGGGACGTCTCGTCAAAGCCGGCACGCCGTCCGTTGTGTTTCAAGACACTGCTTGGCTGCAAGAAAAGCAGTTGGGGGTACCGACAGCAACCGCATTTGCGGAGCAACTACAAGCCAGAGGATTGGCATTTGAGCAGTTGCCGCTAACGGCTGATGAACTGGCAGATGTTTTAGTAGCAAAGGGGGCGACTGCCCATGATGAATAAACTGATTTTCGGTCGTTTTATTCCCGGAGACTCCTTGATCCACCGTTTAGATCCACGAGTCAAATTGATTGCTAGTTTTTATTTTATTGCGATTATCTTTTTGGCGAATAATTGGCAAAGCTATTTATTAGCGGGTGCTTTTACGCTCTTTTGTATCTCCTTTTCAAAAATCGATTTTGGCTTCTTTATTCGAGGCGTTCGACCGTTGATTTGGCTGATTTTGTTTACCGTGGCGTTACAGATTTTGTTTACTACCGGCGGTGATGTCTATTGGTCTTGGTGGATCTTTAATATCACAGAATTTGGTGTCCAAAACGGGATCTTTATTTTTTGTCGTTTTGTTTTGATCATTTTCATGTCGACGCTCTTGACGTTAACGACGCCCCCATTAGAGCTTTCAGATGCGATCGAATACATTTTGCGTCCTTTAAAAGCGATCCGTTTCCCTGTCCATGAAATCTCACTGATGCTGTCGATTGCGTTGCGCTTTGTGCCAACCTTGATGGATGAAACAGAAAAAATCATGAACGCCCAGCGTGCCCGTGGGGTCGATTTCGGCGAAGGGGGACTGTTGCAGAAGATGAAGGCGATCGTTCCTTTATTGATTCCTTTATTTGTCAGCAGCTTTAACCGTGCGGAAGATCTAGCTACCGCTATGGAAGCCAGAGGCTATCAAGGCGGCGAAGGGCGTACCAAGTATCGTATTTTGCACTGGCATCAACGGGACACATTGGTTGTCATCGTTTTTGCGCTCTTTACAGTAGCATTAGTGTTCTTAAGAGGATAAACGAAGACCTATGATTGAAGTCAACCCACGAAAGGTTCTTAACGAAGCATCGAGGCTGCTGGCAATCCCAGCGGCTGGTTCGAAAAGACCTGTCGACCGATCAGACTTTTCTCATAGGCCTTTTTTTGAAAAAAATAGAAAGAAACAGGTGATTCAATGGTCCGCTATAAAGCGACGATCGCTTATGATGGCACGAATTTTCAAGGATTTCAACGTCAACCCAATGGACGAACGGTTCAAGAAGAGATTGAAAAGACATTAACGAAGATGAACAATGGTCAGCTGATTCAGATTCATGGCTCTGGCCGCACCGATGCGGGTGTCCATGCGCAAGGGCAAGTGATCCACTTCGATTTCCCTCAAAAGCGCCCACTGGAAAAAATGCGCTTTGGTTTAGATACCCAAACGCCAGAAGATGTTGCGGTAAAATCGGTGGAGATCGTTGACGATACCTTCCATGCCCGCTACTTAGTCATTGAAAAAACCTACCAGTTTCGGGTAGACATTGGGAAGCCCCGCAGTCCTTTCCGCCGTCATTATGCAAGTTATTATCCGTATCCGCTAGATTTGGAAAAAATCCAACGGGCGTTGCCAGATTTTTTAGGCACCCATGACTTTACCAGTTTTTGTGCGACGGGCAGTTCAGTCGATGACAAGACGCGGACGATCCATGAGGCGTCCATGGCGGTCAATGACGCTGGAGATGAGTTGATTTTTACCTTTCGCGGCGATGGATTTTTGTACAAGATGATCCGGATCATGGTGGGCACATTGCTGAAAATCGGCAATGGACGGATCGCACCTGACAGCATTCCTGCAATCATTGCGCAAAAAGACCGAAATGCGGCAGGTCCCACGGCTCATCCAGAAGGATTGTATTTGGTTCATGTTGCTTATGAATAAGGAAAAACACAAGCTTCGCTGCTCTTACACAACAAGAGAAAGCGAAAGCTTGTGTTTTTATTTTTTCTCAGGCAAAACAGAGGTGGTTTCTTGCCAATCTTCAGTCCTTGCCGTCGCGTTTTTAGGCGCAGTAGTGGTGGGTGTTTTTTCCAAGGTACCGGCAGCGACTAAGGCGGCGATGGCTACCAAAAATGCGAAAAGCAAGTAAAGCAGCCAACTCCAAGCAACGTGATAGCGATTGCCGATGCCTAAAAAGACCATTTGTCCGACAGGTCCCCCTAGCATTACAATGGTGGAAAAGATCCCGCTGCTGATGGCGAGATGTTCTTCATCAATCTCACGAATCAGATGTGCCGAAAAGCGAGGATTGATTTTTCCAATCAGATAGCCTTCAGCAAAGAGCAGCGCAATCATGAGCCAACGGTTATGCAGGAAGAGAAAATTCAAGGTCAACAGACATAAAACGAAAGAGGTATACGCAATCAAGCGAACCAGACCGGTATTCTTGAACCAGTCGGTAGCAAACAAGGCGCCAGCGACCATACCGATCGAAGTAGCGATGCCTGCCATCGCAACGGTGTTGCCATATGTGGCAAACCAAAGCGCAAGGTCATCCAACAGCTGGAGATTTAGTAGACCGCTCGTACTAGCAGCTAAGGTATTGATCAGTAAGGCAAAGAGGATCATCTTTTTAAGAAAAGCCGTACCAGTCAATAATTTAAAAGTATCCGAGAAATTCTGAAAGAGTGGTGTTGCTGCTTGATTGATTTTCCCTGGCACCGCATAGAAGAGCGAGCGGTTCAGGAAGATCACGATCGCGGCTAAGAAAAACGTCACGGCATTGATCAAACCAAAAGCCGCAAAGTTATTATTCAGTAAAATGATCCCCCAAGCACCGATGCCTTGAAAGACGATTTGAACGGTGGTTTGACACGCCATTTGAAAGCCCATGGCACTGTCTAAGGTATCAGCAGGCACAAGACGGCGAACATAGGGCAGCTGTAACCCAGAACAATAAGCGCCCAAACAATCAGATACAATGTTGATGCCTAGCAAAAGGAAGAAAGACCATAAACTAGGCGGCAGTTGGATCAAAAAAGCGAGTGCCACGAAAAGGACTCCTTGTAATAGTCGACTGCTGATCATCCATTGCACTTTGTTTTTGGTACGATCGGCTAGATAGCCGGTCAGGATCCGTAAGAGATCAGGGATCAGCAGTGCCATGGAGGCTAAGGAAACAGCAAGGGCATTAAAGGGTAAAGTACTGGCATAAACTACAAAGACGATATTAAATAAACTCATGCCGATGCCGCTGAGTAAGGCGGCGTTGACTAAGGCACGATAGCCGTTGTTTTGTTGATATTCTTTCATCGAAATCATCCTTTCACGTTCTACGTTGTAAAATCAGTATAGGATGCTTTATACTAAGAAGAGAAAATAATCCACTATAGTGGATTTTAAATGTACCAGGAGCGTACCAGAGGTTACTGTCACGAGTGGTTAACAGCTAAAAGAGTGGCATGTAAATAAGGTGCCGCAGATTTTGTTCCTCAACATTTTATAGGTTTGAATCTAAATTTGAATCTAGAACAGGAAAATTTAATTGCGGAGCTTCATTCGTGAAGTGGGATTGGTTTGGTGTTTGTAGACCGATCGTTGTGAGGAGGATGGTTATGGAAGAAGGAAAACTGTACCGACAATTGCGCAAAGAGCGCGGCTATACGATCGCTCAAGTGGCGGATGAACAAAACAGTCGCTCGTTTATCAGTAAATTTGAGCAAGGTGCTTCAAGTATCAGTATTCATCGATTGGAACGCTTATTAGAAAATATCCATGTCACAGTGGAGGAGTTTTATTATTTGCGTGCGCAACAAAAGGGCGTAAAAGGTCACGACAACCTGATGAGCTTTCCCAGCTATATGACGAGCGAATTTATGGATTTACTGGATCGAATTTTAGGGATCAACAAAGAAGCTTATTTGAGTAACGCCCACGCCCAGAGAAGCAAAGAAGGGCTGGAGGAAATGCGTAGCGAACTGATCGCCGCTTCCAAACAGCATTCTTTTGTTTTTCTGTACCTTGAGATCACAAAGGAGATACATGAAATCAATCTCTCAGGTCCTAAACCCGATCACTCTTCTGGCGACTATATGGAAAAGCTACGCACCAAAACCCGCCCCGTCATTTCCTACCTTACGAAAGTAGACAACTGGGGCGTTTATGAGATTTTGCTGTTTCGTTATTTTCAATTCTTGTTTCCTGTCGAAACCTCCTATCACTTACTGCAGATCGCTATCTCTCGCACAAAAAAAGAACAAGGTTTGTCCTTGATGCGAGAAATTCAAATGGATTTGATTTTTAGTTGTTTTACGACGTTTGTCAATTTTCGCCGCCTGGAGTGGGCAAAAGAGGTGTTGACCATTGCAGAGGAATTATTGGCAGATCGCGGAGACATGCTAAACAGTACGCATCTTCTTTGCTATCAAGGATGGTACTGGTATATTTATGGCGATCAAGAAAAAGGACTGTTGAAAATCGATCAAGGGCTTTCGATCTTTCGCGTCTTAAAACAAACCAAAATGGTTAAATTATGGGAGCGATCGTTGCACTCCATCAAGAAAAATGCGGAAGAACCCAACAGTTATCTTATGTTTCGCTAAACGCTCTAAGGGCTAACGGGCTAGGCATTGCTCCCCGAATCGAAGGGGATCTAGCGGGTAATGGATGCTAAGACCACTAGAGCGAACAACTGCGGAACCTGAGCACAAAAAAGAACCAAACTCACCGATCATTGAGCGACACCCATAAGTCAGCTTTTGCTCTAACTTAAGGGGATCGCCTCAAAAAGACGAGTTGGTTCTTTTTCGATTAGGTTTCTGGTGGTTGATCCATGAGTTGGCGTTGGTTGTCCAAGACTTGCTTTTTGGCTACTTGTTTCTGGTAAAACCAAGCAAACAAGATAAACAATGCGATGCAGCCAAAGAACAAGTAAACACCGATAACAAAGCCTTGCGGTAAGAAGGAGAGTTCCAAGTGATGGGTGCCACTTGGGATCGTCACACTGATAAAGCCATCTTGAAAGGCCGTGATTGGGACTTCTTTGCCGTCAAGCGTAGCAGTCCAGCCCTTGTCATAAGGGATGGTTGTTACAAGCTGCTGCTCTTTTTCAGTCGTGATGTCGGCTTTGGCACTGCGTTTGCCGACAGTCATAGCGACCCCTCGTTCTTGGATCGCATCAATTGCTTGTTGGTAGGCGTTGGTATCCAAGGTCACGACTTGCGGGTTTTGGAATGAGATTTCAGGCGTTCCGTAGAAGCTGACGGTGAATTGAACCGTCGTATCGGTCTCATAATGTCCTAAGTCGTAGTATTGACCGTTGATACTGATTTGCGTTTCTCGCTGCTGACCGTTGACTGTCACGGTGGCAGATGAGCTTTCCAATTCTCCGAAGTTGGCAGGGAAGAGACTCAAGTACGCTTGCGAGTTCGCCGGAACCTCCACTTGCCAAGTCACTTCTTTTGCGACATTGCTTTCTTGCTCAGTAAATTTCATATACATGCCGTCATTGGTGATATCTGTATTTTTACTATGGATCACCGTGATCGGCTGAAAGGCAAAATACTCTAAATTTAAATCGGCCAAGCCATTGAAAAGATTTTTCTGGCTCGTCAAGTTGTCGTTTTGCGGCTGTTCAATCGATTCGATGGTCGGTTCAGCCAAGAAACCTAGCGGTAACGCATTTTGATTCTCATAAAGCTTGTATTCACCAGATTCCCCCACACGTTGAAAGCCGTATTTGGTGAGATTTGGCTTGGAGATATTGTATTTGATCCCTGTAAAAGCATCCATCAGCAAGGTATTGTTCGGATAGCGGATATTTAAATTGGTGCCGCGGGACCGAAAGCCCAGCTTATCCAGGTAGCTTGAGGAATTGCGGTTACGGATCGAAGAAAACATGCTGACACCGCTGTAGCCATAATTGATACTGTCGTTGGAAGAAACAGGATCAAGGTTTTCTAATCGGAAAAAGGTATCATTGTCTTCGTTGGCTTGAGTGACTAGTTTTTTGATGTCCGGATAAGGTTCTGTATACAAACTGCGAGAAGCATAGTTCCAATCATTCAAAATTCCGCGAACCATGCCGCTCGTATTGACGGCCATTTCTCCGCAGACGAAGATCAGCATCAAGATCGTCACTCGTTTTTGTGTTAAAAGACCTAATTGCCCGAACCCAATACATAACAAGTAAAGAACAAAGAATACGATCGTTAGCGCAAAAGAAGTAGCGGAAACATATTCATAGGTTCCAGGTCCTTTCAATGCGTAGGAGAGGGCAAACACCACGATCGTAGAAAGACCAATAATGAGAAACAATCCGCGATCTTTTTGCTGCAGCTGCTCCCACCCGTATCCCGCCAGCATTATCACTAAGAAGGAGAACAAATAGGCATAACGGAAAAGGAACATATTTGGGGCATGCATCCCGTGCCAAAAAAGATTCATCGGCACGATATAAAAACTGGCGATCAAAACAGCAAACATGCCAGCGTATAAGAATTTATCCTTCAAGCGGATTTTCTTCGAAACAAAATATAAAATACACAACAGCAGCGGCAATAAACCGATATAGATGAAGGGGATGGAGCCGTATTTTGTCGTATCGTAAACACCGATCATGTTTTTCATCACGAGGTCAAAGACATCGGTGGCTTCGGTTTTAAAGGAAGAAATCGTTGTTAATTCTTCCCCGTTTGAGCGCAAATCCAATAAGGCAGGTAAGATGATCACCATTGAGGCGCCGCCAGCTAACAAGGAGGTGATGCCGTAAGGAATGATCGCCCCCCGAGCTTGCTTCCAGTTGCGCCCCAACTGAACCAAGAAATACATTACGGAAAAGAGACCGATCATAAAGCCCATGTAAAAACTGGATAAAAATAACAGCAGATAACTGATAAATAACACGACTGGTTTTTTCTTTTTCACTAAACGGTCAATACCTAAAATCACTAGCGGTAGATAGATCATGGCATCAAGCCACATGATCAGTTCCGAATGGGCGGTGATGAAGGACATCAAGGCATAACAGACGGCTAAGGTCACATGCTGCCAACGTTGGATCTTAAAGGTTTGGCTGGCATAAAACCAAAACGCCAAGCCCGCACTGCCGATCTTGATCAAGGTCAAGAAGTACAACGCATCTGGCATCAGCTGATTTGGGAAAAACAAGACCAGAGGAGTGAAGATCCCGCCTAAGTAATAGGAGATCAGTGCCAGATAATTCAAGCCTAAAGAGGCGTTCCATGTATAAAAGATACTTTGCTTGCCTAAGAGCATATTGCGAAAGCTGGCATGAAAGTTTGAGAATTGCGAAAAGGCATCACTGGCTAAGACACTGCGGCTGCTGCCAGGGTAGATGCCGATGGTCAAATAGATCACTGCCATGATAAGAAACGGCAAGAAGAAACTAGCAAGCATATAAGGCCAATGTTGTTTGGCAAATGTTTTTATTTTCGTCACAAGAAGTCACCTGTTCTTTATCAATTTTTTCTTAGTTTACCACAGGTGAATCGATTAAAAAAACAAAGACCTGTTTTCTTTAATGAAAACCTAAGTGAAAGCGCACCAAAGAAAAAAGGATACAAAAAAAGCCGTTCAAAACGAACGGCCGAAAAGGTCTAATTATACGCGCTCAACTTTTCCAGATTTCAAAGCACGAGTTGACACCCAAACTTTTTTAGGTTTTCCGTCAATCATAACGCGAACTTTTTGCAAGTTAGGTTTCACAGTACGTTTTGTCGCATTCATTGCGTGAGAACGATTGTTTCCACTTGTAGTTTTACGTCCAGTAAAGTAACAAACTTTAGCCATGTGGTTATTTCCTCCTTTGCCTTGATGTTGGAGCGCTATTTCAGCTCATACCATCTGAATTTATCACAGAAAGGTGAAAAAAGCAAGAGTAATTTTCAAGAAACATTGACTTTTCCCGGTAAACATTGTAAATTAAACAAGGTCGAAATGCAAGACGTTTGGTCAGAAAGCCCCTTTTCATATGTCTCATCCTTTTATTTGCGGTACAGCTATGATAAAATATGTAAGAAGAAAGATGGGTCATGCCCATTGAAGGAGGCTATAAAATGGCTGTAAAAATTCAAACCTCATCAGGTATTATTGAAATCAGCAATGAAGTCATTGCAACAGTGGTCGGAGGCGCAGCAACAGATGTGTTCGGCATTGTTGGTATGGCTAGCAAGAAACAAATCAAAGATAACATCAATGAAATTTTACGAAAAGAAAATTATTCTCGCGGTGTCGTTGTCCGCCAAGAAGAAAACGGCATTGCAGTGGATGTATACACGATTGTTAGCTATGGAACAAAAATTTCCGAAGTTTCCCGCAACGTGCAGGAAAAAGTGAAATACAACTTAGAAACGATGCTAGGTGTATCTGCGAACTCGGTAAATGTATTTGTTCAAGGCGTACGTGTACTGCCAGATTAGGCAAGGGATCCGTTCATGGCGGATGATTTTAAGGAGGACTATCTAAGTGAAGGTAACGAATATCAGCGCAAGTCAGTTTCAAGAAATGGTGCAGGCAGGCGCGGCTCGTCTACAAGTTAATGCAGAGTTTGTCAACTCATTGAATGTGTTTCCTGTTCCAGATGGAGACACCGGGACAAACATGAATCTATCCATGACCAGTGGAGCAAAAGCTGTCGCAGATGCGACTTCAGAAAACGTCGGCGATCTTGCCGCTACACTTTCAAAAGGACTATTGATGGGCGCACGTGGGAATTCCGGCGTCATTTTGTCTCAATTATTCCGCGGTTTTTCTAAAGCTATCCCGACCGCAGAAACACTCACTGCACCAGAATTGGCTCAAGCCTTTACTCATGGAGTAGAAACCGCCTATAAAGCAGTCATGAAACCTGTGGAAGGAACCATCTTGACTGTGGCACGCATCTCAGCTGAATATGGCGAGAAAAAAGCACAAACTACCGATGATTGTATCGAAGTGATGAAAGCCGTGGTTCACGGCGCAAAACGTTCATTGGCGAAAACCCCTGATCTATTGCCCGTCTTAAAAGAAGTCGGCGTGGTAGATAGCGGCGGTCAAGGATTGTTGTTTATCTATGAAGGCTTCTTAAATGCATTGACTGGGGAATACCCAGCCGATGAAATCTTCGAACCTTCCCCAGCGGCTATGGACGAAATGGTCAATGCCGAACATCATCGCAGCGTTCAAGGGCACTTAGCGACAGAAGACATCACCTTTGGTTACTGTACAGAAATCATGGTGAAGATCGGTGAAGGTCCGACTGTAGATAGTGAATTTGATTATGAAACATTCCGTAATTACTTAAACGAGTTAGGGGATTCCTTATTAGTGGTCAATGACGATGAGATCATCAAAGTCCATGTCCATACGGAACATCCCGGCGAAGTTATGAATTATGGTCAAAAATTCGGTTCGTTGGTGAAAATCAAAGTCGATAACATGCGTCTTCAGCATGAAACGATCTTGGAACACGATCAGCAAGAAGCAAAAACTGCACCAGTAAAACGTCCGCGGACACCATTTGCGATCATCGCGATCGCGGCTGGCGAAGGCTTGAAAGAATTGTTTACTAGCCTAGGCGCTTCTTATGTCATCAGTGGTGGCCAAACGATGAACCCAAGTACAGAAGACATTTTGGTGGCAATCAATGAAGTCAATGCTGATCAAGTGATCGTATTACCGAACAACAAAAATATCTTTATGGCTGCGCAGCAAGCAGCGGAAGTTTCCGAGATTCCAGTAGCGGTTGTTGAAACACGGACGATCTCTCAAGGGATGACGGCGATGCTAGCCTTCCACGAGCAATCCACACTAGCTGAAAACCAGCAAGCGATGACTGATGTCTTAGCAAGTGTTGTCAGTGGCTCAGTGACCCATGCGATCCGTAATACATCAATTGATGGCATCGAAATCACAGAAGGCGACTTCTTAGGAATGGTGGACGGCAAAATCGTTGTTTCTGTTCCTGATCGTTTCTCTGCTTCTATGACTACCTTAGAAAAAATGATCACAGAAGATACTGAGATCGTCACCATCATTATCGGTGAAGAAGGCAAAGCCAAAGAAGCAGCGAAAATCGAAGATGCGATCGTTGAACTGCATCCTGAGATCGAAGTAGAGATCCATCAAGGAGATCAGCCGGTTTATCCATATCTTTTCTCAGCAGAATAAACAAATTAGGCGGCGGGGGCAAAAATCGTAGATGATTTTTGGCTCCGTCTTTTTCTATGAATGCAGGAACCCCTGCAATGAATCAAAATCACTTTTGGAAAAGGAGGGTACCTATGCTGAATCAGCCACTTACGGTATTAAAGGGTGTCGGAGAAAAACGCGCCCAAGACTTGGCGAGTTTAGGAATCGAAACCATCGAAGACCTGCTAAAGTATTACCCGTTTCGTTATGAAGACATTCAAGAACGACAATTAGCGGAGATTCAAGACCAAGAAAAAGTAACGATCAAGGGGATCGTCGTTTCCCCACCGGTCGTCAATCGCTTTGGTTACAAGAAAAGTCGGTTGCAATTTCGCATGATGCAAGACCACGATGTCTTTAATGTCTCCTTTTTCAATCAGCCTTATTTGAAGGACAAAGTAGAGGTCTCAGAAGAGATCGCCGTCTATGGCAAATGGGACGCCAAACGCAAAGGACTGACGGGAATGAAAATTCTCGGCAGCAAGAGCGCAGAAGACTTTGCCCCAATTTATCATGTCAATAAAGCCGTGCGTCAAAGTGTGTTGATCGAACTGATCAAACAGGCATTCCTTGATTTTGGTGATCAGATCACGGAGATCTTGCCTTTGTCATTGATCGAAAAATATCGGTTGTTGGATCGAAAATCCGCGATGTTTGCAATGCATTTTCCCAAAGATCCCCAAGAGAGCCATCAAGCGAAGCGTCGGGTGATTTTTGAAGAGTTTTTTTTGTTCCAAATGCAGATCCAAGGACTGAAGAAAAGCGAAAAAGCCGAGAAAAACGGCTTGGCGATCGATTATGATGTGCAACGCTTGAAAGAATTTACTCGTAAACTGCCCTTTGAATTGACGAATGCGCAAAAGCGCGTGACCAATGAAATCTGCCATGACCTGAAAAGTCCGCAGCACATGCAGCGGCTCTTACAAGGAGATGTAGGGAGCGGGAAAACAGTCGTTGCGGCGATCGCCCTCTATGCTACGATGACGGCTGGCTTTCAGGGCGCACTGATGGTGCCGACTGAAATTTTGGCCCACCAGCACCTAGAAAGCTTGAATCAACTCTTTGACCCCTTAGAAGTGACCACCGCTCTTTTGACAGGCTCGACCAAACCAAAAGAACGGCGGGTCATCTTAGAACAATTAGCAGCCGGGGAGATCGACATCATCGTTGGGACCCATGCACTGATTCAAGAAGGGGTAGACTTTGCACATCTTGGCTTAGTCATCACCGATGAACAACACCGTTTTGGGGTCAATCAGCGAAAAGTATTAAGGGAAAAAGGCTATCTGCCTGATGTGCTCTTTATGACCGCCACACCGATCCCACGTACACTAGCGATCACCGCCTATGGCGAAATGGATGTTTCGGTGATCGATGAAATGCCGGCAGGACGGATTCCTGTAGAGACTCGCTGGGTCCGGCCACCGCAGTTTGAATCGATCTTAGAGTGGGCGCAAAAAGAATTGGCACAGGGGCATCAGATGTATGTCATCTGTCCTTTGATCGAAGAATCCGAAATGCTGGATGTCAAGAATGCCACGGAGATTTATGAGCAGCTGCAAAGTTATTTTTCCCCAACCTATCAAGTAGGGATGTTGCACGGGAAAATGAAGAATCAAGAAAAAGACACTATTATGGAAGCATTCAAAGAAAATCAACTGCAGATCTTGGTTTCCACGACGGTCATCGAAGTAGGGGTCAATGTTCCCAATGCGACAGTGATGCTGATCATCGATGCTGATCGTTTCGGATTAGCCCAGCTCCACCAATTACGTGGACGGGTAGGACGCGGCGCCGATGCTTCTTACTGTATTTTGATCGCGAACCCGAAAAATGAGACGGGGGTCGAACGAATGAAAATCATGACAGAAACCACCAACGGCTTTGTAGTCAGCGAAAAAGACCTGCAGTTGCGGGGGCCAGGAGAAGTCTTCGGCAATCGACAATCGGGCTTGCCAGAGTTTGCGGCTGCCGATTTGGTCGCGGATGCCCATATTCTAGAAGTGGCACAAGTCGAAGCTACCCAGCTTTGGCAAAAAAACAGCTGGCAGCTGTTGCCAGAATTTTCGGCATTGGCGAACTATTTGGCAGCAAAAAAAGCAGACAAACAATTTTTTGATTAAAGAATATGCTATACTGATTGGGAAAATGAAGGGAGTGGCAGCGAGATGCGGATTGCTGTTGATGCAATGGGCGGAGACAACGCCCCAAAAGCGATCGTAGAAGGAGTCATGCTGGCGAAAAAAGACTTTCCAGAGATTGAATTCCTCCTTTACGGAAAAGAAAATGAAATCAAAAAATACATGACGGATGATAAAAATGTCACAATCATCCACACAGATGAAAAAATCAATAGTGATGACGAACCCGTCAAAGCAATCAGACGGAAAAAAACCGCTTCAATGGTCTTAGCGGCACAAGCAGTGAAAAATGGCGAAGCAGATGCGATTTTTTCAGCTGGAAATACCGGTGCCTTGTTAGCGGCTGGTTTGTTTATCGTCGGTCGGATCAAAGGAATCGATCGTCCAGGATTGATGTCCACAATGCCAGTGATCGGCAAAGATGCTGGCTTTGATATGCTGGATCTAGGTGCCAATGCCGACAATAAACCAGAACATTTGGCAAACTATGCCGTCTTAGGATCCTTTTACGCCCAAAAAGTTCGTGGGATCAATCGACCACGGGTCGGCTTGTTAAATAACGGAACGGAAGAAACCAAAGGTAGTGAATTAACGAAAAAAGCCTTTGAACTGCTGTCAGCGGATCCTACGATCAACTTTATCGGCAATGTCGAAGCCCGGGAATTACTGGATGGTGCAGCTGACGTCGTCGTGACAGATGGCTTTACTGGGAACGCTGTTTTGAAATCGATCGAAGGAACCGCCTTGAACTTGATGGCGTTGTTGAAACAATCGATTCTTGATTCAGGTACCAAAGGAAAATTAGGCGCATTGTTACTGAAAGATGCATTGCGGAAAGTGAAAAATGAAATGGATTATGCGAAACATGGCGGGGCCGTATTGTTTGGTTTGAAAGCACCAGTCATCAAAACCCATGGTGCGACAGGACCAGAAGCGGTAGCGTACACCATCAAGCAGATCCATACGATGCTAGCAACAGATGTCGTGGCACAATTGGTCGCCCACTTTGAAGAAATGCCGGCTGCAAAAGACGAAACGCAATCATAATGCAATCATTGTAATGAAATTGCAAAAAAATCTAGACAAAAAGCATAGAAAGCAGTACAATGTTTGTTAGCCATTCTATGTTTTGTGCAAACGCGTGGAGGTGAAGCCAGTTGACACGAGATGAAGTATTCAAGAAAGTTGCGGTCGTGATCGCCAATCATTTTGAAATTGACGCAGAGAACGTAACGGATACGATGAGCATTAAAGACGACTTGAACGCTGATTCGATCAGTGTGATGGAATTCGTCCTTGAACTAGAAGATGAATTTGGTACCGAGATTTCTGATGAAGATGCCGAGCAGATCGAAACAGTCGGTGGAGCGGTTGATTATATTTCAAGCCATCTTGCTTAAGACAGACATAAGAGCTAAGTCCTAGATGACTTAGCTCTTTCTTTCTCATAATTGATCCGCTGTGATTTGGGCGGCTTTTCTTTAGAATCGAAATCAAAAAAACGATCGTTAAACCTGACATGACGGCGTTGGAAGCGTAATGTAAATTTTCTGAAAATTCAGTGTATTAAGTTTTCTGGGACTTGCA
This sequence comes from Enterococcus sp. DIV1067f, assembly GCF_050543505.1. Lineage (NCBI taxonomy): Bacteria > Bacillati > Bacillota > Bacilli > Lactobacillales > Enterococcaceae > Enterococcus > Enterococcus sp. DIV1067f. Next base: position 303,567 of record NZ_CP172940.1, read on the forward strand.
TTATTGTTAGCATTTCTATATAATTATTAAGAATATATTATACAATGTTAAGAAAGCTTTTGGAAATGAAATGCATGTTCCTTCTTTTTTACATTAAAACGCAAGACATCTTAGAAAGTAGAGAGGGGTATTCGATTGTCCAGAGATAATCAATTACTAGATGTTCAAAACCTTCACACAGGTTTTCGTATCAAAGACGATTACTATGACGCAGTAGATGGTATTTCTTTTACACTGGATCGTAATGAGATCTTAGCAATCGTAGGAGAATCTGGTTGCGGAAAAAGTACGTTGGCTACAACGATCATGGGGCTACATGACCCAAACAACACGAAAATCACTGGGGAAATCTTATATAAAGATTTAAACTTGTCAAACTTAAATGAAACGTTATACAACAAAATTCGCGGAAATGATATTGGGATGATTTTCCAAGATCCGTTGTCTGCACTGAATCCGTTGATGCGGATCGAAGACCAAATCAAAGAAGGTTTGTCTTATCATACAGATATGAATGCCGAACAGCGCCAAGCACGAGCATTAGAATTATTAGAACAAGTTGGGATTCCAAATCCGCCACGTGTAGGACGTCAATACCCTCATGAATTGTCTGGTGGGATGCGTCAGCGGGTCATCATCGCGATCGCGATTGCTTGTAAACCGCCAATCATCATTGCGGATGAGCCAACGACAGCGTTGGACGTGACGATCCAAGCACAGATCCTTGATCTACTAAAAGATTTGCAAGAAGAAACGCAAACGGGGATCATTTTGATCACCCACGATTTAGGTGTCGTAGCAGAGATGGCCGACCGAGTAGCCGTAATGTATGGGGGACAGTTTGTGGAAGTCGCATCAGCCGAAGAGTTGTTTGCCAATCCGAAACATCCATACACCCGCTCATTGCTTAACTCGATCCCTCAAGAAAATTCTCAAGACAGTGAACTGCATGTGATCGAAGGGGTGGTTCCTTCCTTGAAAAATATGCCTCGGACTGGTTGTCGGTTTGCTGCACGGATTCCTTGGATCCCTGAAAGCGACCACGAAGCAAACCCAGTCTTGCATGAAGTAGCACCTGATCATTTGGTCCGTTGCACATGCTACAAGCATTTTCATTTTAGAGACGAAGAAGGAGAAGTGTAGATGACAGAATTAATTACAATCAAAGATCTGAAAGTCCACTATCCTATTCGCAGCGGATTCTTCAACCGCGTCACGGATCACGTGTACGCCGTTGATGGTGTGGACTTCGTCATTGAAAAAGGAAAAACCTACGGATTGGTTGGAGAGTCTGGTTCTGGTAAATCCACAACTGGGAAAGCTATCGTTGGGTTAGAAAAAATCACTAGCGGCGAAATCATTTATGATGGGCAAGACGTGACTAAACGTTCTGTCCGCAAGAAAATGAACTACAACAAAGATGTCCAAATGATTTTCCAAGATTCAATGTCTAGCTTGAATCCTAAAAAACGTGTGGTGGACATTATCGCAGAACCATTGCGCAACTTTGAACGCTTAAGCGATCAAGAAGAGAAAACACGTGTGAAAAGTTTGTTGGATATCGTTGGGATGCCAGAAGATGCCCTATACAAATATCCTCATGAATTCTCTGGCGGACAACGTCAACGGTTAGGGGTTGCCCGTGCGGTAGCTTCCAATCCAAAACTGATCGTCGCCGATGAGCCGGTTTCAGCTCTTGACTTATCCGTGCAAGCACAGGTACTGAACTTTATGAAACGGATCCAGCAAGAATTCGGCTTAAGTTTCTTATTTATCTCTCATGACTTAGGGGTCGTAAAACATATGTGCGACAATATCGCCATCATGTACAAAGGCCGCTTCGTTGAGATCGGGACACGGGAAGATATCTACCAAGACCCGCGTCACATCTATACAAAACGTTTATTATCAGCGATTCCTCAAATCGACGTAAAAAATCGCGATGCTCACAAAGAAAACCGCCGCAAGGTCGAGTTGGAATATGTGACCCATCAAAAAGATTACTACGACGAATCTGGCAGAGTGTATGACTTGCGTAAAATCACCGAGTCGCACCAAGTCGCATTGAAAAACGGGGGTGCTGAATAATGTGGAAAACAATTCTACGTCGTTTGTTGTTGATGATCCCACAAGTCATTATTTTGAGTATCTTGATTTTCTTGATCGCACAAGCAATGCCTGGGGATCCATTTACTGGTTTGATCAATCCAAACCAAGATCCAGCTGTTATTGAGCGGATGCGTGAAGCCGCTGGTTTGAATGACCCATGGTATACCCAGTATTTCCGCTGGATCGGAAATGCCTTAAAAGGGGACTTTGGACAAAGCTTCATCTTTAAATTGCCTGTTTCAACATTATTAGCAGGACGTATCAGCAATACATTGTGGTTATCCTTATTGACGGTCATTTTGACTTACGTGATTGCCATTCCTTTAGGGATGTGGGCAGGACGTTACCAAAATTCATTGCTTGATAAAGTCGTCGTTGTTTACAACTTCTTCAGTTTCGCCGTACCGTTGTTTATCTTTGCGTTGATCGCATTGTTCATCTTCGGTTACCGATTGGCTTGGTTCCCAACGGGTGGTTCCGTTGCACCGGGGGTCAGCGGCATGGCTGAGTTTTGGAGTCGCTTGTATCACCTACTATTACCGGCAATCACTTCTGCATTATTAGGAACAGCAGTGACGATCCAATACTTGCGAAGTGAAGTCATTGATTCGAAATCATTGGATTTCGTTCGTACCGCTCGTTCAAAAGGGGTACCAACGAACAAAGTCTTCTCACGTCACGTTTTCCGGAATGCATCGTTGCCGATCGCATCACAAATGGGCTACGAGATCACGTCATTGATCGCAGGTTCTGTGGTCATTGAGAAAATCTTCGCCTACCCAGGTGTCGGAAAACTGTTTATCGATAGTATCGTCCAACGGGACTATGCCGTGATCACTTCACTGACATTGATCTTAGGACTAGCGACCTTGATCGGTACGCTGCTGTCAGATATCATCATGAGTATTGTCGATCCAAGAATCAGAATCCAGTAATAGGAGGGGATAAATGTGTCTGAAAAGAAAGAAAAAGTACTAAAACAAGAGAGCATCCCGCCTATGGGATTGAAAATGATTTTTCGCGAATTCTTAAAAGATAAAATGGCGATTTTTTCATTAGTTTTGTTAGTCGCAGTTTTATTATTCGTGTTTATCGGCTCGGCAGTTATCGATCAATCACAAGTGATGCGTGTCAGCATCCTTGATAAATATGCTGTACCTGGCGCGATTTCGCCAAACGGCGGCACCTACCTTTTAGGGGCGGATGAAGGTGGCCGTGATGTTTGGGGACAATTGATCATCGGTGCGCGTAACTCAATCTTGATTGGTTTTTCAATCACGATCATTACGTCGATCGTTGGGGTCGGATTAGGGATCATCTCAGGTTACTACGGCGGCATCATTGATAACATTTTGATGCGTATCGTTGACTTCGTTATGATTTTGCCGATCATGTTGATCATTATCGTTATCGTATCGATCGTACCTCGTTATAACGTTTGGACCTTTATATGGGTCATGAGTGCCTTTTACTGGGTCGGAAAAGCAAGGCTCTTCCGAAGTAAGACCCTTTCAGAAGGCCGTCGCGACTATGTTAGTGCATCGAAAACCCTCGGAACCAATGACTTTGTCATCATGTTCCGCGAAATCATGCCGAACCTTAGCTCATTGATCATCACCAACTTAACAATGAACTTTGCAGCGAATATCGGTATTGAAACGACACTAACATTCTTAGGTTTTGGTCTGCCGACCAATGTTCCAAGTTTGGGAACACTGATCGGATATGCCAGCAGCGGTGATGTGCTGGTCAACAGACAGTGGATCTGGTTACCCGCATCAATTCTAATTTTAGTCTTGATGTTGAGTATCAATTACGTTGGTCAAGCATTTAAGCGTTCAGCGGATGCGCGTCAACGACTAGGATAAACAAGGAGGATACAGGATGAAGAAAAATATTTTTGGTATGGTCACTCTTTTGTCAGTGTTAGCATTGGCAGCTTGTGGCAGCAACGGCGGCGGAACCGATTCTTCTGGTGGCGGCAATGCAGCGACAGAAACAGAAGATATCAGCTCAATGCCAACAGAAGTCAACAATGACGAGGATGCAATCGAAGGCGGAACATTGGACGTTGCAGTAGTGATGGATACGCAGTTCCAAGGGTTGTTCCAAACAGAATTTTATCAAGATAACTATGATTTCCAATTTATGCAACCAAGTAATGAAAGTTTGTTCTTAACAGACGCCGATTTCCGAATCGTTGATGGTGGTGCGGCTAATCTTGAATTAGACGAAGAGAACAACACAGCAACAATCACATTGCGGGACAACTTGAAATGGTCTGACGGTGAAGATGTAACGGCAGATGACGTGATCTTCTCTTATGAAGTAATCGGTCATAAAGATTATACAGGTATCCGTTACGATAATAACTTTACTAACATTGTTGGTATGGAAGATTATCATGATGGCAAATCTGATACAATTTCTGGTATCACCAAAGAAAGTGACAAAGTTGTTAAAATTCAATACAAAGAAGTTCATCCTGGTATGATGCAAGCAGGTGGCGGTATTTGGTCTTCAGCATTACCAAAACACGCCTTTGAAGGAATTGAAGTCAAAGACATGGAATCAAGCGATCCTGTTCGTAAAACACCAATCGTCTTTGGTCCATATGTAATGTCAAATATTGTTGCAGGAGAATCTGTTGAGTATGTACCAAATGAGTACTACTATGGCGGCGCTCCTAAAATGGATAAATTATCATTTAAAGCTGTTCCAACTTCTTCAATCGTAGAAGCTTTGAATGCGAAACAATATGATATTGCATTGTCAATGCCAACAGATACGTACCCAACCTACAAAGATACTGATGGTTACCAAATCTTAGGTCGTCCTGAACAAGCCTATACTTATATCGGCTTTAAATTGGGGACTTGGAATGATGAAGAAGGAAAAGTTAATTACGATCCTGATTCAAAAATGGCGGATAAATCATTGCGTCAAGCAATGGGCTATGCATTAGATAATGATGCTGTCGGAAGTCGTTTCTATAATGGCTTGCGTACAAATGCAACGACATTGATCCCACCAGTATTCGGCACATTGCACAACACCGAAGTAGAAGGCTACACATTAAACATCGACAAAGCAAATCAATTACTTGATGATGCTGGTTATAAAGATGTCGATGGTGATGGCATGCGTGAAGACAAAAATGGTGAGAAATTAACCATCAACTTTGCTTCAATGTCAGGTGGCGAAACAGCACAACCATTAGCAGATTACTACATTCAACAATGGAATGAAATCGGCCTTGATGTACAGTACACAACTGGTCGTTTGATTGACTTCCAAGCATTCTATGACAAGCTGAAAAATGATGATCCTGAAGTTGATGTTTACCAAGGTGCATGGGGAACTGGATCAGATCCTTCTCCAACTGGCCTTTATGGACCAAACTCAGCATTCAACTACACTCGTTTTGAATCTGAAGAAAACACGAAGCTATTAGAAGCAATCGATTCAAAAGATTCATTTGACGAAACAAAACGTAAAGAAGCATTTGATGCATGGCAAGAATATGCTGCAGATGAAGCATTCGTAATCCCAACACTTTATCGTAATGAAGTTTTACCAATTTCAAATCGCGTGAAAGACTTTACATGGGCATATGATGCAGACCATAACACATGGGCAACAGTTTCAGTTACAGCTGAATCTCGTTAATCAATGATCGTTGAAAAGGCGTCCTTTCTGGGACGTCTTTTTTCTTGTTTTTTTGCAGGTATCTGAGGAAAACAGGCTTTTTTTATACAGGAGAAGAATAAGTAGATAAAATTTTATTACGGTCTTTCCAAGAATTTGGAGGAAACATTTCATAATTCGGCAAAAACCAGTATAATAGGGAAGTGTCGATAAACTAATGAAGGAATGTGACAAATGAATACACAATTAACGAAAGAACTAAAAGAAAAGTTTGATATTGTGTTCCATGATGTAGATCTGCTTGAACAAGCGTTTACGCATTCATCTTATGTGAATGAGCACCGCAACTTGCACTTGTCAGATAACGAACGTTTAGAGTTTTTGGGCGATGCTGTCTTAGAGTTGATCGTTTCACGGTATTTGTATCGTGAATTGCCAGATCTGCCCGAAGGTAAGCTGACGAAGCTACGGGCGGCAATCGTTCGCGAAGACAGTTTATCCATGTTTGCCAAAGATTGCCGATTCGATGAATACATTCGTCTAGGCAAAGGGGAAGAAAACTCTGGCGGTCGTAAACGACCTTCTTTGCTTTGTGATCTATTTGAAGCCTTTTTAGGTGCGTTATACTTGGACCAAGGACTGGAAAGTGTCAGCGGCTTTTTGACGAAAGTTGTTTTTCCAAAAGTAAAAGCAGGTGCTTTTTCCCATGAGATGGATCACAAGACCCGCTTGCAAGAAGTCTTGCAACGTGGCGGCGATGTTTCCATCAACTATCGTTTGATCAAAGAAGCAGGCCCCGCCCATGAACGGATTTTTTGGACGGAAGTCTATTGCGATGATACCTTGATCGGAAAAGGACAAGGAAAATCGAAGAAATTATCAGAACAGGACGCCGCGGCGAATGCCTTGGCGGATCTTGAACAGTAAGAGAGGACTGGCGGAGTGTATTTAAAACGAATAGAGATTGCCGGCTTTAAATCCTTTGCCGACCGCACAGTCATTGATTTCGAACATCGTGTGACTGCAGTCGTCGGACCAAATGGCAGCGGCAAGAGCAATATTACCGAAGCGATTCGTTGGGTTTTAGGAGAACAATCTGCCAAAAATCTACGTGGTGGCAAAATGCCTGATGTTATTTTTGCAGGTTCTGACACCCGCAGAGCGCTAAATATAGCGGAAGTGACGATCGTTTTAGACAATAGCGATCATTACTTACCGATGGATTACAGTGAGATCAGCGTGACTCGCCGCTTGAGAAGAACCGGCGAAAGCGACTTTTTCTTAAATAAACAAGCTTGCCGCTTAAAGGACATCCAAGAGTTATTCATGGATTCTGGGTTGGGGAAAGAATCATTTTCGATCATTTCCCAAGGCAAGGTAGAAGCAATTTTCAGCAGCAAACCAGAAGACCGTCGTGGGATTTTTGAAGAAGCGGCGGGGGTATTGAAGTACAAACAGCGGAAAAAGAAAGCCGAGCAAAAGTTGTTTGAAACGGAAGACAATTTAAGCCGTCTACAAGATATCATTTATGAACTAGAAGATCAGTTGGTGCCTTTGGCAGCCCAAAGTGACGCAGCCAATCGCTTTTTAGCGTTAAAAGAAAAATTGACGACGGTTGATGTGGCCTATGCGGTCTTAGAGATCACGAAAGCAAAAGAAGCGTGGGAGACAGCCAAAGCTCAACTGAGTACCTTTAACCAAGAACTGGCGCAGATTTCCGAAAAGATCAACCAAGGGGAACTGTCGCTACATTCTTTGCGGCAACAACGTACCGCCTTTGATGAAACGTTGGAGCGTTTGAATCAGCAGCTTTTAGAGGTCACCGAAGGACTGAAGCAAGCTGAAGGACAAAAAGAAGTCTTGGATGAACGATCAAAACATACGCAAAAAAGCTCTGCGGAATACCAAGAAACCTTAGAGGAAGTAACGGAACGGGTCACGCTTTTAAATGAAGAAAAAGCGGAACTGATTGGCTTGCTTTCACAAAAGAATCGGAGTGTGCAGGAAGTTGAAGCAGCGATGCTGGCGTGTCAGCAAGAGCGGGAAAAGTACCAACGTTCAGCAAAAGAAATCATTGAAGAATTGCGTAGCCAATATGTCGAAGCCATGCAAGAGCAGGCAACGATCGGAAACGAATTGAAATACTTGGAGCGTCAATACCAGCAAGAAGCCGCGAAAAATCAAACGGCGTTGAGCAAGCAGACGCAAATGAATACGTCGTTGAAAGAAAAGACGACGGAAGCGCAAATCGTGGAAGAACAGCTAACGCAGGCTAAGGTGATTTTAGAAGAACAACGCAAGCAATACATCCATCTTCAAGAAAAAGCTCAGACCAACAAAAAACGCTTTGATGAAGAACAAAAGAAAATGTATCAGTTAATGAGTCAAGTGCAGCAGGTACGAGCGAAACAGCGCAGTCTGCAAGACATTCAAGAAAATTATAGCGGCTTCTATCAAGGCGTTCGCTTGATTTTGAAAAACAAACAGCAAATCAGCGGCATCGTTGGCGCAGTAGCGGAGTTGATCGATGTGCCACAAGACTATACCGTGGCGATCGAGACCGCACTAGGCGCCGCTGCACAGCATGTCGTCGTTAAAAATGAACGAGATGCACGGTCAGCCATCACGTATTTGAAAGAAAATCGCGGCGGTCGTGCCACTTTCTTACCGTTGACGACCATCAAAGCCCGTCATTTGCCAGATTATGCCCGCAATCAAGCCAAGCAAGTGTCTGGCTTTATCGGTGTTGCCAGCGAATTGGTACAGTCGTCTGAACACGTTCAAACCATTACGGATAACTTGTTAGGTAGTATCTTGATTGCCGAAGACTTGCAAAGTGCCAATGCGTTAGCACGGGCATTGAACTATAGCTATCGGGTCGTTTCTTTAGAAGGGGATGTCATGAATGCTGGCGGTTCCATGACGGGTGGCGCAACGAAGAAAAATGCCGGTAGTTTGTTTAGCCAAAGCAATGAGCTGCAACAATTGACGGCACAAGCGGCGCAACTGGATGAGCGGCTTTTAAAAACGGAAAAGCAAGTCCAGCATTTTGAAGCAGCGACCAAAGAAGCACAAGCAGCACTAGAAGAATTGCGGACGCAAGGGGAACAGGCTCGTATGACGGAGCATGAGCTGCAAAGCCGCTTACAAAATCTTGAGAATGACCTGAGCCGCTTGAAGCAAGAGCAGCAAGTGTTTGATTTTGAACATCGCGAAGTGCAAGCCTTCTTTGAAGAATATGATGAGAAGAAGACGAGTTTGGAAGAACAGCAAAAGAATATTGCGGCGCAATTGGCGAAAATCGATCAAGATATTCATCAAATGAATGCCGAAGAAGACTTGATCGAGGAAAAACGCCAAACCTTAGCACAAGAAAGTGCGCGCTTGCAGGCAGCTTTCGCCGTTCAAAAAGAACAAGTGGCGCATTTGCAGCAAAAAATTGCCGCTACGAATCAAGCATTGGAAGAAAACGAAGCGCGTCAGCACTCCTTAGAACGGCAGTTAGCTGCCTTGACAAGTAACGTCAGCGATCATGAGTTTTCAGAAGAAAACATTCTTCAGCGAATTGAAGCATTCACAAAAACCAAGCAGCAGGTAACAGCGGAATTGACGGTGATTCGTGAACAACGGCAAGTGGTTCAACAAGAAATCGGCGCATTAGACGAATCCCTGAGTGCTGAAAACTTAACGCAAAAAGAAAAGCTGTCAGAAAAAACTGAAGTTGAGATCGAAAAAAATCGCGCAGAATTGGTGATGGACAATCGTTTGTTGTATTTACAAGAAGAATACAATCTCACCTTTGAAAAGGCCGCGCAAGATTTCCCTGAAATCGAGGATGCAGAACAAGCCAAAATCGACATTCAGGAACTAAAACATGCGATCGAGCAAATTGGTCCAGTCAATTTAAATGCGATCGAACAATATGAACAAGTCAATCAACGGCATTTGTTCTTAACGAGTCAGCGAGATGATCTGCTGTCGGCTAAAGCACAGCTGTTTGATACGATGTCTGAAATGGATGAAGAAGTCAAAACCCGTTTCGGCGAAGTCTTCGATGCGATCCGTCTGCAATTCAAACAAGTATTTCCTAATATGTTTGGCGGCGGTCATGCGGAATTAGTCTTAACAGATCCGAAAGATTTATTGAACACTGGGATCGAGATTGAAGCCCAACCACCGGGCAAGAAATTGCAAAACCTCAGCTTGCTATCAGGGGGCGAACGGGCGCTGACTGCGATTGCGTTATTGTTTTCCATTATTCAAGTTCGTCCAGTACCGTTTTGTGTGCTTGACGAAGTGGAAGCAGCATTGGATGAGGCCAATGTCTCTCGTTTCGGTCATTACTTGAGTGCTTTCCAAAATGATACGCAGTTTATCGTCGTGACCCACCGCAAAGGAACGATGGAAGCCGCAGATGTGTTGTATGGTGTGACCATGCAAGAGTCCGGAGTGTCGAAGACCGTGTCCGTGCGCTTAGAAGAAGTGCGTGAAGGCGGTAGTTTTGCAGCAGATCAAGCATAGAGGAGGAATGGTATGATTAAACTGATTGCGATCGATTTAGACGGAACGTTATTGAATGACAAAAAAGAAGTGACTCCTCGCAACAAAGAGGTACTTGCTCGTGCTAAAGCACAAGGCGTGAAAATCGTTATTTGTACCGGACGTCCGTTGCGGGCGATCCGTCCCTATTTAGAAGAATTATCGCTGAAAGAACCCGGCGACTACAGTATCACCTTTAACGGCGGTTTGGTTCAAAAAAATGAGACTGGCGAGATCATTGAAAAAGCAGCGATGCAGCTGGCAGATATCCATGAATTGGTTTCAGTGGCGGAAGACTTAAATTTGCCTCTAGACGTGGTATCAGAAGAGATCGTCTTGAGTTTGCCGACTTCAGCAGCGCATCCATCGATTTATGGCTCCTTGAATCCTTTATTGGATTGTCGTCCTTTTGCCGTAGCTGATCTGGATGAATCGATGCTCTATAATAAAGCGGTGATCGCCTACCATCAGGAAGTTTTGGATCCTAAGATCCCTGAGATTTCCTCAGAGATCCGCGAGAAATATGAAATCATCAAAAGCCGGAATAACCTGTTGGAATTTATGCCTAAAGGAATCACCAAAGCCTATGGTATCAGCCTATTGGCGCAAGATTTAGGGATCAAGCAAGAAGAAGTGATGGCGATCGGTGATGAAGAAAATGACTTGCCGATGATTCGCTATGCAGGGATTGGCGTAGCGATGGCCAATGCCGTGCCAATCATTAAAGAAGCGGCTGACGTTGTCACCCTTTCAAACCAAGAAGACGGTGTGGCAGCAGTGATTGAAGAATATGTCTTAAAAGGAGGTGCGTAAGATGGGATTTTTTGACAAAATCAAAAAAGCGCTGATTGGAGAAACCAAAGAAGCAGAGCAAGAAATCGACAAACCGATAGTCGATGCTGACTCACCAGAGGCACAGCGTTCAGAAGAAAGACAGCCAGCACAAACTCCTGCTGAACATGAAGCTTCAGAACCAGTGGCACCTGCAGACGCCGCCGACTCCAGTGATTTGGAGGCAGAGCAAGAAACTGCGGAAACTTTTCCACAGCAAGAAGCAACGGTAGCGAATAAAGTAGAAGAAGCACCAAGTGTTCCAGTTGAAGTGGCTAAGGATACACCATCAGAGGAAGTACCAGCTTCTGAACCAATCCTTCAAGCAGCGCCAGAGACGGAAAGTGTGCAGGACAAATACACCAAAGGATTGACGAAATCACGGAAAACCTTTGGGCAACGGATGAACGAATTGTTTGCCAACTTCCGTACGGTGGACGAAGACTTCTTCGAAGAAGTGGAAGAAACGCTGATCGGCGCAGACGTCGGCTTTGATGCGGCGATGAAGATCGCGGATGCATTGAGACAAGAAGTCAAATTGCGTAATGTGAAGAAAACGGCAGATGTCCAAAATGTCATCATCGAAAAACTGGTTGACCTATATGGGGAAGCGGGTGTCGGTGAAGTCAACGAGTTGAACATGCAACCGGGGTTGACCGTCATTTTATTTGTTGGCGTGAACGGTGTTGGGAAAACCACCAGCATCGGGAAATTAGCCCATCAATTCAAAGCCGAAGGCAAGAAAGTCTTATTGGCTGCAGCGGATACTTTCCGTGCCGGTGCCATCGATCAATTAGTGGTCTGGGGTGAACGGGCTGGGGTTGAAGTCGTTCGTGGCAATGCAGGAGGCGATCCAGCAGCGGTTGTGTTTGATGCGATGGAGCGCGCAAAACGAGAAAATGCTGACGTTTTATTAGTAGATACAGCTGGTCGTTTGCAAAACAAAGTCAATTTGATGAACGAATTAGAAAAAATCAAACGGATCATTCAGCGAGTGGACCCAACGGCCCCTCATGAAGTCTTGCTCGTGTTGGATGCAACAACGGGGCAAAATGCCATGAATCAAGCAAAACAGTTTAAAGAGACGACGGATGTTTCTGGCCTCGTCTTAACCAAACTTGATGGCACAGCTAAAGGAGGGATCGTCTTGGCGATCCGTAACGAGCTGCGGCTGCCAGTCAAATTAGTGGGACTTGGAGAAGGCATCAACGATTTAGAACCATTTGATCCAAATGAATTTGTCGTCGGCTTATTCAAAGGCTTGATCAAAGAATAAAAAAAGAAGAGCCCTGTGTCAGGTCAAATACCTGCACATGGCTCTCCTTTATTGTTGCTTTTGTGAGATCAAAGGGAAGAGAAAACGGGTCGTCGTCTCTTTCCATGAGCTTGACTTGTGACGGAAAGCTGAGAACACTTGGCGTGGCAAATGTGGGTACAGCGATGCACGACTTTGCCAAAAATCAGGAAAAGCAGTTTGAACGATTCGTTTTCTTCTGCGCTGTCTAAAAACTTTGGGAAGTATCAGGCAGAATACAACGAGTTGAACGAGGGGGAAAGATTATTTCTTAAGTTCCCCTTGGCGCTCAGTGATCATTTTTTCCAAGTTGTTCAACGTATCGATATCTTTATTGGTTTCGATAAAGTTCGTAATCAAATTCAATAAAGATTGATCAGACAATTCTGCTGCTAAGAAGTCTTCTTGGGTCACATTCGGAGAATACAACCGAGTCAAAACAGTACCGCTGTAGCCGATATCTGCTACTTTCAATAAGTCGTGGTTTTTTAGTTTACGTACGACTGCTTGAATGGTATTCTTGCTTAGATCTTGCTGTTGGACAGCAATGTCATTTGCAGAAAGAGGTTTGTCTGAATTCCAGAAGATATTCATGATTTGACGTTCGCGTTTGGTAAGATTAAGTGGCTTCATTCACTATTCTTCCTTTCAAAAAAGAGTAATATGGACATAATAATTTACTGTTCTATAAGCAGTATACTTTATTTTGAAGGTAAATATCAAATTTATTCAAGTATTTTATAAATTCTTGGTAATTTTAGTAAGAGATATTACAAGTGAGGAGCAAATTTCTGCATTTTTCACCATTTTTCACTATAATAGATGGAAAGAAACAGAATATAAGAAAAAAATAGTAGAAGAACATAGAGGGCAGTCGAATGAAAATAAAAACATTGTTATCACATAAAGAGCTTTTTCCCTATTTATTGAAAGGACGCTATGGGATTGAGCGTGAAGCGCAACGGGTGCGGCTCGATGGGACGTTCGCGGGAACCGATCATCCGAAAGCGCTGGGCAATCGGCGCTTCCATCCCTATATCCAAACGGATTTTGCGGAAAATCAACTGGAACTGATCACGCCGGTCGCGGATTCAGTGGATGAATTGTTCCGTTTCTTAGGGGCCATCCACGATGTGGCATATCGTTCAATGGCAGCAGAAGAAATGCTCTGGCCTTTGAGTATGCCACCGGCTTTACCAGAAAAAGAAGAAGACATCGTCATTGCTAAATTAGACCAATTTGAAGATGTGCTCTACCGCCGCTATTTGGCCAAAACTTATGGTCGCCGTAAGCAAATGGTCAGTGGGATACATTTCAATTTTGAATTTGCGGAAGACTTTTTGCAGCAACTGTATGCTTTATCTGAAACGAAGGAAAGCTATCAAGCCTTTAAAACGGCGCTTTATTTGAAAGTAACTCGCAATTATTTGCATTATCGCTGGTTTTTGACGTATTTCTTTGGGGCGACCCCTGCATCAGAAGCCAATTATTTTACGACAGAAAACGGACCGCAAGAACCAGTCCGCAGTATTCGCAATAGCCGTTATGGCTACACGAATCACGAAGACGTCAAGGTATCTTATGCTTCGTTAGAGACCTATCTTGCGGATATTGCCAACTTAGTGGAGACAGGAAAGCTTTCAGAAGAAAAAGAATTTTATGCGCCAGTGCGTTTACGTGGGGGAAAACGGGTCGCAGATCTAGCCTCAGCTGGTATCCGTTATATTGAGTTAAGAAATATCGATATCGATCCCTTTGCCCGCTATGGCATTTCCAAAGAGCAAGTCGCGTTCTTACATTTCTTCTTATTGTTTTTAAGTACAAAAGAAGAAGGCAGCGATGCCGATACGTGGATCGAAGAAGGCAATCAGAAAAATGATCAGGTCGCATTAGAACACCCACTTGCACGATTGACTTATCAGCAAGAAGCGCAAGCACTGATTGCTGAAATGATGGACTTTGCCCAAGCCCTTGAGCTGCCGCATCCGCCATTTTTGGATCAGCTTTCTGAGATGCTGGCTGAACCAGAAAGAACCTTCGCTGGACGTCTTTTCTCAGCGAGTCAAGCAACCAGCCAAGCGCAGACAGCAACATTGCTGGGACAAAAGTATCATCATGCTGCTTGGGAAAAACCGTATCAATTGGCTGGTTTTCGAGCAATGGAATTGTCGACCCAGATTCTCTTGTTCGATGCGATCCAAAAAGGTATCGAAGTGACGGTACTGGATGAAACGGATCAGTTCTTGAAATTAGCCGTGAAAGACCACATCGAATATATTAAAAATGCCAATATGACCAGTAAGGATCAGTACATCGTCCCATTGATCATGGCGAATAAAACGGTCACTAAAAAAATCTTAGCCGAAAATGGCTTTCATGTACCAGGTGGCGCTGAATTCGCTTCGGCAGAAGAAGCAATCGCGTTTTATCCGCAGATCGCCCACAACGGGTTTGTGGTAAAACCGAAAACCACCAACTATGGGATCGGTATCTCGATTTTCAAAGAAGGTGCCTCTTTAGAGGATTATCAAGCGGCGGTCGCCATTGCCTTTGCGGAAGATGATTCGATCCTCGTTGAGACCTTTTTATCAGGGACGGAATATCGGTTCTTCGTGATCGATGGGCGAGTCGATGCGATTTTATTACGTATCCCAGCCAATGTCGTGGGTGACGGCAAGCGCACGATCACGGAACTCGTCGCAGAGAAAAATCTCGATCCATTGCGCGGCACCCATCATCGGACTCCATTAGAGTTGATCCAATTAGGGGAACTGGAACAACTGATGTTAAAAGAGCAAGGGTATCAAGTGGATTCAGTGCCAGAAGAGGGGCAGATCGTTTATTTGCGAGAAAACTCGAATATCAGTACTGGCGGTGATTCTATCGATGTAACGGATGACTTCAACGATGACTACAAACAAGTAGCAGTCGATGCGGTCGCCGCATTACAAGCGTCTATCAGCGGAATCGATCTGATTATTCCAGATAAAACCAAGCCAGCCAATGAACCGGGGGCTTATGGAATCATTGAAGCCAATTTCAACCCAGCGATGCATATGCACGTTTATCCATACAGCGGGAAAGGCCGACGCTTAACTATGTCTGTTTTACGCCTGTTGTTCCCTGAAGTCTTCGAGAGCTGATGGAAGCATAGAGAGCAAAGAACTGCACACTTTGGAAGGTGATTCCCTTCGAAAGTGTGCAGTCTTTTTATTAGGCTTCAAAAGCAGCAATCTCAATCGTTTGTTTTGTTTCTTCCACCTTGAGACCCGTTCGGGCTTCCCACCATTGTTTCATTTCTTTTTCATACGTGGTAGGAAAACGTTGGATCAAGGTCAATAACGGTACGCCTTGAATCGAGGCATAGGGAAAGTTTAAAACCAGATTGTACTTCAGTTCTGACAGGAGGCTATAATATTGAAACATCATAAAGTTCATTTCATTCTTATCCTCCAGCAGGAGCACTTTCGGAGCGCGATCCAGCATAAAACCCAAGCTGCGCATCATGAACAATACGCCATCTAGATGGCTGGATTCGATCGTAGGGGCCGTTTTCAACAAATCGATATGCAGATCCAAAGCATCAAGCAGTTCTTTCTTTAATGAAAGGTAGGGCGGTGTTGATTGTTCCATGATAGTTCCTCCTTTTAATGGAAAAGTCGTTTCCAAAATGACATTTTCTCTGGTTGTTCCTGCTCTTTATCCGATGGAGCGGCAGCTGCAGGGAATTTTTTTTCGATATCGATGACGTCTTGATTGACGGCTTCTTTCCCGGCAATCAGCAAGCCAATACTGTCTGGATCGGCATCTTGGGCATCGGAGACGATCCGAAATTCCATCTGTTGTTTGGTCAGTAAAGTGATGTAATCGGTCTGGATCGATTCTGGCAATTTTCCGTTGAGCAGCACGAGTGCTCCTTGATAATCTGGTAAGGCGTTTAAGAGCGTTTTCTGGTTGTCCTTCTTCTTCATTTCTGTTACTGTCATACTAAGATAACACCGTTCACGAAACGTGCCTAAATACTTGCGCTGTTCATCTGGGTTGACGCGAGGCGTCCCATACATTCCTGTATCAAGGCGTTTTTCTAATTCGTCTGACATTGAAGTATCCTCCTCAAAGCGTTTACTTATGTTTATTATAGCATATCCAGTAAATAGCAAAAGAGGGGTGCGATCGTGAGAGAGTTTTGATAGAAAGTAGGGATCCTATGACAACAAAAGAACGACATTTGCTATTATTAGCAGAAAATCAGCGGTTGGAGACACCGAGGCTGCTCTTGCGCCCCGTTTCCTTGGCGGATGCAGCGGACATGTTTGCCTATGCAAATGATGAAGAAACGACAGCCTTCGTCTTTGCTAGACATGGGTCGGTTGAAGAAACAAAACTGCGCATCGCCGAGTATTTTGTTGCTGCACCCTTAGGAAAATTTGCGATCGAAGAAAAAGACTCAGGCAAAATGATCGGGACCATCGATTTACGGGTGGAATCTGAAAAAGAGATCGCTGAGCTTGGTTATACATTAAGTCGCGATTACTGGGGGCAAGGGATCATGCCAGAAGCGGCAATGACACTGCTGCATTTTGGTTTTGAAACACTCGAATTGATTCGGATTTTTGCTCGACATGATGCCCGAAATCCCAAGTCTGGACGGGTCATGGAGAAAATTGGGATGAAATTGGAAGCAACGATCCCAGCTGCCCGCAAATCGGGTGAAGAAATCATCGATGAAGTCACGCGCGGCATCACCCTTGAGGAATGGAAAAAACGTATTATGTAAAGGAGGGCTCTCGTCATGGAACTGAACATTGAGCCAGCAGCAATTGAAAAAATAACCCCTTATGTGCAGCCAGACGATCGTCTCTATTTGGATTTTGAAGACGGCGTCGGTCCGTTTCCCGCAACGGAGATCACCTGCCGTTTGGACATCCATTTTCGCCTGATTATCGTGCCGCAAAGCTATCCAGAAGAAGGATTGGCGATCTACGACATCCCTTTAACGACACCATTAGGCACGATTTGGTTGAAGCAAGGGGCACAGGTGTATTTAGAAGAACAGACCCGGTTGCAGGTGGAACCGACCTATCAACGGTTGCAATTGATTGGAAATAGCGGGATCTTAGCTAACGATGTCCAATTGTTACGGATCGAAAAGCAGACGGCAGGCCACTGATATGGGCACGCTGGCGGTTATTAGCGACTTGCACGTCGATATCAACCAATTATTCGACCCCCATCTGAAGCTGATCGCTGATTATTTGCAGCAAAATCAGGTGACCCATCTGCATCTGGCAGGAGATGTGGCGAATAAAAAGCAACGGCTATTAGACGTGGTCGCATTTTTTCAAAGTCGACAGGTGCCAACGACCTTTCACTGGGGCAATCATGAAATGGTGGACTTGACGGAACAAGAGATCGAGGCTTTCGATGATCCCGCCTTTCTTAATTTTCAGACGTATCGCTTATCAGAAAAAACACTGCTGTTGGGAATCAATGGCTGGTATGACTACCAATATTCTGATCTGACCAGTGAATCTGAGATCTTGCGGCTGAAAAATTTGTTTTGGTATGACCGCATGATTCAGCGAAAGGGATCGGATAAGGAAATCAGTCAAGCCATCAATGAGCGTTTAGCGGAAACATTGGCCCGTTTGCCGCAAGACCAAGAAATTCTTCTTTCTACCCATTTTGTGCCCCAAGAAGCGTTTATTGTTCGTCAGACCGGCAAGTATGCCCGCTGGAACCACCTAAATGCGTTTTTAGGGTCGCCCGATTTTGGCGCAGTGATCGACCGCTACGCCAATGTTCGGGCAGTTGTCTTTGGGCATACCCATCGACGCTTTGAGAAAAAAGAACTTGCGGGAACCAGCTACTATTGCCGCCCCTTCGGCTACTATTATGAATGGCAGTTGACCCGCCGGTTCGTTATGGAAAATCACTTAGCAGAAGCATATTCGCCAACGAAAGTTCGGACGCTGCTGCGAAACCATCATGAGGCATTTGAGGACTATAAAACGACGCATCTTTTAGAAGAATTGGCGCAAGCGATCACACTACTGCCGTATTAGCGCAGCAACCGAGTCCTGCTTGTTTTCGTAATTGAATTTCCAAGCAATTTAAACCATTAGAAGAAAAACACAAAGGAGAAAAATTATGACATTTGAAGAAATCTTACCAGAATTAAAAGCCGGAAAAAAAATCATCCGTGAAGGTTGGGGCGGTTTTGAACTTTATGTGACATTCGTTGAAGGCGAAGTGTACGACAATGCCCCAGTCACCCCTTACTTTTTGATCAAAACAGCAGATGAGGGATTCTCGAGTTTCGCACCGACTGTTTGCGACATTCTTGCGGAAGATTGGAAAATCGTGGAATGACAGCATCGTGGATCGATGACAAAACGATTGTGTTTGTCACAGGAGCTGCTTCAGGCATCGGCAGAGCGCAAGCAGAGGCGTTTCTTGCAGAAGGCGCTCAAGTATTTGGGGTTGACTGCCAATCGTTTCCTGATACGCTTTTAGCCCAGCCCCGCTTTTTCGGCACGTGTTGCGATTTAGCGGTGGAAGAAAATTGTCTTGCAGCGGTCCAAGCTTGTGTTACACACTTTGGTGGCATGACGATCTTGTTGAATACAGCCGGGAAACTAGATGGCTATCATACGATCGCTGAGACGACATCAATGGAGTGGGAGGAGATATTTCAAACCAATGTCTCCAGCATGTTTTATTTAACGAAAGAAATTTTGCCGCTGATGCAAGCCAATGGTGGCGGAACGATCATTAATATGGCGTCGATCGCTGGAATGGTCGCAGGTGGAGGTGGGATCGCTTATACAACCGCAAAACACGCGATCGTCGGGTTTACCAAACAGTTGGCGTTGGATGTTGCAGATCAAGGGATCTCGGTGAAGGGCATCGCGCCAGGTGCGATTCAAACGCCGATGAATGCGGCTGATTTTGCCGGTGACGGAAAAATGGCGCAATGGGTGGCAGAGGAGACGCCGGTCAAGCGTTGGGCGCAACCAGAAGAAGTTGCAGCGCTGACCCTTTTTCTTGCCAGCCCGCAAGCTAGTTACTTGCAGGGGGCGATCGTGCCCATCGACGGTGGTTGGACCTTGAAATAACTAGCCTGAGCCCATTAGAGGAGGACGCCAATGAAGGAACAAGCGATCCAGAACTTGTTTGCAAAAAATCGTGAATGTCGACAACTGCTTACGATCATTGAAGCGTTACAGCTGCCGGATTGCTGGCTGTGTGCCGGGTACCTGCGGAATTATTTATGGGGTTTTCTCAGCGGAAAAATAGCGGAGGTGCCGATAACCGATATTGATGTCGTGTTTTATGATCCGACTGTAAGCGTAGAAGAAACAGCAGCGATCGAAGCGCAACTGCGCCGTTCGTTTCCCGAATTTCCTTGGGAGGTTCGAAATCAAGCATTGATGCACCAGCACAACTTTGCCGAGGAACCCACTTATACAAGTACCTTCGATGCTTTAACGAAGTTTCCAGAGCGTTGTACAGCGGTGGCGGCACGAATGAAACAAGGCGAGATTGAATTGATGGCGCCTTTCGGTTGGCAGGATGTTTGCAGTTTTCGGGTGCGTCCAACACCGCATTTCGCCCAAAATGACCAGTACCTTGCGGTTTACCGACAACGCCAAGCGATGAAGCAGTGGCAGAAAGTTTGGCCGCAGTTGTTGATTGAAGAGATCGACAACTAAAAAAGAACACTCGCGTGATGTGGCGATTTCCAAAAGTTAGACGAAAAAGCTAACTGATGGGAATCGCTGCATATGACGCGAGTGTTTTTTATTAACGCAAAGCCAGTCGTTGCGCCAAGCGGTTTCTTAAAAAGATACCTAGATAAGCTGCGGCAACGGCTTTGATGATCCCGGGGATAATAAACAAAACAAAACCACCGTTAAAAGCAGCCGGCCATGCCATGCCAGTGCTCCATTTCAGCCATAATGTACCAAACAACAAAGTTGCCAGCGCACCGACAATATTGCCAATCACTGCTCCTGTGTAGCGAAACGCCGTTTTTTCTACGACCAATCCAGTAAGCAATCCGTTAAAGAGGAAGCCGACTAAATAGCCTCCGGTTGGTCCTAACAAAACACCGATACCGCTGGAAAAACCAGCGAAAACGGGCAAACCGATCAATCCTAACAGCAAGTAGATGATGATCGCCATCGTTCCTGTTCGCGTGCCGAGGAAAGTCACCGCCAGTCCAATCGCAAAGGTTTGTCCTGTCAATGGGATCAAACCGAACGGAATCGTCAATTGGGAAAGACCAGCAATAATGATCGCAAATAATGCGGCATGGATTTGTTCACGTAATGATAATTTCATCGAATCCTTCTCTCTAGTAATAATTTCGTTAACCTAAAAAAGATTTATTTGGTTAACGAAATTATAAGCGGTGGTTTACCAAAAGTAAAGAAGAATCTTGTTTTTTTAGTGTCCTTTTTTTAATAGGACAAGTAAGTTCTTTGAGGAGAGGAAAGGGGCGATTTCTTCCAATTCATCTGTTGAGAAGGGCAGTGCTTGAACGAGATGGCAGATCGTTGCTTCTGTCAGAAACGGCAGCAGTTCTTCGATTTCATCATAAGACAAGCGTTCTGATGCGGTAACGTTTGGCTGTTCCAGGGCCGTCAGCAGGAGTTCATCCAGATACGGTGCAGGTAAAAAGGGAAGCAGTTCTTCAATCTCAGAAAAGCGAAAGTCAGGGGTTTCAAGCCAGCCTTTGATTTCTTCCGCCAAAAAGTTGGGGGTTAAAAAGGGCGCCGCCTCTTCCCAAAAAGCCATGGAATAGTGGTTGCCTTTAAGGATCTCTTCTATTTGGGGCTTTTTCAAAAACGGCAAGAGTTCTTCCATGACATCTTCTGGGATATTTTCGACGCCATTAAGCAAGTGCTGCAAGTCAGCACTATTCAAATGAGGTGCTAGTCTAGGCAATAAGTCTAGGTCTAAAGAAGATTCTTGAAACGGTTCTTCTTGAATCAGTGCCGATAGTTCTTGCGGTTTGATCAGCGGAGCTAGTTCGGCGATTTCTTTTGGCTGCGCGGTTCCTGCTTGATAATGTTGAACCGCAGCTGCTGGCTTCCCTAACATCTCATCGATCGATAGGCCTAAAATCGCCGCTAGCTGCGGCAATTTTTCAATGTCCGGCAGTGAGTTGCCCCGCTCCCAATTACTGACCGCTTGATAGCTGACAAGTAATTGGTCTGCCAAGTTGCTTTGGGTCAGATTTTTTTCTTTGCGTTTGGTAGCGATCTGCTGACCAATTTTTCTCATGTTGAATTCACTCATAAATGAATTCCCCCTTTCATGCTCTAAGTATAGTTTCTCAAAAGGTGAAAACGCAATCAAGCTGTGATTGAGTCGGCATTTGCCTGCTCAATCACAGCTTGAGTTTACGAATGGATCAGCTGAAGGAGGTGTTCACCAAACGCTTGTGTCGTTAAACAGACGGCTTCGGGCATCAACTGTGCGAAGTCGGCAGTGACGTGCTGACTTTGCAAGGCTTGTTCAATGGCTTGCGTCAGTATTGCAGCAGCTTCCGGCCAGTTCAAATGTTCTAATAGCATGCACGCCGATAGCAGCAGTGAACAGGGATTGGCTTTGCCAAGTCCTGCGATATCCGGTGCCGTTCCGTGGGTAGCTTCAAAGATGGCTGCCCCAGTATCGTAGTTGATATTGGCGCCGGGGGCGATCCCGATGCCGCCAACTTGTGCAGCGAGTGCATCAGAAATGTAGTCGCCGTTCAAATTACAAGTGGCAATGACATCGAATTTTTCTGGATACAAAAGGATCTGCTGTAAAAAGTTGTCGGCGATCACATCGTTAACAACGATCTTTCCAGCCGCTTTGGCCGAGGCAAGGGCGGCTTCGGCTGCCTTTGAACCATTTTCTGCTTTGATTTTGTTGTATTGATTCATTGTAAAACACTGGTCGGCGTACGTGGTTTCTGCAAGCTGATAGCCCCAGTTTTTAAATCCGCCTTCTGTAAATTTCATGATATTGCCTTTATGCACCAGTGTCACCGTGGGTCGCTTTTGAGTAATCGCATACTCAATGGCAGCAGCGATCAAGCGTTGACTGCCTTCTAAAGAGATCGGCTTGATGCCAATAGCGGAAGTTTTAGGAAAACGAATCGCCTTGACGGCAAAGTCTGCTTGCAGTGTCTGGATCAAACGCTGTGTTGCATCGTCGTCTTTGGCAAATTCGATGCCAGAATAAACATCTTCAGTATTTTCTCGAAAGATCACCATATCGGTTTTTTCTGGCTGTGTTAAAGGCGAAGGGACCCCTGTAAAATAGCGAACAGGTCTGACACAGGCATAAAGATCCAGGGTCTGCCGTAAGGTGACATTCAAGGAGCGAAAGCCCTCGCCAATCGGGGTAGTCAACGGTCCTTTCAAGGCGTATTGCTGGGCCTTGATCGTATCGATGGTTGCTTGCGGCAGCCATTCCCCTGTCTGTTCAAAGGCGGCTTCTCCAGCTAAAACTTCCAGCCACTCGATGTGGCGCTGATTGTCATAAGCTTTATTCACGGCTGCATCAATCACAGGTTGCGCAGCCTGCCAAATCTCGGCACCGATGCCGTCTCCTGCAATGTAAGGAATGGTGATCGTCGTTGCTTCATGGGTTGTTTGGTTAGACATGGGCAGCTCCTCCTAATTCCGCTTTTTTTCGAATGACCATTGGCAAAATTCCTTGATGCTTCCAATAGCGAATATCTGCAGGGGCATCAAAGCGTAGACGGGTCATAAAGGAGACAGTCCCTCCGTCGGTCCGTTGCGCAGTGACTTCGACCAGCTGCTTGACCGCTGGCTCTTCTGGCAAAGCGATCGAGAATGTTTCGCTGCCATCTAAAGCAAAAGAGGTGGCACTTTCACCAGCCAGATATTCAAGAGGAATGATCCCCATCATGACCAAGTTGCTGCGATGGATCCTTTCGAAGCTTTCTGCTAAGACGACTTTAACGCCTAACAATTGTGTCCCTTTGGCGGCCCAGTCGCGAGAAGAACCCATGCCATAATCTTTACCAGCTAAAATGATACAGCTTTGGCCGGCTTTTTGGTAATTCGTAGCGGCGTCAAATATCGACAAGGTTTCCCCAGTTGGAAAATAATGCGTGACACTGCCAGTACTGCCAGGAACCAGCTGGTTTTGCAGACGGATGTTGCCGAAAGTCCCCCGCATCATAATCTGATGATTGCCGCGCCGCGAACCAAAGGAATTGAATTCACGATATGGAACTTCTTTTTCTTGTAAAAATTTTCCGGCTGCTGAATCCATACTGATGCTGCCGGCAGGAGAAATATGGTCAGTGGTGACGGAATCGCCCAATTTTGCCAAGACTTTCAGATCGGCTAAGACATCTGGTTTAGGCAATTCTTTGGTCAATGTTTCAAAGTAGGGTGGATGAGCAATGTAAGTAGATTGTTCCTCCCATTCATAACATGCGCTCGTGGTGGTTTCGATCGCATTCCAGCGTTCATTGGCATCAAAAAGATGCTCATAGGCAGCGCGAAATGCTTCTGGTCCGACGTATTCTTGAACGTAAGCATTGACTTCTTCATTGCTAGGCCAAATATCAGACAAATACACCGGCTCGTCATTGACGATAGCTAATGGTTCTTTTGTAAGATCTTTGCGAATGCTGCCAGCGATCGCATAGGCAACAACTAACGGCGGCGAAGCCAAATAGTTGGCTTTGATCTGTGGATGGATTCTTCCTTCAAAATTCCGATTGCCTGACAGAACCGACGCCACCAGTAGATTTTCCGCCTCAATTGCTTCAGCGACCGGCGCTTCTAAAGGACCGGAATTTCCGATACAGGTGGTACAACCGTAGCCCACTAAATAAAAGCCGAGTTGCTCTAAATACGGCAGCAAACCACTGTTTTGCAAATAGGTGGTCACGATCTGGGAGCCAGGTGCAAGGGAGGTTTTGACCGTACGAGGGACGGTCAAACCTTTTTCAATGGCTTTTTTGGCCAATAAGCCTGCAGAGAGCATGACGAAAGGATTGCTAGTATTCGTACAGCTAGTGATCGCCGCCAAAACGATATCGCCGGTCTCTAATTTGTCTGCTGCAGCATCTGGCCAAGTAACGCTGGCTTCTTTTTGCCATTCATCCTCCGAAAGTCCAAAGCCCTTGGGACCAACGGCTGCCGTGACTGATTGTTCAAAATCCTGACGGACTGCTGGAAGCAAAATCCGATCTTGCGGGCGTTTGGGGCCCGCTAATGCCGGCTGAACTTCTGCTAGATCAATGGTGATCGCCTTAGTATAGGTCGGCACGGTCGTTTCATCATAAAAGAAATGGTTGGCTTTGGCATAAGCGGTAACGAGTTCGATCAGCTCGCTGGAGCGCCCGGTCGTTGCCAAGTAGTTCAAGGTCTCTTGATCGATCGGACAAAAACCGCAAGTGGCACCATATTCAGGGGCCATGTTCGCTAATGTCGCCCGATCGGCTAAGCTCAAATGACCATAGCCCGGGCCAAAGTATTCGACAAATTTTCCAACCACTTTTTCGATCCGCAGCACTTCGGTTACTTTTAGTGCTAAATCGGTAGCTGTGGTACCTGCAGGCATCTCGTTGATAAATTTCACCCCGATGACTTCAGGTGTAGGAAAGAAAGAAGGTTCGCCAAGAATCGCAGCTTCCGCTTCAATACCGCCAACCCCCCAACCGAGGACCCCCAAACCGTTGATCATCGTGGTGTGAGAATCGGTTCCTTGCAATGTATCAGGAAACAGCAGACGTTGTTCTTCGTGTGTTTTTTGCAAGATCACATCAGACAATGATTCGATGTTGACTTGATGAATGATCCCTGTTTCAGGCGGAACGACTTCGAAATTGTCGAAAGAACCTTGTGCCCATTTCAAGAATTGATAGCGTTCTGCGTTGCGTTCAAATTCCCGCTCCGTATTAAAAGCGATCGCCCCGGGCGTACCGGCTTGATCGACTTGCACAGAGTGGTCGACGACGAGTGTGACGGGGATCTCAGGATTGATGTCTTCTGCGGCACCGCCTAAAGCGACCATCGCATCCCGCATGGCAGCCAGATCAACGACTGCAGGCACCCCAGTAAAGTCTTGCAAGACGACCCGCTCTGGTTTGAATGGCACGACACCGGTAGGGCTTTCTGCCTGCCAATTCGCTAAAAATGGTAAATAATCCTCTGTAATTTCCTCGTCTTGATGACGAGCAACACTTTCCAATAAAACTCGAATGGAGTAGGGCAAGCGAGATAAATCAGCCCCTAAGTCTTGGGTGATTTTCGCTAAGTCAATATACGTGTATTGGGTGTCATTGACGGTGAGTTGAGTTTGCCACTTCATAAGAATCCTCCTTTTTACGAAGATAATCGTACTTATTAGGAATAATTATACGTTGATAATTTAAAAAATCAATTAAATTTATGAAAAATATTTCATTTTCTAAACATCGTGCTATAATGTGTGAAAGTTTGTTAAAAAGCAACGATTTTATAGGATGACTATTTTAACGATGTTTGTATACGGTTAAATAACATTGTATTCGATAGTTTGTAGAAAGATTGGAGGTAACATCACCGTGGAAAGATTAGAAAAGAAAGAGAAATTGTCCTATCTTGCATCGCAATGTCAGAAATACAATTTGATAGATATGAATCTTTATTCAGAATATGATGTAAAGCGTGGACTGAGGGATTTAAATGGCACGGGGGTCTTAGCAGGTCTTACGACGATCTCCACCATTTATCCAGAAAAAATCATTGCTGGCAAGCCAGTTGAAGCTTGTGGCGAGCTGCGTTATCGCGGAATTGACATCAATGAGTTAGTAGCAGGGTTCGTCAATGAGAAACGTTTTGGCTTTGAAGAAATTGCATATTTATTACTTTTCGGCGAACTGCCAAACAAAACAGAACTTGCGGCATTTCATTGCCTATTAGCAGAAAAACGTACTTTGCCGACCAATTTTGTTCGTGACGTCATTATGAAAGCACCTTCTTCTGATATCATGAATAGTTTATCGCGCAGTATCTTGACACTGGCAAGTTATGATCCGCAAGCAGATGACATCAGTATTGAAAATGTGTTGGAACAAAGTCTGATGCTGATCAGTGTCTTTCCACTCTTGGCAATCTACGGCTATCATGCCTACAATCATTACAATCAAGGGGAGAGCATGTACATCCACCGCCCGACCGAAGAGTTGAGTACAGCTGAAACGATTTTGACTATGCTGCGTCCAACGAAAGAATATAGCTTCCAAGAAGCCCAAACATTGGATATGGCACTGGTTTTGCATATGGAACATGGCGGCGGGAATAATTCGACCTTTACGACACGAGTCGTTACCTCCAGTGGGACGGATACCTATTCAACGATTGCTGCAGCGCTAGGTTCTTTGAAAGGACCTAAACACGGTGGCGCCAATATCAAAGTGACGGAAATGATGGGAGATTTGAAGCGCAACGTTGCTGATATTACCGATGAACAGGCCATCCGCACTTATTTGGAAGCAGTCCTAGATAAAGAAGCATTTGACCGTAAAGGATTGATTTATGGCATGGGCCACGCGGTTTACAGCGACAACGACCCTCGTGCGGCGATCTTTAAAAATTATGTAGCCAAACTGGCACAAGAAAAAGGATCAGAAGCTTGGCAAGAATATCAATTGTATACGATGGTCGAACGCATTGCTCCTCAAGTCATCAATGAAAAGCGCAAAATCTACAAAGGAGTCAGTGCCAATATCGACTTTTTCAGCGGGTTTGTTTATAACATGTTGGATCTACCAGAAGAACTGTATACACCAATGTTTGCTATTGCACGGATCGTTGGTTGGTCCGCCCATCGGATCGAAGAGCTGGTCAACGCACAAAAAATCATGCGCCCCGCCTATAAAGAAGTGTCAAATGATCGCGAATATATCGATATAGAGTCAAGATAGATCAAAACAGCAGGGAGGACGCTCGCTGCTGTTTTTGTTTTGGACATTTGAAAAGATGGTATTGAGCTGTTTTTGCGTATTTTTACTAGAGAGCAAATGAATGGCTTGGATCATTCATTCGTTAGAAAAATCAAGTATTTCTCCTTTTTCATATAGGAATGCAAAAATTGATTACAAAGTTTCTTGCATTTTTTGTATGATAGAGGGAGGAATAAAGGAGGAAAGTTCACGAATGAAAATAAAGAAATGGATGGCAATTGCCATTATTACCAGTCAATTTTCAACATTGCTGCCAGTATCAGCGGCTGCGGCTGTTTTAACGAGCGAGTCTACTGCTGGTCAAAATACAGCTGAGTCAACGGTTCCGGGAGTGAACGGGCCAACAATGGGCTTGGTCCCTGAAGATGCCGCAACGGTACCAGGAGAAAACGGCGAAGTAGTTCCAGGAGAGTCAACACCTGTTCCTGAACAGCCAACACCAGAACCATTGCCAGAACCGGAACCAACCCCGACGCCAGAACCAACACCAGAAGAACCGGTACCAAATCCTGATCCAGAGCCGAATCCAGAGCCGAATCCAGAGCCGAATCCAGAGCCAGAACCAACACCTGAGCCGGCGCCAGAACCAGAAGAACCAGCACCAAACCCAGAACCAGAGACAACACCAAATCCAGAGCCAGAATCAACACCAAGCCAGCCTTCGCCTGACATCAAAGAAGTACCGAACGTACCAGAGTTGACGGTAACGCCGCCGCAAGAAGATGAGCCAGCAAAATTTGAAGTCACTCCAGTCAAAGAAACGTGGGACTTTATTATGGAGATTGGAGAAGATGCTCGTAAAGTTGGACAAGAAGAAGATCTTTACGCATCGGTCATGATTGCACAAGCGATTTTAGAGTCTGGTAGCGGAAGAAGTCGTCTGAGCCAGGAGCCTTTTTATAACCTATTTGGTATTAAGGGACTTTATGAAGGGAATGGGATTTCCTTCCAAACGCAAGAAGACGATGGTTCCGGTAATTTATACACAGTTCATGCCACGTTTCGCCAATATGACAGTATCGAATCTTCTTTGAAAGATTATGCGAAATTGTTGAAAGAAGGATTGGACCACAATCCGAATTTTTATAAAGGTGTTTGGAAATCAGAAACGGAGTCTTATGAAGATGCCACGGAATATCTGACCGGGCGTTATGCATCAGATACACAATACAATGAGAAGCTAAATGCGCTGATCGAAGCATATGCTCTGACGAGTTATGACAAAGAGAAACCAGAATTACCGACAGGCAGCGAACAGATGATCTATCCTGTCAGCAATCCAGTTGTCTCTTCTGTCTTTGGTCCACGAGGCAATGGGTTTCATCGTGGAGTGGACTTCGCCGCCCCGCAAGGAACGCCGATCATGGCTAGTCTTTCAGGAACGGTGATCCGCTCAGAGTATCATTCTTCATGGGGGAATTATGTTGCTATCGAGCACAAAGATGGGCTGACGACATTGTATGCGCACAATCATCGCAATTTAGTGGAAGTCGGTCAAACGGTCGAACAAGGCGAAGTGATTGCTTCCATGGGAAGTACGGGGAACAGTACAGGTCCTCACTTGCATTTTGAAGTTAGTCTTTCACCTAGTTTAACCCGGCATCAACTGATTGATCCATTAGATGCCTTGTCAAAATAACAAAGAATAAAAGAGAGCAGTGTAGCTGCTTTCTTTTTTTTGTCAAGAAAAACGAATCATTTCAAGAAAATTATGCTTCGAGATTTTTTTAGCGCATTCATTTTATCTTGCACGATAAATTTATTCCGAAAACAAGTGTTTTTCTTTGTAAAAAAAACAAAAAGAATTTATGCTAGAAAGGTAGGGAAAAAAATTCCCAAGAGGAATGTCCACTTTAGACAAGGTCGTGTATGCGACTTTGCGATGTCTCTAGTATCCTTTCTTATTTAACCAAGGAGTGTGAAAAATGACTGACGATCAGCAAACAACGAATGTGTCTAATGAAGCAGCGCAAGCAAGTCCACTGTCCTTTGAAGAAAAAGTCATTGAAACAATTGTTGGTGTCGCTTTGCAGTCAATTGATGGCTTGATTAGTGTAAATGGCAGATTTCTTTCAGATATGACCGAAAACCTTGAAGAACAGCCGCAAGTCGCTTCTGGCATCGATGTGGAAGTTGGCAAAGAAGAGGTTGCAGTTGATTTGGAAGTAATCGTGGCTTACGGCAAAGATATCCCTAAACTCTTTGCGCAAGTCCAAGAAGTGGTTTTAGAAGAAATCAGTCGCTTGACTTCTTTAAAAGTTAAAGAGATCAATATTCGAATCGCCGATATCGTCAAACAGGAAACGATCGATCAAATCGAAGGTTGAGCACCACGCAAAAAATCGAAGTACATCAAAGAGAAAGGAAGAATAAACAAATGATATCACTATATACAACACCCAGCTGTACGTCATGTCGTAAAGCCCGTGCATGGTTGACCGAAAATGAACTGCCATTTAAAGAGAGAAACATTTTTAGCGATCCATTAAATAGTGATGAACTAATGGAGATTCTTTCTTTAACAAAAAATGGAACGGAAGACATTATATCTACTCGTTCGAAAGTGTACCAAAAGTTAGACATCGATTTAGAAGAGTTGAAGCTAGAAGAGCTACTTTCATTGATCGAACAATACCCGAACTTATTGAAACGGCCAATTATCTTAGATGAGAACAAGCTCCAAGTGGGGTACAATGAAGAAGACATTCGTAAATTCGTGCCACGAAACTTACGAAAGATCATTTTCAAACGACGCCAAACAGAGCTGCTCATGTTTAATTATCGCCAAAAGCAAGAAGAAGGCGAATTTGTTGCGAACTTTATCTAATAATAGGGGCTCTTTGTCAATAAGGACTGATGAGTTGCGTAAAATCAAATCTGGGTCAGAATGAACCACATTCTGGCTCAGATTTTTTGTTATCTTACATTGATTAATTGATTGATCAAAAAGATTCTAATTCTCATGTTCTCGAATGATTTAAATCCGTAGGATACTCGTTTCATTGTCTTTATGTGGGTATTCTTCGCTTCAATTTTTCCATTGGAATAAGGATAGATCATTGCGTTGGTGATACCTTCTTCATAGGTGAGAAGGTTTTGAAGCTTCTCCCGAAAGCCGTCATCTAACGTTTCAGGAAGTTCTGCCAATAAGGAGAAAAATAAGTCAGGGTCTTTGTCTCGAAAGGCTTCGACTAATTCATGAAAAAAGGGATACGCCTCCTTTAGGGGCGCAGAAAACTCAAGCAATCGATCAATCATCATTGCTTCAGTGAGAAATGGGTATTTTGGTGCTCGGAAACTTTTCCATGTTTTGTACTCATAATGGTTGATGCTTGCACGATTTTTTAGCAAAAAGCGCCAGTTCTTTTTCAGTTTTTCTGCCTGGCTTTTCTGTCCTGCTTTACGAAGTTCATTCATTTCACGGATACGCAACTCATTGAACGCTTGATTCATGTGTTTGACAATATGAAACCGATCAATCACTATTTTCGCATTTGGCAGAACACGTTTGGTGAGCTGGAAGTAGGCAGCGTTCATGTCTGTAACCAAGAATTCTACTTCTTCTGGATTGGTACACCCTAAGAAATAGCTTGTTAATCGGGGTAATTTACGCGTAGGCAAAACATCAATTAATTTTCCTGTTTCGCCATCTGCACAAATAAAGCTCATTTTATCTTCTATGGAAGCGTGCGAACGAAATTCATCAACCATCAATACTCTGGGGAGAATCTTCTTAGATTGCTTTGGCAAATAGCTTTTAAACTCTTTCAACGTACGAATAACGGTGGTCAAAGATATCTGACAGCTTTTCGCAATAAAAGATAAAGATACTTTTTCAGTCAGTAAAGAAGCAATTTTATATCTAACATGATTTGCGATTGAATGTCTGGGTTGGACAAAATAACTTTGAGCCGTCCAATGGGTGCGACAGTTTTTACAGGTATAGCGTTGCTTTTTTAGGCGCATAACCAAAGGCATCTGATTGTATTGTTCAAAACGGACAATCGTTTCCTTTTTTCCATTTTTCACTATAATTGCTTTCCCGCTTCCATCTACCACAGTAGAACCACAACTTCTACAAGCACGAGGAGTAGGCGAGAGAACAGCATCGACGACCAACGTCTTTTTCTTCTGAAGGGTCTCGTAAGAGACCTCTGTAATCATCAAATCTTTCTCTATTATTCTCAGCATTTTTTTGATAGAATCATTCATATAGCATATCGTCCTCTCAGTTGTTTATTTTGTGGTGATTTAATCATACTAGAGAACGATATGTTTTTTAATACCTAAAATGAAAATGGGGCTGAAGAATCAATTCTGATTCATCAGTCCCATAAATTATAGAGCCATAATAGGAACAAAACCGGCAAATGAATACAGCGATGTATCATTGTCGGTTTTTTTGGTATTTTTTCAAGGGTCTTCTTAAGAGGATCAGTAAATCCGTTGATTCCACAAAAAAACACGATTCCAAAAAGGAATCGTGTCGGTTGAAATCTTAAAGTTTTTGGTTGTAGAATTCAACGACTAGTGCTTCGTCAACTTCTGCAGACAATTCATCACGCTCAGGTAAACGAGTTAATGAACCTTCTAATTTTTCGCTATCAAAGCTTACAAATGACGCGCGGCCAGCTGTTGCTTCAACTGCTTCTTTGATTGTTGAGATGTTTTGTGATTTTTCACGAACGCTGATGACTTGTCCAACTTCAACGTGGTATGAAGGGATATCAACGCGTTTGCCATCAACTAAAACGTGACCGTGGTTTACTAATTGACGTGCTTGACGACGAGTAGTTGCTAAACCTAGACGGTAAACAACGTTATCTAAACGTTGTTCTAGCAAGATCATGAAGTTAACACCGTGTTTACCTTCTTTGATTTTGCTTGCTTTGATAAACAATGTACGGAATTGACGTTCGTTCATGCCATACATATGACGCAATTTTTGTTTTTCAGTTAATTGCATGCCGTATTCTGATTTTTTGCCACGGCTGTTTGGTCCGTGTTGTCCTGGAGCGTAAGGGCGACGTGCCAATTCTTTTCCAGTTTCTGATAAAGAAATTCCTAAACGACGAGAAATTTTCCATGATGGTCCTGTATAACGAGACATAATTTAGTTCCTCCAATAAAATAGTTTGGAGTAAAATAATCCGTTGAAAAACTCACATTCGTGCAGTTCGTTCTTCAATCTTCACCTTTGCAGCCGCGGTTACGCAATTGCACCCGAGGGGCAACGAACTGGTGACGAGCTGTTATTTTCCTGCTGCATTATTTTACACAAGGAATAGTATACGACAAACTAGGGGCAAAAGTCAAGATGGAGCTGGCTTTGGATTTGATGAAAACAAAGCTTGAAATTTTTCATTAATTACTTATATTTTCAAATATCTCTTTACAAATCAGCATTTCGTCATTAGAATATGGAAGTATTGTGCAAATTATAACGAAGTAAAATTTTTCATAAAAGGAGTAGAAAAATGAATCCAGTATCCCCATTATTTGAGAAGATCGATTCATCCATAGAAAAGAAAATCGATTTGATCAAGAGTAGTTATTTGCGTTACGCTGTACGTGCGATGATGGCTTGTTTATTCTTGACCCTCGGAACAGCTATTGCTTTTGCGATCGCTATGAAAGGTGAATCAATGGTTCACGGGTTAGGAAAAATTTTGTATGCATTTATGTTTAGCTGGTCTTTAGTCATGATTCTTTATATGAACGCAGAATTAGGAACATCGAATATGTTGTATATGACTGTTGGGGTTTACCGTAAACGTCTAAGTATTCCTTTGGCATTGAAAATTTTGCTTACGTGTGTCTTGTTCAACTTGATCGGCGGGGTGATCTTCGGCTCAATCGTTGCACTGACAGGTCCTTTTCAAGGGCTGACCGCAGACAACTTTATGCTGACCTCGATCACTGCGAAATTAGAAAAATCGACCATCCAAATTTTAGTAGAAGCGATGTTCGCCAATATCGTTGTAAACACAGCTGTTCTAGTAAGCATGCGAATGAAAGACGATGCCGGAAAAGTTGCAGCAATCATTTTCATCATCTTCATCTTTGCTTTCTTAGGATT
The DNA here is from genome assembly GCF_050543505.1 of Enterococcus sp. DIV1067f. Lineage (NCBI taxonomy): Bacteria > Bacillati > Bacillota > Bacilli > Lactobacillales > Enterococcaceae > Enterococcus > Enterococcus sp. DIV1067f. The sequence goes on from NZ_CP172940.1 coordinate 337,053, forward strand.
CGAACACGTTATTGCTAACTTCCCAGCGTTTACCTTAGCTTTCTGGGCTTCAGGCGGACACTTGGCAGGTATGACTGTCGGCAGTGTGATCCATAATTTAGTTTTTGCCTTTATCGGTAACTATATCGGCGGTGGCTTGGTCATGGGGCTGGGCTATGCATGGTTGAACAACTCAAAATCGACCTATGTCGACTAATTAGAACCTACCAAAAGAAGCAGCGATGCTTCTTTTTTTTCTTTTCTCTAACATTTCTCCAGGAAGAAGCCATCATCCCTTAACGGAGCGTTGAAATCAGCGCCTATTTATGTTAAGAATAAGTATGTACGGTTTTTCTTGCTGTTTTTTGTAAAAATGACCGCAACCAAGACCAAAATCTTAGTTACTTCTTAATAGAAAGCGAGCCTTAACCTTTTATGAATCGGAAATTCTTTGCCTTTGATATTGATGGAACCTTGCTTGACTCGAACAAACAGCCACTAGACAGTACGCTAAAAGCCCTTGATCTTTTACGAGATGCTGGCCATTTCGTGACCGTTGCCACTGGACGCAGTCGTTTCCACGCTCAAGATATTATTCGTTCGTTGTCCTTTGATAATTACATTTTATGTAATGGCGCAGCTGCTTTTCTTTCGCATCAGCAGGTGTATAAAAACTTACTCGATGAAACGCAATTGGCTGCTTTCGTGGCAGAAGCCCAAGAGCTTGGGATCGACACGGCATTTGTCGGGATGGATACAGCGAAACGAGCGTCTTCTTTGGATATTGCTAAAATGGAAGCAGCGATGCATTCTTTTGGTGCCCAACTTCCTGAGTTGGACATGGATTTTCCCGAAGAAAAAGAAGTCTATCAAGCATTGGCTTTTTACGGAAAAGAGTATGAGCATTTCTTTGACGAGAAATACAGCAAACTGCGTTTTGTGCGTTGGCATGAAAACAGTGTGGATGTCGTTCCAAAAGAAGGCTCCAAAGCAGCAACGATCCTGTGCGTCGCGGAACAATTAGGGATAGCGCAAGAAGATGTGATCTGTTTTGGTGATGGCCAAAATGATCGTGAAATGCTGACTGCCGCAGGTGTCGGTGTGGCAATGGGCAATGCGGTCCCTGAGATCCAACAAGTCGCAGATATGGTGACCGCTAGCAATGATGAAGATGGCATCTGGTTAGCCTTGAAAGAATTACAACTGATTTAAAAAGGAATCCTTTAGACATAGCACAGTCGGTTTACGGCATCTGTGCTATGTTTTTTTGTTTTTTCTCGGTCGCAAAGAAAATAAATTGGTACAATAGAAAAAAGGGGGAATGCAGCAAATGAAAATCGCATTGATTGCTCATGATCGAAAAAAAGATGTAATGGTAAAATTAGTGACTGCCTATCGAGAAATTTTAGCGCAGCATGAACTTTTCGCAACAGGAACTACGGGGAAGAGGATCGAAGAAGCAACCCAGTTGCCTGTCCACCGCTACAAATCAGGGCCGCTGGGAGGAGATCAGCAAATTGGCGCCATGATTTCGCAAGATGACTTGGACATGGTGATCTTTTTGCGCGATCCTTTAGCCGCGCAACCCCATGAACCAGATGTAACGGCATTGATTCGCTTGTCAGACGTGTACGAGATTCCTTTAGCTACCAATATGGGAACGGCAGAAATCTTGTTGCGGGGGTTAGCAGCTGGCTTTGCTGATTTTCGACAAGTGATCCACGAAACGGACAATCGTCCCTTGTCGTTATAAAGATAGTAGAAGAATTGAAGAAAAAGGACGTGCAGAATTGAAAGCAATCTTAAAGGATTTTTTGACCTATGCAAAAATGAATACTCGCTCAGATGCGACGAGTCAGACCATCCCAACGACGCCGGGACAAGTTGAGTTGGCTCTTTTATTGAAAGATCAGTTGATCGAGATGGGGGTAGCGGATGTTGCTTACTATGAAAAGAATAGTTTTGTGATCGGACGTCTACCTGGTAATCCTGAAAAAACGGCGATTGGCTTTATTGCCCATGTAGACACGGCAGATTTCGAAGCTGAAAATATTCAGCCGCAGATCCATGAAAATTACGATGGCAAGGATGTTTGTTTAAATAAAGAAAAAGCCATTTATATGACAACTGCTGAATTTCCTAATCTCAAAGACTATGTCGGCGAAACGCTGATCACAACGGATGGAACGACCCTGCTGGGTGCAGATGATAAAGCTGGTATCGCAGAGATCATTGACGCGCTGCGAATCTTACAAACGATGGATGCGCATAAACGTGGCGATGTCTGGGTCGCTTTTGGGCCTGACGAAGAGATCGGGACTGGCGCTGATCGCTTTGATGCGGCGGATTTTCCAGTGGCATTTGCTTACACGATGGACAGTGGTCGTGTGGGGCATATGGAATATGAAACCTTTAATGCTGCTCGTATTGATATAACGATTGATGGTACGAGTGTGCATCCTGGAACTGCTTACGGTCGTTTGGTCAACGCCTTGAAAATCGCGCATCAAATCGACGATGCCTTACCAGCAGAGGAAGTTCCTGAACGCACCCGCGGGTATGAAGGTTTTTACCTACTGCACAATTTGACGGGACATATTGGTCGAGCAGAAGTTTCTTATATCATTCGTGATCACGATCATATGCTTTTTGAACAGCGAAAAGCTAACATCGTGGGGATCATTGACGAATTGAACACAGCCTATGGGCAAGAACGCATCACCTATACGCTGTATGACCAATATTACAATATGGGGGATTTGATCAAGAAAGATCCCCGCAGTATCGAAGCTGCCCGAGCAGGGATGCAAGCGATTGGTGTGACACCGATCGAAGCGCCGTTTCGTGGCGGGACCGATGGCTCGAAAATCACCTATAAAGGCATTCCAACACCGAACTTATTTGTTGGCGGTGAAAACTTCCATGGCCAGTATGAATTTATTACCGTGGAAGCGATGGAAAAAGCCCGTGATTTGATCGTGGCGATCGTGGAACATGTCGGGAAAGAAGACACTACCGTTTCCTAGAGAACGCGGCAACACGCTAGACTAAAGCGAAAAAGTCTAGCGTGTTTTTTTGTTTTGCTGCAAGGAAGAACAGCAAGTGAAAGAACCTTTTTTTTCTGGACCAAAACCCTTATAATAGAAAAGAAGCTAAAAGAGAAGAGGAAAAATGTGTGCGGGTATTATTCATTGGAGATGTAGTTGGTTCATTAGGAAGAGAAACAATCACGGAGTACCTTCCCAAATTAAAGAAGGCGTATCGACCACAGGTGACGATCGCGAACGGCGAGAATGCGGCGGCGGGTCGTGGGATCACTGGTAAAATTTATAAGAAATTTTTGCAAGATGGTGTCGATGTCGTGACATTAGGCAATCATACATGGGACAACCGTGACATTTTTGAATTTATTGGCGATGCGAAGAAAATGATTCGTCCAGCCAATTTTCCAGAGGGAACACCGGGGGTCGGCATGGTGTTTGTGAAAGTCAACACCATTGAGTTGGCGGTGATCAACATGCAAGCTCGCTCGTTCATGGTCGACCTTGATGATCCGTTTCGCAAAATGGATGAATTGGTTGCGATTGCCCGCAAACGTACACCGTTTATCTTTGTGGATTTTCATGGGGAGACTACTAGCGAAAAACAAGCGATGGGCTGGTATTTGGATGGCCGAGTTTCGGCAGTCGTCGGCACGCATACCCACGTACAGACCAACGATGCGCGGATTTTGCCCCAAGGAACGGCTTATTTGTCAGATGTCGGCATGACTGGTCCTTATGATGGGATTTTGGGAATGAAACGCGAACCAGTCATTGAAAAATTTTTGACGGCGTTGCCGCAACGGTTTGAAGTGATTGAAAAAGGCCGCAGTATTTTGTCGGCTTGCTTGCTTGAGATTGATGAAGCCACTGGTAAAGCAAAATCGATCCGTCCGATCCAAATCAGTGAAGATCGCCCGTTTACAGAATAGGAGAAGCATGGAAGAGCAATTAACCAAAGAATCAAACGTTGCCCAAGAGTTGGCTGCTTTGCAAAAGCTTTTGTCTAATCATCCGATCGTTCAAGAATTTCAAGAAATTCAAGTACGAGCCTTGCAAAACCAAGGGCTACTGGAGTTGGAAGAAGCGCTGAAGCAAGCGCAAAAAGAAATCGTTCAATTTGAGCATTATGAGAAACCCGAAGCAAAAAAAGCTGCGGAGCAGCGTTATGCGTCATTGACAAACGAATACGAGCAGCACCCCTTAGTGGTTGCTTATCGCCAAGCGTTACTGCAAGCAGATGAATTGCTGCAATATGTCACGACGGAGATCCAAAAGAAAATGAATAAAGCCATCGAGGAGGATGAAACCAATGCCTCAAAAAACTAAAAATACCCCGATGATGGAACAGTATTTAAGCATCAAGGCTCAGTACCAAGATGCTTTTTTATTCTATCGTTTAGGAGATTTCTATGAATTATTTAATGAGGATGCTGTCAAGGCAGCACAAATTTTAGAACTGACGTTAACCAGCCGCAACAAAAATGCGGAGGAACCGATCCCTATGTGTGGGGTGCCTTACCACGCCGCCAGCAATTACATCGACACCTTGATCGAGCAAGGCTACAAAGTAGCGATTTGTGAGCAAGTGGAAGACCCAAAAACCACCAAAGGAATGGTCAAACGCGAAGTCGTTCAACTGATCACGCCGGGAACGGTGATGGACAGTAAAGGCCTATCCGCCAAAGAAAACAACTTTTTAACAGCTGTTTTGCAGCAAGGGGAGCGTTTTGGCTTTGCCTATGTCGATCTAAGTACCGGTGAATTAAAAGCAGCGCAATTGGAAGATGAAGAAGCCGTCGTCAATGAGGCCGCCGCTCTGCAAACGAAAGAAGTCGTTTTGTGCAGCGAGATTCCTGAATCATTGCAAACGATGCTGACCAATCGCTTGAATGTCGTGTTTTCTAAGCAAGAAACGTTGGAAGAAAATGCCGAATTTCAATTTTTAACGGAACCTCTCTCCCAAGGGTTAGAAAAAGTAGTCACAGGGAAATTGCTAAGTTATTTGGCGATTACCCAAAAACGCAGTTTAGCCCACATTCAGCAAGCCGTGGAATATCAGCCGGATCATGCCTTGAAAATGGATCATTATTCCAAATTCAACTTAGAATTGACGCAGTCGATTCGAACCGGAAAAAAACAAGGGACTCTTTTGTGGTTGCTGGACGAGACAAAGACCGCAATGGGGGGACGTTTGTTAAAGCAATGGTTGGATCGTCCCTTGATCCAGCCAAAGAAAATCACTGCCCGCCAAGAAATGGTCCAATCGTTACTGGACAGTTTCTTTGAGCGAGCGGATCTGCAAGAAGCGTTGACGAAAGTCTATGACATGGAACGCCTAGTCGGACGGGTCGCCTTCGGAAATGTCAATGGCCGCGATTTGCTGCAGTTGAAATCTTCTTTGGAGCAAGTGCCTTTGATCGCGCAATTGCTGCAGGGGATCAACCGTGGCGAGTGGAATGACTTGCTGCTGGAATTAACGCCTTTAGATGATTTGGTTGCACTGATCGAAGCGGCGATCGATGAAGATGCCCCGTTGCAGATCACAGAAGGCAACATCATCAAAGACGGGTTCCATCAACAATTAGATGAATACCGTACGGCGATGCGTAATGGCAAGCAATGGTTGGCGGAATTAGAAGCCAACGAACGTCAAGCGACGGGGGTCAAAAACCTGAAAGTTGGGTTCAACCGCGTCTTTGGCTATTACATTGAGATCACGAAAGCCAATCTAGTGAATTTAGATACCTCTCGCTACGAGCGCAAGCAAACCTTAGCCAATGCGGAACGCTTTATTTCACCCGAGTTGAAAAAACTGGAGACTTTGATTTTAGAAGCCGAAGAAAAATCGGTGGATTTGGAATATCGCCTCTTTCTTGACGTTCGTGAAGAAGTGAAAAAGAGTATCACACGTCTACAAAAGTTAGCCAAAGCCGTCAGTGCGGTCGATGTCTTACAAAGTTTCGCCACGGTTTCGGAACGCTACCAATACGTGCGGCCGACAGTAGCGAAAAAACGAGCAGTATCGATCATCGATGGCCGTCATCCTGTAGTGGAAAAAGTCCTTGGTCACCAAGAGTACATTCCAAATAGTATCGTGATGGATGAAGAAACAGAGATCCTGTTGATCACAGGACCAAATATGTCTGGGAAAAGTACGTACATGCGGCAGTTTGCCTTGCTAGTCATTATGGCGCAGATCGGCTGTTTCGTACCGGCAAAATCTGCAGAGATGCCGATTTTTGATCGGATCTTTACTCGCATCGGTGCCAGCGATGACCTGATCGCCGGTCAAAGTACGTTTATGGTAGAGATGATGGAAGCCAACCAAGCGCTGCGTCATGCAACACCTAACAGCTTGATTTTGTTTGATGAGTTAGGGCGTGGGACTGCGACCTATGATGGGATGGCATTGGCACAAGCCATCATTGAATATATCCACAAAGAAGTTCATGCCAAAACACTTTTCTCCACCCATTATCATGAGCTGACGGTTTTAGATGAGGAATTGGCACACTTACGCAATGTCCATGTCGGTGCCGTTGAAAAAGAAGGCGAAGTTGTCTTCTTGCATAAGATGATGGAAGGACCCGCAGATAAAAGCTATGGGATCCATGTAGCCAAAATCGCTGGACTGCCAAGTGCACTCTTACAGCGCGCAGCGACGATCCTAAAAGCGCTGGAAGAACATGAACCGACGGTACAGCCAAAACCAGTCGTCGAAGAAAGTCAGCAGTTGTCGTTGTTTAGTGAAGTATCTACGGAAGAAATCGGCGTCATCGATCAATTGAAGAAATTGAATCTGTTGGAAATGACCCCGATGGATGCTCTGAATACATTGTACGAGCTGCAAAAACGAATTTAGAAAGAAGGTCAGCAGATGGGAAAGATCCAAGAGCTATCCGAACGTCTGGCGAACCAAATCGCGGCAGGAGAAGTTGTTGAGAGGCCGGCTTCTGTCGTCAAAGAATTAGTTGAAAATGCCGTGGATGCCGGCAGTACCCAAATCGATATTTTTATTGAAGAAGCAGGCTTGCGTAAAATCCAAGTCATCGATAATGGCGAAGGAATTGCAGAAGAGGATGTCTTGACTGCCTTTAAACGCCACGCCACCAGTAAAATCCACAATCGAGATGACTTGTTTCGAATACGTACCCTCGGGTTTCGCGGGGAAGCTTTGCCTAGTATCGCTTCGGTTTCGATCCTCTCGATTGAAACGGCAGTCAAAGGTGCCCAACAAGGCTCCTTTGTGCGCTTAAAAGGCGGCGCTGTTGAAGAGCATCTGCCTGCCAACTTGCGACAAGGAACCAAGATCACTGTCGAAAACCTCTTTTACAATACACCGGCACGTTTGAAATATGTCAAGACGCTGCAAACGGAACTTGCGAACATCGGCGATATCGTCAATCGGATCGCCCTGAGCCATCCAGAAGTGGCTTTTCGCCTCGTTCATGAAGGCAATAAGATGTTGAGCACCACTGGAAGTGGGCAGTTAAAACAAACCATCGCCGGGATCTACGGAGTGGAAACGGCCAAAAAAATGATTGCGATCGATACTGAGGACCTCGACTTTAAAGTCACTGGCTTTGTGTCACTGCCAGAAGTCACCCGAGCCAGCCGCAACTATTTATCCACGATCATCAATGGTCGTTATATTCGCAACTTTGCTTTGAATAAAGCGATCGTAGCCGGTTACGGGTCAAAATTGATGGTCGGTCGTTTTCCATTAGCTGTCCTTGAAATCAAAATGGACCCCTTGCTAGTCGATGTCAATGTCCATCCGACTAAGCAAGAAGTTCGTTTGTCAAAAGAAGAAGAGCTAACGAAACTAATCAGTAAAGCCATCAATGAGGCGCTGCGGGAAATCAATTTGATTCCTAACGCGGCTGACAATCTGCGGTTTAAGAAAAAAGTTGCCGATCAGCCAAAAGCCCAGCAGCTTGGCTTGGAACTGGAGTCAGCAGGAAATTCGACTTCTGGGTTGTCTTATAATCGGGAAACCGGGAAATTTGAGGTTCAGGGCAGTACTTATCAACAGACTGTGGATAACTCTGTGGAAAAACCTGTGGAGGAAGGTGGAAAACTTCCAGAAATGCCACAGGAATCTAGCGAAAACCTGTTGGAAGAAACCGAGGAAACCTTTCGCAGTTTGGAAGAGACGCTGCCAAATAAGCCTGTCCGAAAACCATTTGTGGAAGATCAGATGGAAACAAAAGCGCCGCTGCTAGAAGCGCCAGCCTTTCTCTCGGAAGAGACGCCAGAGCTTACGGCGCAAGATCTGCAAAATCAAGCGACTCTTCACCCGGAAATACATGGGGATGACCGCAACTACCTGAAAACGGTCGAACGGTTGCTGGAAGAAGAACCAGCGAAGGAGCGTTTTCCCCAACTGGATTATTTTGGGCAGATGCATGGGACCTATTTGTTTGCCCAAAGCGAGGCGGGGCTATATATCGTCGACCAGCATGCGGCACAAGAACGAATCAAATATGAGTATTACCGCGAAAAAATCGGCGAAGTGACCAATGACCTGCAAGAGTTGTTAGTGCCGATCGTTTTGGATTATCCCAACAGCGATGCACTGCAATTACAAGAACAAAGTGACAAGCTGGTAGAAGTCGGGATCCATCTGGAATCTTTTGGGACCAATAGTTTCATCGTCCGAGCGCACCCGACGTGGTACCCTAGCGGTGAAGAAGAAGCCATCATCCGCGAAATGATCGATATGTTATTGACGACAGGAAGTGTCAGTGTCAAAAAGTTTCGTGAAGCAACCGCGATCATGATGAGCTGCAAACGATCCATCAAAGCCAATCATTATTTGAATGAAGCACAAGCCCGGATCTTGTTGCAAGATTTAGCGAAATGCGAGAATCCCTTCAACTGTCCCCATGGTCGCCCGGTGCTGATCCATTTCACCAACAGCGACATGGAGCGGATGTTCAAACGGATTCAAGATCCTCATCGAGCAAGGAGTGGCATGGAATGATTATTTTGGCTTCACAGTCGCCGCGACGCAAAGAATTATTAGCGGAGTTAGTCCCGGAATTTGCGGTCATACCAGCGGATATCGACGAGTCGGTCCGACCAAACGAAGCGGCGATCCCTTATGTCCAACGGATGGCAGCAGAAAAAGCGGCGGCTATTACGCAAGCATATCCTGAAGATCTGGTGATCGCGAGCGATACCACGGTCGTGGTGGATGAAGAAATCTTAGGAAAGCCAGCCGACCGTGAAGATGCTCGTTCGATGTTGCGAAAAATGAGCGGACGTGCCCATTGGGTGCATACCGCCGTCGTTTTGCAAAAAGGCGAACAGCTGCGCCAAGCAGTGGTTTCGGCGGAAGTTGTGTTTCGTTCCTTGACCGATCAAGAGATCGACAAGTATCTTGCCTTAGATGAGTACCAAGACAAAGCGGGCGCCTATGGGATCCAAGGGGCGGCCAAAGTATTTGTCTCATCGATAAACGGCGATTTTTATACAATTGTAGGGTTTCCTGTCACTACGGTCTATCAGTTGTTGCAAGAGTTTATGGAGGAGGAATAAGGATGGATGTTTCTGGTAGTTGTCTTTGCGGCAAAGTCACGATTGACTTGACTGGAGTTTCGAAAGAAATCACGGTTTGTCATTGTAGTCTCTGCCAGAAATTTCACGGCGGACCGATGTTTGCTCTTGCACCATGTTCTGAGAACCAGATGGCTCTTCAAGGAGCGAAGTGGCTGCGACGTTATGATTCTTCTAAGTGGGCACAACGAGGATTTTGCAGTCAATGTGGCTCGAGTCTGTTCTTTTACCTCAAAGAAGCACACACCTATTTTTTTGCGGCTGGATTATTTGGTAACATGCCAGAAGCTGTCTTAACCGAAGAAATCTATACAAAAGACCAACCGCAGTTTTACCATTTTGCGGAACCAACGACTCGTTGGCAAAAGCTGCAAAACCCTTAAACAATTTGAGCAAGTCATTTTACATTCGCTAAGAAAAAAGGCATGATAGAGCATACAGGATGAGTCTAGAGGAAAAGCAGGTGAAAAAATGACAGATAAAAAAGAATTAAAAGAAAAATTGTCATCGATCGAATATGCGGTGACCCAAGAAAATGCAACCGAACGCCCCTTTACTGGCGAGTATGATGATTTTTATGAAAAAGGGATCTATGTTGATATCGTCAACGGAGAACCATTGTTTGCTTCTACTGATAAATATGACGCCGGTTGTGGCTGGCCTTCCTTTTCGAAGCCGATCAGTCGCCAAGATATTCAAGAAAAAGCCGATTTTTCTCACGGTATGCATCGGGTAGAAGTCCGCAGCAAAGAAGCTGACTCTCATTTAGGACATGTTTTTTCAGACGGTCCTCAAGACAAAGGCGGTTTGCGCTATTGTATCAACTCGGCAGCATTGAAGTTCATCCCTTTAGCAGAAATGGATGAAAAAGGCTATGGCGAATTCAAATCACTCGTTGAGTAAGTATTAGGAACTGTGTGCGAAAAAAAAGATTCAGCAGCATGTCTCGTTTGAAAAAATGCGACTGAAACAACGGTTTTTCCTCCGTTTGTTTCCTGCTAAACCTTTTCCTTCGTTCACAGTCCTTTTTTTGCCCTCTCGTCTGTGCTACAATAAAGGGAACATATGTACAGAAAGGAAAGCACATGTACGAATATATCATAGGGAAAGTAACGGATATCTTTCCGGCGTATATCGTCGTTGAGACCCATGGCATCGGCTATCAGATCGCTTTTGGCAATCCGTATTCATTTAGCGGCAAGTTAAACCAAGAAGTAAAAATCTATCTGCACCAAGTGATTCGTGAAGATGCTCATAGTCTCTACGGCTTTGCCACGATCGAAGGCAAGCAGTTGTTTTTAAAATTGATCAGTGTCTCAGGTATTGGACCCAAGAGTGCGTTAGCAATCATGGCCAATGAAGACCATACAGGGTTGATCACGGCAGTCGAAAATGGGGACGTCAATTATTTGACTAAGTTCCCAGGTGTCGGTAAAAAGACGGCGCAGCAAATGATCCTAGACTTGAAAGGCAAAGTGGCTGAACTGGTTGGAGAAGAAGCGATCGTTCCTCTAAGCGTAGCAACGACTGCTTTAGATGAAGCAATGGAAGCCTTGAAAGCATTGGGTTATAGCGAAAAAGAAGTCAAGAAAGCCGAAAAACAATTAGCGGCGAATACGACAAAATCGACGGATGAGTACTTGCGGGAAGCTCTCCGATTGATGATGAAAAAGTAAGGAGCAAGTAGACGATGGATGAACGAATTGTTTCGCCAGAAAGCACAGAACAAGAAGAGATCATCGAAAAATCCTTGCGTCCGCAAACCCTTGCCCAATATATCGGACAAGACAAAGTCAAGCAGGAGCTTTCGATTTATATCCAAGCGGCGAAAAATCGAGAAGAAGCGTTGGATCATGTCCTCTTATATGGTCCGCCAGGCTTAGGGAAAACAACGATGGCAATGGTGATCGCCAACGAGATGCAGGTCCAAATCAAGACGACCAGCGGTCCTGCGATCGAAAAACCAGGGGATTTGATTGCGATCTTGAATGAGCTGCAGCCGGGGGATGTTCTGTTTATCGATGAGATCCATCGCTTGCCTCGTGTCGCCGAAGAAATGCTTTATTCGGCAATGGAAGATTTTTATGTGGATATCATGGTGGGGCAAGGGACAACGGCTCACCCAGTTCATTTTCCGCTCCCGCCATTTACCTTAGTCGGCGCAACGACGCGGGCGGGGATGCTCTCGGCGCCACTACGGGATCGTTTCGGGATCATTTCTCATATGCAATATTATGAAGACCATGATTTAAAAGAGATCGTGCAGCGGACTGCGTCCATCTTTGAAACGGATATCGTGGAAGAAGGGGCGATCGAAATCGCCCGTCGGTCACGAGGCACCCCGCGGATCGCCAACCGTTTGCTTAAACGAGTTCGCGATTATGCGCAAGTGCAAGCAGATGGGTTGATCGATCGCACCGTTGCCGATCAGGCATTGGCGCTTTTGGCAGTCGATCATGCTGGCTTGGATTATATCGATCAGAAATTGATCCGCACGATGATCGAATTGTACCAAGGCGGCCCGGTGGGATTAAGTACGATCGCTGTCAATATCGGGGAAGAAACCGAAACAGTGGAAGATATGTACGAACCGTTTTTGATCCAAAAAGGATTTTTGAAACGCACCTCGCGTGGGCGGATCGCAACACCGTTAGCCTATGACCATTTTGGCTATCCCCAAAGAAGTGAATAGAAGGAAGCAGCAATCAGCGATGATTGCTGCTTTTTTGCGCTTTTGGTGAAACGTTTCTTTTTATTTTTTAATGATTCCTGAGGATCAATAGATGTTGAAAAAATACATCATTTGTGAAATTTGATTAAAAGGAAGTGTTTGGAGAAATTATTTCTTATAAAAATGTTGATATAATAGCTTTTATGTTTGTGAGGAACTCAACGAAATTTGTGAAAAAAGAAAACCTGAAAAAAATAATTGGAAAGGCTTGCATTTTCGAATGGCAGCGGATATAATCTTTTTGTAGAAACGTTTCACCGAAGTGTGGAGATATACGTAGTGTTGCGAGGATAGAAAGAAGGAGATTTTGTGTATGAGTAAACTGCAAAAGTTTTATAGTCAACGGCAGCTTCACTGGATGGTTTTTCCCGGCGTGGCATTTATGATCGTATTTAATTATATTCCGATCTACGGAATTATAATCGCTTTCAAAAACTATACGGTGATTGACACGATTTCATCAGCACCATGGGTTGGGTTAGAGAATTTCCGTATCATTATGAATGACAGTTTTTTCTGGGAAGCAGTTAGAAATACGTTAGCCATCAGCTTATTGAAATTAGGATTAGGTTTTGCGATCCCGATTGTGTTAGCCATTATGATTTTTGAAATGCAAGATGGCCGCTTGAAGAAATTTATTCAAACGGTTTCATACATTCCCCATTTTTTCTCATGGATCGTGCTAGGTGGGATGATGATCTCTTGGCTGTCAACGAACGGCTTTATCAACCAAGTGTTGATGTCCGTAGGATTGATGGACAAAGGGGTCAATCATCTATTGGATCCAAGCAAATATTGGTGGATCGCGGTCCTTTCTGATCTATGGAAAGAAGTCGGCTGGGGAACGATTCTTTACTTGGCAGGTATGTCGCGGATCGATCCAACGTTTTATGAAGCCGCACGAATCGATGGTGCCAGCAAGCTAAGACAGATTCGTTCGATCACATTGCCATTACTGACACCGATCATCTCCTTAAACTTGATTCTGAATGTGAGCGGTATCTTAGGGTCAAACCTAGATCAAACATTAGTTTTGATGAATTCACAGAACCAAAACCGTTCAGAAGTTATCAACTCCTTTGTTTATAAAATGGGGTTGACGCAAGGTGATTTCTCTTATGCAACTGCTGTCGGCTTGGGGATCGCGGTCATTTCCGTCATCTTATTGGTGATCACGGATCGAGTGACCCGCAAGTTGAACAACGGCAATTCAGTTATCTTATAGGAGGAAAAAACATGATCAAAAGAAAAGCAAAAGAAAACACGTGGTTTTACTTCTTCAATACCGTGATCTTGATTTTATTCTCGTTAATGATCATTGTACCGATTTGGAATATCTTGGTTTCCTCCGTGTCTTCTAGTTCTGGATTAGCGGGCAACGGCCTCGTGTTATGGCCCAAAGGCTTTACCTGGGAAAACTATCGGAAAGTTTTTTCCGACGCAAGTATCCCCCGTGCCTTCTTGATCTCAGTGTTAAAAACGGTTCTTGGGGCTGCGACCCATACCTTGTTTTGTGCGATCGTGGCTTACGGATTGAGTAAATCACGCTTGGTTGGCCGCAACATTTATACAACGATGGGGGTCATCACCATGTACTTCAGTGGTGGGATGATTCCAACGTACTTGCTGATTCGCTCGCTAGGATTACTGGATTCTTTCTGGGTCTACATTATTCCAGCTTTGTTCAGCTATTATGATGTCGTGATTTTAATGAACTTTTTCCGTGAGATTCCGCCTTCACTCGAAGAATCGGCGAAGATCGACGGTGCAAGTGAATTCCAAATCTTTTATAAAATCTTCTTACCATTAACGAAACCGGCACTGGCAACCATCATCTTGTTCAACGGGGTTGGCCAATGGAACGATTTTATGACAACAAAACTGTATATCACAAAAGAGTATCTCTATCCGCTGCAAATGAAGATTTATGAAATCATCGTCCAATCCAACTTGAGTACGATGACTGAAAGCGGTAGTACCGACTTTATCGTCCAAGCAACGACCCGTGGGGTTCAGTTGGCTACGATCGTCATCACGACAGTGCCAATTTTAATTATATATCCATTGCTTCAAAAACACTTTATCGGCGGTATGATGGCCGGTGCAGTAAAAGAATAGAAAGAGGGATAGACATGAAAAAAGTAGTAGGCGGTTTATTGGCAGCATCAGCATTACTTAGCTTAGCAGCATGTGGCGGCAGCTCAGACAATGCCAGCAGTTCGGATTTTTCTATCAAAGATCGGTATGAGTTAGATGAAAAGACACCAGCATGGAAACTCGATACCAAAGAAGAACCAACCAAGATCACATGGTACATCAATTCAGACTGGACAGCTTTGCCATTTGGTGAAGATGTGACGACAGCCCAAATCAAAAAAGATTTGAACATTGATATTGAATTTATTTCAGGTGATGATTCGAAATTAAATGCTTTGATTTCAAGTGGTGATATGCCTGATATCGTGACGTTGATGGATAAAACCAGTCAAGCAGCCACAAAAGCTGATAGCTGGGCATACTCATTAAACGATTTAGCGGAACAATACGATCCGTATTTGATGAATGTCGTGACCGAAGATACCTTCAAATGGTTTGCTTTAGATGATGGCAAAACTTATGGCTATCCAAACTATTCCAACACAGCAGCGGACTACGAAAGCGGCAATATTCCCGTCAACGATAACTTTGTGATCCGTGAAGATGTCTATGAAGCATTGGGCAAACCAGATGTTTCGACTCCAGAAAACTATGTGAAAGTCATGAAAGAAATCAGCGAGAAATTCCCTGATTTGACACCAATGGGCTTCACAACGATCGGCGAAACAGCAGGACCATTCTTAGATAAATTGCAAGACTTCTTAGGTGTTCCGTTAGAAGATGAAGATGGTGCTTTCTACGATCGTAACTTAGATGAAGAATATATCTCATGGTTGAAAACCTTTAATCAAGTGTATCGTGACGGCAACATCAGTGATGACAGCTTTACCGATGACGGTCCAACCTATGATGAAAAAGTAAAACAAGGGGACTATGCAACGATCTTAGTCGCAGGAACGAGCGGACAAGGTGGGAACTTCACTGAATTCATGAAAAACTCTGACACGCGGTACATCGCAATCGACGGACCTGCCAGCACTTCTGGTCGTGAAGCAACCTTGAACCAAACAGGAATCTCTGGCTGGTTGATCAACTACATCACAAAAGATGCGGCGGATCCAGCAAAAGTAACCCAACTCTTCACGTACTTGATCGATGAACCAGGACAAATTTTGACAAAATTCGGTGTTGAAGGCGTGACGTATGAATACAACGATGAAGGCAAAATCGATTACTTGCCAGAAATCAAAGAAATGGAACAAACCGACAACGAAGGCTACAACAAAAAATATGGTATCAGCCGCTTCAACTACTTTAACAATGACCGTGTCAATGCACTGAAAGTCAAAACTGAAAATGCGTTGACTCAAATGCAAGAATGGGGCGAAGGCAAATTGTATCCACACTTTGTGATCGAAAATACGGATCCAGATGCCGGAACTGCAGAAGCACGTTCAAACACAGCCATCAAAACCAAAATCAACAGCACGATCATCTCATTGATTCGTTCAAAAGATGAAGGAACATTTGACAGCACACTAACCGACTTTGAAAGCTTCTTAGATTCAAACAACTGGGACGCAATCAAAGACATTAAAACTGAAAAAATGGCCGAAAACCGCGAACGACTAGAATAACCCCCATAGGAGAGGAAAGGAAGCCAAAAAAAGACCTTTCCTCTCCCTTTACTTTGAATCACTGCGATTGGCTCACGTAGTGAGACAGAGCAGATGATGAAAAGTACTAGGCGACCGCAGGGAGCGTAGTGTCCATACAAAGAAGCACTGCGATTGGCTCGCGTAGTGAGACATGCAAGCTGCACTTAGTGTGTTTTACTTAGTGCAACTGTAGGCGAAGCGAAAGCGGAGACGAGCAGATGATGAAAAGTACTAGGCGACTGTAAGGAGCGTAGTGACCAACCAAAGAAACACAGGTTTTGCGCGCACTTTGCGCAAAATTTGATGTTTCAAAGTACTAGGCGACTGCAGGGAGCGTAGTGTCCGTACAAAGAATCACTGCGATTGGCTCACGTAGTGAGACCTGCAACCCAGAAACCCGTACGTTGAGAAACGACCCAAAATCACAAGAAGGCAAGAAACAGGTTTACGCAGCACCCGCAGCACAAATCAGCAAGTTTTGATTGGAGGATCATAATGAATCGACTATTTTCTTATGAAGGATGGTACTATCGGGTCTTTGCTTTTCTAGCAGATATGATCATTGTTAGTTTTCTCTTTATGATTCCAGCAATGACGCTGATTCTCGCAGGGCCAGCATTGATCGCGCTGTATCAGACGATCGATCAATTGTACAAGGAACGAGATGTCCCGATTTGGCAACGATACAAGCAAGCATTCTTAAGCAACCTCAAACGTGGTCTCTTCTTAGAAGGTCTTGTTATTGCGTATGTCGCAGTCTTTGCCGGTTTGATCTATTCCTTGATGATGCTTACACCTTACTTTGGCGTTTTAGCCGTGATCCTCGTCAGCTTGGCTGCGCTGTATCTCGTCGTGTTCGTTCTCTTGTACAGCTTGTTTGCGCAATCATTGCAAGAAACAGCGAAAGAAACGGCGTATGCGGTTCTTAGCAGTACGGCGAATGCGATCATTTTACTGGTGATCCCAATCATTGTTTTTGTATTGTGCAGCAAAGTAAACCTATTCTTATTTGTTTGTTTAGGCATTTCAGGATCAGCCTTTGTACAGGTGTTGTTTTTCAATAAAGTATTAGCGAAGGGGGAAGAGACAAATGACTGAATCGACCGCAATTGATCGATCCTGCTTTTGGGCTTCGGTCCAACAAGAACTTGACGCCCTTCCGCTAGCCTTTGAAAGAACCAAACAAGCGCCTTTGCTGAAAGGGATCGATTGTTTTACGATTTCTTTTCAAAGTCTTGGTAATGAAACGATCTATGGGCATCTGCTGCTGCCAGAACAAGCGGCAGATTGTCCAATCGTGATTGATTTTTTAGGCTATATGAATCATATGCAAGAACCGTTCCAATTCGCTCATTGGTTACTGATCGGCTGCGGCTGTCTTGTCATCGACAATCGTGGACAAGGGGGACGCACGCAAGATCAAGTTCCTTATGAAACCACGCAGCATGAAGCACCTTTTGGACGCGGCATCTTGAAAAAAGAAGATTTTTATATGAAGCGATTGGTCGCAGATAGTTTGCGCACACTAGAAGTCCTTCAACAGATACCGGAAATCGATCCGCAGCGCATTATTTTAAGAGGCGGCTCACAAGGCGGCGGCATCGCCTTATTGGTCAACGCATTAACGAACGTCCCGATTTTTGCGACGTTTGCCGATGTGCCAAGCCACTCCAATCTTGTCCATCGGATCGAACAAAAAACAGGAAGTTACCATGTGATTCAAGAGTATATCGAACAATTTCCAGAAATGCGGGAAACGATCTATCAAGTCATGAGTTATTTTGATTTGAAGTATTTTGCTCATCAGATAACTGGTCCTGTTTATACATCGGTCGGCAGTGCTGATCCAATCTGTCCCATGGAAGATTTCTTCGTTTCCTATAAAAAGATTCCTGGACCGAAAGAATTGCGTATTTACTTAAATAAAGGGCATGGCGGCGGCGAAGCGAAACAAATCCGTCGTGAAATGCAGCAAATCAAAAAATTACTCAAAGGAAATGAATGAAGATGAAAGTAGCAACCTACAATCTACGAGTCGATACCGACTATGACCAAGAATGGCAATGGCACTATCGATCGGAGGCGGTTTGCTCCTTGATCGATTACTACGACTGGGATGTTCTGGCGATCCAAGAAGCTCGTCCCAGCCAATTTGCAGATTTAGCAAAGTTAGCGCAGTATGCTTCCGTCACGGCTGAACGAGATGGTGATGGCTTAGGCGAAGGCATTGGACTGTATTATCAAAAAGAGGCTTTCGAGTTATTAGCTTCAGGTTCGTTTTGGTTGTCATTGACACCGACTGAACCAAGTATTCATCCAGAAGCTGCGTATTCACGCTTATGTGTTTGGGCAGTCTTACAGGAAAAAAAGAATCCGCCGTTTCTTGTCATCACGACCCATTTAGATAATATTTCAGAAATGGCTCGTTTTGAAGGGATGAAAGTGATCTTTGAGCAGCTGGCAGATCAAATCGAACGCTATCCTGTATTGCTGATGGGCGACTTGAATGCGGAGCCAACCGAGCGGGTGCATCGGTACTTAGAGCAACATTTTCAAAATGCCAAAGAACATGGACAGAAGCCCCATCACGGGCCAAAAGGCTCCTATCAAAATTTTATTTATACGTTACCATGGCAAGAACTAGAAGAAATTGATTATATCTATACGAAAGGCTTCACGGTGGTCAAAACCGCCTGTCTAACGGATTCTTGTGATCGTCGTTTTCCCTCCGATCATTTTCCTTTAGAAGCAGAAGTCCAATTTGAAGAAAGCAAAGGATGAATAAAAATGGAACAGCAGAAATTAACCGAACTACTTTCAGAAATGACCTTAGATGAAAAAATCGATCAGTTGCTGCAACTGGCAGCGGCTTTTTATTCAGATAAAGCAGAAGAGAAAACCGGCCCAATGGGCGACTTAGGACTGACACAAGAGAACATCAACAATGCGGGAACAACGCTAGGTGTTTCTGGTGCAAAAGAAGCGATCCGCGTCCAAAAAGAGTATATCGAAAATAACCGCTTGAATATCCCAACGATATTGATGGCGGACATCATTCACGGCTTTCGGACGATTTTTCCGATTCCATTAGGATTAGGTAGTTCATGGGATTTGGCAGCAGCGGAGAAGATGGCGGAAGTATCTGCCAAAGAAGCAGCTGTTTCTGGCTTGCATGTGACCTTTTCACCGATGGTGGACTTAGTAAGAGACCCACGTTGGGGCCGTGTCATGGAATCGACGGGGGAAGATCCTTACTTGAACAGTCGCTTCGCTGAAGCCTTTGTCAAAGGCTATCAAGGGGATGATCTGCGAACAGATTTCAACCGCGTGGCTGCGTGTGTCAAACATTTTGCGGCTTACGGTGCGGCTATCGGCGGTCGCGATTACAACACGGTCAATATGTCAGAACGCCAACTGCGAGAAAGTTATTTACCGGGCTATAAAGCGGCCCTTGATGCCGGTGCCAAACTGGTGATGACCTCCTTCAATACGGTGGACGGTATTCCAGCAACAGCCAATCGCTGGCTTTTCCGCGATGTTTTGCGAGAAGAATTCGGGTTTGAAGGCGTTGTGATCTCTGACTGGGCAGCAATCAAAGAAGTGATCGCCCATGGCGCAGCGGAAGATGAAAAACACGCCGCTGAATTAGCCATCAAAGCTGGGGTCGATATCGAGATGATGACGACTTGCTACACTGATAACTTGAAAGAGCTGATCGCAGAAGGCACTGTTGAGGAAGCCTTAGTCGATGAAGCCGTGCTAAGAATCTTGACCTTGAAAAATGAACTAGGTCTATTTGAAAATCCATACCGCGGTGCTGATGAAGCCGCTGAAGCAGCCACTGTTCTGTCTCAAGAACACCGAGAGATCGCCAGAGATATCGCAAAGAAATCAATGGTGTTGTTGAAAAATGAAGGTGTCCTGCCGTTGCAGAAAACCGAAAAAGTGGCGATTGTGGGCCCGGGTGCTCACTCCCGTGATCTATTAGGTGCTTGGTCTTGGCAAGGGAAACAAGAAGAAGTGGTGACGTTAGTGGCGGGGGCTCAATCCTTGGGTGCGGATCTGTTGATCGGTCAAGAGCCCTTTGATTATTTTGCGCCGTCTGAAGCAGCGATCCAAGAAGCGATCGAATTAGTGAAAGAAGCGGATAAAGTTGTCTTAGCGCTAGGAGAGCAAGAATGGATGAGCGGTGAAGCTGCCAGTCGCAGCGACATTCGCTTGCCGCAAGCCCAATTGTCCTTGGTTGAAACCTTGAAAGAATACAACGAGCAATTGATCGTAACCCTTTATAACGGTCGTCCTCTTGACTTGCAAGGGGTTGATGCAGCCAAAGCGATCGTCGAGGCTTGGTTCCCTGGAACCGAAGGCGGAAACGCACTTGCTCAGATCTTGTGGGGAGAATACAATCCAAGCGGCCGCTTGAGTATGTCATTCCCGGAAACCGTTGGACAAGTCCCTGTGTATTACAACGTTGACAATACCGGTCGTCCATATGAAAGTGCACCGGATGAAAAATATGTCTCAAAATATTTGGATGTCTCCAATTATGCCAAATATCCATTTGGCTTCGGCTTGAGCTATAGCCCAGTTGCGTATTCTACGGTGACGTTGGATCAGCCGACCATGACCAAAGATCAAACAGTCACGGCATCCATCACTGTTACGAACCAAGGAACAGCAGCGGTCTGGGAAACGGTCCAATGCTACATTCGCGATTTAGTCGGTGAAGTGGTTCGCCCAGTGAAAGAACTGAAAGGCTTTAAGAAAATTTGGCTAGAAGCTGGCGAATCAGCCACCGTTCAATTTGAGATCACGGAAGAACTGCTGCGCTATGTTCACAGCAACCAACAAGCAAGCAGTGATCCAGGGAAATTCCACATCATGATTGGTGGGAACAGCCGAGACACCCAACAAACAACCCTGCAATTAGTTAGGTAAGATAGGAAGGTTTCTATGACGAAAAAAATAGTGATGAATAATGAAAATACGACCGTGACGTTTTTACCAAACGGTGATTTATATGAGATTCAAAGTCACGGTGTGATGATCAATCAGTTGAACGGAAATGCGCTAGATGGTAGTTTGAATCAAATCTATCTACGACTGCGTGAGGCGGGGGGATGGCACTTTATTCCCTTGATCGGCTCAAATGCTGACAGTGCCTTTGCTTACTCAGACAAACAGCTGACTTGGACTGGGACGTACCAGTCCATCGATTACCAAGTTGATTTCCAATTGGCCCAAGATTGCTGGTTCTGGCGGGTTCAATTGAGTGGTTCTGGGGAAGCGGAACTGGTTTACGGACAAGATCTTGGCAATGCCGCCAAAGGGGCTGTTCAATCCAATGAAGCCTATGTTTCGCAATATATCGACCATCATGTTAGCCATGATAAGGATCACATCGTGCTTTCTTCGCGTCAAAATCAACCACAAAATGGTCAATTTCCACTGGTGGAACAAGGCAGCTTCCAAGCCTTAAAAGGCTTCTCGACGGATGGCTATCAATTTTTCGGTCGCAGCTATAAAGCAACGAATCAACCAGCTGCACTTAGCCAAGAAACATTAGCCAATGAAGTATATCAATACGAATTTGCTTATACGGCACTGCAAACGCAATGGTTGTCGGTAAGTGAGACACCGACGGAAATCGTTTTTTACGCAGCGGTCAAAGCCAATCAAGCGACGGCAGTCAATGAACCGCAGTTTGCACTTGAAACGTTGAAAGAAACGTATCAAGCCTTGTCCTTCGACTCGTTGCAAGCAACGGCGCAGCCACGAAAAAACTTTGATCAACCGCTCACAGGGCTGACATTTACCACAGAAGAAATCAACGAGCGATTTCCTCAGCAAGAAGCAGTGGAAATCGTTGACGAACAGCTGTATTCCTTTTTTACCCCTGACTATCACCATGTCGTGTTGAAGGAAAAGGAAGGACAGATGGAACGCTCCCATGGACATATTTTGATGAGCGGACAAGATCTGATCGTCGATCAACCCATTTTGAGCACGACCGTTTACATGACGGGGATGTTTAACTCCCAAATCGTATTAGGCAATACGAACATGAACAAATTGTTGAGCAATAGCCGCAACTCATTGAATCTTTTCAAACGTTCCGGTCAGCGGATCTATTTGAAAGACGGCGATCAATGGCGGATTTTAACGATGCCATCTGTCTTTGAAATGGGCTTGAATTCGGCGACGTGGTACTACAAAACAGCAGATGATGTCATTCAAGTAACGACTTTCACGAAAGCAAATGGACGCACGATTGCAACGACCATCACTAGTGAACAAGGTCGTGCCTACACCTGGGCCATCACTAATCAATTTGTGATGGGGATCGATGAAGCTGTACCGACTGCTACCATTTCGCAAGATCAACAATTGCTCACCATCAAAGGAACAGCGGATTCACCGATTGCGGAAACTTATCCAGAATTGACGTATTATCTCCATGCGGCTCAACCTTTTGAACTGACCGATGAAACGATTTTCAATGTGGCAGCCGACGATAGCACGACCGTATTGACCTTTGCAGAACAGGCGACGGTTTCCTTCGTGATCCAAGGCACACTGACTGGTGAACCCTTTGTTTCCGAAACATTAGATCGCCAGCAAGAAGACACTGCCTATACGGCCTTTGTCGATGATTTGTTGAATCAGTTTGAATTGAAACATTCGCAGGCGGACGTCGCATCCTTCAATCACTTGGCACGTTGGTACACCCATAATATGCTTGTTCATTACTTGTCTCCTCATGGCCTTGAACAGTACGGTGGTGCTGCTTGGGGGACTCGAGACGTTTCCCAAGGACCGACTGAGTATTTCTTAGCACTTAATCGTCCTGAGATGGTGGCATCCATCATCGAGCATTTGTTTGAAAATCAATTTGCAGATGACGGCAACTGGCCACAATGGTTTATGTTTGATCGCTATGAGAAACAAAAAGCTGATGAGAGCCACGGAGATGTGATTGTCTGGCCAATGAAAGTCGTTAGTGACTATCTCGAAAAAACCAAAGATTTTGCGATTTTGGAAAAAGAACTGCCTTATACGGATCGCACAACCTTCTTGAAAACCAGAACCAATGCTTCTTTGTTTGATCATTTGAAAAAAGAAGTGGCGTATATCGAAGCGAACTTTTTGGAAGGAACGTACCTGTCTTGTTATGGTGATGGCGATTGGGATGACACCTTGCAGCCAAATAACAGTAAGTTGAAGAAACAAATGGCCAGCAGCTGGACCGTTGCCTTGACCTATGAAGTATTGAAAAAATTAGCCAACCAGTTGCAGTCAGTTGACCCAGAGTATGCCAAACATTTAACGGAACTGTCTGCGGGAATCAAACATGACTTTGAAAAATACATGTTAGCTGATGGGACTTTGCCAGGATTTGTCTATATGGAAGATAGCGAGCACGTGGAACTGATGGTCCATCCGACTGACAAGAAAACCGGTATCCAATACCGCTTGCTGCCGATGCAGCAAAGCATGATCGGCGAGCTGTTATCTCCCGAACAAGCCGATCATCATGTGGCGATCATCAAGGAGCATTTGCAATTTCCAGATGGGGTGCGCTTGATGAATCGTCCAGCGACTTATGCGGGTGGTGTCAGCACCAACTTCAAGCGGGCAGAACAAGCAGCCAATTTTGGACGAGAAATCGGTTTACAGTACGTTCACGCCCACATCCGCTTTACAGAGGCCATGGCGAAATTAGGTCGAGAAGAAGAGACTTGGCAAGCACTTGGGGTCATCAATCCGATCCAAATCGCTCAACGGGTCGAAAATGCGGAAATCCGTCAAGCAAATGCGTATTTCAGTAGTTCTGATGGCGATTTCAAAACAAGGGTTGAAGCCCAAGAAAATTTTGGTAAACTTAAGGAGGCAACAGTCGGCGTCAAAGGCGGCTGGCGCATCTATTCTAGTGGACCGGGGATCTATATGAATCAGTTGATCAGCAATGTGTTAGGCATTCGGACCTTTGTTGATCACGTTGAACTTGATCCCGTCTTGCCAGCGGAATTAGCAGGATTGACACTGACGTATCGACTCTATGATCGGCCGGTCGAAATCGTCTATCATTCGTCAAGTACGCCGAAAATATTGATCAACGGCGAAGAAATGTCCACTGAGTTTGCGGAAAATCGCTACCGCCAAGGTGCGTTTGTCCTGAAGAAAGCAGCGCTTTGCGCCAAATTAAGCGAAAACCAAACCAATACGATCGATATTTATCGTTAAGAAAGGAGAAGCCATGGTAGGAATCAAAGATATTGCCCAAAAAGCGGGTGTCTCCATATCCACCGTTTCGTATGCATTGAATGGCAGTCCAAAAGTGACCGAGGAAACCCGTGCGCGGATTCAAGCGATCGCAAACGAATTGAACTATGTTCCGAACATGGCTGCTCGCACACTGAAACGCAGACAAACCAACATCATCGGTGTTTATCTCGCCGATTATGCCGGAAGTTTTTATGGGGAATTGCTAGATGGCATCAAGAAAGGGTTGGAACTTTTCGGCTATGAAATGATCGTCTGCAGCGGCAAGAAATCACACTTGTTTATTCCTGAGCGGATGGTGGACGGTGCCATCATTTTGGATTGGACGTTTCCAGCAAAGGAAATCGAGCAATACGCCCAACGAGGACATCAAATCGTCGTGTTAGACCGTGTCTTGTCTCATGAAAATATCCATCAAGTCTTGTTAGACAATAAAGGAGGGGCGGCGCTGGCGATCGATCGCTTGATCGCTGGACAAAGCCAAAAAGTCTTCCTCTTAGCAGGGCCAGAAAAAGGCTACGACAGTCGGGAGCGCTTGGAAGCCAGTACGAAAGAATTGACGCGCTTTGGTATTCCTTATGAAGTCATTCCTGGTGACTTCACGGAACCTTCTGGTTATCGAGCGGCAAAACAGCTCTTAGCAAATGATCCCCAGTTTCCCATTGATATCTTTGCCTTCAATGATGAAATGGCGATCGGTGTCTACAAATATGTCCGCGAGACCGACTATCGCATCGGAAAAGAGATCCGCATCATCGGGTTTGATAACACGGAATTAGGCGCTTTTGTGCAGCCGCGCTTAGCGACGATCTCCTATTCGAAACATCGATGGGGCATGGTGGCAGCTGAGAAAATCGTACAATCGATCCAAGGGGAACCAGTGGCGGACGAGCATATTTATACCACTTTTGTGGATGGTGGATCATTTATTTAATTGATCAATTAAAGGAAAAATAGTTGAAAAAGCCTCGAACAAGGTACGCTGTTTGAGGCTTTTTTTGCGTTATTTCAAACGATAACACTCCTTTTTTTATCTAAATCAGTGATTTATAAAAAAAATAATATTTTTTATTTTGTTATTTTATGTGTGCTGGAATTTTTAAATAACGTTTTTTATTCATTTTTTGATTATAACATTATTATTAACTACGGAGAGAAGACGGGAAGCGTTCTTTTAACTTACTATTTTTGGCTTATATAAAAGACCTTTGGAACATTAGTTTTTGTCAAATATTTTAACTTTCTATTTATTTTTCTCATCTTAATTTAATTTATGGTGTTGATTTATCCCTCGTTTTTTGTATGATTTATGAAAGAGAAAAGCATTTTTTTGAAAAGAGTCGGTAATTCATCTTGATAATTTGAGCTTTTTTTTAATTGATGAGTAGTTAATAGCTGTAAGATGTGGAAGTTACAAAAATTGGAATTATGAAAAAACAATTATAATCATAATTTTGAATGGAAGAAAAAAAGAATTATAATTCTCTTTCGTCAACTCGCTAAACTAAGAGTTGTAACACAGGGCGTGCACTGCGCGATACGTTTATTTTTTTAAGATAGGAGGGATAAAGTGAAACGGTTTTTAACAACTTTACTTGTTTTTCTACTAACATCAGGTCCGTGTTTTTCATATGCAATGGTAGTGGCACAAGCCGAAAGTGTTACAAAAACAAGTGAAGAACAAAGTATGTCTTCTTCTGACCCTGTCGTTTCATCGATCGACAGTCTGGAAGAGACGAACGAAACTGACGTGCAAGCATCTAGCGAACCTGCTTCGACAGATTCGTCTACAGGAGCCACTGACACAGCTTCAGCTGAAACAGAAGTTTCATCGGAAGCTGTAGAAGAAGTACAGGTGACCTTTCTGACAGACAAGGAGCATGTATTTGCTACCGGAAAAACTCGCATCCAGATCAGCAAAAATAAAGGGGAAGCATTAAAAGAAAGTGAACTGCCGGCTTTTGAAGATGATAGGAATTTTGAAGGATGGGCGTTAGACGGTACGGTCTATACAAGTCAAGCGCTGACCGAATTGATTCTCACGGAGAATCAAACCTTGACTGCTGTTTTTAAACCGACTGTTAAGGCAAGAGCGGCGGACATCTCGTTGGCAGAACAATCGATTAAAGAGATCATTGCAGAAGCCGATAAAACGAAAGTGATCGCTGTACCAAGTCCAGCTGGAGATGATTCAGCATATGCAGAATACACCAATAGTGCTGAAGGGATTCGTCAAGCGTTGTTCGATATGTATCAAAACGGCAATGGCCAAGAATTTGCTTTGTATGTTGGCTCTGGCTCAGCTTTACCGTCTTTGCCAACAAATCTGACTTCAAAAACGATTCCAGATACAGTGGATAATACAAATATGACTTTTTATGCACTACAAGGAAAAATAAGCCGCTTAATCATCACAGGGCATAGTGATGATCCCATCACAGGGCATAGTGATGATCCCATCACAGATGCAACAACGTTGACTTCGGGTAGTCGAACCGTTCCTTTTGGTACGGACATCTACTTCGGTTCTGATGTAGTGATTCGAAACCTCAACTATACGGGGACGAGAATGTACATGAATGGGCATAGTCTTTCCTTGAACGGTGGTTCCACCGGCAATGGCCTTTCTATTTATGGAGGAAGCAACAATGGCGACCTTACTGGAAATCCGACGATCACTGTAAATGCGACAGGCTCTGGAACTTGGAACATCTATGGTGGGAATCAAAGCGGTGGTACATTGACTGGGAATACAGCGGTTGTCGTAAATAATACGGTGGGCGGCATCAGTACGATTGCAGGAGGTGCCAATATCGGTACGATTGATGGGAATACCAGTGTCACGATCAATCGACTAAATGGCACACTGACCAATTATTATGGGGGCGGTGTCGGAACCACTACTTCAAATACAGCCAATGTTACCGGTAATGTCGCAACAGTCTTTCAAACAACGAACACCAATTTCCGTTTAGGAACCTATTATGGCGGTGTTCAATACGGGAACATTGGTGGAACAGTCCACAATACTCTCACAGGAGTGGGTGGTTGGACCGGTACAGGATTGAATTATTATGGTGGTTCCAGAGAAGGAAATATTGGACAGACACGAGAGCAAACAGCGATTACGAACCAAGTAGACACTAGCGCCTATTCTACAGGAGCAGCCTATTTTATTGGTGCCAATCGAACCAATGGAACGATTACTGGGAGTATTGAAAATACGATTAAAGCAGGTGACTACAATCAAGGGTCGTTCAATCGTGTCGATGGCGGAGCAGGAATGGACGTAAGTGTTACCAGTCTGCAAACTGGATCCGATAGTGTGTATGACGCGATGACACCAACTGATCGCCGGGCTTACGCTGAAACCACTGCTCGCTTTAAAGTATACGGTGATATTACGACGAAAATCCTAGAAGGCTGTGTCAGCTATGGAGGAGACAACTTATCGTATACGCGGGCAGCTGGGTATGGTGGCTTTATTGACGGCAGCACAACTGTCGAAGTCGGCGTATTAAATGATTCTCGCACGGTCGGCGGACCTGGATTCGTCTACAGTTATGGGGGACGATCTTATAAAGATGGTATCGCCTATTCAAATAGCTTGAATTCACGAGCAAATGGTGTCGGAACGTTTGATATCGTAGGCGGAGGCGGTACCAATGGTGTGCAAGCAACCAACCTTTATATTTATGGGGATACAAAAACAGTCTTAAACAATGTAGTCGCTCGTTGGACCTATGGTGGTGGTTTTTCAGGAATCATCGAGGGAAACACGGCAAACATCTTGAATGGCGGGATCGTTGATACTTTGGAAGGTGCAGGATATACCGGTAAACGTGTATTCGGTAATTCACATGCTGAAGTAAATTACGGTCAAGTCGACTGGTTTCTTAGTGGCGGCGGTTGGGGGGATGCCAAAATTACAGGGGACGTTTCAGTCACTGTTCATGATGGTATCATCAATGCCTCAATGGGTGCATCATATGGATATTTTTCGGGACACACGATCAATGGAAATTCTGATAATCGAATTTACGGCGGAGATTTTTCTGGAACACCTCGGACAGGTCCAAGTGCTTTTTCTGGGGGAATCACGAATGCAGGTTCGCTGCTAGGGGATGCACAATTAACAATCGACCTAAGGGATTATGAAGGGGAATTTAAGCTTCCTTCAGGAACGAATATCTCAGGTGGAAATCCGTTTAACAGTACCAACATCGTTGGGACTGATAGTACCAATACGATTACATTGAACATATACACAAAGCCGGGGTCAGATGCACTGAATGGTGCAACGATCTATGGCGATGGTGGTTCAACGGCCGCCAACACAAGAAGCGGTAAAATCAATATTAATATACAAGCTGAAGGATCAAGTATCGGTAACTTGTATACAACAAATTATTCAAACATTTCTTCAAATCGAATTTTAAGAGATGTCGAGATGCGGGTTCAAGGAGCCAAAAGTATCAATGGGATTTCAGGCGGAAATGCGTCAGACAACTTTACGAACACGATCGTAGCCAACAGCAGCAATCAAGTGAAGATGAGCTTTGGTGAAAATGTCGATGGGACAGCTTCTTATCAAACTGATCCAATCGCTGTGACGGGTCTGGGAATCGTCAACTTTACCGAATTGAATGTGACAAACGGCATCAAGCTAATGGCCAATGGGGGAGACATCAAAAATGGCCGTTCAGCCACTGCTGCGAATCACGCAACGACCTATCATCAGTTCGGTGACATCCATCTTTCCAAGGATGCCGGTATCGGTATTTCTTCTGCAACGAATTTGATTTCAGGCGCGAAGTTAACGGTGGAAGACAAAGGGACGATTGAGTCACCGCCGGGAACGGGGCGAATCAATCTTTCAGATTTCGCAACACCAGATACGGACAAAGATCATTTAACGTGGCTGAAAACGACGACCAATGATGCAGGTTCTCGAGTCAACAGTCAAGGGACGTGGTTTGGAGCGGTTAGTGCCTATCAAGTACTGACTATAAATCCAACTGCTGCTAATGCTGCAGCGATCACGCCAATCAACTTCAGCGGGATCGAAAAAGCGACTGGGAAAACCTTCATCGGGGACAACGATGTGACCAATGCAGCCAACGGGTACGGTATTGCGATACCAGGTTCGATCATTAACTACGAAGTCGAAACACCGGGAGTCGCTAACGGGATTGGCGCCATTAGTCACAATGTAACGGCAGTCAAAGAGAACAATACGCCGCTGACCTTGCAAGCATGGGGAACTGAGCAGGCGGGGACACAGGTGCAAAAAGGGCGTTTATTGATTCCCTACACGGTAACGGAATTGCCAACATTGACGTTTACACCAGAAACCCAAACGTCCGGTTCATGGGTCTATGCCGGTCAAATCAAATCCAGCAAGCTGGATAGCACGGATCAGCAGTTGACAGAACAACCAGATTCAGAACCAGTTGATTGGACGAGTCCTGATGGGGAGTATAGTTACGATATCAGTGTCCGCTACTCAAATAAGGCGGAAGTCCAAGCCCGCAATGTGATCATTACAGAACAAGAGGCACAATCGCTGAGCAAAGAACAAGCCGTGACTTATCTCGAAGCCAGCGGGCGTCCTTTCTTTAAGGATACGCTGACAGATGAGGTCTTAGCTGCGATTCAAGAACCGTTAGAAACAGCGGTCTACCGCAAACAAGCGATCACTTTTTCAGTAGGGGAAAACGATCAGAATCAGGCGGAAACCACCGTTAATCTGGTGGTGGTCAAAAATGAAAGTGTCATTTCTGCTGATCGGCAATTTGCCGTCTATGCAAAAGATGTCCGTTTGACCTTACCAGAAGCAACGGCGCTGACAGATGAAGCCGCTTTGGCAGACTATACCCAAGCAACCACGATTTTTGCAGATAATCGGGCAAATATACCACCGACTGTCGATCCGCAAGCTTTTGCCGCGATCCAGCAAGCAACGGAAGATGAGCTGTTGAAAAATGTATCAACGGCCTACCATTATGAAGCAGGCAGTCAACGGGCAGAAAAAGTCGTCAATGTCGCAGTTGCCGGCGAGCTTATTTTAAGCAGTGTGCCAACAGACTTTGATTTTGGGCAGCAGAAAGTTGCCACAGAAACACAAGATTATTGGCCAACGATCACAGGCGAGCTAGCGGTGAAAGATACGAGAGGGTCCGAACGGAGTCCATGGCGCTTGACGGTCAAAGAGCAACAGCCATTAACGGATGGGACAGATCAATTAACCGATGTCTTCCGCTTTGTGACAAACGGTCAAGAACAGATGATAACCAGTGGGGAAATGATTATCGAGGAAACGGAATTGACAGAAAATGGCACATACGTCGTGAATCAGCACTGGGGCGAAAGTCAGAATGAAGGAATCAAGCTTACCGTTCCAGTCGAACAGCAAAAAGTTGGGGACTATCAAGGAACCTTGAGCTGGCAGCTGGTTTCGGCACCTGGCAACCCATAAAGGCAGGAAAACAAATGAAAAAAATCATGATCGGTATTATTGCTGGCTGTCTATTAATATTTCCTCAGCTCGTTTCAGCAGCCGAAGCAGGTGCTTATGACAGCAATGGCATTACTTCCTTTTTCGGCGTCTATGAAGAACCAGTTGAGGAGCCAGAAGAGCCCGTAAAAGAACAGCCAGGGAATAAACAAATTAATCAAAAAGGCAACAATATTCTGCCGGCAACAGGATCAGATCACTTCAATAGCTATCAAAGCAGTGGTCTTGTCGTTTTGTTGGCAGCAGGAATCATTTTAATCAAAAGGAGAACAAAAAATGAAAAAACTTTTCTTGACGGCAGGCATTCTATTGATGAGCACTGCTCTGTTACCAACAACCGTTAATGCCGCTGAATACACTTCAAATGGAGCAATCACTTTTGAAGCGGACCCGAATCCAACCAATCCAGTTGATCCGACCGATCCAGAAAAACCAGTGGATCCCGTCGATCCAACCGATCCAGATGGACCAAATCCTGGAACAGCTGGACCATTATCGATTGATTTTGCTTCAAGTTTTCAATTTGGCAACCAACTGATTACTTCTGAAACAAAAGATTATTACGCACAGCTGCAAGAGTTCACAGCTGGCGCTGCTGGACCAAACTATGTGCAAGTAACAGATAAACGAGGAACGCAAGAAGGTTGGTCATTGAGTGTTGTGCAAAACGGACAATTCAAAACGGCTGATGACGAAGAGCTAGTCGGCGCTTCATTATCGATCGCCTCAGGTGCAGCAACTTCAGTCACCGATATGCAGTATGCACCAACAGTTACTGCAAGTCATACCTTTGTACCCGGTAGTGAAATCACCTTGGTCAATGCACCTGTCGGAAAAGGAATGGGCACTTGGATTTACAAGTTTGGGAACGATGCAACGGAAGGGTCAACGGCAGTAAAATTAAACGTACCAGGCAGTTCTGTAAAATTAGCCAAAGAGTATCGGACGACATTGACTTGGAATTTAAAGAATGTCCCTGAAAGCAATTAAAATCACTGATTTTCAGTAAAACAGATAAAGGAGTGTCAAATAGAAATGAAAAAAACAGCATGGGTCTTTGTAAGTCTTGCCGTCTTGGCAGCAGCGAGTGCAGCAACCGAGGTTTCAGCAGCCGAAGCGGCTTCTTACACCTCAAATGGGGCGGTTGATTTTATTCCGAATACTGATCCGACGAACCCAGTCAATCCAGAAAATCCAGATCCAGAAAACCCGGTCAATCCTGTGGATCCAACCGATCCCGATGGACCAAATCCTGGAACGAATGGCCCATTATCGATCGATTATGCCTCTAGCTTAGATTTTGGTGTCAATAAAATCTCTAATAAAAACGAAGTCTATTATGCACGAGCACAAGGGTACTTGAACGATGATGGCACAGCTTCTACATTAAAAACTGCCAATTATGTCCAAGTAACTGATAATCGCGGTAGTAATGCCGGTTGGCGGTTGTCTGTGAAGCAAAATGGTCAATTTAAAAATGAGACGACCTTGAATAAAGAATTGACAGGTTCTGTCATCACCCTAACAAGTCCTGACGTTAAATCAAATGCGGTTGGCGTCACAGCTCCCGTGGCAGAAGCAACGATCACGTTGGATGCAGCCGGTGCTGAATCAGTGGTGATGACTGCAGCAAAGCAAACAGGTGCTGGAACATGGGTCAACGCTTGGGGAAGTGTTGAGTCGATCACTGAAATAGACAAAGATGATCAAGAAGTACAAGCCGATATTACCAAAGCAGTCGCACTTTCTGTACCAGGCAGCACCCCAAAAGATGCCGTTAGCTACACGACTACATTGACTTGGGTATTATCAGATACACCAGGAACGGAAGGATAAGGAGTATAGACATGAAAAAAACACTAGCATTTCTCTCAGTATTAGGCTTAAGCCTAGTAGCACCAGTGCTGGCACAAGCAGCGGACAGTGCAGAATACAACTCAAATGGACAAATCACCTTTGAACCAAATACGGATCCAACTAATCCAATCAGCCCAACGGATCCAGATCCAGAAAATCCGATCAAACCAGTGGATCCAACGGACCCAGATGGACCAAATCCAGGAACGAACGGACCGCTATCGATTGATTTTGCTTCAAGCCTTTACTTTGGCACACAAAAAATCACCTCAAAAACAGAGATCTACCATGCGGAAACTCAAAAATATGTGGATTCAGTTGGTGATAATCAAGAAGGACCGAATTTTGTCCAAGTGACAGACAATCGGGGAACAGAGAGCGGTTGGACATTGAATGTTCGCCAAAATGGTCAGTTCAAAACAGCGGAAGATCAAGAATTGACTGCTGCACAAATTCGTTTGACGAAGGGAACTGTAGTAACTCCTTCATTGTCACCAAAACCATCAAATGTGAGCGCAACGATCACATTGAATCCAAACGGTGCCCAATCCTTAGTGATGAGTGCCCAAGATGGCGAAGGGGCAGGGACCTATTTAATGAGCTGGGGCGATAGTTTAGCTGCAGCCATGGATAGCATTGAGTTGGAAGTTCCAGGCTCAACGACGAAATATGCCAGCCAATACAACACCACGTTTACTTGGTTACTAACAGACACACCAACCAACCCATAAGTACCAGCTTTCTCCTTGAACCTTTTCGAGGTTCAAGGAGAATACATAGAAAGAAGGGACATCCATCATGAAAAAAATCAAACAGCTTTTGGCGCTCCTATTCGCAAGTATTTTCTTTTTTGTACCAACCATAGGAACCGCTTCTGAATTTAACTTTGCCGTCAATCCAGTGATTCCAGAGAATCAAATCGATAAAGAAAAGACTTATTTTGACTTAAAAATGGAGCCGGGAGCGGTTCAAACTGTAGAAGTCCAATTGCGCAATGACACCGATCAAGAGGTCGTCATCGCGCCAGTGATCGCTTCAGCTACCACGAATCTAAACGGGGTCGTGGAATATGGCGAAAACGACATCGAAGCGGACGAAACCTTGCCTTATGATATGGCTGATTTGATTGAAGTGGAGGAAGAGATCACGATCCCGAAACAATCCCAAATCACCTTACCCTTAAAGATCAGTATGCCCTCAGAACCGTTTGAAGGGGTTATTGCCGGTGGTTTGACCTTGAAAGAAACGACAGCGGAAACCGATACTGCTGACAGTGAAGAAGACCAAGGGTTAGCCATCAAGAATGAGTATGCCTATGTCGTTGCGATTTTACTCCGTCAAAATACAACAGAAGTCACGCCGGATCTAAAACTGCTGGATGTTGGACCGGGACAAGTCAACGCCCGCAATACCATCAATGTTACGTTGCAAAATCCTGAAGCAGCTTACTTAAATTCCTTGCGGTTGATCAATGAAGTGAGGAAGAAAGGTGATAGTGACGTCTTGTATGCTTCAGATACCTCACGAATGCAAATGGCACCTAATTCAAACTTCTCGTACCCAATTTCCTTGGAAGGACAACGTTTAGAAGCAGGGACCTATGTGTTGACTTCCGTGGCCTACGGTGGGAAAAGCGATGAAGGACAATACAAAGTGGAGAATGAAGAAGGCGAGGAAGAAAGCTATCTCTATAAATGGAGCTTCGAAAAAGAATTCACAGTGACGGGAGATGTCGCTCGTGATCTTAATAAGAAAGATGTGACGATCGAAACAGATTACACGTGGCTTTACTTCTTGATCGGCGGGCTGTTGCTGCTGCTCGCCTTACTGCTGCTTTTATGGTACCGACGAAAGAAAAAAAATGAAACGGATGAAGCGTGAGCACCTTGAGAAATACTTGATCGATGGCTTGATCATCGCAGGTATCCTCTTGTTGGCACTTCCTTTTTTAAAAGAAAGCATCGTCAGTTGGCAATTACGCACAAGCGAATTGACGATAGCGACCCAGCTGCCGACAACGATTCCAGAAGAAGAAACGATTCAAATGCCGGCTCTAGGGGATGTATTGGCTCCGCAGTCGGCAACGATCACCGGGTACGGCTTTGTTGCAATTGAAGCGATCGAGTTCCAGCAGCCACTATTGGTGGGGCTAACCAATCAGCAGCTGCTGAAAGGCGGTGTCGTGATGTTTCCGGAACGTTTGTTAAAAAATAACAATTTTGTCGTTTTAGGGCATCATCTCGGTAGACAAAGTTTGTTATTTGGTCAATTGCTAGAAGCACAGGTGGGGATGGAAGTGTCCGTAACCTACCTCGAGGAACGCCAGCAGTATATTATTATCGATAAAAAAGTCGTAGATGAATCCGACTTGTCGGTTCTAACAGATGACCAGACACCAAAGTTGACATTGATTACTTGTCCCACACCTACTCGAACAGAAGAACGCTACGTGCTGACAGCGATTCCTGTTGAGCAAGCAACTGCCGGACAGTCGCAAAACACAGCGACCATGGGCAGTACGTCACAAGGCGCGAGAGTGATGGCTAAAAAACAAGAAATGTTATGGAGACAACAATCTAAAAAAAATTGGTTTCTTTTATTTGTTATTTTATTTATAATTAGTGGATGTCTGCTTGGCGTTCACAAACTGTTGAAACGTTCAGCGCCGTAGAAAGAGCATCAAAAAGAAGCTCTGTTGATAAGGAGGGTGAAGAAATGAAACGCAGATTTGGTTTTGTCATTGGTGCCTGCATGATTATTGGAATGATCGATCTTGTCACAGAACAAGTTGTTTTTGCGACTATCTATAATCCGCTAGACCCCTCAGAAGAAATCGTCCCAAAGGATCCGCCAGAAGAAATTACGGAGAAAGCAGATGAACCGCCTGCAGAAAAGGAAGAATCCAAAGAATCACCGGCTCCTGAACCGGAACCTGTTCCGAAAAAAGAACAGGAACAATCCGCATTTCCAGAAAGCAGTTTTTTGGAAAAACAGAAGCACTTAGCACAACGAGTCATGTTGGAAGATGTTTTTGCGTCGGATCGTTTGGCTGTCGATTTAGCACTGCCGGGAAATAATACGGATGGTGACGGGGATGACAAACCTTCGTATCTTGCCAGCTTATGCTATTTATTTTCAGGAAACGTTCTTTATGGCCAAAAAAATAACGGAGGCTTGAAAACGCATGTTTGTGACATTTTTGAATAAGGCGGACAAACGAAAATTGATGATGCTACAATATTTGGAAAACGCAGTCGCTCTTTCTGAAACGAAGGAAACATTGATGGATCAATTGACCATGTCGGA
This sequence comes from Enterococcus sp. DIV1067f, assembly GCF_050543505.1. Taxonomy (NCBI): domain Bacteria; kingdom Bacillati; phylum Bacillota; class Bacilli; order Lactobacillales; family Enterococcaceae; genus Enterococcus; species Enterococcus sp. DIV1067f. The sequence goes on from NZ_CP172940.1 coordinate 373,086, forward strand.
ATTTCTGATCAACAAAACCGTTCAAGAATTGAATCTTGATTTTTATGAACTAGGATTGAATGAGGAATTTGAGATCGTGACCGATGGGACGGTCATTAAATTGAATGCCTCCGGGCTGGCAACTTCTGACACACTACTGACCTATTATCTAGATCAAGCGTTAAAATTTTCTATGTTGAAAGAATGCTTTTTTGAGCAATTGTCTTCTTTATACGAATTTGCTACCAATCACTATCTAAGTCATAATCCCGTCTATAAAGAATTTAAACAATTCAAACTGATCTTGAAAGAATACGACATTGAAGTGACGAAAGAGTTTCAGCTGGTTGGTGAAGAAAGTGAGATTCGGGAGTTTATTTTTCTCTTTTTTATGAAGGAATATTATTTGAACCATTCCCCTTTCCCAAAAGGTATCTTGGACAAAGAAAAGACGTTTGATCGATTCAATGAAAGTACTTGGCTGAATCCAGAACAGTCTGCCCGCATGCGGATTCGCAAGAAACATTATCTAGGCATTGTTTTAGCGCGGATGTCTAAAGGACATTACATGCAAAACAATGTGGAAAATGATTTAGTCTTACCCAAACATTTAGTGATTATTGAAGAATTGAAGCGCTGGTTACAAGAGATCTTGACGATCACCGATCAAGAAGTCCTAGAACGTGAGGCACGAGATATTTTGCGCTTCTTGATCGTTGAAGGCTGGTTGATCGACAACAATAGCTACATCGACCAAGAACAAACCTATATCCAACAATTAAACGAGCAGTTTATTCAGGCAGTCCAACAGCAGTTTTCGCTAGCCACGGACACGTTGGCACTGCTTCATGCCGAAACGACTACGATTCATTACCAGCTCCTGTCGTTTTCTTTTAGTTCTCGCTATGAGTACCAATACATGGATGTCACGTATTTTCTTGAGACGTATCCTGAATATGCTGCCTTTTGCCGCAACTATCTGGAAGAAAGTCGTAATCGACCGATCTTATGGAACAATAAAGAGTTTTTGTTTTTTAGATACCTTATTTTATTAGTTTCTACGATTCCATTAAAAGAGATTTTGGTTCCTTTATATGTCTGTGTTGATTTTTCATTTGGTGATTCCTACAACCAGATGATCAAAAAGAATATTGAAAAAATTCTCGATTTGAATGTGCAATTCCAGAGTTACCCAGATGATCACACGCACCTGATTCTTTCAAACCTGCCATTTTATGGTGCGTTGGGGATCGACCATATTTTATGGCTAGCACCACCTAGACCCATCGATTGGGCCAATTTTACTGAAAAAATCAGCGTGATTCGCAGAGAACAATTTCAAACCAAAATGGCACAGTGAGCATCCTGCCGTTTAACTATCAAAAGCAGCGTCTGCCTCAAATGAAGGCAGGCGTTTTTTGCAGAAATCTGCCATATGCAAAAAGCACACAGGGATCTATTGCCCTGACGAAGTGTTCGGATAAGGTCTGTGAAAAAGGACCATTTGATAGGATTTTTTTTTGCTAGAAAATTTGGTATGATAGAAAGAGAAGAAAAAGAGGTGCCCTATGATGGATGGGAAACAAACGAAGGCTGTGATTGGCCAGACATTGATCACCCTTTGTGAGACCAAAGAAGTGAATAAAATCAGCGTACAGGAGATCGCCGAAAAGGCGCAAGTCAATCGGCAGACGTTTTACTACCATTTTCCTGATAAAAAAGCTTTGATCCAATGGATCTATCGGCAAGATGCCCTGATTTTTTTGACGACAGAAGATGTCTCCCTTGATAACTGGGAAGAAGCCGCCTTGCGCATGCTGAAAGCAATGAAACAAGCGCCGGCCTTTTACCGCAAATCACTGGCTTATGACCGCGAGATCTTAATGAACGGTTTTTTACAGATCACAGAACCGCTTTTTCAGCGCTTGTTCTTGGAGGTCGATCAAGAGCAGCAATTGACGAAACAAGACATTCTATTTTATAGCCGATTCTTTTCCTACGGCTGCGGAGGCATTTTGGAAAATTGGATTCACAACGACTTTCCAGAGACCCCATTAGAGATTGCGACGCAATTGTTTCGTTTGGCGAAGGATGTGGAATTTTTTGGCCACCAAATCTATGAAAAAGAGGAGCAGTAAGCGATGACGAAAGTTTTATTTGTTTGTTTAGGTAATATTTGCCGTTCCCCCATGGCAGAAGCTATTTATAAAGCAGAAATAGCAAAACACAAGTTGGATTGGCAGATCGATTCGGCAGCGACCAGCTCATGGGAAGTCGGACATTCTGCTCATCCCGGAACCAAAAAAAGACTGCGTCAAGCAGGGATCTCTAGTGACGGTCTTATTTCAAGGCAGATCACTGAAGCGGATTTTGCCACATTTGATTGGATCATCGGCATGGATGCGAACAATGTTGAAACACTTCAAGCGCTAGCACCTGCCGATACGACCGCAAAGATCCGTTCGTATTTGAGTGTTGTTCCTGGCAAAGAGGCTGAGGAAGTACCAGATCCTTATTATACAGGAGATTTCGAAGAGACCTATCAACTGCTGCAAGAGGGGATTCCTTATTGGCTAGAGGTTATTTCTTCTGAAAAATAAGGCGTGTTCGCTTGTATTTTATCAAAAATTTGCTAAAATAGAACCATGGAAATGCGAACGTATGTGTGGTTTTAGAAACTGCTGCAACGCGCAGAAAGGAATGTCCAATGGAAAAGAAACCATCGCCCATCAAACAATTGGGCAAACTCATTGTGATGACATCCACAACGTTGCTGGATACCTTTTTCAGTGATGATGCTGACAAGAAGAATCAGTCTGAGAAAGTCAAAGAAATCCGGCGAACGCTGCAAGAGGCAGCCGCTGCCAAGCATCTGGTCGTGCTGCAAGTAAAAACAGAGAAATTGGGTGGTTTTGAAACCGTTACCGGCTGGATCGTCGGCAAAACGGTAGCAAAAGAACAAGTTGTCTTGAAATTACAAAGCGACCGTCAGCAGCTGCGGATTATTCCCCTGCATCATGTGCTGAAAGTTAGCACCTTGAATACAAAACCCGGCTTGTAAACAAGCCTGTGCATAGCAAAAAAACCGGCTCTTTGTCAATAAGGACTGATGAGTTGCGTAAAATCAAATCTGGGTCAGAATGAACCACATTCTGGCTCAGATTTTTTGTTATCTTACTTTGATTAATTGATTGATCAAAAAGATTCTAATTCTCATGTTCTCGAATGATTTAAATCCGTAGGATACTCGTTTCATTGTCTTTATGTGGGTATTCTTCGCTTCTATTTTTCCATTGGAATAAGGATAGATCATTGCGTTGGTGATGCCTTCTTCATAGGTCAGAAGGTTTTGAAGCTTCTCCCGAAAGCTGTCATCTAACGTTTTGGGAAGTTCTGTCAATAAGGAGAAAAACAAGTCAGGGTCTTTGTCTCGAAAGGCTTCAACTAATTCATGAAAAAAGGGATACGCCTCCTTCAGGGGCGTAGAAAACTCAAGCAATCGATCAATCATCATTGCTTCAGTAAGAAATGGGTATTTTGGTGCTCGGAAACTTTTCCATGTTTTGTATTCATAATGGTTGATGTTTGCACGATTTTTTAGCAAAAAGCGCCAGTTCTTTTTCAGTTTTTCTGCCTGGCTTTTCTGTCCGGCTTTACGAAGTTCATTCATTTCACGGATACGCAACTCATTGAACGCTTGATTCATGTGTTTGACAATATGAAACCGATCAATCACTACTTTCGCATTTGGCAGAACACGTTTGGTGAGCTGGAAGTAGGCGGCGTTCATGTCTGTCACCAAGAATTCTACTTCTTCTGGATTGGTACAACCTAAGAAATAGCTTGTTAATCGAGGTAATTTACGCGTAGGCAAAACATCTATTAATTTTCCTGTTTCGCCATCTGCGCAAATAAAGCTCATTTTATCTTCTATGGAAGCATGCGAACGAAATTCATCAACCATCAATACTCTGGGGAGAATCTTCTTAGATTGCTTTGGTAAATAGCTTTTAAACTCTTTCAATGTACGAATAACGGTGGTCAAAGATACCTGACAGCTTTTCGCAATAAAAGATAAAGATACTTTTTCAGTCAGTAAAGAAGCAATTTTATATCTAACATGATTTGCGATTGAATGTCTGGGTTGGACAAAATAACTTTGAGCAGTCCAATGGGTTCGGCAGTTTTTACAGGTATAGCGCTGCTTTTTTAGGCGCATAACCAAAGGCATCTGATTGTATTGTTCAAAACGGACAATCGTTTCCTTCTTCCCATTTTTCACTATAATTGTTTTCCCGTTTCCATCTACCACAGTAGAACCACAACTTCTACAAGCACGAGGAGTAGGCGAGAGAACAGCATCGACGACCAACGTCTTTTTCTTCTGAAGGGTCTCGTAAGAGACCTCTATAATCATCAAATCTTTCTCTATTATTCTCAGCATTTTTTTGATAGAATCATTCATATAGCATATCGTCCTCTCAGTTGTTTATTTTGTGGTGATTTAATCATACTAGAGAACGATATGTTTTTTAATACCTAAAATGAAAATGGGACTGAAGAATCAATTCTGATTCATCAGTCCCATAAATTATAGAGCCAAAAAACCGCTGCGTCATTAGACATAGCGGTTTTTTAATTGCTAGTTACGCGTGCTTGTTTTTGACTTCTGCGAGTCGCCAAGCGGTCATCACAGCGATCAGTTCGTAAGGGATCGGCTGTGCAAAAGAAAACTGGACCGCCCCTTTACTGGTCTTGTATGGTTGTAAGTCCTCTTGGAAGGCCGTGATCGCAGAAGGCGTGGGATAAAAGCCTAGATGCTGTTTGGCGCAGGCAAAATGTACGATATTTTCTCCCTGATGATAAGTAGGCATTTGATAACTGATCTTTTCAACCGCTTCAGGTAAAACGGCTTTGATGGTTTGACGGACCTTTCTTAAAATCGCTTGTCGTTCTGCTGGAGCTGCTGCAATGTATTGGTCAACTGTCGTAATGGCTGTTGTCATAGGCCACCTCCTGCCTTTAGTATACGGCAAACCCCGTAAGAAAAAAAGGAGCCTGTCAGTGGGTAGCTGACAGGCAAGGAGTAAAAATGAAAAGTGTTAGTTAGGGTTGTTTGTTGGGTTATGTATACTATACTGTCCAAATATGAATTTTTTGTGGAGAAAAGATTGGAAAGTGTTTAAGTTTGCTGGCTGCGAAAATAAGTAAAAAAAGACCCGTCGGTGGGTGGCCGACGGGAAGGAGTTAAAAATGAAAAAGTGTTAGTTAGGGTTGTTTGTTGGTATACATAGAGTATACGAGATAAATATGAATATTCTGTGACAAATCTTTTCGGAAGTTCTTAAGAAACCGTAACGGTTTGGTTACAGAGAAAGGTTCTTTTCATCAAAACGGTTTTTCAACGTACGATACAAATCAATGTATTGCCGATCGTCTGCCGCATAATCCCAAATATAACTCATTTTTTCTGGTTTGAGTTTTTTCATCAACTGATTGGAACTAACGATGACATCATAATTTTCTTGCTGGTTTAGATCATAAGGTTCTGCTGCTACGAAGGTCAAGTCATGTAGGAATTGATTCAATCCTTGAACGACTAAGAAATTATCTTCTAACGCAACCCCTACCCGTAAACGATTCGAATAACGGATTTGATCATAAAACGGCAGCAGGGCGTGGGTATACATCGTTGCCATCTGCTCTTGGTTTTCATCATTGATATAGTCCACCGCTGATTCTTCGCGATAGTTCGTTAAGAATTCATCGATTTTTTGCTGCAGCTGCTCTTCAGCAGACCCGCGATTGATCGAGGGTGTCAGCAAGCGATAGATATTTGGAAACGGCTGACGGAAAACGTAGTTGCCGAAAGTCACATTGATTAAATTACCCACGACCAATGGCTCGTCTAACAGGCCAGGTTGTGAAGCAAAGAAGGTTGCTTTCATCTCTGCTAACAAGTCTGCGACTAACGGATAAACTGGGTTTTGTTTGCTTGAAAAGAATTGCAAGGTTTGTTGCAAAGCTTCTTCTTCAGGACTCAAGTAGAATGGGAAGATTTGCGCCATCAAATAAATAAACCCTGATTCGCCTTTTAATTGTTTGTCTGTCATTGAAACTTCAGGATCAACGACTTGTGTCAAACGCTCAAAATCGAAATATGGATTATTTTTCATCAGGAAATTGTACCGCTTGTCGTATTTGGCAAAATTCCCTTTTTTGATTCGTAAAAGAATCAAGGCGGCGAAATACTTCAACTCTAATCGGCCAAGATAAGAATGAGTCATTGGGAAATACTCCGTGAATCGATCCACCATTTTTTCTGTCTCACTCTCAGCGATCGCAAATGGCCATTCTATTCCACGAGTACCTAACCAAATGATATTGAATAGGGAGAGCCGCACAAGACGCTCATCGCCCACTAAGTTTGATTCAGTGTACGTAAAGCGAAGCTGAAATTGCTTCAAATGTTTTTTTAGATGTTCAAATTTGCGAGACACCGTTGAACGACTGACATCGTATTTTGCACAAAAATCCGTGATCGTAGGATTGTCTTCATTCAGCATGTAAAGAACATATAAGAACGGAACGCTTTTATTCAATAAATAGAAGCGGTATTCATCGATCGTTACCGCGATATTCTGAGGCTGTAATTTACCGCCACGACCGAGTATCGACATATGATCCGGAGTTAACTCAGTTAGATCTTGGTCGATCTCAGTCAACTCTATAAAAGCTTGTTGGTAGCTTAACTCCATTTCCTTTGCCAATTGTGCGATTGGGTGGCTAGGGTTTTGCAGAGTCAGCATACGCCGGAATATTTTAAATTTAATTAATGTTTGCGGGTCCATCATAAGTTCTTCATAAAACATAGGTATCCTCCTTTGTGGCTCTATTGTATCTTTTTTTTACGAAACTGTCAGTCTTTTTAATCAAAAAAATAGCCTACCCTTTAAAAAAAGGTAGGTTATTTTCATCTTTTTAACTAATTTAGGCTGAAACAGGGTCTTTTTTGAACCACGACCATAGCAAACCGATCAAAAATCCGATCGCAGCTGGTACGACCCACCCCATCCCGATTTGGAAAAAGGGCAGATAATCTGACGCAAAAGACAAGATTCCTTGCACGAAAGCGTTGTTGGTAATCACTGCAGGACTCGCATTTAAGCCGTCGATGATTGCAGCGATCAACGTGAAGTATGTCGTCATTCGATAGACACTGGCACGATGGTTAAATAATGGACTGATGATCGCCAACAAAATCAAAGTGATCGCCAGTGGATAGATAAACATCAAGACTGGAATAGAAAACTCGATGATATTGGTCAAGCCGACATTAGCGAAGATCGCTGGTAAGATACTTGTCAAAGCGATAAAGAATCCGTAGCTTTGCTTTGGAAACAATCCAGCAAAGGTTTCGGAAAAGGCCGTGATCAAACCAATGGCGGTTTTTAAACAGGCAGAGATGACGATCAATGCCAATAGCAGACTGCCGACAGTGCCAAGGTAATGGTTGGCGATTTGTGCCAAAGCGATCCCACCGTTTTCGCTGATGGGAAACTGGCCTAAACTTTTGGTTCCCATATAAGAAAGTAAGGTATAGATGATCCCCATCAACACGATGCTGACAGAGCCGGAAAGGATCGTGTCTTTTGCGACCGTCGCAGGTTTCTCAACCCCCATATTGCGAATCGTTGAGACGATGATGATCCCGAAGGCTAAAGATGCCAGCGCATCGAGAGTATTGTAGCCGTTTGTGAAACCAGTAAAGAAAGCATCGCTTTGATAGCTAGGATAGATCGGCGCATCGCTGATGGTTCCTAGTGGTTGCCAAAAGGCAAAAAAGAGCAAAACTCCTAGTAAGACCAGAAACAAGGGATTTAGAAACTTCCCTACATAATCTAAGATTTTGCTAGGTTTGCGTGAAAACCACCAGGCAGCTCCAAAAAATAGGGCAGAGAACAACGCCAATAACCAAGTTTGCATGTCTGATGAAACATGGGGAGCGATCCCGATCTCATAAGAAGTAGTAGCCAAACGAGGCAGAGCAAAGAATGGCCCAATCACTAAATAAAGCAAAATCGTAAATATCATTGCATAGCGGCGATTGATCCGAGAAGCTAATTCAAAAACACCGTTGCTTTGGGAAACGCCAATAGCAATGACCCCTAAAAATGGCAAGCCGATCCCTGTAACTAAAAAGCCAAGGTTGGCTAAGCCGACATTCGCGCCAGCTTCTTGTCCCATGTGAACGGGGAAAATCAGATTTCCGGCACCAAAGAAAAGACCGAAAAGCATTGATCCAACATACATGTAATCCTTAAACTGTAACTTTTTTTCCATAAATGAAAGCTCCTATAATTCCTTAGTTTTAAAAAAAATAACAAAGTTTCTAACAAATAGCAATGGTTTTTTGTGATTTTTTGATAAATTCTGACAATTACTCCTCCTGCAATAAAAAAACACTTAGCATTGAATTCTTCCAAGCTTACTGAAAAAGGACGAAAAAGCTCGGAAGAAGACCGCTAAGTGTTTCAAGACAGAAAATTAATTCAACACACGGGAAAGGAATTCTTTGGTGCGTTGCTCTTTTGGATGAATAAAGATATCTTCAGGCGTCCCTTGTTCGGCAATGACACCTTGATCCATAAAGATGACCCGATCAGACACTTCTTTGGCAAAGCCCATTTCGTGGGTAACGATCACCATCGTCAAGCCAGTATGAGCTAACGTATTCATGGTCTTCAACACTTCACCGACCATTTCTGGATCTAGCGCAGAAGTCGGCTCATCAAACAACATGACATCTGGATTCATCGATAAGGCACGGGCAATGGCTACCCGTTGTTTTTGTCCACCTGAAAGCTGGGAAGGCTTGGCATTGGCATATTGAGCCATACCGACTTGCTCCAGATTTTCTTTGGCAGTCGCTTCTGCTTCTTTGCGATCACGTTTCAAAACAGTGACTTGGCCCGTCACGCAGTTTTCTAATACATTCATATTGTTGAATAGGTTAAAGGATTGGAAAACCATTCCTAGATGCGTACGGTATTTCGGCAAGTCATAGCCTTTTTCCAGCACATTTTCACCTAAGTAGATGATTTGCCCACTGGTTGGTTTTTCTAATAAGTTGATGCAGCGAAGAAGTGTAGATTTTCCTGAACCAGAAGAACCGATGATCGTGACAACTTCTCCTTTATTAACAGACAAACTGATGTCTTTTAAGACTTCGTTGTCGCCAAAACTCTTTTTTAAATGGTCAATTTCAATGATTGCTGACATGTTCTTCCTCCTTATTCGTTCGGGTTGATGTCTTCTAATTTGACATACGCACTGGGACCATCCATTTTGCGTTCAACAAAGCGTAAGATCTGGGTGGCACTGATGGTCAAGACTAAGTAGATCACACCGATGATCGCAAATGTTTGGAAGTATTGGAAGTTCGTTCCAGCGGCTGATGTACCTTGGAAGAAGAGGTCTGCAACACTGATAACACTTAAGACGGCAGTATCTTTGATATTGATAATGATCTCATTTCCGGTAGCTGGTAAAATATTGCGCATTACTTGCGGCAACACGACTTTGATCATGGTTTGCCAATGAGTCATTCCGATGGCTTGAGCTGCTTCAAATTGGCCGTCATCTACAGCAAAAATCCCCCCACGAACGATTTCAGACATGTAGGCACCCGTATTGATAGAAACGATCAGCACGGCTGCCAGCGTGCGATTCATGGAGACACCAAAGGCTAGAGCAGTTCCGTAGAAAATAACCATTGCTTGAACCATCATTGGGGTGCCGCGGAAAACTTCTATATAGATGGTCAGTAAACCATTGACGATGCGTTGGAAGAAACGTCCTACTGGATTTTCTGAAAGCGGCAATGTCCGGAAGATACCGACTAAAAGACCGATAATCAATCCGATGATCGTTGAAAGGATCGCGATGAATAAGGTCAAGCCAGCGCCTCGTAAAAAGAGCATGCCGTAATCATCAATGATTTTTTTAAAATCAGCGATCAGACCTTGATCTGCCGTTTCTCCGCTGGCATCTGCAGGTTGATCTAAGACTGCTTGATCCATCAGGGAAACCCGTTCTTCTTCAGAAATTCCTGCAAGAATCTCATTGACTTTTTCAACATCGGGATCGCCTTTGCGCATTCCGACTGCTACTTGGACGTCTTCTGGATTGGTTTCAAAACCGGCGCCTTCATCGAACTCGACCATCTTCAAATCAGGATTTGCCCCGACGGCAGTGACGCCTTCTGGACGTTCGCTGACGTAGCCGTCAATGATGCCCGAAGCTAAAGCAACGCGCATGGAGGAGAAGTCCCGCATGGCTTGTTCTTTTTGGACCTCAGGGATTTGATCTATGACCGTATAATGGAAAGTATTCAGCTGGGCAGTGATTTTTGCCCCCGAAAGATCAGCGAGGCTTTTGGCATCGGCGAACTCGCCATCTTTACGAACCACTACCACCAAATCTGATTCATAGTAAGGATCGGTAAAATCAATTTGCTCGCGACGTTCGGCAGTTGGTGACATACCAGCGATCACAGCATCGATAGTCCCCGCTTGTAAAGCTGGCGGCAGACCGTCCCATTGGGTTTTGACGATCACTAATTCTTTGCCTAAGCCTTCAGCGATTCGTTTGGCGATCTGGACATCGTAACCGCCGGCAAACGCCGAGCCTTCTTCCCCAGAAATCGGCACGGCACCATTGGCGTCCGTCGTTTGCGTCCAGTTAAATGGGGCATAGCCTGCCTCCATACCGACACGGAATTGTTCCGCAGGCGTTTGGTCATCCGCTTGCACGGTTAGGGGCAGCTGAATGAGGGTTAGACAGAGGGCGAAGACTGCCCAGATCCAATTATTTTTTTTCATTTTTTCTCTTTCCTTTCACGAGTTGGACAAGCAGGTAAGGATGAAAAAGCAAAAAAACAGCCGTACTCCATGATTGGAAAACGGCTGTTGACAGGTCATCGTCGACAAACCTTTCACAAAACATAGCGCAACTTAGACAAGCTAAGACAGTCCGCAAATTGTTCATTTGCGGCCCAACAAAATCGATGCAAGCAAAACCGACCTTGTTTCGGCGATGTTCCCTAGCTCTGCTGTAAACGTGTTGCTTCACTCAGCAGGATTAATGAACCTCGCGACCTCTACCTAAATGTTAAAGGGTACTCGTATTTAATTTGATTCTTCTCAGAGTTTAGAAGAAAAGCACCCAAATGTCAATTCTTTTTAACAAAAAAACGACCATTTCCCTATTTTTATCAAAGAGAAAGCGGATCGTTTTTACGAGTGTCTATTGGAACCCTTAAGCGACTTTCGCTTTTGGTTCACGGCCTAAAACAGCTTGGATGACTGTCAAAGCAAGCAATAAGCCAAGTGCTAGATAGATGAGGCTTGAGTATTGTGTAACGCCCCAATCTTGTCCGAAGGTACGGTAAACCACAAGGACGCTGGCTTGAATGATTGCTGTGATGACATTTAAAAAGCCGAATGCCCATAAATTGCCATTTTCTTTACGTGCTAAATAGAAGATAGAGAAATATAAGCTGACTGCCAACCAACCGAAACTGATAATGATCATTGCCCAATAAATAATAGCTGCTACCAATGTATTTCACCTCACTTTGATTCGTGACTAGTTTACCACGTTTTTTGTTCCTTGTCATGAAGGAATCTCTTTCTTTGTGAGGCAAAAAACAAAGAGCAAAAGCAGTAATGAAAAGATCATCTGCTACATTTGCTATTGGAGGGTTTACTGAAAAGAGACGATTTTTCTAGATCGGTTCATTTTCAGCTGTGTATAATAGAAATAAACTGTTTTTTGCAGAAAACTACGAGTTAAGAATCAATTAATAATTAGTTAATAGCTGATTTAGATCTGCTTGCTAGAATGAGCACAGAAGCAAGCAAGGAGGAAGTAAAAATGGAAAATGTTCTTAAAATCAAAGGATTAAACAAACGTTACGGCAAACAGCAGGCGCTACATGATGTCGATCTAACGATCGCTAAGGGAGATATTTATGGATTGGTGGGGAGAAATGGTGCTGGGAAGACGACCCTATTAAAAGCGATCGTTAGTTGATCCAACCAACTAGTGGCAGTCTGCAGTTGTTTGATGTTGAAGGCGGCAAAGCGTACACTCAGATGCTGAAACGGGTCGGTAATGTGATTGAGACCCCAGTCGCTTACGACCAATTGACCGCTGAACAAAATTTGAACTATTATTGCAAAATCAGCGGGGTGGTGGAACCTGAGGCGGTCAGTAAAGCATTGGCGTTTGTCGGATTGACCAATGTTGGCCACAAGAAATACCGTGATTTTTCTTTAGGGATGAAACAAAAACTGGGCTTAGCGATTGCTTTATTGAATCAGCCGGATTTTCTAATTTTAGATGAGCCGATCAATGGCTTGGATCCTGTAGCGATCGTTGAATTTCGGGAGCTGCTTTTACGATTGAATCAAGAACGTGGCATGACGATTTTGATCTCCAGCCATATTTTAGAAGAGCTGTACCTAGTGGCTACACGTTTTGGGGTCATTAGTGAGGGGCGTCTGATCAAAGAGATGACCAAACACGAATTCGATCTGATGGCGAAACGGTTTATTCAATTAGAAGTGGATGATGTAGCCACAGCTAGCCGCTTGCTAGAGAGTCAGCTGATTTCCGAATATAAAGTCGTCAGTGACCACAAAATTCATATTTATCAAGAGAATGTGTTGATTCGTGACTTGGTCCGTCAGCTGGTTTATGAAGGGATCGCTATCGACCGGATTTCTTTTGAAGGGGAAAATCTAGAGTCGTATTTCAAAGAGTTAGTAACAAGTGAAGGGGGAAATTAAGATGTTGAATTTTATTCGAGCCGATTTGTATCGTTTATCAAGAAGTAAAAGTTTTTGGATCACAGAAGGAATTATTTTATTGTTGGTGATTTTATCCGTTGTTTCCAATGGTAGTGTAGGGGTCACTCTTGGGGATAGTACGCAAACAGCAGGCAGCCTTACGGAAATGACTGGCTTTCTGGCGATCCAGACCAGTTTGTCTTCCATGTTGCTGTATTACTCCTTGCCATTGGTGATGCAGGTCTTAGGCAGTGAGTACACGAAAGGGACCATGAAGAATATCATTACCGTTGGTGTCTCCAAACCCGCTTATCTTTTTGGGAAATTCTTGGTTTATACATTGGTGCTGGTCTTACAGATCGTCGCGATTTGTTTGGTGAGCTTTGTAGCGGGAACGGTTATTGGGGGGATTGGTTATAATGACCTTTCACAGATAGAAAAGTTGTTGTATTATTTCGTTAGTTTTGTACTGATTTTATTAGCGACTTCCTCTTTTGCAGTGCTAGTTTTGTATTTGACCAAAAATACAGCGGTCAGCGTGTTGGCGACGATTTTTATTCCGATGGCCTTTGCGATTGCCCGAATCTCTTTACCCAACTGGAAGTTTTTAGAATACTTGGACTTTCAAGGCGGTTTAGAGATGGTGACCATGACTACTTTCCAAACATGGGAAACAGTCCAACCCATTTTTCTTGGGAGCCTGATCAGTTTATTGCTTTGCCTCTTGGCTGCGCATCTGGTGTTTAAGAGACAAGAATTGTAAGAGCAGAAAAACGCCCAACCGTATCGACTAGTGAAGGTCGAGCGATTGGGTGTTTTTTGTGTATAGCCATGAGTTAGTGGGATTCAACGGACTGCTGCCAAAAAAGGGTCAAACGAAACGTCTCTTCGGTTGTATCCAATTGGATCTTGCCGTCTAATGCATTAGTCAATGCCGCGATGATATACAGACCAAGTCCGGCTTGCTGTTTATGCCGTGAAAGGTCTTCGGTATAAAAGCGGTGGGTCAATTTTTCTGGGTGCTGGATCGGTGATCTCAGCTGATTTTCCTGTTGGAAAACGATGCGATCTCCTTGCTGATTCAAGCGGATCGTCCCCGTTTCACTGCCATGTTCCAGCAGGTTACCAAGGACATTTTGGAAAATTCGTTGCCAGCTTTTTTTATCTGAAATGATCATGATGTTGGGTTGGATCGCAACCGTCAGTGATAAATGGTTTTCCTCAAAAGAAGGATAAAGCTGGAGCAGTTCTTCTTCCAATAAACGAGAAAGATTGAATTCTTCCAAAGTCAAAGCGAGCTGATTGTCTTTGAGACGCTGATAGGTCAACAACTGTTCCAGATGATTTTCGACTTTTTCTAGGTTGCTGCTGACTTTATCCAGCAGCTGTAGTTGTTGCGGGGTGAGGGTCGCATCGGCTTGCAGCAGTTGTGTGTAGCCGCTGGCGACCGTCAAAGGTGTGCGTAAGTCGTGAGAGATATTTTGAATGGCTTGTTCCAACTGCTGGTTTTCTTGCAGCATTTGATAGTGTTGCTGCTTATTTTTTCTAAGTATCTGATTGTTTAACAAGGCGATCGCTTTTAAAGCGGGGACGCGGGTCTGTAAATGGATCTCTTGATTTGTTTCGATTTCGCTGATTCTTGTTAATTGCTGGTGGTACTTTTTTAGATCATATAGTAAGAAAAACCAATAGCCAAACAATAACACAACGATCAGAGCGGCGAAAAACTGAAGTATATGCATGAGGTTCCTCCTTTTTAAGCTAGCTTGACGCCGATGCCCCAGACAGTATCGATATACGCTTCATCTGGATCGAGTGTTTTGATTTTGCTGCGTAAATGGCTGATATGGACATTGATCGTGTTTTCTTCACCGTAGTAAGGTTCTTGCCAAACAGCTTCATAGAGCATTTCTTTGGTATAAACTTTTTTGGGGTTCGCTAAGAGCAGGGAAAAAATCTCAAACTCCTTTTTCTTTAACTGAACCGTTGCCTCTCCTCGTTGCAGCTGAAACGAGTCAGGCAACAGTTGAATGTTTTTATACGAGTGGCTGCTGGCAACTGGAGGGGGTTGTTTATTTGTTCGCAATTGAACAATGATACGTGCCTTTAATTCTTCGACATTGAAGGGTTTGGTCAAGTAATCATTGGCCCCCGCCAGCAAAAGGGTGGAAACATCGGCTGGTTCATCTAAGGCAGTCAAGATAATGACGGGGACCGTGGAGGTTTGGCGAATCTCTTGCAAGACTTGTGTCCCATCTTTACCGGGGAGCATTCGATCTAGCAAAATCAAGTCGAAAGCATCTTGCTGAAAAAGCAGCAGACCTTCCGTGCCTGAATAGGCTTGCTGGACGGTATAGTCAGCTGCTAAAATAGTAGCCAACATTTCGCTGATCTCATTGTTGTCTTCGATAATCAAAATTTTCATTTGGTTTTCCCATTCTTCTTGTATTTATTGCATTTATTATAAGCAATTCCGCAAGAAAAAGCATTAGTTGCTTTTAAAAAAGAAAATGGCTGATTTTTCGCAAAAACGGTTCTTTTTCGGTTAGAATAAGAGAAAAGCCATAAAGGAAGTTAGAACGATGAAGGTATCTATTGAGCAAGCAATCGCAACGGTCACCGCCGCATCATCCGTGACCTTTTTGACGGGTGCCGGTGTTTCAACCCCATCGGGCATTCCTGATTACCGTTCCTTAAAAGGGGTCTATCAAGGACTGGCCCAGCCAGAGTATTTGTTAAGCCATGACTGTTTAGAAAACGAACCGGAAACATTTTATCAGTTCGTCAAGCACCTCTACCATCCTCAGGCCCAGCCGAACATCATTCATCAAAAAATGGCTGCGCTGCAAACGAAAAAAACAGTTTGGGTCGTTTCACAAAACATCGATGGACTGCATGAAAAAGCGGGGAGTCACCAAAGAATCGATTTTCACGGCTCCTTGTACAACTGTTATTGCCGAAAATGCGGTAATCCGGTACCTTGGCAAGCGTATTTGCAGGATTGGCACCATGCAGGATGTGACGGTCAGATTCGGCCGGCGATCGTGCTTTATGGGGAAGGATTTACGGATGAAACCATTGAGGGAGCCATTCAAGCCGTTGCTCAAGCCGACCTGACGGTGGTCGTGGGGACTTCGCTGCAAGTCTATCCTTTTGCAGGGCTAGTCGATTACAGCCAGCAGGTGTTGGTCATCAATAAGGAACCATTGGCGATCCCGAATGAATATGGCATGTTGACCGCAGCAGCCGAAACGTTTTTCCAGAAAATTGAATGAAGGAGTTTATGATATGACACAACGTACCGAAAAAGAGAAAATGATTGCTGGCGAATTGTACTTTTCCCCAGATCCAGAATTGGTGGCAGACCGGAAATATGCCCGTGAACAAATGAACCTGATCAACCAAGAAACTGATACAAAAATCAAAGAGCAGTTACTAAAAGAAACTTTCGGCTCTGTGACTGGTCGAATCTATATCGAACCGAATGTCCGCTTTGATTATGGCTACAATATTTCTGTCGGCAAAAACTTCTATGCTAACTACGACTGTGTGCTATTAGATGTTTGTCCAATTACCTTTGGTGACAACTGTATGCTGGCACCCAATGTTCGGTTGTTTACGGCGACTCATCCATTGCATCCGGTCAAACGAAATAGCGGCTTAGAATTAGGGGCACCGATCGTGATTGGCGATAACGCGTGGATCGGTGGCGCGGCCACGATTTTGCCGGGGGTGCGCTTAGGTAACAATGTCGTGGTGGGGGCTGGCAGTGTGGTCACAAAATCATTCCCAGACAATGTTGTGCTGGCGGGAAATCCGGCACGGGTCATCAAGACGATCGACTTGGAAGAAGAAAACAACCAGCAAGATCCTTTGGCTGTTCAGCGAGCGGCAATCGATGACATTGATTGGCAGCTCACGCATCTTTTAGAAAAACGCATGAGTACAGTTAATGAAATCGTGCAATTGAAGAAAAGTAGTCAGTTGCCGGTTTTAGATGAAAATCGTGAAGAGAAAGTGCTGGAAAATATTCGGCAGGCGATTTCAAATCAAGCCTATGAGGAAACGATTTTAGCCATGTTTCAATCAATTATGAAACACTCAAAAACCTATCAAGAGAATCAATTGGAGGAATGAGTATGGATGGAGCAACACGTCGAGAAACGATTTTAGCGGCATTGAAGCAAGCGGACAAAGCGATCAGTGCCAGCAAACTGGCAGAATCACTAGGAGTCAGTCGCCAAATCATCGTTGGGGACATTGCCTTGCTGCGAGCAGCCGGTGAAGCGATCGCGGCCACTGCTCGCGGCTATCGACTGCAAGCACTGTTGAATGAGGCGGGGCATGTCAGCAAGCTAGCGGTGCAGCATCGGCCTGAACAAACCGAAGAAGAATTGCGGATTTTTGTCGCTTGTGGCGTGGAAGTGGTCGATGTCATCGTTGAACATGAAATCTATGGAGAGATCACTGGCAATTTGCAGATTCAAACAGACCAAGACGTGACTGATTTCATCAACAAAACCAAACATGCAGAAGCCCGCTTGCTCTCAGATTTAACCAATGGGGTACACTTGCATACGTTGCGTTACACCGATCCTGCGGCTCTGGAAAAAGCCAAACAACAGTTAGCAGAAAAAGGCATGCTCTATCAAAATTGAGGCGTAAACCATTCTGGCAAGGACGCTATCGGCAGTCTTGGGGAACACTTAGATGAAAAAATTGTGATTTTTTGTTGACAAGACGTTCATTTTCCAGTAAAGTACAACTCAACAAGAATAATGAATCTGTTGAGAAGGAAAGTAACCGCGGATACTTTAAAGAGAGACTCTGGTTGGTGGAAAGAGTCAAGTCAGAAGCGATGAAAAATGGCCTTGGAGGATTGATTGTCGATAAGTAGGCAATCACGGATGCGCACTACCGTTACAAAGTGCACCAATCTCTAGCACGGCTAGACGTTGGGTTGAGGGAAGGGAAACCTTCTAAACAAAAGGTGGTAACACGAGTATTCGTCCTTTTACTAGCAAACGCTGGTAAAAGGACTTTTTTTATACACAAAAATCAAATAGCACCACACACGAAGAATTGGTAAGTACAAAAGCACGTTTTTTCAACAGAGAGCTTCGGTAGCTGAAAAGAAGCATCAAACGACTTTTAGAAAATGGCCAAGGAGTGATTCGTTCCGAGCAGTAGTTTGCAAGGCGACGACGGTAGCGACCGTTATCTGGCTAGAGTATGATCGTACTCGAAAAGGAGCTGTATGCGAGTACAGCTTAAACTGAGGTGGTAACACGCAAAAAGGCGTCCTCAAACAAGTCACAGGTGACTTGTTTGAGGATGCCTTTTTTTTATTGAAAAAGACAAGAACTAGGGGGAAAACGATGATTTCATTAAAAGATATATCAGTAACATTCAATCAATCAAAGAAACCCGCGATCCAAGCGGTCAAAAACGTATCGATCGAGATCGACAAAGGGGACGTGTACGGCATCGTGGGTTACTCAGGCGCCGGGAAAAGTACACTCGTCCGTGTGATCAACTTATTGCAGCGCCCAAGCAGCGGCAGCGTCGTCGTCAACGGCACGGAGCTGACCACACTTTCTGCGAAAGACCTGCGAGAAAAACGGAAAACGATCGGAATGATCTTTCAGCACTTCAACTTGATGGACAGCCGCAATGTTTTTGATAACGTGGATTTTTCCTTGAAATATGGGGGACGGTCCAAACAGGAACGTCATCAAAAAGTAACCGAGCTGCTGGCGCTTGTTGGATTGGAAGAAAAAGCCCAAGCGTTTCCTAGCCAACTATCTGGAGGGCAAAAGCAGCGGGTCGCCATTGCCAGAGCTTTGGCAAATGATCCAGAGATCTTGCTGTGCGATGAGGCAACTAGCGCCCTTGATCCGAAAACGACCTTACAGATATTGGCTTTGTTGAAAAAATTAAATCGGACTCTCGGTTTGACCATCGTGATCATTACCCATGAAATGCAAGTTGTCAAAGAAATCTGCAACAAAGTGGCAGTGATGGAAGACGGTGAAGTTATTGAGCAAGGTTCGAGCGTTCAGATTTTTAGCCAACCAGAAAAACCATTGACCAAAGATTTCATCCGAACGGCGACGCACATCGACCAAGCCTTAGAAACGATCCTCGGCAGTTCGAAGTTTTCTTCCTTGGCACCGAATGAATGGCTGGTGGAGCTGTCCTACGTGGGGGATCAAACCAATGAGCCACTGATCGCCCAATTGTACAGTCGCTACAAAGTGACCACCAATATTCTTTACGGTAACGTGGAGATCTTGCAAGAAGTGCCGATCGGCAGCTTGGTCGTTAGCTTATCCGGAGAGTACCAACAGCGCAAACATGCCTTAGAATATTTGAAGTCTCAAGGAGTGTACACCAATATTTTAAAAGAAAATCATGCAGAACCATTAAACAATGTGATTAAAGGAGGATTTTAGATGGCTGCCTTATTAGAAAGATATTTTCCCAATGTTGTTGCGATCCAAGATGAATTTGTCGCAGCAACGATCCAAACCTTGTATATGGTTTTTTGGACCTCCTTGATCGCGGGCATCTTAGGCATCTTGTTAGGGATCGTCCTGGTAGTGACTCGACCGAGTGGAATTTTAGAAAATCGACCACTCTTTGAATTTCTCGATAAGGTCATCAATGTGGTCCGCTCGATCCCTTTTATTATCTTATTGACGTTGCTAGGAACCTTTACCCGATTTCTTGTGGGAACGACGATCGGCGAAACAGCAGCATTGGTTCCTCTGATTGCTGGGATCATTCCTTTCTTTGCTCGGCAGATCGAGATTGCCTTGCTAGAAGTTGACCCCGGTGTCGTGGAAGCAGCCGAAGCGATGGGCACCAGTCCTTTCGGCATCATTTTTCGGGTCTATTTGCCAGAAGGCGTGGCGGGAATCATTCGGGTCTCTGCATTGACCGTGATCAATGTGATCGGATTGACCGCCATGGCAGGAGCAGTTGGCGCTGGCGGTTTAGGTAACTTAGCCATCACCCGCGGGTACAACCGATTCCAGACCGATGTCACGATCATGGCGACCTTGATCATCTTAGTATTCGTTTTTATCAGTCAATTTGTCAGCAACCTACTCATTAAACGAGTATCACACTGACCACCACTTACGTACAAATAAAAAAACAAGCAAGTCTATGGAGGAAGAAAAAATGAAAAAAATCGTACAATCAATCGTTTTAGGGGCAGCATTATTATTTATTACCGGATGCGGAAACAATGGCAGTGCCGCAGCCACTGATCAAGAAGAAGTCACTGTGAAATTAGGAGTGATTGGCGCGGACACCGATGTCTGGGATGATGTCAAAGATCGTTTAAAAGACGAAGGCATCAATTTAGAATATGTCCAATTCTCTGATTACAATCAACCCAACGCAGCATTAGCTGATGGTTCCATTGACCTCAATTCATTCCAACACCAATTTTTCTTGGACAATTATAATAAAGAATTTGGTACCGATCTCGTATCGATCGGCAATACAGTCAACGCGCCATTAGGCATTTATTCCGACAAAGTGACGGATGTCAACGACTTGGCTGAAGGAGCTAAAGTTGCGATCCCGAATGATGTGACCAATGGTGGTCGGGCATTGCTCTTGTTACAATCAGCTGGATTGATCAAAGTGGATGAAGCAGCCGGACAAACACCAACGGTCGCGGATATTACTGAAAACCGTTTGAATTTAGAAATTTCGGAACTTGATGCAGCGCAAACAGCCCGGGCACTTTCCGATGTCGATGTTTCTGTTATCAATAGCGGCATGGCGGTAGATGCAGGATTTGTGCCTACCGAAGATGCAATCTTTTTAGAGCCTGTTGATGAAACGGCCCGTCCTTACGTCAACATCATTGCCGCCCGTAAAGAAGATGAAGACAATGAAGTTTACCAAAAAGTGGTTGCTGCTTACCAAACAGAGGATACGAAAAAAGTCATCGAGGAAACGTCAAAAGGATCAAGTGTTCCTGCTTGGGAAACCTTTGGAGCAAAATAAGTGCTATGTAATTTGATAAAAACACTGAAAAAAACCATGTAAGAAAAGGAGAGATTTGATTATGACAACAGCAACTATTACAAAAGCAACGATTAAACCATTTATCCAAGAGCGTTTAGCCGCTTATCAAGCCTTGGCATTAGATATCCATAATCACCCAGAAGTCAGCAACTATGAGTTTTACTCAGCCGATGCCCTGATCGCCCAATTAGAAAAAGAAGGCTTTGCTGTTAAAAAGGATGTCGCAGGACATCGTACCGGCTTTGATGCCCGCTATGTCAGTGGAAAACCGGGCCCAACGATTGCCTTTTTAGCTGAGTACGATGCGTTACCAGGGATCGGTCATGCTTGTGGGCACAATCTCTTCGGGACTTATTCCGTCTTAGCAGCCAGTGCCCTGCAACCTTTCATCGATGAGCTAGGCGGGGAGATTCGAGTCTATGGGACGCCAGGAGAAGAAGGTGGGGAAAATGGTTCCGCTAAAGGCAGTTTTGTCCGTGAAGGGTTCTTCAATGATGTCGATGCCGCTCTTTGTGTCCATCCAGCCCATCGCTATGGCAAAACGACAGCGTCATTAGCCAATGATCCAGTGGATATCAAGTTCTATGGTCGAGCTTCCCATGCGGCAGCTGCACCAGAAAAAGGCATCAACGCGTTAGAAGCATTGCTACAAGTCTTTAACGGGATCAATGGATTGCGTCTGCACTTACCAAAAGACGTCAATATTCATGGTGTGATCACCGATGGTGGCGTGGCAGCCAATGTCGTGCCAGAATATGCAGCCGGTCGTTTTTATTTACGAGCAGCCAATCGAGCGACCTTGAACGATGTCTACGAGAAAGTCGAAAACATCGTCAAAGGAGCCGCTTTAGCCACGGGAGCGACCTATGAATTCGGTTTGTTCCAAAACTCCGTCGACGATGTGATCGTGACACCAAGTTTTGATGAGATCTTCTTTGCCCATGCCCAAGAAGCGGGCGTACCTGCCGATGAGATCGATACGGAAGCCAAAACAAGTCTTGGTTCTTCTGATGTCGGCAATGTCAGTCAAGTGATCCCGACGATCCAACCCACCGTTTCGATTTCAGATGACTACATTGCGGGTCATTCGGAAGAATTCAAAGCCGCTGCCAAGAGTGAAAAAGGCTTGCAGTCGATCGCTATCGCGGCTGAACTTTTAGCGCTGACCGCGTTAGATCTTTTTGAACAACCGGCGTTATTAGAAAAAATCAAAGCCGATCATCAAGAAAGCCTAGCAAAAGGCAATTAACGCCAAAACCTTGAAGGAAGATATCCAGAGGATACTCAATAATATAGAAGAAAAAAAAGTCTCTGCCGCAAAATGTCGGTAGAGACTTTTTAGTTAGTCGATGACTAAAATGCCTTCTTTCAATGAAAAAGGATTTTGTTGATTGATATGATCGTAGAACATGACCCCGTTCAAATGATCGATCTCATGCTGAACGACGATCGCAGGATAGTTCTTTAAACGAACTTTTTTCTTTTTGCCGTTGATGTCGTAATAGCTGATCGTGATCCGGGCATGGCGTACCACGTAGCCAGGGACTTCACGGTCCACGGACAGGCAGCCCTCGCCTTCACCCAAACAAGCTTCTTGCACGGAATGACTTAGAATTTTAGGATTGTAAAGAACATCTTTAAAATCAGGTTCTGCTTTTTCTGGGTCGCTGCTAGGGACGAGGACCGCTGTGATTCGTTTTGAAATATCTAATTGAGGAGCTGCTAGACCAACACCACCTCTTAATTCGAGTTCTTCTGCCTTGACTGGGTCTTGGCTGTTTTCTAAAAAGGTCATCATTTCTTTTCCTAGTGCGATATCTTCTTCGCTCAAAGGAAAAGGTACTTCTTTTGCTACTTCACGCAAGGTTGGATTGCCTTCGCGAATAATATCATCCATTGTAATCATTGATGATGTGATTCCTCCTACTATGTAAAAATGACGAAAGCAAGTTTCGTTCCTAATAAAGTGTACCACAAGTGCAGAAAGAAGGGCATAAGAAAGTTTAAAGGGTAAAGCTTTCTTATTAAATGAAACGATATTTCTATATATAAGATTTAATTATGAAATATAGTTGCGAACAGGAAGAGAATCAGTTATAATGCTTTTATAGAAAACGGTATCACGAAAGTGACTCGCCAAGGAGGCAAAGAGATGTTCGGCTTTTCTGTATTTATGAACGAAGACTTGACGGCAGCAGAACTTGAGCAGATGACTGCGATGGCATCAGGCTTTAAAGGGATTTTCACCTCCATGCACATACCAGAAGACGATCGCAGTACCTATCGGCAGCGTCTGACGGACTTGGGAGGTTTCGCAAAAGACCATCAGCTGTCTTTAATGGTAGATATTTCTGGAAACGCCTTAGCAGAAGCGGGCTTTTCCATCGACAATCTGGGGGAACTAAGGGAGATCGGTGTCACTGGTTTACGAATGGACTATGCCATCGACAATCAACAAATCGCTGCTTTTTCAAAAGAAATGACCATCAGTTTGAATGCCAGTACATTAACGGAAAAAGACATTCGAGAGCTGCAGGCGTATGGAGCCGATTTTACTCGTTTGGAAGCTTGGCACAATTATTACCCCCGGCCAGAAACAGGACTAGATGCTGACTGGTTTCAGGAGAAGAACCGCTGGTTGAAAGCACAAGGCTTTTTCGTCCAAGCCTTTGTTCCAGGAGATGCCAAGAAACGCGGACCGTTATTTCAAGGATTACCCACACTGGAAAGACACCGCAACTGGTCGCCTTTTGCCGCAGCAATCGACTTGTTGGCTACTGGCTCAGTTGATGCTGTTTACATTGGCGATGGCATGGTTTCTGCAAAAAGTACGCAGCAGTTTGCGACGTATCTGCAAGAAGCGCGGATCGTTTTGCGGGTCAAAGATCTTGGTTCTACTTACTTTGAACACGTACTAGGGGATCACCAGAATCGTTACGATGAAGCTCGAGATGTCTTGCGTAGCGCCGATGCCCGTTTCAATGCCATTCCAGAAGTCAAACCTGAACTTAGTCAAGAGCGGCCAATGGGTGCTGTGACGATCGATAACCAAGAGTACTTGCGTTATATGGGAGAGATTCAAGTGTGCAAACGACCATTGCCTGCAGACCCCAAAGTCAACCTCGCCGCTCAGGTGATACCAGCCGATCTGCCTTTGATCCAACAAATCAAAGCAGGGATGCGATTTAAATTAGAAAGAGATGATTCCAATGAATAAAATCAATTTAGACAAATTAACGACTGAACGACGCAATAGCGAAACGAGCAATTTAGATGAAATGACGATTTTAGAAGCGTGCCAAAAAATGAACCAAGAAGATCAAAAAGTTGCCTATGCAGTGGAAAAAGAAATTCCTAGTATTGAAAAAGTGATTGAACAAACTATCGCTGCTTTTAAAAAAGGCGGACGCTTGATTTATCTTGGCGCTGGGACAAGTGGTCGATTAGGCGTCTTGGATGCGGCCGAATGTGTCCCAACCTTTGGGGTATCACCTGAGATGGTGGTTGGTCTGATCGCCGGTGGTGAAGAAGCGATGACGGTCGCTGTCGAAGGAGCAGAAGACTCCTTAACGCTAGGGAAACAAGACCTTGTCGATCTGAAGTTGAACCCAAATGACATGGTGATCGGGATCGCTGCCAGTGGTAGAACGCCTTACGTGATTGGGGCTCTTGATTACGCCAATGAGCTTGGTGCCACAACGGCTACGATCGCTTGTAACAAAGATGCGGAGATCTCTCAACATGCCAGCTTTCCAATTGAAGTCGATTGTGGCCCAGAGTTTCTGACGGGTTCGACTCGTTTGAAATCAGGAACTGCCCAAAAATTGATTTTGAATATGATCTCGACGTTATCGATGGTAGGGATCGGTAAAGTCTACAATAATTTGATGGTCGACGTGAAAGCGACTAACGAAAAATTGGTGGAACGCTCAAAACGGATCATCATGCAGGCAACTGAAGCTGATTATGAAACAGCCGCTGCAGCATTTGAAGAAGCAGATCAGAATGTCAAATTGGCGATCGTGATGCTGTTGACGGATAGCACGAAAGACGAAGCACAAGCAAAACTTGCCACGGCACAAGGGTTTGTCAAAACGGCGTTAGGAGGAGAAAAGTAATGGCAAAAGAAACACTGACGGTAGAAGAGTTAGCGGAGAAGATTTTTCAAGAAGCCGGCGGAATGGACAACGTAGAAACAGTCAATCACTGTATGACTCGCGTACGAATGACCGTCCGCGACCACGACAAGGTCGATCAACAAGGGTTAAAAGAGATTCCCGGCGTGATGGGTGTCGTCAATGACGAGCAGCTGCAAGTCATTATCGGACCAGGGAAAGTCAACAAAGTAGCCAACGCAATGGTGGCAAAAGCCGGTGTTGATTTAGGGCAAGAGATCCCGCAGCAAAAATCAGGCAAAGAGGCGTTATCAGAAAAAACGGCAGAGATGAAAGCAGCCCAAAAAGCCAAACAAAAATCATCACCATTGAAGTCGCTGCTGAAAGACATTTCAAATATCTTTGTTCCAATGATTCCAGCCTTCGTTGGTGCAGGACTCGTTGCAGGGATCGCCTCCGTTCTGACCAACATGATCACTGCTGGAAATTTAGATGGAGACACTTGGAATTATTATGTCATGATTTTAAACGTCCTAAGAAATGGGATGTTCACCTATTTAGCAATCTTTACTGGGGTCAATGCTGCGCAGGTCTTTAAAGCCAATCCAACCCTTGGTGGAGTGATCGGTTCGATCATCTTGCTGACCGGTATGAACCCAGAAGCCCCGATCCAAAACTTGTTCACCGGCGAAGCTTTAGCTGCCAACCAAGGAGGGATCATCGGTGTGATCTTCGCTGTATGGCTTTTGGCGAAATTAGAGGCAGTGCTGCATCGAGTGATTCCTGAAGCGATCGATATTATCGTGACCCCGACGTTGTGTTTGTTGATCATCGGTTTGACGGAGATTTTCTTGATCATGCCATTGGCAGGTCTGATCTCTGACAGCTTAGTCGGTTCAATCACTTGGGTCTTGAATGTGGGCGGTGCGTTTTCTGGGTTTGTCTTAGGGGCGGCCTTCCTACCAATGGTCATGTTTGGTTTGCATCAAATTTTGACCCCGATCCACATCCAAATGATCGAAGCAACAGGCAGCACGCAATTATTACCGATTTTAGCCATGGCTGGTGCCGGTCAAGTCGGAGCAGCTTTCGCCTTATGGGTACGACTACGTAAAGACAAAGAGCTTTCTGAAATGATCAAAGGTGCATTGCCAGTTGGGATCTTAGGTATCGGCGAACCATTGATCTACGGAGTGACATTGCCATTAGGTCGACCATTTATCACTGCTTGTATTGGTGGTGGGATCGGTGGTGCGGTCATTGGCGCTTTGACAAATATCGGCGCAACGGCGATTGGACCATCAGGGCTAGCTTTGATTCCATTGATTGCCAACGGCCGTTGGATGGGCTATATTTTCGGCTTGTTAGCAGGCTATGCTGGCGGCTTCGTTGTCACCTACTTCTTTGGGATTCCTAAAGATCGCTTAGAAGCAGTCAAAGGGATTGAGGCAGAGGAGGCAAAACCAGCTGCAACCGTCACTGTGCAACCGCAACCAAAAGAAACGAGTGAAACGGCTGCAAAGGAAACGGCAGCAAATTCATCAGCAACAACGATCGATACACCCTTATACGCAGTAGCAACAGGTACGACAAAATCGATCAGCGCGTCAAGTGATCCGGTATTTTCGCAAAAAATGATGGGCGACGGGTATTTCGTCTTGCCAGACAATGGGGCGATCTTTGCACCAGCAGCAGGAACCGTCACGACGATTTTCCCAACGAAACATGCATTGGGGATCAAGACTGCTAGCGGGCTAGAGATTCTGCTGCACATGGGTGTCGACACCGTCGAATTGCAAGGAGCACCTTTTGAGATCCTGGTGGAGGAAGGCCAAGCGGTGACACCAGCCACCCAAGTTGCCCAAGTCGATTTGGCGCAGCTGACAGCCAAAGGCAAAGCCTCTGAGATGCTCGTTATTATCACCAATATGGACCAAGCAGCCAACGTTGAACTGTTACCGATCGCGGAAACAAACGCAGGTCAAGCAGTGATGCACGTGGCAACGATAAAATAATGATAAAACCTCTATCTGATAAAGATGGAGGTTTTTTTTAAGAAGTTACTAAATTGATTGCGGAAACGAGGCCTTTATGTTACAGTTTCGTTACAAAGGGAGAAATCCCATACGAGGAGGCAATGACGATGAAAAAAATAATTTGGTTCGGACTAATGACGCTGGCATTTTCACCAATGATGGTTCATGCAGATGAAACGGCTACGAGTGGAAGTGACAATCCGGTTGCCGTTAGCGAGACGCTTTCATCAGAAGGGCAAACAGACAGTGAGCAGATTCAAAATTCTGCCCAAGAAAGTACAGATGAAAACCAAGAAACGGATCAATCCGCTACTTCAGAAACTACAGCTGACGAGAATCAAGAGCCAGTCGATTCCGAAGCCGTTATTGCCTCGATCCAAGCAGAGACAGGGACGCAAAACGTCAATGAGATCAACACGTTAGCCGATGAACCTAGTTCGCTGCGTAGCGCCTTAACCCAAGGGATCACTGAAGGCAGTGTGACCGCATTTACCCAAGAACAGTTGGACCAGTTGACAGATGAAGAATTGACCAATGGCAATCGCCTAGCGATACGTTATTCTAGTGATGCGATGGGCTTTGATATTGCTTACTTGGCAAAAATCATCGGCGCCTTGTTTGTCGATCAGACGTTATCCTGGGAAGCCATTGAGCCGCAACTGGCTTTTGATGCGAATAGCTACGCCAGTTTTGCTGACTTGATTCCTGTCGTGGATCAGTTGCAGGAATATTTACGGGTCGTCTATCCAGCAGACGGAGTCTTTTTACATTTGAATCAAGCCGTTTCCAAAGAATGGATGATTTCAATTTTGACCAATTTGAATCAGATGGAACAAGAGATGCAAGTCGATCCAGGTGCCTTTGTCCCAGGAAGGATCTCTTATATCATTCAAGCGGCAAATGATTCCATGTATCTGCCTACAGGCACGCAAACGAGTACGACTGAAGAAGCGACGGCAACATCGACGACTGCTCAAGAAACAGCGACAACGACTTCTTCGAAAGAGGCCAACGCTACTGCCGATGGTGAAAAAACATTACCTAAAACCAATGAAGCGCCAAGCTATACCTTACTGATCGCCGGTGTTATCCTGCTGCTGATCGTTTTCTTGATTTTATGGCGCCGAAAGAAAAAATGATCGTTATTTATAATCGGCAGAATGAAAAAATAGCAACCTTCGTTTTCCATCAGGGAAACGAAGGTTTTTTGTTTTCAGAAATTTCATTGGTTATTTCTTTTCAAATAACGCCCTTTATAAAAAGACCAGAATCGATTCCTTCATAAAAAAGTCAAATTTAAATTCTTGCATTCTCTGGTGAGGGGTGTATAATGACACAGTGTCATATGACAACGTGTCATATCGAGAGCTGTGATTTATTTTAAATTAGAAAGGAGTTGCTTGTGATGCCGACCGATACATTTTTTCACTTGCCGCCAGAAAAACAAAAGCGCATCTTAAATGCGGCGAAAAAAGAATTCTCAAGACTGCCGCTGAAAGACGCCTCGATCGCCAACATCATCAAAGATGCCGAGATTCCTCGCGGGAGTTTTTACCAATACTTCGAAAACAAAGAAGATCTTTATTACTATTATTTCCATACGTTGAAAAAAAATAGTCAGCGAGATCTGCTGAAATCGATCCAACATGAAAACGGGGATCTGTTTGCGGGGTTCGAATGGTACTTTTCACGGATGATCGCCGAGGTTTTCAAAGGCAAAAACGCAAACTTTTACCGCAATTTATTTATGAGTATGGATTATCGTTCCTTCCATAAAGTCGTGCCAGAGATGCAGCACAAGATGCATCAAGAACACAAAGCCGATCGGCAGAAGCAGCAAGCCATCTTTTTGTCAGAGGTCGACAAAGATTTATTGAAAGTCAAAGACGACCATGAGTTGAAAATGCTGATCCAGCTGCTGATGCATACCGTCTTTTCGACGATTGCCGAAGCCTATCGCCAATCAGCATTTGATCCAGACTATGATCCTGCCGAAGCGATCGCTGATTTCAACAGTAAAGTCCGCTGGTTAAGAGAGGGCGCAAAAAAAGAAAGAGGGGAAACCTATGATTAAGCTGATAAAACGCGTATCCGTCATTTCCATAATCATGGCAGTGGTGTTTATGGTGATCCAAGTCGTTTCTGATTTGTATCTACCGACATTGACTTCCAATATTATCAACAATGGGGTGGCGACAGGGGACATTGATTACATTTGGAAAACCGGCTTTTACATGATCGGCTTTTCATTGATCAGTATCATCGCCGCTTTAGGAAATACGTATTTCGCAACAAGAGAATCACAAAAATTAGGACAAAAACTACGTTCGGACATTTACCAAAAAGTTGAGAATTTTTCTTCTCGTTCTTTCGATAAATTTGGGACCGCATCATTGATCACACGAACCACTAACGACGTCAACCAAATTCAAATGGTGACGCAAATGTTTTTACGTATGATGATCAATGCACCGATCACACTGATTGGGGCGAGCTTCTTGGCCTATCAAAAAGATGCCCAATTAACACGAATCTTTTTAGTCGTTATTCCTATCATGCTAGTATTAGTTGGCGGTATTATGTATTTTGCCGTTCCTTTATTCAAAAGTATGCAAAAGAAAACTGACCGTTTGAACTTAGTCTTTCGTGAAGGCTTGACGGGGGTCCGCGTTATTCGGGCATTTGACAAGACGGATTATGAAGCGAATCGCTTTGATCAAGCCAACAAAGATTACACCCACACCGCGATCAAAGTAAATACCATCGTGGCCTTGATGATGCCTTTGATGACGTTGATCATGAGTGGAACGAACATTGCCATCACATGGTTTGGTGGTCATTATATTGCCGAAATGACCTTAGAAGTCGGGAACCTGATTGCGTTTATGACTTATGCGATGCAAATTTTGATCAGCTTTATGATGCTGTCCATGATCTTCGTGATGGTGCCAAGAGCCCAAGCATCAGCTGACCGGATCAACGAAGTCTTAAATGAAGAAGATGAAATTCTCGATCCAAAAACACCAGCGACATTGAGCTTACAAGGGGATCAAGCAACCTTGACTTTTGACCATGTGGCGTATCGCTACCAAGGCGCTGAGAAATTGGCGTTGGAAGATATCGACTTCCAAGCAAAATCTGGTGATTTTGTTGCCATCATCGGTGGGACGGGCTCAGGGAAAACGACACTAGTCAATCTCTTGCCTCGTTTGTACGATGTGGAGTCTGGTGCAATCAAAATCAATGGGGTCAATATTGCAGAAATCACCCAGCACAATCTACGAGAAGTCGTGGGCTTTGTTCCGCAAAAAGCGGTACTGTTTTCCGGTACCATTCGTGAAAATATGAAATACGGAAAACCTGATGCGACAGACGAAGAAATCTGGCAAGCATTAGAGATCGCCCAAGCCAAAGATTTTGTCTCCGAACTGGCAGATGGCTTAGATAGCCGTGTAGAACAAGGCGGCGGCAACTTCTCTGGTGGACAACGTCAACGTTTAGCGATTGCTCGTGCGTTAGTGAAACAAGCAGATGTCTATGTCTTTGATGATTCCTTCTCCGCATTGGACTTCAAAACCGATGCAAACTTACGAGCAGCGCTGAAACGCGACATGCAAGACAGCATCATGGTCGTGGTTGCCCAACGGGTCAGCACAGTCATGGATGCCGATACGATCTTAGTATTAGATGAAGGACAACTCGTAGGGAAAGGGACCCATGAATCATTAATGGCAGACAATGAAACCTATCAAGAAATCGTTTCTTCACAATTGAGAGAGGAGGATCTTGCATGAGTGAAAAGAAAACAACAACACAACACCGTGGCGGACCAATGGGTGGCGGCCCGGGCCGTAACATCGGTGCCAAAGGACCAAAACCAAAAAACTTTTGGGGGACGGTCAAACGGCTTTTCGGGTACATGTCGAAACGCTCCATCGCTATCATTGCCGTCTTCGTTTTAGCGATCGCAGCCGTGATCTTCCAAATCCAAACACCGAAAATTTTAGGGGAAGCGACCACTGAAATTTTTAAAGGGGTCATGATCGGTACGCAGCAGATGCAAGCCGGCCAACAGGTGACAGAATTTCCTATCGATTTTGAGAAAGTTGGTCAAATCATTTTGATCGCGATCGGCATGTATGTGATTTCAGCCGTCTTCAACTTTCTACAACAGTTTATTATGACCCGTGTCTCTCAACGAACGGTTTATGAGCTGCGTCGAGACTTAGATGAAAAAATGAACCGCTTGCCGATCTCTTACTATGATACTCACTCAAATGGGGATATCATGTCACGGGCAATCAATGATATGGATAATATCGCAAGTACCCTGCAACAAAACTTGACCCAATTTATTACGAGTGTCGTGACCTTTATCGGGGTTTTGTGGATGATGCTGACGATCAGTTGGCAACTGACTTTGATTGCTTTAGCAACGGTTCCTTTAAGCTTGATCGTCGTGATGATCGTCGCACCAAAATCGCAAAAATTCTTTGCGGCCCAACAAAAAAGTTTAGGATTGCTCAATGACCAAGTCGAAGAAACTTACGGCGGTCATACAGTAGTCAAAACCTTCAACCATGAGGCTGCCGATCAAGTCGTTTTTGAAGAAGAAAATGACCGTCTGTATTCTGCTGGTTGGAAAGCCCAATTTATTTCAGCGATCATTATGCCCTTGATGAACTTCATTAAAAACTTAGGCTATGTCTTCGTGGCTGTCCTTGGTGGAATCAAGGTAGCGAATGGGAACATGACGTTAGGGGATGTGCAAGCATTCTTGCAATACACCAATCAATTCTCTCAACCGATCACTCAAATCGCTAGTTTGCTAAACACCATCCAATCAACCGTTGCATCTGCCGAACGGGTCTTTGAAGTCTTGGATGAAGAAGAAATGAATGATGAGCCTTCTGGTTTACCAGTGGAAGACAGTGAATACAAAGTTCGTTTCGATCATGTTCAATTTGGTTATGCCCCAGACAAATTATTGATGACCGATTTTAATCTGGATGTCAAAGCTGGTGAGATGGTGGCTATCGTAGGACCAACCGGCGCTGGGAAAACCACGCTGATCAATCTCTTGGAACGTTTTTATGATGTTTCTGGCGGTAGCATTCGTTATGATGGCAGAGATACCCGAGACTTGACTCGTGATGAATTGCGTAGTAATATCTCGATGGTGCTGCAAGATACGTGGTTGTTTACCGGCTCCATCTATGACAACATTCATTATGGAAATGAAAAAGCGACCAAAGAACAAGTGATTGCTGCGGCGAAGGCTGCCCATGTGGATGATTTTGTTCGCAAATTGCCAGAAGGCTATGATACGGTCTTGAATGAAGAAGCCAGCAACATCTCCCAAGGTCAACGTCAGCTGATCACGATCGCCCGCGCCTTCTTAGCGGATCCGGACGTCTTGATTTTGGATGAAGCAACTTCTAGTGTCGATACGCGGACTGAGATCTTGATCCAGAAAGCAATGGGGCGTTTGTTAGAAAATCGGACCAGCTTTGTGGTTGCTCACCGTCTCTCTACGATTCGTGATGCTGACAATATCATCGTGATGAATCACGGATCTATTGTTGAGACTGGAAACCATGAGGAATTGATGGCGCAAAACGGTTTCTATGCAGACCTTTATAACAGTCAATTTTCAGAAGAAGTGGCGTGATCCACTGTTTGTAATGAAAGAAATTCTTCCCCAAATGATGATAAACAGACCGCCAAAGGTTGACTGAAAGAAAGCAGTGATTGTCACTGCTTTCTTTTTTTATGAATTTATATGGCTTTATTTTAAATATTTATTGCAATTATCTAGATAAAAATGTATATTAATACATAATTTCGAATGATCCAAGACAAGGAGTGAAATCAATGAGCCATCTTTTTCCTAATTACAGTCGTTTACCCATCGATATCCAGCAAGGCAACGGCAGCTATGTCGTAGATTCGCAAGGCAACCAATATTTAGATTTAACAAGCGGCATCGGGGTCGTTAATCTCGGTTATGGGCATCCCAAAGTGCAAGCCGCGTTGATGACCCAAGCAGAGCAAATTTGGCATGTGCCGAATTTGTATGACAGCCAGCTGCAAGAAGAAGTTGCCCAAAAGCTGACCCAAAATCAAACGAGCGCCTCAGACGAGCCGTATCTGGCTTATTTTTGCAATAGTGGCGCTGAGGCGAACGAAGCTGCTTTAAAGCTGGCTCGCAAAGCGACTGGCCGTAGCAAAGTCATCAGTTTTGAACAATCTTTCCACGGTCGGACCTTTGGCGCGATGTCTTTGACTGGGCAAAGCAGTATTCACGATGGGTTTGGTCCGCTGGTACCAGAGATGGTTTATGTACCGTTTAATGACCTTGAGGCATTGCAAGCCGTTTTAGATGAGCAGACGGCAGCCGTGTTTTTAGAATTGATCCAAGGCGAAGGCGGCGTGATCCCTGCCGAGGTGGCGTGGGTCCAAGGGGTGGCAGCCCTTTGTCAGGAGCAGGGAGCACTGCTGGTGGTGGATGAGATCCAAACCGGGATGGGACGGACAGGAACACTGTTTGCTTTTGAAGGATATGGCATTGAACCTGATCTTTTTACCGTAGCAAAAGGGCTTGGTAACGGGATCCCTGTCGGAGCAATGCTAGGCAAAAGTCATTTGCAAACGGCTTTTGGACCCGGTAGTCACGGTTCGACCTTTGGTGGCAATAAATTAGCGATGGCCGCTGCTAGTGCCGTCTGCAGTGTGTTGCAAGAAGAGGACATTCAAGTCAATGTTCAATTGCGTCAGCAGCAGTTTTTCGACGGATTGCAAGGACTATCTAAGGTGCATGCGATTCGTGGGAAAGGATTGATGATTGGTATCGAATTAGCAGATTCGGAAAGCTTGCAATCCGTGTTGACTCAACTGCGGAACCAAGGCCTCCTCGCATTAAAGGCGGGTACCAAGGTTTTGCGCTTGCTGCCACCCTTAACGATCTCGCAAGAGGAAACGCAAGCAGCCTTGGCGATTTTACAAGCGATCTTAGCATAATTGTATAAAAATAGATTTTTTGGGCATTTTTTCTTATAAAAACCGAATAACAGCGAGTTTATTTTGAATAGTTTTATAAATAATCATTGACAGAGCGATGGGAGTTTCTTATAATCTTAAGTAAATTCTTTTGAGGAGTGACGTGTTTGAAGGCAGCAATCGTTGGTGTAACAGGGTATACCGGAATTGAATTGATTCGTTTGATCCAGCAGCATCCCCAATTGGAGGTGGGCACCTTGCATAGTCATTCTATGCATGAAAATTCATCAGTTTTGTATCCTCATTTAATTGGACTGACAGAGCGGTTGATCGAACCTTTTGATGCAGAAAAAATCCAAAAGGAAAATCAACTCGTGTTTTTTGCGACTCCTGCTGGAATCAGCAAAGAACTCGCAGCGACTTTTGTCGCAAATGACTTTCCAGTGATTGACCTTTCTGGTGATCTGCGATTGAAGGATCGGGATAGCTATCAAAAATGGTATCACCAAGAAGCTGCACCTGCCGAGTTGTTGGCACAAGCGACCTATTCGCTGCCTGAGTTTGCAACGACTTCTGGCAATTTGATCGCCAATCCAGGCTGTTATGCGACTGCTGCCATTTTAGCGGCTGCGCCGTTGGTTCAGCAAA
Source organism: Enterococcus sp. DIV1067f (assembly GCF_050543505.1). Classification (NCBI taxonomy): domain Bacteria; kingdom Bacillati; phylum Bacillota; class Bacilli; order Lactobacillales; family Enterococcaceae; genus Enterococcus; species Enterococcus sp. DIV1067f. The sequence continues at coordinate 407,766 of NZ_CP172940.1, forward strand.
AACTATTCAGCGGCACGTTGATTTTTGATGGCAAGTCGGGCTTATCGGGTGCTGGAAAGAAATTGACTGACAGCAGTCACTTTGCAACCGCTGCGGATAACATGACGATGTATAAGCCAAATCAGCATCAGCATATTCCCGAGATCATGCAACAGTTTCAACAATGGGATCAGGCAATGCCGCCGATCCAATTTTCTACCAGCTTACTGCCTGTCAAAAGAGGGATCTTTATGACGCTTTATGCCCCTACCAAAGCCGCGATTTCGCAAGAGGACATTTATGAGCAGTACGTAAAAACGTATCAAGACCATCCGTTTGTCCGAGTGCAACCGTTAGGAAAGCTGCCCGAGCTGCGGCAAGTGACGGGAACGAATTTTTGTGACATTGGCCTATGTTTCAATCCGCTGACCCAAGTGTTGACCGTTGTCGCAGTGATCGATAATTTAGGCAAAGGGGCTGCTGGCCAAGCGATCCAAAACTTCAATCGATGGGCAGGGATACCAGAAACGACCGGTCTTATGCAAGCTCCGTTATACCCATAAAATAGCCAACAGACACGTGAGGATACTCGTGTCAGCCAGTGGACAATCCGCAAAAAGGTGGCAGTAGGAGGAAAGAAAATGAAAGAAATCGAAGGAACGATCGCAACCCCAAAAGGTTTTTTTGCCGACGGTCTGCATTGCGGTCTGAAGAAAGAGAAAGTCGATCTTGGTTGGATCGTCTCTGAAGTGCCAGCCAGTGCTGCGGCAGTCTTTACCACCAATCAAGTACAAGCGGCACCCATTCTCGTTACAAAGGAAAAAATGCAAGCAGGCACCTTGCAAGGCGTGATCGTCAATGCGGGCAATGCCAATGCTTGTACCGGGGAGCAAGGTTTAAAAGATGCACAAGAGATGGCAGAATTGGCAGCAGACCAGCTGCATACGAGTCCCGAAGCCTTTGCGGTAGCCTCCACCGGAATCATTGGCAAGAGCTTACCGATGGAAAAAATCACTGCAGGGATTCAGCAACTAAACAGGCAAGGGGATGCCCACCAATTCCAAAGAGCGATTTTGACGACGGATCTGACTGAAAAAAGCAGTGTCATCCAATCAACAATCGCTGACAAAACGGTGACTGTTGCGGGCTGTGCCAAAGGGTCTGGTATGATCCATCCCAATATGGCCACGATGCTGGCCTTTGTTACGACAGATGCGGCGATCGCTCCAGCACTCTTGCAAGCACTGCTGAAAGAATTAACCGACGTTACTTTCAATCAAATCACGGTCGATGGCGATACATCTACCAATGATATGGTGTTAGTTTTAGCCAACGGGTTAGCCAAAAATCCAACGATCGAAGCCGATACGCCAGCTTACCATGAGTTTAAAGGGATGCTTAAAGCAGTTCTGACCGCCTTAGCCAAAGCAATTGCGAAGGACGGAGAAGGCGCCAGCAAATTGATCGAAGCTCACACGAGTGGAGCTGTGACCGATGAAGCAGCCCGCATGATCAGCAAAACCATCGTCGGTTCGCCGCTGGTCAAAACAGCCCTCTTTGGCAAAGACCCAAACTGGGGGCGTATCTTATGTGCAGTGGGTTATAGTGGGCAACCCATCGATCCAGCAACGGTATCGATCGCATTAGCCGACATTCCCGTCTTTGTCCAAGGGACGCCGGTAGCTTTTGACGAAACCATCATGCAAGAACAGTTGGCGGAAAATGAAGTCAAAGTCGCTGTTGAGCTGAAAGAAGGGGCAGGTGTTGGCACCGCTTGGGGCTGTGATCTGACGTATGACTATGTGAAAATCAACGCACTATATCATACCTGAAACAAATCAGGTACTAGACAAAAAGGAGCGAGTAGATGGAAACGATCGTAGTAAAAATCGGCGGTGTCGCCTCAGAAAATTTAACCCCGTCATTCTTTGAGACGATAGCAGATTGGCAAGCTGCGGGCAAAAAAGTGGTCATCGTCCATGGCGGTGGTCACTACATCTCAGAAATGATGGAGAAAATGGCGTTGACAGTCAAAATCAAAGACGGCTTGCGGGTGACCGATCCCCAGACGCTTGAAGTGACTAGAATGGTCCTTTTGGGACAAGTTCAACCGCTGATTACGACTGCTTTCCAGCAAGCTGGCTTCCATGCCGTGGGACTGAATGCTGGCTGTGATCAGCTGATCCAAGGAGAAGTTATCGATGAGGAGAAATTAGGGCAAGTAGGGAAAGTTCAGCGAATCAACGCCGCCTTCTTGCAGCTCTTGACAGAGAAAAAACATGTCCCGATCTTGGCCCCACTAGGAATTACGCCAGAGGGGCAATGGTTGAACATCAACGCGGATGAAGTGGCTTGTCAGGTCGCAGCCAGCTTACAAGCCGAAAAACTGTATTTGCTGACGGATGTCCCTGGGATCAAGCAAGAAAGCAAGTGGTTATCCGCTGTTTCTTTTGAAGAGATCCCCCGCTTGATCACCGAAGAAGTAGTCACGGGCGGCATGCTGCCAAAACTAAAAAGTGCTCAGAAAGCCTTAAAAGCAGGGGTAGCTGCCGTTTGTATCACCGATCGGATCGATCGTTTAGGAACCCAGATCCTCGCGGCAAGTCCAGCAGCAGCTGGCTGTAGTTGAAGCCATTAGCGACACCCAAGCGCCTCCTCTCTACTCATAAAAATGCAAAATTCTGACTTTTCTGTGCGTTTCTTCTTATTTTCTCTAAAAAAAGAATAAAAGAGATAGGGATTTCATTTGCTAGAATTTCGTTTTATCAGTACAATGAGTACATATGTAAGTAGGGGGAGAAACAATGACAGATTTCTTATTGGGGAGCAGTACGAAGTTGCTGACTGTTGCAATTCGGGTAAAAGACCGCGATCAAGCGATTGCCTTTTATCGCGATGTACTTGGCTTTGAGCTGAAAAGAGAAGAAAATGAGTTGGCCATCTTTGGTCTAAAAGGATTAGATAGAGAAGTTTTATGGTTGGAAGAAAGCCCGCGTGCCAACGACCATTTCGGTGAGATCAAAAAGATGCAGCGCATCGTTTTAGCCGTATCCTCGCTAGAAGAAGCGGCAACTATCGCGAGCAATGCCCAACAAAAAGCGATTGCTTTCGAAGAAGCTCGTTATGAAGCGAATCAATTAGGCTTTATTATAGCGGATCCAGAAGGAAACAAAATCGAAGTCTTATTTACAGCACCCGCAGGAACTGCGGTACCAAAAGACGAAGCAGAATTGATCAAAGCGGCACCTGCAAAAGCGGCTGGCTTATCAAAAGAAGCTCATTTTGGCAAGCTGTATTTAAACGTCAGTAATCTAGCCAAAGAGCAGCTTTTCTTAGAAGAAAGCTTAGGGTTGAAAACAAAAGAAGCCGAAACGAAGGAATTTATCCTCAATGATGGTGACTTCCAAGTTGGCTTGACGGAAGCACAAGGTGGTACGATCGATTTACCGACCCATGAGGTGCTTGGCTTAGACTTCTTGAAAATCTCCATCAGTCAAGAAGATATCGATACATTAGAAAAACACTTGTCTGAGAAGAAGCAAGAGTTTTTCATCGACAAAAAACGGCAATTGTTGACGACCTACGATGCGATCGGTATCGAATGGTGGTTTATCGTAAAAAAATAAATCCAAATAGATAAGAAAAACATCGGAAACTCTTTTGAGTGGTCGATGTTTTTTGATGTCTAAGAAACCAAGCAAGCGAATCGATTAGCTGATCGAGGCGAATAGCTGGAGAAAAAAAGGGCATAACGAGTTTTGTTTGCTGCTAAAAAGTGCTAAAGTTAGAAGCAAGACAAGCCTGAAAGGAGCGAGTATGGAATGATGACAATGTACCCAGAAACAGTACAGCTCATTCAAGAAAAAATGCCGACCGTTTTCCCAGGAGCGGTGCTGCGTTTTATCGCCGGTGAAACCCAAGAGACACAGGTATTCGGACAGGCAGCGCTTCTTCCGAAAACCGAACCCATGACGAAAGATCATTTGTTTGATTTAGCCTCATTGACGAAAGTCATTTGTACAACCACCGTCCTGTTAAAATTGTGGGATCAAGGGAAAATCGAGATGGAGGCACCGCTTACTCGTTGGTTGCCAGCGTTTAAAGACGATCGGGTAACGATCAAGCACTTGCTGACGCATACGGCAGCCATCAACACGTGGATTCCTCATCGAGACCAGTTGGGTGCTGCTGCTTTGCGCAAGGCGTATTTGCAGCTTGAAAGCAGTGATACGATCGGTCAAACGGTCAACTATACGGATACTGGTACGATTTTGCTGGGCTTTTTATTGGAGGAGCTGTATCAAAAATCAGTGACCGAGATTTTTCAAGAAGAAGTCTTGACGCCTTTAGGCATGAAGAACAGCGGCTTTCCGCCTTTTCCTCCTTCACAGCTGCCATTGATCGTGCCTACCCAGCAGCAGCCAGACGGCAGTATCCTTAGAGGAATCACCCATGACCCAAAAGCACGAGTGCTGGGAAACCATGCCGGCAACGCCGGGTTGTTTTCTACCGTGGATGATTTGACGCTGTTCGTTCAACTGTTACTGGCAAATGGTCAGCAGCAAGGGGCGCCGTTTTTCTCAGAAAAAGTCATGCAGGCGCTGGCTCAGAGACAGACGCCTGAAAGCACAAAGCCCCGCACCTATGGCTGGGACTTATTGGGTGCGTCGTACCAATTATTTCATACAGGCTATACAGGCACGTTTCTCGCAGTAGATATCCCTAACAAAAAAGCGTTTATTTTCTTATCGAATCGGGTCCATCCAGTGGATCATCGAGAAAGCTACTTGGGTCATCGTGACGAAATCCTGCAATGTTACTTAAAAGAATCTGCCGAATAAGCGGATTCATGCTATAATATGCACGAACAACTAGAGAGGGGAACAATTATGGAACCATTGTTTATGAAACCTGTTTTTCAAGAAAAAATTTGGGGCGGCAGTCGCCTGCATTCTGTTTTTGGTTTTGATTTACCGAGTGACAAAATCGGTGAAGATTGGGCGATCAGTGCGCATCCTCATGGGGTGAGCGTCATTGAAAATGGTCCGTTTAAAGGCAAAACATTGGCGGATCTTTGGCAAGACCATCAAGAACTGTTTGGACATTCAGACGAACCAGTCTTTCCATTATTAATTAAAATTCTAGACGCGGAAGATGATCTATCCGTTCAGGTCCATCCTGATGACACGTATGGGCTAGCCCATGAAGGGGAATTAGGGAAAACGGAATGCTGGTACATTATTGATGCCGAACCAGGTGCGGAAATCATTTATGGCCACCACGCACAAACCAAAGAAGAACTTGCGGAAATGATCGAAGCGGGTCGTTGGGATGATTTGTTAACAAAAGTCCCTGTGAAAAAAGGGGATTTCTTCTATGTGCCAAGTGGAACGATCCACGCCATTGGGAAAGGGATCATGATCTTAGAAACCCAACAAAGCTCGGATACGACTTATCGGGTGTACGACTATGATCGTACTGATGATCAAGGACAAACACGGGAGCTGCATATCCAACAATCAATCGATGTGACGACGATTCCTGCACGGACGCCAGAATTATCGATCCGTGAAGTCAAACAAGGACAATCAGCAGTCGTTACCTATCTTGAAACGCCATTTTTCAATGTGTATGAATGGGAAGTACGTGGAAAATTATCGTTGGCACAAAAGGCCGATTATACCTTGATGACTGTGATCGATGGGTATGGGCAGTTGATGATCGACGGTCATTCCTATGAACTAAAAATGGGCACGAGCTGCATTTTGCCAAACCCGATCAAGAAATGGGAATTGGTTGGTGAATTGACTGTCATTGCCTCTGAACCTGGAAAAAAATAAAACGATCAGTAAGTGACGTGATTCGCACAAGCAAAACAGCACACGTTCCTGATTTTTCGTAAGGCTGAACGCGTTCAGCTGCCTGTCATCATTGGCGATTTTTCCGCTTTTGACTGACAGGTTTTTTCGTATGGACACTCACGATAGACGTCTGAGGAAGATTTGTTATAATGGCAGTAATGAAGGATAGGTGAAAAGAATGGTTTACTTAGATCATGCAGCAACGACACCGCTGCACCCAGAAGTGATCAAAGTGATGAGTGAAACGATGCAGACATTTTTTGGCAATCCATCAAGCATTCATCATTATGGTCGAGACGCCCACACCCAATTAGAATTGGCTCGTCAAGCGATCGCTCAGCAGCTAGGGGTCAAGGAACATGAGATCATTTTTAACAGTGGAGGTACCGAAAGCGATAATACAGCGATCATCGGTACAGCCCTTAGCAAACAAGCACAAGGCAAACATATCATTACGACCCAGATCGAACATCCGGCGGTCATTGAGAGTATGCGCTATTTAGAAGGCTCAGGCTTTGAGGTGACCTATTTGCCCGTAGATCAAAAGGGGCAATTGGCCGTCAGTGAAGTTGAGGCTGCCTTACGTCCCGATACGATTTTAGTATCCATAATGACGGCAAACAATGAAACGGGCAATTTGCTACCGATTGCAGAAATTGGCGCCCTTTTACGGGAGCATCCCGCCGTTTTTCATACCGATGCCGTGCAAGCTTATGGCAAGATCCCGCTTGAAATCAATGAAAATAGCATTGATCTCTTAAGCATTTCCGCTCACAAAATCAATGGACCAAAAGGGATCGGTTTTTTGTATAAACGAGATGGCTTGTCGCTACCTTCGCTACTCCATGGTGGCGAACAAGAAGAAAAACGGCGAGCAGGGACGGAAAACTTGGCAGCCATCACGGGGATGGCCAAAGCAGCTTCTTTGCATACCCCCGAAGCACAGCAAGCAGCGGCAGAACAATATCAAACGTTTGCCGATGTACTGATGGAGACCTTAGCAGCACAAGGCATCGATGTTCAGTTGAATGGTGACCCAGCACACAAATTGCCGCATATTTTGAATCTGCGTTTCCCAGGGGTCAGCAGTGACTTGTTACTGATGAAATTGGACTTAAAAGGGGCCGCCATCTCGACAGGCAGCGCTTGTACGGCGGGCAATGTGGAACCCTCCCATGTGCTAGAAGCGATGGTGGGCAAAGAGCATCCAGCTATCCGGGAATCGGTCAGAGTCAGCTTTGGCTATGGCAACACATTGGCGGAAATCGAAGCATTTGCTCAGCTATTAGCAGAAACTGTCTTAGCAACGAAAAAGTAGGAGAACAGCTAGCAATCTCGCTGAAAACTATTTATAATGAAAGAAATGATGTTAAAGAGGTGAAGAACATGGCATTTGAAACAACAGCAACCGTTTTAGGCGCAGCAACCCAATACCGCATTGCTCCTGAAGCAAAAAAATATACGTTGCGGGATAATGGCTTTACAGAAACGAACGGCGGCAACTTCCAATTGATTCGTGGCCTTGAAGCAACACCCCAAAGCAAAGAAGGCTTTAAATTAAAAATCACTGTTGCAAAAGATCTGCAAACCTTCAAGATGTCCATCACGACAGCCAATGGATTAAAAGCAGTCAATATTTTCAAAGATGAACAGCACAAAATGCTGCAAGAAAAATTTTACTTTTTAATGGATGGTTTTATCAGCCGCGGGTTGTTTGTCAAAGCGTAAGCTTTTGTCAAAAGCAGCTATACCGTTCAAAGGGCAAGAAGTGTGTCACTCCGCCAAGCAGGCAAGGGATTGATACACTTCTTTTGTATCTTTGCCGGTTTCTTTTTATACTAAAGAAAACAAACCTAAGCCGTTCTCAGAAAGTGGATACGTTGAGACGAGAAAGAAGGAATCCAGATGAAACGAACCTTAAACAAGCAATCCGTGTTAGCCGTTGGAATGGGGACTTGGCATATGGGGGATGACCCAGCTAAGGAAAAAGCCGAGATCGATGCGCTGCAAGCGGGCATCAAAGCCGGAGCGGCTGTCATCGATACCGCAGAAATGTACGGCGAGGGAAACGCAGAAACGCTAGTTGGCAAGGCGATCCAGCCCTTTACACGAGCAGATCTTTATTTGATTTCAAAAGTCTATCCCTGGAATGCCTCCACCGATGAATTGCCAAAAGCTTTAGACCGCAGCTTAGCGCGTTTAGGCACCGACTATCTTGATCTGTATCTGTTACACTGGCGAGGGGATGTACCGTTAGCAGAAACAGTTGACGCACTAGAAGCTGCCAAAGACTCTGGAAAAATTCGCGCATGGGGCGTCTCTAATTTTGACGTGGCAGATATGGAGGAGCTGTTGCGGTTAGAAAACGGCGATCAATGTGCCGCCAACCAAGTACTCTATAATTTAGGCGCCCGCGGGATCGAATACGATCTTTTGCCTTGGCAGGCAGAGACGGAGATTCCGGTGATTGCCTACTCACCAATTGCTCAAGGCGATCGGTTAGGGCACCACTTTAAAAATGATGAAGTCTTGAAAGAGCTAGCAGAAGCCAAAGGCTGCACGATTTTTCAGCTGCTTTTGGCATGGACCCTCCGACAACCCCACGTCTTAGCGATCCCACAAACCAGTGACTCGCTGCATATGCTGCAGAACATTGAAGCTGCCAAAATCGTTTTTTCCAAAAGCGAATTGGCGACAATCGATGCACGCTTTCCGGAGCCAACGAAAAAGCAGCCGCTAGCGATGATTTGAAGACCCTAATCACAGAAAAAAGCAGTAAAGTAAGGAGCGACTATGAAATTTTTTACGTCTGATACCCATTATTTTCATGCAGCCTTGCTCGGGGACAATGACTTTGCCCCACGCCCCTTTGAGACAGTGACGCAAATGCATGAAACGATGATCGCTAGCTGGAATGAGGTGGTTGCGGATAAAGATGTCGTTTATCATTTAGGGGATGTCGCGATGCACCCTGCTTATGAAGCAGGCTTTCCAGAAATTGCTGCGCTGTTAGCACAGCTGCAGGGCAAAATCGTTTTTATCAAAGGCAATCATGATACCCGGGCTTTCTTTGCGTACTTGCGCAAGCATGATCCTGGTTGTTTGGGAGCCCAAAAGTATGCGTTTGAAGATGTTGGTGTTTTGCTGAAGTTTGCTCACCAGCAATTTATATTGACCCATTATCCTATGCTGCTGGGGATCACCAAAAACAGCCGCAATCTGCATGGGCATATCCATCATCACAGTGTTCCAATCGCTGAGAATCTCAACGTAGGAGTCGATGCGCCGGAATTGGCGTTTCTGCCGCAGCCGCGTCCCTTCGGTCGACCAGTTTCCGAAAATGAACTGGCGGTGCTGTATCATGCAAAACAACAAGAACTTGCCAAGCTAGCTCGTTAACAGATAACAAGAAAAGCAAGCGTCAAGACAACGTCGGACGGCTTGCTTTTTTTGTGATGACTTTGACAGCAAGCTTTGATTAAGGAAATTTTTTTGATAAAAATAAACTTTATATGTAAAAAATAATCGATTCCAAGAGTTATTATTTGATGGATATTTAAGAAATGTGTATGCTTTAAGTAGAAAGCAGTAAAGGAGGTTGCCAATGCGTAAGATTTCTAAAGTGATTTTTATCATCGGATTACTTTTACTCTTACTTGTCTTTTATTTTGGGATCATCGCCAATCAGCAAGCGGCTTCATTGCCTGTTTACTTGATTCCTTTGGATGAATATCCTTGGGTCGGATCTTCCATGAGTATGCTGCTCTTTTGGTTATCTGTTGGCTTTGCTATTTTTACAGTGATCGCACTCTTTGTCGTTTTGTTTTATCCAAAACGCTCAGACCGCTTGATCATTCCCCATAAGACAGGCGATTTAGTGATTCAGAAGAAGGCGTTAGAGCATTTTGTGCTCGAGCGGGTGAAACAAGCAGATTTCATCCATCAGCCATCGGTAAAAATCAAAATCGTCAAGAATAAAGTAGCGGTAAAAATCGATGGAGAAATGAAACAAACAGCAGCCATCCCGCAAAAACAAGAAGCTTTGGTTGGTGAGATCAGCAGCAGTCTGCAGCAGCTTTTCGGTATCGAAAGCAATATCCAAACGGAAGTTGTTTTAAAAGATACGCAAGAAACGCCAGCAGCCCATGACCAACCGCGTGTAGTTTAGGAGGAACAGGTATGAGTGAATGGTTCTACCACTATAAGATCCCGCTTATCTTTGCAGGTTTCGGTTTGATCCTAGCGATCCTGTTTCTAACGATCGGCTTTTTGAAAACCATACTGCTGGTGCTATTTACGGCACTAGGTACGTATCTGGGATTTTATCTCAAAGAAGTCGGATTCTTTGAACAATTTCAAAGACCGCGCCGTTAACTTTGGTAACATTATTAGTTTAATTTATATCAAGATTATAGTAGGAGGAATGTACGATGGAAAACCAAACAAAACCAACAACAGGTGTTAAAGGAGAATTAACTTACGAAGATAAAGTGATTCAAAAAATCGTAGGCATTGCATTAGAATCTGTAGACGGACTCTTAACAGTCGATGGCGGTTTCTTCTCAAATATTGCAGGTAAATTAGTCAACACCGATGATGTGACTTCAGGGATCAATGTTGAAGTTGGGAAAAAACAAGTGGCAGTCGATCTTGATATCGTTGCAGAATATGGCAGCGACATGACCACGATCTACGACCAAATCAAAGAGGTTGTTTCAACACAAGTCAACAAAATGACGAATTTAGAAGTCATCGAAGTAAACGTGAATGTAGCAGATGTCAAAACACGTGAACAATTCGAAAAAGACTCTGAAACAGTTCAAGACAAAGTAAGCAGTGCGGCAGAAACAACTGGCGACTTTGCGTCAAAACAAACACGTAAAGCCAAAGGTGCCTTCAACCGGACAACGACGCGTATTCAAGAAAACAACGAACCACGCGTTCAATAATAGCAAGATAAGCAAAAGACTAGCTGCGGCTAGTCTTTTTTTGTCCCACAAAAGGTGTATTTTTGCAGCTTCAGCCGATCAGAACATCAAAGCCAAAAGCTCCAATAATGGATTCCTTCTGCTTGAAAGACATCGTTAGGATAGCTTTTCTCATAATGGGCTTTTTCGGGGGAATCATTAGGATCGAATACTTGAATCGTTCCTTCTTTGTTCAAAGCCAATACCATAATATGTCCGGATGTCGTAAAGGTTCCTGCTTGAACCGAGACCACAACGGGGATGCCTTGTGTCATTTTCTCATAGGCAGCCTCAAATGAATCCCCTAAATCGGCAAATTGGTAACCAAAAGCTTCGGCAAACTGAGGAAAGATTTGCCAACTCGTTCCTTGTTTGGGAAGATAAAATTGATCGCCAGCCCACTCCAATAGTTTGTCAGGATTCGGCGGACGATCCGTCCAAAAAGAATCGATCATGGCTAAAGAAGCAATAGCGCACCCGTTTGCCGCAAACGTATTTTGCTCTTCTCCATATCCATACGTGTTATTGCCCCAGCGTTGATCGGTTTGTACAATCAACGGCAGTTGCTGCGTATCTGCCATCGCTTGTTGAATCGCTTGATTGGCTTGGCGAGTGAACTGTTTTGAGACAAGCGCTGTCTGATCAAACGCAGCATCCCTGACCTGATCAATCACGTAATGAATGACAAAAACACCACCGATGAGAAAAAGCAGCAGTGCAAGGCTCTTTTCTTTCTTCCCATCGTTTCTCCTCGTTTTCGATATCCTTGTGTGCGATCGCATGAAATGCCCCTCCTCGTAAAGTAGTATCTAAGAGAAGTATAGTCTTTTTCTAATAAGAGCATTTCTGCATTTCCTGAAGAATTTCATACGATTTTATGACAACCACCATTTGAAAAGTAAGTTGTTACTGTTTGGACAGCTGTCGATGACAGACACAAAAGCAGCGCTTCCTCTATTTGGCTGAGTGGGTGGAATAACGAACAGCAACTTCTCTCCAGATGTCTTTTCTAAAAAAGGAATTTTTAAGAAAAGACAGCAAACAGTGAAGTTTTTTGTGTTTTGTTGTATAATGCAAATTACTGAAAAGTTGCGACCTTCAAATCGTAGATGATTTCAGAATCTATAATTGAAATGATGGTGAAACGATCATGTCTAACGAAAACACCCGTGTGGTGGTTGGAATGAGTGGCGGGGTAGACTCGTCAGTAACAGCACTTTTGCTGAAAGAACAAGGGTATGATGTTGTCGGGATCTTTATGAAAAATTGGGATGATACCGATGAAAACGGTGTTTGTACCGCAACAGAAGACTACAAAGACGTAGCCAAAGTGGCTGCGCAAATCGGGATTCCTTATTATTCAGTGAATTTCGAAAAAGAATATTGGGACCGTGTATTTGAATATTTTCTTGCAGAATACCGTGCCGGACGGACGCCAAATCCAGATGTCATGTGTAACAAGGAAATCAAGTTCAAAGCCTTTTTGGATTATGCGATGGATCTTGGTGCCGACTATGTAGCAACTGGCCATTATGCGCAAGTGACCGTTGATGAAAACGGCGTAACTCATATGTTGCGAGGCGTGGATAACAACAAAGATCAAACGTATTTCTTAAGCCAATTGTCACAAGAACAATTGAGCAAAACCATGTTCCCACTAGGCGGCATGGAAAAATCAGAAGTACGAGCGATCGCTGAACGGGCAGGTCTAGCAACAGCCAAGAAAAAAGATTCCACGGGTGTCTGCTTTATCGGAGAAAAGAATTTCAAACAATTTTTGAGTAATTACTTGCCAGCGAAAAAAGGCAATATGGTTACATTAGATGGCGAAGTCAAAGGACAACACGATGGCTTGATGTACTACACCATCGGACAACGTCAAGGCTTAGGCATTGGCGGCGGCGGTGCCACTCAAGAACCATGGTTTGTCGTAGGAAAAGACTTAGCGACCAACACTTTGTATGTGGGACAAGGATTCCATCACCCCGCTTTGTATGCAGATCGCTTGGAAGCAAGCCAAATCCACTTTACTACAGAACAAGACCGCGGCACGGAATTTTCATGCACAGCAAAATTCCGCTACCGTCAACAAGATGTACCGGTAACGGTGCGTCTATTAGATGGAGATCGAGCAGAAGTGATTTTTGACGAACCAGTACGCGCCATCACTCCTGGACAAGCAGTCGTTTTTTATGACGGGATGGAATGCTTGGGCGGCGGTTTGATCGATGCAGCCTACAAAGAAGCCAAAGAATTACAATATGTTTAACCACTAACACAATCTGCCCTAGCTAAGAACACTGAACCAATCAGTTGCACTTAGCTAGGGCTTTTTTTATTTGTACCAACGAATGTTTTGCGTAATCAAGAGAACCAAAAATAGGTAGCCGATTATTCTTTGATCTTGAAAAGGTGGATCTGTTCGCTAAATGCAGCGACTTGTGCAGGATCGATCGTACCGTTTGTTTTCGAAAGCGCATTAGACATGCCACAAGCCATAGAATAGGTCAATGCTTGTTCTATTGGATACTGTTTATTCATTGCAACAGCCATACCACCAACGGTTGAATCGCCACAGCCAGTCGTATTAACGATGGCGATTTTAGGGATCTCGATCTTAAAAAAAGTCGACTGGTGTTTAACGATTGCCCCATCGCCGCCTTGAGAAACCATGACGGTGTCGATCCCTTCGAAAAGAGTGCTCTCTAAGACAGAGAAAATGTCTTGCGATGAATGCAATTTTTGACCCATTAGTTCTTCTAATTCCTGTTGATTTGGTTTAATAAAATTCGGACGAGCATTCGTTTGAGTCAAACAATTTTTTAGTTGTTCCCCAGCTATATCCATGAGGATCGGGACTTGTTCACCTAATGATTGACGGATGAATTGAAGCAACTGATCGTGAAAGTGTCCATTATCAGAATTTACTGATCCAGAAATACAGACGACCGTGATGGGGTGTTGTTTAATTATTGCTGCAAGGTGTTGGTAAAAAAGTTGTTCGTTTTCCTCCGACAGATAAAGTCCTTTTTCTACTAGCTCAGTATGAGTGTTACCGTCATGCATGATCGTGATCGCATTGCGAGAATTGCCGTCGATGGTGAGGAAATCCAATACATAACGTTCTTCAGCTAGTAAAGAATCAAGGATCGTTTTGCCTACAGGTCCACCTAAAATACCTGTCAATAAAACGGCTTCCCCAGATTGTGCGATGACTCTGCCAGCATTGATGCCTTTTCCTCCAATTGATGTATGTGGGTTATCTACCCGATTTACTTGATCCAATTTTAGCGAAGGAACAAGATAGTTGTAGTCCATGGAAGGGTTCATTGTGATGGTTAAAATCATTTTTGTTCCTCCTTGAGGATCTCTGTAAAGGAACGATAATAGTCAAAAGTAGTCTCAGAAAGTTTATCATCAGTGATCAAATAGTCGATATCTGAAAGCGAGTAGAAGGTATAAACGTCAGAGCGATTAAACTTGGAACTATCTGCAACGATGCATTTTTTGCGGGAATGTTTGAATGCGACTCGTTGAATCGAACCTTCAACAAGATTTGCAGTGGTGATATTATTTTCAAAGATCCCATTTGTAGCAGCAAAAGCGATATCGATATTTAAATTTTCAAAACTCTTCTCTGCTGTTTCCCCATAAAATTCTTCCGTCGTGCGGGAAAATTCTCCACCGGTCAATAAGACACGATAGTCTGTGTTGTAAATCAAATAATTAAAAGCAAGTAAACTATTTGTGATCACGAATAAGTTTGCTTTTTTTAGTTCAGGTAAAGCGTGGAGCATCGTAGTTCCCGCACCGATATAGATAGTATCGTTGTCTGATATGATACTGTTCATTACTTTTCCGATGAATTTCTTTTCGGCAACGTTCGTATCGATTTTTTCTTGAGTAGAAAGCTCGTGTTCGATTTTTTCGAGTTTTTGGGCGCCACCATAGATTTTTACCAATAAAGATTGATTCGCTAACTCTGTAATATCTCTACGAATGGTCATATCGGAAACGTCTAATGTTTTGGCTATTTCTGCAATGGATAAGTAATCGTGCTGATTCACTAGCGCTAGAATTTTTTCTTGCCGTTCTTTCTTTAACATAGTTTCACCTCTGGTTGATTAACGATTTTTTTAAGTTTCTTTTTTATCGATGTTCTTTATACATTAATTAATAGCATTTACTTTTGGAAAAAGCAAGGGAAAATGTTCATCTTTGTTAAAGTTTGATAGTTTCGTGTATTGGTGAAAGGAATCAGTTTGAAAAAAATACCAAAAGAAAGCGTTGACAAGAAAAATTAACTATTGTATATTTACATTGTAAAACATATTGTAACAAACTTTAACAATATTTATCATTTGAGTTGAACAAGGAGGAAGAATAGGTGGGCTATACGAGCATGTTTGATGAAAGGCTAATTTTTCTCGATGTGGAAGGAGAGGAGTTGAAAGAACTATTTGAAGAAATAGCAAAACGATTACAGCAACAAGGTTTTGTGAATGAACAGTATGTAGAAGGATTACTAGCAAGAGAACAAGCTTTTCCAACTGGACTGATTACACAGTATTTGAATATTGGCTTGCCTCATTCAGAACCAGCGTATGTCGAAAAGCCTTTTATTGCGATCGTGCGTATGAAAAACGAGGTGAAGATGAAGCAAATGGGCGACAGTCAAGAAATGCAGGTCAAGGATCTCTTTTTTCTAGGAATCAAAGAACCAAAAGAGCAAGTCGGCTTACTGCAATCGTTAATGGCATTATTTATGGATGAAGGATTTGTAAAGGCATTCATTGAAACACAAGAAGTGCAGGCAATTTATCAGCTAGTTACACAGTATACAAAATAAAATTTTTGGAGGAATTTAAGATGAAAAGAAGATTGATCGTAGCATGTGGAAGTGGGGTTGCAACAAGTCAAACGATCGCAAGTAAAATTGCTGGAATGCTTGAAGATGACGGAATCGATTTCCCCGTTGAAGCAGTTGATTACAAGTCGATCCAAAATGAATTGCCGTCGACAGGAATTTATGTGTATGTTGCTCAGCCAGATGATGAAGTATTGGAAAAAGCCGCTGAGCTAGGTGTACACGTTTTTGCTGGGATTCCGTTTCTTACCGGTATGGGTATGGATACGATTTATGAAGAAATCAAAGAATTGATTGGCTAGTACAAAACATCCTATCAAAAGAAAGAAGTGAAAAAAATGCAAGTATTTCAAGACATTATCAATTATATCTTAGGTTTAGGTTCCGCTATTTTTGTGCCGCTAATCATTTTAATCCTAGGCTTGGTTGCAGGGATGAAATTCAAAAAAGCCTTTATGTCTGCAATCACGTTAGGTATTGCTTTTACTGGGATGTCTATGGTCATTGGCTTTATGTCAAATGCAGTTAGTCCAGCTTCCGAAGCATTGGCAAAAAATACTGGCTTGAACTTGCCTGCGCTAGATTTAGGGTGGACAGGAGCGGCAAGTATCACCTGGTCATGGTCCTATGCATTTGTTTTCTTTGCCGTCGTTCTTAGCGTGAATTTTGTCATGTTGATTTTGAACTGGACCAAGACGTTGAATGTCGATATGTGGAATGTATGGGGCAAAGCGCTGACTGCCTATCTGGTCTACTTTATCAGTGGAAGTTTACTTGCTGGGTTTATCACCGCCATCGTACAGGTTATCTTGGAACTTAAAATGGGGGATATGTTCCAACGCCACATTGAGGATTTGACTGGTATTCCTTTAGTAACAGTGACCCACTTGATGAATATTTCAGCAGTGCTTTTATTACCGATCAATGTGATTATGGATAAAATTCCTTTCTTTAATCGACGGGCCGATACCAAAGCCTTAAAAAAGAAAATCGGTATCTTCTCTGAAAATTCGGTGATGGGCTTTCTCATTGGTTTGGGCTTGGGATTAGCTGCAGCTTATGGCGTGTCAGGCTCATTGAACTTAGCTATTCAAATCGCGACTGCAATGGCTTTGTTCCCAATGATCTCAAAAATGTTTATGCAGTCTCTTTCACCACTGGCTGATGCAATGTCGGAAATGATGAAAAAACGCTTTAAAGATCGGGAAGTTTACATTGGGTTAGATTGGCCCGTATTAGCTGGTCGCTCTGAGATTTGGGTCACTGCTATCTTGTTGGTACCTGTCTTTATTGGCTATGCTATCATCTTGCCGGGAAATGCTGTGTTGCCTTTAGCAGGAATCATTAACTATTCGATCGCAGTAGGTGGATTATTGCTCACCGGCGGAAACTTGGTTCGTATGCTGATCATGGGGGTTATTTCGATGCCAATCTATCTATATGCAGCTACGTATTTGACGCCGATCCTAACGGGCTTAGCAGATCGAACCGGCGCAGTAGAAGGAATACAAAAAGGGCAGCAAATCACTTGGTCTTCGATCGAAGGACCGGAATTTCGAATTTTATTTGCAGAAGCGTTTAAAGGAAATATCTTGGGTATCGTCGGTTCCGTTGTGTTTATCGCAATGTTTGTCTGGTTGTATAAATATATGAATAAGGTAAAGGTACCAAGTCAAAGATATGAAGAACAAGGGACCCCATCGACGCAAGTACGTGCGACGAATGGCTAATATTTTCAAAAAGGAAAGGACGACAGGAATGGGAAAGAGCGAAAAAATAAAATGGCAATTGCTTCTTTTTCTAGCAATTGGCTGCTATCTCTTAGCTTTGGTGACACAACAGTACCTATTTAATGTCGTAGCGATTGGTCTAGCAGTCTGTGTATACAAATATGGCAGTCCAGTACTTTTTAAAGAATACGATGAACGAAAAAAGAAAAAAGAGGAAGAAGCAGCTAAAGTAAGGGAAGCTGTACAAACAATCTTACGCAACAAAACGTTTGAAAAATAAAAAAGGTGGTCTTGAATATGTCAGATGGACGGATGATTTTTGAAAGAGAACGGGAAGATTTAGCACGAATCGTAAAATTGATTTTTACCCGGAAGAATACAAATGTTGCAGGCGGTAATTTTTCTTTTAAAACAACCGATGAAACTGGAAAAGAATACATTATTATGACACCAACTATGATGTCAGAAGCCTATTTAGGAGAGGTCTCACCAGCCCAGATTTTAGTCGTTGAGCCTCATACGAGAACAGTGATTGATGGGGTTGGTCAGCTGACACGAGAAATCAACTTACACGAAGCGGTTTATGATACGAATCCAGCGATAAAAGCAGTCTTACATGCCCATTCTCCTCACTCGATGTTTTGGGCAACCGCCGGATTGGATATGCCTAACTTAACAGAAGCGACCCAAAAAATTGGCTATATTCCTGTACTAGACTTTGAACCTAATTGCTCACCAGAATTAGCAGAATTAGTTTCTGATTACATGAAAAAAGAACAACTCGCCTTACCGAATATGTTGCTCCTCAACAGTCATGGGGTACTGATCAGTGCGCCAGGAGCATCTGGCATCGAAGCAATCCATAAAGCTTTGCAAATACTAGATACCACGGAATGGAATGCGGAAATTGCCTATAAGCAAACGATTTTTCAATCTTTAGGCTTGTTAGATGGTTTTTACTCCAAAGGGAGACAAGTAGGAACACTTGAAGACTTGAAAAAACATGCACCGATTTATAATAAAGAAGAAATTTTTGCTGGTGGTGATTAGCCAGCAAGTAATCATCTTTTTCGATTGATAAAAATCCAAGAACATTCGTTTACGAGTTCTTGGATTTTATTTTTTTATTCAAAATATGCTATAATTTAGTCAGAAAATTAATGTTTTTGATGCATTGGCATTTTTAAAAGAAAGGGGGAGGGGCATGAATCGTACAAGAGCCAACCTCATGAAATGAGGGGACGTTAGTGCCGTAGGGGTGGTAATGCTTCATCAGAATCAGGTCATTTCAAGCCAAATCAACGAACTTGCCTTAGCCGTACTATTTGGTTTAGTAGGGTATTTGATTGTTTTAAAAAGTTCTACTTTTTGTCCGCTCAGATTGCGGAGCATTCCGATCAGTATAACCAAGCAGAAGTCAAGTGAGGCAAAATTGCGGGAGTTGTCGCCTTCTATATTGCTCTGATCAATTTGATTTTGGTCTTTGTGTGAGTGTAGCGGAAAAAAATGCCAAAAGAAATCTTTGACGGAAAATGGTTTGCTTTGGTCATGATCGATCATCAAACTCGGCTTGATGTGCTTGAAAAAAGCGGTAATACTGCTGGACACTAGCTAACTGCGTCCACTTCCGAACATCGACAGGTGTTTGATCCAAATCATAGATTTTGGCTTCCTTTAAAGATAAAACGAAAGGACTATGGGTAGCAATAATGAATTGGCACTGTTCATAGCGGACAAAATCTTCCAGTAACTGCACTAGTTCCAGCTGGCGATCAGCAGAAAGGGAATTTTCTGGTTCATCTAATAAGTAAAGACTGTTGGGACGAATTTTTTCTTGAAAGAAGCGAAAGGCACTTTCACCATTGGAATATTCTCGGACGTTGTCGATCAAGTGCTTGCGGGTGAATTTGGACTGTGTGTTGGATCGTGCGAGATTGATTTTCTTCAATTCATGGTAATCGTCAAAACCTGTGAAACGAAAGTCCGCATACTTTGCTTGGTAGTATTCTTGAAACACTTCTTCTCGGCGATGATCGATCCCTTGATTTAAGTTTCGAATATCAAGCATGAAGTCAAAGACGTCATCGCTGGTCAATAGCACTTTTTCTTGCGGTTCGTCGTTGCTACGAGCAGAACAGTAGGATAGATAGTCCTCGAAAAAATTCGACCGATTATACGCAGCAAAGCGCTGCGCGTGGATCTTTTCGGCAATCACGTTCAATGCAGTGGTTTTGCCAGAACCATTGCCGCCATATAAAATCGTGATTGGTTCAAAATCGATCTGCTGAAAACGGCGGGCACTGAGAATCTGAAAAGGGTAGTAAGAATCATAGACAGTCCGTTGGATAGAAAGGAAAAAATCAAACTCGGTTTCTTGATCGGGAAAAGTGATTTGTTCGAGATACATGGGGCACCTCCTGGCAGTTTCATGGTTGCCATTATTGTAGCATATCCATCACAGATAAATTTTTTTTTGCGAGGTTAAAATAAATCTTGTTTGATATTTTTTTAATCTTTTCCTGTTATATTCACAACAGGAAACTTCTGTGCTAGACTATAAGGGCATAGAAATGATGTAATCTTAAGCAACCGATAAAACGTACAAAAAAACGAAGGTTTAATGAATTCTTTAAGCGATGTTTAAATGCTGAAACTTATTCCTTGCAAGTTTAAGTAAAAGTGACTAATATGGGGAAGGAATCGTGAAAGGAGCAATGGAATGTATCAAGTAGTAGTCATGTATGGGGACAATGAACCGTGGTGGTTTTTTGAGGGATGGCAGTCAGATATTCAAGAGGCGTTCACATTTGCAACTTTCAGCGAGGCGCAGTCATTTTATGAACAAAAATGGCAAGAAATCAGAGAAGAGTATTCGTACATAAATGCAAAATCAAACTTTATGACGGCTTTTTGGAATGAAGAAGACGAACGCTGGTGCGAAGAATGCGACGATTACCTCCAACAATATATTGGACTGGCATTGCTCAAAGAATATCAGCAAGTCGTCGACGAAAGCAGGAAAGATTTTTATGAAACAACTAATTCTAGCGGAAAAGCCAAGCGTTGCCAAAGACCTCAGCAAAGTTTTGGGCTGTGAGCAAAAACATAAAAATTATTACGAAGGACCCAAGGCGATCGTTACTTGGGCCCTTGGTCATTTATTGGGCTTGAAAATGCCTGAAGATTTAAACAAAGAGTGGGCATCATGGCAGATGGAAACGTTACCGATGATCCCTAAGTCCATCGGGATCAAGCCGTTGCCAAAAACCGGTCATCAACTAAAAGCCATCAAACAATTGGCTCAAAGAAAAGATGTCGGGGAAGTCGTGATCGCTACCGATGCGGGAAGAGAAGGGGAGCTAGTCGCTCGCTGGATTTTGGAGTGGGTTCGTTTTGACAAACCAGTCAAACGTTTGTGGATTTCTTCGCAAACCCCTAAAGCCATCAAAGAAGGCTTTGCAAAATTGCAGTCAGCCAAGCACTACGACAATCTTTACTACTCCGCCCTTGCGCGGGCAAAAGCCGACTGGCTGGTAGGGTTGAATGTCACGCGGGCATTGACGGTCAAATATCAAGACAATCTTAGTGCGGGTCGGGTCCAAACCCCTACCTTAGCTTTGGTGCGCAGTCAGGAAATGCAAATAGAGAGTTTCCGTCCGCAAACCTATCATGTGATTACCCTAAACGTAGGCGATGCCAAGGCCCGCCTGCAGCAAAAAAATCCCTATCAACTAAAAGAACGCAGCGACGCCGAAGCATTGGTCAAGCAAATGAGTCAACAAAATGGTCGCGTGACAGCGATCGAAGAAAAGGTCAAAACAGAAAGTGCACCATTGCCCTACGATTTGACCGAGATCCAACGAGAAGCCAATCAGCGTTATGGATTTTCAGCCAAGAAGACCTTGTCGCTTGTTCAAAGCTTGTATGAAACCCATAAAATCGTCACTTACCCAAGGACGGATTCCAAGTATTTGACTAATGATATGAAGGCAACCATGAAGGAACGCCTGCAGGCAGTTGCGGATTTTGCCCCAGAAGTCAAAGGATACTTGAAAAATGGCGGACAAGTGGTGCAGCAAGCTGTCTTCAATGATAAAAAAGTTACCGATCACCATGCCCTATTGCCAACGGAACAGCGGGCACGTTATGAAAAATTAACTACCGATGAACAACGGATCTATCAAATGATCGTTAGTCGTTTCTTAATGCTCTTTGCGAAACCCCATAAAAAGCAGCAGCAGAAAGTGACCGTGACCTTTGGTTCAGAAACCTTTGTATTCAACCGCAATACCGTGTTAGAAGCGGGATGGAAAACGACTTCTGAAGAAGAAACCAGTGACATAGCTTGGCAAAAAGGCAGTACCGTCAAGCCTGAGTTCACCATCCAGAAAGAGTTGACCACACCACCGAAACCGTTGAATGAAGGAACTCTTTTAGGTAAAATGGAAAAACATAGTCTCGGTACGCCGGCAACCCGTGCGGAGATCATTGAAAAGCTGATCAAATCTGAGCTGATGGAGCGGACCCCAAGCGGCTTGCAAGTATCGCCAAAAGGCAAGCAGTTGTTAGTCTTAGTCAATCCTTCCTTGGTGACACCAGAGTTGACGGAAAAATGGGAGAAGGAACTGGAAGCCATTGCGAAAGGCACCTATTCTGCCCAAACCTTCCTCGCACAAATCGAAGCAGACACCAAACAACTGGTCAAAGAAATCAAGCAAAGCGAAAGCAAGTACCAAGATTTCTCATTGACCCAAAAACGGTGTCCAGAATGCGGCGAACCATTGCGGGAGAAAAATACCCGTGATGGCAAGATCTATGTTTGTTCTAGTGGCACCTGCAAGTACCGTCGTCGGAAAGACCCGAAAGTTTCAAACCGACGTTGCCCGCAATGTCACCGAAAGATGGAGATCATTGAGGGCAAAAATGGCGCCTATTTCCGCTGTAAATTCGATGGGACCACCGAAAAAATGGCGGATAAAAAAGAGCGCAGCAAAAAGCTGTCGAAACACGAAGAACGCCGCTTGATGAATAAAATCAATCAAGAAGAACCGCAAGAAAGCCCATTAGCAGCTGCTTTAAAAGCTGCTATGGAGAAGAAATAACTGAATGAGGTAGAAAATAAAAAAGAGTGAGGACGATTTTGCTGTCCCTCACTCTTTTTTTGTATCCATTCATTCAACTAGGCATTTTTTTGACGGTATTCTTTCGGTGAGATACTTTCTTTCTTCTTGAACAAAAAGGAAAAATAATTTGGGTCATTATAGCCAACATCAAAGGCGATCTCAGATAGCCGTAGATTTGTCGTTAACAGCAGTTCCTTAGCTAAGGTCAATCGTTGCTCGGTCAAGTATTCGATAAACGTAGAATCAGTGGCTTGCGAGAAGATGGTGCTGAAGTGCGCCGGACTCAAATGAACTTTTTCAGCAACTACATTTAAGGAAATATTGGGATCAGAAAAGTGCTCACTGATAAAGGCTTTGGCTTGATTGATGACGCTTTGATATTTCGCCATTGCAGGATTGATGGGTTGTTTGGTCAATAGCGGCAACAGTTCTGCCAGAGTCGTTTGATAGTTCTCTGGCTCATGGGTCAATGCCGCTAGATAGTCTAAGTCATGGGCGTGCTGAACGATCTGGGGCAGCGAATGACTGTCTTTTTTCTTCAATAATGCCAGCAATTCGACCAAGACGAACAAACGGTACATTTGCGTTCGCTCAACGGTCCCTTGAGGCGCCATCAATTCATCGGTCAGCTCAGGGATCGTCTGTTTCCCAGCATTTGCCAGTCTTGAAGCAAGATCGGTTTTGAAAGGATTGGTGGGGGACAGTTCCCCTTCCCGAATGTCATCTTCATAGCTGATGATTTTTTCCTTGCGGATGCTGCCATAGGTTTTTAGCATGTCACGAGCTTTCTGATAAGAAAGAGGGATGCCCGAGAAACGATCTGCTATAGGTCCGATCGCCACTGCCACTTCTTCCCCAGAACCATGAACGAGGCTTTGAGCGATCTGATAGGCTTTTTCTAAAACTTGTTCTCGGTCATGGTCAAAAAGTAAAAACTTGATGAAGCGGCTAGAGACACTGGAGAACAAGACGGCATCATCTTGCTCATAGGCTTTGGTCAGCTGCTGGCTAAAGCGAGTGTAGTCAGAAAAACTTTGATTGAAGGGGGTTTTTGCTAACAGCACACAAAACTGTTTGCCTGAAAAGCGCCGTCCCAGTTCTTCTGCTTGCAAAAAAGCTTCTGAGATCGTGATCTTTTGTTTAAAGAGATGATTCAGAAAGTGATTTTTTTTGATTTCCATTTCGAATAAATCGTCTTCTTTGGATAATTGCTGATGGGTGGTTTGTTGTTCATCTAAGTGTTGAACGACGGTTTTGATGGCTTGTTCTAATTCTTCGTTTTTGATGGGCTTGAGTAAGTAATCGTCTGCTTGCAGCTGCAGTGCCGTTTTTGCATAGTCAAAATCATCAAAGCCGCTAACAAAAATAATGCGAACTTGCGGCAATAATTTTTTGGCTTCTTTCGCAAAGACCAAGCCATCCATAAACGGCATTTTGATATCGCTGATAATAATATCCGGACGCAGATCAAGGATCGAAGCTAGCGCCAATTCGCCATCGGCGGCTTCATCGCTATAAACGATCGGGTATTGTTTGGCGAGAGTCATGATTTGGTGGCGTAAACTATCGCGAATCAGATGTTCATCTTCAACTATGAACACTTTGTACATGGTTGGGTTCCTCCCTTTTTGGTACTGTGACGTTAATCGTGGTGCCTTCTTGGTATTGACTGTGGATCGTCAGTTGCGCTTCGCTGCCGTAGTTCAGCTGGAGACGGCGATAGACGTTATATAGGCCATAGCCGCTCTCAGAGGCGGGATCAGTGGTTTCTTTAAGGTTACGACGAATCTCCTCCAAACGGTCAGGGTCGATCCCAATGCCGTTGTCACTGATGGTCATTTGAATCTGGTGAGGCAATTCTGACACTGTAATTCGAATCATGCCGACGCGACGGACAAACTTGGTGCCATGATAAACGGCGTTTTCAACTAGGGGCTGCAGGACCATTTTCAAAACCTGCAGTTCTGGACTGACGGTTTGATCTTCGATGGTGTAAGACAGCATCCTACCATAGCGAATCTGCAAAATCTTCAAGTAATCGCCCACATGCCGCAATTCTTTTTCCAAAGGAATCCAGTCTTGCCCTTTGCTTAAGGAGATACGGAAAAAATCTGATAACGCATAGGTCATTTCCGTTGCTTGCTCGTAACGGGCAGCTTCAATCAAAGAAACGATCGCATCTAAACTATTATAGATGAAATGTGGGGTAATCTGGGCTTGTAAGACCCGCACCTCACTTTGGGCTAAGTGATACTGCTTCAAGGCATTTTCTTCCAAGAGCCGGGTCAAGTCATCTGCCATTCGATTCAAGCTACTCGTCAAGGTCCGCAGTTCTGGGGTTTCTGGCAGTTCTGCTCGGTAGCTCAAATGTCCTTGGGATAGTTCGTTGGAAAGATCTAATAACCGATCCAATGGGTCTTGCAGATTGTCCCGAACAAAGCGCCGGTTTTTATTGATGATCGCAAAGATGATCAAAAGCAACACGACTTGAAAAAGGATCAGTAACAATACCGATTGGACTAGTTCGTGATTGGTTTGGCTGGCTAAGCTGATCTCTACCCCGACGAATTGCTGCAAAATATCGGATAGCAAATCGATCACCGAATCCACTTGGATCATGACGTATTGGTTTTTTTCCACCGGCTCATCCTTGAGAATATTGTCGATCAACTGTTGCTGATAGGTTTCTAAAGAATCGAGCGTCCGAAAGGCGACCGCTAAAATATTGAGCTCTTTCGCAGTGCTGGTATTTTCTTGGATGTGTTGCAGGTCGCTTCTCAATTCCTCAATTACATTGGTTTCTTGGACTTGTTCGACGGTTTTTTGGCCAAAGACTAAGTCCCACATCTCCTCCAAGACAATGGCATCGACTTTTTCCGATAGTTGATTGGCTTCTTCAATATTGTTGATGGTATTTTGCTAAATGAAAATCTGCCGCGAGTAAAACACACTGCTTAGTACGAGGGGAATAAAGGCGACGAGGATCATCAGTTTATTCGTCTGTTGAAAGATGCCCTTGATACTTTTTGTTTTCATCTTCATCTCCTCAATAATTTCTCGGTGGAATCTGATCGAAATCCATGTCACTGGAAAAAACTGTTTCATGGACATAGATTTCACGAGGAATGGCATCGGCGCCGCGAGCCAAGTAGCGAGAGATGGCATTTTTGACGAACACCCCGGCATCTGGGTTGCACTCAACGACACAATTGACCACTCCTTGCTTCAATTTATCGATCATTTCTTTTTGAGCATCGATCGATACGATCACTAAATCCTTCCCCGGCTCAATATCGGTTTTTTCTAAGGCTTCTAGGGCACCCAACGTCATCTCATCATTGTGGCTGAACAAGACATCAATCTGTTCCATTTTGCCTGCTTCGATGTATTGTTCGATGACTTCTTTGCCTTTACGGCGGATGAAATCGCCGTTTAATTCGTCTACGACTTGGATCGTCACATTGTTATGGGCATAATCACGCTTGATGGTTTCTCGGAACCCTTCTGAGCGCAAATACGTCGGGGACGTAGCATCCAGTCCCGTCAATTCTAAAACATTGACTGTTTTGTTCTCATGCTCTTTATAATAATTACTAACGTAGAGACCTGCACGATTGCCCTCGGCTTTGAAGCTTGGCCCGATATGGGTCAAAAATAAAGAGGGATCGCTGACATTGACATGTCGATCTACCACGAAAACGGGAATCCCAGCTTGGGCCGCTTCTTCCAAAATCGGTTCCCAATTGTTTTCCTGAATGGGGGTAAAGACGATGGCATCGACTTGATACACGATAAAATTACGGATATCTTGGATCTGTCGCTCTTGATTCATATAACCGTTACGATAAAGGACTTCATAGCCTTCCTTCTCTAATTCAGTGCGGATCGATTCCGTATGGCGTTTACGCCAGCTGCTTTCCGTTCCCGACTGGGAAAAACCGATCACAATACTTTCTTCCGCTGTTTCAGTGGTTGTTTCTTTGTTTGCTTGGCAACCAGCCAAGCAAGCTAGAAACAAACAGACGAACAACCCAATTTTTATATTCCTCATTTTTTTCACCTCTATGGTCTATTCTACTAAAAAATACGGAAGCGCTTTACACAAAATATCAAATCAAATAAAAACCAAGGGAATCTTAAAAAATCCAAGATTCCGAAGAGAAAAGGGGGTAACTGGGCCGTTTTTTCTCAAGAAATCCAAGAAACCTCGAAAAAATCTAAATGTAAGCGATTCCTTAACTAGCTATACTGAATATGTAAGAAAAAGACATGGAGGGATCACAATGAAAGGTACTTTTGGTAAATTGGTCGTCCTAGCATCCACCTTATTGGTTGGTGGATTGTTAGCAGCTTGTGGGAATGGATCAGATAGCGGGGCAAACGGTGACGGAGACAAAGGATTTGTTGGGATCGCGATGCCGACCAAATCGGCAGAACGATGGATCGCAGATGGCAACAATATGGTAGAGGAATTAGAGAAGCTTGGCTATAAAACTGACCTGCAATATGGAGAAGACAAAGTAGAAAACCAAGTGGCACAAATTGAGAACATGATCACCAAAGGCGTTGATACTTTAGTGATCGCCTCGATCGATGGTTCGGCACTGACGGACGTGTTGGAAAAAGCCCATAACGAAGACATCACAGTCATCGCCTATGACCGTTTACTGATGAACTCGGAATACGTCGATTATTATGCCACCTTTGATAATTTTGGAGTCGGCGTGCTGCAAGCGTCTTATATTGAAGACAAATTAGGCCTCAAAGATGGTGAAGGACCATTTAACATTGAATTATTCGGCGGTTCTCCAGATGATAACAATGCACTGATCAATTATAATGGGGTCCTTTCGGTTTTCCAACAATACTTTGACAGCGGACAGCTAGTCGTTCCTTCCGGTCAAACCAACTTCAACCAAATCGCTACCTTGCGTTGGGATGGTTCAACCGCGCAAGCTCGGATGGACAATTTGTTGAGTGCCAACTATACGGATCAAACATTGGATGCTGTTCTTTCACCTTATGATCCAATCAGCCTAGGAATCATCTCATCGCTTAAAGGTGTGGGCTATGGTTCCTCTGATAAACCACTGCCTGTGATCACCGGTCAAGATGCGACGGTGGCAGGAGTGAAATCAATCATCGCGGGCGAACAAACCCAAACGATTTTTAAAGATACACGGGTGTTAGCGAAAAACACGATCGAAATGATCGAAGCCATCACCAATGGCGAGGAAGTGCCGGTCAACGATACTGAAACCTATGATAATGGCGTCAAAGTCGTACCAACCTACTTGTCAAATCCTGTTTCTGTGGATAGCGACAACTACAAAGAAGAATTGATCGATACCGATTACTATACAGAAGAAGAGCTGGGCATTTAAGCAAGGAGTGCAGATCCAGCGAGAAAAGATGCTAGTTTCCCCTAAAGCAGCAGGGAAGAACGAATCATCCCCAGTATTCGTTCTTTCCGCTTTTCTTACAAAGGGAGCGCATCACTTTTACATAAAAAGGAAAAGGGTGAAAGAACATGGCAGATAATATTTTGATGATGAAAGGCATCGTCAAAGAGTTTTCAGGGGTTCGCGCCCTTGATAACGTCAACCTCTCGATCGAGCGAGGAGAGATCCACGCACTGTGTGGAGAAAATGGCGCTGGCAAGTCCACGCTGATGAATGTCTTAAGCGGACTCTATCCTTACGGCAGCTATGATGGAGAGATCTATTATGAAGGGGAGTTATGCAAGTTCAAAGATTTGCGGGACAGTGAGGACAAAGGAATTGTTATTATTCATCAAGAGTTAGCCTTAAGTCCTTACCTGTCGATCAAAGAAAATATCTTTCTAGGAAATGAACAAGCCAAACACGGCATTATTGATTGGGATCTGACCGAAAAGAAAACAGATAACCTCTTAAAGATCGTTGGCTTGAAATTAGACCCGAATACGCTGGTTTCACAAATCGGTGTCGGGCATCAACAGCTGGTGGAAATTGCCAAAGCATTTTCAAAATCCGTCCGATTGTTGATTTTAGATGAACCAACCGCGGCGTTGAATGAAGAAGAAAGTGCCAATCTGTTAGAGCTGATCAAAGAGTTTCGCAACCAAGGGATCACCTCGATCATTATCTCCCACAAGCTGAATGAAATCGTCAATGTGGCGGATCGCATCACGATTTTACGAGACGGGCAAACGATCGAGACGCTGAGCGGGGCCGAAATCTCTGAAGAGCGTATCATTCGCGGTATGGTTGGGCGAGATTTGACCAATCGTTACCCAGAGCGGAAACCCGCTATTGGTGAACCGTTTTTTGAAGTCAAAAATTGGACGGTCCATCATCCAATCGACCATACCCGTGTGGTGAATGAAAATTTGAACTTGATGATCCGCAAAGGAGAGATCATCGGCATCGCCGGTTTGATGGGTGCGGGACGGACAGAGTTTGCCATGAGTGTCTTCGGTCATTCCTATGGCAGTTCGATTTCGGGGGAAGTCTATAAAGACGGCCAACCGATTTCTGTCAAAAACGTGCCAACCGCCATCAAAAATGGGTTAGCCTATGTGTCGGAAGACAGAAAAGCGTTGGGCTTGAATCTGCTGATGGATATTCGCGAGAACACCACCATCGCTAGTCTTGCCAAAATCAGCCGCCAAGGGGTCATCGATAAAGAAAAAGAAGTCACGATGGCAGAAGAATTTCGCAAAAAAAAGCGGACGAAAACCAATTCAATCTATCAAAACGTTGGCAGTTTGAGTGGTGGGAATCAGCAAAAAGTCGTTTTGGCAAAGTGGCTGATGACCACACCAGATATCTTATTTTTAGATGAACCGACCCGCGGGATCGATGTCGGGGCGAAGTACGAAATCTATACGATCATCGAAGAGATGGCAGCAGCTGGCAAAGCCATCTGTATCATCTCCTCGGAGTTACCAGAACTATTAGGCATGTGCGACCGGATCTACACGATGAACGAAGGCCGCTTCACGGGCGAAGTGTTACGGGAAGAGGCAGACCAAGAACGATTGATGAATCTAATGACACTAGAAGAGAGTGGGGTTTGAGATGGAAACAACCAATAAATTAAAAAAAGAACGCAGCCATTCGCTGAAAGAAAAGGCACTGGAAATCTTTAGCAAATACAGTATGATCATTATCTTAGCAGTATTATTGGTGGCCTTTCAGCTCATGACCGACGGAATTTTCTGGCGGCCGCTGAATATCACCAACCTCGTGTTGCAAAACAGTCATATTCTCGTTTTAGCAGCCGGTATGCTTTTGGTCGTCTTGTTAGGACATGTCGATCTATCCGTAGGCTCCGTGATGGCGTTTGTCGGTGCGATTGCAGGCGTCTTGATGGTCAATAACGGCATCAGTCCTTGGTTGGCAGTGCCTCTTTGCTTACTGATGGGCGCAGTGATCGGTGCCTGGCAAGGCTTCTGGGTCGCGTATGTCGGTATCCCAGCATTTATCGTGACCTTGTCTGGTTTACTAATGTTTCGAGGATTGACCCAAGTCGTCTTAGGCGGTCAATCATTGGCACCGTTTCCCAAGGCATTCCAACAAATTTCCACCGGCTATTTGCCAGATATTGCAGGCGGTCAGATCCATTTACTTTCCATGATTTTAGGTGTAGTGATCACGGGCATCCTGATTTTAGGCCAATGGCGGACCCGTGAGCGCCGCAAAAAAAATCTTTTTGAAGTGGAATCAATGGCAGCCTTTGCCTTTAAAGCCGTCTTTACTGCGGTTGTTTTTCTCGGTGCTACCTACATCTTTGCCTCTTATCAAGGGTATCCGATCATTTTGATCGTCTTAGGGGTGATCGTGGCTGCCTATGGATTTTTGACTAACAAAACCGTCGCTGGTCGGCAAATCTATGCAACCGGCGGCAACAAAAAAGCAGCCGAACTTTCGGGAATCAAGACGAAGAAAATCACCTTCTGGGTCTTCGTGAACATGGGGATGATGGCAGCTTTGGCGGGCTTGGTTTTAGCGGCTCGGTTGAATGCAGCCACACCGCAAGCGGGAACGTCAATGGAATTAGATGCAATGGCCGCAGTGTATTTCGGCGGTGCTTCTACCTCAGGCGGTATTGGTACTGTGATGGGGGCGATCGTTGGTGGTCTCGTGATGGGTGTCTTAAACAATGGGATGTCGATCTTAGGGGTCGGTGTCGATTGGCAGCAAGCCATCAAAGGGTTGATTTTGCTGCTGGCTGTCGTGCTGGATATCTACAATAAGAAAAAGAAAATTTCGTAGGAGGGCCTGTTTATGGAGGACCAAGCACAAAAGACGATTTTATTGATTTGTACCGCCGGCATCACTACGGGTCTCTTAGTGAAAAACATGCAGCGGGCCGCAGATGAAAAAGGGCTAGCTGTGCATATCTATTCGGCACCAGCCATCATTGCTGAACAGATCCTGCAGCAGCAAACAGTCGATGCTTTGTTGATCGGTCCGCAGTCGAAGTACGAAGTCAATCGATTAAAAGACTTTCTCATGGTCAAAGCGGTGCCATATAAATTAATCAAAGAAACAGATTACGAGCTGTTAGATGGCGAAGCTGTCCTTACAGACAGCCTGACCCTTTTACAAAACGATCGCTAGGCTCGCGTAAAAAGATGTGTCTTTTAGCGTTTGAATATGTTGTTTAGAGTAGTGCCTTGCGAATCCCCCAAGCAAGCACTACTCTTTTTATCGTAAAGTAGTTTGATCACCTGATAGGGAAGAACCGTCGATTGAATGCTGCTTCGGTCAGTTCTTGAGCTTTGTTTGCCAGTGAGTGGACAGATGACGGAAGTACAGTAAAGGCGGCGGATCTTTTCCAATGAGGAAACAGTCAAGAATCGATCTTGTATCTGTTTCTTTAAAGCAGCAAACAACTCATAGAATGGAGGAACAGATTATCGAACCAGCTGAACTTACCCAGATTCGCCCCAGTAAACGACAACTGCAGTGGCAGCAGCTGGAATTTTATGGCTTTATCCACTTTGGTCTCAATACGATGACCAATCGTGAATGGGGGCTCGGCAATGAGTCGCCAACGGTATTTGACCCGCAAAAGCTAGACTGTCATCAATGGGTTTCTGCAATGAAGCAAAGCGGTATGCAGGGAATCATTTTGACCTGTAAACACCATGACGGCTTTTGCTTATGGCCAAGCCAGCACACTGCTTACACAGTCGCTTCAACGCCCTGGCGCAATGGTCAAGGTGATTTAGTGAAAGAACTTTCTGATGCTTGCCGTCAAGCAGACCTGAAATTCGGCATTTATTTATCGCCTTGGGATCAGCATGAAGCTTGTTATGGAATGGGGCAAGCCTATGATGATTTTTATACGGCGCAGTTGACAGAACTTTTAACCAATTATGGTGATATATTCGAAATATGGTTAGATGGGGCCAATGGTGAAGGACCCAATGGAAAACGCCAAAACTATGATTGGGAACGGTATTATCAAGTGATTCGAGAGCTGCAACCCAATGCAGTGATTGCGGTTTGCGGACCGGATGTCCGTTGGGTAGGAAACGAAGCGGGGCAAACCAGACTTCAAGAATGGAGTGTGGTGCCAGCAGCATTAAAGGATGCTGAAAAAACAGCGAGTCATTCGCAAAAAGCCGATAGCACAGCGTTTCGGCAATCGATTTCCAGTATGGAAATGGATTTAGGAAGCCAACAAGCGCTGAAAAAGTACGGCATTAAAGAAGCTGCCGAATTGGCTTGGTACCCTGCTGAGGTCAACTTATCGATTCGCCCCGGCTGGTTTTATCATCCATCAGAAGACCAACAAGTAAAAAGCGGCGCTGAGCTCTGGTCTTTTTACAAGCAGATCGTTGGGGGCAATAGTTCTTTTCTACTTAATGTGCCGCCGATGCCGGATGGTATGATCCATCCAACGGATCAAAAGGCATTGCAGCAATTAGGTCACTCGATTAAACAATTGAAAGAGGTGACGACTGAAAGGAACGGCACGTTTGCGAGTTATTCAACCAGTGTGTCCAGCAGAATGGATAAGCTCCAACTATCTCAAGCGTTTGGCCAGTATTGGAAACCGGACTTGGAAGACAAACGGCCATGGCTGACCCTACATTTTGCAGAACCGGTCGTCATCAATTCACTTGTATTGAAGGAAGCGATTCAATATTGGCAACGGGTAGAAAAAGCAAAAATTTTTCTGCAAACTGTAGCAGGACCACAGTTACTGACCGAAATAGTGACGATCGGCTATCAAAAAATCATCAGCTTTGAAGCGGTCGGCGTGTCTGCTGTCAAAATCGTTTTTACTCAAGTTCGGCAAACACCGATCATTCAAACCATGGCCGCGCGCTATGTGCCTCAGGAAGAATAAAGTAACCCAAAAACAGACAGTCGGCTGACTGTCTGTTTTTGAGGGATACAAATAAGGAATAAAAGTGGATATTAGTTAAATGCGACTGCCTAGGGGGCAAATCCGAGAACAGTGCATGGTAACTACAAATTAAGGAAGTGTGATGACATTTTCTGAATCTTTGTCGAAGAAATGCGCTTTGTTGATGTTGAAAGCTAAATCAACTGTTTCACCTGGACGGTGGAAGTCGCGGGCATCAACTTTCGAGATAAATTCAGTCGCACCTACACGTGTATAAAGCATTGTTTCTGCACCTAATAGTTCAGATACGACCACTTCAGCACGTACAGTTGCTTCAGGAGAAGCTTCCAATGCGATTTGTTCACTGTGGATATCTTCTGGACGAATACCAAAGACTAATTGTTTGCCTTCGTAGCCTTTTTCAACAAGAATCTTATTCTTGCCTTCAGGAATACGTAAATTCAAACTTTGACCATCAGAGATCATACCGTTATTCAACGTAACATTGAAGAAGTTCATTGCTGGTGAACCGATAAAGCCGGCAACGAAAATGTTTTTCGGTGTATTGTAGACTTCTTTTGGTGAACCGATTTGTTGAATGAAACCATCTTTCATGATAACGATCCGGTCAGCCATGGTCATCGCTTCTGTTTGGTCATGGGTTACATAGATCGTCGTTGTTTCTAAACGTTGGTGTAATTTTGCGATTTCCGCACGCATGGCAACCCGCAATTTCGCATCTAAGTTTGACAATGGCTCATCCATCAAGAAGACTTTGGCATCACGAACGATGGCACGGCCTAAGGCAACCCGTTGACGCTGACCACCTGAAAGGGCAGCAGGTTTACGATCTAAGTATTCTGTCAAACCTAAGATCTCAGCGGCATTTTCTACGCGTTTTTTGATTTCTTCTTTGTCGTATTTACGCAATTTCAAACCAAATGCCATGTTGTTGAAAACAGTCATATGGGGATACAATGCGTAGTTCTGGAAAACCATCGCGATGTCGCGGTCTTTTGGTGCTACATCGTTCATTACTTTTCCACCGATGCTCAATTCGCCTTCAGAAATATCTTCTAAACCAGCGATCATTCGAAGGGTTGTTGATTTTCCGCAACCAGAAGGTCCAACGAAAACAATAAATTCGCGATCCGCGATATCTAAATTAAAATCAGTTACCGAATACGCATCATTATTGTCATATTTTTTGTGGATATTTTTTAAGGCCATTTCTACCATTGGGATTACCTCTTTCCATTTAGTTTACATGAATAGCATAAATGAAAACGCTTCGAATGCGCAACGGAAACCTGCACAAGAAAAAAACGTTTTCTTGTGCAGGTTGTTTAATTGCTCTGATGGGTGAATTGGTCGATCAGTAAATAGCAAAGCAGCAGATCATCCATATTTTTTAAATTTAAGCGCGTCAGTGTTTGAAACTTATCGATCTTATATAGGAGAGAATTCCGATGCATGAACAGTTCTTTGGCTGTGGAGCTTGCATTGCCTTGATTGCGCCACAGGGATTGAATGATCGTTTCGGTCTCTTCTTCAAACCAATCTAGATATAAGGTACGAAACAAGGAAATATACTCGGAAAAGCCATTGCGAAAAAGAGAAAAGACCACTTTGGGCAGATCCATACTTTTACTGGTAGTTTTCGTTTTTAACTCATTTTTAAACAGGGTAGATTCACTCGTCCATAAGGTAGTGAAGTCGTGGCGTGGGTGATGGAAGGGGCCAACGAACAGCTGGGAATAGCAGTCGAAATCCATATCCAAAGCCACGAATAAGCCGTCGAGATCTTCGATGGGTAAATTAGTGTCGTCTTGTTTTTCTACGATCACCGCATGGTCTTCGGTGAGGAAAAAAAGATCCACCACGCTAGGGAGCATTTGCTGGATCTCTGCGAGCCATTCGGATTGCAAGGAGTCAATGGTTCGGGTGAAATGAACTTGCAGCATTCGGACCCACGTTTGGTCTTGAACGGGCTGATGTTCAAATAAAATCGGATACCATGGATGGTTTCGGTTATCGATTTCTGGTTGCAAAGAGCCGTTTCCCAGTTGGATCAGCAGTTTTTCACTGTCACTTAATTGGTCAGTTGGCAGCCAAATATATTTTTTGCCGAAAGCGATGGATTCGATGTCCTTCGTTGTGGATACTTTGTCATGCAGCGTTGCCTGGGGGAAACGCGCTTTGATGTCATTAAAAGAAAAAATGAGAAAGACCTCCTTTGAGATACTCTACGTATTCTTCATTTAGTATAGCATGTTCTAAAAAAAACGTTCAAAATTTTCCCAGAAAAAAGCACAGCCCTTCACCGAAATCTCTGCCTTTGCATGGCAGGAGGATTGCTTTTTTCCCGAAGCGATGGCTTCTATAATCCTAACAGTTGTTTTTTCTTTAAGGCAAATTCTTCTTCAGTCAAAATTCCTTCATCGACCAACATTTTCAGTTCGCGAAGATCAGCAATGACCTGTTCCGTCGGGGTTACAGTTGGTCGCGGGGGCAGTATTGCATGCTCACGGGGGAAGTTAGTGAGATAGCGCTGTATGATCCGAGCAATCAGCAGGTCTTTTTCGGCAAAGCAAAGGGAGTGGTTTGGTTCCGTCCTTCTGCGAGAATGGGTTTCTCTGATTGCCCCGCCGCCAATATACAGTTCCAAGAAGCCATTGCCTTTCCAAAGACCAGATTCGGCAACTTCTTTCAGACTGACACTGGTGATCTGGGGAATCTGCAAAACCTGCTTTTCTTTCTTTTTGTAGTCGATGATCGTGAGGGTATCTTCTGCGATGATCCAAGCATCACGATAATGATAAGACAGTAATTTGATTTTACCAGCCTCTTCATCCACGTAACTTTTGGCTGATTGTCCGCCAAGTGCTGCCAAATGATCCGTTAAAAATTCATAGGCTTTTTGGGCATCGATTCGATTGGTGAAATAAAGCAGATGAGAATTACCTGGTACCTGCAGTCGGAGGTAGTCCACTAAGAGACCTTTGCCTATATGTAATTCCACATCGGCAATTTTTGCCATGGGAATCTTTTCATCCGGGATTTTTGGATGGGTGTTGTTTATCCAGACGCCTTTTTTCGTAATGAACCAACGACAGCTGGCATCATGTCTGCGATTCTCTCGATATTTTTTTGAATACAGAATAATGGGTTCCTCGTAGGTTTCATTAGGTGTTCTCGTCAAAATACTTACCTCCTTAAACGTAATAAGTAATATTTTATTCAATTATACAACAAATAGCGTTTTTATTCGTTTTATTCTGATGAAAATAAGGGTATTTTGTCGTTTTCCTTCTTTTCGTTATGGTTTTTTAGAAAAAAATCCCTAGCAGCAATTGACAAGGAAGCGGTTTCTTGGTATCTTAGATGTACGGACAACTTTTGAAAGATGGGATGAAAATGGCGAATAAGTACGAACAACTAGCGGATATCTTAAGAGAAAAGATCCGCTTAGGCACCTATCAAGAAGGCGATGCGATCCCTTCAGAAGCAACCTTACAGGAAGAATTTCATTATAGCCGCCACACGGTGCGCCAAGCGATCGCTGTTTTGGTCAATGAAGGTTATTTAAGAAAAGAACGGGGCTCAGGTACCTACGTTTCAAAACCTGAGACTGTCAATCGTAAAAACCGCAAAACGATTGGGATCATCATGACCTATTTGTCTGATTATATTTTCCCATCGATCATGCGTGGCGTGGAGCAGACATTGCGGGAGCAAGGCTACTCACTGCTTTTAGGCTCAACCAACAATGACCATGAGCAAGAAAGAGCGTGCTTGCAGCAAATGATGGATCAAGGGGTAGACGGGTTGATCGTTGAACCAACTAAGAGCAGCCAGTACAACCCGAATCTTGCCTATTATGTCGCACTCCAAGAAGCTGGGATTCCTCTCGTCATGATCAATGCCTATTACGAAGAACTAGACTTGCCGCATATTTGTGTCAACGATACACGTTCTGTTTTTTTAGCAACCAATTATCTATTAGAACAACAGCATCAGCAGTTGATGATGATCACGAAAATCGATGACTTACAAGGGAAATATCGGATGAAAGGGTTTGTCAAAGCGTTGACCCAAGCCAAGCGGACGTTTGCAGCAGAAGACGTCTTGACGTATACGACGGAGACGAAAGAAGCCGTTATTGAACAAGCGATCCAGCGCTTGACGGCTGCCGATAATCAAGTCACAGGCATCGTTTGTTACAACGATGAGATCGCGCATCGTTTGATTCAAGCATTGACGGCTGCTGGGAAGAACGTTCCTACTGATTTTTCGATCGTAGGAAACGATGACTCGCCCCTTAGCACCTTGTCCACACCGACGATCACCACACTGACTCACCCGAAAGAAGCGATGGGGGAATTGGCAGCACAATGGATCACTACAGGTAAGGCAACAGAAGCACAACACTTTTATTTTGAACCAGAGCTGATCGTTCGCGGTTCAGTCAATAACCAAAAAGGAGAGTAAGAAGATGACGCAACAAGTAAGGCAAGCAATTATTGACGGGCGCACGTCTCTTGGGATCGAGCTAGGCTCGACACGGATCAAAGCTGTCTTGATCGATGAGCGGTTTCAGACGATCGCTTCTGGCAGCTTTGAATGGGAAAATCAATTGGAGCAAGGGATTTGGACCTACTCGCTAGAAGCGATTTGGCAAGGACTGCAAGCCAGCTACCAAGAGTTGGCGCACAATATCCAGCAGCAATTCGAGGTACCTTTGACGACGATCGGCAGTATCGGTTTTTCTGCAATGATGCACGGCTATATGGCCTTTGATCAGCAAGGCACGCTGTTGGTCCCTTTTCGGACATGGCGCAATGCGATCACGGAAGAAGCAGAAAAAACTTTGACGGCATTGTTCCAATACAACATCCCGCAGCGTTGGAGTATCGCGCACTTGTATCAAGCGATTTTGAATCAAGAAGCTCACGTACCAGAGGTCGCTTTTTTCACTACCTTAGCCGGCTATGTCCATTGGCAGCTGACAGGAGAAAAAGTTATCGGAATCGGTGATGCATCTGGGATGTTCCCAATCGATAGTACGACAAAAAACTATGATGCGAATATGCTGCAGCAATTTGATGCGCAAATCAGCATTCAGGGGTATCCTTGGCAGATCAAAGACCTTTTGCCACAAGTGTTGACAGCAGGCGAACCAGCCGGCACATTGACGGCAGAAGGCGCAAAAAAACTCGACCCAACCGGTACCTTGCAAGCCGGCATCCCGTTATGTCCGCCAGAAGGCGATGCGGGCACTGGCATGGTTGCCACGAATAGTGTGGCACAGCGAAGCGGGAATGTTTCAGCCGGGACGTCGGCTTTTGCCATGATCGTTTTAGAAGAACCCTTAACGCAAGTGTATCCAGAGATCGATTTGGTCACGACGCCTTCTGGTGATTTGGTGGGGATGGTCCATACGAATAACTGTACCTCGGAGATCAATGCCTGGGTCAAACTTTTCCGCGAATTTGCCGACGCAGCTGGAATGAAACTCTCCACGGAAGAATTGTTTGCGACCTTGTTCAACGAAGCATTGAAAGGGGATTCAGACTGTGGTGGGATGCTCTCTTATGGCTATTATTCTGGTGAAAATATCACCAAGATCCCTGAAGGACGACCGCTTTTCGTCCGATCGCCAGAGAGTTCTTTTACTTTAGCAAATTTCATGCGCTTACATCTGTTTAGTGCCTTTGGTGCGATGAAGATCGGGATGAAGATTCTGGAAGCCGAAGACGTTGCCCTCGATCGAATCGTTGGTCACGGTGGGATCTTCAAGACGCCAGAAGTTGCCCAGCGTGTCTTGGCAGCTGTCATGGAAGCGCCAGTTACGGTCCTGGAAACGGCTGGTGAAGGCGGCGCCTGGGGGATCGCCCTTTTAGCAGCATACCTACGCCGCCACAAGCCAGAACAATCCTTGGCCGCATTTTTAGCAGATCAAGTGTTTAAAAATGATCACGGCGTGACGTTAGTCCCAACGGAAGCGGACATTCAGGGATTCACCGTCTTTACCCAACGTTACCAAGCAGGGTTGCCGATCGAGCAAGCGGCAATCGATGCGTTGATTTAAAAAGAAAGAAGGGAATTTTGTGTTAGAAGGATTAAAAGAAGAAGTCTTTCAAGCCAATTTGGCATTGCCGAAGCAAGGATTGATCAAATACACCTGGGGCAATGTGTCAGCTGTGGATCGCCAACAGCAGTTGTTTGTCATCAAACCTAGCGGTGTTGACTATGAAACCATGCAAGCCAGTGATATGGTGGTTTGTGATTTTGAGGGCAACGTAGTGGAAGGAGCAAAAAATCCTTCCTCCGATACGCCGACGCATGCCGTTTTATACAAAGCATTTCCAGAAATTGGTGGGATCGTCCATACCCATTCTACTTGGGCGACGAGCTGGGCTCAGGCAGGACTCGATCTGCCAGCGATGGGCACGACCCATGCCGATACGTTTTATGGAGCAGTCCCCTGTGCCCGCTTTTTGACGCAAGCCGAGATCGATGAAGGCTATGAAGCACAAACAGGACAGGTGATCGTCGAAACCTTTAAGGAACGCGGCATCACGCCAGAAGAAATTCCTGGTGTCTTGCTTCACGGTCATGGACCGTTTACCTGGGGCAAAACGGCGGATGCGGCGGTGATGAACGCAGTGGTCTTAGAAGAAGTCGCTAAGATGAATTTTATCACGCGCCAGCTCAACAGTTACGCACCCGAATTGCCGCAGCGGGTCTTAGACAAACATTATTTACGCAAACATGGAGAAAATGCCTATTACGGGCAAAAATAACGAAAAAGGAGCAAGTAGAATGTTAGAAATCGGGAAAAAAGAATTTTGGTTCGTCGTAGGATCACAGCACTTATATGGAGAAGAAGCATTACAAGAAGTACGGGACCATGCAGAAGAAATGGTCAAAAGCTTAAATGACAGCTCAAAGCTGCCTTATCCAGTCGTTTTACAAGAACTCGCTGTTACTGCCGATACGATTACGAAAATCATGAAAGAAGTCAACTATCGGGATGAAGTCGCTGGGGTGATCACCTGGATGCACACCTTCTCACCAGCAAAAATGTGGATTCGCGGCACGAAATTATTACAAAAACCATTGCTGCACCTTGCCACTCAATACAATGAACAAATTCCATGGGAAACCATCGATATGGACTTTATGAACTTGAACCAAGCGGCTCATGGTGACCGAGAATACGGATTTATCAATGCCCGTTTGAAAAAGCAAAACAAAATCGTTGTCGGTTATTGGAAAAATGAAGCCATCCAAAAAGAAATTGCTGCTTGGATGGACGTGGCAGTCGGCTACAATGAAAGCTTCCAAATTAAAGTCGCTCGTTTTGGCGACAACATGCGTAACGTTGGGGTGACGGAAGGCGACAAAGTCGAAGCACAGATCCAATTTGGTTGGACCGTTGATTATTTTGGGATCGGCGATTTGGTACAAGTTGTCGATGCGGTGACTGACGAAGAAATCGATGCACTCTTTGAAGAATACAGCCAGCTGTATGATTTCGATTATGGCGATTACGACAAAGAAGAGTGGGCACGTCATGTCAAAGCACAAGCCAAACAAGAAATCGGTCTGCGCCGCTTCCTTGAGGCAGGCGGCTATACGGCATTCACCACGAACTTTGAAGACTTGTATGGTATGCAGCAGTTGCCTGGTTTAGCTGTACAACGCTTGATGGCAGAAGGCTATGGGTTTGCCGGTGAAGGGGACTGGAAAACAGCCGCTATTGACCGCTTGATGAAAATCATGGCTCACAATAAAGCGACTGGCTTTATGGAAGACTACACCTATGAGCTGACACCAGGAAAAGAAGCCATCTTGCAATCCCACATGATGGAAGTCGATCCGGTATTAGCAGCCAGCAAACCAAAAATCGTGGTTTCGCCATTGTCGATGGGGGATCGTGAAGACCCAGCCCGGCTCGTCTTTGACGGCCAAGGCGGCGAAGGTGTCGTGGTTTCGATGGCCGACTTTGGCACTCACTACAAATTATTGATCAATGAAGTCGATGCCTTTGAGCCAACTGAAGAAGCACCAAAACTACCGGTTGCACGAGTAATGTGGACGCCAAAACCAAACTTCCACGATGGCGTCAAACAGTGGATCGAAACAGGCGGTGGCCATCACACCGTTGTCTCACTTGTCTTAAATTCTGATCAGATCGAAACATGGGCGAAACTTGTAGGATTAGAATACGTAACGATCAAATAAGTACACAATCACAAAAGGAACCGTTGGCTATGCCGGCGGTTTCTTTGCGTTTTTCTTAAGCTTTCTTGCCTTCTGGCTGTAAAGTGCGGGCAAGCAAACCCTTGAAAGCACCAGCAATCAGCAAAATTGACTTTTAAATATAGGGGGCATAGACTTTTATGTAAGAGTGGAACAATGGACTAAAAGGAGGAGCACAATGAAGACAACCTACGATACACCAGAGTATTATCAGAAAATGAACGCTTGGTGGCGAGCAGCCAACTACCTTTCCGTTGGTCAGATCTATTTGAAAGACAATCCCTTATTGCGCCGCCCCATCGAAGAAAAAGACTTGAAAGTGAATCCAATTGGTCACTGGGGAACGATCGCCGGACAAAATTTTATTTACACCCATCTCAATCGCGTCATCAATAAGTACGACTTAAACATGTTTTATATCGAAGGACCGGGCCATGGCGGACAAGTCATGGTTGCGAATGCTTATTTAGACGGCAGCTACAGCGAGATCTATCCAAAAGCCACCCAAGACGAAGCAGGGATGAAACATTTATTCAAAACTTTCTCTTTCCCAGGTGGGATCGCTTCTCATGCGGCACCTGAAACGCCAGGTTCGATCCATGAAGGCGGCGAGCTAGGCTATTCCATCGCCCACGCTACCGGAGCTATTTTAGACAATCCCGATGTCATTGCAGCAGTAGTGGTCGGTGATGGTGAAGCCGAAACCGGACCGTTAGCGGGCAGCTGGTTTTCAAATACCTTTATCAACCCAGTCAATGATGGCGCAATTTTGCCTATCTTGCATTTGAATGGCGCCAAAATTGCCAATCCAACGATTTTGGCTCGTAAAAGCGACCAAGATCTCACGAAATATTTTGAAGGCATGGGTTGGACCCCTTATTTCGTAGAAGGGGACGATCCAGAAGCGGTTCATCCGCAATTGGCACAGAAGATGGATCAAGCCATCGAACAGATCCACGCGATCCAAGCAGAAGCCCGCAAAGGTTCTGCGGAAGAAGCCGCTATGCCTCATTGGCCTGTTTTAATCGTTCGCACACCAAAAGGGTGGACTGGACCGAAAGTCTGGGATGGCGAGCCGATTGAAGGGGGCTTCCGTGCCCACCAAGTGCCGATCCCTGTCAATGCGAAACATATGGAACACGTGGATGCTTTGACGGATTGGCTGCAGTCTTATCGTCCAGAAGAGCTTTTTGACGAAAACGGCCGCATCAACGCTGAGATTCAAGAATTGGCGCCAAAAGGGGAGCAACGGATGGCTGTCAACCCAATCACCAACGGGGGGATCGATCCGCAACCGCTACGCT
Organism: Enterococcus sp. DIV1067f; assembly: GCF_050543505.1. NCBI lineage: Bacteria > Bacillati > Bacillota > Bacilli > Lactobacillales > Enterococcaceae > Enterococcus > Enterococcus sp. DIV1067f. The sequence continues at coordinate 450,212 of NZ_CP172940.1, forward strand.
TGCCAGATTGGCAAGCACATGCCATTGCGATTGAGACACCAGGGGAAACGACTGCCCAAGATATGATGGTCTTTGGGAAATTTGCCCGTGACATCATCAAAGAAAATCCTGACAACTTCCGCATTTTTGGCCCAGATGAAGCCAAATCCAATCGGTTGAACCATGTGTTCGAAGTCACGGACCGCCAATGGTTGGAGCCAAAACATCCTGATTATGATGAGTGGCTGTCTTCAGTGGGCCGTGTGATTGATTCACAATTATCAGAACATCAAGCAGAAGGCTTCTTGGAAGGCTATGTGCTGACGGGGCGTCATGGCTTCTTTGCCAGCTACGAGTCGTTCCTAAGAGTCGTTGATTCTATGATCACGCAGCACTTCAAATGGTTACGAAAAGCCCATGATCTGGACTGGCGCAACCCGTACCCCTCATTGAATTTGATCGCTTCATCAACGGTCTTCCAACAAGACCATAATGGGTACACCCACCAAGATCCAGGGATCATGACCCATATTGCAGAGAAAAAAGCCGACTTTGTGCGGGTCTACTTGCCAGCCGATGCCAATAGCTTGATGGCTGTCATGGCTGAAACACTCGCTTCTGAAGAAAAGATCAATCTAGTGGTCTCTTCGAAACACCCACGTCCGCAGTTTTATTCGGCGGATGAAGCGAAAGTGCTTGTCAAAGATGGCTTGAAAATCATCGACTGGGCATCGACGGATGAAGGACAAGAACCGGACATTGTGATCGCAGCTGCCGGGACGGAACCGAATTTGGAAGCATTAGCTGCTGTTTCCTTGCTGATTGAAGCCTTCCCAGAGTTGAAAGTCCGCTTCATCAATGTGGTCGATCTATTGAAATTGCGTCGTCCAGAAGTCGATCCTCGTGGGTTGAGCGATGAAGCATTCGAAGCCTACTTTACGAAAGACAAACCGATCGTGTTTGCTTTCCACGGGTATGAAGGACTGATTCGCGACATCTTCTTTGGCCGTCGCAACCAACAGCTTCATATTCATGGGTACCGAGAAAATGGCGACATCACGACACCGTTTGATATGCGGATCCTTTCTGAATTGGATCGCTTCCACTTAGCCAAAGACGCCGCCGAATGGGTCTATGGAGAAAAAGCAACGGACTTTGCCAAAAAAATGGCAGACACCGTTGCGTATCACCATGACTTTATTCGAGAAAACGGCTATGATATCGCCGAAGTCGAAGAGTGGGAATGGAAACCATTGCGTTGATTTTTTCTCCACTACATCAGCGAAAGATAATTTAAGAACAGAAGAAGAACAAACAGTACAAAACGATCCGCAACAGGGTCGGGACGCCTTACCAAGGAAGCCCGACCGACTGTCTGCGGATCGTTTTTTTAAAAGACGTCGAAACCGTAATTTTTGATATGCTGTTTCAACAAGGCGAGATAGTCCAAAGCCATCTCACTCAGTTCCATTTTCTTGTGTTTGAGGTAACCTAGTGTCATCGCATCATCGACTTCCAAAGGAATCGCAACGATTTTTTCATCATTCAGCTCACTGCTGATGATCCCAGAGCTGATGGTATAGCCGTTGAGACCCACCATCAAATTGAAAATCGTGGCACGATCGCTGATGCGAATGTGTTTTTTGCGTTGTAAAGTGCTTAAGATCTCTTCAGAAAAGTAGAAGGAATTGGTTTCCCCTTGTTCGTACGACAAATAGGTATAAGGTTCCAAATCAGCTAATGTGATGCTTTTTTTCTGAGTCAGTGGATTTTCTCGGCCGATGAAGACGTGGGGTTTGGCTTCAAATAAAGGAATGAATTGCAGGTCTTTTTCGTGGATCAAACGGGTGAGGACCGTCGTGTTGAAATCATTCAGATAAATGACCCCCAATTCGCTCTTAAACGTCTGGATATCATCCAATACATTTTGTGTCTGGGTCTCCCGCAAGGTGAATTGAAATTCATCTTCCCCTAACTGTTTGACCAGTTCCACGAAGGCGTGGACGACGAAGGCATAGTGTTGTGCGGAAACACTGAAAACATGCTTGCGATGGCTGTCTTTGCGAAAGCGTTCGTCCAAGAGATTGACTTGGTCTAAAACATTTCGAGCATAGTTGAGAAAGGAACGGCCATCATCGGTCAAGGTCACCCCTAATTTACTGCGGTAAAACAGCTGCAGATCATACTCTTTTTCCAACTCTTTCATGGCTTGGGAGAGGGATGGCTGACTGATGAAAAGCTGTTTGGCGGCTTCATTGAAAGAGCCGGTCTCTACGATTTTTTCCAAATATTCAAGCTGCTGGATACGCATGGGAAGCAACCTCCTTTTTGTGTTATAGGTATTGCCTATGGAATATATAAGTTTATAAGTATTATCTATAGTATAAGATGTTTGCTAGAATAAATCTAACAATTTTGAAAACTTTGTATAGGAGGAATGGATATGGCAACAGACAAATTTCAGCTTGTGGGGTCATTGTTACGACCACAAGATTTATTGGACTACAAAAATCAAATCGAGCATCGGGAGGACATCCGCTACCCGTTTTATGATGCGTTTCCTGGCTACCAAGAAACGGAAGCAAAAGCGATCGCTGACATCATTGCAGCGCAAAAAGAACACGGCATTACAGTCATCACAGATGGCGAACATGGTCGCTCGATGTGGCATCTGGATTTTCTCTGGGGATTAAAAGGCGTTGAGCGCTATATCTCCGATCATGGATATGCCTTTGAAGATTTGGACGGTGGACATTTTGAGACGCGTAAAGACATCGGCATCCGAATCACAGAACCATTATCTGGCAAAAACCATCATTACTTGACATTGTTTAAAGAAACCAAACGCCAAGCTGGCGACCTGCCAGTCAAAATCACCGTCTGGGGGGCTGCCCACGCGTTTACCGAGCTGACTGTCTTTAACGACCTCGTTGATGAAGGTCAGGTGTATCCAACGAAAGAAGCCTTGCGGGAAGGGCTGCTTAACGCCTACAAGGAATTCTTGCAGGAATACCGAGAAGCCGGTGGTGAGATCGTTCAGTTCGATGATTGTTTATGGGAACTATTTGCTGAAGACAATGACAAGAGCTTCTTCACCCAAGGCAATGACGGCTTAGAAGCGTTAGCCGATGAATTCGTGGCGATCAACAACGAAGTCGCTGATTACGCCCACGAATTAGGATTAAAAGTCTGGACCCACAATTGTCGCGGCAATTACCAAAGCCGCGCGGCAGCCAGTGGTACCTACAAAGCGATCGCCGAAAAATTCTTACGTGATCAGCATTATGACCGCTTTTTCCTAGAGTGGGATGATGACCGTGCCGGTGATATCTCGGCTTTAGAAGCGCTGAAAGATCGTTCAGAAGTGGAAGTTGTCTTAGGCTTATTATCCAGCAAAACCGCCACATTAGACGATGAAGAGCGAGTGATCGCCTTATTAGACAAAGCTAGTCAAATCATTCCTAAGGATCGGCTTTATCTTTCTCATCAATGCGGCTTTGCCTCTTGTGACTGCGGCAATGAGCTTTCGACTGAGCAGCAATGGGCAAAAATCAAGCAAGGGCAAGCCTTAGCTGAAGCATACTTCGGTTAAGCAGTTGCGTGTTCTTTACCCTGAATCTTCCCCTCGAAATCGGTGCATTCCACAAAGTTTCGAAAATTTCAGAAAAAATGTTTGACATTTTCTTTAAGAGCGAGTAAAGTAAGACACAACTTAATGAAACAGACATCGAAAAGAAGAGTAGCAAGGCTTGCTGTTTGAAGAGAGTCTCTGGTTGGTGCAAAGAGATAACGCATGGTTGTGAAACACATCTTGGAGTCGTTTTTCCGAAAGAAAAGTAGGAGAGACCGGGTTTGCCCGTTACAGCAGCAGTCATTGATTGATGACTTTCTGAGTTCAGTTGCTGTGAAGCACTGATAAACAAAGGTGGAACCGCGTTGATAACGTCCTTTAGCTGTAATGGCTAGGGGACGTTTTTTTTTCTCTTTTTTTGCGGCTCACCGAAAACCGAAAGTGGAAGGATCACAAAGACTGCACGAGGCCTTTTCCTGTGAAGGAAAGGCAAATTGAGGTGGAACCACGTATCTAGCGTCCTCTGGCAAATGCCAGTGTGCGCTTTTTTTGTTTTTCTTTTTTAGAAAAATGAAACTTGCCAGTTGCCCTCACCAGCCAACGCACAGCGCCACATAAGCGTCGGAGTAAGCCGTCGCTAAGCTGTTTTTCTGCCAAGCGAAATTGAAACCTATCAAGGAGGAAGTCACCATGTTTGAGTATTTAGTCAATGTTATGCCCCAACTAATTTCAGGAACCGGAATCACCGTTAAATTGTTCGCACTGACCTTAATCGGGTCCATTCCCTTAGGCATCTTGTTTGCCTTTGTTTTAGCCAGTCGCCTGCGTATTTTGAAATTGATCGTGCAAGTCTACGTTTGGTTGATGCGAGGAACGCCTTTATTGCTGCAGTTGATCTTTGTTTTCTACGGTCTGCCGATTTTAGGGATCGTCTTTGATCGCTTTGAAGCAGCCTTGATCGCCTTTATCATCAATTACGCTGCTTATTTTGCTGAGATTTTCCGTGGGGGGATCCAATCGATTCCAGCCGGACAATACGAAGCTGCGAAAGTCTTGCGTTTATCCCCAATCCAAACGATCCAAAAAATCATCATCCCACAAGTTGTCAAGATCACCCTGCCATCTGTCGGCAATGAAGTCATCAATCTTGTCAAAGACACATCCCTCGTCTACATCTTGGGCTTGTCAGACGTGATGCGAATCGGAAAAATCGCCATGGAGCGAGACAGTACCTTGCTTCCGTTAGTTGGGGTCGGCTTGATTTACTTGGTGATGACGGGCGTCTTCACGTTATTGTTAAAACAAATCGAGACCAAACTGGACTATTACCGTTAGGAGGAACCACATATGTTAGAACTAAAACAAGTATCAAAATCATTTGGCGCCAAAAAAGTCATCGATCAGCTAGACCTGACGATCGAAGACGGCAGTATCTTAGCGGTGGTCGGTCCTTCCGGTGGCGGGAAAACCACCTTGCTTCGGACACTGGCTGGGTTAGAAACGATCGATTCTGGAAGCTTTTTACTGGATGGCAAAGCCTTTGATCCCACCGACACAAAAGAACAAGAACAAGTCGTCGGTGTCGTCTTCCAAGACTTCCAATTGTTTCCCCACTTGTCGGTTTATGAAAACATCACTTTGGCACCAAAAATGGTGCTAAAACAAGACAAAGCCGCGTATACAGCAAAAGCCGAACAGTTGGCAGAAAAACTAGGGTTAAGTGACCTATTAGCCCAATATCCCTTCCAATTGTCTGGGGGGCAGCGGCAACGGGTGGCTATCGCACGAGCGATGGCGATGAATCCCAAAGTGTTGGCCTATGACGAGCCTACCAGCGCCTTAGATCCAGGCTTGAGACAGCAAGTCGAACAGCTGATCTTGGATCTGAAAAAAGAAGGAGTGACCCAGATCGTGGTGACCCATGATTTGGTTTTTGCCGAAAATATCGGCGATCAATTATTAAAAGTAGCAGGAGAATAAGGGGGAGAACAAAATGAAAAAATTACTATTAACGGGAATCGCAGCAGCAAGTGTATTTTTATTAGGGGCGTGCGGCAGCAGCAATGACACCACAACCAGTGCCGCTGACAAAGAAGAAGTGATCGTCGGCCTAGACGATACCTTCGTACCGATGGGCTTTAAAGACGACCAAGGCAACATCGTTGGGTTTGATGTGGATTTAGCCACAGCGATTTTGGATCTAACAGGAACCAAAGTCAAATTTCAACCAATCGATTGGTCCATGAAAGAAACCGAACTAAGCAATGGCACCATCGATATGATCTGGAACGGGTATACCAAAACCGCAGCTCGTGAAGAAAAAGTATTGTTTACAGATACTTATATGGAAAACAAACAAGTCTTGGTCACAGCAAAAGCCAGCGGCATTACTAGCTTCGATGATATGGAGGGCAAAGTCTTAGGTGCCCAAGAAGGTTCTTCTGGTTATGAGACCTTCAATAACCAACCGGAAGTTTTGAAGGATCTTGTAGACGGCAATGACGCAACCTTGTATGCCAGTTTTAATGAAGCCTTTATCGATCTAGAAAACGGTCGGATCGACGGTCTTTTGATCGACCGCGTCTACGCAGAATATTATTTGACTCAAACAGGCAAAACCGATGACTTCAACGAAATCGAAAGCCCTTTTGAAGCAGAAGATTTTGCTGTAGGTGTGCGTAAAGACGATCAAGCCATGGCAGATAAAATCAATGATGGTTTGAAAGAATTGCAAGACAATGGTACCTTTGCTGAAATCTCTGAAAAGTGGTTTGGCGAAGACGTCACACCAAACTAAAACAAGTCAACAAGAGGCACTGGCTGCTTAGCAGCTGGTGTTTTTTTCATCATTTAAGAAATTTTCGCGTAAATTCTAGCACCTAACCAAAATTTCTCACAGGAAAACTTTTGTTCGCCTTCTTTTTTCGTTATAATAGGGAAAGATGAAAAGAGGGATAGAAATGGCGCAAAAAAAACGCGCAAAGAAACGCAAAACAAAAAAACAACAAAAACAGCAAGAGAAATTAATGCTGGTCGGCGTCGGCCTGCTCTTTGTCTTGTTTTCGATATTTGGCTTTTTCCATTTAGGTTTTTTAGGAACCTTGATTGCCAACGGGTTTCGGATCGTTGGCGGAAACACGTACCAATTTTTGAGTGTTGCCCTAGCTGCTTATGGTGTCTGGTTAGCGATCAAAACGACCGATGCTCGGTTTAAGAGCATTCGGCGAGTGATCGGCTGTGTATTGGTGTATTTTGGTTTACTGATCATCCTCCATGCGCAAATCTTTAGTAATGTGGTGGGAGAACAAGCCAATATCTTCCAAACGACGTGGATGACGCTGTTAGGCGATATCCGGCGCAGCCAAGTGACCCAAAATGTCGGGGGCGGAATGATTGGCGCCATGCTTTATGGGGCGACCTATTTTCTTGTTTCCCAGATCGGCAGCTACATCATCGCTGTTTTACTCATGCTGATCGGGGCGTTCTTGTTCAGCCAAATGAGCAGCCACGAGTTAGTGGAGCACCTGCAAGTAGCTGGTGACAAGCTGCAGCGGTTGTTAGAAGGCTCTCCAGAAAAGCAAGCCGAACGAGAAGCCCGCAAAGCGGAACGAGCATCAGAGAAACAAGCGGCGAAAGAAGCCAAAAAAGAAGCCGAGCGAGCAGCAGTCATGGCGGAGATCAAAGAAAAGAATCAAGTCCGACCAATGACAGAAGACGAAAAATCAGCAAAAGAACAGCAGATGCAAGCGCCAGCTGATTTTGAACCAGAGCAGCTGAGCTTTGTACCCATCGACCACTTCCAAGAATTGCCGCAAGCGGCGGCACCAGAGGCCGCTCAAGCACCGCATCCAGCAGGAAACAAACCGGGACCAAGCAAAAAGGTCAACGAAGACGGGGAGATCCTCGATGACGATGGTGAAGTATTGGAATTTGAGATTTCGGAAGAAGCTGAAAATCGTGATTATGAATTGCCTTCAGCGCAATTACTCGATTCGATCCCTTCAACGGATCAAAGCAGCGAGTACAAAAAGATCGAACAAAATATTGGTGTGTTAGAAACCACCTTCCAAAGCTTCGGTGTTGACGCAAAAGTCGTCAAAGCTAGCTTAGGACCAGCAGTAACCAAATTCGAAGTTCAACCAGCAGTAGGGGTCAAAGTCAGCAAAATCGTCGGGTTGACCGATGATATCGCCTTAGCCTTGGCCGCCAAAGATGTGCGGATGGAAGCGCCGATCCCAGGGAAATCATTGATTGGGATCGAAGTTCCAAACAGCGCAGTCAGCATGGTTTCATTCCGAGAAGTGATCGAAGCCCAACCAGATCATCCAGATAAACTATTAGAAGTACCTTTAGGACGCGATATTTCTGGCCGTGTCCAAACGGCAGACTTAACGAAAATGCCCCATCTCTTGATTGCCGGATCGACCGGGAGCGGGAAGTCCGTAGCCATCAACGGCATCATCACCAGTATTTTGATGCGGGCAAAACCCCATGAAGTCAAACTGATGATGATCGACCCGAAAATGGTTGAATTAAATGTTTACAATGGGATTCCCCATCTCTTGACACCCGTTGTGACCAATCCTCGCAAAGCGGCGCAAGCGTTGCAAAAAGTGGTCAAGGAAATGGAAGAACGCTACGAAAAATTTGCGGCAACTGGGGTCCGAAATATTACTGGCTACAACGATTTAGTAATCAATAAGAATTTAGAAGATGGCGAAAATCGTCCGATCTTGCCATTCATTGTGGTGATCGTTGATGAGTTAGCTGACTTGATGATGGTTGCTAGCAACGAAGTCGAAGATGCCATCATTCGTTTGGCACAAATGGCGCGGGCAGCTGGTATCCATATGATCTTAGCAACGCAACGACCAAGTGTGGATGTCATTACAGGGATCATCAAAGCCAATGTTCCATCACGGATGGCGTTTGCTGTTTCCAGCGGTGTCGATTCTCGGACCATCATTGATGGGAACGGGGCCGAAAAACTGCTGGGCCGCGGCGACATGCTGTATCTGCCGATGGGTGAGAACAAACCGATTCGGGTCCAAGGGGCCTTTATTTCCGACCAAGAAGTCGAACGAGTGGTTGAATTCGTGACAGATCAGCAAGAAGCCAATTATGAAGAAAAAATGATGGTCACTGAGGAAGAAACGAGTGCCGGCAGCAGCGGACAACCGCAAGATGAGCTGTTCGAAGACGCCAAAGCCCTTGTGGTGGAAATGCAGACCGCCAGCGTTTCTCTCTTGCAGCGACGTTTTCGCATCGGCTATAACCGAGCGGCTCGGTTAGTGGATGAATTAGAAGATCAAGGCGTCGTTGGCCCTTCTGAAGGCAGCAAGCCACGGAAAGTCTTGATCGAGCCGCAACCAGAAGACATTCCTACCTTTGATGAATAAGGAGAACACCAGACCAATCCAATGAGAGAAAGGCGAGATAGCAATGAAACGCAAACACATTCTTTACCGTGATGTTGCCGATAAGCTCAAAGAAGACATCATGTCGGGTCGCTACCCGATTGGTTCATTTTTACCGACGGAAACAGAATTGGAAGCTACCTTCAATGTCAGCAAGATCACTGTCCGCAAAGCCATCGAATTGTTAGCGGCAGATGAGTATGTGGAAAAACGCAGCGGACGTGGGACGACGGTTTTAAGCAATCGCCCCTACAACAAGCTGTCAAAAGGCACGACGTTTAGCCAATTGCTTGAAAAGACCGGCAAGGAATACACAAAGAAAAACCTCAGCTATGAATTAGTCGAACTTGCGCCTGAACACCCTGCGTATTCTTTGATGGGCAAAGAAGTCATGCGTTTACGTCGCATGTACTATTTTGACCACCAACCTTTTATTTACTATGAGTACCATTTGCCAAAGCAACTAAAGGGAACCTCCATCGAGGTCTTTGAAGAAAAATCATTGTATCGCCTGTTGGATGAACATCGAATGATCATCGATCGCTTTCAAGATGCGTTTGTGGCAACGACGTTGACTGAAGAGCAACAGAAGTTTATGATCACGCCGGAGGTCGCTGCCTTGAAACGAACCCGTTATTCGTATGATCTACAAGGAGAAGTGGTAGAATATACAGAAGGGATCTATAACACTGCCTTGCATCCGTATATGATCGAATTTGAAGCCTAGTCATTGATTAGGCTTTTTTAGCAAAAAGTGGTATCAAAATCAGAAGTGGAGCGTGAAATACATGAGAAAAATCGCCTTTTTAGGAGCCGGTAACATGGCAAAAGCTATCATTAATGGCTTGATTGCAGCAAAGCTGTATGAACCAGCAGAGATCTTGGTTTATAACCATCGCTACGAGCCGACTTTGGCACAATTAGAAAAAGAAACCGGAATCACTGGGACAACTAAGCTGGCGGATGTCACAGAAAAAGCAGAGATCTTCGTCTTAGCAGTCAAACCTTTTGTCTTTCCCCGCTTGCTTGCTGATTTAAAAGCAGGATTGACTGAGGAACATTTGCTAGTATCTATTGCCGCGGGTGTGACGATCGCGCAAATGGAAGAAATCATCGGTGCGCACAAAATCGTGCGGGTCATGCCAAATACCCCCGCACTTGTCGGCGAAGGGATGTCTTCTATCAGCCCCAACGGTCAAGTAACGGAAGCCGAAGCCAACGAAGTCAAACAACTTTTTGAAAGCCTTGGGAAAGCCGAGCAAGTACCAGAAAGCATGATCGATGCAGTCATTGGTGTCAGTGGTTCTTCGCCAGCCTACACGTATTTATTCATTGAAGCTTTGGCAGATGGAGCAGTGGCAGAAGGTATGCCGCGGCCGATGGCGTATGAATTTGCTGCTCAAGCGGTATTAGGCGCAGCGAAGATGGTACTAGAGACGAAGGAACACCCAGGTGTCTTAAAGGATCGTGTCAGCTCGCCTGGGGGCACAACGATCCAAGCAGTCAAAACCTTAGAGGAAAATGGCTTTCGTGCGGCTGTCATCAAAGCAGTGCAAGCAGCTGCTGACAAAAGTCGGGAAATGTCTTGATACCCAGTGAGTGAGGGGGAAATCTTAGCAAAACGAAGGAGCGTTTATGAAAGAACTTTTGATTTTTGATTTTGATGGATTGTTAGTCGATACTGAAAAAGTCTATTTTGATGGGTGGTTGGCTCTATTTAAAAAGTATCAGCTTCCGATTACAGCCGCTGATATTTTTGGTTGGCGTGGTCAAAGTTGGCAACAGACGGCTAGTAAATTAGCCGACCTCGTAGGCGGTCAGCAGCGGGTGCAGGAATTACGAGCAGAACGGGAAGTCTATATTGCCCAGCAAATAACTGATGGCACCTTCAAAACTAAACCCTATGCGAAAGAAACCATCGCATTGGCTAGGGAGAAAGGCTTCCAAACGGCACTAGCCACCTCGACGATGAAAAAAAGAGCCTCTGAATTGTTGGCGCATTTCGATTTGTTGCAGGCCTTTGACTATCAGACCTTTGGCGATGATGTCTCCGCCCATAAACCTGATCCCGCACCTTACTTGCTGACTTTAGAAAAAGCGCAAGTCGCAGCAGAAAAAGCATTAGTCATGGAAGATTCTCTTGTGGGAGCAACAGCTGCGACACGTGCGGAGATCGATGTTGTGCTGATTCCCGATCAAAGCTTTGATCAAGTCTACTCCCCAGAAGAGAAGGCCGGACTTCAGTTATATGGCGAAGCCACCTCATTGAAGTATGTGTATGATTTATTGGCAAAGGATCAACTGAAATAACACCTAAAAAAACTTCCTTTTTCGTTGCAGAAAAAGGAAGTTTTTTTGTGAAGAAAAGACCGGTAAAAAAACAGTTCAAAGGATATGAGTGGTTTGTTTTTCGCCATCATGGTAAAGTTAAAGAAAGTTTAACAATAAGCGAAAAAAAACAAAAAGTAAAGGGGTTTCATTTTGACAAAAACGTCCATTTGTCAAAAGGACTTTTCTTGGTCGATCGTAGCCGTTGGCGGCGGGGGAAAAACATGGTAAATTATCCTTCGACGAAGAACTAGTGGGGGAAGAAAAAAATGAATAAACTAAAGAATGTTTTCTATTTATATAAACTGGACTGGAAACGAATTTTCAGCAATCCAATCTCTGCATTTTTGATCATTGCCTTAATGATCTTACCCTCGCTTTATGCGTGGTTCAATATCAAAGCACTTTGGGATCCATATGGCAACACCAGTGAATTGCCAATCGCCGTGTATAGTGCGGATAAAGGGGCAGAATTTCAAGGCAAGCATATCGATATCGGTGATGAAGTCATCGACACCCTCCATGATAACAAACAGTTAGGCTGGCGTTTCGTGGATTCAAAAGAGGACTTGGTAGAAGGGGTCAAATCAGGAAAATATTACGCCGGTATTTATCTGCCAGCTGATTTTTCAGATGATCTGATCAGCTTTACCAGCGGGACAATTGAAAAACCGACCATTGAGTATTACAGCAACCAAAAAATCAACGCCATCGCACCAAAAATCACCGAGAAAGGAGCTAGCAGCCTTCAAGAAGAGATCTCACAGAACTTTATTGAAACCGCCAGCTCTACGTTAATAAAAGTCTTCAATGAAATCGGCTATGACATTGATTCCAACTTAGTCAGCATCAACAAAGTCAAATCCATGATCTTAGATACCGATGACAATTTGGCTACGATCGACGGTTATACGAAAGAGATCGTCACCTTGCACGATAAGTTTCCAGAAATCAAAGAAAAGATCGCAAAAGCCGAAGAATTTACCGATTATATTCCGCAAGTGGATGCCATGGGGGAAAAACTGATTGGCCTAAACGATAAGCTGCCGACATTGAAGAAAGAAGCCAGCATCATTTTGACCTTGCAAGAGAAGATCCCAGAGATCCAAAATGCCGGCAAACAATTGAAGATGATCGATGATGATTTTGATGACATTGCCAGCACCATGACGGACGGCATCGATACCGCCAAACAAGGACTGCAAGTCATCGAACAAGTTCAAGCCGCGTTACCACAGATCGAACAACTAGGCGACCAAGCCGCCAGCTTCGCCACAGCGACCAAAGATGGGGCCCAACAGTTGCAAGATGCCCTGCCAAGTATTTCTAGCAGTGTGAAGGTGACGATTGAGTCGATCAGTCAAGTGGCAACAACTACCGCTGGGCTGACAAGTACGATTCGTCAAGCACTAGCTGACAATGAACTAACGGATGAAGAGCGTCAAGCAATCAGTGCAACGATCACTGACTTTCAAAAGAACATCCAGCAACAACAAGCAGCCTTGGATTCCTTGATTGCCTTTTTAACCAATATTCAGAATTCCGGTAGTAACGCCGATTTAGAAGGTATCATTACGCAACTAAGCAATGCTAAAACATCGCTAGGAGTTTTATCTGACCGCTTATCGCAATTGAATAACCTTGTTCAAAATGGGTCTGTTGATGAAATTACAGCGTACCTCGATCAAGTTACCGCAGCTGCTCAAAACATCGCTGATCTTATGAACAGCATCAATGTTGATTCAATCACTGCAACCATCAACGACATTCTAACCAAACTAATCGAAACCATCACCACTGCCGAAGATGTCTTGAAAAAAGCCCAAGAAATCGATTTTGACTCGTTGCTGTCTTCCACCAAATCAGTGGTCAGCAATGCCGTGACGATTTTGGAAAAATACCAAAAAGAATTGCCTGCCATCAAGCAAGAATTGCACGATGCCAATACGATGCTGAATGGTCATATGGATGAAATCGTCAATGCCATCAACAAAGGAGCCGACCTGTACAACAACGAATTACCAGTTGTCGAAGAAAAATTAGGGCTGGCCGTAGACTTCTTGCAAAACGATTGGCCAACCATCAAATCAGAAATCAGTTCTACGATGGCGATGGTGGATGAAAAACTGCCAGAAGTTGAAAAAGCCTTGGATGCGGCTGTCGATTTAATCAATAACGATTGGCCAAGTATCAAAGCAGGCATCCACAAAGCCGCTGATGCGATCCGAGCAGGAGAAAATGAAGTCGATCTCGGGGAAGTCATCAAATTATTGAAACTTGATGCCACGGATGAAGCCGACTTCTTCAAACAACCAGTGGAATTAAAAAGCAATGAAATCTACCCAATCGCCAACAATGGTTCAGCTAGCACACCATTTTATACCGCATTGTGTTTGTGGGTAGGGGCATTATTATTGTCAAGTGTCGCTACAACGGAGTATCATTTAGAGAAGAAAGACAAAAAACGCTTTACACAACGTGAAACCTTTGTGGCACGGATGCTGACGTTCTTGACGATGGCAGTCGCCCAAAGTTTGATCGTGACCCTAGGAAATATGTTTTTATTAGGCGTCGATGTCCACAACCCTGTGTACAGTGTCTTCTTCGCATTACTCGTCGGACTCGCCTTTATGATGATCGTCTACGTACTGGCGGGACTGTTCGGCAACCTCGGGAAAGGGATCGCCATCATTATTTTGGTTCTCTCCATTTCAGGTGGGGGAGGAAATTACCCAATCCAAGTCTCTGGGAAGTTCTTCCAATTCATTAATCCGCTACTGCCGTTTACTCATGCGGTCAATCTGTTAAGAGAATCAGCCGGTGGGATCTATTGGCCAAACGCTATCCCGCAGTTGATCATTTTAACGATTTTGTTCCTAGTCTTTGGGATCGTCGGTACGTACGCGTATCCTTATCTAGTCAACTCTACGAAGAAACTAAGTGACATTTCCAAAGAAAGTCATTTCTTCCACTAAAATCTTAAAGCAGAAAGAGCATTTGTTCTTTCTGCTTTTGTGCCATCACGTGAAATTTCTAATAATCAAAAGAGGGAAAAAGGGTCGTTTTTTCATCTGATTTTCATTGACTTTTCGCGGTTACAAGAGTAGCATACAGTCTTGATAATTCAATATTTGTGAGGATATCGTTACAAGTTTAACGAAGGATTTTTTCATGAAAAGGAGTGTAGAAAAAGTGGAGTATTTGAAACGTTTGTTGGTCGGACGTCCATTGAAATCCGCAGAGAATGATGAACAAAAACTGAGCCGGACGGCGGCCCTTGCGTTGCTATCTTCTGATGCTTTGTCTTCGATTGCTTATGGGACAGAGCAGATCGTTGTCGTATTAGTGGCACTTTCCGCTGCTGCTATCTGGTATTCATTGCCGATCGCTGCTTTTGTTATTATTCTTTTGATTTCATTGACCTTGTCTTACCGCCAGATCATTCATGCTTACCCTCACGGCGGTGGGGCATATGTAGTAAGTAGTGAAAATTTAGGGAAAAATGCGGGCCTGATTGCCGGCGGCTCTCTATTGATCGATTATATGCTGACAGTGGCAGTATCCGTCTCAGCAGGGGCAGAAGCTATCACTTCAGCTGTGCCGGCGTTGTTCGGTCATCAAGTGGCCATTTCTGTCGTGATCGTAATCTTGATCATGATGATGAATCTGCGAGGGTTGCGAGAATCAGCTAGCTTCTTGATGATTCCTGTCTACACCTTTATCGCAGTGATCACAGTCTTGATCGTGGTCGGTTTGTACAATATCGTAACGGGTGCGCAACCGTTAAATGCAACCGCACTACCGGGAGCGGTCGTACCTGGGGTATCCGTGGCCTTGATTTTACGGGCTTTCTCATCAGGTTCCTCTTCTTTGACAGGGGTCGAAGCGATCAGTAACGCGGTGCCGTTTTTCAAAAAACCACGGGCGAAAAATGCAGCTGCGACCTTGACAATCATGGCGTCGATTTTAGGATTCTTCTTTGTCGGCATCACTTTTATCAACTATTGGTATGGTATCGTACCAGAAACAGAAGTGACCGTCCTATCTCAAATCGGTTCTGCCGTTTTTGGTCATGGGTTTATGTACTACGTTTTGCAATTTGCTACGGCACTGATTTTAGCAGTTGCCGCAAATACCGGATTTTCAGCTTTCCCCGTGTTGGCGTATAACCTAGCGAAAGACAAATATATGCCGCATATGTATCAAGACCGTGGGGACCGTCTTGGCTATTCGAACGGAATCATCACCTTGGCTGCTGGTTCCATCGTATTATTGTTTATCTTCCAAGGATCGACCGAGCGTTTGATTCCTTTGTATTCCATTGGGGTATTTATTCCTTTTGCCTTGTCCCAAAGCGGAATGGTGATCAAATGGAGAAAAGAAGGCAAAGGCTGGTTCTTTAAATCGATCGCCAACATCGTTGGGGCTTTGATTTCCTTTGCGATCATTGCCATCTTGTTCGTGTATCGCTTAGGCGATATTTGGCCATTCTTTATTATCATGCCGATCCTCTTGTATATCTTTTACAAGATCCATGATCATTATAAGAAAGTCGCAGAACAGCTGCGGTTGGAAAAACAAGAAGCACTACATGTTTATGAAGGAAATACTGTGATCGTTTTAGTCGGAAATGTTACCCGAGTAAATATCGGCGCATTGAACTATGCCCAATCGATTGGTGATTATGTCGTAGCGATGCACGTATCGTTGGATGAAGATGTGAAGAAAGAAAAAGAAATCGAACAAGAATTTAAGCAAAAATTCCCAGACGTGCGTTTCTCCGTCGTTCATTCTTCTTATCGTTCGATTGAAAATCCCATCTTACGTTATGTGGATCTAGTCAGCCGCAATGCAGCCAAACACAATTACACAACGACCGTCATCATTCCACAGTTTGTCCCAAGACGTCGCTGGCAAAATATTTTGCACAACCAAACAAGCCTGCGCTTGCGTTTCAGACTCTCTTGGCGTGAAAACATCATTGTAAGTACGTACAGTTACCATTTGAAAAAATAACAAAAACGCTAGTTTAGCGACCTGATTCCCAAAAGAAATGTTTAGGTCAGCCGCTAAGACTAGCGTTTTTTTTAGCTATAAAACATTTTTAGTTTGATATCTTGATCGTAATTCCCAAACCCCTTGCCAAAGAGGGTACAACCGCCGACATGCTCGGCATCTTCTTTGACTTCCACTTTTAAATGCCACGTATCTTCGTAGGCAGGTATATCCTTGATCGTAATGTCGGAAAGAGGAACACCTTCCATGTAGGTTCCATGATCCATGATGCGGATCGTCTTCAATAACCCGTACTGATTAAGATTGTCTGGATACCAATCCGGTGTATACTTTCCACGAATGTCTGCAAAATCCCCTGGGCTAGTCCATGTACCAAGCTCCACGCCATTTAAGCTGAAGGTGATGTCTGAAGGCCAGTTGTTATTGGAAAAAGGAAATTCAGACGAAACTTCCATTGAAATCTCCATCATTTCGAGTTTTTCTTCTTTTGCTAAGAAGTTTGGCGATTGGTATTCGACAAATCCTTTCGTAAACCACAAGATGCGGGCATCCATTCGTCGGGGATCCATGAAAAACTTCGGTTCATCTACCATTCCCACAAAATCAGCTGAAGTAGCAAGCCCGCACGTTGGTTCTACCGAATAATTTGTATAATGACCGATCGGTATCGCCGTTTCTTTCGTATCAAAGGCATTAAAGATTTTCTCAGGAAAGTTGATATCGATATGATCCACTCTCAAACTGGAAATCTTTTTTTGCCCTACACGCTCTGTTTTGATGATTTTGGCTTCTTCTAATTTTTTGATATGCATCGTAATGATAGCGCTGCTTAAGCCTAACTCTTGTGCCAACTCTTTGACATTCATCTTGTTTTTAGCCAGCAATTGAATGATTTTGATTCGCACGTTACTGGCAAGTGCCTCATAGACAGGCAATGCTTCTTGATTGATTTCTAATTGCATCGTGTCACCTCCGCTTAAACTGTTTGATTTACTTGAATGTTAACATATTTGCTAATTTGTGTAAATAGCGTTGTTTATTTCGCTAGTTATTAATATATTTATTAATTAATATAGATATTATCCTTGATAAATTAATCAAAATATTGTTGACAGCGATTACAAATCAAGTTATGATTTATTTGTAAATTGAAAGTGTTTGCAAACGCTAGAAATGAATAATGCAATTATAAATGCTGGGATAGCAAATAAGAGAAGGAGGATAGGCGTGTGTTCGGCTTCAAAGACCAAAATTCAATTTCTATGAAAGAGGGAAAAACATGAAGAAGAAACTTATTATTATTGGTGCTTTAGTTGCAGTCGTTGCAGTTGCCCTTATTGGTTTTAATCGTTATCAGGCAGCGGAAAAAGAAAAATACACGATTAATTTTTGGTCACCCCTTACTGGTGATGATGGCGCTTATATGGATCAGATCGTAAATGAATTCAATGAACAATCAGGTTCCGATTATACAATCAATCATGTGATCACGTCTGATATGTATACTAAATTAAGTACGGTTGTTAGTTCTAAAAGTGGGATTCCAGATTTGACTTTGATGCATTCTTATAAAGTAGAGGAATTTGTCAATTCCGATATTATTGATCCGGTTGATCGTCTGGTTTCTTATCAACCTGAGTTAGAAGAAAGCAATTATTTAGATACAGCGTGGAATGCAGGAAAAATCGGCGATACTCAATATACGATCCCATTAGATATCCATGCCAGTGCCATGTATTACAATCAAGATCTTTTAGAAAAATACAATGTCACTTCTTGGCTAGACGATAACATCGTGACGTTTGATGAAATGATGTCATTAGCAGGGCAGATGGAAGAAGGCGATTATGTCGTAAATAATGCGTTACTTTCTTGGGTTATCTTAGCGCAAATCCGTAACTTAGGTGGCGCAATTTCTGACGATGCTGGGAACCCGACGGTGAATACGCCAGAAATGAAAGAAGCGTTAGAAAAAATTAAAGCGTTAACAGATGCAGGTTTGATGACACCTTATGGAGAAGATGGGTATTTGATGTTCCAAGGCGGAAACGTACTCTTATCAACAGATGGTACTTGGACTTCCACCGCTCATGATGCGGTTGAGGGCTTGAATTGGGGCGTAACAAATATTTATTCGACTTCAGATGACATCGCAACTAACCGAGCAGCTTCTCATATGTTTGGCATGTTGAAGAGTGAAAGCAGAACAGAAGAAAAAGAAGAAGTAATCGCACAATTTTTAGAATTCGTTCGTACAAACTCGATCGAATGGGCAAAAGCCGGTCAAATCGTTGCAAGTAAAGATATTTTAGAAAGTGATGATTACCAACAATACCCACAATCATTCTTTACTTCTACACCAGAGGAAGAAGAAACACTTTACATCTTTGACTACGTTTATTTCTCTTATGTCTTAGAAGCATTAGATGTTTATAGTACAGATATCGCTTACGGTGAATTAGATATGGATGAAGGATTAGCAACGATGCAACAATATGTCGAAGATAAGATTGCAGAAGTAGCTAGATAAGTGAAGGGGGGGATAATTCTATCCCCTTTTCCAATTTTTAGAAGGGAATGAAAGGAATGAAAAAAAAGAGCATTAACTGGGCATCGATCGCATTCATTGGACCACACATGGTACTCTTTATTATTTTTGTATGTATTCCAACGATCTATGGTATTTATGCTTCATTTACGCAATGGAATTTGATCTCTGATCCAGTCTGGGTCGGTTTTAACAACTATAAAACATTATTATTTGATAGTTCCTCGACATTCTATACCCAATTTTGGAATGGTTTGAAAAATACCTTTATTTTCGTTTTGATCATGGTGCCGTTACAAATCATCATTCCACTGATGATTGCAGCTGCATTGCAACATAAAAAAGTGAAGCTGAAAGGACTTTTTCAAGCAATTCTATATATTCCAGGTCTTATCTCTGTTTCAGCAGGTTCTTTGATCTGGTCATTGATTTTCCACTCTCGATTAGGTGCCATCAATAATATTTTTGGGTTCGATTTCTCTTGGGCTTCGCGACAACCCTATGCATGGATCTTGATTTTTGTTGTCAGCATTTGGGGAGCGATCGGTGGTAACATGATCATTTATCGCTCAGCTTTAGCGGGTGTCAATGAAGACCTTTATGAAGCGGCAGAGATCGACGGAGCTGGAGCATTCCAAAAATTCTTGAATGTGACCTTGCCATCTATTCGCTTTCCACTGTTATATACGATCGTGATGACAACTGCTGGAGCATTTAATGTCTTTGCACAGCCTTTGATGATGACAGGTGGAGGTCCAAACCAAAGCACGACTGTATTGATGATGTATATCCGCTCACTGGCTTTTAGTCAAGGAGAATCAATTGCCGGAATGGCTTCGGCAATGGCAGTCATCTTAGGATTGATCATTATGTGTGTGTCCGTATTTCAATATTTTCTTTTAGATAGAAGCAATACTTAAGGGGGCAAAAAAATGAATACACAAAAGAAACATATACCTAGTATGGTCATCGCATATTTGTTTCTGATCGTTTTATGTATCATCTGGGTTATTCCACTGATTTTTAGCTTCGCCACTTCTTTTCGTTCTCAAACCGAAATCGTCTCTACTGGGTTTCGTTTATTACCCGTAAACTGGATATTAGATAACTATGTAGCGATTTTGACTAATACGTCTACTGCACCAATTATGCAGTGGTTATGGAATTCAATGTTTATCGCAGTCACGCACACTGTTTTAGTTGTGATCGTTGTTTCAGTGACCGCTTATGGCTATGGCAGAATGCGGTTTAAATACCGTGATCGTATCTTTTATCTTTTGATGGGGATCTCGATGTTTCCCGGTGTAGTGAATTTGATCCCGTCTTACAAAATCATTGAAACCTTCGGCTGGGTCAACTCTTCTCTTGCTATGATCATTCCAGGCTTAGCAGGGATGGGAAATATCTTTCTTGTGCGACAGTTTATGAAAGGTATCCCGCTTGAATTTGACGAGTCAGCACGAATGGATGGTGCAGATGAATTTACAATTTTTGCAGAGATCATCGTTCCTTTGATCAAACCTGTGTTGATCGTTGCAGGCCTCTTTTCTTTCACAGGCTCATGGAATGATTTCTTGTGGCCAGTGATCGTGTATACGGATGTTAGTAAGATGCCGATTACAGCCGGTTTGCTATTACTACAAGACATTTATGGCAACTACCGAATGATTGGTCAATTGATGGGCTCGGCATTGATTGCGATCATTCCAACCGTCATGCTGTTTCTATTTGCTCAAAAATACTTCATTGAATCTATGAACTTAAATGCAGGAATAAAAGGATAGTGAAGATCATGAATCGAAAATTGGAAAGAAATTTACTACGTGCCAGTGCGGTCTGGGATGTCTGTATTGGTCTCGTAACGATGTTTGGGTATTATCCTTGGTTTGAAGAACAAGGGATCGCAGCATTTCAAAATCAAAATCAGTATGAATACTTGCAGTCAAGTCTGGTAGGAATGATATCGAAGGTAGTTATGATCGTTGCGTTAGCGACGATTTTGATGGGCGTTATCAGTTGGATCAACGCGAAGAATATGCGAGACAAACAAATAAACAAAGGAACGATACGTTGGATGATCGCCTGTGTCATCATCCATTTGATCATCTATGATGTGATCGGTGTCGTCCTCTATTTACTAGCTACGACGATGTATATGTCTAAAAACAAAGCAATAAAAATACTAAAAACGGAAAATGGAATTTTTTAAGAAGGTGTAGAATTTATGGCAGAAAATTATTTGGAACCGATTGTATTAGAACGTGCAGACCCATGGATATACAAGCATACCGATGGATATTATTACTTCACTGGATCAAAACCAGGGTATCAGGAAATCGAATTAAGGCGTGCGAAAACCTTGAAAGGTCTGGCTGACAATGAAGTGAAAGTCATCTGGACGGCTCATGCCGAAGGCCCCATGAGTGAGCTGATCTGGGCACCAGAGATTCATTTTATTCAAGGAAAATGGTACATCTATTTTGCTGCTGCAGATCATGGAGAAGTCAGAAATGATCAGCATCATCATCGGATGTTTGCGATCGAAAATGCGAATGAAGATCCCTTTGCAGGCGAGTGGGTAGAAAAAGGACAGATCGAGACGCAATTTGAGAGTTTCAGTTTAGATGCTACGGTATTTGAACACAGGAACCGATTGTATTATGTCTGGGCACAAGCAGATCCAAACATTCCAGGCAATTCCAATCTTTATTTATCAGAGATGGAAAATCCTTGGACATTGCAAGGAAAGCAGATTCTGCTGAGCATTCCTTATTATGAATGGGAAAAAATCGGCTTCAAAGTGAACGAAGCTCCAGCTGCTTTGATTAGAAATGGAAAAGTGATCATTACTTATTCAGCCAGTGCGACGGATGAAAACTACGCGATGGGACTGTTGTGGGCAGATGAGGATAGTGATCTATTGAATGGGTATTCTTGGCATAAGTTGAAGGAACCAGTCTTTTCAAGTTCTGAACAAAATTCCCTATACGGACCAGGACATAACTCCTTTACAGTCGATGAGGAAGGGAAACAAGATATCTTAGTGTATCATGCAAGACCAGAAAAAAATGATTACAGTAATCCTTTAGAAAATCCCAATCGACATGCGTACGTCCAACCGTTTACTTGGAAGAAAAATGGATTGCCTGATTTTGGCGAACCCGGTGTAGTCAAAGGATAGATAAAAGAGAGGGAAAAAATGAATACAAAAAGAAAAATGCTCTGTTTAACCATGTCCGTTTTTTTTACTAGTTTATTTCTTGCTGGCTGTCAAACAGGAGATGCTGCTGAGCAACTTTCACAAAAGGAGTGGGAAACAACGACAAAAAATCGAGTGTCGATTCATGACCCATCGATTACTTCTATTCATGTTGGTGACCAAGAGCTGTTTTACGTATTTGGTTCGCATCTCGCCCAAGCGAAAACAGAAGATTTACAAACTTGGGAAGTACCTTTCACTCACGAATATGAATCAATGGAAGACAATATGATCTATGGTAACACAAAAGAAAATCTAGCTGAGACTTTTGAATGGGCAGGCTACGATGATGCCGATTCAAAAGGTGGTTACAGCCTTTGGGCACCAGATGTCATTTGGAATGCTGATTATGAATGGACAAATGGAGACAAAGGAGCCTATATGCTCTACTACTCAGCTAGTTCTACGTGGCGGCGTTCAGCGATTGGATTGGCCGTAGCTAAAACAATCGAAGGACCCTATAGCTATGCGGATACCGTGGTCTATTCTGGCTTTACAGAAAAAGATTCGACAGATGGTAGTGAACGCAATACCAACTATCAAAATACCCATTTGGCGAAATTGATCAAAGAGGGGAAAATCAGTGGGTTCAGTGAAAACTGGGCGATCGAAGATGGTCTGACGTATAACACCGATTATGCGCCAAACGCCATTGATCCAGCGTTGTTTTATGATGAAGAAGGGAAACTATGGATGACCTATGGTTCTTGGTCTGGCGGTATCTTTTTATTAGAAGTTGATCCAGCCACTGGAAAACCAATGTATCCTGGGGAAGATAGCACGACGGAAGATGGGCGTATCATTGATCGCTATTTCGGGATCAAGCTTTTTGGCGGCTATCATCAATCAGGAGAAGGTCCCTATATTGTTTATGATGAGGAAACCGATTATTATTACCTGTTCGTCACTTATGGTGGTTTAGCAGCAAAAGGTGGTTACAATATGCGACTATTTCGCGCTGAAAAACCAGAAGGACCTTACCTTGATGCCCAAGGAAATAGCCCAATCTTCGAACAAGGGGACCAAAATTCAAACTACGGCATCAAATTGATTGGCAACTACCAATTCTCGTTTCAACAAATGGGGTATCGAGCAGCGGGACACAATTCGGCGATCATCGATGAGAATGGTCAGTGGTCCTTGGTGTACCATACGCGCTTTAACAATGGAACCGAAGCCCATGAAGTACGGGTCAACAGAATGTATATGAATGAGGAGGGCTGGCCAGTTCCAGCACCCTACGAGTATCGAGGCAATGAACAAGTAGCAGATGCTTTGTCAGAAGATGACATTATCGGGCGCTATGAAATCATTAACCATGGTACCGATAATGGAACGACCATGCTAAAAACGCAGACAATCGAGCTTCAAAAAGATGGAAGCATTACTGGTGACTTGACCGGAACTTGGACGTACGATGCGGGATACTTGGCATTGACTTTTGAAGAAGCCACCTTCAAAGGTATCTTATTAAGTCAGGAAATAACAGAATTTGAGCAGCAAAAATTAACGTTTTCAACGATTGGCGATAATAATGAATCCATTTGGGGAATCAAAGAATAGGAGTATAACAATGACGATTAACATTCAAAACACAAAATCAGGAACAACGATCAGTAAATATATCTACGGTCATTTTGCAGAGCATCTAGGCCGTTGTATCTATGAAGGATTATACGTTGGAGAAGATTCGCCGATCCCAAATAAAAATGGGATGCGGATTGATGTGGTTGAAGCACTGAAAAACATTCAAATCCCTGTGCTACGTTGGCCAGGCGGCTGCTTCGCCGATGAATACCATTGGAAAGACGGGATTGGTCCTAAAGAAAACCGCAAAACGATGGTCAACACCCACTGGGGCGGCGTGACTGAAAACAATCATTTCGGGACCCATGAATTTTTTGAATTGATCAAGCAGCTGGAATGTGATGCGTATGTCAACGGCAATGTCGGCAGCGGAACGGTGCAAGAAATGTCGGAATGGGTGGAATACATCACGATGGATGGCATTTCTCCGATGGCTGATCTTCGCAGAGAAAATGGCCATGAAGAAGCGTGGGAAATGAAATTTTTTGGCGTAGGAAACGAAAACTGGGGCTGCGGCGGCAATATGCGGCCAGAGTATTATGCGGATCTGTATCGCCGCTATCAAACCTATGTCCGCCAATACGGCGACAAAAAAATCTACAAAGTCGCCGGCGGAGCGAATGTCGCAGACTATCATTGGACAGAAACGCTGATGAAAAACGCCCATTGGTTGATGGACGGCCTAAGCTTGCACTACTACGTTCATCCGCAGGGCTGGGAAGAAAAAGGTAGCGCCTTGGAATTTGATGAGGCAGAGTGGCAAGTGACCTGTGAAAAAGCAGCCTACATGGATGAATTATTGACCCGCCACAGCGCGATCATGGACCAGTATGACCCAGAACAGCGTGTGGGAATCATTGTTGATGAATGGGGCACTTGGTTCTCAGCGGAACCTGGGACCAATCCAGGCTTCTTATACCAACAAAATACGATCCGTGATGCCATGGTCGCAGCGATCACCTTGAATATTTTCCATAAACATGCTAAGCGAGTGCATATGGCAAATATCGCACAAACCGTCAATGTCCTGCAAGCGATGATTTTGACAGATGGCGAACAAATGGTGAAAACCCCAAGCTATCATGTCTTTGATTTGTACAAAGTCCATCAAGATGCTGAAACCATTGATAGCCATGGAACCAGCAGCGATACCATTACGTATACGATTTCGAAAAAAGAAGATACGATCCATCTATCGGTTTGTAATTTTGCTACCCAAGGCACGGAAGAATTATCTTTCTCCCTTGAAACAGCGGTCAATGAAGTGAAAGAAGCTCGTTATATCGTGGGGGACAAAATGAACGCACACAATGATTTTGATCATCCTGAAGATGTGGTGATCCAAGACTTCACCGCTTACGATGTTGAAGAGAACAAAGTCAGCTTGCGGGTGCCAGCAATGAGTGTTCTCACGATCTCATTGACAGTCTGAACCCATGACTTGTAAAGGATGCGAAGTGAAAGATGCTGCGGCAGCAGCACAGGAAGACATTGAATCCTTGATTGCAGAACAACTTTCTTTAGAAAGCGACTTGGCTTCGCCGGAGATCGTCAGTAGGAGAATCGCTGTTTGTGAGATCTGTCCACTGCGATTGAATCATACCTGTACAAAATGCGGCTGCTTTTATCAGTTTCGCGCAAATTTAGCTAAGAAAAACTGTCCTGCAGGAATGTGGGAACAAACAGGACAGCTCGTCAAGTAGCTGTCCTGTTTGTTTCAATTGGTCAGAAGGATCAACAGATAAAATATTTTTTCGATTACGCTTACATAAACGTTGTAGATACGCTATGATAAAACGAAAAACAATGTTAATAAAGTGGAAAGTGAGCGAGTGATTCAATGAAAATAAATCAACCCGCAGCGCTTACTTATTATGAAGCTGCGAATCATGGCACGGAAGATTTCCCATTAGCATATTATCCTAATTTAGTGAGTGTTTGGCGAGAATTCTTTTTTGTGCCACATTGGCATAAAGAAATCGAAATTTTATGTGTCCATCAAGGACAGCTAGAATTAGTCGTTAATGGAGTCTCACGCAAGATTAAAGCAAATACGATCGTACTGATTCCTCCCAATACTTTACACACTGCCTATCGAATCGCACAACAAAGCTGCCGTTTTTCATGTATCGTTTTTTCTGAAAAATTAATTACGAGTCGGCAATCAGATAGAATTCAAAGCCAACAAATCGATCCTTTTTTGATACAAGAATGTGTTACTTCTTATGTGGATTTTCCAGATAAAAGTCAACAAAGTCTCACCTTGTTTCAACTATTTGATCAATGCTTTATGGGGAAATCGTCCTATCGTGAATTACGTCTGAAAGGGATTGTTATCCAACTCTTGTCATATCTATTAGAAGTTGGGACCGACCAGCCAGCAAAAAAATCAAGCGAGCGCCTCCAAGAAAAACGGGAAAAAATAGTTTTATCTTATATTCATAGTAATTATCATGAAATGATCCAATTACAAGATTTGGCCGATTCTGTTTCCTTAAGTAAAGAGCAATTTACACGATTTTTTAAACAATCATTTCGAACTTCCCCAATGGCTTATCTAAATCATTATCGCTTGATCCGATCGGCAGAATTGTTGCGAGAGACTGATTTGACCATGGTGGCGATCGCTCAAGCTGTCGGTTTTTGTAATAGTAATCATTTTTCTGTGTGCTTCAAAAAGATGTTTGGTGAGACCCCTACACAATATCGGAAAAATGACATGATTACGATAGAACACGCCATAAAATTGAAGGATAGCCCTCTGTAATCCAGCTATACTGAAAAAAAGGAGGGTTCAAAAATGTCGTTTTTTTCAATAGGTGAGAATTACCTCGAATTTCAAAATGGAAATGAAGTCGTGCGCATTATTGCTTGGGGCACGAACAGTTTGCGGGTGGTGAGTGCACCGTCTGGTGAACTAGATTTATCCTGCTGTGCATTATTAACACAAGATTCTAAGGCCGAGGTTGCGATTGAGGGGGATGTAGGAGCTATCGGTAATGGAAAAATCCACGCAGTAGTCACCAAAGAGTCAGGCTGGAACAACTATGGCAAGATCACTTTTTACAATCAAAAAGGTGAAGTGATTTTGAAAGAAGCAGCATCTGGCGGTGCGCTCTTGAAAAAGGCGCGGTTTTTCAAGTCGATTATTGGAGGAGATTTTCAACTAAAAGCTACTTTCGAAGCCAATCATGAGGAGAAAATCTATGGTATGGGGCAATATCAACAGGATATTTTTGATCTAAAAGGGTGTAATTTAGAATTAGCGCATCGAAATTCACAAGCTTCGATCCCCTTTTATTTATCAAACAAAGGATACGGCTTTTTTTGGCACAATCCAGCAATCGGTTCGGTCTCTTTTGGTAAAAATACGACCGAATGGCGTGCCGAAAGTACGAAGCAATTGGATTACTGGATCACTGCTGGAGAGACACCAGCTCAAATCGAAGAACAATTTAGCCAAGTGACAGGACGGGCACCTATGATGCCCGAATATGGTCTAGGATTTTGGCAATGTAAACTTCGCTATGCGACACAAGCGGAAGTAGTGGCGATCGCTAGGGAACACAAAGAGCGGAACATTCCTGTTGATGTACTAGTGATCGATTATTATCATTGGCCGCGCTGTGGTGATTTTCGCTTTGATGAAAATTTCTTTCCAGACCCCAAGGCGATGGCAGAAGAAGTACGAGATAAATATGGAATCGAGCTAATGGTATCGATCTGGCCCCAAATCGACACGCGTAGTGAGAATTTTCAAGAGATGAAAGAAAAAGGCTTATTAGTCAAAACGGATCGCGGCATTGATGTGCAGATGTTGTTTCATGGGAATAACATTTTTTATGATCCAACAAATCCTAAAGCTCGAAACTATGTCTGGGAGAAAGTATCAAAAAATTATGTCAATAACGGCATTCGCTTGTTTTGGTTGGATGAGGCTGAACCAGAATTTGGTACGTATGACTATGATTCCTATCGTTATTATGTAGGGAGTGTGCTGCAAAAAGGCAATATTTACCCCCGTGAGTATGTTCGTGGTTTTGATGAGGGAGAAGCCTCCTCACAAAAAGAACATTCAATCAAATTGGTTCGTTGTGCTTGGGCGGGCAGCCAACGATATGGGGCATTGGTTTGGTCCGGCGATATTCATTCGACTTACCAAGACTTTCGCAACCAAATCGTTGCTGGCATGCAAATGGGGTTAGCAGGCATCCCGTGGTGGACAAGTGACATCGGCGGATTTCATGGTGGTTCTGTGACAAGTCTAGATTTTCAAGATTTATTGATCCGCTGGTTTCAATATGGGACTTTTTGTCCAGTCATGCGATTGCATGGTTCACGTACTCCCCATAAAAAAATCTTCAAGGCAGATGGTGAAGAAACAGAGCAAACCGGAGCAGCTAACGAAATATGGGCGTTTGGGGAAAAGAACTATGAGATTATGAAAAAATTTATTGGAATTCGTGAATTGATGCGGGACTACTCGCGTGAATTGATGCGCGCAGCTCATGAAAAAGGAACGCCAGTCATTCGCCCAACTTTTTATGAATTTCCAGAGGATCACCAGGCATGGGAACTGACAACACAGTATCTCTATGGTTCTGATATTCTAGTAGCGCCCATCGTTGTAGCGCATGCTACTGAGCGTGAGGTATATTTGCCAACAGGAGCAAAATGGACCGATGCTCGAGATGGAACTATCTATGAAGGTGGACAATGGATTGTCGCACAGGCACAAATTGATTCCTTACCAATCTTTTTGCGAGAGGGAAAACAGAGTTACTTGATTCATGAAGTATAGGCTGGAAATGGTTACGGTCAGTTGTTTGTAAGACTGGTAGGTACCTTGTTGAGAGGGTAAGAACAATATGAATAGAAAAGCAACACAATGTGCTCGGCACATTGTGTTGCTTTCATTGAGAGGACTATTGTAATGGGCTTTTGAGTAACAAGACACCATGAGTAGGAACCTCAGCATCGGCAATTGTTTGTTCTTTTTGTTGCCATAACTCAGTGCCGCTTTTAATTGGTAGTAAAGCAGCGATCGATTTTGGGATGGTTTGCGTTTGATCAGAAACATTGAAAATGGCATAGTAGACTGCTGTGTCGCTCAACGCCTCCCAAATGATCCACTCTTGATCACGATAGAACTCTTTTTTCGTATAAATTCTTCGATACATTTCTAAGACTTCAGTATTCGTCAATAAACGTAAGGTAAAGAGATCGATGTCTGGTAAAGTACCACCAAACATCAATGGAGATTGGAAGATCGTCCATAAACTCATCAATAAGTATTGCTCGTCTTCCGTAAAACGTGTCCAGCTGTCACCACCGCCTCCATCAACTGCTCGAATGCCGATATGACCCAACGGTAGCATATCACAGTCAGGCCAGTTACCTGGACGAACGAAAGGTGCCCACTCTGCTGCTCGGTCAAACATGGCGTAAAGGGCGTCCCAATGATCCCAAAAGTCATCCGTCAAGCGCCACATATTGGCATGATTTTGAAAGAAACTACCATTTTTGAGGGCAGCTGGTCCGGGAGACAAAGAAAGGACGATCTCTCGACCGGATCGATCGATTGCACGGCGAATCGCTTTGATTTCTGCTTTATGGGCATCACCGTAAATTTTCGAATCGCCGATATCATCCACCTTTATAAAGTCAACACCCCAAGAAGCATATAATTCGAGCAAAGAATCATAATAAAGCTGTCCTTCAGGCAATGAAACATCGACCCCATACATATCGGAATTCCAAGGGCAGATTGAATTCATAGCAATGTCCCGTGCCCGTTTATCCGTTCCTTTGATCGGCGTATTTTGATGAACTGCTTGTCGTGGAATGCCGCGCATGATATGGATACCAAACTTCAGCCCTTTTTGATGCAGATAGTCACCAAGTTTTTTGAAACCAGCGCCATCTTTTGCTGAAGGGAAACGGTTCTCAGCAGGAATCAAGCGAGAATAGTCGTCCATACACAACGGATAAAAATCATTGTACCTTGTAGACTTTGCTTCTGGTTCGCTCCATTGAATATCCACGACGACATACTCCCAACCATAAGCTTTCAAATGCTCTGCCATAAAATCGGCATGGGCGATCACTTCTGCTTCGGTCACAGAAGCGCCATAGCAGTCCCAAGAATTCCATCCCATTGGGGGTGTTTGTGCAAAATGTAAAAAAGACATCGATTTCCTCCTAGTACGTTTTTCTTATAGTATAGTAAGCAATAAAAAAGAGAGGGAAAGTTTTGTCTACTAGAAATAAAAAAGAAAGAAATCGTCAACGAATGAAAAAGGAGTTGATCAATGGTGTTTCCACAAGAAACAAACTATGCGAAGATTACAGCATACTATAGTGTTGCCCTTGAGCGTTTTTCCATGGATCCACATCAACACCCAGCGTGTGAGATCATGTTTGTGACCAAAGGGAAGTGTAAGATAAAGGTGCAAGATCAAGTAATTGTTCTGGAAAGAAATGATTTCGTTTTCATAAACGCGTTTGTGGAACACGCCTTACTCGTTGAAGGAGATTCCTGCACCTTACTGAATATTGAATTTCTTCTGAGTGAGACACCGTCCGGCCTTTGTGTTCGTGATGTTTTTGCATACATCAAAGGAAATGTACAATTGAATGAGCCTTACGCGAAAAGTCGCGATGTCCGCCAATTTGGACAAGCGATCAAGTCATTGCTGCAGCTGCTAATGATCGATGATACTCAAGAGCAACCGTCTGCTGAACGGCAATTTACGATCGAGCTCTTGTTTAAGCGGATGTTGATGGAATTAGCCTTTTCATTACGTACGAAAGAAACCAAACGGGGCAATTGCTATGTGAACGCTGCGGTCAACTATATTCAACAGCATTTTGATGAAGATATTCAAGTCTCCCAAATCGCAGCGGCTGTGGGGATTACGAAAGCCTACTTGCATAAACTCTTTCATGAGCAACTGGGAGTGACGGTCAACCATTTTCTCACCAGTGAGCGTCTGAAGCAGGCAGCATTTTTACTAAGCAATAGTCAGCTGCCAATCGTCGAAATTGCCGCTCAAGCAGGATTCAACAGTAGGCAGCACTTTACCAATACCTTTAAACAGAAAAAAGGCATGAGTCCTAAAGTTTATCGTCAAATCTACACCCATCAAATCAAAGAAGAAGCAGGACAACATATATTAGGGGAACATACAGCTTTTTTAAGAATGAAGTAAAGACAGATAGTTAGAAAGTGTGAAGCGATTGAAGATAAAAATGAAACTTATGGTAACGATCATTATTGCGAATGTCGTTACTTCGTCACTGATCATTCTCTTTTTTTCTAATACCGCGAATAAGATCATTGATAAAAATATGGAGATCCAAGCGAAAGAGATCGAGGTCTCTATTTTACGTAATATCCATACGATCAGTACGGATCTTAATCATATCAATTATAAATTGATTATGGATGGCTACGACACGTTGAAAGAGGCCAGTGAACAACCACGGATTACGAGAGACACCTTTGAGAGCATCAAACTGACCATGGAATTGAAGGAGATCGTGGAACCATTGTATCAATTTCAACCTTATTTGCTGGGAATGGCGATTTATTCCAAAGAAAATCGGTTGATGTCGTTTGGGTTAGTTGATCCAGTTGTTGAAGAAACGTTGATTGGTTACACCAATGAGGCCGCTTATGCAAGAGAAATTGATGATTCGACTGTTTATATCAAAAATGAAATCAAAGTCGGGCAAGTAGTCCTAGGGCACTTGGTGGGATTTCTTCATACAAGCGAGTTTCTTAATGATCAATTAGAAAACCTCCCAGCTGGGACGCAGATCGCCTTGTTAGATCAAAAGCAAACGGTGCTTGCTGAAGTTGGCACCATTGATGAAGACCAAGCCAATTTGTATGAGAAATCATTCTATAGTGAAGAAGTCGAAGCGTGGTTTCATCTCCATCTCCCCAAAAAACCATTTTTGGGACCGTTGACACAGAATTTGCGACTGATGATTTTCCTGTGTATCGTGATCGTCAGCATGAGTATTTTTGTGGCTACGCTGATTATATTAAAACTGTCGAAACGAATCGATCAATTAAACCAAGCAATGGAGCGGGTCAAGAATAAGGACTTATCGACCACTGTTGAGATTCAAGGAAATGACGAATTAAAACAAATGAGTATAGTCTTTAATTCGATGGTTGCCAATATCAATACTTTAATGGAAGAAAATAAAGCCAGAGAAAAAGAGAAAAAAGAAATTGAAATCGACTTTCTACAAGCTCAAATCAACCCCCATTTTCTGTCCAATACGCTAAACTCGATTACCTGGATGGCTGAATTACAACAGGCTAACAATATTGCCCATCTTTCGAAATCACTTGTATCATTGTTGCATGCCACGATGTATAAGGGACAAGACTTGATTCCTTTGTCTGAAGAAGTAGCCCATGTCAAAAGCTATGTGTCCATCCAAAAAGTTGCCTATATTGATAGCTTTGATGTTCATTGGGCGCTTGATCCAGCGATTTTATCTTGCCGTATCCTTCGATTTATTTTGCAACCCATTGTTGAAAATAGCATTTTGCACAATTTTGTTGGAACGAATAGCGAAAAAGGGCAAATAAAAATAAGTGGAGAAAAAAAGGGAGATAAGCTTTGTTTAATGGTTGAAGATAATGGCAATGGACTAACAGAAGAAGCGATAAAACAGATAAACGAGCGAGAAAAAAGCAATGGAAAACACTATTCGAAAATTGGTATCCATAATATCGATAAACGAATCAAGCTCTACTATGGTCCAGACTATGGGATCACATATGAAACAGAGTTAGGGGTTTACACCCGAGTCATTATTGAGCTTCCTATGATTGGAGAAAAAGACGATGAAGAAAATAGCCCTCTTAGATGATGAGTTGATTTCACGCAACAAAATAAGTACTATTTTACAAAATTTCCCTCAATTTGAAATTGTACTCAGTACGGCAAATCCTTACGAGTTGTTAAATTATTTGGAGATTTATTCTGTAGATCTCATTTTTTTAGACATGAATATGCCAATTATGAATGGCTTAGCCTTTTTAGAACAATTGGAACTGATCGATCGCACGACTAAAGTGATCGTGATGAGTGGCTACGCCGACTTTAATTATGCGAGTGGTAGCATGAAATATGGGGTCGTTGACTATCTTTTGAAACATGAATTGAGCGAGGAAGTGATTTCGGAAGCGCTGAAAAAAATCAATTTTTTTACAGACGAGCCAATGGCTGCGCCTGCTTACGAGACACCCTCTCTACGAGACTTTTTTCATGGAAATACAAGCTTCTTGATGCAACAGTATCCGCATTTTGTAACTGAAAAAATGGTAGGACTTGTTATGATACCTATCTCTATCAGCAAAAATGTTTGGGACAAAGAAAAGTATAAACGAAAAGTGAGCGCTGTTTTAGAGCAATTGATTTTAGACACAAAGAAAGAAACCATAGAAATGCTCTCTTTCGTGACTGATGATGGGAAGCTTTTTATGCTTTACTCGTTTGCAAAAATCAAATCCTATAAAGCGATCAATGATTACTTGGAAACGATCAAAACCAAGTGCTACCATGCTGCTAAGCGCTTACTAGATGTTGAACTTTTTCTCCTGCGATCCCCAGTAAGCAATCAACTGTCGGAGGTATTAGAACTATTTAAGAGCGATGAACGAATCTCAGATTTACTCTTTTTTTCACGTCCGAATGAGTTGCTGCATTTTTCAAGCCAAGAATGCAGTAAAAACGTCTTTCAACAGCATGAGATCGCTTTGTATCTGAAAAAAATCTATTTTTATACCAAATACATCGAACCAGAAAACATCGAATATTATAGTAAAAAACTGTTTGAGTATATAAGAGAAAAACGGGTCGCACGTTCGCTGGCCTTAGAGCTAATTGCACAAATTGATTTTCAAATCAGTTTAGCGATGAGTAATAGCTTTAGACAGCCGATGGAAACGATGATTCAAATCAATTATTATCAACAGTTCGATACGTTACTAAGAATCGAAGCAGATTTTTTTGAAGCCATTTCATTAAGTGTAAAAAATTTCCAAAAAGAAGTCTTTAAGCCTGTTGACGAGCCGGTAAAAAAATGTATTCTTTATCTTCATCAACACTTCAAAGAACCGATCAGCTTGCAGACCTGCGCCGAAGCGATTGATTTAAATTATTCCTATTTAAGTAGGGTGTTTAAGCAGCAATGGGGACAGTCTTTTTCAAAATACTTGTCTGAGTTGCGGATCGATTATGCAAAATTATTGTTGAGTATCTCGTCTTGTAGTGTCAATGAAGTCGCAAGGCAAAGCGGATTTGCGAACTATAATTATTTTTTCCGTGTTTTTAAAGAACGTGTAGGAATCTCTCCATATCAGTTTAACCGCAACATTATGGACTATGAATGAAGCGAATCATGTAAAAATGGTTGGCGAGTAAAAAAAAGAGAGTAGAAGTAAAAATTGTTAATAAAAGCGTTTTCATTTTCGACGTTATACTTAGTGTAACAAGAGTGAAAGGGATGAGAAAATGAAAAAATTAGGTTTGGTGTTTTGTTCCGCAGCATTGATCGGATTGCTCTCTGGATGCGGGGGAGGATCTTCAAGTGAGGGAGATGGAGAGTCGTCAAGCAACCAGTTAAATGTGTTAGTGGTAAAGCATGGCTTGACGCAAAAGAACAAAGATATTGAGTGGTTGAACAAACTAGAAGAAGAACTTGAGCTGACCATAAAGTGGGAGGAAGTTTCCGCTGATTGGGATCAGAAAAAAGCCCCAATGTTGGCTTCTGGAGATATTCCCGATTTGATTCTGGGACCAAATGTTGTGACGGATGCGGAATTTGCGAAGTTTCCTGGCTTGTTCACCGATTTATCTGATCACTTAGATGCCCTGCCAAATGTTCAAAAGATGTTTGAAGAAAAACCAGAAACAAAAGCACTTGCTACTCAACTGAATGGAGAGATCTATGGCTTACCAAAATACCAGCGTTTTTGGCCTAAATCTGCTTCTCGTCAATATATCAATCAAACGTGGCTGGACAATCTTGGGTTAGACGTACCTGAAACATGGGATGAACTATTCGAAGTGTTGGTCGCATTCAAAGAAAACGATGCGAATGGAGATGGGGATGCTAGCGATGAAATTCCAATGGATTGGAGTCCAGTTGGAACCGGCGGTTTTGGCTATTTCCAACCAATGCAGCTTTTAGCAAGTACGGGTATCGTTGTTTCAGAAGGAGGAAATACCGGCTACTTTGCTGAAAATGGACAGGTAGGCAACTTCTTTGTTGATGAGCGTTACAAAGAAACAGTGGAATTTTTGAACAAGTGCTGGGAAGCTGGCTTGATTAATCCTAAGGCTTTTTCTCAAGATTATAGTGCCTATCAGTCCACTGGTAGAGGAGAAGGCGAGACGGCAAAAGTCGGTTTTACTTGGGGCTGGGAAGCTTCAGACCGATTTGGTAATCAGTTAGCAGATCAATATACATCAATGGCACCATTGATTCAAAAAGCTGGAGTGGAACCGACATGGAGCTATGAAACCTCGCTTAATTATGGGGTAAACTTTGCCGTTGTTTCCTCTCAAACCAAAAATATGGACGGAGCCTTAAAATTCGTCAATGCGCTATACGATCCAGAAATCGGAATCCAAGCATTGTTTGGGTCATTGGGCACTAACATCGAAAAAGAGGGGGACACTTACCGCGTCTTGCCACCTGCGGATGAAAATGTCGATCCAGGGACATGGAAGTGGACAACAACTTGGGCGGACAATAGTCCAATGTATATTTCAGACGCTCTTGATGTCGAACTTGGCGCAGATATGAAAGCGAATGAGGTCCAAGATGAAGTGTTGCATCCTTACGTGGATAAAATCGTTCCTGAAGAACAAGTAGTACCATTCAATCTCTTGAAATTTAGTAATGAGGATGCCACAACACTAGCAAACAACAATACAACGATCCTCAATGAAGCAATGACAAAATTTGCTAAATGGGTGACAAAAGGTGGCATTGAAGATGAGTGGGAGCAATATGTCACAACCTTGCAAAATAGCGGCTTAGATCAAAATATCGAGATCGTTCAAAAAGGATTTGATCAATATTACGGGAATTAAGTGAGTGGTGAGGCTGGTCAGAGTTGAGTAAAGCAATCGCAAGTTCATGCTTGAATAACAAAGACCAGCCATTTACCTAAATCTATCAAAGGAGTGAAGATCATGGACACAGTTCTCGTGAAAAAAAATAATCGGTTACTTTCTCATTTCAGTCGACAATGGCAGCTATGGTTGATGGTTTTACCGGCATTAGCGATCATTTTGGTTTTTAATTACATACCAATGTATGGTATCCAACTAGCATTTCGGGAATTCGATTTTACGAAGGGACTCACTGGTGGCGAATTTGTCGGTTTCAAGTATTTCCAACAATTTTTCGAAAGCCCGATGTTCCAAACCGTGATAGTCAATACGTTGCGGATCAGTGTGACAACGCTGATTTTTGGGTTCATTGCTCCCATTTTATTGGCATTGATCATCAATCAAATCAGAAACCCTAAAAGAAAAAAAGTCATGCAAACTGCGGTTTATTTACCTCACTTCATTTCTACGGTCGTGATGGTAGGGATATTGCAAGTCTTTCTTTCACCAGAAACAGGTGTTTTAGTCAACCTCTTGAACTTGGATTCTTCTGTCAACTTAATGGGGAGCGACAGTACGTTCGTGCCCGTCTATGTCATTTCTGAGGTTTGGCAGCACTGTGGCTGGAACAGCATTATTTACTTAGCGGCACTTTCGAGTATCGATACGCAACTCTATGAATCAGCAGATATCGATGGCGCCAATCGTTTTCAAAAAATCCTCCATGTTGATATACCAGCATTAGTGCCAACGATGGTTATTTTGTTGATTATGAATATGGGTGGGGTTTTAAATGCTGGCTTTGAGAAGATTTTCCTGATGCAAAATAGTTTGAATTTGAGCGTCTCAGAAGTCATTTCTACGTATGTGTATAAAATTGGGATCTTAAACAGTCAATTTAGTTATTCAACAGCGATCGGGCTATTCAATAACATCATTAATTTTCTCTTTTTAGTTTTAGCAAATGGTCTTTCGAAAAAATACACGAACCGTAGTTTATGGTAAAGGGGTGGCTATATGAATCTATCACTAACAAACAAACCTAAATCAGATCTTCTTTTTAACCTAGCGATCATCATACTTTGCTTGAGTATCTTTTTGATTGTCGTCTATCCGCTCTTTTTTGTCGTCATCGCTTCAATTAGTGATTCCAACATGGTTTCTAAAGGATTAGTCACGCTCTTTCCTAGGAATATCAGCTTTTTTGGTTTTGAAAAAATTTTACAAGATGCTAGGATCTGGACGGGCTATCGCAATACCTTGATTTATACGTTAGGAGGAACGGCGGTCAATTTAATTTTTACTTTACCCGCAGCTTTTGCCTTATCAAGAAAGGAATTTAAACCTCGAAAACTTTTGATGTTTCTCTTTACCTTTACGATGTTTTTCAATGGTGGCTTGATCCCTACGTATTTACTTTATCGAGATGTGGGGTTGATCGATAGTATGTGGGTCTTTATTATTCCCTCGGCAGTCAATGTCTATAATTTGATCATTGCAAGAAGCTTTTTTGAGACAAGCATTCCGGATAGTCTCTATGAAGCAGCCGCTCTAGATGGTTGCTCCTATGCAAAATTTTTTGTTACTGTAGCACTACCGCTATCCAAAGCAGTCATTTCTGTGGTGGGTCTTTACTATTTGGTCCAACATTGGAACGATTTCTTTACAGGACTCGTATTTATTCGCGACTACGAAAAACAACCTTTACAGATCGTTCTGCGAGATATTTTACTATCAAATCAAGCATCTGCAGGTGGTGCGGGCGCTTTGGGTGATGGCTACGGACAACAATATGCAGATCAGATCAAATATGGCGCCATCATTGTTTCGACCTTACCGATTTTGGTGATCTATCCTTTCCTACAGAAATACTTTGATAAAGGAGTCATGATTGGTGCAATGAAAGGGTGAGTACATGAATAAGCTAGTCGATTTACATGTGAGCATTGGGAAAAAAGGCTTACTGTTATTTCTGTTGCATTGCTATTGGCTGCTGTTTACCTTATTCGGCTTAGTTCTTTTCGGACTATTGCCAGCAACCAATGCGGTTTACGAACTTTGCAATGATGAAAAATATCAAGAAGCAAATGCGATAAAATTGTTTCAGTCCTTTGCAAAAAGCTTTCGAAAAAACTTTTGGAGAATGAATCGATTAGGACTCTTTATACTTCCTTTAACAGCCCTTTTTTCGATTGACTTGATGCTAATGAGACACTATGTCTTTACCGAAGCCGATACAACCGTTTATTTGTTGATCCAACTTCTGATAGTGATTAGTCTCCTTTTTTTAGCCAATCTCTTTTGGTTTTTTCAACACGAACGAGCTTGGAAACCCATGCTTAAAAAAAGTTTGATTCTAATGCTTGGCAAACCTGGATTGACCGGTCAAATTTTCGTCCTTATGGTCGGGATCAGCTGTTGCTACTACCTACTACCGGGTTTATTCTTCGTATTTGGTGTTACACCGCTGGTTTATTTTCAACTTAATTTGTTTAAACAAAAAGATGCGTATGTCTTTTTACCTGAAAAAAAGCATACGACTGTCTAAGCTCGTACATTTACCATAAAATCTCAAAATAAAAGAATAGGAGAACGAAATGAAAGAATTCGCATTAAACAAGATCCAGCTCACGGACGAGTTTTGGCAAGGGTACCAAGAGCTTGTTCGCAAAGAAACGATTCCTTACCAATACCAAGTCCTAAATGATGAAATCGATGTAGATGTTCAAGCAGAACGGGAAGATCCTAATTTGCCAGCTGGGAAAAGCCATGCCTTGGCGAATTTTCGCATCGCTGCAGGGCAAATGGAAGGAGAACATTTTGGCTGGTTTTTCCAAGATAGCGATGTCTACAAATGGATCGAGTCGGCTGGGTATAGCTTGTTGAATACCAGCGATCCGCAATTGGAAAAGACAGTAGATGAAGTGATTGACTTAGTTGCTGCGGCGCAAGAAGCGGATGGCTACTTAAATACCTTCTTTCAATTGACTCGACCGAAGTTAAAATACCGTCAGTTGTATTTCAGTCATGAACTTTATTGTGCGGGGCATCTAGTCGAAGCGGCTATCGCTTATGATCAAGCAACAGGTAAGGATAAATTACTGACCGTGGCAGAGAAAAATATCGCCAATATTTGCACGTATTTTGGGCGGGAGCCTGGAAAAATTCAAGGTGCTGATGGCCATCAAGAGATCGAATTGGCTCTGGTGCGTTTGTATGAATACACCGGTAAACAAACCTATTTGACATTCGCTGATTTCTTTCTTGAAGTACGTGGGGAAGATCCTGCCTTTTACGAAAAAGAAATCTTGAAAAACCAAGCGGATGGCTTATCGGATGAAACGCCAAGGGTAGACCTCACCTATTTACAAGCCTACGATCAACCTAAAAAGCAGCATGAAGCCAAAGGTCATGCGGTACGAATGCTGTATATGGCAAGCGGGATGGCAAAAGTCGCCCAGCATACCCAAGATCAAGCATTAATCGACGCTTGTGAAGCGATTTGGGAAGACATCGCCTGTAAGAAAATGTATGTGACCGGTGGCGTCGGCTCAACCGTTCACGGGGAAGCCTTTGTCGGTCCCTATGATTTGCCAAATGATACGATGTATTGTGAAACCTGTGCAGCCATTGCATTGGTCCAATTTTCTTTTGAGCTGTTCAAACTAACCAATGAACCAAAATATTTAGCGACGATGGAACGAGCGTTGTATAATAGCGTCCTTTCTGGTGCGGCAATTGACGGCAAACACTTTTTCTACGTGAATCCTTTGGAGGTCAATCCCCAACGAGATCAAGAAAATCCTGGCAAAGGTCACGTCAAAGCCCAACGACCCGATTGGCTCGGTTGTGCGTGTTGTCCGCCCAATTTTGCACGGATGGTCGCATCGCTGCAGCGCTTGGTTTACACTTGCGATCAAGAGAAGCTTTACGTGAATTTATTTGTAGCAAGCCGTTTAGAAGAACCTGATCAATTTACGTTTGAACAAACGGGCGGGTTTCCTTTTACAGAGGACCTCACGATTCGCTATCAAGGCATTCCAAAGACGCTCATCATCCACAAACCTAACGGACTAAGTAAGTTTCAAATCGATAGTGAACACGAATGGCAGGAGACGAACGAGGCAATCATCTTTGAGGCAGTCGAAAACGTGACGGCCAATATCCGTTTTGAACAACCATTGCAAATCTTGCGTGCGAATCCTCAAGTTATTCAAGACATCAATCAAGTCGTATTGCAACGTGGCCCCTTCGTGTATTGCATAGAAGAAGCCGACAATGGTCAAGCACTCTGGCGTTGCCGCATCGACCCACAGGCGCTGGAGGCGACCTTTGCGAAAGAGGATACGTTGTTGCCAACTACTTTACGTTTGGCGATCAAAGGCTACCAAAGCGAAGAATGGTCGGGAACAACCCTTTACGAAGAACGAGCGGAAACGGTCATACCTCGTACGTGGCAACTGATCCCATACCATTTATGGGGCAATCGGGGCATAGGCGAAATGCGCGTTTGGCTGCCGCTCGTTGGAAAGGAGTAAGAAGTAAGCAGGGCCAAAGAGCTTCCCCAAAAGGAGGCTCTTTTTTTTCTAAACTCAACCTTCTTGGATTTGTTGCATGATTTCTTTAATTTGTTCCTATATTCCTATCTTTGAAAGCGTTATCGTTTTAGTGTAGGAATGTTGGCGGGTTTATGTAAAACAAGGAGGAAGAAGTGTGACAAGGAAAATCAGTAAAGTTGGCGTATCTTTGTTGGTATTGGCAGCGGCAACGGCAATCGGTGGCTGCACCCAAAGTGAGGCGAAGACAACTGGAAAAGTCGTTTACCAAGAAACAGCCAAAAGTACGTTGGAAAAAGCGATGGACAATCAACCGGAGTCGTCTTATTGGTTCCCAGAGGATTTGTTGGCATGGTCTTTTGAAAAAGATCCAGATGCGAAATATAATACCAGCGTTGTTCCATTAGCGCAGCGGGCAGCTAAAGAGACGTTGCCGAAGATGAATGACACGCAAACGGCAGAAACCAAAGTCGTAGCGCTTTCGATCATGAATAGCAGTACGAGCGGCAATGCACCACGAGGGATCAATACCTTTGATGCCAATGTCTTTTCTTATTGGCAATACATCGATCAATTGGTTTATTGGGGCGGCTCTTCTGGCGAAGGGATTATCGTACCACCAAGTCCTGATGTAACGGATGCTGCTCATAGGAATGGCGTGCCGGTTTTAGGAACGATCTTCTTTCCACAAACTGCCCATGGTGGGAAGTTGGAATGGCTAGATACGTTTTTAGCTAAGGATGAGGACGGCAATTTTCCGATCGTAGAAAAAATGATCGAAGTTGCCAATACGTATGGCTTTG
This sequence comes from Enterococcus sp. DIV1067f, assembly GCF_050543505.1. Taxonomy (NCBI): domain Bacteria; kingdom Bacillati; phylum Bacillota; class Bacilli; order Lactobacillales; family Enterococcaceae; genus Enterococcus; species Enterococcus sp. DIV1067f. The sequence goes on from NZ_CP172940.1 coordinate 491,425, forward strand.
ATGGCTGGTTCATCAATCAAGAAACCGATACGGCGGTCACTAGTTTTGATGATGCAGCGGAAGGTGTCGAACAATCGGGGGCTGATGGTAAAGGACTAAATGAAAGCCACGCCAAAGCGATGCAAGAACTGATCGCCCAATTCAAAGAACAAGCCGACGAGCATTTAGAGATCATGTGGTATGATTCCATGACGAGTGATGGGAAAATGGATTGGCAAAACGCGTTGACGGATAAGAACAAAGCCTATTTAGTGGATGCAGAGATGAACCCATTGGCAGATAGTATGTTCTTGAATTTCTGGTGGACCACTGACAAATTGGCGGACAAAGAGCTGTTGAAGGCCTCCAATGAAAAAGCCCGTGAAATCGGTGTCGATCCTTACGATCTTTTTGCTGGGATCGATGTACAAGAAAATGGCTATGCAACGCCTGTGCGCTGGGATCTGTTTACGGATGAAAAAGGCGTTCCTTATACCTCATTGGGCCTGTATGTGCCTAGCTGGACCTATTCTTCTGCTAGTACGCCGGATGATTTCCAAAGCAAAGAGAATGCTTTTTGGGTCAATAACACGGGCGATCCTCGGGAAAGCCAGCTGCCAGAAGCGACAGAGTGGCCTGGAATCTCCACGTATGCCCTGGAACAGACCGCTATCACAGAGCTGCCTTTTGTGACGAATTTTAGTCTGGGTAATGGCTACAACTATTTTATCGACGGAGAAAAAGTGTCCAGCCGCAATTGGAACAACCGAAGCTTGCAAGCTGTTTTGCCGACCTATCGTTGGGTCTTTGATCATGGAAAAGATAATGATTTGGCTGTATCAATCAATTATGCGGATGCCTACAATGGCGGAAATGCACTGAAACTACGTGGACAGATGACAAAAGGCAGTACCAGTCACATGGCATTGTATCAGACAGCATTTCCTGTGACGAAAAAGACGAAGCTAACAACGACTGTCAAAGCAACGGTACCGACAACTCTTGATTTGGTCGTGACCTTAGCCGATGGTTCGACACAAACAATCAAAGGAGACAAAGAGGTCGCAACAGACTGGACGACGATCACCTACTCATTGAAAGACATCAAAGGAGAAGTGACAGCGATCGGTTATGACATAACCACGAAAGAAACCAGTGATGTCTATGAATTGAATTTAGGGCAATTAACGATCGGAGATCAGAAAGCGGAGAAATTCGCTGCCGAAGCATTGACGGTTGAGGATGTGCTCTTTGATGAGGAAGAGGGCAACTATGCGGGTGTCCGTTTAACGTGGGAAGCTGCCAAGGACAAGACAGCTGCGGTTTATGAGATCTACCAATTGAACGATGACGGCTCACGCTCTTTCTTAGCAGCTACGCCAGCAACCAACCACTATTTGAATGCCGTTGAACGTCCAAAAGGGACGAAAACCAAGTTCGCGGTGGTGGCAGTGGATCGCTATGGCAATCGTGGCAAGCTATCAGATACGGTGGAGATCACTTGGCCGAACAATCAGCTGCCAAAAGCGGCCTTTACAGCCTCTAGAACCTTGGCAGCACCGGGGGAAACGATTACCTTCACGAATACCTCATCTGCGAATGCTGAAGCATTCGAATGGACGTTTGAAGGCGGCGATATCACGAGCAGTACAGAAGAAAATCCCCAAGTGACCTATTCGGAACCAGGTACCTACAAAGTCACGCTTGTTGCCAAAAACGAAGCAGGAGAGACCCCTCTGGAAATGGCGGGATTGATCACGATTTCTGCTGATGCGCCGAAAGAGTTGCTGCTGCTTTCAAAAGATGCCGAAGCAACTGCTTCATCGTTTGTCAATGATGCCGAAGCACCGGCTTTTGCCCTCGATGGTGATTTGAGTACGAAGTGGTGTGCGACAGGCAATGCGCCTCATGAGTTGATGATCGATCTCGGTCGGCCACAAACGGTCAGTGAAGTACGCCTCGCTCATGCGGAGGCTGGTGGAGAAGGTCCAGACATGAATACGCGGGCGTATACGGTGCTCGTCAGTGAAGATGGCAAAGACTATGAGCCAGTTTCACGAACGTTGAAAAATGAAGCCGGCAATAGCACCAATACGTTTGCCGTCCAGAAGGTGCAATATGTAAAAATCAGTATCGATAAACCAACACAAGGAGCAGATTCGGCAGCCCGAATCTATGAAGTCGAAGTATACGGAATGGATAAATAGCGAAAAAGAGCAGGGCGTTAAACCTAAGAAGGGAAGCGTCTGAAGCATGCTTTTCTGAAAAATGACCAAACCCAAAAAGCCGTTGCGACCAATAAATGGTCACAACGGCTTTTGCTTTTTGCAAATAAGTTTAGCGTGACGTACGGCTGGCTGGATCTAAGCGGCGTTCAATAAAGCTCAATCCAAGATCCGTAATGATCGCCATCAAGGCAGTTGGTAAAGCACCGGCTAAGATGATCGATGCACCATCCGTCGCATTGGTTCCACGGATGATGATGTCCCCCAGTCCACCAGCACCAACGAAAGCCCCAATAGCGGTGATACCGATCGCCACGACTAAGGCGTTTCGAATCCCTGCCATGATCACCGAAACAGACAATGGCAATTCGATCATATACAATCGTTGCCAGCTAGTCATCCCCATCCCTTTGCCGACATCTAACGTATTGCGGTCGACTTGGCGCATGCCGGTATAGGTATTTTTGATGATCGGTAACAAAGAATAAAGGAAAATCGTTAAAATCACGACATTCACACCTAAGCCCATGCCGATCATTAAAATCGAGATCATCGCTAAAGATGGAATCGTCTGGATGATATTGGCGAAACGAATCACCCAATCTGCCAAACGCATTTTTTTAGAAATCAAGATCCCGATTGGAATCCCGACGATTGAGGCAAAAAGTACCCCGTAGATTGAAATCAAGAAGTGACGAATGAACTGGGCAAAAACATAGCCGCCATTTTCTTGAAAATAGAAAAGAAATTGTTGGAATAAATTCATGTCTGCCATTTCGTCACTCTCCTTCGAAGTAATTATTTTCTTCTAAGAAACGTTCGGCAACTACCGTTGGTTCTAGAAGGTCATTATCCACTTGGTAATTCAATTCTTGCATTTTTTCGGTATCAATTTTGCCTGCTAATTTGTTCAGGGCATCGCCGATTTCAGGTGTTTCTTTCAATAATTTGTCATCGACGATCGGTGCGGCATCATAAGGCGGGAAGAAGTTTAGATCATCTTCTAGCATCACGAGATCGTAACTGCCGATCCGGCCGTCGGTTGAGTACCCTAAAACGATATCCATTTTTCCGTTATCAACAGCATCATAGACGAGACCGATCTGCATCGGTAGGATATTTTGGAAAGAGAATCCATAGGCTTCCTGGAAGCCATCGTACCCATCGCCGACCCGTGTGATCCACGCGGTATCGACCCCTGCGACCAATTGATCTGCGACATCTTTCAAGTCACTGACTTTTTCCAATCCGTATTTTTCAGCAGTGTCTTTCCTGACAAGAAAGACATATGTGTTATCAAAGCCGTAAGATGGGAACCAAGTCTGTTGGTATCGTTTCTCAAATTCTGATTTGACTTTGTCAAAGGCGGCTTGCGGATCAGATTCTGGTTCCAACCCTAACGTAGTGGTCAAGTCAGTTCCTGTGTAGCGGGCAGCTGAGATCGACGCATCGCCATTCATCATCGCTTGGTGATTGATGGTCGTTGTTGCTAAGTTGTTAATGACGGTTGTGTTTTTATCCGTATAGTGTTCGACCATACCGGCAACCACCGCGCCAAGAATTTGGGCTTCGGAAGTGATCCCGCCTGTGATCGCCACGGTATTCTCATCAGAAGTCGATGCTAAACCGGGAAAGGAACAGCCAGACAGTAAAGCGACACTTAAGGAAAACAACAGCGCTAATTTTGAAGTTTTTTTCATTACGCATCCCCCCTTAAGGCAGCTGGTGTCAGTTTGTTTTCTAACAAACCCAGTAACCAGTCAGCTAATAAAGCAAAGATCGTCACTGGAATCGTCCCAGCAAAAATCAAAGGCGGTTGGTAGTTGTTTAGTCCGCTAAAGATCAAATCACCAAGTCCACCGGCACCGATGTAAGAAGCCAAGGTAGCCCAGGCTAAAACATACACGGCCGATAAGCGGATCCCTGCCATGATCGTTGGGATCGCTAGAGGTAATTCCACACTGATGATCGACTGCAAGTTGGTCATCCCCATCCCTTTGGCAACATCGCGGTAATTCCAATCGACTTTTTTCATTCCAATGTAGGTATTTCGCAAAATCGGCAACAAGGAATAAATGAAAAGAGCGACGATAGCAGGGACTTTTCCGACACCTAAAATCGGGATCATCAATGCCAATAGTGCCAAAGAAGGCACGGTTTGCAACGCACTGGTGATGCCGATCACGATCGTTGCTGCTTTGGGGAAACGGGTCAAGATCACACCGATCGGTACGGCAACAAGAATCCCTAAGAGCAAAGCCGCAAAGGAAATATACAAATGTTCAAGACTTTTGGTGACCAATTGGCCGCCATATTCATTAAAGAAGCTTTGCATGCGCTAGACCTCCTCAGTTTCTTCAGGTTTCGCCGACTCAATGGCTTCCATGATCGATGGCTCATCGCCCCAAATCACGTCATAAACGATATCAACTAAGGAAGCACGGGTCAAAATCCCAACTAAATGTTTGTCGGCATCTACTACTGGGACATATTTTAAGCCGCGTTTTAAGATGCGTTGCAAGGTATCCCGCAACAAGGCGGTTTCGCGAACGAAAAAGACATCTTTGTTCAAGATATCGCCGACACTAGTAACTTTGCCACGGTTGCGGTCGATGGATTCGACATCGATGTAGCCTTTTAGCACGTTGCTATTGTCGGTAACAAGCAAGGTATCGACCCGTTTTTCCCGCATCAAGTGAATCGCTTCTTGTATGGATTTTTCTGGTGTGATAGCGATCGGGGTATTTAACATTACGTCTTTGACTGGCGTCGTGTCAGGTTTTGCTTGTAACAAGCGGTCTTCACCGATCAATTCTTCCACAAACGGTGTTGCTGGGTGTTGCAGAATATTTTCTGGTGTATCAAATTGAATGACTTTTCCTTCACTCATGATCACGATACGGCTAGCAAGCTTCAATGCTTCGTCCATATCATGGGTAACGAAGACGACGGTTTTTCCAAGCCGTTCTTGCAAGTCTTTAACCAAATCTTGTAAGGAGTCACGAGTGATTGGGTCTAGTGCGCCAAAAGGCTCATCCATTAAAATGACATCTTGGTCAGCTGCCAAGGCACGGACAACACCGATCCGTTGCTGTTGCCCTCCAGACAATTCGTTGGGGTAACGGTCGAGCATTTCTCGTGGCAATTCCACTAAGTCGATCATGCGCTCGGCAGTTTTGTTGCGTTCTTCTTGGCTGACTTTTAACAATTTTTGAACCAATGTGATGTTTTCCCGAATCGTCATGTGAGGCATCAAACCGATGCTTTGGATCACATAGCCGATTTGACGGCGTAACTCCACTGGGTTGATCTCTGTAACGCTTTTTCCATTGATCAAGATTTTTCCTTTAGAAGGATCCGTCATACGGTTGATCATCCGCATACAAGTCGTCTTTCCGCTACCACTTGTCCCGATGAAGCAAATGAATTCGCCTTTTTCAAAGGAAAGATTCACATCTTCAACAGCGACTTTACCACCTTTGTAAATTTTGGATACCTGCTGAAACTCAATCATGATGTCACCTCTATTTTTATTTAAGCAATCTGAATAATGGCTTATAATCTGTACTAAGTATGCCGAAAAGTCACGTGTTATTCAAATAATCTGCCCATTTTTTTCATAATTGTATAGACAAAAACGAAAATAGCGCCATAAGCAAGTCCAAATTAAGGAGCGATGCATAGAGAAAAGAAGCAGCGAAAATATGTCGTTATTTTTCATTGGGAAAAGGGGTGCTTTTTTGCTGAAGGCCTTAGCAGCAGTCTCTTTATTTTTTTCTAAGAAAGGGCAGAATTAAAAGCTGTTTTTTCAATTTTTATAAAAACATGCTAGAATAGAGAAGAATTTAGGGAAAGAGAGGAACAACATGCTTACAACTGAAGATTTTGATTTTGACTTACCGGAAGAACTGATCGCTCAAACGCCATTAAGTGATCGCTCAAGTTCCCGTTTATTAGTGGTTGACCGCGAGACTGGCAAATTTGAGGACAAGCACTTCTATAACATCATTGATGAATTGGAACCAGGGGATGCCTTGGTGATGAATGATACGCGGGTATTACCAGCTCGTATCTATGGCGAAAAACAAGAAACAGGTGCCCATCTGGAAATCCTTTTACTGAACAATATTGAAGGGGATACGTGGGAAACCTTGATCAAGCCAGCCAAAAGAGCCAAAGTCGGCACGAAGATCACCTTCGGCGACGGACGATTAGAGGCAGTGGTGGAAGAAGAGCTCGATCACGGCGGCCGGATCATTCGTTTTCAATACAAAGGAATCTTTTTAGAGATTCTGGAATCGCTTGGCGAAATGCCGTTACCGCCTTACATCAAAGAACGGCTAGAAGACCCAGACCGCTATCAAACGGTTTATGCCAAAGAAAACGGCTCAGCGGCCGCACCAACTGCCGGCTTGCATTTTACCCCAGAATTGCTAGAGCAGATTGCAGCGAAAGGCGTCAAGCTGGTTTATCTGACTTTGCACGTTGGTTTAGGAACGTTTCGTCCAGTCAGTGTCGATAATATCGCTGATCATGAGATGCACAGCGAATTTTACCGTTTGACAGAAGAAGCTGCCGCACAATTGAACGAGGTTCGGGCAAATGGTGGCAAGATCGTTGCAGTCGGAACGACTTCGATCCGTACATTAGAAACCATTGGGACCAAGTTTGATGGGCAAATCAAAGCCGATAGTGGGTGGACGAGTATTTTTATCACGCCAGGCTATCAGTTTAAAATCGTGGAAGCTTTTTCTACCAACTTCCACCTACCAAAATCAACCTTAGTGATGTTAGTCAGTGCCTTTGCAGGACGCGACCTAACACTTTCTGCCTACCAGCATGCCATCGATGAGCGATATCGCTTCTTTAGCTTTGGCGATGCGATGTTCTTAAAATAAACAAAAAAACTGAGCGACGTAAGCGGCTCTTTAAGTTGAATCAATTTCTCAACTTTTAGAACTGCTTTTTTTGTCGCCCAGCTTACTACTAGAGGAAGGTATAAGTGGTGGTCGCTTTTTGTGGTCCATGCAAAGCAATGTTTCTCGAAAATTTGTTTTCATTTACAAACTTACACATGTTTCGTGTATTCCGATACAAAATGAGACGTATCATTTTTCGATATGGAAATGTTCGATCCTTGTTACGTTTTTCTTCTTGTTACTTTACACGTTTGGTACTAGGTGAAACTTGTACGTTCAACAACTTTTAGTAGATTGAGTTTGCGATATTTACGAAAACCACCAACAGAGTTGCTACCTTCCTTACACTTATACTATAACACGAAACGGAAGCGTTTGCAAAAGGAAACGATTCTTTTCTTCAAAAAAAAAGACCGGCGAACCGATCTTTTAAGCAAGTGCTCGTTTAGGCAGATTGTCATAGAATGCTGCTTTGGTTGCACTGATGTATGGCGTCAACCATAAGTAGCCAATTCCTGCTGTCATGATGGCCAAAATGTGCCAGCCGATGAAGCTCAGATCAAGGATGAACAGTTGACCTTTGTAGCCTTTCATTAAATGACGGCTACCTGTGATGCAGCTGAGAAAATCTGGCCGCATGCCCGTTTCTTCATAGGTATCATAAAAGACAAAATATGCTTGAGAATAAGAATAAGCTTTAATGATCCCAGGAATGATAAACAGGAACGTCCACAACGTCGTGAAAATAGTCGACAGAATATAGATGACGATGATCCCTAACACGAAAGCGCCACTGAAGCCGCGAAAGACATCAGAAAAAGGCTGGATCGATTGCTTCTTACCGCGTAAAATGTCAAGGAAAGTCCAAGAGATCCCAGCACCGAATAAGGCAGAAAATAGACCGCTGATCAAACCGCCACCACTGCCGCTGCCACTTCCTCCTGCGGAATTGACTGCGTCAGTGGAACCAAGATCATTAAACATACCGCTTTGATACAATGGAATAACAGCAAGAACGATAATGACGAGTGCGATAGCGATCGAGATCAAAGTCGGTACAATACACATCAAAACACTGTCTTTCCAGCGGCCTCTCAGGATTGCTTTTGCTTCTGCTTTTAGTTCTCTATTTGATTTCATTTCAAAAAACCTCCCTTCAATATAAATAACATGATAGCAAACTTTCGCTAAATCTTCAAAAAAAAGTAATAGATGTTTCGCATAACTAGGAGAAAATACTCTTAGTTTCTTTAAACTTCCTTGCAAAATGTAAGGGCAACCCTTATCATAGATAGCGTTGCACAGTTAATTGAGTTTAGAGAGAAAGTAGGGAAATGAATGACGGAACCAGCCATTCGTTATCGTCTGATAAAGAAAGAAAAGCATACCGGTGCCCGTTTAGGCGAACTGATCACGCCTCACGGAACCTTTCCAACGCCAATGTTCATGCCAGTCGGCACATTAGCAACGGTTAAAACCCTTGCCCCTGAAGAGTTGAAAGAAATGGGTGCAGGCGTCATTTTAAGCAATACCTATCACTTGTGGTTGCGTCCAGGAGAAGACATTGTTGCAGAAGCAGGCGGCTTACATAAATTTATGAATTGGGATCAACCGATCTTAACAGATTCAGGTGGTTTCCAAGTCTTTTCATTAGCCGAAATGCGCAACATCGTCGAAGAAGGTGTCCATTTCAAAAACCATTTGAATGGGTCGAAAATGTTTTTATCTCCTGAAAAAGCGATTGATATCCAAAACAAATTAGGATCAGATATCATGATGAGTTTTGATGAGTGTCCGCCATTTGATGAAAGCTATGACTACGTCAAAAAATCGGTGGAACGGACGTCTCGCTGGGCAGAACGTGGCTTGAAAGCTCATGCCAATCCAGATCGTCAAGGCTTGTTTGGGATCATTCAAGGTGCAGGCTTTGACGACTTGCGCAAGCAAAGTGCCCAAGACTTGATTAGTATGGACTTCCCAGGGTATTCTATCGGCGGCCTGTCAGTTGGCGAACCAAAAGCGGAAATGAATCGCGTGTTGGAATTTACGACCCCTTGGATTCCAGAAAATAAACCACGTTACCTAATGGGCGTTGGGGCAGCCGACTCCTTGATCGATGGCGTGATTCGCGGTGTCGATATGTTCGACTGCGTTTTACCAACACGGATCGCAAGAAACGGTACCTGTATGACTTCAAAAGGTCGTTTAGTCGTGAAAAATGCGCAATATGCCCGTGACTTTCGACCAATTGACGAGAAGTGTGATTGCTATACATGTAAAAACTATTCTCGTGCGTACATCCGCCACTTGATCAAATGTGATGAAACCTTTGGTATGCGTTTGACGTCTTACCACAATGTCTACTTCTTATTGAATCTGATGAAAAATGTCCGTCAAGCCATCATGGACGACAACTTGTTGGAGTTCCGTGAGCATTTTATTGAAGAGTATGGGTTCAACAAGGAAAATGCGAGGAATTTCTAACATTCTCTACTAAAATGGTGGGAATAATAGAGGAATTCTGATAAAGTATCTTATAGAAAGAAAATAAATCGAGGTGAAAAAAATGGCACAATCTTTACCAATGCTCTTTATGCTGGTTGCTTTAGTGGCAATGTGGTTCTTTATGAGTCGTTCACAAAAGAAACAACAGCAAGAGCGTAAAAATCTTTTAGAAAATATGAAAGCTGGCGATGAAGTCGTAACCATCGGCGGACTCCACGGCGTTCTTTCTGAAGTCAACACAGAAAAAAGCACCGTGATCATCGACTGTGAAGGAATTTTCTTAGAGTTTGATCGTTCAGCGATCCGCACAGTGAAACCTGGAACTGTTGCATCCGTTGAGACACAAATCGAACCAGCTGATGTCGAAGACGCAACGAGCATCCAAGACGAAACCAAAGAATAAGCACAAACGCACCGTCGCTTTCTCAGAAGCGATGGTGCGTTTTTTTAGTAGTCGGACAGTTTCTAAAATAAAACAAGCACCGCAGCAAAACAGAGATCGCTCGTTTTGCTGCAGTGTTTTGATTGCCTTCGCTACTCGATCGGAATCAGTTTCTTTGACGCTTGTTTGCCTTGATCTTTTGGCAACGTCAATTTCAAAATTCCTTCAGCGTAAGAGGCTTTGATTTCATCCTCTTTGACGTTTTCTAACAGGTATTGTCGCCGAACGCTTGTCAAGCTGCGCTCGCTGCGAACCAGACGTCCTTTTTCATCTTCGGTCGCATGATCCGTCTGGTGTTGTCCCGTAATCGTTAAAACCCCATTCTCATAGGTTACTTGAATATTTTCCTTAGGGATGCCAGGCAGTTCTGCTTCAACGAGAAATTCCTTGTCATTCTCGTGAATATCGGTTTTGATCAGGTTCGATGGAAACCCATCAAAAAAACTGCGGCCAAAATCTTCAAAGAAATCAAAAGGTGTCATACTGTATGAATCTGAGCGGCGTGGCACAATCTCATGTGTCATAAGAATCATCCTTTCTTTATTCTTTTGTTTTTACACTTTTTATTTTATTCATTTTTTAGCGAATTTCAAGTGATTTACTCGCTTTAAAAAAATCTTAAAAAACCTTTTATACCAACGTTTTACTCCTTGATTTTGGCGTTTTTTTACATTGCTTTGTTTCCATTTCTGCCTTCATTTCTCCTGCTTTTTTCGCGTGACAGTATATACTTAATGATATATACTAAAAGCGAAGTGGAGGAGGAAAAACATGGCACGTTATAGAAAACGAATGCTTGTTGCTTTGATCTATGCATTGTTGTCGTCGATTGCTTTAAATCTCTTTTGGCTGCCGGGAAATATTTATGCGAGTGGGATCACTGGTTTGTCGCAATTGTTGTCGCAGCTTTTAGACGAGCAGTTGAATCTGCAGCTTTCGATCCCGCTTTTGGTGCTTTTTTTTAATGCGCCATTGTTAGCGGTTGCTTGGGTCAAAATCGATCGAGAATTTACCATCATGACGGTTTGTACCGTCGTCCTGTCTTCTGTTATGATGAAGGTGGTACCGGTCATTGCTTTAACGACCGATCCGGTGATCTGTGCCGTGTTCGGCGGATTGCTGCACGGGGTGTCGGTGGGCTTGACATTGAACGACGATTTTTCAACGGGTGGGCTTGATATTTTAGGGATTTTAGTGAAAAAAGCCACTGGTAGAAGTATCGGCAGTTTCTTTATCGGCTTCAATGTCAGTTTGCAGCTAGCAGCCGGGCTGATCTTTGGCTGGCCCTATGCTTTTTATAGTGCCATTTCCTTCTTCATCAGTGGGCGGATGGTCGACTACGTCAACCTGAAACAGCGGCGTGTGCAGCTGCTGGTCGTTACAGAAAAAGCAGAACCCGTCATTACGACGTTGCAATGTGCTTTGCAGCGAGGCATCACGGTCATCAACGATGTCGAAGGTGGATTTGATCATCAACAGAAAAAACTATTATTACTGGTTATTTCCCATAGAGAACTCAAGACCGTCGAAGGCATGATCCAAGGAATCGATGAACAAGCGTTTGTCAGTGTTTCTTCTGGCGTCAGTGCCAATCGATCGTTTTATGAATGGTAGCAAAGTGAAAGAAAGTAGGAGAGACGTTGAAAAAACAAGCAGTATTTCAAGAAGTTGCCCAGCAGATTGCGCAACGGGTTCATGAAGGTACGTACGTGACGAGCCAAAAGCTTCCTTCCGATTATGATTTAGCAGAGGAATTTCAGTGCAGCCGTTTAACGGTGCGCAAAGCCATCGATCTATTGATTGGCCAGAATTTGTTAGTGAAAGAAAAAGGCAAAGGAACCTATGTCATGAAACAGCCCAAGATCCAAAGCGGCTCTGGCGGGCTCCAAAGTTTTACTGAAACTGCAAAGATCCAAGGGAAAAAGACCCGTACGGAAGTTTTGCATATCGAAACCGTCAAAGAGCTCCCGATAGAGATTGGGCAGCTGTTTGGCGATTATGGCAAGGAACCGATCGTTTATTTGGTGCGCTTGCGTTACTTTGATGATGAGCCGATGACGGTGGAAAATCTTTACGTACTGAAACGCTATCTGCAAGAAGACACCGCAGAACTCACGAAAGCTCAATTAGAGTCGTCTTTGTATCAAGTCATTGAAGCCAACATCGAGATTGGTTATTCCCATCAAGAGGTGGAAGCTGTGAAAAGTCCTGCCGATATTGCGAAACTTTTGCAGGTGCCTCAAGAGGAACCGATGCTTTTGGTCCATTCGATGACCTATTCCGCATCAGCCAAACCGATCTTATACGATACATCCTATTACCGAGCAGACAAATATACCTTCAAAAATACATTAGTGCGTCAAAAATAAAATCAATCCTTTAGAGGTGAAGACAATGGATCCACTCACAGCAAGTATTGAAGCCAATTGGTCAGAATTTCTCACACTTTTGGACGAAGTGATGCAGATCGCAAGCGTCAAAGGTGAGCCGGGGCCCCATGCGCCTTATGGCAAGGGACCACGAGAAGTGTTAGCATACATCATGGAAAAAAGCGCAGCATACGGGTTTCAAACAACGGTCATTGATGATGCGATCGGCTATGCCCATTGGGGACCAACGGATACCGACTATATCGGTGTGTTAGGACACTTGGATGTCGTCTCGGCAGGTTCTGGCTGGAGCTACCCACCCTTTGCACTAACTGAAAAAGACGGCAACTTTTATGGCCGAGGGATCTTAGATAACAAAGGCCCGATCATCAGCTGTTTGTTTGCCATGAAATTATTGAAAGACCTTGGTCATCAACCGCAATTACCGCTGCGGATCATTTTCGGTACAGATGAAGAAAGCGGCATGTCGGATATCCCGCATTATCTAGCGGTTGAGCAGCCACCGCGTTTTGGTTTTACGCCAGACTGCAAGTATCCAGTGGTTTACGGCGAACGAGGTGTCGTCAATGTGCAACTTGATTTTCCATTGCCCGCCCAAGAACAGCAGCTGTTAGCGGCGTTTTCTGGCGATCAATTCCGCGATCATGTACCAGACCACCTATCGGTAACCGTAGGCAGCCAGTCCTTTGAAGCACTAGGCAAACGTTCCCCTAGCAATGCCCCTGAGCTAGGGGACAATGCCATTACAAAGCTTGCCCAGCAAGCAGCACCGCAACTAGCAGCGACACCATCCTTGCAAGCAGCTTTGCAGTGGATCGCCCAAAGTTTTCACCAGCAGCACTATGGCGAAGGCATTGATTTGGTACTAGAAGATGCTGATTCAGGAAAGTTGATCTTGACCCCTGTGGTTCTCCAAAAATCCGCCAGTGGACTAGCGTTAGAAGTGGCCTTTCGCTATCCGGTATCGGTAACGGAGGAACAAGTACTCGCTGGGGTGCAAAAGGCATTGCCAAAAGGGGCAAGTCTTACGATCCTTCGCAGCATTCCGGGGTTCTGCCGATCAAAAGATGCCCCCGAAATCCAAACGCTATCGACGATCTATCACCAAGTAACGGGCAATGATCCAACCCCCGTGACGACTACAGGAGCAACCTACGCCCGCAAAATGCCAAACATCCTTGCTTTTGGTCCGTCTTTTCCAGGGCAAAAAGGGATCGCTCATAACCAAGATGAGTACATGGCGGTTGCCGATCTGCGGATGAATCTTGAAATTTATTTGCGCAGTTTACAAGCACTGACAAAATAAGCGAAGACACGAACGAAGAAGAGTTTTTCCATTTTTTTTGAGAAACTCTTTTTTAGTATAGACATAGTAGTATATACCGTATAGAATATACTTGAAAGCGCTATGAAAAATGGAGGGATATTTATGTGGGGAATGATTGCTACATGGCGGATGGCACACGATGGCGTGCTCGCTGCTAAAGCACTATTAGAGCAACAAGGCTCCTGCCAAGATGCAGTAGAAACAGCCATTAAAGCAGTGGAAGATTATCCATTTTATAAATCGGTGGGGTATGGCGGGCTGCCCAACGAAGAAGGCGTGTTGGAAATGGACGCTGCCTTCATGGATGGTGATACCTTCAAAATTGGTGCCGTCGCTGGGATCGTCGATGTGGAAAATCCTATTTCCGTGGCACGCCGCCTAAGTGAGGAAAAATTCAATAGTTTTCGAATCGGCCAAGGAGCGGTCGCTTATGCGCTTGCCGAAGGATTCCAGCCCAAAGAGATGCTGACACCGCGAGCCAAAACCATTTGGGAAAAGCGCAAAGCAGAGATCGCTGCCAACAACCTCGATCCCTATGACGGCCACGATACAGTGGGAGTAGTTGCGCTGGATGAACACCAAAGCATGGCAGCAGGAACCTCTAGTTCTGGTTTATTTATGAAAAAAAGCGGTCGTGTTGGCGATTCACCTTTGTCTGGATCTGGTTTTTATGTGGATAGTGAAATCGGCGGTGCCGCTGCCACAGGGTTAGGGGAAGACTTGATGAAAGGCTGCCTTTCCTACGAAATCGTTCGTTTGATGGGAGAAGGGCTAGCACCGCAAGAAGCATGTGATCAAGCCGTTTACGACTTTGAAGCGCGATTGAAGAAGCGCTACGGCAAAGCCGGCGCCTTCTCGCTGATCGCCTTAGATAAACAGGGTCGCTGGGGGGTGGCAACCAATGTAGAATTTACCTTTAGTGTCGCAACCACCAATCAAGCGCCTGCTATTTTTATGGCAACACCAGGACCTCAGCAGACAACCGTGATCGAACCCATCACGCAAGAATGGTTGGAGGCTTATGAAAAACGAATCAAAGCGCCGGTCTAACAACCGCGATTGAGAAAAACAAACATTGGAGGAATGGATATGGCAACGAAAAAAATCTATTTGTTTTGTGAAGCTGGAATGTCAACGAGTATCATGGTCAATAAAATGATGGAAGTCGTCAAAAAGCACAACATGCCTTTGACGATCGAAGCATTCCCTGCGATCCACGCAGAAGAAAAAGTCGAACAAGAAAAACCAGTCGCTATTTTGTTAGGTCCACAAGTACGACACTTAGATAGCAAAATGAAAGCAACTTTCGAGCCAATGGGGATTCCAGTCGGCACGATCGCGACAGAAGCATACGGCATGATGGATGGCGAACGAGCATTGAAAGATGCCTTGAGCTTGATCAAAAAAGCCAAAGCAAAGTAATAAAAGTGTTGGAGTAACAGGGGACTACGTGTTATCTGCCAGATAGCACGCAGATGGGAGGAAGAAAAATGCAGAAATTTTTAAACTGGTTAGAAAAAGTGTTAACACCGATGGCAAAGACGATTGGTGAAAACAAATACTTGATTGCGATTCGCGATGGTTTCTTATTATCCACACCGTTGTTGATCGTGGGTTCACTCTTTTTAGTCTTGACCAATTTTCCGATTCCAAATTGGAACGAGATGATGAGCGGTTTGCTGGGAGACAACTGGGCAACGATGTTGAATATGCCAGCAACAGCCAGCTTTGACATTATGACGATTTTAGCCGTTGGTGGGATCGGGTATAGTTTGGCAAAACAGTTTAAAGTTGATGCCATGCAAGCAGCCATTATTTCACTCGTTTCTTTTTTTATCGTGACACCATTTACGACCGTTTTCACACCAGAAGGCTCTACGGAAGTATATGAAGTTGGCAGCCTGCCATTACGATGGATGGGTTCTAGCGGTTTGTTCTTAGGGATGGTCGTTGCCTTGATTTCCACCAGAATGTTCGTTGCGTTATTACGCAAAGGGTGGACGATCAAAATGCCTGACGGTGTTCCCCCAACCGTGGTGAAATCCTTTGAGGCATTGATTCCCAGCTTTGTGATCGTGACGGTTTTTATGATCGCCAACTGGTTAGCCAACTTGACGTCTTATGGCAATCTGCAAGAGATCCTCTTTAAGTTCTTACAGACACCGTTGTTAAGTTTAGGAAATACTTTAGGTGCCATGATCATAGCCTACCTATTTTTGCATTTTTTCTGGTTCTTTGGGATCAATGGTTCCAGTGTGGTCGGCGCTGTCTTCAACCCTATCTTACGGGCATTATCTATTGAAAACTTAGATGCTTTTAAGAATGGCGCAGAAATTCCTAACATCATCACCGGTCAATTTCAAGACATGTTCGCGACCTTTGGCGGGGGCGGTTCGACATTGTCTTTGATTTTAGTCATGATCTTAGTCTGTAAAAGCCAAAGGGTCAAAAAACTATCACAGTTATCGTTGATACCAGGTATCTTTGGGATCAATGAACCAATCATCTTTGGGTTACCGATCGTCTTGAATCCAGTTCTGCTGATTCCTTTTGCTTTAGTGCCAACGATCAATATTATTATCTCTTACTTCTGTATGGATCTTGGGTTAGTCAACTATACCAATGGAATTCAACTGCCCTGGACCACGCCGCCGATTATTTCTGGTTTCTTAGTCAGTGGTTGGCAAGCGTCTGTTTTACAAGTCTTGTTGATCCTCTTAGGAATGGCTATTTATTATCCGTTTATCAAAGTCTTAGATAATCAATATCTAAAAGAAGAAGCGGATGCCGTTGAACAAGAAGAAGAGGAAATCAATTTTGACGATTTCGATTTTGATGATCTATAAGAAAAGAGGCGCCGCTCATGAAAAAAATAATTTTGATTCTCAATCATGTCACTGCAGGGATGGGAAGTGATGAAAATGCTCAGTTGCCGCCAAGCGGCAAAAAAGCTGCCCTTGGTCCAGGTCGAACCTTGAATCCACTTTTTCAAGAGCAAGACGCACAAATCGTTGCAACGCTTTATTGTGGTGACCAATATTATCACGAGCATCAAGAAGAAGTGAATAAAAAATTTGTGGGGTTTGCCAAAAAATTTGAAGCAGATGCCGTTCTTTGCGGACCTGCGATGCATTATCCTAATTTTGGCGAAATGGCAGCAGGATTGACGAAAGTATTCAATGCGCAAGGAATTCCAGGGGCTGCAGCGATGTCAGAGGAAAACCCAGCAGTGGCAATCTATGCCAAAGACATCTATATTTTGAAGATGCCGAAAAAAGGCGGGATTGGATTGAATGATTCCTACAAAAAGATGGCGCACGTTGTTTCCCAGCTTGCCCACGGGAAGCCTCTAACAGAAGTAGACCAAGAGGATTTGTTTTAAAGAGAAAGACGATCAGCGTTGGCTGGTCGTTTTTTTGTGTGAATCAAGCCAAACATGTTCGATGTAAGACATAAATCGACTAAGCCTGTTGATGATTTTTTTTTATTTACGTAGAATAGATACATGTTAGGAGGGATTCGATTGTACCATACCGCATTTGGAGTATATGGAATTTTGTTTCAAGGTAATTGCTTAGCCGTCATCAAAAAGAAGGCGGGACCTTATCAAAACCGCTATGATTTGCCGGGCGGCAGCATGGAAGCAGGTGAGTTGCTGGAAGACACACTGTGCCGAGAATTTAAAGAAGAAACCGTCATAACCGTTACTAGCTATCATCAATTAGGGGCAATTAATTTTCTTTACCCCTGGCACTATCAAGGAACATCTATGAATAATCACATCTGTGTCTTTTATGAGATTCAAACAACCGTTGGAAGTCTTGAGAAGAATGTTCCTCAATTTACAGGCCAAGATTCATTGGGAGCAGTTTTTTTCCCCATCGAGCAGCTAAATGAACAAAATGCATCACCTCTTGTAATAAAAGCTTGTGAGGTGTTTAAACAGAAGGCATTTACGGCAAGAAGCCAACGCCTAATGAAATGGGATGTATTAGAGGACCCTTCTTATGAATAATCCTTTCAGATCATATGACGTTTGACAGAAAAAGTGAAAAGAGCAGATGATCATATTTAGTAGGGATAAGGTGTTTTCGTAAATCCCTCCATTGTTCAACTTAGCACATGACATTTTTCTTAATAAAAACCGAAACTTTTGTCCACTTCTTTTCCTTAAAAGCTCTTGAAAACGCTTAATTTAAAGGGAGTTTAATAAAACTGTGAAAAAAATCACAAAAACTATTTACAAACGAAAAAAGATGTTGTATGATCTGTATGTGAAGTAGTTAACAAACAAAACATGTTTAAAAACTAGGAGGACATACAATGGCTAAGACATTGGAAAAAGAAGTGACAATCGACGTACAAGCAATGATCGACGATTTAGCAACGAAGGCAAATGTGGCGTTAAAAGAAATGGAAAGCTTTGATCAAGAAAAAGTGGACCACATTGTTCATGAAATGGCAATGGCAGCATTAGACAAACACATGCCTTTAGCTAAAATGGCAGTAGAAGAAACTGGCCGTGGTATCTATGAAGATAAAGCGATCAAAAACATGTACGCTTCAGAATATATTTGGAACAGTATCAAACATGACAAAACAGTCGGCGTGATCAATGAAGACAAACAAAAAGGCTTGATCGAAATCGCTGAACCAGTTGGTGTCGTTTGTGGGGTAACACCAACAACCAACCCAACATCTACAACGATCTTTAAAGCAATGATCGCTTTGAAAACACGTAACCCGATCGTTTTTGCTTTCCACCCATCTGCACAAAAATGTTCAGCAGAAGCTGCACGTATCGTTCGTGATGCGGCCATCGCTGCTGGGGCACCTGAAAACTGTGTGCAATGGATCGAACATCCATCAATCGAAGCGACTGGCTTATTGATGAACCACCCAGGAATTGCGATCGTATTAGCAACTGGTGGCGCTGGCATGGTCAAAGCAGCATACTCAACTGGTAAACCTGCATTAGGTGTTGGACCAGGGAACGTACCTGCCTATATCGAAAAAACAGCGAAAGTGAAACGAGCAGTCAATGACTTGATCGTATCAAAAACCTTTGATAACGGAATGATCTGTGCCTCTGAACAAGCAGTGATCGTTGATAAAGAAGTCTATGCCTCTGTGAAAGCAGAATTTGAAGCACATCAAGTATATGTTGTAAAAGCAAAAGAATTACAAAAACTTGAAGATGCCGTGATGAACGAAGGAAAATATGCCGTAAATCCAGCAATCGTTGGACATTCAGCAATGGAAATCGCGAAATTAGCAGGCATCAACGTACCAGAAGGAACAAAATTATTGATCGCTGAACTTGACGGTGTCGGTGCTGATTACCCACTATCAAGAGAAAAACTTTCTCCAGTTTTAGCAATGATCAAAGCAAACAACACAGAAGACGCGTTCGAAAAATGTGAAGCAATGCTTGATTTAGGCGGATTAGGCCATACAGCGGTGATCCACACTGAAAACGAAGACTTGCAATTAGCCTTCGGCCTACGCATGAAAGCTTGCCGTATCTTAGTTAACACACCATCTGCAGAAGGTGGTATCGGAAATATCTACAACGAAATGATTCCATCATTGACACTTGGTTGTGGTTCATACGGGAAAAACTCTGTATCACGAAATGTTTCTGCCGTGAACTTGATCAACGTGAAAACTGTAGCGAAACGGAGAAATAATATGCAATGGTTTAAATTGCCACCAAAAATCTTCTTTGAAAAGAACTCTCTAATGTACTTGGAGAAAATGGAAAACGTTGAACGTGTCATGATCGTTTGTGACCCTGGTATGGTTCAATTCGGCTATTGCGATACGGTCCGTGAAGTACTTGCTCGTCGTAAAAATGACGTGAAAATCGAAGTCTTCTCTGATGTAGAACCAAACCCATCAACAAACACCGTTTACGCTGGAACAAAAATGATGGTTGATTTCAAACCAGATACAGTGATCGCTCTTGGTGGTGGATCAGCAATGGATGCTGCCAAAGGCATGTGGATGTTCTATGAGCACCCAGATACTTCATTCTTCGGCGCGAAACAAAAATTCTTAGATATCCGTAAACGGACCTACAAGATCGACAAACCAGAAAAAACGCAATTCGTTTGTATCCCAACAACGTCTGGTACTGGTTCTGAAGTAACCCCATTTGCGGTTATCACTGACAGTGAAACACACGTGAAGTACCCATTAGCTGATTACGCATTGACACCAGATGTTGCAATCGTTGACCCTCAATTCGTAATGTCAGTACCTGCTTCTGTTACAGCAGACACTGGAATGGACGTTTTGACTCATGCGATCGAATCTTATGTGTCAGTAATGGCATCTGATTACACTCGTGGATTGAGCTTACAAGCAATCAAGTTAGTCTTTGACTACTTAGAAAAATCAGTGAAAACACCTGATATGGAATCTCGCGAAAAAATGCATAATGCTTCAACAATGGCAGGTATGGCCTTCGCCAATGCATTCCTAGGTATTTGTCACTCAGTAGCCCACAAAATCGGTGGTGAATATGGTATTCCTCACGGACGTACAAATGCGATTCTTTTACCGCACATCATCCGTTACAATGCCAAAGACCCGCAAAAACATGCAATGTTCCCTAAATATGATTTCTTCCGTGCCGATACAGATTACGCAGACATTGCGAAATTCTTAGGCCTTAAAGGCAAAACAACGGCTGAATTGGTTGAAGCATTGGCAACAGCTGTTTACGAATTAGGACAATCTGTGGGTATCGACATGAGCTTGAAGGCGCAAGGCGTCACTCAACAAACACTAGATACAACAGTCGATCGCATGGCTGAATTGGCTTACGAAGACCAATGTACAACAGCAAATCCAAAAGAACCACTAATCTCTGAATTGAAACAAATCATCGTTGATGCCTATAACGGCTAAACAATGAATCAAGAACACCCTGCGGTATCTTAGCTGCCGCAGGGTGTTCTTTTGTCGTTTCATTTTTTTTGAGAAAGCAAGCTGGCAGTTGCCGCTTCCTTGCCCAGATCAGTTAAGAATGCGAAAAACAGCAATCGAACAGGGGGGGATCATAAAAAAGGAGTGGATGTCTCCACTCCGTAAAAGTCTCATTTTTTCAGGGTATCGCCAAGGCGGCTGCTTTTTTGCTCAAACAGATAGGCTCGTTACTTGCTGCCGTTTTTCTTCAAGCGTAGCATCTGGAAGCTTTGTTTTTCCAAGACGACACGCAAAATGCCGTCATTCAATTCCGCTGTTTTTCCATTGACGGGTACAACGTTGTTCGGGGTTGCTTCGGTATTGACGGCATGCAAGTCTGGGTGGTGCAACACTTGATGGGTAGCGATTTGCAATGAATCATATTGACGCAAGTCGCAAGTGAATTCGTTGGCATCCTGCAAATCCTTATTTACCAAGAAAAAGGTCAAATAGTCATCTTCGTTTTCGATCGCAATGGCATCCACATAAGAAGCTTTTCCGTGGCTGCTATCGAAATCAGCTCCTCGAAGGATGCTATGCAACACGTGACCGCGACCATAGTTGCTGATCATTTCATAGGGATAAAAAATCGTTTGTTTCCAAGCGGCAGTATCGGAAGTCATGATCGGTGCGATCACGTTGACCAGCTGTGCCATGCAGGCGATTTTAACGCGATCTGCGTGATGAAGCATCGTGATCATCATGCTTGCGACGAGTAACGCATCTTCAAAGTGATAGACGTCTTCTAATTGTGGTGGGTGTTGACTCCAAGGTTCAATTTTTTGATCCTGTTCATTTGAGTGATACCAGACGTTCCATTCGTCGAAGGAAATATTGATCGTCTTCTTGCTTCGGCGTTTGGCTTTCACCGCATCACAGATCGCTGCGACTTGACTGATGAACTGATCCATTGCGACATTGCTTGCTAGATAATCTTGGCTATCGCCGTTACGGTTGCCATAATATTGGTGCATGGAGATGTAGTCGACTTGGTCGTAACAATGACTTAATACTGTATCTTCCCACATGCCAAAGGTCGGCATCGTGAGAGAAGAACTACCACAAGCGACGGTTTCGATCGTTGGGTCCACCAGACGCATCGCTTTGCCAGCTTCTTCTGCGAGACGGCCGTATTCATCGGCTGTCTTATGTCCTTCTTGCCAAGGGCCGTCCATTTCATTGCCTAGACACCAAAGTTTGATGTCATGAGGATCGGCCACCCCATGGGTACGACGGAGATCACTATAATAGCTGCCGCCTTTTAAATTGGTGTATTCAATCAAGTTTTTCGCTGCTTCGATTCCTCGTGTCCCAAGATTGATCGCCATCATCGGTGCCGTATTGACTTCTTTGGTCCAATCCATAAATTCGTTTAAGCCGAACTGATTGCTCTCGATCACCCGCCAGGCCAAATCGATTTTTGCTGGCCGTTGCTCTTTAGGTCCGACGCTATCTTCCCATTTATACCCAGAGACGAAGTTGCCTCCTGGGTAACGGACGATCGGCACATTCAACTGCTTGATCAAGGTAACGACATCTTGACGAAAGCCTTGCTCATCGGCAAAAGGACTTTCTGGTTGATAGATCCCTTCGTACACACAGCGCCCTAAGTGCTCCACAAAAGAGCCGTAGATCCGTTCGTCGACTGGTGCCAAAATAAAGTGTTTGTCTAAATACATCGTAGTTTTCTTCAATTTTGCAACCCCTCTCTTTTCTTTCATTGTAGCGATAGTCCATGAAAATAAACACTACATTCTGTCTTATTCTATTGACGTTTTGTCCGTTTTCTTTATACTAAAGGCAAGTAGGAAGGAGTGAGAAGTTGAACGTAACCTATTCAGGATTTCAAATGCACAATGCTGTTTCCGATCATATTTATCGACCCTCTGGCTTAAAGCATTATCTTTTCGTGTTGACGTTGTCTCCAATGGTTTTCACTTTTGAAGATGGTCATCAAGAAACTAGTGAAAAAGGTAGCTGCATTCTTTTTCCTCCAACCGTCTATCAAGATTATCGTGGCAAAGAAGATTTTTTTAATAGCTTTGTTGAGTTTCAAACGGATCAGGTGATCGAAGAAACCTATGCGATCCCTTGCAACCAACTGTTCCAGCCGAAAAACATTCAACAAATCAACAAATTGATCCAAAAGATCAATCATGAATCCTTGTTGCCGCAACGGCACACGGAAGAATTGATCGCGGCGTATATGACAAATCTATTGGTCTTACTTGAACGCAGTTTTGAAGAAAGCATCCCGCAACCACAACACGAACACTATCAACTGTTTCAAGCGATGCGGTTGAAAATGTTAGTCAATTGTGAGCAGCAATGGGATTTTTCCCAGTTTAGCCGAGAGCTTTCCATCGGTAAAAGCCAATTCTATAAGCTCTATCAACAGTTTTTTCATACAACGCCCAAAGAAGATTTATTGCAAGCTCGGTTTCAAAAGTTTTTTTATTTACGCAGCAACGAAACACTAACGATTCGAGAGGCGGCGTTTCAATCTGGGTTCCAAAATATCAACCATTTTAATCGGCTCTTTGCGAAGCGCTATGGCTGTGCACCGACAAAGTACCAACAGGAGCAATAGGCAGGTCTGATCGGTAAAAACGCTGAAAAAAATCCGACGAATTCTTGACGGATGCAAGAGAAAACGGGACAATGTCATTAGGAGGTGGCGTATGGATACAGAAACGATCGTAAGCGAACTTTCTAAACGTTCAAGCGAATTGGAAGCGCTACAAAGGGAATTGGGTCAAAGCCAATTAATGAATAATGAAGCAGCACAAACGTTCATTTTTGACTTAAAGGATTATTTAGATAGCTTAAAGCTCGTAACGGATTTAGTACCGTCAGCGGCAACTACAACAGTGGAAGTTGACCAGTTGTCGTACGTCTTAGGTGAACAAAATCAAAGCATCCAGCAGCTGCTGGTCATTTTGGAAGAAGCCGAAGCAAACGACGACCAGCGCTTTTTTGGCAAAAGTGCGGGAGAGGTGCGGCGGATGATTGGCAGTCTGACTGGGATTTTGGAACTAAACGGTCTGTTGCTGCAAGACAATCGTGGTTTTCAGCAAGTCGTGAAGGAAACTGGACCGCTTCAGGTGACTGAGACAAAGGAAGTCCCTGAGAAAAAAGGGTTTCTCCAAAAGCTTTTCGGGAAATAAGCACTGATCGTCAATCAAAACATGAATCACTTGTACCAAAAAAAAAACGGCGCTTCACAATGCGTGAAGAACCGTTTTGTGGTACAAGTATTTTTTTGCTCTTTGCCAATAGAAACGTAGAGATCAGAAGGTACCGACGCTGAAACCTTAGACTGAAATCGAACTTCTGGGGGGGCATTCTTCAATCCCGTAAATCAGAAAGGTGTTTTCGGTAGCTTTTCTACTAGCATTTGCCAATAATTTTTTGCTAGTAGTTAAGCTGAATAGTTTTTCTCTGATTCCCTTTGCTCATTGTTATTTTGTCCGCTGTGATAGTGACATCAAAGGGTGGGATCTGATCAGAAAAGGCATTGCCTAAACACGCAACGAGCCATTCCTGTTGTCCGGCGAGAACGGTTTTGCTTACTTGAGGGATGACTGTTCGACTATAAAGTAGATTCGTGTTGGGTTCTGGCATCAAGAGGGTACCCTCTTGATGCGTCGCGAAGGTTTTGATACCAACACAGCCAACCGAGCTTTGATAAAAGGTGCCTTCTTTGCTAGAAAACGCAGTACCATCAGCCGGTGCTGCAAAGCTGCCATTGACCAGTTGCAACCTTCGATCCGTTTGAATCCGATGGTAACGCAGATGCCAAGGATACATCGGAATCACAAAGGTTTCGATGATGACCTGTTCGTAGGGACGCCAGCGACTATAGACGTAGTCATCTTCAATCGCAAAGGCTTCATAACCAAAAGCCGTTTTAAAATCCGTCTGCCCTTCTGAGATCGCCAATGTATTATCATAAGCACCTTGTTTCAATAAAACGGTTGCTTTCGGTACGCTAAACCCAAACGTTGTCGAATAGACAAACTTTTCGTATTTGGCATTGCCGTGAGCATGTTCGTGGGAATGCTGCCCCACCGTGAAAGCTTGCAATTCTGTGCCTTCTTGGTTATGCACCAAGAGCATCCGACTATGAAGATTGCGCACCTGTGTGGCAAAGGTTGGCACCTGCTCCTCAAGCGTCCAAAATTCAGCATCCGCTGGGATTGCCAATACACAGAAATTTTTGAAAGCCCAATAAGGCGATCCTGGTGCGTTATAGCCTTCAGCCATATTTAGGTTGGGGTAGGCATAGCCAATACTTAAAAAGCCTTCTTGCGTAAAGATTGGTTGGCGAAACCAGTAACGCATGTTTTGTAACAGTAAATATTTTCCTTCATTTTTTGTGAAGCCTTCATATTCTATATCGGCGAAAGCACCGACGGCAAAGAAACTTGATTGCGCAAACCGATACGTTAGACTACGGCCAAAAGGCAATGCCGCACCGGTTTTTGTGAACCACTGCTTAAAGGATTGAGCAAACGTAGCGGCTCTTTGACGGTAGTTAAACTGATAAGGGCATTGGGAACGACAGGTAAGAACACTGTAAAGGAGTCCGTAGTATTGCATCCCAAAAGGAATATAATAGTCGATTTGATTTTCATAGCCATCAAAATACCAGCCGTCTGCTAAGTAATACCTCTCGATCTCTTCTTGATCAGCCAAAAGGGTGGTTTCTACAAAAGGCAATGCTGCCATTTCAAAGAAGGTATTGACTAAAATCCGAAAGAAGAGCCAATTGGTTTTAGGGATCGTGTGCTGATTGATCTGGTTGAGCCAATCAAAGAGATTCGTTTGCTCTCTTGGTGTGAGGCGATCCCAAAAGATCGGTTTGGTAAAAATCAAATAGCTAGCAAGGGCACCCATTTCCACAAACAATTGGTCATAGTCATGCAATTTTCCCCAGTACTCCTGAGAGGTCGGGGTGGTGCCTGCAACGATCCCGGCATTGGCTTGTTGAAAAAGTTTTGGGAAACGAAGACACGCTTCTTCTTGGCTGAACAATGGGCCCAATCCCCAGAGTGTCCGTAAAAAGCCTTCGATGTCACTCTTTTCCTGAGTGTACACCGCTCCTGAATTTCCTAGGTGGACCCTCCCGGGAGTTCCTTGTTGTGCCATACATTCGTATATGGGAGTGACCAGATCAACAAGGGCCTCTTCTAGATCGGTTTTGGTTCGAAGAGGGTTCTTACTTAATGCTTCTTGGAAGTTTCTCATGCAAACAGCTCCTTTTAGTTGTTATTTTACTTTATTTAGTAAAATAAAGAAATGGAAACTGTTGCATTTCTCGGTTTTAAGTAAAAAAATAGTAAAAAATCGCTGGAAACAGTTACATTTTTTTGTCGACATCGCTATAATGGAGAAAATACGAGAGGAGCTACATGCAATGACCCAGATTTCCTTAACGATTTATGACCAAAAGCATCAAGTAAAACAAGGCAAACGAGCACCTGAAAGTGAATCTACCCTTCTGCAAGCGACGGCGGAAGACTTTGTCACGTTGGCATCCCAAGAGTGTTGTTACGAGGACGGAGATAAAATCGTTGTTTCGCTCTCACGCAGCGGACAATTTGTGTGGGTCACACTCGATGAAACGCTGGCGACTACTTTGGTGTACATCAAAGGCAACGAGTGGATCTACCCCGTAAATCTTAGTAAAAATGCCAAAGAAGCTGCGCCAGAAGGCCGTTTTGCTGGGAAAAGTCACTATTTGAGTGTGCGGGTAGCAACAAAAGAAGAACTAGCGGCTTACCGCAACGTCGCCTTAAACCCTCATGATCAAAAAGAATTCTTGGGTGCCTATCCGCATGCCCATGCCAATGTTGAAACAAGAGATGATGCGACGTTTTTCGCTTGTAACGCTATTGATGGCATTTTTGCCAATACGTCTCATGGCAATTATCCCTATGGCTCATGGGGGATCAATCAACAAGCAGATGCCGCTTTGACGATCGACTTTGGTCATGAGGTCAGCATCGACCAATGTGCGCTTACGTTACGGGCGGATTTTCCCCATGATAGCTATTGGCAACAAGTCACGTTGGCGTTTTCCGATGGGAGTCAAGAAATCTTGCATACGGTCAAAAGCAGCCAGCCTCAACGGTTTTCTTTCCAGCCGCGAACGGTCACTTGGGTAAAATTGCATGAACTGATCCAAAATGACGATCCCTCACCATTTCCAGCGTTGACCCAAATCGAAGTCTTCGGACGCTCTATTCAGGAGGAAAACGCGTGAATCCAGCAGAGGTAAAAGAAGAAATTTTACAGGCGGCACAGGCTTATCTTGACACTGGTGAGATTCCCTATTTGCCTTATCAAGGCTATCAAGAGTATCTCGAATCGGGGAATCGTGTTGTCTTCGAATCCCATTATTTTGCCCGCCGACGGATGTTGGTGGTTTTAGGACTTGCTTATGAAATGGAGCGTAAGGCAGCGATCAAAGTGCTGCTGGAGCAAGTGATTTGGGAAATCTGCAATGAATATACATGGTGTCTGCCAGCGCATCTGCCGATTGTCGATGGCCAGTTTTCTTCGCAAGCGCGCCACACAGTCGATCTTTTTGCAGCTGAAACTGGGCAATCCTTAGCGGAATTGTTGATGCTGATTGGGGGAGACCTTTCACCAGTCATCACAGAACGAGTGTTGTATGAGATCGATCAACGGCTTTTTTTACCCTTCGAGGAGCAAACCTGGGAGTGGGAGACAAAAGAGAACAATTGGTCCGCGGTCATTGGTGGCTGTCTTGGAATGACGGCGCTCTATGTATTGCCGAAAAAAAGTGAGCGACAATTGCGGATGATCAAACGATTGGATACCGCAATGCAAAGCTATCTTAACAGCTTTGGCGAAGATGGTGCTTGTGTAGAAGGTGTTGGATACTGGGCGTATGGGTTTGGTTATTTTCTGTATTATGCGCAATTGTTAGCAGAAGTATTGCAAGAAGACACCTACCTAAAGCAGCCTAAAATCAGAAAAATTGCCGCTTTTCCTTATTACACGATGATTTCTCCAGGGCATTACATTCCTTTTTCTGATTATTCGGCGATCGAACTGCCTAGTGGTTTGGTCAGTTATTGCTACGAGCATTTGGGCGTGGCGGTTCCCCAATTATCGGGGGTCAGTCCGTTAGATTTTGATCCTTGCTACCGGTTTGCCCATAGCTATCGAAATTTGTATTGGCATAACGAAGCGATCACACGAGAAACGAATGCCTCGTTTCATCACTATTTTGAACAAGCGCAGTGGTTCATGGCAAAAGATGTGCAGCAGGATCTCTTTTTTGCTGCCAAAGGGGGGAGCAATCAAGAAAGCCACAATCATCTCGATGTCGGTCATTTTGTCTTAGGAACGACGGAGGAGTTGTTTCTGACGGACCTTGGTGCAGGGGAATACACGAAAGAGTATTTTGATGACAACACGCGCTATCACTACTTTCCCGCAGCCGCAATCAGTCATTCGCTGCCGATCATCAATCAGCATACCCAACGCGCAACAGCCGAGGAAGCAACGGTGCTGCAGGTCAATGACCAGCAATTTGACTTAGACCTCAGTGCGTTCTATCCGAAAGCAGCGGTCACTGAATGCCAGCGGCGCTTCATTGTCTCGCAACAACAAGTAACGATCGAAGACCATTTTGTCTTTGCCGAGCACCAACCAAAGAATCTAGTGGTAGAAAACTTCATCACGAACATACCACCAATGGTGCAAAATAAGACCGTTCAACTAATGACAAAAAAAGCACGCTGTGTTCTTCGTTTTACCAGTGATAAGATCCAAATACAGCCAGTCACTTATCAAGACCACCATGGTGTACAGGCACAAGTGTATTTGATCCAAGCCGAATACGCGCTTGAGCAGACAGGGGAAATCAAAACGACCATTAAAATAAAAAAAGGGTGAGAAGGATGCGGTGCTTCCTTGCAATGACGTTGATCAATGCAAGAAGACACCGCAGCTTCTCACCCTTCTTTTGGTTTTGCGGTAGATTGACGAATCACCAGCTGGGTACTTAAAAAGATTCGTCTGGCGATCCCAGGATTTTCGATGCGGTTATAGAGTAGCTCTAACCCCGTTTCACCCATCTCTTCAGTAAATGCTTGGACCGAAGAAAGGGGTGGAGAGACATAACGTGACACCGAAATATCGTTGATGCCCATAACACTGATGTCTTCAGGAATCTTGATTCCATGAGCCGTTAGCGTATGAATGACCCCGATCGCAAAGGCATCATTGGCTGCCAAAATCGCAGTCGGCAAGTGATCCTGCCACAAAGCCAATGCCTGCTCCGTTAATTCTTCCCCCGTTTGGACATCCAAACGACTATTTTCTTTCACGATGAAATAATCCTCATCAAACAGCTGATAATGCTGCATCATATCGACATAGGTGTTGACCGTTGGCGTTTTGTACCGCCGATACCCATACATATTTTGACTTTCCTCGGCGCCGATAAAGGCGATTTTTTGATGACCAAGTCCCATCAAGTGAGAAAGAGCCAACTCGGTTGCTTGCGTAAAATCGGTATTGACAGAATCGTAGTCATCCAGCGGAAAGTTACTGCCGATCACACAGAGGTTGGGGTGTAGCTCATGGAGCTTCTTGACCCGCTCTTCTGTAAACTTGCCGATCGCCAGTAAGCCGTCGACGGACTGGATCACTGACTCATCAAGGTTGGAGATTTTTAACAGATCACAACCCAGTTCGGCGGCGCGTTTTTCCACACCTAAACGAATCGACATATAGTAAATGTCTTCCAATTCTTCATCATCCATCCGCCACTGAACGATCCCGATCGATTTGTTGTGTTTTTTTGGTACATCCACTGGTAGTTCACGCTGCTTTTGCTTGTTTTTGTATTTCGTATAATTTAGTTTTTCAGCTGCCTCGAAAATCTTTCGTTTGGTTTCTTCGGTCACTGAAAGACTAGGATCGTAGTTCAGAACCCGTGATACGGTTGATATTGATACCTCAGCTATGGTCGCTATGTCGGTAATCGTAGCCATAGAATCCCTCCTCCAATGCTTCTCCTCTTCAGTATATTTCTTTTTAGTAAAAAAACCAAGAGAGAAATTGCCCTCAAGTAAAAATTTTACTTTTTTTAGGAAAAACTATTGATTATTTTCCTAAAAAAAAGTATGATTTGAAATGAAGAAAGCGTTTTAAAAAATGAGGGTGGCATGAATGAAGTGGATTAATTCGTTATTTATCCTGGGTCTACTTATGGGGTTGACTGCTTGTTCTCCAAATGAAGCAACGCAGACGCAAGCATTTTCCCAAAGCAGCGAAAAGCAATTAAAAGAACGAGCGCTTTGTTATTCTGACGAAGATTTTTCGCAAGGTGTCGTCCAGTTGCATGAATTCGTGAAGCTATCTGGCACCATCGTGAAGAGTGATGCGAAAACAGCAGACATTGAGAAAGGGGATCGATTTATTTTAGAAACAGCGGCTGGACAGTACCAAGTATTCAATGAACAAAGTCAGCAATTGAAACTACAAGAAGTGGTGACGATCTACGGAGAATATTATGGGTTTATTAAAGCGACATTGATTGAAAGGAAGGATGCGGATGCAATCACAGAAGCTGCAGCAATTGAAAAAGAATAAATTTGAAAGTTATGAAGATGTAGCAGCCGGCTTCAAAACGATCATGGATCAACTCAAACCCGCTTTTGCAAGCAGTCGTCCCGGATACTTGGCTTTAGGCAGCCATGGGACTGTCTATGAGAAAGAGGTACAGGAACTTGAAGCGTTCTTGCGACCACTTTGGGGACTCGCGCCTTATCTAACCCAGCAAGAAGATTCATTCATGGAAACCTATCTCTCAGGAATTATTGCGGGTACAGATCCAGAGAGTCCCGATTATTGGGGTGTTGTGGAAGACTTCGACCAACGAATCGTGGAAATGGCTTCGCTAAGTACTTTTTTACTATTAAACAAAGAAAAAACGTGGGATGTTTTATCCCAACGCCAAAAAGATGATCTCCATGCGTGGCTGATCCAAGTCAATCAACGAGAAATTCCTGCAAACAATTGGCATTTCTTTCGGGTTCTCGTCAATGTAGCCATGAAGCGTTGTGGCAGCAGCTTTTCTCAAGAAAAAATCGATGCTGACTTGGCATTGATCGAGACCTTTTATTTAGGGGAAGGATGGTACTGTGACGGAGTAGCCACTCAAATCGATTATTATGTATCTTTTGCGATCCACTACTATAGTCTTCTGTACTGTCGATTTGTCCCTGAAGATCTTGAAAGGGCAACGAAGTTCAAACAACGAGCCACCGATTTTGCTCAAACCTTCAAGCATTGGTTTGCAGCAGGTGGTGCCGCCGTTCCTTTTGGTCGAAGTTTGACGTATCGCTTTGCGCAAGTTTCTTTCTTCAGCGCATTGGTTTTTGCGGATGTTGAAGCATTGCCATGGGGAGAGATCAAGGGGTTGATCAGTCGTCACCTGCATCAGTGGATGCAGCAAGACATTTTTACTTCCGAAGGGATACTGACGGTCGGCTATTCGTACCAGAATCTGATCTTTGCCGAAGGTTACAATGCACCAGGTTCGCCTTATTGGGCGTTAAAAACCTTTCTTTTGTTAGCGGTACCAAAGGAGCATCCCTATTGGCAAGCCACTCCCACGCCATTAGCGATCGCTGAAAGAACACTGGCTCATCCCATCAGTAAGAACTTTTATCAACACAATCAAGACTTGACGCATGCCTTGATGTTTCCTGCAGGACAATTTATCAACTATCAAAGTCATGCCAGCAGCAAATATAGCAAATTTGTCTACTCAACGACGTTTGGCAATAGCGTGCCCAAGAGCAATTATTGGTTTTATGAAGGAAATTATGACAACACATTGGCTTTGTCAGAAGATGACCATTACTTTCGCACCAAAGGATTGGATCGCCAGTATCAGCTTTTACCTGATCGGATCATTCATGAATGGGATCCGTGGGAAGACGTGAAGATAAAAACAACGATCATTCCACTGATAGGCAGTCACCTTCGCATTCATGAGATCAATTCTCAGCGCGCCCTTTCTTTCTATGAGGGTGGGTTTTCATCACCGAAAGAGGCAACTGCCATCACTGAAAAAACCGCAAGCAGCGCTGCGGTACGAACATCGATCGGCTATTCGAAAATCGAGGTGATCGCTGGCTATGAAACGAGCGATGTCTTACGAACGGAGCCCAATACGAACCTCTTGTATCCTGCAACTTGGCTGCCGTATTTAACTGCTCAACGACAAGCGGGAAAGCACCTGTTCGTTTCCCTCGTCACCGGCTTGCTTCCACAAGAACAAGAACAAGCAGTGACCGTCGAAGTGACAACAAACAACATTACGATCAATCAATCCGGACATATGATCCAGGTTGAGCGAATAGGAGGAAAAAATGGAAACCAGCTATGACGTACAGCTATCACAATGGGTAGCCGAGCAAATCGACTTCACCGTTAATCAAGTAAGAAAGAATACTAAGACCTTTGACACGTTGGTCCCACCTGCAGCAAGTGAACAGCTTGTCTATCGACCAGAAGCCAACCATGATTGGACGGCGAGTTTTTGGACTGGCATGTTGTTTTTGAGTAAAGAACTGACGGGATCAACAGAATTTGATGAAACCATCGAAAAACAGCTGCACTCTTTCCAAGAACGATTGAACCAAAGAATTGGACTAGAAACCCATGATATCGGGTTTTTGTATAGTTTGACTGCGATTGCCGACTATCGAGTGAACGGACGGGAATCTTCGAAAAAACTCGCGATTGCCGCCGCCGATCTATTAATGGCCCGTTACTCACCCAAAGCCCAGATCATTCAAGCGTGGGGCAATCTCGATGATCCGCAACAACGGGGGCGCATCATTATTGATTGCTTGATGAATTTGCCGCTATTGTATTTTGCTTCCCAAATGACCGGGGATGAATCCTACAAAAAAGCAGCCTATGCTCATGCCAAGCAGACCCAGAAATACATCGTGCGAGACAACGCCACGACGTACCACACCTATTACTTCGACGTTGAAACTGGAGCGGCGATCGGCGGCAATACCCAACAAGGCTATGCTGATGATTCCTGCTGGGCAAGAGGGCAAGCGTGGGGAATCTACGGATTTACGCTTAGTTACCTTTACACCGGTGATACCAGTTTCTTGAAGACTGCTCAAGACCTTGCGGATTACTTTATTGCTGAATTACCGGCGGACAAGGTCAGTTATTGGGATTTAGTGTTTAGCGATGGTAGTCAGGAAGAAAGGGATAGTTCGGCCGCCGCCATCGCAGTCTGTGGCTTGTTAGAACTGGCGAAACATTTACCGATCACGCAGCCAAACCAAGCCGCCTACCAGAAAAACGCCTTGGCGATCTTGGCATCGTTAGCCCAAAACTATACAACGATCGACCATCCCGAATCAAACGGACTTTTGATGCATGGGGTTTATGACAAGAATTCCCTCAAAGGGGTCGATGAATGCATGATCTGGGGCGATTATTATTACATGGAAGCGCTGATGCGGGTGTCACAAAGTTGGTATTCCTATTGGTAGTTTTAGGGGCGACCCTTTAAAAAAATGTTTAATGGAGGAATAAAAATGCACTTTTTGAAAAAAGGTTTATTAGCAGCAACGATGTTTGGGACGATCGCAGCTTTGGCAGCCTGTGGAGGCGGAGCGACAGATGATTCCGCTGCTTCTGAAGATGGCGACATCAAATTGACCGTAACCACTTGGAATTACGATACGACACCTGAATTCGAAAAACTATTCCGTGCCTTTGAAGAAGCGAATCCGGGCATTACCGTTGAGCCTGTCGATATTGCTTCAGATGATTATGATACCAAACTGACGACCATGCTCTCTTCCGGAGATACGACAGATATTTTGACCATGAAAAATTTACTTTCTTACTCTAATTATGCGTTGCGGGACCAATTGGTGGATCTCACCGACCATATCGGATCATTGGATATTGCCCCAGCGCAAGAAAGCTATGACATGTATGACGTAGAAGGCAAAACTTATGCACAACCGTATCGGACGGATTTTTGGGTCTTGTATTATAACAAAAAAATGTTCGATGAAGCAGGCTTAGACTACCCATCAAACATCACCTGGGACGAATATGAGGAGCTTGCCAAGCAGCTAACAAAACCAGACGAACAAATTTATGGTGCGTATCAACACACATGGCGTTCTACTACTCAAGCGATTGCAGCTGCTCAAAATGGTGCCAACTTGATCGATCCTCAATACGACTACTTAGAAGAATATTATGATCGTGCATTGCGGATGCAAGACGATAAAGCACAAATGGACTTTGGGACAGCAAAATCAACGAAAGTTACGTATCAATCACAATTTGAAAATGAAAAAGCAGCCATGATGTACATGGGAACTTGGTATATGGGTGCATTGATGACCAATATCGACGATGGCAAGACAGATGTCGAGTGGGGCATTGCGGAAATGCCGCAAAATGAAAAAGGGGAAGTAACGACATTTGGTTCTCCGACTGCTTTTGCCATCAATAAAAATTCAAAACATCAAGAAGCTGCGCAAAAATTCTTAGACTTTTGTTCCGGTGAAGAAGGCGCCAAAGTATTAGCAGAAGTCGGTGTCGTTCCTTCGTATAAGACTGATGCCATTGATGAACTTTACTTCTCCCGTGAAGGCATGCCCGCCGATGAAGTATCGAAAAAAGCCTTCAATCCAGAAACCGTCGCGATCGAGTTTCCTGTCGATGAAAATGGACCAGCGATCGACAAAATCTTGCAAGAAGAACATGACTTGATCCTTTTAGGGGATGAAACACCAAAAGAAGGCATTGCGAATATGGAAAAAAGGGTGAAATCTGAAACCGAATAGTCCTAACGAGAGAAGGGACTTGGGCAAAAAAGTTCCTTCTCTTTATTAATGAAAGGGGGCCTGCTGGCAAGCAGCAGGAGACAAATATGGAAATAACCTCAAAATCAAAAGCAGCCAATAAGTTGAAACGCAAAAATACGCTAACCGCGCTGTCTTTTATTGCACCGAACTTTATCGGCTTTTTCTTATTTACCTTAGTGCCAGTTGTGTTCTCATTGATTCTGGCTTTCATGGAATGGGATTCCTTTAGTTCGCCTGAATTTGTGGGAATGAAAAATTTCAGCAAAATGCTAGGGGACGACACCTTTTGGATCTCGTTAAAGAACACCTTTCTCTATACGATTGGCGTCGTTCCATTAACGTTAGTATGTTCCTTAGGCTTAGCGATTTTATTGAATAAAAAAGTACGTGGAATGAAGTTTTTCCGTACTGCCTTCTTCTTTCCTTATGTCACCTCGTTAGTTGCGATCGCTGTCGTGTGGAACATGTTGTTTCACCCAACGATGGGACCAATCAATCAGTTCTTGAAATTTTTTATTGAAAATCCTCCTGGTTGGACCTCCAGCTCTGATTGGGCTTTGACGGCGATCATCATAGTCAGCGTCTGGCGTGGCATGGGGTATTACATGATCTTATACTTGGCAGGGCTACAAAGTGTGCCAAAGGAATTGTATGAAGCGGCTTCGATCGATGGGGCCAACAAGTGGCAGCAGTTTCGCAACGTGACGTTGCCGTCCTTACGACCAACGACCTTCTTTGTTTCGATCATGCTGGTCATAAACTGTTTCAAGATCTTCGATTTGGTCCAAGTCATGACTGCCGGCGGACCCGGTCGAGCCACCAATGTCTTGGTGTATCAAATTTACAACGAAGCGTTTGTGAAATTTAATTTTGGTTACGCATCTGCGATCGCCATGGTCTTGTTTGTGATCGTTTTGGGCATCACGGTGATCCAGTTTAAGTGGAACCAAAGACAAGAACGGGTGTAAGGAGGGAGTACAGATGGAAAATACACTGAGTAAAAAGAATGTTCAAGCCAAACCAAAACAAAAAGCCAAGCTGTCGGTCGGCAGTGTCTCCTTGATTCTTTTATTAACATTTCTCGCGTTAGTGACACTGATCCCGTTTCTCTGGATGATCTCTGCTTCTTTTAAGACCAATAACGATGTTTTTAGCGTACCGATCCAATGGATTCCAAAAAGTTGGCACCCAGAAAACTATACGGTGATCTGGGATCGCATTCCTTTGCTGACTTTTTTCAAGAACACAGCATTTTTGAGCGTCATCATTACCTTGATCCAACTGTTTACCTCTAGCTTTGCGGCTTATGGGTTTTCGAAG
Source organism: Enterococcus sp. DIV1067f (assembly GCF_050543505.1). Lineage (NCBI taxonomy): Bacteria > Bacillati > Bacillota > Bacilli > Lactobacillales > Enterococcaceae > Enterococcus > Enterococcus sp. DIV1067f. Next base: position 527,417 of record NZ_CP172940.1, read on the forward strand.
ATGCATTTCAAAGGACGCGACCTGTTGTTTCTGACATACATCGGTACGATTGCGATTCCTTGGCAATCCTATATGATTCCTCAGTTCATCATGATGCGCCAGTTCGGGCTGACAGACACGCTTTGGTCTTTGGTCCTCTTACAAGCCTTCAGTGCCTTTGGCGTCTTTTTGTTGAAACAATACTATAGTAGTATTCCTGATTCACTGTGTGAAAGTGCGCGGATCGATGGTTTGAGTGAGTGGGGGATCTATCGAAAAATCATTCTACCACTGACGAAGCCCGCTTTAGCGAGTCTGACCATCATCACCTTCGTCAATACATGGAATGATTATATGGGACCATTTATCTACCTCTCCTCAACCGAAAACAAAACCATTCAGTTAGGGTTGAAAATGTTTGTCGGCTTATATGATGCCGAGTACGCCCTGATCATGGCAGCATCTGTGGTCTCCATTTTGCCAGTGGCGATCGTCTTTTTAGCAATGCAAAAATACTTCGTAGAAGGAATCGCTACTTCGGGAATGAAAAATTGAGGTGATCAATCATGTTTACCAAACCTACCTTTGAAAACAATCTTTACATGCGGATCTTCCGCTGGCTATATATTGGCTTTGCCCTGAATATCAGTTTTTGGGTCGTGAACACACCCTACACCCTCACGGCAATGTTCTTGGCAGTCGATCCTAGAAACCTCCTTTGGTTTGCATTGGCACTCTTGCTGATTGGTCCAAGCATGATCAGCCTCCTGGCTGCGATCGATCGCTTTGCAGAACACAAAGACATCGATCCAGTAAAAGATTTCTGCTACTTTTTACGAACCTTTGCCGTGCGCGGGTTTCTCTATTGGCTCATCGGCTGGCTGGGGAGTGTCATTGCGATCGTGGATATTCTGTTTGCGATTCAATTTGAAAGTGGCAAATGGCTCGTTCCTTTCTTTCTTTTGTTAGGGATGCTTTCCATAGCTCTTAGTATCAACGCGTGGTACTTCCAAGTGCGTAATCCAAAAGCAGCTAAGAAAGATGTCCTGCGTACCGCACTTTTCTTCACTTTGAAAAAATGGCCTGTTAGTTTGTTAGCAACCTGTTTGTTTGTTGCCGTTTTTGTCGCCTTGATTTTGAAGCCGCAATTTGGCTTTACTCTTTTTCCAGTCCTTTTTTTCGGACTCCTTTATTTAAACTTACGGAAATTTCAGATAAAATAGAAAGAAAGTCGTCTACGAATAAAGGAGACGACTTTTTTTAGGAGAAAGGGGGGCTTGAAAATGGCAGAAACAGTCACACTTCAACCGATTACCGAAGAAATGCTTGCTGAACTTTGGTCGATCAGCTATGGACCAAAGGCAGATTTAGAATGGAAAAAATGGGACGGACCGTATTTCCAAGACCCCGTATTGACGTGGGAAGAATTTCGAACGGGGTTTGGCGCTAGCTGTATCGACAACCCGTTACGTAAAGCGATCAGCTATCAAGGTAGAATCGTGGGGATCGCGACCGCTTATTGGGAAGACAATACCTTGCAGCAGTGGTTGGAATTCGGGATAGCCATCTATGATGCTTCCCTTTGGAATCAAGGCATTGGCAGCCAAGCAATTCGCCAGTGGATCAATGAGTTGTTTGAATCACAGCCTCATATCCAGCGTGTCGGGTACACCACGTGGTCGGGCAATCACCGCATGATGAAACTAGGAGAAAAGCTAGGGATGACCAAAGAAGCCCAGATCCGCAAAGTCCGTTTCTGGGAAGGCACCTATTATGATTCCATCAAGTATGGCATCTTGCGAGAAGAATGGGCACAGCAGAAGTGAAGGTAGGGGATACGGCAGCCAATGTCGTATTCCTTTTTCTTTTTTTACAACAAATCAAAAAAATTTCTAGCATTACAGACAATAACCATGTACTATCTCTATGTAATACTTTATAATAATTCCAATGTACAGATTAGAAATATTTTAAAAAAGTCGGGAATAGCGTTTGAAGTTCATTCTCAATTAGTCTAAAATAGTGAGAAAGAAAAGATACTGGAGGGAAAGAAATGTCAGTTTTAGAAATCAAAAATCTACACGTCCAAATCGAAGATAAAAAGATCTTAAAAGGTGTTGACTTAGTGTTAAAAACTGGAGAGATCCATGCCATCATGGGACCAAACGGTACAGGGAAATCAACCTTGTCCGCTGCCATCATGGGCAACCCGAATTATGAAGTGACAGAAGGAGAAATTTTGTTCGACGGCGAAAACGTCTTGGAAATGGAAGTGGATGAGCGAGCTCGCTTAGGTTTGTTCTTGGCGATGCAATACCCAAGTGAAATTCCAGGCATCACCAATGCAGAATTCATGCGGGCAGCGATCAATGCCAAACGTGACGAAGACGACAAAATCTCTGTCATGGATTTCTTGAAAAAATTAGATGAAAAAATGGATTTATTGAATATGCCCGAAGAAATGGCGGAACGCTATCTGAATGAAGGCTTCTCTGGTGGAGAAAAGAAACGAAATGAAATCTTGCAATTGTTGATGCTAGATCCAACCTTTGCGATTTTGGATGAGATCGACTCTGGTCTAGATATCGATGCCTTGAAAGTCGTAGCAAAAGGCGTCAATGAAATGCGCGGCGAAGGCTTTGGCGCTTTGATCATCACCCATTACCAACGTCTGTTAAACTACATCACACCAGACGTGGTTCATATCATGATGGAAGGCCGTGTCGTGATGACCGGTTCGGCAGACTTAGCCAAACGCCTAGAAGCAGAAGGCTATGCTGGGATCAGTAAAGAGTTAGGGATCGACTACAAAGAAGAAGAAGCGTAAGGAGGCAAGGTAAATGGCAAAATTACAGGATTATCTTGAACAAGTCAACGTTTTTTCAGCGTTAAAAGAAGAGCCTGAATGGATGTTGGAATTACGCCAAGCAGCCCTTGCGAAAGTGGATGAACTTGCGTTTCCAAAAATCGAGCGGGTGCGTTACGAGCGTTGGCCATTGTTCAATATCGACGAACAAGCACTTGCTGGTGAGTACGCTTTGTCAGAAGAAGAAGTGGCAGGCGCAGTTCCTGCCTTTGACGCGATGGATAACCATCCGACCCTCGTTCAGTTCGATGGCACCACGATCTTTGAGCAATTACCGCAAGAGTTGATCGACAAAGGCGTGATCTTTACCGACTTGTTTACAGCAATGAAAGAAGTACCAGAGTTGGTTAATCAATACTATATGACCAAAGCAGTGCCAATGGACGAAGACAAAATGACCGCAGCACATGCGGCGTTTATGAATAGCGGCATGTTCTTGTATGTACCAAAAAACGTGGTGATCGAAGAACCCCTTGAAGCGATTTTCTACCACAATGGCAATAGCCAAGCGCATTTCTTCAAACACATTTTGATCGTTGCCGATGAACACAGTGAGTTCAGCTACTTGGAACGTTTCCAAACCAAAGGCGACCAAGCGAAAAAACTGTCAGGCAATATCGTAGTGGAAGTAATTGCCAAAGCAGGCGCGAAGGTCAAATTCTCTGCGATTGATCAGTTAGGTGTCAACATTACTACGTACATGAATCGTCGCGGCTACGTATTACGAGATGCGATGGTAGATTGGGCGATCGGAGTCATGAATGACGGCGACGTCGTGGCAGACTTTGATTCTGATCTTGTAGGCGAAGGCGCGCATTCGGAAGTCAAAGCGGTCGCAATCAGTGCTGGACGCCAAACACAAGGAATCGATACCCGCGTAACCAACAAAGCACCGCATTCCATTGGTCATATCCTGCAACACGGCGTTATCAGAGAACGCGGCGTCTTAACCTTTAACGGTATCGGACACATTTTAAAAGGAGCCAAAGGGGCGGACGCGCAACAAGAAAGCCGTGTCCTAATGCTTTCAGACCAAGCCCGTGGCGATGCTAACCCAATCCTTTTGATCGATGAGCACGAAGTAACAGCCGGACACGCAGCCAGTGTGGGACGGGTCGATCCAGAAGAAATGTACTACTTGATGAGTCGTGGGTTGCGCAAAGAAGAAGCGGAACGTTTGGTGATTCGTGGTTTCTTAGGATCCGTCTTGACCGCGATCCCAGTCAAAGAAGTGCAACAAGAATTGGTTGCCGTTATCGAAGGGAAGTTGCTCGCATGATCGATGCCCAAAAAGTGAAACAAGCGTTTCCCATCTTGGATCAGCTCGTAAATGACGAACCATTGATCTACCTCGACAATGCCGCCACTACGCAAAAACCAGAGGCGGTGCTACAGGCAATCACCGATTATTACCATCAAGACAATGCCAACGTTCATCGTGGGGTTCATACCCTCGCAGAACGGGCGACCCATTCCTATGAAGGCGCACGAGAAAAGGTTCGCCGTTTTATCCATGCGAGTGAGACGGCGGAAGTGCTGTTTACTCGAGGGACGACCACTGGTTTAAATTGGGTCTCCCGCAGCTACGGCGACCGTTTTGTCAATGAAGGCGATGAAATCGTGATTTCTTATATGGAACATCACTCCAATATCATCCCTTGGCAGCAATTAGCTGCTCGGAAAAAAGCTACCTTGAAATATATCCAGTTGACACCAGAAGGCACCTTGGACATGGAAGATGCCAAGAAACAGATCACAGACAAAACCGCCATCGTTTCGATCGCGCACGTTTCCAATGTTTTAGGCGTGATCAATCCGATTGCAGAGCTAACCAAATTGGCGCATCAGCACCAAGCCGTCATGGTGGTGGATGGTGCTCAGGCTGTTCCACATATGGCAGTTGATGTCCAAGCACTGGATTGTGATTTCTATGCCTTTTCTGGCCATAAAATGTGCGGACCAACTGGCATCGGTGTCTTATACGGCAAACGGCAATGGCTGGATCAAATGGAGCCCGTCGAATTTGGCGGTGAAATGATCGATTTTGTCCATCTGCAAGAAAGCACGTGGAAAGAACTGCCGTGGAAATTTGAAGCGGGCACACCAAATATTGCCGGCGCGATCGGCTTAGGTGCAGCGGTCGATTACTTAACAGAAATCGGCTTAGAAAACATCCACGCCCATGAAGCAGACTTAGCTGCCTACGTTTTGCCCAAACTGCAAGCCATTGAAGGTTTGACCATCTATGGTCCCCAAGAAGCAGCAAAACGCACGGGAGTGATCGCCTTTAATCTAGCAGGCATCCATCCTCATGATGTTGCCACCGCTTTAGACATGGAAGGCATCGCGGTACGGGCAGGTCATCATTGTGCCCAACCCCTCTTGACCTATTTGCAAGTCCCAGCGACTGCACGGGCCAGCTTTTACCTGTATAATACAAGAGAGGACGCCGATCGACTGGTTGACGCCATCAAGCTGACGAAGGAGTTTTTCCAACATGGCACTAACGAAATTAGATAATTTGTATCGACAAGTCATTCTGGATCATTCCAGCCACCCACATCATCGGGGCACCTTGGATGATTCAACGTACAAAGTCGAATTGAATAACCCTACCTGTGGCGACGTGATCCACTTGGAGCTCGCTGTCGAAGGAGACACCATCAAAGACATCGCGTTTACTGGCGAAGGCTGTTCCATCAGTACCGCCAGTGCATCCATGATGGGGGATGCGATTATCGGTAAGACACTAGCAGAAGCTGGTGAACTTTCAGGCTTGTTTTCTGAGCTCGTCCAAGGAAATGACATTCCCCAAAGCGATCGTTTAGGCGATGCTTCCATGCTTGGGGGTGTGGCGAAGTTTCCTGCACGCATCAAGTGTGCGACCTTAGCTTGGAAAGCATTAGAAAAAGCCATTGCTGCCGACAGTACACAAGCATCTGTCAGTCACAGCCACGCCAATGAATCTGACACTGAAGAAACCAGCGAATAGACAACCACACTACAAAAGGAGTGAGAACCATGGGTGTACCCGAATTAGAAGAATATAAATTTGGCTTCCACGATGACGTGCAGCCTGTTTTTAGTACCGGCGAAGGATTGACCGAAGACATCGTCCGTGAAATCTCACGGGTCAAGCAAGAGCCAGAATGGATGCTTGAGTTCCGCTTGAAGTCTCTTGAAGCCTTCAACAAGATGCCCATGCAAAACTGGGGCCCAGACCTGTCTGACATCGATTTTGATGCCATCAAATATTACCAAAAACCAAGTGATCGTCCTGCCCGTGATTGGGATGACGTACCAGAAAAAATCAAAGAGACCTTTGAGCGCATTGGTATTCCAGAAGCCGAGCGGGCATACCTGGCTGGCGCTTCTGCCCAATACGAATCAGAAGTCGTTTACCACAACATGAAAGAAGAGTTTGAAAAACTTGGCATCGTCTTTACCGATACCGATTCAGCCTTGAAGGAATACCCTGAGCTGTTCAAACAATACTTTTCAAAATTAGTCCCACCAACCGATAACAAGCTTGCTGCTTTAAACTCAGCCGTTTGGTCAGGTGGTACCTTTATCTATGTACCAAAAGGCGTTCGTGTCGATGTGCCATTACAAACCTATTTCCGGATCAATGCCGAAAATACCGGTCAGTTTGAACGAACATTGATCATCGTTGACGAAGGCGCCAGCGTCCATTACGTTGAAGGCTGTACCGCCCCAACCTACTCAAGCAATAGTTTGCATGCAGCTATCGTTGAAATTTTCACCCTAAAAGACGCTTACTGCCGCTACACCACCATTCAAAACTGGTCAGACAACGTCTACAACCTAGTAACCAAACGGGCCAAAGCCTTAGAAGGTGCTACCGTTGAATGGATCGATGGCAACCTAGGTGCCAAAACAACCATGAAATACCCAAGTGTGTATCTTGATGGCAAAGGCGCACGAGGCACGATGCTTTCCATTGCCTTTGCAGGTGCCAACCAAATCCAAGATACCGGTGCAAAAATGATCCACAATGCACCAAACACCTCCAGCTCCATCGTCTCAAAATCAATTTCTAAAGACGGCGGTGCAGTAAACTACCGTGGACAAGTCACCTTCGGCAAGAAGAGCGCAGGCTCTATCTCCCATATCGAGTGTGACACCATCATCATGGATGACCTATCGAAATCTGATACCATCCCATTCAATGAGATCCACAACAGCCAAGTGTCCCTAGAACACGAAGCCAAAGTCTCCAAAATCTCAGAAGAACAACTATACTACCTAATGAGCCGCGGCCTCTCCGAAAGCGAAGCAACCGAAATGATCGTTATGGGATTCGTCGAACCATTCACCAAAGAATTACCGATGGAATACGCAGTCGAATTGAACCGGTTGATTAGTTATGAGATGGAAGGGTCTGTGGGGTAATAGGGGTACACTATTACATTCAAAGCTTCATTGACTTGATTAGTATGTTACTGTTTTCCATAAAATAATGAAAAAGGAGTACTCTAAGGAGTGCTCCTTTTTGTATCTTCTTTAGGCTTATTGTTATTAAATTCCTTCAAGAAAAAGGTAGTAATGTCCAACCTACAAAATATAGATTGAACATTACTACCTTTTTCTTAGAGTTTTATCAATTAATAGTTTTCCGAGTTCATAAATTGCTGTTAAAACTGCGATACAAAAAAGTAGTGCAGTATATTGTACAAGAAAAACTATGTTGAACCATAGCCCATAGACCATTGGGAAAACGACTAAAAGACAAACATATAATTCTATCTTTCGTCTTTTTCTTATTTGGAACCATCTTTCGTCTGTCAAAACTAAAACCCCTTTAAGTTAAATTAAAACCGTTAGCCCGTATTCGATCATTGAATTTTTTGGTCAAGCAAGTGATGCCCTCAGCTAAGTATAAGAATAATTGAGAGCTACCAAATAAATATTACCTTATTATCTATATTGGAATAATTTTATCGCAAAAGAATAAATTTAGAATATTCGGACTGTTTTCTCGTCCCAAAATAAGTTGACAATCCGACGAAAAAACTGATTGATAACGGTATCAATCAGTAAGAGCTTAAAACGATCGAAGATTAGTATTACTTATCCACGTTTTCTTTAAAATAGTCATCAATGTACGCCTTAATTTTTTCAAAATCTTTAGTCAGAAAAAATTTAGAAGGAACTTTTATGATGGGGAGGTTATTTTCATTATCAAAAGGAGCGAATGGCTCAGGAAGAACCAAGTAATCAACAGTATCTTTATCTCTCAGATAATTGATTGAAACATCGTAAAACGGTGAAAAATAGTCTTTGAGGCTTGTGTCTCTTTGATAAAGAACACAAGGAGTTAATGGTGTGTAAGATAATCCGTTGCTCAACACTAAGACAAAACAAATTCTTTTCATAAAAAATCACCTTTCCTTTCGATTAAATACTAGCGTTATCTCAACAGTCAAGGATTCGTTATTCATTTGGTAAATCCATTTTAATAGACAAATGGATAAAATAGTAGTGAGCAATAGAAAAATGATTCAGTCGTTGGGTAAAAGGGAACCAGCAATCACAAGTTGTTCCTTTAAAAAACAAGAGATAGGAAAATACCAAGAACAATTATGATTAAGATTTCTAATGCTCCTTCCAGAAATAAATTGTTGTCTTTTAAAAATATCGTTTTCTTTTTATAGGGGAACCAAAATGACTGGTTTGCGTAGTCTGGCGGATATACGGAATCTAAAATACCACTGATAAACAGTAATGGAATTGCTTTGAAAATATTGTCATGGAAGGCTAAATAAATATAGTATGTTAACAAAGAAATTTGAGCGATCCGCAGATGTCTTAGGCTGGTAACTGTATAGTTCATCAAATCATCCTTTCGTAAATGATTATCTCATATTGAATGATTTGGTTAAATTAAAATTATAAAATATTTATTTATATTAATATTGAAAAATAAATTCTTTTAATTTACTAAACAATTTATAAATATCCTAAACAGAGGATGTTTAATGAATTGTCAAATGGGATTTTCAGCTATTTATTTTAGAACGTCTTAGAGAGGATTCGTTTGAAAAGAGTTTCAGGATAATAAGTTAGTCTATTAAATCATTAGCAAAGTATGCACGTTGGACGAAATTAGTAGATTAATCAACAGCGATTTTTTTAGATAATGGTTATTTTGCTAAAACAAAAAATTACCAATTTTGTCTTTAATGCTTTAAGAGCAAAATATGCAATGATATACTAAAATAAATAAACTTAATGGAATAGACACTAAACGGAGACTCTAAAATATGACCAACCAACTAATCATAGAAGATCATCATTTCAAGAAAGGTGAGCTATCTAGCATAACGACGGCTTATATCGATCAGTACCCAGTCGTTTACATACTCTACAACCGAAATGAAAAGAAAAGGCCTGTTGCGTACATTGGTCAAACGGTTCAAGTGAACAAACGATTGAAGCAGCACTTGAATAACTCTAAGCGCAGAGAAATTAAAGAAGTCTTGCTGATTGGACATGAAAAATTCAATCAATCAGCGACCTACAATATCGAAACCAATTTGATCAATCACTTCATTGGGGATGAGCAGTTTCAGTTACAAAATGTCAGTCAAACAAGACAGGTGCAGATGCATCAGTATTATGAAAAAGAGTATTATGATGAAGTGGTCTTCCAAGAGTTATGGGAAGAATTGCAAAGGCGTCAATTGGCGAAGCACTCAATCGATACGATTCGCAACAAAGATGTATATAAATTATCCCCTTTTAAAGAACTGACGCCAGAACAGTTAGATATAAAACTTGAAATCATTGAGTACTGTAAACAAGCGATTCAGCAGGATGAGACACAAAAAGTCTTGATGATCGAAGGAGAAGCTGGAACGGGAAAGAGCGTCCTTTTGGCATCTCTCTATAACACCCTTCAAGACTATACAAAGTCAGAGCCTGTATTAAAAGGCACCGATAACTATTTGTTGGTCAACCATTCAGAAATGTTAAAAACCTATCATACAATGGCAGAAAGTTTGCCAAATTTAAAAAAGAATCATATGCTAAAGCCAACTTCCTTTATTAATAAAACAGATAATCAGAAGTTGCACCCAGACATCGTTATTGTGGATGAGGCCCATTTGCTTTTAACGAAGAAAGACAGCTATAACAGTTTTCACTATGAAAACCAACTAGAAGAGATTATCAAGCGAGCAAAAATCACGATTTGTATCTTTGATCCGAAGCAAGTATTGAAAATCAAAAGTTATTGGGATCAGGACAAATTGGATCAGTTTCAGAAAAGGTACAATGCTTCTCGCTTTAAGCTAAAAGATCAATTAAGAATGAAAAGTAGTCCACAAATTATTCAATGGATCGATGATATCGTAGAAAAACGTGTAACACCGATTCCAGAATCGACAGCATCTTTTGAGCTTCAGATTATGGAAACCCATGATGCGTTGAAGAACAAAATCTTTTCTCTCGATAAAAAGGAAGGTCTGTCACGGATCATCTCAACATTCGATTATGTTCATAAGAAAGACGGAGCTTCATATCTTGTAGATCCTGGTGGGATCAACCTGCCATGGAATACGACCGATACGAAGCGAACATGGGCGGAGCGACCAGATACAATCAGTGAAGTCGGTTCAATCTACACCGTCCAAGGGTTTGATTTAAACAATGTAGGAGTCGTCATTGGCCCTTCCGTTGATTACGATCCAGAGACCGACCAGCTTGTCATCGATATCGATAAATATGAGGACAAAGGGGCGTTTACGGGACGTGACGATATGAACCAAGAATTGACGAAGAAAGCCAAAGAAACGATCATCCTTAATTCATTGAATGTATTAATGAAACGAGCAATCAAAGGGCTTTACATCTATGCAATCAATCCCAATCTGCGCCAAAAACTCTTAACCCTACAAAACGAAAGGAGCCAGGCCTACCATGCAAAACCAACCCTCTTCAATGGAACGGATCAATAAATTCCGAGATGATCGCAATTGGCGACAATTTCATAATGAAAAAGATCTAGCTATTTCTATCTCCATCGAAGCCGCCGAATTGTTGGAGATTTTTCAATGGAAAACACCTAAAGAAGCCACTCAAGATTTCGAACATTTAAAAGAAGAAATTGCCGATGTTCTGATTTATTCCTATATGCTGGCAGACAATTTGGGTCTTGATATTGATGAGATCATCAAAGAAAAGCTGGAAAAAAACAACATGAAGTATCCGGTGAAAGAAAGTAAAGATTCGAAAAAGAAGTATAATGAATTGTAACAAAAAGAAGCAAGGACGCTGCAGGTTCTTGCTTCTTTTTTTGATGGAATAGGAGCAGCAACGGCTTTCTGAATTCATCTGCGATTGGTTACGAACGTCAAAAATCTGTCATAATTGAGAAAGTTGAAGATAACTTCAAATTGGTTACAATTTTTCGGAAATTTGAAGTTAACTTCAAATAAGCGCAATTTTTGATAAAGAATGAAGTTAGACCTAGTATCTGCTAGAGCAAAACAAGATTATCCTATCCGAAAATGAAGACAAGATCATCGGTAAAAAATCGGCAACAATGAAGGCCGTTTTCTATCAAAAATATTTCTCCCCCAAAAACCTAAAAAACCTATTGCCCCCCAAGCCCTCTTACTGTATAGTAAACAAGAATATTTCATGAAAATAACCAAAAATAACTAATTAAAAAGACTTTGTTATTGAAAATTGCGATTAAACGATGCTGTAAACGGAATGTAAGAAGGAGAAAACAATGACGTATCTAACAAACAATCTTGTGAATTGCATGATCACTTTAGGGTTTATCTTCATCCATCTATCTTCAAATGTTATCTCATCCAGAAAACTAAACGTGCAATACATGAGCTCCTTTGCCGCTGGTGTAGGGATCTCCTATGCGATCGTTCATCTATTGCCCCATTTGGCGTATTTTCAAACGGTGTTGATCGATGAATTTGGCTGGGATTCGGGGATTTTTTATAGTCATGGGGTCTATGGCATCGTTTTGTTTGGCTTAGTCTTCAGTTACGTGATCTACAAAATCGATGAGCGGACGTTTATGGTGTTAGAAAAGAAAGACATCACCAGTGCCAAAAACGCCTTTTTTTGGTCGGATATCGCTTTTCATGTGATCTACAATATCATGATCGGCTATATCGTGATTGCCAATACGCTATCAGAGCGTTTTTACATTTTGACCTACTTTATTGCTTTTGGTTTGCACTTTCTCATGAACGATTGGCTGCTCTATCACCATCATGGTGCCCTTTATAACAAATATGGTCGTTTTGTGCTTTCCTTCAGTATTTTCGCGGGAGCGGCGTTCTCCCTCTTTGTATCATTGCCCTACTATTTAGTAGTCATCATTGAAGCCTTGATCACCGGCGCTTTGCTGGTGAATATCATCAAATTTGAGTTACCCAATGAAGGGGAAGGCAGTATTCGTGGGCTATTGGTAGGCACGATCTGTTCTGGAATTTTGTTTGTATTTGTCTAGCGCGAAAAGGAGGGCTGAATCATGGATGATTCGGTCCTCCTTTTTTTATAAATACGCAAAGCAATCACTATTTTCTATTTCAATCGAACAAATCACAATAGTTTTTTATTTTTTTGACCATTATTTGCAATTTTGTTGCAATGTTCGCTTGCTTTTCCCAAAGACATTCTATAGAATGTAAGCGAATAGAAACCAAAAAAATAGGCACCTCGTATCTCTGCGCCAACAGATTTACGAGGCCCTGATCAGTCACTCACTATAGACAGTTGACCAATCAAGTTGCCATAGTTGATCGCCAAAGGCATCAACGTGTTTATTGTACCCGATTTCCTTGTCGATTTCTAGTAGATTCAGGCAGGTTTTTGGGCAAAAACCGGGGGATGCTGGACGCTTATTTTGCTATGCCAAAGGCATTGGACAATCTTGTCCAATGCCTTTTTTGTCGTTTGAAACGGTTCATGCGCAGGATCGTTTGCGGCAAATAAAAGGTGTGAAGATCAGTTGAGAACAGTTGCATGGAAAATAGGCAGTCATAGTTGAGAAATCCAATGCCTTGCGTTCTTACTGTGTTCATAGCAATAGCGTTTTGGCGATCAGGACTTCAATCCTAGGTTCTTGAAGGTGGCAAGCCTTGGTTTCTATTCACACTTCGAAAAGATACCTGAACGCACTCTTTCAGCGATCTTTTAAGTTTAAGGAGGAAGCTTATGAAGGATTCGTTAAAGAAATTTATGGAAGAAAAGATGCTACCATGGGGAATGAAAATTGGCGGTGAAAAGCATCTAGTTGCTATCCGTGATGGACTTGTCACCACGATGCCTTTGATTATTATCGGTTCTATTTTTGTTATTTTATCTAACGTTCCATGGGAAGGCTTTAACCTATTTGTTACGAGTATTTTTGGCGGGGAATGGCGCAGCAAATTAGACTTTGTCGTCCAAGTGACCTTTGGTGTGATGGCGCTGTTCAATTCCTTTGCTATTGCGTATAGTTTAGCAACCACATACCGCGTCAGCGGTTTATCTGCCGGTGTATTGGCAGCGTCGGTTTTTCTTTTAGTCACTCCGATTGAAGACGGCGGCATTCAAATGTCTTATCTTGGTAGCCGCGGGCTGATCGTAGCAATCATCACCAGTTTGATCACGGCGGAGATTTTCCGATTATTCGTACAAAAGAATATCGTGATTCGCATGCCAGAAAACGTTCCCCCGGCGGTCAGTCGCTCCTTTATTGCATTGATCCCCTCATTCTTTTGCCTCTCGCTTTTCTGGGTGATTCGTTTATTAGTGGAATCATTCGGCAACACGAATATTCATGATCTGCTGTACAGCCTTGTGGGACAACCTTTATCGATCATTGGCGGAGGCTTTATAGGTGGTCTATTTGCCATTATGTTTACGTCATTGTTTTGGTCAGTGGGCATCCACGGTTGGGACTTGGTCTTGAGCGTCCTGCAGCCGACATGGATTCAAATGATCGATGAGAATCGGATCGCTTTTCAAAACGGTGAAACGATTCCGCATATCATCAATTATACCTTTATGAATACCTTTGTCTGGATTGGCGGTAGTGGGGTGATTTTGGGCTTGGCGATCTTGCTATTAGTCAGAAGTAAAAGTAAGTATTTAAAAGAGTTGGGGAAACTCGGATTTCCATCAACGGTTTTTAATGTCAATGAACCCATCATGTTTGGGTTGCCTGTTGTCATGAATCCATTGATTTTGTTCCCATATATTCTGACGCCGGTCGTGTGCTATGTCATCTCTTATACGACAGTTGCCATGGGGATCGTCCAACCTGCCGTCGTTTTGGTTCCCTGGTCAATGCCGCCAATCATCGGCGGTTATCTAGCCACAGGCGGACATATTTCGGGGGCAATCTTACAGCTGGTGAATCTGACGGTTTCTATCGCCATCTATTATCCATTCTTCAAAATGCTAGATAATCGGACATTAGCCAGTGAACTCGGTTCAGAAAGTGGGGCATAAAATGAAGACAAAACGATTATTGAATTGCACGGCAGCTGATTTTAAATCATTTGATAAAGACCAACTATTGGAAAGTATCCGAGGAAGTGCCGGTCGGACGATCGTAGCAGAAAATGATGTCCAAATCGATCCGATGTCTAGAGGAATCACTAATGCTGAATTCGTCGCTGCATTTGGGGCGGATTTGATTTTGCTGAATCTATTTGATTGCGAAAACGGCGCTATCAAAGGATTACCGACAACGGATGACCCCATTCGCTTTTTGCAGTGCTTAACGGGGCGGCCTGTTGGGGTCAATCTTGAGCCTGTCGACGATTGTGCGGAGCAGATGGAACAGTTGACAACTATCGCTACGGGGCGTTTGGCAACAAAGAAAAACATGGCTCGTGCAGAAGCACTTGGATTTGATTTTATCTGTCTGACAGGAAATCCTTCCACTGGCGTTTCAAATAAGGAAATCACAGCGGCAATCCAACAAGCAAGAGCCGTTTTCTCTGGGATCATTATTGCTGGAAAAATGCACGGAGCTGGTGTCAATGAACCTGTGTTGGATGAAGAAATTGCGTCTGCATTCATTCAAGCGGGAGCCGATGTTATTCTTGTACCCATTGCAGGCACGATTCCTGGTCTGAGTGAACACCGCATGAGTGATCTTGTAGCCTTTATCCACCAAAAAGGGAAGTTGGTCATGGGCACCATCGGTACTACACAAGAAGGTGCAGATATAGGCACGATCCGTGCCTTGGCATTGACTAGCAAACGTGCCGGCTGCGACCTTCATCATATCGGAGATGCAGGTTTTTCTGGGACCGCTGATCCCGAGAACATCTTGCAACTATCCATCGCCATCAGAGGCAAGCGCCATACCTATCACCGAATGGCCGTCTCAGTGAACCGATAGGTGGAACAAATCGGCACATGCCTATGAAATGCAAGAATTGTTAGAAGAATTTTTCGTAGAATGTTGAATAATGAAGCAAGACCGAAACAGAGAGTGAACTCTTTGTTTCGGTTTTTTATAGTGAGTAGCATTGAAGTGTGGATAAAGTGTTTTTATAATAAATCTATTGGAGGTGCGTATGTTTAAGATAGGTGAATTTTCAAAGCTCTCTCAAGTGAGTATCAGAATGTTGCGTTACTATGATGAGATGGGTCTATTAAAGCCCGATAGGATTGATATGTTTACTGGTTATCGACTGTATTCGGCTGTTCAATTGCCTGAACTCAATAAAATACTCTATTTACGTGATAGCGGATTTAGTGTAGCAGAAATTGCGGTGTTGCTGAAAAACCCAGAGCAGGACTTCCTTGCAGAACAATTAGAAAGAAAAAAAGATGAAATTGAGGCAACTATAGAGGCGGAAAAACAAAAATTAATCAAACTAGAAGTAGCTAAATTAGAATTGACGAAGGAACGAACAGAGCGCCATTATCAGGTCACAATGAAAGCAGTCCCGAGTTATCATGTGCTCTCCCTTCGCAAAGTCATACCAAATTATTTTGCTGAAGAGGAACTGTGGAGAGAACTAGCCACTTTTATGGAGCTTCATAAAATAAAGAATTTCGGACAATCATTTTCGATTTATCACGACCAAGAGTTTAAAGAAAAAAATGTCGATGTTGAATTGTGTGTGCAAGTGAAAGCAGGCCTGCAAGTAGATTCCAAAGTATTTTCTATCTACGAAACGGAGGCAGTGCCAATTATGGCGTGCACGATGGTGTACGGTGCATTCTCCAACATAGCCAACGTCTATTTGTCCTTGGCTGAGTGGCTACAAGAACATCCTTATTACCAAATGGACGGACCAGACAGGCAAATCGTGCATCGCGATCCTTGGAATGAGCAGGAGGAAAGCAATTATTTGACTGAAATACAAATACCACTCATAAAACGATGAGTAGCAGATTTTTTCTATTTTCTCTTGACTCTCACATTGTGTCAGGCACTATTCTAAGAGCACAAAGAGGAAATGGAGGAAAGAAAATGACAGAATATAAACTACAACCGATCGGAATCATTCAAAACAATGAGGACGGATGCTTGCTCAAGCTAAAGAAAGAATATGTTCCAGCTTTGGCAGGGATTGAAGGATTTAGTCACCTTCAATTAGTATGGTGGTTCAGTGATTTTGCGGATGCAAAGTATCGAATGATTTTGGATGCTGAGCAACCCTATAAACATGCGCCTGAAAAAATGGGGATATTTGCTACGAGATCACCCATTCGACCAAATCCAATTGCATTAAGTGTTGTTCAAGTGTTATCAGTCGATGTTAAGAAAGGAATTGTTTCTATTCCTTATGTTGATGCAAACGACCAAACGCCACTAATAGATATCAAACCGTACACACCAAGTTTGGATCGAGTAGAAGTGCCCAGAGTTCCTTCCTGGTGCCATCATTGGCCGAACAGTTTAGAAGAATCTGCTGATTTTAATTTGGAAAATGAATTTAATTTTTAGAGGATGAAAAAATAGAGGAATCAATCGGAAGATTGTTGGCGCAACAATGAAAATTTAAGCAATGTCGATGTTCGATTCAAGTAAAGAAAAAACGCGGTTTGTTTTTAAGGGACATCCTCCGCTATAATTGGGGGGAACATTAGGAAGAGCGAAAGGAGTACACCACATGCTAACAGGCAACAAAGTCACTTTAACCCCTGCGGAAATCAAAGATAAAGAAGCGGTCTATCAATGGTGTTTTCACTCTGAAACCACAAAATATCATTCCGGACCACCTTCTTATCCTAATGCACCGATCGCCACTGAAGCAGAGTTTTTTGAGGACTATCAAGAGTATTACTTTACTGGTGCCCAACCGCAAGATGGCAGAGGCTTTTTGATTCTACATGCAGGTGAACCGATTGGCTTTATTAGTTACTCGTCGTTTCATCTAAAAGACGGCATAGCAGAATTGGATATCTGGTTGAATCGAGAAGCTCATTGCGGCAAAGGATTTGGTACCGATGCGATCGTCACCCTCGGTGATCATTTACATGAAACATTCGGCATTCAAAAATTGATGATGCGGCCGTCGAGAAAAAATATCCCTGCAGTCAGATCTTACGAAAAGGCTGGTTTTACGCAATCTACCCAAGACCTTGCTGACTATTTGTTGGAAGAGTATCTTGCTTTATATGCCGAAGGGGATTATGGGGCAGAAGAAACGGTGACATTGATCAAAATGTTTCCGTCAACTGTATTGAGCTGATCTGGCTGATCTGGCCGATCTCTAACATTCGGCTTCAAACGATTAAAGGTTATTTCATGAAAACAGTCCATTTCACTTTGCAAGCAAGGGGAAATGGACTGTTTTTTACCTTTTAGCAATTTAAGGTCATTCAAAATACTCCTTCTTCGCTCTATCTTCTAACTTCGTTCGCACTCTAAATTCCTTCCTATGCAACAGTTATTGAAAAATTGCATAAGCCCTCTATCCTTGCTATTCCAACATTGAGAACAAAACATAAAATAAACATAGTTTTTTTGCAAAATTCCGAGAAACAGCGAGAATGTTTGTGCTATAATGGTCGCTCACTGAAAAAATTCAATAGAATCTGGGAGGGTATAGCATGCAGGAATACATTACGATCCACAACGCCAGGCAGAACAATTTGAAGGGCTTTGACTTGAAGATTCCCAAAAGAAAAATCACGATTTTCACGGGTGTCTCTGGTTCTGGCAAGTCATCGATCGTCTTTGACACGATCGCACAAGAAGCTGGTCGACAGCTGAATGAGAACTTTTCGAAATTTGTCCGCAACTTTTTGCCAAAATACAGCCAGCCCGATGCGGATGCCATCGACAATCTTTCGATGGCGGTAGTAGTTGATCAAAGCCGTTTAGGCGGCAATTCCCGCTCTACATTAGGGACGATCACGGATATCAACCCCTTGATCCGCTTGCTTTTTTCTCGTCTTGGTCAACCGTATTTAGGTCCTGCATGGAATTTTTCCTTCAATGACCCTCATGGGATGTGTCCCACTTGCGAAGGGATTGGGCGGATCGTCGGGTTAGATTTAGAAAAGGCACTGGATCTTGAAAAGTCCTTGAATGAAGGGGCGATCCTGCTTCCTGGCTACAAAGTCGGCTCTTGGCTACTGAAGTCCTTCACCAATACGGGCTTTTTTGACAATGACAAGCCGTTGGAAGAATATAGCGAAGAGGAAATGAACCGCTTTTTGTATGCCCAAGGAGAAAAAATCGATTCCTTGTATATGGAAGGCATGAGTTCCACCTATGAAGGCTTAGTCGCTCGTTTTAATCGCTCCAATATCAAAGGTGGCAATGAAAGCTCCGCTGCTACGCAGAAGAAAATCGCTTCTTTCATGAATGAGCAGAAGTGTCCTGACTGTCAGGGAAAACGATTCAATCCACAAGTACTCGCGTGTAAAATCGCGGGCTATTCGATTGCGGACGTTTTGGCGATGCAAGTGGATGAACTATTGACGGTTCTTCAAGAAATCTCGGAGGAGAGTGTCCAACCCCTGCTTCAAAACATCCAAGCGAGAATCACTGATCTGATCAATATCGGGTTGGATTATGTTTCCTTAGACCGTGAAACAACGACGCTTTCTGGTGGGGAAAGTCAGCGGGTAAAAATGGTCAAACACTTGTCTTCTAGCTTGAACGATGTGATCTACATTTTTGATGAACCGAGTATTGGGCTGCATCCAAGGGATGTCCATCGATTGAATGAATTGTTAGTCAAACTACGGGACAAAGGGAACACCGTCATCGTAGTGGAGCATGACCCAGATGTCATTAAAGCAGCCGATCACATTATCGATGTTGGTCCTAAAACTGGAAAAAATGGCGGCTATATTACTTACGAAGGAACCTTTGAAGGATTGCTGCGCTCAGATACACTGACTGGAAAAGCCTTTGGACAGATGGTGGATTTCAAAGAAGCCCCTCGCAGAAGCCAACAGTTTATCGAAACGAAAAAATCGACGCTGCATAACTTGAAAAATACAGCACTGCGGGTGCCATTAGGGGTATTTACGGTGGTGACCGGTGTCGCTGGTTCTGGAAAGAGCAGTTTGGTAAATGGTGTTTTTGCCAAAGAATACCCTGAAGCCATTACGATCGATCAATCAGCGGTGGCGGGAAATATTCGCTCCAATCCTGCAACCTATTCAGGAATCATGAATGACATTCGCAAGTTGTTTTCGCAAGAAAATAAGGTTTCAGCAGGTCTTTTTTCCTACAATTCCGAAGGTGCTTGTGAAACGTGTAAGGGCCACGGGACCATCAAGATGGAGCTGTCCTTTATGGATTCCGTCGAGGTTTTGTGTCAGGCATGCGGCGGCAAACGGTTTAAAGAAGAAGTCTACCAGTATCGCTTGAAAGGCAAGTCGATCGATGAAGTCCTTGCCATGAGTATCACGGAAGCGGTGGAGTTTTTTGAGGAAAAAGCGATTCAAAGAAAACTAAAACAGATTTTGGCTGTAGGTCTAGGATACATGACCCTCGGACAGCCATTAAATACCTTGTCTGGCGGTGAATGCCAACGACTGAAGTTAGCAAAAGAATTAAGCAAAAAAGGCAATATCTACATTATGGATGAACCAACGACCGGATTGCACATGGCAGACATCAAAAGCATCTTGGCGATCATCGAACGATTAGTAGAAAAAGGCAACACGGTGATCGTGATCGAACACAACCTTGAGGTCATGAAAGCAGCGGATTGGCTGATCGATGTCGGTGTTGATGGTGGGATTCGCGGTGGTGAAATCTTGTACGAAGGAACCCCAGAACAACTGATCAATTGTCAATCGTCGATTACTGCGCAGTATTTATTTTAACGAAAAAACCAAGACTGGCCGTAAGCAGCTCTTTTCATCGAGTGTTGCTTGCGGCTTTTTTTCATTCCATCGAAGAAGCGATTACAAGTTAGAAAATAAAATTCAGAACGCTATTTTTTTCATTATTAGTAGGTTTTTTGACAAAAATACTGTAAATTTGAGTATATAATTACCAAATAGTGGTCTATTTATGTAATAGTATAGAAAAGAATCTCTTGAAAAAAGGAGTGGAGTGGATGAGAGAGCTGCAATTGGCCTTCATCAGCAACCGCACAACCGCGCGGTTGTTTCGGCTGTTGAGTACGATTGAGCGAGATCGGGTGTTTACGATTGGCGACTTAGCTGAGCGCAATCAAGTAACTCAGCGGACGATTGCCAATGATATCAAATACATGAAAGAATATTTTGGGGACAGTATAGTTCTTGTTTCCGGCAATAGCGGGTTTGTTTTCGAAGAGAAAAAGCCTACAGAATATCAAAAAAGAAAACAAAGTTTGTTAAAAAATGAATGCTTATTTGAAATTATCGGGAATATCTTTCATGGCAAGTTAGCTAAGGTGGATGAGCTAGCACATCATTACCATTTTTCAGAGAGTACATTTCGGCGCTTACTCAATCAGCGCAACCCTATTTTGAAAAGCTATGGCTTACAATGGACCTCCAATCCTTTAACGATTGAAGGAAGCGAAGCCAACTTACGTAAGTTTTTCAAAGATTTTTATTATGAAGGGGTCGAAACGATCTATACATTGGTCCCAGACCAAGCATTGCATGACCTGATTTTAGGGCAATTGGATGACAAGTTCGGCTATTATGAAATCGGATCTGGGGCGACCCCCGCAGCGTTTTACTATACGTTTTATATTGCCATCAAACGCGCGAGCCTTGGCTATCATATCACTGTGCCCAAAGAACTGGTCAGGCAAGCGTATAAAGGGAATAGTTTCGCCAAACTTTATTTCTTGAAAAAAGGTATTGAAGAAATCTATCAGACCCAGTTGCCTAAAGAAGAATTTGCTTGGATTTACTTGGTCACCCTGTGTAAGCGAACCTTGGATCAAGAAGAACGAGAGCAAAAATTTTACCGTCAGTTTCATCAAGGTACAGCGATTGCAAACGTGGCCGAATTGTTTCTGCAGAACCATGATGTGCCCAAAGAGCAAGCCATTACGGTGGCGACGTTTTTACGTTCTTTCTTTTTATCGAGGAAAATAAACCATGCGATTGCGCCGGTTTTGAACAAGGAAATGGATGATATCAAAGAAGTGATCATGCGTTCCAACAGCGAGAATTATCAAAAGAACTTACAATTTCTTAAGGAGCAGAGCAAAAAACTCTCTTTGTCTAGTGCTTACTTAGAAGACATCTGTGTCAGTTTAACAATTTATAGCGAGTTGATTTTCGATTATTACGCACCAGCAAAAACCATTTATTTTCTCCTAGAAGGAGATCATTTTGTGTGCCAGCACATTCAAACTCGAGCAATCCAGCGGTTTGGCAGCAAGCACGAGTTGACCTTTGTGCAGCTGCAATATTTAACAAAGAAGACGCTAAATGGATCACATATTGATTTGATCGTGACCAATTACAATCGCTATCTCGTCGATTACAAAGTCAAAACAGATTATTTATTATTAAAATCTCTTCCAGATGATCGAGATTGGGAACATCTTGAACGGAAAATAAACCCGTATCAAAAACCGCTTTTTTAAACCCATTCCCGTACCTTTCACACAGTGAAAGAGGTAGGTTATTTATTCATCTATTTCAGGTGTTTATGAAAATAATGATTTTCTTTTGCTAAAGGACCACGCTATTCTTAGTTTAGTAAGGACCACGCGTGATACACTTACAGTTTTTTTCGTCTCAATAACCTTCGTTTTTAAGAAATCGGAACTCGTATGTAGATATTATTTTACAAAAACCCAATCTAACAACTTTCTTCAGACATTTGATTCGTCCAAATGTCTTTTTTTGTCGTTCCCCCAAAAACGAAGAATATTGAGACAACTTTGTGTGAAAAGGAGGAGGCTGTTTCTTAGCTTCAACCTTCTTGACGCACCAAAGACTTGAAGAAAGGAGGATATGATGAAACTACTTACATTGTTTTCTGCAGTATTCCTACTAAGCAGCACGGCGGTCAACACGACGCTGGCGTTCCAGCAAGTTGCTTATGCAGAAACAGAGTCACTTTCTGAAGAGACGCAACACTCCTCAACTGAGGAAACCACTAATTCTGCTGATCTATCGGAAGACCAAGAAACAACCGAAGAAAGCAGTGAAGAACAATCTTCTTCGGAAGCCACGGATGATTCCACGACAGCTAGCCAAGAAGAAGCAGAGGAAAATGAAGCACTGCCCGAAGCAGAAACGCCAGATAGCTCAGAAGACGAAGCGGAAACAGAAGCTGAGAATGAGCAAGTCGAAGGGTTCGATGCTGAAGCTTCAGAGGTCACATTGACTGTAGCAAGTGAGGCGCAATTGCGGGCAATTTTACTTGGGGAACCCTTCACCGATGAAGAGGGCACGGAGTATCGTTACGAAGAAATCGCCAATGAGCAATCTCTAGTGCTTACTTTTGCCAGCAACTTGGCATTAACTGGGCCAATCAGTGGTATCCAACGGATGAACGTTACCTTTCGTAGTCAAGAAACACCTGTGATCGTTTCGCATACGGCGGCAGAGAACCTGATGCAGTTTGCGGCACCTGTTCAACTGACTTGGCAAGGGGTGCAGCAACAAGGCATCCAGTCAGCGCAAGGGCTGGCTCAAACAACTGGGGCATCAACGATTACTTTTGAAGATACCCAACTGGAGCTGACCACTACCGCAGGACGCGTGGTGAATAACAACCAAGCACATCTTCATTTCAAAGGAACCAATGTGGTGACGACAGCGACGTCTTCCATTCCAACGTTATTCACGGCTGAAGGACTCTTTGTCGAAGGGCAATTGACGGTCAATCATCGCTCATCAAATGCCACACCAATCTTTGAAATGAATCAAGTAGCAGTCGCTAGCCAAGCTGAAATTTCTGTCACCCGAAGTACCAACAGCAATACTGGCACTGTCTTTCACATGACAGGTACCGCAGCAAGCCTTGATTTTGGTCAAGGAAGTATGACCACGATTCGCCAATCTGGCGCAATGGTTTCCCTGCCAAATGCCAATCAAGATAGTCGGTTGACGCTAGCAACCGGGGCAACACTAGATGTTGGCACGGGACAGGGGCTTTCTGGGGACTCTACCAGTACGTTAGGGGAGGTACGATTACAAGCAGGTAGTCAGTTAAAACTATCTGAGTACGGGACGGTCAGCGAGACGCCCGCCATCAATGTCGGACACCGATTCATCGTTGAAAATAGTACCGCAGACCAACCTACCATTATTGAAGGAACGCGGACGGGCACAACGACCGGAGCTTTTATCCAGCTCCAAAGTGCAAATTCCTCCATCGATTTTGGGGAGAATACACAAACGCGAATATCGCAGCATGGACCGATGTTTACGGGTGTGGCTAGTACCACGATAGTGATTCAAGACCACGTGAAAATGAACAATCAGCATAGCAACGGGTTTAATGGCAACGTAGCAGTCAACAGTATTGCGATTGGTGATCAGGTGGATATAACCATCAGTGAACCTAGTAATGCCACTGTTGGTCAAGCGTATCGAACCTTTTTCGCAACGTCTTCGGTTCAAATCGGAAGTCATACAACAATTGACGTACCGAGAACGCGAACGACCTCTTCAGCAAGTACATCGAATGTCGTCATCGGTTTAGCATCGAGCAACGGAAAAATCACCATTGGTGACTATTCAGAAATAGCTGTGAATCAGCGTGGGGCGTTCGTCAACGCAAGCTTGGCTCAGGTAACTCTAGGAAAATACTCAAAACTAACGGGCGTATTAGGGAATGGCTTTACCGCTGGAACGCTGGTCGATCAATTCGAGCTGCTTGAAGGGGCTGAAATCAATGTTGCTGAGCATTCAACGAGTGCAGCAGCCAATGCTTTTTCCGTGCAACGGCGTTTCTTCCTAGGAGAAAAAGCAGCAATCAATTATTCTCGCACATCATCAGCAGCCGATCCTTTCATTGCACTGGGTTCAACGTCGACGGCTTCACAATTTTTGTCAGAAGCAAATGCAACTATCAGCCTCAATCAAGTAGGACCATTGGTGACTGGTCGCAGCACAACAGATATCTATATTGGTGAAGCAAATACGATCAACTTACAAACCGCACAAGGGTTTACTGGCGGTACCTCATCTGCTGCTTCTTCAACCATTCGCCGGTTGCATGTGGGCGATCACTCTGAAATCACCGTTTCTGGACGAAGCAATGCAAATGTTGATTTTTTCCGGTTTAGAGAAGAAATCAAACTAGGTCGTGAAGCGGAAGTAACGGTCAATCATACTACGCGACAAGCTGCACGAGCCGTTTTTCGTTTAACCTTGGCGAATTCGAAATTTACGATGGAAGAAGCAAGTAAAGTTGAAGTTGATACTGGTGGTCGATTTATTCAAGGTGTTAGTACGAGTGACTTAGTATTTGGAGAAAATTCATATACTAGAATAAATGCAGCTAGGGGAATGACAGGAAACACCTCTGTTCGCTCTGTTATTCTTGCGCAAAAAGCTGAAGTTCATATGACGGAGCCAACGACTAGTAATATTCAAAATTCAGCAGTCGGACATAATTACGCACGAATAAGAGTAGCTCAACGGGTTGAGTTACTTGATAACGCTAAAATGACTTCTAAAAGGGATCGCACAACATATGATTCACGCTTTATCCAACTTGGAAATGCGAATTCCTTTGTCCGAATAGGAAAAGGTGCGCAAATGGATGTCAACCAATCGGGAGGAATATTTAGGGTAACCACGACATCGAATTTAATTCTTGAAGACGAAGCAGTATTTAATGGGGTTGCCAGAGGATTGAATACGCAAGGCGGTGGGAACGGCTCAAGCAATCATTCAAATTCTTTCGCAAACATTACGGTCGGTAAACGAGCGGAATTTTTCCTTACAGATAATCGGAATGGGATGGGGACAACAGCAGAGTTTACCAATCGTCCGCTTGTTAATGTACGAAATACCTTTATTGCCGATGAGGACTCAACCGTTACGTTAGAAACCATTCGAAATAAATTACAAGTTCTTTACTTCAGAACGGCAAATGCACAATTAAATGTAAAAAATGTTGCGCTATTTGAAATTAGTCATCCTACGACAAGAACAGGTCAAGCAAATGCACAATTACAGCGATTGATACGATCGGAACGAAATACGGTTGCAAATGGTCTTAAAATCAATGTAAATAACCAAAAATTCTCAGTATGGGAGAATGCTGCTTTGGAAACGCCAACCGAAGAGTTTATCAATATTTATGGAACGATGCGTATTAATCGTAACGGGGGAAATCCCTTTCCCTATGGGGGGACCGGTAGTGCAGAAGCTCGTTCAAGATTACTGAGTGGCGAACAATTAGATGGTTCTTTGGAAAGTCTGGAAAGACAAACAGATATTTATCAAGTGATTGCGAAAAATAATTACAATAAAATTCGTTTTTCAGAACCAGAAGGTCTGGTTGCCCGAATCGACGCATTGAGTGATCAGTCGACTGAAATCACTGGTTCCATGTATGAGGATACCGATATCACAGTGATCTCCTATACCAATACTGACGGAGAACTCGTTGAATTAGACAAAAACTCTGAACGAATCGAATGGGGCGACTATCGGGATGAAAATCAGCTGTATCGCTATTTCCGCATTCCCTTAAGAGAAAATGAGCGATTGGAAACAGAGACAGAAGTGTCGATTTTCTTATCGAAACCTTCGATTGAGACCTATGTCGATGTGACCGCTCGTCAAACCGTGATTAAAGGTGTGAATTTTGAAGCATACAATATCACCTTAGATCGCTATAAAATTAATGAATTAAGCACGCAAGAAGAATTAGATGCTTTGATCCTTCAAGAAAGCCGAGCACAAGCCGCAAACGTCTTGACGGAAGCGGATATGACGGATGACTTTCGCATCGTAGAAACGGATCTTACACGAGAAGTGGACGAAGACGGCAGCTACTTCGCTGTTCTTGAGGTGGGGAATAAAGCGTACCAGCTGACCGTCGGTATCGATGTGACATCGAAACTTGAGCATATGCGGGTGACAATCCCGACCAAAATGGTCTTTGAATCCTTGTACAATACGGCGGAATCGAATCGTAATTTTGAAAGCCAAGGGTATGAGATCCGCAATCAATCGCCACTTGCTGTGGATACCTATATCAATCAATTGGCGATCGATGATAGCGCCGGAATCGTCTTGTTAGAAGAGGGAGAAGATCCTCTCGACTATGCCGAAAGTGAAAGCGAAGAGGACGACCCAACCCTGACCTATGACGACATCTCAACCCCGCTGTTGCGACTGAACCTAAAAACGGAAGAAACCCAGATCCAACTCTATGAAGCGATGGAAGAACAACACTTGGTTCGCTTAGCAGAAAGAAGCCGCGTGCCGATTTCCTTAACAGGGGATTTCTATGGGGACTATCCCCAGTGGGTCGTTGATTCAGAAGCCGATCAAGGCGGATATTATGAAGACTTGCTTGTACCGAATTATCGCATCGTCTTGCGATTTGTCCCACGAGACTAAGGAAAAAAGATCGTACCAAATGTGAAGGAGGTGAATCCATTGGAGCAAGCAAATCAAACCGAAACAAAGGATCGACGGAAATGGCTCTGGTGGTTGTTGCTATTGGCCGTACTTGCCGGTGGACTCGGGTACTATTTCTATCAATCAAAAGAAGCGGTTCCGTTGATCAGTGCAGACCTGTTGCCAGAATCTGGCGATGCCACCGATCAGCGATTATCTGAACGGGCGCAGGAAATTGCAGATGCGAATTATTTCACCCTGCAAATCAATCCAGAAGCCATTTTTGAAGATGGTCAAAGCACGGGATCCATCGAGATCGTCAATCCGGGCACCAATGTGTACCCAATCGCCGTGGATATCTCTTTACTGTCGAGCGGGGAAGTCATCTATTCTTCCGGTGCGATCTATCCAAATCAATTTGTTGAAAATGTCGCCTTGGCGACACCATTGGCAAAAGGCGAGTATCCTGCCAAAGCCACCATCAATATTTACGACCCTGAAAGCAAAGAAAAACAAGGGGTCACTGAAGCTGAATTAACGATTATCGTTAAGAATTAAAAAAAGGAAAAGTGAGGAAATAAAAATGAAAAAATTTGTAGCAGCTATTCTAAGTACAGCAACGATCGCAGGAGTAATTGCAAGCGGCACCACCGCTTTTGCGACACAAACTATTGATGGACGTGAAGGCGATACGTCAGGAGATGTCCAGGTAAACGGGATCATCGGTGAATTCGATAATACAACACCTGGACCAAATCCCGATGATTTGAACCAATGGATCAATGTGACGATTCCAACGACTGCTTTGTTCTATACGACTGAAGCGTCAAGCCACAAAGAAATCGTTTCACCTGCCTACACAGTGACAAATAACTCAGCAGTTGGTGTGATCGCTTCTGTTGCAGGTGTTGAAACACCATTGAATATGTCTGAAGTAGACTTGTTAAACGTAAACGGGATTAAGTTGTTTGAAAACGGCACACCAACCGTAGCAGAAACAGAATTGTTTACCCTTGAAGGCAACCAAGGAACGAATGAAGGAACATTTGCGTTCACTGGTGAAGCAACACCGACCGATGCATCCAAAGAATCAAACCCAAGCTTCAAATTGGTCTTGAGTTTTGCGCCGGATGTAGAAGAAGACTAAAAACTGAAATCCCAGTAAAGAAGGGATCTATCGTATGAAAAAAAGAAAACGAATCATTTTTTTCGTCGCTGTGTTACTGACTCTGAATGTCTGGGATCTATCGGAAACCATTGTCGCAGAGGCGACAACAGGGCAAGTCTCTGTGACTGGTCGAATCGGTGAAACAGCGAAGAAAGAGGAAGAAGCAGACGATGACAATAAAAAAACGATTGTCGCAGATGCTTCTCAAATCGGACAAGGGAAATTACCACAAACAGGTTCTTCAAACACAAGCAGTTTGATCATTCTGGGGTATGCACTCTTAGTACTGTTTGTCATTGCAGCAACAAGAAAAAAGAAGCACGGTGAAAGCGTCGCTCCTTAACTATCGTCATCGCTAGAAGCGTAAAGGAGAAACTGTGAGGAAAACTTACAGTTTCTCTTTTTTAATGAAAGAGTAGAGCGGATAAAAAATGAATCAAGAAGGTAAGCAGTCCTTAGTGATACCACAAACGCTGTATAAGTGAGGTCAGTGATAGCTTTGAAAGGATACAGAAGATGAAAATCAAGAAAGAAGCGTTTGAAAGAACCATCATAAATAGTGAATATATTGGTTACTACTATCATCTGCTGAGTGCAGATACTTGCCCGTATCACCAAGGAAAACAACTCGATACCATGCGTTACTTGCTAGAAAACGATCGTATAGAAGAAATAAAAGCCAGTACTCGCTATTTATTTCTTTTACGTAAATATAAGTTACCCAGCAACCTGCAAAAAGAGTATCAATTATTGGAAGAAAGTGTCTCCTTTATCTCAAGCTTAAACACCCATCTGCTGATTCCTCAAGAAGCCATTGAGCAAAGTCTTTCAATCAAGGCAGAAAATGGAGTAAAGGATCAAAAAGAGCATTACAAGCAACTGGTTAGAGAATTGCTGGATATTTTGCATTGACACCTTTGCCTGGGTGCTTTTTCAGCAACTAGAAAAATTAGTGAATGAATAACTAGAAGAACAAGCTGAGCTTTAGGAAGAAAATAACGGGGCTTGTTCCCCTCAAAGAAAGGAGCAAAGAAGCTTGACTGTATTTACTTCAAAGATAGAATATCTTGATGGATTTCAAAAGAAATTTACGGATTCCAATCGTGAAAATGGTGCCTTAGCCTCTTATGTAGAAAAGCAATTAACGTTACTTGATCAATTGGTAGCAGGGATTTCTCCAGAAACATTTTGGGCGATCACCCCAGATATTCTGGGAATCGATGCCAAACTGGTTTTAGTCACAGAAATGATGCGATTTGACGATTTTTCCGATGACGAGATCATTCGAATCGTCGAAAAAGATTATCGCTTTTATCTGAAAGAATTGTGCGGTTACAATCTAGGAATGGAAACGAAGCATTCTCTGGTTTTCAACGTGAGATAAATCAAGGAGGGGAATAGTCGGAATCACTTCTAGCAAAACGATTTGGTAAGAAGTGATGAGTATTTTTAATGTTTCTGCAATTAGTAAAGGTGAGCGATTGAAATAGAAGGTTTGTATCGAAAAAAAGGATGAATAGACAAAAGCATTCAGGAATTGGTTTCTTGAATGCTTTTTGTCTATTCATTTATCTAAAAAAGGTCTTTGCTTTGGTTTCTACTCCCTCTCATGTAAAATCACCGTTAAAACGATGCCGAATCAGCAAAAATTCTGCAAATAAAATTATTTGTGTTATATTTGAAGGGCATCTGTTCATTTTTTTAATATTCGTTTATTTTTAATCGCGTATAGTGAGAAAAATAAACGACGCGATGGCTATTTTTTTCGCTTT
The DNA here is from genome assembly GCF_050543505.1 of Enterococcus sp. DIV1067f. Classification (NCBI taxonomy): domain Bacteria; kingdom Bacillati; phylum Bacillota; class Bacilli; order Lactobacillales; family Enterococcaceae; genus Enterococcus; species Enterococcus sp. DIV1067f. Next base: position 557,163 of record NZ_CP172940.1, read on the forward strand.
AATTGATTAGCTGGGGAAGGTTTGTCCAAATAAAACCCTTGTTGAAGAAAAATCTCTTCTTCAAGCAAGTACTCATGGATATCCGAGGTTTCGACCCCTTCGACAATAAATTGGATTTTACGATTGCTGGCGATATTTCGCCAGAAGTCGATCAAAAAGAAAATCTCCTTTTGGGACAGCACTCGCAACGAGATAGGCGAAAATTTGATCACATCGATTTTATCCAGCATCGGTGCAATATTTGTCAGTGAATGAATGCCTGTCCCTACATCATCCAATGCGACAGAAAAGCGCATCTTTTTTATTTGGTTGATTTTGTTCATAAGAAAAGACTTGGGATCACAGGCGATAGAAGGTTCCGTATCGTCTTCGGTGATCTCAATCAAAATACGATCATGGTAGGGTGCTAAGTCAGCTAACATCAGAAAGGTTTCTGGGTAGCTGAGTTGTTGCGGGTGGATATTAAGACTGATTTTTGTTTCTTCATTCGGGTGAAGTAAGCTGAAAATTTCATTTCGGTACCATTGCAGTAAGCGAGTGTGTAGCTTTTTGTATTTGATCACTTGCTGGAAGAAGGAAAGGGGAAACCTATTTCTTTCGGTACTTCTCAATAATAATTCGTAGCCAATCACTTTCTGACTATCTGCTTTCATTTGAAAGATAGGCTGGGCATCAAAATATAATTGAGGAAATATCGATAAGAGTTCTTGTTCTATTTTCTCAGACATTGGTTTCTGCTCCTTTCTGGGGTAGTTTTATTTTTGGTTTCATGAAGTGCAGGAAAGGAAGATCGAGTTCTTTACCTGCATTGTTAAAGAATCGAGCCTTTCAAAATCATGGGCGAAGGATTTTAAAGAAAAATCTATGAAAGAAAGAAGGAATAGTGTGTTTGTCCATCTGATTTATGCTGCGATCTATTCTGTTTTAGTTGTAAGCTTGCTCATTTCGTATGATCTGTTTATCAAGAACTTCAAAGAATTGAATTTACGCTTGTCATTTAAAATTCTTATCGGTGTCGTTCTGTTCATTTCGCAAGTCTACTTTATTATATCATTTTCTTTGAACAGTATCGGTTATGTTGCGTATGAATATACGATTCCAATCTTTATTTATTATTTTGGTATCCTCAAAGAAAAAATATATCTGATTGGGCTGGTCCCCGTCATCTTGCTAACTTTTTTTGCATTGATCAATAAATTCGAATGGGGAGCCATGCTCTTTATTATCGGATTAAATTACATCATTTTAATCATTACTTGCTTATTAAAGAAAAGATTTTACGGACAGACAAATCATACTGTCTTTTATCTATTTTCGATTGTGGTTACGGTTGTCTCGCCGATGGTCAATGCATTGCTTTTTCACCGCCGTGAAGTTGGTCTTTGGGATGCTGTCACTTTAGGGATTGGATCAGTGGCAATCGTTTATTTATGGAAGTATTATCTGCAGAATCAAAAAAACTTTCTCGAAAAAATCAATACGAAGATCATTGAGCGCAATTATGATGAGTTGACGAAGGTAAAAAATTTCCGTAGTTTGAACGAAGATATTTCAAAATTGGTGATAAACGAGAAGGATCAGCTGGTCGTGGTGATGATGGATTTAGATCATTTTAAGCAGATCAATGATTACCATGGACATCAAATCGGCAATCAAGCCTTAACCTTCTTTTCGGATAAACTGACGACATTTCTCTATCAAAAAAGTCCTTCCCATTTAGTCGAAGTCTATCGGTATGGTGGCGAAGAATTTTTAGTCCTATTTAAAGAGAATACTTCCGTGTCAGTGAAAAAAATTATTGAAGAATTTCATTTGTTCTTAAGCAATGAACAGTTGAAACTAGAGGGAACACAACTGACCCTTTACTTTTCAGCAGGGATTTCAGAAGCAGGTCCTACGTTAGACATTTCAGAAATCTTTTATCAAGCGGATCAAGCATTGTACGAAGCCAAAAGGAAGGGCAGAAACCGCACGATTATATTTTCTTGAGACGTTTTCGTTTCTAAAGAAGGTTCAGCAGTCTTTTCTCAAGTGGATAGGTGTTGTAGGAAGCCAAAAGGAGAGACAAGGCCGTATGATTTTTTTAGACGAATGCTTTTCAGAAGAAGTTTTAATAAAGAGACAATGTTCGCAGGCTTCTTTGTCCAGCGTCGTAGGTTTTTCAAAAGGAAGAGGGGAAGCAATTTGGCAAGTATAACGGTTTACCAAACGGTTTGGCGATTAACTTTAGAGGTTAAGCGAGGATAGAAAGGCAAGTAGAGTGCTTTTTAAGAAATGGGAAGAAACCACTTCTTTTTTTGCACCAAGCATTGGGTAGCCGCACTTGGCAGCATCGAATTGGTTTTCTGCGTGTTTACACCCTTAGAAAGCAATGGTATATTTATTTGATAAGTAAATAAAATTATTTTTTTCCTGTGTGTAACGAAGACTGACTAAGGAGACTTCCCTATGAAACCAATTCGGCGAACACTGTACCAAAGTGCTTTATACGTAGCTATTCCTTTGATCGTGAGTCTACTGATTGGCTACTTAGCCAAATGCTCACTCCTGATTCCTGCATCCATTATTTATGGCGTTCTTTTGGTGTTTATGATCCCTTCCGACAGCTTTTTATCAAGCAGCGTGGACTACCAAGCGAAAAGCATGAATCCAAGTTTTCGTCCTCCGCCATTAAAGAGAAGGATCGAAGGTGCGCCAGAAACGATCAATTTCCTCTTCGTTTTAACGGCACTGGTTTTATGTTTGCTACTCTTGTTGGTTGGGTAAAGGGAATTCATAGAAATCATGTACTAAGAAGAATGTCGAAAAGAAAAGGAGAACAGCGATGAAATTACTCAAACAAATCAATTTAATGGATGATAAAAAAACAATAAAGAGATTGAATCTCGCGGCGATCCCTAGTTTTATTTTTTTCTATGTGTTCTTTACACTCTTTGTCTTAGGTGGTCATGGGTCAAATGCTGAAACTTCGTTTATTTTCGATCTTTTGCTCTTAATGGTTGCGTATTTTATTCTCATCATTATTCATGAATTGATCCATGGTGCCTTCTTCAAGCTTTTTGACCCTAAAGGGAAGGTAAAGTTTGGGTTCAAAAATGGGGTAGCATATGCCACGAGTCCCCATTCCTTTTATTCAAAAGGGAAATTTGCCATCATTTTATTGGCGCCATTCATTGGCATTTCTGTGGGCCTCTTTCTAATATATTTATTTGGCTGGTTGACGGCATCTCTTTTTACCTTGATTGCTACCGCACATGCCGCTTCTTGTGTGGGAGACTTTTACTTTCTTTTTCTGATTGTTAAAGCACCAGCGAACAGTTGTGTAGAAGATACTGAAGTGGGGTTGAATATTTATCAAGGAGAGTAGTTTATTTTTTCAATTGATCTTGGCAAAATCAAAGAGCAAGAAAATGTATGTTAGAAAATCTCTTACAAAAAAACAAACACCTCAAAAGTGTTTGTTTTTTTGTAAGACTGTTTATAAATAACGTATATAGCAAGAAGACTGTTCGGCCGACAAAAAGAAAATTTGTTTTAAACGACCGTTTTCTTACTAGCGCTTTACCGATACAACGGCAAACTACCAGCGACTTTATTGATACTCTTTTTCTTGCCTTTTAAACAAAGACCAAAATAAGCCAGTGTTTCTGTGGGAATCGTCTCAAGCGTCTGACGGTATTTCTCGTAAGAATTGGTGATCTGAGCAACATCGGAAAAATCAATGATGGTTACTTCTGGATCAGCTTGCTGACTGATCGATTCACGAATGGTCTGCAACTGTTCCTTGTTCGTTTTTAAGATAGGAATGGGAAAGTTGACAATGCCAAGGTGTTTTCTTCCTGTCGAATCGTAAATATCTTCTCCGATTCCTTCAGGAAACAATTTGCCTAAGGTTGCACCTAAAATTGCAGCAGTATTTGCAACTAAGCCAATCGGTAATTGTTCATCGATAATCATGACACATTTTTCTTGGTTATTCATACGTTCTCACTCCATCTTCTTGGTATATTGTTTGGTAAGCTTTCGGGGTGACCCCAATCAAGCTTTTAAAGATACGGGTAAAATGACTTTGGTCACTAAAACCTGTCAGAAAAGCGACTTCTGCAATTGCTTCTTGTGCTTCTAGTCTTTTCTTGGCAGCACTGATGCGCACCGTACTTAAATATTGAAACGGCGACAGCCCATACGCTTTGGTAAACTGCCGAATCAAGACGTACTGATTCATTCCAAAAACGTCACTTAATTCACTCAAGGACAATTTTTCAGCATAATGTTGATCGATATAGGCTTTTGCTGCTGCGGCTTTATTTGAAACCGGATCTGTTTGTTCGTGGGTGAAATCCGCATACTGAACAAGCAGGTCGTGAAGGAGACAAGTAAAGCGTTCTTGCTTTTCAAACTCATCGCCGCGATCCGACAGCAACAGCTGGTGCACTGCATGAAATTCCTCTTTTTCTTTCACTTGGCGAATGACCGGTTCAGGAAAGTGCGGCGTCAATTGAGTGTTAAAAATTTTTTGTACTTGTACCGCCATGTTCTCCGGGGTTAAGTGGATATTGCGGTAAACCAGCTTTTCCTCCGTGAGTTGCTGGCAGCGGTGGGCAGCCTTTGGCGGAATCAAAATCAAGTCGCCTGCTTCAACGATATAGCAGGTATTTTGACAGGTGAATTGACGCGTCCCAGCTTCCATCAAGCCAATCACATAATATTCGTGCCAATGGTTAGGAAACTCCTGCTGGATGCCGTTAAATAATAAAGCCTCTACACCAAGGGTGCTATCTTGAATGATTTTTCGTTCATTTCTCATCTGCATTCTCCTTTTTGTTACTATAACAAAAGTGGTTTTTGGTGAATAGAATGATATTGACTTTTGACTATTTTTCTTGATGGAGGCCCTTGATTGGGACTGAGAAAAGGGACTGGAGAATGTCGGGAAAGAGCGGATCAGCCTTGAAGAAAGAACAGCAGTATATTTTGACGATTCTATGGAATGAATCAAAGCAAATAGACCATGCACCGTGAAAAAAATAACGATAAATCCTTGGCATTTGAAAGTTTTATTGATGGAAGTATGGTACCATTTGACTGCAGTAAAGTTTGTGACGGTGGCTATCTTTGAAAGGTGGTGGTGCTTATGAATGTAAGTACTAACTCTTCAGAAAGGAGAAGCCTTTTTGTCCACAGCGGAAGCAATCGGGCTAACGATCAGTTTTGGTACATTTACCGCCATGCTGATCTTTGGTATCCTAGCCGCAGTGAAAAATGACAAAAAAAATAACCGTCGACTTTAACAGGGAAAAGGTTATCTTTTAAGTTAAAAAAACTGTCGCCGTCTTAAATGGCGCTGCAGAGGGGTTGTGGCAACAACTCCTCTTTACATAGTTAGTATAGCAAGAAGAGAGTGATTTTTCAACTTTAACAAGGATATTTTCAAACAAAATCGATAAGCGACATAGTCAAAACCTTATTCTCAATTGGAATAAGTGTTCGATGTAGTCATTTTTGAAAAGTGTTCGAACATCTAAAAACGAATGCAATGTTTAAAGAAAAGGGAAGCATTATTATCGAAACTAGCGGCTAATAAGTACCAGATAAATTCTGGTACATTTATTGCCGTGCTGCTCTTTCGTATCCTAGCCACAGTGAAAAATAACAAAAAAATAACCGTCGACTTTAGCAAGGAAACGGTTATTTTTTTACTAATAAAACCCTGTCGCCTTCTTAAAAGGTGCTAGAGAGGAGTTGTGGCAACAGGTTTCTTCTATACAGATCACTATCGATCATATTCGTGAATGCTAATCTACCAATCGCTCGAGATCGTAGGAAAAACCGTTTTGCTTACTTAGTTCCTTGTAAAACAAGCCACTTTTCTTTATTGTACGTTTCTGTGTGGCTAAATCTAAAGAAACTAAGCCGTAGCGGTTTTTATATGCATTGATCCATGACCAACAATCAATGAATGTCCATAGATGATACCCTTTTATATTACAGCCATCTTGAATTGCTTTCCATAAATAGGCGAGATGATCTTGGATAAATTCAATGCGATAGTCATCAATCACCTGTCCATTTTCATCCATGAACCGTTCTTCATTAGCAACACCCATGCCGTTTTCTGAGATAAAGGATTCAATATTTCCATAGTTATTTTTGATGTCCATACATAAATCATAAATTCCTTTTTCATAGATTTCCCATCCACGATATTCATTCATTCGACGACCAGGCATAATATGCGGTTCAAAGAACCATTCTGGTAAGAATGGACTTTCTAAATTAACGGCAGAAGTTCTTGCTTTGACACGGCGTGGTTCATAGTAGTTTAGACCAAGTATCTGCGCGGTATTCTCTTCAATAATTTTTAGGTCTGTGTCATTGAAATCAACGGGTAATTGGTCATATTCCTCCAGCAAAGAGATTAGTTTTTCTGGAAATACTCCTTTGACCATGGGATCTAAGAAACTACGTGTATAAAAAAGATCCGCAATTTCTGCTGCTTTTTTATCTGCTGAATTTTGGCTTCTTGGGAAAGTCGGACTCAAATTGAGAATTACTCCGATTTTGCTAGATAGCTGGTATTTTTTAAAAGTTTGAATGGCTTTTGCATGGGCTAATATGGTAAAGAACGCTGCTTGAGCACCACGTTTAAAATCAATGAGATTTGGATAGTGAAAATCTTCTAAATAAGAGCCCAAGATTGGCCCCAAAGGTTCGTTAAAGGTGAACCAATGATAAACTAAGTCGCCAAACGCTAGAAAACAGGTATCAGCAAAATTTACATAAGCTTCAACAACTTCACGTGATTCCCATCCCCCTTTATCTTGTAATTTTGCTGGCATGTCAAAATGATAGAGATTCACAAAAACTTTGATATTATTATTTTTCATTTCGGTAAAAAGATCTCGATAATAGGCTATCGCTTTCTCGTTCGCTTTACCAACCCCATCATTTGGAAACATTCGTGCCCATGAGATAGACACCCGAAATGAATTGTGCCCGGTTTGTTTCATCAATTGAATATCTTCGTGGTAACGATGGATATGGTCTGTCGTAATACTAGGTCCAATTCGTTTATAAAAACGATGAGGTTCTTCGTGAAACCACCGATCCCATACGGTCTCCGCTTTTCCTGTTTCTCCACGCCCTTCAGATTGTTCTGCTGACCAAGCGGATCCCCACCAAAAGTCAGCTGGAAATGTTAACTGAGTATGTATTGACATTATCGTTTCCTCCTGTTCGTTTTTAACAGTGTAACATTGCTTTTGATATAAATAAATACTTTTTATTAAAAATATATATCTTTTTATGGTGGGTATGGTTTTAGCTGTAAAAAGACAATTTTTATGTTAAAGTATAAGTAATAGAGATGAGTATGAGGGAGTAAGTTATGAAGAAACAGCCAAAATATATGGAGGTTTATACGGAGGTAAAGAAAAAAATTGCCAATGGAACCTATCAAATCGGTGAAAAATTACCTACGGGCGATGAACTTGCGCATGAGTATCAAACAAGTAAGCTCACTGTGAAGAAAGGTATTGATATGCTAGTATCAGAGGGAGTTTTACGAACACGTAGTGGATTTGGAACGGAAGTTCTACGCAGACCAATTGATAATTCGAAAGTGTTTGGACCAAATGAAGGTCTTTTTGATTTAGTAGGGGAAGAACATGTGACTTCTGAAATCCATACGTTCTCAATTGAGTTGCCATCGAATGAAGTTGCAGAAATTTTAGAAATAAATCAAAAAGAGTATGTCTATAATATTATTAGAAGTCGTTTTATTGATGAACAGCCTTATTCTATTGAGCAAACGTTTATGCCACTTTCTGTTATACCGGGGTTAGAACCAAAGCATTTGAAACGTTCTGTATATGGCTACATTACAAATGAGCTTAGTCTAGAGATTAAATCTTCCCATATTTGGATCAAAGGGGATGTGGCAAATGATTTCGATGCGGAAATTCTTTCTGTAAAACCAGGCGAGTTTATGATAGAGGTAGACAAAGTGGTGTCATTGTCTTCTGGTATACCGTTTGAATATTCTCTTTCGAGACATTTATACAAAGATTTTATTTTTGAAGCAGTTTTTGTTGAGAAGTGAAGACTAACGAATTTCGTTGGTCTTTTTTTGACTTTCGAAAAAAGATATATAATTTTAAATAAAGATATTTACTTTTTGGAAGAGCTGGTGTATGATCATCCCATAAGCAATCGCTTACAACTAAAAAAGGAGACTGATTGGAATTATGAGTAAAAAAGATGCTATTTTTGAAAAGTTCGGAATAATAGCCACAAGGTTAGGGAACCAGATTCATCTTCGAACACTAAGGGATGCTTTCGCCACTTTTATGCCTTTTATGATGTTGGCGGGATTTGTTACATTGATCAACTATGTTATTTTAGAGCCAACAGGATTTATGGGAAATATTATTGATCCAGCAACATTAACGACGATTCAAGAGATCGGGACTTCCATCAGTAATGGAACGCTAAGTATAACGACACTATTAGTTGTTGCGGCAGTTTCTTATCATATGTGTGTTAGCAGAAATTATACAAATCATATTGCTGCTGTTCTAGTCGCTATTTCAACGTTTATTGTTCTCACCCCTATGATGACGATGTTTACACCAGAAGGAAGTCAAGAAGCGCTGGAAGTAGGTGGGGTTATTCCTGTCACTCATACTGGTGCGTCAGGAATGTTCGTTGGAATTTTTGTGGGCTTAGCTGCTACGGAACTCTTTATTAAGTTATCTAATAATAAAAAGTTACAAATTCAATTGTCAGGAAATATCCCTCCAGCTGTGTTGAAGTCTTTTAACGTCCTTATTCCAATCATGATTACCGTGACTACCTTCGCAATTGGTTCATTTGCTGTCAATCAATTATTCAATATGGATGTTAATTCGTTGATTACTACTCTAATCACTGGGCCTTTAAGTAGGGTAACGACAGGTTTACCAGGGTTCCTCTTAATTACCTCAATTGCAAATCTCTTTTTTGGGTTTGGAATTCATCAAGCAGTGATATCAGGTTCACTTCTCGATCCGTTCTTGATTCAAAATATGCAAGAGAATATGGCTGCTTATGCGAATAGGGAAGATATTCCACATATCATAAACATGGCATTTAAAGATACGTTTGCTGTTATGGGAGGGTCAGGAAATACTATTGCTTTGCTAATTGCTATTTTTATCTTTAGTCGTCGTAAAGATTACAAAGACTTTGCAAAATTATCCGTAACTCCAGCACTTTTTAATATCAGTGAACCAATCATTTTTGGTTTACCAATTGTTTTCAATATTAGTTTGATTATTCCATTTGTATTGGCGCCGATTTTTTCCCTAACAGTTGCATATTTTGCGACAGCTGTTGGTTTGATCAATCATGTAGTCGTGCAGATACCTTGGACCACTCCTCCCGTCATATCTGGATTTTTAGCAACTGGTGGCGATTGGCGAGCATCAGTCTTACAAATTGCGATCATTGCTGTGAGTGTTTTTATCTACTTACCATTTTTACGTATCGATGAAAAAGTTACCTCAACAATAGGAAATGAAGAGGCAAATGATTGAGAAGAGGAAACTTCACAAGATTTTTTGAAGTCGTCTCAAACCAAAGGGACGAGAAACAAATAAATTGAACAAATTTGTATATCAAAAAGAGACCACATAGATACATGTGAGTCTCTTTTTTTTGTGGAAATATCAATCAGTGAACTTGTGAATAGAGGGAAAGAATTACCTGAAGAATTTTTTTTACAAATCTATTGAGTTTCCATTCTATTTCTCACGGTTTTGGCTAACTTTTCAATAATATACATTGCCGGTATCTGGGTTGTAATATCAGCTTCATTAATTTTTTCTAGCGAAATATTATAGGTTATTGAAATATCAGCTAATTTAGAAAGTGTTGAATTAGAGCTGCTGGTAATTCCTATTACTGAGCTTTCTGATAGATTCAAATGATTTAAATATTGAATGATTTCTGTGGTCTCGCCGGAAACGGATAAAGCGACGATACACATTTTTTTTGCTAACTCAGTGGATAGGTAATTAATAGGATAATTACTAGGATCTTCAATGCGAATCGCCATGTTAAATAGTGACGAGAAATAAAGAGAACCATATTCAGCAACAACATTTGAGGAGCCTACGCCAATAAAAATGATCAGCTCTTTTTCCATCAATAAGTGAACTGCCTCATCAAATTTATCTTCAAAGAATTTGTCTTGTGTCCGTGCTAAAAAATTCAAGAGTTCACTCTCAAAATCAAGTGTTTTTACCTCTTTTTCTTCTTTAAGAGATTCGAGATACGCACTGAGGTAAATTTTAAATTCAGAAAAACCGGTACAGCGAAATTTTTTACAAAAGCGTAGTACGCTGGCAGTACTCGTATGACTTTTCTCAGCTAATTCACGAATACTCATGGAAGCAACTGCATTTACGTCTGAAATTATTGCTTTATATACTTCAATATCCGTTTCATTTAAGTCTGGTTGATAGTCAAGAAACAACATAGTAATCCCCTCCTGTTACAAATTGTAACAGGATTGTAACCGGTGTCAATCGTCTGTTTTTGTAACCGTTTACTTAAAGGCGGTATTTAAGGGGATAAAAATAATCTATACTGACCATGTAGTTAAGTTAAAGGAGTGTTTCAGGATGGATAAAGGAATAAAAATTGCAACAATTGGCGGTGGATCAAGTTATACACCAGAATTGATAGAAGGATTTATTAAACGATATGCTGAATTACCGATTTCAGAATTATGGCTTGTGGATATTGAACAAGGAAGAGAGAAATTAGAAATAGTTGGGGAACTTACTAAACGTATGGTAAAAAAAGCGAACCTTCCAATGAAAATTTATATGACTCTTGATCGTGAAGCGGCATTAAAGGATGCGGACTTCGTTACGACGCAATTTCGTGTAGGTCTTTTGGAAGCGCGAGCGAAAGACGAGAGAATTCCTTTAACATATGACACGATTGGACAAGAAACGAATGGTCCAGGAGGGCTTTTTAAAGGATTACGCACGATTCCTGTTATCTTAGAAATAGTGAAAGACATGGAGCGCCTATGCCCAGAAGCATGGCTGATCAACTTCACTAATCCAGCTGGCATGGTGACAGAAGCTGTCTTACGCCATAGCAATATGCGTAGAGTAGTAGGTTTGTGTAATGGACCAATTGGAATAGAACGTGGCATTGCAGAAACATTAAAAGTACCCAAAGAAGAATTATATGTTGAATTTACTGGGCTAAATCATATGGTTTTTGCGAAAAAGATTTATCATAAAGGGATTGATGTGACCCAAAAAGTACTTACATTGATGACGCAAGATACTGGCGATGCAGTTGGTCTGAAAAACATTGCTGATTTAGAATGGGAACCAAATTTTTTCCGAACACTTGGCATGATTCCCATCGGCTATTTAAGGTATTACTATCAAACAGCTACTATGTTGTCTGAGCAAAAACGATCAGCAGAGAAAGAAGGAACTCGTGCAGAAGTTGTGCAGAAAATCGAACATGAGTTGTTTGAACTTTATAAAGATGAACATCTAGCAATCAAACCACCTCAATTGTCAGAACGTGGGGGCGCTTATTATAGTGAAGCAGCATGTAATTTAATTAATTCCATCTATAATGACAAACGTGATATTCAAACGGTCAATACAAGAAATAATGGTGCCATTAGTGATATCGATTGTGATTCAGCGGTTGAAGTAAATTGTTTGATTACAAAACAAGGACCGATCCCTTTGACTACAGGTGAATTACCTATTCCTATCAAAGGACTAGTTCAACAAATTAAGTCTTTTGAACGTATAGCGGCCCAAGCAGCTGTTACGGGAGACTATAACACTGCTTTATTAGCGATGACGATCAATCCCTTAGTTCCAAGTGATAGGACAGCAAAGCAACTACTTGATGAAATGCTTTTAGCACACAAAGAATATCTGCCGAATTTTTTTAAAGGAGAATGACAATGAAAGTAAAATACTATGTTGAGGCAAATTACCAAGAAGTCAGTAAGATCTGTGCAAAACTCATTTTAGATGTCTTAAAAGAAAAGCCAAATGGGTTATATTGCTTTGCAGGTGGTGATACACCCGTAGGAACGCTTAACATCATTGCAGAAGCAGCAATCAACAAAGAAATAGATTTATCCCAGGCAAAGTTTATTGAACTAGATGAATGGGTTGGAATCGATCCGAAAAATGAAGGCAGTTGTCTATCCTATTTAAAAAGAAACTTATTCAATCGGGTTCCTATTGACCTAAAGCAACTTCACACATTTGATCCTTTAGCCGATGATTTAAATGAGGAATGCAAAAAAGCTGATAAATTTATCGAGGAGAATGGAGGATTAACACTGAGTTTGCTTGGGGTTGGAGTAAATGGGCACTTAGGTTTTAATGAGCCTGGTTCGTCCTTCGAAGATAAAGCTCATATAGTGAACTTAGACGAATCAACCCAAAGTGTTGGGAAAAAATATTTTTCAGATGAGAAAGTTGATCGTACGAAAGGAATTACGTTAGGTATAGGACAATTATTACAATCTGGAACAATGATCGTACAAGCTAGTGGAGCAAAAAAGAAATCTGCGATACAACAATTTCTATGCGGTACGATTACAAAAGAGTGTCCAGTTACTTCTCTATGGTTGCACAAAGATCCTGTATTGGTGGTTGATAAGGAAGTCGTGAACTAAAAGGAGGAAAAAAGATGCAGGTCATTGAGAACAAGGTATTGCCTATATTGCTGAAAATAGGCAATAGTAAACACTTAGTTGCTATAAGAAATGGGATTTCCATGACGATTCCTTTTACTATTGTTGGAAGTATCTTCCTAATCATTGGTAACTTTCCAATACAGTCATGGATGGATTTTGTGTCAAATTGGGGGCCGCAGTTGAATGCACCAGTCAATGTTACGTTCGGAATCCTTGGACTGATATCTGCCATTGGTATAGGCTATCATTTAGGAAAAGAGTTTGGTGTTGATGCTATTTCTAATTCGATGCTCACAACTATCGGCTTTCTTCTAGCAACATTAAACGATGACTGGACGATAAATTTGGCTAATTTTGGTGCTAGTGGTATGTTTACCGCGATCATTGTTGGGGTCTTTGTTACTCATGCTTTTAAATGGTTTGTCACTCACAATATTGTAATAAAAATGCCAGAGGGTGTGCCGCCCACTGTAGCAACCTCTTTTGCAACGTTAATCCCAGGGGCATTTATTCTGACCGTTATATGGATCGTCAGAACTTTATTAGGGGTTGATATCAATGAAATCATTACTATTGTTTTCCAACCTTTAATGCAAGGGATGGGAACACTCCCAGGCATGCTGTTATACACACTTCTCGTTTGTTTGCTATGGATATGTGGAATCCACGGAGACAATGTTTTGTCTGGAATTGCGACCCCTGTTTTCCTAAGTTATCTTGCTGATAATACGGCAGCTTTTCAAAGTGGTGCAGAAGTACCTCATGTTTTTGCCGATGGATTTTGGATTGTCTTTATGTGTTTAGGCGGAACTGGAGCAACACTCGGTCTAGTGTTAAATATGCTCCATTCCAGAAGTAAGATGTATAAGTCGATTGGACGATTATCTTTGCCGTCAGCTATTTTTTGTATCAATGAACCGGTTATTTTTGGTTTGCCTATTGTGATGAATCCTGTAATGCTTATTCCGTTTATAGCAACGCCTATGGTCCTATGTATCGGTACGTATATCTTAATGAATATTGGTATAGTAGGACCGATTGTTATTCAAGTTCCATGGACTATTCCTCCTATTATTGGTCCTTATTTAGCTACTAATGGTAGTATTGGAGCAGCCGTTTGGTCTTTTGTATCGATTTTCATTTCATATTTTATTTATATGCCATTTTTCAAAATATTGGAAAAGCAGCAAGTGAAAAATGAAACCGCAGAGGCGCAAGAAACGGAAACAACGATTCCTGTGAGTATAAGTGAGTAGATAGAAGAAGCCTATTTTCCATCATTCATTAAGATAAGTATTTTTAGGTATCAGAAAATAACTTTAAAAAAGTATATTGGAAAAAAGACGATTGTCCTTCATGATTCTGATAGTTTCAATAATAAAACAACAAATAGCATCATTATCTAAGCGAATCAGTAAATGATTCGCTTTTTTAATGTTGTATTTTTTATCATTTGCTTCTATCAATAAAACCTTCTCGAATACTTTATTGGATGTTATGGTAATCCTTGAAATCTCCTCTTCGGTCTATCGTTTAAAAAAAACGGAGCTTCAGTTGTACCGATAAATGATGGCGATTTCATTTTGTGCAAGCTATAGTTTAGGTGGGGGTAGCAAATATGATTCATTTCAAATTGACGTATCTGTTTTCAGAACCAAATATTGAGGCGTTTCTTCAGTTGACGAAGTGGAGGGATGAGGAATTTCTGGCGGAGATTGCCAAGATCAATCAAATCACTGAACAGCGGTTGAATCAACGAATCACGATGCATGAGGGAGAAGTTTTGATTCCTTCGCTGATTCAACGAAAATGGCCGGAAATTCTTTTCGATGTCCAGAAGAACACGTTGTTTTTTTCGGAAGAAGAGCGGCGGTCCATGATTTATCTTCTGACTTTTTCAGCAGTGAAAGACTTATCCGTCTACCAGTTTCAAGATCTGTTCTATGTCAGTAAAAATACGATTTTGAAGGACTTAAAGGGGATCAGAGAGGAACTTGCAGCTTTAAAGATTCAACTATTGTACTCTCGAAAATATGGCTTTTATCTAGAGGGAGAGGAATATCAGATTCGCGCTCTTGCTTTTCGAAAAGTCAGTGCGTTATCCAATACGAAAAATGGGAATTTGCTTTTATTTGAGGGAATCTATGAGCAGAATAAAACGATATATATTCAAATAAGAGATCGTTTGTCCGCAACATTGACTGCCTTCAATCTGGTGATCGTACCGAGCCGCTTCGAAGAAATGCTTTATTTTCTTAATTATTTATCCTTTCGGATGGCAGAAACGGCTGTTTCTTTAGCGGAGACAGAAACATCGCTGCTACAGTCGCTGCATGTCCATCAAGTTAGTCAGCAGTTTTTAGCAGAATTTCCTGCCATCAAAGATCGGAAAACAGAAGAACTTTATGTAACGATCCTGTTGAAAACGATTCTGCAAGGAGATATCGAAGATACTTCATTAGAGTTTTTATTGGAATGTGCCAGTAAGATCATTCATGAAATGGAACGGCTGGCAGCTATCGAGTTTGTGGACTATCGCACCCTTTTGATGAACACATTCTATCATCTTGTCCCGGCGTATTTTCGAATCCGCTACGGTTTTCCACTGGAGAATGTACTGATTGAAGAAATCAAGCTGCAATACAATGAGTTGTTTGAACTGACGAGACGAGCACTGGGTTCTTTAGAAGACCTAGTCGGTACGATCCCTGATGAAGAAATCGGTTATTTTACGATTTTGTTTGGTGGAGAAATCAGTAAACAAAAGGCCAAACGTGATTACTTCCAATTGAATGCATTAGTTGTCTGCCCAAGCGGCATCAGTTCATCCTTGATTTTGGAATCAGAATTAAAGGAACTGTTTCCCCAGATCCATTTTTTGCCGGCTCGTTCGATCGAAGAGTATGAAAATGTTCGTTTCAATGAAGAGATTGATCTGATTTTTTCCAGTGCCCCGATCAAAACCAAACGACCATGTTATGTGATCAATCCGATTATGACGCCCATTGAGAAGGATGAACTGCTTAGAAACGTACAAGCGGCATTCTTTCCTTCAAAAACTGGTTTGCATTCCATTGACGATGTGTTAGAAGTGATTTTGCCCTATGTTGATTTAAAAGCAGGCATCAGTAAGCAAAAGCTGAGAAAAATTTTGCAAAGAAAAATCAATCGAGAATTGAATAGAAGGGAAGACCAACGTCCGATGTTATCAGATTTATTAACAGCAGAAACCATCCAATTTACCGAGGTGCCGCTGACTTGGCAAGAAGCCATTCGAGAAGCTGCTGCACCATTAAAAAAGACTAATAAGATTGAGGAACAGTATATAACCGCCATGATCAATAAAGTGGTGGATCACGGTCCCTTTATCCATATTGGAAAAGGCATCGCTTTGCCTCATGCGCGTCCAGAAGATGGGGTCAATGCGATCGGGATGTCGTTATTAAAAGTCAAAGAGCCAGTGCTTTTAAATGATGATCCGCAACACCCCATTCAAGTGTTTATATGTTTGGCAGCAGTTGACAATGAGCTCCATCTAAAAGCGTTAGCGAGTTTAACAAAAATTTTGTCGAATAATGAAAAACTAACTGCGTTACTTTCCGCAACCAATGCGGATCAAATAATTGAAGTGATCAGAGAAGGAGAAGATGAAAAATGAAATTTGCAGCAGTGTGTGGATCAGGATTAGGATCAAGTTTTATGGTGGAGATGAATATCAATTCTGTATTAAATGAATTGGGTGTCTCAGGTGTGGAAGTGTCCCATTATGATTTAGGAAGTGCCGCACCCGATATGGCGGATGTTTTCTTCGTTGGTGGCGATTTAGCCGATAGTGCGCAGCATCTAGGTGAGATCGTGGTGTTAGACAGTATTATCGATCTCGATGAATTGAAGCAAAAGGTTCAAGCCGTTTGTCAGGAAAAAGGATTACTATAAAAAGGAGTAGACAGTCATGAACGAATTTTTAGATATTCTTGTTGATATCGCGAGTACCCCAGCGATCTTAGTTGCGCTGATCGCTGTTTTGGGGAATGTACTGCAGAAAAAAGACATTGCCACGATCGTCAAAGGGGGCATCAAAACCTTTGTTGGGTTTCTCGTGGTCACTGCCGGGGCTGGGGTGATCGAAAGCTCTCTGGCGCCATTTGGGGAGATGTTCCAAGCAGCCTTTAACATGCAAGGGGTCGTACCTAATAACGAAGCGATCGTTGCGCTGGCTTTGACGACTTACGGCACCTATACCGCACTTATTATGTTAGCCGGAATGGCCTTCAATATTTTGATTGCCCGTATCACTCGCTTTAAATACATTTATTTGACTGGGCATGCCACGTTGTATATGGCTTGCATGATTGCGGTGATTTTGAGCGTTACTGGAATGAATACTTTTAATCTAGTTTTATTTGGCGGCTTAGCGTTAGGGATCTGTAACACGATTTTCCCAGCGATCGCACAACCGTTTACTCGAGAAATTACTAAAAATGATTCCGTCGCATTGGGGCATACGGGGAACTTCGGCTACGCATTGAGCGGGTTGATTGGGAAATACGTCGGCAATAAGGAAAAATCTACCGAAGACATCAATTTTCCGAAAGGCCTGTCTTTCTTGCGGGACTCTACTGTTAGTATCACGATTACGATGGCTATTGTATACGTGATCGTAGCAGTTTTTGCTGGGAGTGAATTTATTACAGAAAATCTTAGCAATGGCACGAACTCGATCATTTATTCGTTGCAGCAAGCCGGTTCGTTTGCCGCTGGTGTCTTTGTGATTTTAGCTGTGTCCGTCTGATTTTGGCAGAAATCGTACCAGCCTTTAAAGGGATTTCCGAAAAGCTTGTTCCTAATGCGATTCCTGCATTGGATTGCCCTATCGTCTTTCCTTATGCGCCAAATGCTGTTCTGATTGGTTTTCTAACCAGCTTTGTCGGTGGAATCGTTAGTTTGATCATCATGGTCTTCACAGGAACAACCGTTATTATTCCAGGTGTCGTGCCCCATTTCTTCTGTGGCGCAACGGCAGGTGTTTACGGCAATGCAACGGGTGGTGTGCGAGGCGCCGTGATTGGTTCCTTTATTCATGGGATCATTATCAGCTTCATGCCGATCTTGTTGATGCCAGTCATGGGGGATCTTGGGTTCCAAGGATCAACTTTCTCTGATACCGACTATGGAGTTGCAGGGATCTTCCTGGGAAACTTAGCCAATATGGGCGGTCAAATCGCCATCTTCTCAGGGATAATTGCGGTAGTCGCGGTCTTGATCGGATTGACGATTTTCAAGAAAAACAGCCGGGCAAAATCTGTTTCTGAATAAATAGAGGATGGAGGGATAAATAGTGGCAATCAGTGAACAAGAATACCACGAACTCGAAAGATTAGCGGCAAAGATTCGTTTAGATACCCTTTGCAGCATCAAGAAAATGGGGCAAGGCCATCTGGGCGGTTCCTTTTCAATTGTTGAATTATTGGCCGTTTTGTACGGCAAACAGCTGCGGGTCAATCCACAAGATCCACAGTGGGCGGATCGTGACCGACTCGTTTTATCAAAAGGACATGCTGGCGCCGCACTGTACAGTGCATTAGCAAATACGGGCTATTTTGATCGGTCGTGGTTATGGACGATCAATGAGGGCGGCACGAGACTGCCTTCCCATCCGGATCGCTGGAAAACGCCGGGGGTTGATGCCACCACAGGTTCACTGGGGCAGGGAACTTCCATGGCTGCCGGGATCGCGACAGGCCTGCGCTTGGCAGGCAAGGACAATTTTGTTTATTTGATCGTTGGAGATGGTGAACTAAATGAAGGACAGTGCTGGGAAGCCTTCCAATACATTGCCCACTTTAAACTGAATCACTGTATCGTCATTATTGATGACAATAAAAAACAGCTAGATGGGCCAACCAAAGACATTCTTGATCCCTTTGACATCCAGCAGAAGATGACTGCTTTTGGCTTTTATACAGAAAAAGTTCCAGGGGCAGACATGCAAGCCATTGATGAGGCAATCGAGCGCTGCAAAGCAATCGAAGACCAAGCGGTTTGCATTGTCTTGGACAGCGTGAAAGGACAAGGCGTTCCTTTCTTTGAAGAACTAGATGCCAATCACTCCGTGAAGTTTACCACGGATGAGATCAATCAAGCGGCAGAAGCGGCAATCAAAGAATTGACGATAAAAATCGAAGGAGGACGCTAAGGCATGTTTACATTAAGCAAAACCACTGCTGCTGGTAAAGAGCTGCGAACTTGTGTCGTTGACACATTGGTGGAACTCATGGATGAAAATAACCAGCTAGTTGCGTTAGATGCCGACCTTGGTTCTGCCAGCGGCTGGACAGCGATTGCCAACAAACATCCCCAACGCTTTATCAACATGGGGATCGCGGAAGCCAATATGGTTGGCGTCGCTGCTGGCTTGAGTTTAACTGGCTATACACCTTTTATCCACACTTTTGGGCCATTTGCAACGCGCCGGGTATTCGATCAGCTGTTTATTTCTGGCGGCTATGGCGGCAATACGATCAACATTTACGGTTCTGATCCGGGGTTTGCAGTCGGACACAACGGCGGCACCCATACGACATGGGAAGATGTGGCTTTGATGAGAATGATTCCCCAATCGATCGTCTGCGATGCAGCGGATGAAGTCCAAATGGCGTGGATCATAAAAACCTTTAGCCAATTATCCGGCATTCATTACGTACGAGGCAATCGGAAAGCTGTTCCAACGATTTATGAAAAAGGCTCGACCTTTGAACTAGGAAAAGGCAATGTTTTAAGACCAGGCGATGAACTGTTGTTGATTGCCAGTGGCCAACTGGTTTCTGAAACACTGCAAGTGGCAGAAGAATTAGCAGAAATAGGAATCAGCTGCGAAGTGATCGACATGTTCACCATCAAACCGATCGATAAAGAATTGATCATCCGCGAAGTTCAGGGAAAACGGCAAGTCATCACCATCGAAAATCATTCTATCACCGGTGGACTAGGGAGTGCCGTCGCCGAAGTGCTTGCTGAAACTGGCAGTGCTGTCCCCTTAAAACGTATTGGTGTCAACGAACGATTTGGCCAAGTCGGCATACCCGATTTCCTGCAAAAAGAATATGGCTTAGATGCTGCTTCAATCAAGCAGCAAATAGTTGAGGGGAAGGTCAGGGGATAGAAAAAGGAAGCATCAACGAATCAATGGTTGGTGCTTCCTTCTCATTTATTTCAGGACTTGCAAAAAACGTCAAACAACGCGTCAGTCCTACTGTTTGACATTTTTTTTTGAACTACGACAAAAACCAGCGCCGTAACTTTTCTGCTTCGGTTAATGGGAAGTAGAACAGCTTACTTTCGGTGAAGGTATCTTCGGTTTTGATGGTCAACTGTAACTTGCCCAGACCTTTTTTGTGCTGCCAATACGTCGTGGTGACGGTGAAATCTTGGATTTTATTTTTCTTCAGATAAGCGGTCACCTTTGTTAAGCCGCGAATCGTTTGACACAA
Source organism: Enterococcus sp. DIV1067f (assembly GCF_050543505.1). Classification (NCBI taxonomy): domain Bacteria; kingdom Bacillati; phylum Bacillota; class Bacilli; order Lactobacillales; family Enterococcaceae; genus Enterococcus; species Enterococcus sp. DIV1067f. Next base: position 577,392 of record NZ_CP172940.1, read on the forward strand.
CAATACATGGTTATCTAAAAAATGATACCCTTGTATTTTGCCCCGCCAGATGCTTGATAACACGAAGGAGCCAAAGAACACGAAGAAAATCAGCGCTAACCACCAGAAAAAGAAGGCGGAGATTCCTACAACAAGCAGCCCGATAAGCAGTGGCCAACGGCAAAAGTACCAAAAGTTGGGTCGCGGATTTTTCACTAGAGTGGTTTGTTGAAACGACCATTCAGGTAAAAAGCGGGCCAATGTTTCGGTCAGCTGCGCCTCTTTCAAAATGGGGAACAGATAGACCGTATCATCGCTTTCTGAAGAACTGCCAGCAGCCAGCAGTAACTTGACGGAGCTTAGATGAAAGATTCGGCGATAAAGATTTTGTTCGACACTTAGCCCTTGGATCCTAGCGAGGGGAATCGTTTGGTGTCGTTTAGAAAACAAGCCTTGCGTGATCAGCAGCTGTTGTTGGTTCGTTTCCACCGTAAAGCCATAATAGCGGAAAAGATTTCTAGCGATCGCAAGGAAGAAAAACAAAATCAGCAGTCCTAGCAAAAGCGCAGCACCTAATAAAAGGCCGAGTTGTTGCAATTCCGATGCATAGGTAAAGAGATTGGGAATGTTGTCGATCACGTTGTAGCCGATGACTAGAACCAAGGTGAAAACAGAAAAATCAGTGATAGAAAACAAGAAAATCTCCTTGAATTTCAAAGTGAATGTTTCTAACGGCGGATTTGCTGTTTCCTCACCCGAAAAAACAGTAGCGTAATTATTGGTTGGTTCTTCTCCACTAGCTGCTTGGGCAGTCGGCTCTTGTGGTGTCGCAGCTGCTTTTTTTGACGCTTCGATGGAGGCAATGAGAGCCAGCGGCAACGCTGGGAAAAGAATTTCGGCTTCGCCACTCGAACTTGCGGCGCTTTCCAATTTCACTTCAGCTAATTTAAATGGACGTAAATAAAAGTAATGATTCTCTTGAATGGTTTGGATGCGTTCAAATGGCAAAATCGTTTGTTTTTGGATAAAGAGTCCTTTGTTGACTAGTACACTCGTTTGATCGATTTGAAAGGTAAAGCGGGCGTAAGACAGTACCGCAAAAATCAGACACACCAGTAAAAATAGCAGAATGCCGCCCAGAATCATTGGCAAAGAAGGGGCGTCGTTGAATAATTTGAATACAAGCAGAAACGCTAGTACCAGAAAATTTTTGCAATTTTTGAACCAATAAAGACCGATACACAGCAACGGCAGTCGTTGTTTTTCATAGATCATCTTTGACCACCTCGACTAAAGTCATAATGGTTTCTCGCAAGCGTTCGGCTTGCGCCACTGGCAAGCCTTCAATGGTGTGGTTGGTGGCAGCCGTATGGATCTGTAAGGAGACTAAGGAGTATTTTCGCAAAAAGATCCCTTGGTCTGTTTCGATATGCTGGATTCGGCGGATCGGAATATACGTGGTGCTGCGGAATAGATAGCCGTGTTGAATGGCGATATCATTTTCTTGGATCTCGTAGCGATGAAATTTGTAACGGTAGCTCATTAGCACAAAAGAAAGCAGATGGCTGATCAAAGTCAGCGCCAATAAGCTTGACCAAAGGGTGATCACCCAGAAATGCAGCCAGTTTTGCGTGGCTAGAAACCAAAAAGAAGCAGCGAAAATCAGGCTGAAAATAATCAGTGACGTAATCCTTCGCAACCGCCAAACACGAATGATGGTTTGAGGCATTTGTTCATTTAATAAGGGATAATTCAAGGGAAACATCCTCTCTACATAGAAATAAATAGGGTTACCCACAAATATAGTGGAGATAGAAGAAAAAAACAAGGTCAGGAATTAAAAATAGTTAATTGTGATTTAAATATTGTTGCGAATAGGTAAAAAAAGAAAAAGCCACGTTTAGCTAACCAATGAGCATGAGTTTGTTCGTCATGAAAAAAGCGAATCTGCTATTGACTCTCCCTCAAGAGGAGCCAGTATGCTTTAGTAGAATAGGGCGATTTCTGTAGAAAATGATTGAGGTTGCTGGGCTGTCAAAAGAAATCAATGGACGCAAAACAATTGATCAACTGACCTTTTTGGTATTGGAATACCGCTGGTCGTACTATTTTTGACCAATAGGATTGGTGGAGATAAAGTGAGGGGGGCTGTTTCTTATACATCACAAGATAGTGATTTGACCTTCAGGCAGATAGAAGAAGTACCACAAGCAGTTTGTACGGTCCATAGAGGAGCCTATGCAGAATTTCCGAAAGCCTATGCTGCAGTTATCCAGTTTGTTGAAAACAACGGCTATCGAATCACAGGGCCTTTTCGTGAAAGCTATATTGATGGCATTTGGAATAAAGAAAGTGAAGAGGAAGGGCTGACTGAGATCCAGCTTCCTGTTGAAAAAATCAGCAGGCGACAGTAAGCAGAGACGTAGTTTGATGCAGTTTTTTTGTTAGGCAAGGTGTGAATTGCAGTAAGAACTTCTTTTATCGAAGGAAAGCAGGCGATTCCCATTGACAAATCGACTAGCGCCTTCTAAACTAAAGGCAGAAAAACAAGAGAAAAAGGTGATGGCTCCGGCCTATCTGCTGTTATTCCTTCGTTAACAGGGGTAGGACTGGAAAAGAGTAAATAAAATCAATTTCATAGGCAAAAAATTGACTGCATGCAGTTTTATTTGAAGTGCCTATCATTGATTTTATTTTACTCTTCACTTTTTGATCTTCATCGTTTGAAGGTTGACCGCAGAGTGAAATCTGCGGTCTTTTTTGTTTTTCAATTATTTTGAAAGGGGAAAATAAGATGTACCAAGAATTGAGAAAGGCAATCGAGCGGCCACCGCTCTATAAAAAAATGGCAGAGGCGTTTTGGGACGATGCGTATATTTCCAAGCAAATGTTAAAGGCTCATTTGGATCCTGATTTTGAGGGAGCTAGTAGAAAGGTTGACTTTATCAACGAATCCGTTCGATGGATCAGTCGCCTTGTTCCGCCAGAAAAACAGACGCAACTTCTTGATATCGGCTGCGGACCAGGGATCTACGCGGAAAAATTTGCAGCGCTGGGCTATGAAGTGACAGGCGTTGATTACTCCAGAAGATCCCTTACCTATGCGAGAGATTCTGCGAATAAGCGGGAACTAAATATTACCTATCTATTTGATAACTATTTGGAGATGGCATTGCCTCAGCAATTTGATTTTATTACCTTGATTTATTGCGACTATGGTGCCTTAAATCCAGAGGAACGCAAACTACTGCTAAAAAATGTGCTGGCGCATCTAAAACCGGGTGGCAAATTTTTGTTCGATGTATTTACGATTGCACAGTTTTTAACGCTTAATGAAGAGCAGACCTGGGAAAGTCACGAATCAGAAGGGTTTTGGCGGGGGGAGCCCCATCTTGTGCTATATCAACGATGGAAATATCCTGATTACGTCTTGCTGGAGCAAACAACGATTTTAGCAGAAGGTGAGACCACAAATTATTACTTATGGACGACCTATTTTACAAAAGATGCATTGCTGAGGGAAGTTCAGGCTGCAGGCTTTGATATCTGTGAGGTATTTGGCGATGCTAAAGGCAGTCCTTATAGCGAAGAAGATTCAACAATGGCGATACTTTTGAAGAAGCCACAACTGAAAGAGTAGTTTTCTGTAAATAGAAACAAAAAGAAACGATGATTTTTCGTCGTTTCTTTTTGTTTGGCTCGGAACTGATCGATCAATTTTTTCGTACTAATGATCGGGCCTATTCAACACTACTCATTCAGCGAAACGTCGAACCATCGTAATATCTGTTTCCAAATAGCCCATTTTTTTGTATAGCTGATACGCAGATTGATTATGGGCAAAAACGTGCAAGCCGATCTCAGTGATGCCTTGCTGGATCGCCCACTTTTCCAAAGCTTGTAACGCTTTGGTTCCATAGCCTTTTCCTCGCTGGTCTTCCTCGATGATAAAGTCATAGATGAAGGCTTTCTGGGCAGCTGTGTTGATCCAAATCACCCCGATCGGTTCACTAAAATCAGCTGCAAATAAAGAAAACAAGTGATTGTTTTCAGTGGCAGTCCCTTGAGGAAGTAAAGAAGCAAAGCTTTCTTTGGCGAGGGAGAGGGCCTCGTCTTTGGCCCATGTGCCTGCTTGGATTTTGTCATTGGCGTATTCGAAAACAGCATTGGCTAAGTAGGCAGCGTAGTCGCTGTCTTTCATTGGTATTAAGTTCATCTATTTCTCCTTTCGTCCTTTTGGATTCTCCCTATCTTGCAGAATGATTGCAGTAAGGGGAAATGGGGACGCTTGATTGGTAACTATTTGTTCCCCCTTCAGTTGAAGGTCTCTGACAGCGGGTCTCGTCGTTGAAACAAAAACAGGTCATCCGGTGCAAACTGGTGGCGTGCATCGCAAGTATAGCCTCGCAACCAGTCACAACCATCGATGCGGCGAACGTAGAATCCTTTGGGGAAATCATCGGTTTTCTCCAAAGGCATAGAAGCGATCGTGATTGCGGCAGCTGGCGCTTTTCCTTGGGATTGCAGTCCGGTGCTATTTGCCAGTTGATGATAACTGAGGCGAAAGTGTAAGGCCATTTCCAATGTACAATCGGTCAGTCCATAAGAAGGTGCAGCTGCAAAAATCTCCGTCAACGAGCCACCTTGTGTGAGTCCCAGTTCTTTAAGGGAAACAATCACACAAGTAGTACGCTGTTTATCGGCACTGAGGGAGAGGTGGGGATGGCGCAAGAGCTGGTTGGCATACGCGTTTAAGTGAATCTGCTGTTCTTCCAACTGCTGGCAAAGGCGGGCTAGCGAAACCCCGCCATAGTCTACGATCACTTCTTTCAAATCAAACACTCCTTTCAATAGGGATCCATTTCTTGAAAAATCAGTTCGCACCCTAGCTCTCAGTCAAATTGGCATAAATCGCAGCAACTTCTTCTTGGTAACGATTCTTTAGTCGAGGGGGACTTAAAATGTGTAGGCTTTTTCCAAAAGAGAACAAATAGGGCACCACCCAGCTTTCCTCGGGTAAATCAACGGTAACTACAGCAGTGCCTTCCTCCGTCAAAGTAATATCCTGATGATCAAACTCATCATATACCCGATAAAGAACGTCGGCTTGAAAGAATAGACGAGCGGGATAGGTGTCAATAGTCAGTTCAATGGCAGAATCAGGCGCAGTGACCGGAAAAAAATGCTGTTCAGTGACGTGGACCTGACTCATGCGGCTGATTTTAAATGTCCGAAAGGCATTCTTTTGCTGGTCGAAGGCTTGCAGATACCATGCTTGCGAACGAAAAAGCAGTTTGTAAGGCTGACAGACGCGTTTTTGCGGTCCCTGTTTACTGATATAGTCAAAGGTGATCACGTGGTTCGTTAAAATACTCTTTTTTAATAAATCAAACGTGTCGTTGCCGTTTTCTCGCCGATGCCAAGTGGAAAAATCAACTTCTAGCCAGTCTGCATCGTTTTGCTGGAATAAGGATTGCAGTTTTGCCAATGATTCTCCGCTGATCTGTGGCGTCAGCTGGCGAATCCCTTTCAACGCCAACAGCAGGTTTTTCCGTTCTTCCTCTGATAATAACATTTTATCCAACACAAAACTGCTTAACAAATAGACGCCGCCATTTCGACCCGTTTCGGTATAGATGGGTACGCCAATACTGCTTAGGGTATTGATATCTCTGGTGATGGTGCGAGTCGAGACTTCAAATTGTTTGGCTAATTCAGAAGTGGTTGCTTTTTCATGATTCAACAGGTGGTAGATAAGGCCGAACAGGCGTGTCGTGCTCACTTGGTTTACTCCTTTTATAAAAAGATGATAAAACACTGACAGAAGGTGTCTAGGTTTCTATCGTATCATAAAGGCAAAGAAGGAGGAACACTAATGAAATTTTCGATAATAGAAACGGAAAGAACCAATAATTTTACTGATCCAGCGATTCAAGCAAAAATCACTGGCTTATGGGAGAAAAACAGCGAGGCGGTCAAGAAAGCCGCAGAAAAAGGAACGGTCATCGCTTGCGTTTACCACGAGTATGAGTCAAACTATCAAGGAGACTATGCCGTTTCGCTTTGTTTCGAAGAAACGGAGCAAGCAGACTTTGATACAGAAAAATATACTTGGAAAAAGTATCCGGTCGATCGGCGCGATGCGCAGGGCATTCTGACTACTTGGCGTCAAGTCTGGTCAGAGGAAGAAAACCAGCAGTTGCAGCGCAGGTATTCCTTTGATTTCGAACAGTATGCGCCAGACGGCGAAGTAACGATTTTTATCGCCATTGAAGAAAGCGACAAAGAGTAACCATTTTCCTGAATAGGAGGACAGTCAATGAGACAGTACGAAAGCAAAGCAGACTTGATCCAAGAGATCACAGAACGTTACCAAAAATTTCGCCAAGAATTTGTTGAAATTCCCGAAGCGTTACGAAATCAACGGATAGCAAGTGTCGACAAGACCCCTTCAGAAAATTTGTCTTACCAAATCGGCTGGGTCAGTTTGTTATTGTCATGGGAAACACAGGAACAACAAGGGATGAGCGTTCACACACCTGCTGAAGGGTATAAATGGAACAACCTTGGTGGATTGTATCAATCCTTTTATCAGACATATGGCAGTTTGACCTTAGCACAGCAGCAAGAGCTCTTAGACCAAAAGGTGACGGCACTTTGCCAGTGGATCGAAGGCTTATCCGATCAGGAATTGTTTGAAGCAGGGCAACGGGATTGGGCAACCACCAAAGCACAGTGGCCAGTCTATAAATGGATCCATATCAATACAGTAGCACCCTTTACCAATTTCCGAACGAAAATCCGAAAATGGAAAAAGGAAGCACTGCATTGATCAATAGAGAAATGAATGAATCGAACAGGAAAATCACACCCTTTTCATAGTGTGATTTTTTGCTGTACATAAAAAAACGGTTTATTGAGAAACAATGGCAAAGAAGCATACATGGCTTGCTATCAATTGTGAGAGACTGAAAATCGTGCTATGATGGCGTTAATCAGAGCAAGGAGGAAAAAGCTGATGTGTGGTGGCATTATTTCCCAAAAAATTGCCTAAGCCCATGTAGATCAAGACCAGCAAAAAACGATTTACATGGGAGGAACAAATGATGAAAGAAAACAAATATGATGACCAAACGTTTTTTACTAAATACAGTGAAATGACTCGTTCACAAAAAGGCCTGCAAGGAGCTGGGGAATGGCAGACGCTAGAAAAAATGTTGCCTGATTTCGAAAAAAAGCAGGTACTTGATCTAGGTTGTGGGTATGGATGGCATTGCCAATATGCTGTAGACCATGGAGCGGCAGCAGTACTAAGAACTGACATTTCTCAACGGATGCTTGAGGAGGCTAAGAAAAGGTACCCTGATCCGAAAATAACGTATCAATGTGTCGCAATGGAAGAAGTGACACTTCCTCCAGCCACAATAGACGTTGTTTTAAGTTCATTGGCGTTTCACTATGTGGCAACGTTCGAAACATTGATCAAAAGCATATCGGTCTGGCTGAAACCTGGTGGTGTACTCGTATTTTCGGTGGAGCATCCTGTTTATACTGCGGAAGGATCGCAAGATTGGCAGTATGATATGCAGGGGGGAATCCAGCATTTCCCAGTCGATCATTACTATTATGAAGGCAAGCGGCAAGCGCAATTTTTAGGTGAAACGGTGACGAAATACCATCGTACCCTGACAACCTATTTAATGACCTTATTGCAAAACGGCTTTATTTTAGAAAAAGTGATTGAGCCGCAGCCGCCAGAAGAATTACTGAAAGTACCGGGAATGAAAGACGAAATGCGCCGACCAATGATGCTGCTAATAGCTGCTAGAAAAAGCTGACTTAAAGAATTGTTAAACAGTTGATCCGTTAAGATCAGCTGTTTTTTTGTTTTGTGTCATCGTAAGAAATAACTGGAGAAGCCTGTGACCGCTTAATGTCTAGTTAGTGGAGTTAATAAAATAAACTGTTATTTTAAGTGCTAAAGTGACGCGAAGGTGACAAAAATGAAACGCCAATTCGTAAAAGGGTATGCTATATTTTAGACAGTACTTGTTTTTTTACGAAAAAAAGCCGGCAGTCGATGGCGTATCTTACGCAATCGCCGCCAATCTGTTTTATAAAAAAACGCAAAACCATTCCCAAGTCCGATGCACGTTTGCTGAATATTCAGCAAACGAAAAGTAAATGACTATGAATAGAAAGGGTGAGGATCATCGAAAACAACCAAACCATTGGCTTAACGTCAGGGGAAGTCAAGGCGCGGGTGCAGCGCGGTCAAGTCAATAAGACAAAAAAGGATACGACGAATACGTACCCGAAAATCCTGTTTACCAATATCTTTACCTTTTTCAATTTAATCAACTGTGTCCTATTCTTTCTCGTCTGTTTGACGGGTTCTTATCAAAACGGTTTGTTCGTCTTTGTTGTCTTCAGCAATGTGATCATCAATCTCTTTCAAGAAGTTCGTTCCAAACGAACGCTAGATAAGCTGGCACTGCTAAAAGTTGCCAAAGCCGATGTTTATCGGGATGGTAAGCTGGAGAATTTGCCGATCCACAAACTCGTAATGGATGATGTGTTACGACTGAAAAGCGGGGATCAAGTGCCGACGGATGCCAAAGTCATTCAAGGATCTTTAGAAGTCAATGAATCCTTGCTGACTGGTGAAATGGATACGATCCACAAACAGCCGGCAGACGAGTTGTTTTCTGGCAGTTTTATCACTGCTGGTGAAGCGTTGTGCCAAGTGATCCACGTAGGCGCTGATAACTATATCGCAAAAATCAACAAAGAAGCCAAGACCATCAAACGACAAAAATACTTGATCCAAGGCAGTTTGAATAAAATCATTCGTTGGATCAGCTTGATTTTGGTACCGTTATGTACCCTCTTGTTTATCAAACAGTTCTATTTCTCTCATGCGGCTTTCAACACCGCCATCTTACGGACGGTGGCGGCAGCTGTAGGGATGTTCCCCGAAGGTTTGTTTTTATTGACCAGTGTCACATTGACCATCAGTGCCGTCTACCTGGCGCGCAAAAAAGTGATGGTGCAGGAATTGAACTGCATTGATGCTTTGGCACGGGTCGATGTTCTTTGCTTAGACAAAACCGGCACGATCACCGAAGGCAAGATGACGGTGGAAAAGACGATTTCCTTTCAATCGGAAACACCGTTGGCAGAAATCACCGGCAACTTAATGGCTCAGCTACCCGATCAGAACCCAACGGCAATGGCGCTACGAACCTTTTTTTCAGAAAAAACGACGTACCAGATGCAGCAAGTCGTCCCCTTTTCATCTGACCGCAAATTCAGTTGCGTCACGTTTGAAGGGCAAGGCACTTATTTCATCGGAGCTGCGTCGATTTTACTGGGAACCAACCATGAAGCTGTCTTAAAACAGGAAAGACAGCTGGCAGAAGAAGGCTACCGGGTGATCGTTTTGGCGCACAGTGCGCAAGGCTATGAGGAGGCAGGACTGCCGACGGATATTGAACCGTTAGGATTTTATTTACTGTCAGACACGATCCGTGAAGATGCCAAAGAGACCTTGGAGTATTTTCGTTCACAAGCAATCCAATGCAAGATCATCTCTGGCGATGATCCAGTGACAGTCAGTCAAATCGCGAAAAAAGTCAATCTACCAGGGGCTGCTGATTTTATCGATGTATCAAAATTAACTGCAGCCGGATTAAAAGAAGCTGTCAGCAACTATCAGATTTTTGGTCGAGTGACGCCGCAACAAAAGAAAGAAATGGTACTCTACTTGAAAGAACAAGGGCATACTGTCGCGATGACTGGCGATGGCGTCAACGATGTTTTGGCGCTGAAAGAAGCAGACTGTTCCATCGCGATGGCTTCCGGTGTCGATGCTGCGCGCCAAGTATCAAATTTGGTGCTTTTGGAAAATCAATTCGATGCTTTGCCATCGGTCATGGATGAAGGCCGCCGAGTAATCAATAACATTACTCGCTCAGGTTCATTGGTGTTAGTGCAAGTCTTATTCTCCATCATGATCACTATGGGGACGTTGTTATCAGGAACGACATATCCTTTTGAGCCGATCCAATTAACGATCATCAATGCCTGCTTTGTCGGCATTCCGACCTTCTTTTTAAACTTTGAACCAGACTTCAATCGGATCAAAGGGGACTTTATGACAACGATTTTCAAAAATGCTTTTCCAACAGCATTGACGATTACGGTAGGAACTCTGCTGATCATCAACTTTGGCTATTGGTTCAACAGTAGCAGCAAAGCTCTATCGATCATGAGCATTATTTTTACCGCTTGGAACTATCGCTTGATCCAGAAAAAAGTCTATCCAGCTATCAACAGCTATCGAACGATGATTTTTTTCAGCACCCAGATCTTGTACTTTGCTGCCTTGATCGTCGGTCGTGACCTCTTTAACCTAGGCAATACCAGCTATCTCAACCTCATTCTCTTGATTGCCTTGTTGAATTTTTCCGCCTATATGCAACGCTTTGCGGATAAGGGAATCGAGTTACTGATGCGAAGGTATACGAAGAAACGTAAAAGCTTATCAAAAGAAATGATTCAGTAAACAGTAGAAAAACTGATTGCTTAAGTAGCGCTTGTAGCTTGCTAAGCAATCAGTTTTTGTTTATAAATAAATTTCTTTTATTTTCAAGGAGTCTAAGTCTTGCTATGAAACTCGTTTCATACCGTACAATCAACCAAGGGACCTTTTCAGAAAATTTGTCGAAAGTGAATCAGTAAATTTTCTATGGTAGACTTAGGTCAATCGTAAAACAAACAGATAGGAATGAAGGAAATGGCAACGATACGCGATATAGCAAAAATCACTGGTTTTTCGATCACGACAGTCTCTCGTGTGATCAATGGCCATCCTTATGTCGATGAGCAAAAGCGAGCAGCGATTTTGGCGGTGATGGAAGAACTGGATTACAAACCGAATAAGATCGCCCAAAAGCTCAGCTCGGGGAAAACCTATAATATTGGGGTCATCGTGCCGTTTGTCAATCACGCCTTTTTTGATGGGATTCTAAATGGCATTATGGAAGAAGCCTTTGCTAAAAAATACAAAGTGACGTTATTGCCGACCAATTTTGATCGGAAATTGGAACTAGAATATCTAGAAGAATTCGCTGCAAAAGGGTTTGACGGATTGATCGTTATTACCCGTGCAAATCATATCGAGACGTTTTATCCCTACATGGAAAAAGGACCGATCGTTTTTTGTGAAAATTCGACCGGTACTGCTGTTCCTTTCGTTGCGATCGACTTGGTCGGCTCTGTGACAGCTAGTATCAATTATTTAAAAGAACAAGGCGTAAAACGTTTGGGACTGACGCTCGGGCGCAGCAAACGTCTTAGCTGCAATTCAGTCAATACCATCGCAAAAGCCAAGGAGCTGTTTCCTGCTTTTTCGGAAGCCGATATTTATTGGGATTGTATCAAAGCACAAGACGGGATTTCCGCAGCAGCCTTTTTTAAAGAACGAGGAATCGATGGGGTGATCACAAATGGAGACGAAATCGCAGCAATGATTTTGAATCAATACTCCCACGGGACAGCACCCATCGTGATTGGACAAGAAAACCTGCTTATCAGTCAAATGCTGCATTTTTCTTCCGTTGAGTTTCATCTGAATCAGTGCGGCAAAGAAGCCTTTCGCTTGTTTCAAGAAAGAAAACAAGAACAGATCATTCTGCCTTATGAACTTATTATTCGTGAATAATCATTGTCAAAAAAAGAACACACCTTATTACGAGAGGTGTGTTTTTGCCTGATTTTTAAAGGGAATTTGAGGAGATAAAATAAAAAAATAAAGAAAAAATCAATTTTGAATGCTTGCTTTTCACAGAGTAAAGGGCTACCATTGGTCTGTGGCTTTTTCGCCACAAAAATAGGAAACGTATCAGACAAGAGTACTTGGGGAAGATTCTCTTGGGGGAAGCCTGATACGTTTCCTTTTGTTCATTCTAACACTATTTATATATAAAGTAGAGAGATATTGAGTAGATAAATAAAAATACTGCTGTAATTGATGAATAGGAAAAGAGCAAGCTCACAAAGGACTACTTTCAAATCGTTTTCCTACAACATGTTGGATGGCAAATGGCTCCTCATGTTTTGGTTAATAAAAGAGGATCAACTAACTAATTGTGTGGCACCAACTAGAAAATTACATAGCTTAGCAACACCTGTTTCAGCTGTTTCTTTGATTAGAACAGTTGCAGTATTTTCGTAAACATGAATCACACTAACTTCTTGTAAACCGGTAAAGCCAATAACATTTGCCTGATAGTTTTGACCAGGGAACACTTGGTATTTTTCCATGTTTTTATCTCCTTCATTATTCTTATTTCAAAAGAATAATAATTAAAATTTAAGAAAAAGTAAAGTGAAACGATTTTTCATTCAAAAACACAGCCCTTTGGCGTTTGTCTCGAGTAGTTTCGATCTTTTTCTGCAATTTTTCATTATTTTTTTCAATAAATATGCGGTGGCTTATTGAACTTTATTCAAGAATATGTACCTCTTTTTTTAGCAGCAACCACAGATTTCATCTAAACGAATGGGAGAAAACAGCAGCTGAATTGTTTGTTTTGTACCGGATTGGGGCTTATAATAAAAATAGGAAGAAGGATCGACGTCACCGCTTCCTAAATCAATTGAAAAGGGCGTGGAAGTTATGGAAAACGTATACCGAAATAACTTTGTCAAAAGAACTATTCAACTGATGTTTGCACCAAAAAAAATCAGAAAGCGTCCACCAGAACAATGGATCAAAATGCCTACCGACCGAGGTATTCGGAGAAAGGACGCGTGATCCAGCATCTCGCAGCTATGCGTGAAATAGTATTTGAAGAGAAAAGAACGTTAGGAAGTCCCGAACGCGGGACTTCCTTTTTTGTGTCAGTGACATTGGGAATTTAACGAGAAAGTAGTTGCCAGCAGGTTCTCTTGTGAAGGGCTCCTTTCAGAAAAAGATATAAAAGGAAGCTTGCACTTTTCCTAGCGCTCAATAGACGAACGGAAGAAATCAATAGATAGCAGTGTTAGTGGATAAAGGATCGAAAGGATTCTTTCCAGCTGTTTTCAATTTTAAATTGGGTTTTCCAAAAAGTATGATATTCAAAGTGGCGTTAGTCTACCTACGTTATCAGAATGGATGATTGATAAAAGAAGGGGAATATAAAAGCCACTTTTTTCGCACATAGATTCTGTTAAAATAAACATAGAGGTTCAAACCTGTAAAATAATCTTATAATTTTTAAAGAAGGTGAAAGCATGGACTACCTAGAAATCGCAGGTCATTTCCAGACAACATCCTTTGATCCCCAACCGTTTGTGCAAACGACGATCGATGATCGAAAGGTAAGAGATAGACTAGTGGAGAATGTCGTTGATGGTCAAAATCATATCAATGAGTATTTTAATAGTTATTTGATCATTAAAGAAGTAGCCGTTAAAAACCCTGAGCTGATTTATGATGAATGGGAACGGATCTGGGCATTGCATACCCATAAAAACTCCTATCATCGGTGGATCGCTCATGATTTGATCAGTCAACTTTTGGTGATTGATCATGAAGACAAGTTTGAAGGGATCAAGCAAGAGTATGTACTGCTGCCTAAAGGAGAAAAAATTAGTAATTTCTTGAAGATGACTGAAAACATCCAGGAAGCCAGTCGATACAAAGACCTTCAGCAAGAGATTCAGCGTTTACTTGCGGATCAAGAATGGCTGTCCCACTTCAATGAAAAACAAGTGAAGCGTATTGAAAAAGTCCTTCAAACCCTTTTGGCTGAATGAATCAAGAAAAGCAATAAAACTTGTTTCAGAAGGAATTTTTCTACTATTTTTCTTGATTACTAGGAATAGTAGTGAGCAATGGGGAACACATTGCAATGATAGCTAACAATTATTTGCATGTATCGAATGCAAAATCTCCCTTAAGTCCTTGTAAGAAGCTAAGTGAAACTTTATACTAGAATGTAATACTTATTCAAAAAAAGGACAAATAAAATGAGGACATGAGCTTTTATGAAGAAATATTGTAAGGATAATGTGCTGGAAGCGGCGATGACGCGCCTGGAATATATTTTTGATACCTTTCCCCATGTTTATTTCTCTTTCAGTGGTGGAAAAGATAGCGGTGCCATGATTCAGTTGGCTGACCAAGTCGCCCGACAAAAAAAGAAAACTTTTGATCTGCTGATTTTAGATATCGAGGCAAATTATGATGCTACGAGAACGTTCATGGAAAAAATCAAAGCGTTACCAACTATCAATCAAACCTTTCACTTCTGTTTGCCCTTTTATGAGGACAACAACACTAGCGTATTTCAGCCACAATGGCTGATGTGGGATGAACAAGAACGTGAGAAGTGGGTACAGATGATGCCAAAAGATGCGATTTCACTTGCTGATTTAGATGAATCATTGATGGAAATCTATCAGAGTGCAAATATGAATCCAGATAAGTTCTTACGAAACTTTGCTCACTGGTACGCAAACTATCATCAGTGTGAACCCGTTGCTTGTGGCGTTGGCATCCGAACACAGGAAAGTCTATACCGATATCGGTCGATAACTTCGCCAAAGTATAACTTTCGGAAGCAATGCTGGATCAAACGGCAAGTAGCAGATTCCATGGTCGTCAATTTTTACCCCATCTATGATTGGAAGACAGAAGATGTCTGGGGCGCCTATGCCCATTTTGACTGGCCGATCAATGGCTTTTATGAAAAATTATATGATCATGGCGTTCCGATTCATCAAATGCGAATCTGTCAGCCTTATGGTATGCAGCAACGAAAAGGCTTATATCAATATGCTCTGGTGGAACCGGAAACGTGGGAACGGGTCGTCAACCGCGTGTCAGGAGCCAATTTTGGTCGATTGTATGCCCAGACGGGATTATTGGCGCATTACAATACGAGAAAGCCAAGTCATATGACTTGGCAAGAGTATGCGGTCTTTTTACTGGAATCAATTGGACTTTATTCAAAGAAATTACAGGACCATTATTACCGCAAAATCACGATCTTGATTGATCATTATCGAGAAAAGCACGGAATCGAAGTGGAAGACATTCCCGATGTGACCAAACGTAAGGAGTGGCTGAAAAACGAAGTGCTCTGGCATGACTGGAAAGGGATCGCTCGTGCGTTAGAAAAAAATGATTTTTCTTTGAGCACGCGACAATACAGTCTGACGAAAAAAGATGAGACGGAATTGTATGAGTTGGCGGTCGATTTTGGGGCGGCGTTGGGAATCGAGCATTTACCCAAGTATCAGTTAAAAAAATTGAATGCCAAATATGAGTATTTAACGAAAAAAATCACCTGACGATGGACGAATGTGTCCCTAGAGAGGAAGGGTTTTGTGAACGAACGATTGGTTTTATTTTTTCCACCGTATAAGAAAAGCCAATTCTATCAATTGATGGGGGCTTTTTTTGCGGAACGGGTGTATCAGCAGCAATTTCCGTACTTAGTCAATGATGAGAACTGCTACTGGTATGTGATTCTTGATGACGAAAAACGGGTGACCGCTTTTTCTTATTATGAAAAAGGCGTCAATAAAGTTGAGCTAGGGGAATTTTATGAAAAAGATCCAACTGCTCAATTTAAAAAGTTTCTTTTACGGAAAATGTTGGTGGATATCAGCCGCAACTACCCAGAAGCAGAGATTCTCGCTTCTAGTAACCAGCCTAGTGAAATTGCACTTTTGGAGTCAAAAGGGTTTGCGGTCTATCGACAAACAAAAAATTATTCATTTCTAAAAAGGAGTGTAGTACCTCATGAGCGATATCGATTTTCCAGTGTTAGCGGCGAAGCTGATCCCGGTCAGCAAGATTCACGCGAATACGTATAATCCCAACACCGTGGCTGCTCCAGAGATGGATTTGCTGGAACTGTCGATTCGGGAAGATGGCTTTACGCAGCCACTGGTTTGTTACCACGATAAGGAGCAGGACAAGTATATTTTGATCGATGGGTTTCATCGGTATGTCGTAGCAAAAGACCGCCTGGCGTTGCCAAGCGTTCCGGTCACAGTGATCGATAAGCCTTTTGAGAATCGCATCGCTTCAACGATTCGCCACAATCGAGCACGTGGTACCCATGGCATCGAGAAGATGGGAAACATCGTGCAGCAGTTGGTCGCTAACGAGTGGTCGGATGAACGAATTGCCAAGGAATTGGGGATGGACCGCGAAGAGGTCTTTCGCTTTAAGCAGCGCTCAGGCTTAAAAAGTGCCTTTTCCAACCATGAATTCAGCAAATCTTGGATTGAGTTTGAAAAAAGATATTACAAAGGCAAAAAAGAGACCTGAGAGGTTGAAAAAACTATCTAAAAAAGCTATCTATTAGAAGACAGCGATTCGTTAATAATTCTTTTTAAATTTTGAATAGGTGTTTTTTACAACGATAACGATCAGATTGATCACCATCGACAAACAAAGCGTCCCTAAGAGAATGGCCAGGATCACACCTAATGTGTCTCTTAGAAAGCTGAAGATCGCTTCAATGATAAACATAGTTTTTCCTCCTTTTCTCATCGTCTATTTTTTCTGACAATTGCAAAAATAGGCTCCTTGAGCAATAACTGCCTGCTACTAAAAACATGATCGAACGGTTTTCAAGTCCAGCCTTTTTTGGTGATTGTTCTTTTCCAAAGTAGAGTATACATTGGAAAGGATGAAAGAACGTTTCTATTTTTTATAATCGGTAAAAAATTCTGAAATATAAAGAACAACAGTGGCTTTTTTATCTCCTGCGGATAGCATGAATAATCGTACCAGTTTGCATAAAAAAAGTAAAATGATAACAAAAAGTGAGTGGCGAAACAAGAGGTAATCATCTGATTGAATAATAATAAGCGAAATGAAAAGCTATGCTGCACAACGTCTGTAGAACAGAAAGAGGTTGTGCGGCTATTTGTTTTCACGCTGCTTCTTTGCTGCTAGAATAAATACTATCATTTTTTTTTGAAGAATAACTGCATGAAAATCGATCGTGATCAAACTGATTTTATAACAATTACAGTAAGCGCATTTTTAACTCAAAGACAAACTTTTTTGTAATATTCGGGAAAAGTGTCAATGGTTGCTTTGACAGTAAGCCAATCGTCATGCGGAGATTCGGTAAAGGCAGTGATAAAATTTTTACTTGAGCGCATGTTTGATCAATGATCGAACGCGGGACTAGACCGCAGAAGCCTGTTTGTTCAATCAAATAAGGAATCGTCGTGCTGCTGCTGACATATTCCCATTGGAGCGAAGGTACACACTGGTCAAGGTAGCCCTCGATATTTCTAAGTGCAGGACAGTCACCGCCGGAACTGTATAGATGGATTCCTGTAAGGTCGGCTAATTCCTTAATGATCAATGGGTTCGTGATCGAAGTGATGCAGCAGATTTCTTCTTGTAAAAGTTCTTCATAGACAAAGGAATCTTCGTGAGGAAGTGAGCATAACGCAAAATCAATACGATTTTCTTTTAATGCATCGGCTAATGCCAGCGTGGATCCCACCATGATCTCGAATTTTATTTTTGGGTATTGGTGGGAAAATACATGGAGAAGCTCCGGTAAAATCAACATGTCATAAGGGGGGACGATGCCCATCCGTAAAGAATATTCGACTGTGTTCGAAGCATTGAGCAACTGTTCTTTGACCTCCTCCCACTGAGCGATCAGACCAGGAACCGCCTGTTTCAACAATTCACCTTCCAACGTGAGTACATTGCTTTTTCCTTCCAAAAATAACGCTACTTCTAACTCTTCTTCTAACTTTTTGATATGGTTCGTAACCGTCGATTGGGCATAGTTTAATTTAGCAGCAGCTTTCGTAAACGTACCTTCTTCAACGATCGTTTTAAAGGAGTGCAGCTCTTTGATAAAATCCACATTGGTCCCCCTCTCTTTTTACCTATTATACAAAAAAGGAGCGGGGAGAAGATTTCTTTTTTTTCTAGTAAATAAAAAAAATAGATACAAAAGTTATTTAAAACATGCAGTCTGTTTTGATCGTATGTTTCTTTGCTTTTAAAATAACGCTTTTCACATTTGGGGCTAAGAGTAGCTGCTAAAATTTCTATCATAAAAAATACACCAAACATCCCAACTTTTCAGGTATTACGAGCAGCACACGAAAACAAGACAATGAATTTTTACGCTGCGCTTGAAAAGAAAAGCGTTTGTTAGGAGAGGAATCTTGAAAAAAGGTCTGATTTTTTTCGGATGTGAAAAAAATAGACACGCTAAGAGAAAAGAAAAATGGATACTTAGGAAAGGACTAAAATAGCAAACCATGCAATGAAAAAACTGACGGCGCTTCCTTCAAGAAGGCCGACAGTTGCCTTAGGTCAATGAATCGGTGTGATTCTTGGCTGAATCAGCTGTTCAATCGTTTTGTGGATGATCGTCCAGTCCGAAAGGGTAGGAACATTGGAAATTCGTAGTTGCTGAAATTTGGGGTTACTTTTCAGATGCAAGTCAAAATTGCTAACGATCAAATCAATTTCTCGATGGATCAATTCTTGTTCATCAGGAGCCACTTCAAAAAAATAACTGATTTCTGTATGGTCATTTTTGAATAGCTCTGTTGATGCGGCTAAAAAGGCATCTAATCCAGCACCACCTTGAAAAGCAAAGGCCACTTTGA
Source organism: Enterococcus sp. DIV1067f (assembly GCF_050543505.1). NCBI lineage: Bacteria > Bacillati > Bacillota > Bacilli > Lactobacillales > Enterococcaceae > Enterococcus > Enterococcus sp. DIV1067f. Next base: position 596,034 of record NZ_CP172940.1, read on the forward strand.
GATGTTTTTTCAACTGATTGCTAGAAGAAAGTTCGCTTAACAAGGTCAACGTAACTGCGACATGCTCTAAGTGAGTAAACGAAAAGAAACGACTTTGTTCATTAAACTGTTTCAACCATTTATTCCAAGCAAGGTAGTCCGTCTTGAATGTCGCTTCAACAAAGGTTTTGATCTGGGGATCGGCAAATTCGTAATTCGCAGAAATCATCGTTAACAAGCGGAGATTTACGAGATATGCGATGATTTTGTGTGATGCTGCAGGAAGGATAGCTATTCCAGGTTTCTTTAAAAAGGCAGCAACTTCTGCGAGAATTTCTGGTTTCTCTGTATGATGAAAAATGTAATCCGCTTCGCTTTCCCCATTAATATCCATCGTACTATACGAAATGCAGTGGAGAGCATTGAGGAAGATCCAAAGGAGTTCTTGTTGCGGCAAGTGGATGATCCGGTATTTTTTCAAATAATGTTCGTTTAATATTTTTGAGAAAACAGCGAAGCGTTCTTTCTCTAATAGATTGCGTTCTAAAGACGGTGGCAATGTCAAAAAGTAAGAATAGCGCCACCTACGCTTGGCAATACTTAGCCATAGGGCAAGTCGATAATGACTGTAATGCAAATCTTTTTTGTTGGCTTCTTTTGCTTTTTGGACCAGAAGACGCGCATCTGCAGGGCTGTCTTTATCTAAGATCGTGCTATCGCCATAAGCGGAGAAAAAGACAAACAGACAAAAGCGAATATCGGCTTCGGTACCGATAAAATCAAGATGATTCGTTGCGATGGTCACAGAATAGGTTTGTAAAGATTTGTTCATATAACTGATCGTTCGCAACAGATGACTGCGGGAATAGCCAAATTCGATCGTTGCTCGGTGAATAGAGTATTTTTTATTATCAATGATACTAGACATGATTTTAAACTCCAACGTTTCCATGCCCAAAAGCTGAATGGCAGAATTGATTGAAGCATTTGGTGCATACTCAATCGAAACGATGTTGGATCCAGAAAGTTTGATCTTGACCAGATCTTTCGGCAAACTGTCGCTTAAAATACTTAATTCTTTAGAGACTGTAGGCAAGGAAAGTCCCAATAATGTCGCCAACTCTTGCGGGTGATATCCTGCGGGTGCTGCATTTAGCACTTGCAGAATTTTTACTTGACGAGAAAATGCCTTATCTCGATGTAAGTTGATGGATAAATTTTCTAACATTGATGTCACCACCTCTTTCAAGACCCTGTGGGAGCGATCAGCGATCGAATATAAAAACCATTCGTTTTAAGCAAATTATATAATACTCTGGGCCATTCAAGAAGTCTTATCCCTTGAAAATTGAAGGAATTCATGTTAAAGATGCGGCGCCCACATATTTTTGCGAAGGACAGTCATTTAAGGGAGTTATTTTATAGAAAACACCCCTGCCAGTTGCAGTCAACCAAAATTTGGACAGATTGGAACGGAAGTAAGTGTGAATAAAGTTTGGAAAAAGAAAAAGGAGAAAAAGTAAAAATGAAAAAACGCGTAGTTATAATTAAGAGCGGTTTAATAGGGATGCTGATTTTAGGGACAACCTTTCCAAGCACATGGCCGATCGCTCAGGCAACAGAAAGACAACAAACAGAGCAGCAAACACCATTCATAGACTCATCGGTTCCCTTGCTGGCAGATTCAACAGGAAGCATGAACACAGGAGAAAAGACAGATACCCAAGAAGGAAATGCTGACGTCATATCTTCTGAAACAACCGAAAGTGAAGTGGTGACCACCACTTCAAACTCAGAAACAAATCAATCTAACGCAGCTGATGCTGCAGAAAAAACTCAAATTTCAGTTACTGCCCCATCTGCTGAAACCAATGTAGAATCTACGAATAGTCAACCTCTCGCTGCAGAATCAACGAAGAGTATCGAGAGTTTCAACTACGATCTGACTGTAGAATATGATCCGATCAAGTATAAAGCACTGGTTTTGGATTTGCCAATCCCGGAAAAATACGCACACCAAACACTATACCAAGACCCGCAGCTGACAGAAGATTTTTATGTCTACAAAACGGATAAGGTATACACGCTGGTGGGACTATGGCATACAAGTGAAGTGACTGGTACCAATCAATTAAATATATCTTGGACAAGCTTCACAGGTTTTACGATCAACTACTACGGTTTAACAGCGGTTTTAGAATATACCGACGCTAACGGTAACCTTTTGTTTACAGCAACATATAATATTCGCTTTACAAATAGCCATCTGACCATTAAATATGTGGATGAGACTGGTATGGAAATCTATCCTTCCCAAACGATCAATGATAGTACCAATGAGCCTTATGATGTCTCTACAAGTGCGTTTATTCCACAAATTCCGGGGTACATCCTTGATACCAGTCAACTGCCAACGAATGCAAAAGGTGTTCTTCCTCGTGGCGAAGTAACGGTGACGTACGTCTATCAAAAAGCACCGACTGGCTATACCGATCTGACCGTGAAAGATACCACGATTTATGAACAAGATACATGGACAGCGGCGGATAATTTTGAGCAAGCTATTTCAAAAGAAGGCAAAACTTTGACTTATGAGGAATTTATTGCTGAGGGTGGTCGTGTTTCCGGACAAGTAGATACTAACAAAGCCGCTACGTATAAAATCAGTTATCAATTGAATCATGTGAGTAAAGAAGCAACGATACTCGTAAAACCACGATTCACTGCGATTAAGGTTCATGATTCTTCGATATACGTCGGCGATGACTGGGCCGCAGAAGATAACTTTGATCAAGCCGTAGATCGGGATAACAACCCAGTTTCGTTTGCGGATGTGAACGTTGAAGGAAGCGTAGATACTAAAAAATCGGGGTCCTATGAGGTAGTTTATCGTTATGATGGAGTAGCATCAAAAGCTGTGATCACCGTCAAAGCCGACCAAACCAAGGTGACTGCCCATGACAGCGAGTTGTACACAGGGGATAACTGGACAGCTAAGGATAATTTCGATAATGCAACAGATAGAGACGGTTCATCTGTTGATTTTGGGGATATCACTGTCACGGGAACTGTCGATACAACGCAAGCAGGCAAGTACGAGGTCACTTACAGCTATCACGGCGTAGAAAGCAAAGCCACTATCACCGTCAAAGCCAACCAAACGGCAGTCAAAGTCCACGATAGTGAGTTGTATACAGGGGATAACTGGACAGCTAAGGATAATTTCGATAATGCAACAGATAGAGACGGTTCATCTGTTGATTTTGGGGATATCACTGTCACAGGGATTGTCGATACAACGAAAGCAGGCAAATATGAAGTCATTTACGGCTATCAAGGCGTAGAAAGTAAAGCCCTTATCACCGTCAAAGCCGATCAAACTACAGTCAAAGTCCACGATAGTGAGTTGTACACAGGGGGAAACTGGACAGGCAAAGACAACTTCGATAGCGCAACAGATCGGGATGGTAAACCTGTTGATTTTGAGGATATCAATGCCACGGGAACTGTCGATACAACGAAAGCTGGCAAGTACGAGGTCACTTACAGCTATCACGGAATAGAAAGCAAAGCCCTTATTACCGTCAAGGCGGATCAAACGTCCCTGAACGTTCACGATTCAACGATGGATCAAGGTGATGAATGGCAGCCAGAAACAAACTTTGATTCTGCCACTGATCGTGATGGCGAAGAAGTAGCGTACTCAGAAGTAGAAGTTCAGGGCAAAGTGAACACCGATAAAATTGGTCAATACATGGTTTCCTACCAATACGGAGCAGTGACCGCCCGTGCTGTCATTACTGTACAAGCAAAAGTCAGCCAAGCGCCTAACGAAACACCACCAACCGAAGCACCAGAAACGGATCTTCCAGAAGAGGAGTGTCCTGAGACAGAAATACCTGAGACGGAAGAATCTAATTCAGCGACTGAAGAGCCAATACAGTCGGGACCTGAGACCGGGGAATCAGAAACAGCGGGTGTGGGAAAAAATGAAAATGGTCCATCAGAACAATCAAATGAACTCTCAGCTACCGGCCGCAAACCACCACTGAAAGAAAGTACTCAACAGCTAAGCAACTGCCGAAAACAGGAGAAATAAGTAGTGTCTTCCTAAGCGTTACCGGGATTGTATTCTTAATCGGTGGGGTGATCCTTTTTTATCGAAAAAAATCACAGAAAAAATAGCAGTTGGATCAACAAAACAACTTGCTAAATTAGAACTAGATAAAAGTGTAATCCAAATGGCTACTGAATTTTAACTTGTTCATTTATCTGCTATGATAGTTTTCTAATAAAGGGATTGTTGAAAAGTATTTTCAACACGCATTTGGGTAAATAGTTTAGAGGAATGACAACTTCGATAGTAAAGCATATTAAAGGAATAGAGTGACAGCAGATAAAGGTGCTGTTACGCTATTCCTTATTTGTTAGTAACAAATGATTCAGGATACAAAATTGGCAATATTCGTTTTGCGATAGCTGTTTGGTGAAACGCCTACCCAATTTTTGAATTGTCGACTAAAGTGTGCGGGGTGCGAATAGCCAAGTCTTTCCGAGATACTTTCTATCGTAATATCAGGGATAGTTAACAGTCGTTTGGCTTCTTTTAATTTAAGTGAGTCCAAATAATTTTTTGGTGAAATACCGTAAATTTTTTTAATCAAGATATCGATCTTTTCAGTATTTTTTCTTTCAAAAAAGTGATGAAAATTGTGATTGATAACTTCTGCAATACTTCTAGCGATACTAAGCGTTTGAATGTTGGTATTTTTTTTAGGATCCAGTTCAGTGAATCTTATAAGTTCAAAAATCAGTTTTGTTAAAATTTGAATGGTTAAGATTTTATCAGAAAGTGAAAAACTAGGTGCTTTATCATAGAGATCGATCCATTCATTGATGATTACTTGGAGTGTAGTGTTCTCAGCTGTGTGTTTTTCGAAGATCAAGGGAATATTCTTCATTAGTACATAGCGTAAAACGGGTTCATCGATATCGAAATGTGCGGTAAAGTAGCGTAAGCCATTTTCTGAGTAACAGGCATTTAAGTGGAGCATACCCGGAGGGATAATCAAGATATCTCCTGCATCCAATAAATACTCCTTTTGGTTGATCGTGGTTTTCTGCTTCCCAGATAAAATAAGTAGGATTTCAAAAGCATTATGAGAGTCTAAGTAGCTAGTCCAGCCATAAGGAACTTTTTATGTATGTGCCGAAAAGAAACGGACACTAGTATCTAAATTCGGTAGAAACGCTAGATGATTATATAAGCTCTTTTTCATAGTTTGATCTCCGTGGTTTTTGGTAAGTTTAACGTGGTAAAAACCATTTCTAAATTTATTAATAAAAGTATACTTTAGATAGGAACTGAATGAAAGCGTTTTCAAAAAAAGGGGATGATTTTATGATTCAAAATCCAATATTAAAAGGCTTTAACCCAGATCCATCAATTTGTAAAAGGGGGGATACTTATTATATTGCCACATCGACATTCGAGTGGTTTCCCGGTGTACAGATATGCGAGTCGAAAGATTTAAAGAACTGGCGTTTACTTGTTCGTCCGTTAAATAGAATAAGTCAGCTGGATATGGTTGGTGTTCCAGATAGTGGTGGCGTCTGGGCTCCTTGTTTGACATACGCAGACGGAAAATTTTGGTTGGTGTATTCAATTATGCGTGAACACCGTGCCTTTAAAGATGTCCGCAACTATTTAGTAACCGCTGATGATATAGAAGGTCCATGGAGTGAACCAATCTTTCTAAATGCGAGTGGTTTTGATCCGTCGCTTTTCCACGATGATGACGGGAAAAAGTATCTATTGAATATGATCTATGATTTTAGAAATGATCATCCTTGGAATTACGGAATCGCTATTCAGGAATTTGATGAGGGGAAAGAACAATTGGTAGGAAAACCAGAAATTATTTTTAAAGGAACCCATTTAGAGAAAACAGAGGGGCCACATATTTATTTTATCAATGGTTATTATTATCTTTTCACAGCGGAGGGAGGATCCCAGTGGGGGCATTCAGTTACTGTGGCCCGCTCGATATCATTGTATGGACCGTATGAAGTACACCCTGATAATCCTATCCTGACCGCTTGGTATTCTCCCGAAAATGATTTGCAAAAAACGGGACATGCGTCATTAATTAAAACGGATAGTGAGGAATGGTATATCGCATACTTAGCAAGCCGTCCAATTAAACGAAAAGGAAAAGGCTTATTTGAAGAAAGAGGATTTTGTACCTTAGGGCGTGAATCGGCATTAGCAAAAATTGAATGGACAGTAGACGATTGGCCGATCGTGACTGGTGGAAAAGTTGCGCAAAAGTACGTACCCACACCAAACCTACTAGAGCACCCTTGGTCCAGTACACCTAAAAAGAATTATTTCGCTTCGGGGATTCCTTCCGAGTTTCAAACCCTAAGAATTCCGTTTAGCCAAAAAATGGGACAGATAACAAAGAAAGGATTGGTTTTATACGGACAGGAATCCTTGTATTCAGTTTTCGAACAATCCTTACTTGCCCGTAGATTTGAATCTGTAAATTTTATAGCTGAAATAGCGGTTGATTTTTCCCCTTCGTATTTTCAACAAAGTGCTGGTTTGGTCTGTTACTACAACAGTAAGAATTGGACCTCGCTACAGGTTACGGCTAACGAGCAATTAGGGAAAGTTTTGACAATTTTAAAATGTGAAGGAGCAAAACTTAGTTGGCCCTTGAGAGATCCAATCGTTCTCACTGAAGAAGGGAATGTGTATCTGAGAGTTAAGGTCAATGCTCGTTTTTATCAGTTTTTTTATTCATTGGATGGGAAGAATTGGAAAGAACTTTCTTTCATGTTTGATACTTACAAACTTTCAGATGATTACATTGCAAAACCATTCTTGGGACCTACAGGAAGTGCATTTACGGGTGCTTTTGTAGGCGTTCACTGCAATGATTTAACAGGGATGAGGCAAGAAGCTACTTTTGAATATTTTAGTTATCAAGATATAGCGGAAGACGAAGTCACTAAAAATTAAGGATAGAGGAGAATAAGATGAATAGGACAAATATGGTGTCAAGTGCTGGGATCCGGGTAAAACTGCAAAAAATGGGCTCATTTTTAAGCGGTATGATCATGCCGAACATACTAGCTTTTATAGCTTGGGGACTATTAGCGGCATTGTTTATTCCCACAGGTTGGCTTCCTAATGAAAAATTTAATGAAATCGTGCCACCTACGCTAAACTATTTGCTACCATTGCTAGTAGCGTATACAGGTGGGAAACAAGTGTATGGCACTCGAGGGGCAGTAGTAGCTTCAATGGTGACTATGGGGTTGATCGTAGGTGCTGATGTTACGATGTTTTTAGGCGCAATGATAGTAGGACCGAGTGCTGCCTGAGGGATGAAAAAAATCGATTCCATTTATGAAGAAAAGGTAAAAACTGGGTTTGAAATGCTTGTTAAAAACTTTAGTGGGGGCATTTATGCTGCTATTTTGACAGTTATTGGCTATGTATTAGTAGGTCCAATATTCAATACATTGAACTATATGATGACTGATGCAGTCAATGTACTTGTTGAAAACCATCTTTTGCCCTTAGTAAGCATCTTTATGGAGCCAGCAAAAGTCTTGTTTTTGAACAATGCCATTAACTTTGGTGTTTTTGCACCAATCGGTTTAGAGCAAGTAGCTGAAAATGGTCGTTCCATGATGTTTGCAATTGATAATCCAGGTGTTGGGCTAGGTATTTTGTTATCATATATGGTTTTTGGAAAAGGAACAGCTAAGAAAACCGCTCCTGGGGCCATCGTTATCCATTTTTTTGGAGGAATAGCAGAAATTTTCTTTCCTTATGTACTGATGAATCCGTTATTGCTGATTCCAGCTATATTAGGAGGAATGAGTGGCGTTGCAACACTAATGATTACTGGAGCAGGAATGATTTCCCCAGCTTCGCCCGGCTCTATCTTTGCCTTCATGGCTGTGACTCCTCGGGGGAGCCACTTTGGTATTTTATTGGCAATCACTGTTGCAACTGCGGTCACATTTATTGGTGCTTCCCTTGTTCATAAATTAACAAATCGAACGTCGGATAAGAACAATGAAGAATTTCTCCTAGCAGAAGAAAAGACCAAGGAAATGAAGCGAAAAGGGAAAATTAGCAAAGATTTTTCAATTAAAAAAATTATATTTGCTTGTGATGCAGGAATGGGCTCTTCAGCAATGGGGGCAGCGATTGTTAGAAAAAAAGTTCAAGAACTAGGTTATGATATTGAGGTTACAAATGTTGCTATTCGTGATTTATCAGCAGATGAAACGTCATTAGTGATTACTCAAAAAGAGCTTCAAGAAAGAGCAAAAAAAGCTGCACCGTCTGCGCATTTTCAGTCAGTAGATGAGTTTTTGAATAGCGAGCGATACGATGAGATTCTCGCTGATTTAAGACAATCATCATCTTTGGACTAACTAATGTGAAAGCCTATGATCATAACGATAAAGAGTACGATCATTTAACAATTTTCATTCCAAATAAAGGAAAGAACAATAAATAATCGAAAAAATCACAGGAAGAGTTAGGAGATAGTTCTCTTCCTGTGATTTTTTGCTACCCATATTTAAATAAATTTTCTGATCTACCCTGATTTTGAACTAAAAATCTAGAAGAACCTATTCCTTCAAGAAACGATCTCTTCTTTTTCCAGACTAAGATAACGATAAAAAGTTGATCGTTTTAACCCTGTTTGGGCACAGATATCCACAACGGTTTTTCCTTCTTTTTGATAAAGGTTCAATGCGTGTTGAATCAGTCCAGGATCGATTCGTGGGCGACCACCGATATTTCCTCTAGCACGAGCGGATTCTAAGCCTTCTTTGGTCCGTTCGACGATGATGTCTCGTTCGAATTGGCTAAAGGCTTGGAAAACAGTCATCATCAATTTCCCTTGTGGGGTTTGCGTATCAAAATTTTCTTTGATACTGATAAGCTTTACTCCTTTTTTTTCAAAAAAGTAGACAAGATCAATGAGATCTTTGGTACTTCTTCCTAGTCGCGAGAAACTTTCAATGATGATTTTATCGTTTTCTTTCACTCGTTTTTTTAATTTATTTAATTCAGGACGATTCGCACGAACACCACTGATCTTTTCCGTATAAATTTTATTGCACTCATACCGGTCAAGTAAATCTAACTGACGCGAGAGATCCTGTTGTCTTGTGGAGACACGTGCGTACCCATAAACCATATTTGTCATACGAATTCCTCCAGTTGCACAAAAATAAGTCTACATAGAGAATACCTTGTTTGTTCACTTAAGTACACATTCAAGAAGCTTCTTAATGTGAATTTGGGAAATAGGAAGGTTTTTTTATGCACCTAAATATTGTACTATAGTAAAGACACTAGTCGGTGAGGAAGAAACACGGAGGGGAAAATGAGAGAATTGCAGTTAAATTTTATGCTAAATAAGACGACCGTTCGCTGGCTTCAAATGTTAAATACTTTTGAGCGAGAACGGACTTGTTCCATCGCAAGTTTAGCAAACAAACTTGATGTGACCCAACGGACGATCAGCTCGGATATCAAAGAATTGAAAACCTATCTACAAGAGGCAGCCGAATTTTCGCTTGTAGCCAATGGCTATCATTTTAGGGAAACGAATCCGAAAAAATACTTGTCCCAAAAAAAGGAGCTTGTTGCAGAAGAAGGAATGTATCAAATCTTGGAAGCCATTTTCCACGGTGAATTCTGTTCGGTTGAAGAGTGGGCGCAGCGCTTGTATGTATCAGAAAGTACGATGCGTCGTTATTTGAATACTGCTTCTGTGACGTTGCGAAAGTATCATGTGGAGTGGATCTTGCAACCGGTTAATTTGAGTGGCTCCGAAGCCAATATTCGCAAGTTCTTTAAAGATTTTTATTATGAATCAGATGTCACCCCTCATACGCTCTTGCCCCCCAAAGAACTGATTGCACTAGTCAGTGATGTCTTCTCAGAAATTCCCGCAGAGCTGGTGAATACAGGCGTTTCTCCGAGTGATTTTTATTATAGCTTGTATATTGCGATCAAGCGTTACCAATTGGGAAAGACGGTTCAGATTTCTCAATCGTTGGCAAAAATCATCGAAACCCATGAGGCATTTGCCGTAATGAATGACTTAGCACCTAAAATCGAAGCGCTATACCGAGTAAGACTGCCGCAACAAGAAATTATGTGGCTTTATTTAGTGACCGTGATGAAACGGACTTTGACCGAGCCTGAAAAAGAGCAGCAATTCGTTGCATCGTTTGGACTGTATCCTGAACTCGAAGAACTGAGTCAGCGCTTCGTTCAAGAATGGGGCATTTCCTTTCAAGAGCCCCAACGGGTCAAGACGATGATCCACGCCTTTTTCCTGTCAAAGAAAATCAATGAGCAACTGGCGCCCGTTTTAAATCACTTGCTAACAGAAGTAAAAAATGAAGCGCAGAAGCATCGTTCTGCCGCTTATCAAAGGAATCTGGCATTTATGAAGCAGCACCAAGCGATTCTTGGGATCAAGCAGGAGTATCTGGTAGATATTTGTGCGGCACTGACCCTTTACAGTGAAGCAATCAGGGAGCTCTATGCTCAAAAAGTCAGACGGATCGCATTGATAATAGAAGGCGATCTCTATGCCTGTCACACGATTCGTGCGCGCTTTTTGCGTTATGTCGGCAATGATCATCTGGTATTTTTTCCAAAAATCAATGAATTGACGACCGATTATTTGAAGGGAAATGCCATTGATCTTGTGGTTACAAATTATAGTGAATATTTATCAGAGTTCATCTTATCGACAGATTATCTTTTGCTCAAAGCAATCCCCGATCATCAAGATTGGCAAAGAGTGATTGAAAAAATCGATCCTCAGTTAGGGCAAGCGTTAAACGCTCCCACAGCCTAATATACGTGTTGAAAAAGAGCATGACGAGGACATGTGTGGATAAATTAAAAGGAAAAGCCGCAACCGTTGCGATCAACGGTTGCGGCTTTTATTCGTTCATCTAATAAAAAAGGGAGTTATCTGAAAATAGGCCCACTGTTCCTGAATACCAAAAGATTGGGTTATTTTGGTGAAAGAACAGCCTACGTTGAAACAGTTAGTTGGCATTTACTAGTTTATCAAAAATTGCTTCAAAGGTTTTGAACGTATCACTATCTAACTGACAAAGCCATAAAAGGTAGCTTTTTTCTTTGAATGTCCATTCGATCGAAGGGTAAGAGGCAATCAAGGCATGGTATTTCTCTCGTTGTTCACTGGTAGCTAATAACCACCGCTTCTCAAAAATCTTTTTCTCTTCCATTTTTATCTATCCCCCATAAAGAAACGTTGCCTGAAACTTCACTAACGGGCAACGTAAATCTAATGATATGCAGATCTATGTTTAGTATACCAAAGAAAAATGAATTTTTTTAGAAGATGTGTAAAATTACATACAATTTCTTTTATTTTGCTTTTTTTGGGACCTTTTTTGAAGAAAAGAAGCGTTCTGTTGAAAGGAACTGTTGTTAAAAATGTTTGTGATAATACTAAGAATTAGTAGGCAGAAACCTTGTATCTATCGTATTGAGTCAAGTGGTTACAGGTAATAACAAAAATGGACGATCCTTTTTAAATGATAAGGAATCGTCTTTTTTTATAACACTTTTTTTTGCACAAACTTTTAAAATGCCCTATTTAAAAAGAAAATGAAAATCAATTTATTCATACAGGTTTGCAAATCTTGATTTATCGATTGATGATCAACCATGGTAAATTTAATCTCGTTAAAAACGATAAAATTTCGTCAAAAAAGCATTATTTTATAGCTCTAATTTAGGTTTTTAGAGAGTTTGTATCGAATAGGTTGTTCCGATAAGAGCTATAACTGATTTTTTTCGAGGGAGTAAGAAAGGGTGACTGATAAAAACGTGAAATGAATCTTTAAAGTACAAGAGAAAGAATAGAGAAAAAGGAGTTACTTATGAATAACAAATTTAGTAAAAAAGTCACAGGTTTATTGTTGATTAGTCATTTAACTTTATCGGCGTTGCCAATAAATGCAATGGCGACAGAAAAAACTGATAATTCTTCAGGAGTGACACAAGAGAGAATAGAAGCTCCAAATTTATTATCAGATAGTGAAGCAACTCAAAGCACAGAAAATGACCATACAGCAACCAATGAGCAAGCAGTTCAGGAAACAGAGGGTTCTCCTACTGAAAGTGAAGAAGCTCAAACAGAAGTTTCTACTGAGAACTCTTCAGAAAATAATGAAGTCGCAGAAAATGATGAACAAGCGGATGCACCAAATGAAGAAACCTCAGAAAGTAATTCTAACGAATCATCAGAAGACGCTGCTGAAACCCGTTCAACAAGGGCAAGTGTCCAAGTAACATCTGATGCTGAATTACGGACAGCGTTAGCCAATGCGACGGTTACACAAATCAGCTTAGCCAATAACATCACGATGACTAGTAGTGTGACATGGACAGGGACGACCAAAACGATTGAAGGTAATGGTCATACGTTAACCTTCGGGAATAATGTTCGGTTGTATGGAAATACGGTAAATCAAGGATTAAGTATCAGAAATGTGAGAATCGTGGCTCATGCAACAAATACGATCTATCAAAATAGAACGTCCAGTGTTTCCTTCACAAACGTTACTCATGAAAATAGTCATGCAACGGGGCGCTTACTCTATTTAGCCGCTAGCAATTCTTCAGCTAATTTCTTTGGCGAAAACCGATTAAATGCAGGTTCCTTGATTTGGGCTACTTCGAATGTCCGGATGAATATCGGCAGTGGTGCTTCTGTAGTTGCAAATAACAACGGAACAGCTCGTGCGATTTATCTTGCAAGTGGTGGTCGAATTGATTTAGGTGAAGGCAGTTTATTAGACGTTACTCAAAACAATCCTTCAAATACAGCAAAAGCAGTCTTGATCGAAGGAAGTGCCTCAAGCGTAGTAGTTAATTCGAACGCAACGTTTAAGATCACAAGTGCGCCAAATACGCAAAAAACACAAGAAGCATTGGGGTTGCGAGGTGCTTTGACCGTATTAACTGGGGGAACACTGGATGTCGTGGGAAGAAGCACGTATTCAACGGTAAACGTTGGACAATCAAGCACTTTCCAGGAAGGATCAAATGTTCGAATCCAAAACAATCATACGAATGGAACCGCAATTGGGTCCTATCCAGGAACAACGAACTACACGATCCACTCATCGACAGGAATGCAAACTTGGAGAAGATCAGCTGATTTTTCAGGAGAGCCCAGCTTTAATTATCCAGAGTTTAGACAAGGTTCTTTCTCACTAAATACTTATACGAACAAACAAGTTACTTCGCGAATTGAATCTAATGACTCAATCTTTAACGCAACATTCAATAGTTCTCAAATCGGAAAAATCGCTTTTGGTGACTTTGTGGATACCGCAACGATTCAACAAACGACCATTGACGACTTAACCACAAGCTCAACGCGCATTACGGGGCGAGCTGAGCCAAATGCCGATTTAGCAGTCACTATTGAAGGACAAGGAAGTTTAACGGGACGCGTTGCAAGTGATGGAACTTATCAATTTGCGATTCCGAACGCACCATTAGCAGTTGGAACAAAAGTGACTGTTACCGCAACGTCCAATGGTATTCAATCGGTTGCAGAAACAGTTGTAGAGGATAGTGAAAAAGAAACGATTGCCGAAACAACGATTTCCGAGCTAAATACTGACTCCACAAGTGTGACGGGAACGGCTGAGCCGAATGCTGAGATTACGATCAAAGCCGGTGACACGATCATTGCGAATGGACGAGTGGGTAGTGATGGCATCTATGCATTGACGATTGAGAAACAACAAGCTGGTACGGTAGTTACCGCCCAAGCAACCTTAAATGGCATTTCATCAAATATTGCAGAAACCATGGTTGATCGAGCAACGATCGCCGAAACAACATTGAATGAGGTGACAACCACATCCACTACCGTTAGCGGAACAGCTGAACCAGATGCACATGTGGAAATTACTATAGGCGATTCTGAAACGAAAAATGCCACTGTTGACAGTGATGGCAATTTTGAAGTAGAGATTGATCAACAAGCAGCGGGAACAATTATTACTGCTCAAGCAAGCATCGATGGATTGCAATCAAATATTGCTTCAACGATCGTTGTCACTGATCCAGCAAACACTGAAGGCACGATTACACCAGCAAGCTACAATGTTTCTTCGGCCGATCAGTTCCTGAGAGGGTCGTATACCGGTGATGTTGTATCTGCCCGTGTGTATGTAAATGGATCATCCGTTCGTGGTGGGAATTTTGCTGATGGTTCGTTTGAATTCTTTATCGGCAATCGCATCCAATCCGTAGATGATGTCGTAGAAATCGAAGCCTTGGATCAATATGGCAAAGTACTTGATCGGACAACCGTTGAATTAACTAGAGATTTGGCTGGTTCGATCACACCGGATCAATACCGTGTTGGCGAAACAATGATTACAGGGACCTTTACGGGTGATGTCAATTTTGCACGTTTAGTGATCAATGGCACGCCTTCTAATGCATGGGGTGGTACCTTCAATGCCGATGGCACCTTCTCGTTTTATGTAGCGAATCTTGGAATCAAAGCGGGCGATAAAGTTGAGATCCAAGCGTTGAACCGCCAAATTAACGGTAACACGGAAGCCATCGAAGTGCTAGAAACCAAAGAAGTAACAGTGATTGATCAACTTCAAGGGACGATCACACCGGATCAATACAGTTACACCGATACCATGATTACGGGAACCTTTACGGGAGATATCAATTTTGCCAACTTAGTGATTGATGGACAGTCAGTAGGGAACTGGGGTGGCACATTCAATAAAGAAACTGGCCGCTTTGAATTCTTTGTTCACGCACAATTTAGAGAACAGATCAGAACGGCAACGAAAGTAGAATTGCAAACCTACCATCGTGAAACAGTCGATGGACAAACGATTGATCATAAGCTGGTGTTGCAGCCGATAGAAATCGTCAAAGCAGCAGGCACGATTCAACCAGCAGCCTTCAAAGTGACAGAGAGTGAAATTACTGGAACCTTTACAGGCGATGTGAATTTCGCCAACTTGATCGTTGATGGACGTTCAATTTCATGGGGAGGCACCTTTAACACCGCAAACCAGACGTTTACTTACTTTGTCAATCAAACGACCCGCGACTTGATTCGCGATGCGGAAACAGTTGAATTGGTTGCTTACCATCGGGAGGTTGTTAGTGGCCGTCCGGTAGACACCGAATTGGATCGCAGTGTAGTCACTATCGACAAAGAATTTGTTGGCACAATTACGCCAAACCCTTACACATTAGGTGATCGAATCGTTACGGGAACCTATACAGGAGATGACATCAACTTTGGTCGACTTGAAATTGATGGCATGATCCTGTGGGTGAGCGGTTTTGCGGATGGTACCTTTACCGCCTACTTGAACCAAGAACAAGCCAACAGTGTGACAAAAGACAGCCAGATGACGATCTATGCATTGCATCGCTTTGCTGACTTAAGTACACGAGAGATTGCACAAGCAACCGTTTCAATCACAGAATAAGAAACAGAAACTACGAGAGCCCCTTGTACCTTGCCTGTTGCAAGGGGCTCTTCATTGATAGAAAGAGAGAAAGCAAATGAACATGAAGAAAAAAATCGTTAGCCTCTTTAGCCTTGCCCTCATGGGGAGTTTTTTAGCGGCTTGCTCGACGGATGACCAAGCAAAGACGGATACTACCCAAGGCAGCGAACCAATCGAACAAATCACGGATCAAAGCAATGCCGAGCCGCAATCGATCATTGGTGGATTAAAGATCATCATCGACAAACAAGAAATCAATCAAAAGAAAACAGAAGATGGGGAACAAGTATTACATACATTTACCATCACAGCAGAAAATATGGGGTCAGTTGCCGCTGGATTAGGTTCGATTGATTTTCTTTTAGAAACTGAAGAGGGAGAATTTCTTGAACTTGATCATACCATGGCGATGTTTGGCAATGAGATCGCTGTAGGTGAAACCATTACTGGACAAGTTTCCTTTGCTTTAGAAGAAGGACAAGTGGCGAAAAAACTGATTTATAAACCCGGTGAAGAACAATTAGCAGAATGGGATGTTAAGAGCGAATGAAGGTAAACGTTATTGGATTGGGGTATATCGGGCTGCCCACAGCACTTACTTTTGCAAACCATGGGATTGAAGTCGTTGGGGTTGATGTGTCAGAAACAGTCGTTCAATCACTTCAAGCAGGTCAGGCACCAATCGAAGAACCCGACATTGATCGCTATCTAGCACAAGCTTTAGCGAAAAAGACATTCAATGCACAGTTGGTTCCAGAAAAAGCGGATGTCTTTATTATTGCCGTACCAACGCCAAATATCGCCGATCAATTTGGTAGTTGCGACTTGTCCTACGTGAAAGCGGCGATGGCTGCTATCTTACCCTATCTTGAAAAAGGCAACACAGTCATTGTTGAATCGACCATTCAACCCCGCACGATGGAAGACATCGTTGGACCATTTTTTGAAAAAGCAGGTTATACCATTGGAGAAGATCTCTATTTGTTGCATTGCCCAGAGCGAGTTTTGCCAGGGAAAATCTTTGAAGAGCTGGTGATGAACAATCGAATCATTGGTGGCATGACGAGCGCTTGCACCCAACAAGGCAAACGCATTTATCAGACCTTCGTCAAAGGAAACGTGCTGGAGACTTCTGCAAGTATCGCTGAGCTATCGAAATTGATGGAAAACACCTATCGCGACTTGAACATTGCACTAGCCAATGAATTGGTCCAAATTGGGGATCGCCTAAACATTGATGCACTCCAAGTGATTGAGTTAGCCAATCAGCATCCACGGGTCAATATCCATCAACCGGGACCTGGTGTCGGCGGTCATTGCTTAGCAGTCGATCCGTATTTTGTTGTCGCGGCAGCACCTGATGACGCGAAGTTAATTCAATTGGGGCGGATGATCAATACAGAGATGCCTGAATTCATTATAAAAAAAGTCGAAGAAATCTTAGCGATTCATGGTGGAAACAAAATCGCGGTCCTAGGGTTGGCGTATAAGGGCAACATTGACGATGCCAGAGAAAGTCCGGCTGTTGAGATCGCCAAAAGATTGAAACAAAAGAAAGCTCTGCAAGTCACTACCTATGATCCTTATGTCGCCACTTCTGATGTTGCACAAATTGAAGCAGCACTAACAGACAGTGATCTGGCATTGATCCTCTGTGACCATGATGCCTTTAAAGACATAGCGCCGGCAGCCATTCAAGCGATGAAACAAAAAATCGTTTTTGACACGAAAAATATTGTGACAGGTAAAACGAGGTTCGAGGCTGCCTATTCTCTTGGGTCATTACCAAGCGCCCAGTAAATGGTTTGATTGCTATTTCTGTTATTGAAAGGGAAAACCAATGAATAAAGAAATAAATATGAAAAAATTGAAGCAAGTCCTTCAGCAACGAATAGGCTGGATCCTTATGATCATTAATATTCCCTTACTAGCGATGTTGTTTTATCTAACCCTGTTTGCTGAACCCATTTATCAAAAAAGTGCACAGTTGCTGATTAGTCAGTCAGAAACGATAGCTGGCAATCGTCTGGAAAACCAGACGATTCAGGCAGACCTTCAACTCGTCAGTACCTATAGCACGATCATCATGAGTCCTCGCATCTTAAATGAAGTCAGTGAGGCGCTAGAGGGAAGCTACGATGTGGCTGAATTGTCGAAGATTTTGAGTGTTACCAATGCCACCAACTCGCAGATCATCGAAATCAACGCTTACCATCAAAGTCCGAAGATCGCAGCCGAAATCGCCAATACGACCGCCAGCGTTTTTAGTGAAGAGATCCCTAAGATCATGAACATTGATAATGTCACGATCTTAGCAGAAGGAACCGTTTTGCCACAAGAAACGCCTGCTCGTCCAAACAAGTTTTTGTTGTACAGCTTGACCACTTTTTTAAGTCTTCTTTTCGCTTTTACGTATGTGTTCCTCCTGTTGGTTTTTGAGGGCAGTTTTGCTTCGAATACGGAAATCGAAGAGGTCTTAGGGGTAAAGGTCATCGGAGAGATAAGCAAAGAAAAACGAGTTGCTTCGTTTAAAACCATCCAGTCGAGAAGCTTTAGAGGAAGGAAGCGTGTGTGATGCGTAGCATGAAAGAAAATTATTCCATCATCAGCGAACAAGTCAAGTTGATTCGCGAAAATGTCGACTATTTATGCCAACAACAAGATGCTCAAACGATTTTGATTACTTCAGGAGAAAGCGGTACGGGAAAATCCACGGTCTCGGCAAATTTGGCGGTCGCCTATGCCCAAAAAGGGAACCGAACCTTATTGATCGATGCGGATCTGCGTAAACCCACCCAACATTATTTGTTTTCACAAGAAATGCACGTGGGCTTGTCCAACTATATCCGACGGGACATCTCGATCGAAAGCTGTGTCCAACAAGTGATTTTAGAAGATTGCGAATTTTCAATCATCACTAGTGGAGCCATTATGTCAAACCCTAATGATCTGCTCGCTTCTTCGAAAATGACCGCAGCCTTGCAAGAGGTCAAACAACTATACGATGTGGTCATTATTGATACGCCACCAGTCAATGTCGTTTCGGATGCCTTGATCCTAGCCAAGAAAGTCGACGGTGTACTTTTAGTCGTTCATGCGGATAAAACGAACAAACAATCCGCAAAAAATGCCGTCAAAAAGCTACGCCTAGTTAACGCAAACATCTTAGGTGTCGTGGCGAATGGCACGGACACGGGTGAAAATTACTATTATTAAGGAGGGGAACTTTGTGGAAAGACCCGCTTTAGACAAGCAGTCAAGGGTTCAAGCGACTAGCTATTTACGTTGGAAACGCACGATAGAAACTATCTTTAGCTTGGGCTTATTAGTCGTCCTTAGCCCGCTGTTACTGCTGATTTGTATAGGGATCAAATTTTCTAACTGGCAGGCACCGATTATTTTTAAGCAAGTTCGTGTTGGCAAAAATGAGGCCACGTTTGTGATGTACAAATTTCGAACGATGGTGCCTGATGCCGATCAATTATTAGGGCGATACCTTGATAAAAACGAAATTGAAGGGGCCATGTTCAAGCTGAAGAAAGATCCGCGAGTGACGCGCTTAGGCCGTTTTTTAAGAAAAACGAGTCTTGATGAACTGCCCCAATTGATCAATGTCTTGAAAGGGGAGATGGCACTGGTCGGCCCCCGTCCTCCTTTAGAAAGAGAAGTCGTCAGTTATTCAGAAAAAGACAAGCAACGATTGTGTGTCACACCCGGGTGCACAGGGTTGTGGCAAGTCAGTGGACGAAACGAATTGAGTTTTCAAGAGATGGTCGCATTGGATCTCTATTACATCAATAACCTGAGCTGGTTATTGGACTTGAAAATAATTATGAAAACGATTGGCGTTGTTTTCTTACCCAAAGGAGCATTCTAATGGAGCAACAAGTACGTGTATCACTTTTAGGTAGCAATCTCGATTCCTTAAGCTTTCAGGAAACCATTACTAAGATCGAGAAAATGATCGAACAGGGGACGCCCGCACAGCATGTTTCAATTAACGCGGGAAAAATAAACTTGATGCGAAAAGATCCCTCGTTGCGATCGATCGTCAATCGGGCAACTTTGATCACGGCTGATGGGCAGTCGATTGTCTGGGCAGCGAAATATTTAGGGTGCCCGGTACCAGAAAGGGTAACAGGCATCGATCTTTTTCGCGAGCTGGTC
This sequence comes from Enterococcus sp. DIV1067f, assembly GCF_050543505.1. Taxonomy (NCBI): domain Bacteria; kingdom Bacillati; phylum Bacillota; class Bacilli; order Lactobacillales; family Enterococcaceae; genus Enterococcus; species Enterococcus sp. DIV1067f. The sequence goes on from NZ_CP172940.1 coordinate 615,786, forward strand.
AAATTGGCAGCAGAAAAAGGCTGGCGTCCTTATTATTTAGGAGCAACTGCCGAAGTCGTAGAAGCCGTCGTCAAACATGACCAACAGCTCTATCCCGACCTGAACATAGCGGGTTTTCACCATGGCTATTTTTCCGAAGTCGAATCATTGGACGTGGCAAAAGAGATTGCACGGACGCAACCAGACTTGCTGTTTGTCGCTTTTTCTAGCCCGCAAAAAGAGATTTGGCTCGATACATTCAGCGAAGTGTTGCAAGTGCCATTTGCGATGGGCGTTGGCGGCAGCTTTGATATCGTCGCAGGCAAAACCAAACGAGCGCCTTTGTGGATGCAGCGGGCAGGTTTGGAATGGTTTTATCGCTTTGCGCAAGAGCCAGTCAGGATGTTTGATCGCTATATCATAGGAAATTTACGCTTTTTACAGTATGTGTGGGGAGAAAAAAGAAGAAACGCATGAAATCAAAACAGCAAAGCCATCACCGCTTCTTCCTGGGGATTGTGGCCATTTTTCCGATAATCGACGTCTTAAACGGCTTATTTCTAAGTCTGGGCATTCCTTTTCCCATTGGCGTGTTCTACCGTTTGCTGTTCTTTTTGTTCTTAGTGATTATGATCGTGACAGAAAAGATTCCCCATAGCTACTATACATATTTAACGTATGGGTTTATCGCTGTGACGCTTACGATTTTTCTGTTACAAGCACTTTTTCTAGGGTACAGCTGGCAGTGGGTGATCGAGGATCTATCGGTGTATATCAAATACCTCTTATGGGTACTGATTCCTTATTATGTCTATCAACGAAAAAACGACTTCTCCAAACTGCACTACGACAGCTTGTTTATTGTTATCAGTGTCTGCTTCACCTTGGGGCTACTGATTCCTTATTTTTTAGGGCTAGGCTACCAAACTTATGACAATTCTGATGCTGGGTATAAAGGCTATTTCTTTGCCAATAATGATACGAGCTTTGCCTTTATTGTTTCAATCACCTTTACAGTCCAGGCACTAATTGTTTCGATCAAAGAACAGACCCATAAGTTTTCACTGTTTTTGGCTAGTTTATTCGCTGGAAATTTCGTCTGTTTGGTCTTGGTCGGTACGAAAACCGGCGTGTTTTATGGTGTCGGTGTGTTGTTCTATCTTTTAATCCGATTGGTGCTAGGCATTGAACGTAAAGCATTTCTGCAACAATTGTTTATCTGGTTTCTGAGTTTTATTACGATTGCTTGGCTGCTTATTCAAGGACTACCATTGCTGATCCAAGCCGTCGAAGGAACCTATCTTCGCATGGTGTATTTTTATCATCTTTTCGACGGGGACTTGATCCGGCTATTTTCTAGTTCAAGAAGTGATTTTTTGATTGGTGGGATGAACGCCTTCTTAAATGATGAGGCCCGACACTTTACCATGGTCTTTGGCCAAGGCTTTGAATACCGTTTGGCACACTTTGGTCGTCTTGGCTTAATTGAAATGGACTTCTTCGACACCCTTTTCGGGCAAGGCCTACTGGGAATAGCGTTATTGCTGCTAATGCTCGCCTATTTTGTCTATTTGGCCTTTCAGCCACGAAAACGATCGGTTTATAGTTTTGCCTTGATCGTGGTGCTTTTTTATAGTTTTTTTGCCGGGCATGTTTTGTATTCGGCATTGTCTTCCACCTTTTTAGGATTGATTTGTGGAGGCATTATTTTAACAGAGAAAGAGTGAACAACTGATTGAAAAAATTACTTTTGAGGCTGGGCTTTTTCTCCCTCGGTTCGTTAGGTTCGGCGGTCTTAAACTTGGTGCTTTTGCCCGTAACGACCAGCTTTTTGACACCCGAAGAATATGGGAAGACCAGTATGTTTTTCCTTGCACAGACCTTTTTGATATACGTGATCTATCTCGGCTTCGACCAAGCCTTTACGAGGGAATACCATGACCACGAAAACAAACGCGAGTTATTGCAACAAGCGATGCTCGTCCCGTTGCTCGGTTCATTTTTCTTTCAGCTGATCCTAGTGGTTTTTGTGGCAGATTTCTCGCAGCTTTTATTTGAGTCTCCACAGTACACCCGTGCGATTTATTTATTTGCTCTTTCGTCGGGACTGCTGATTTTTGAACGGTTTCTTTTGTTAACGGTTCGAATGCAAAACAAAGCGATCCAGTTCTCCGTTTACAGTATTTTGGTGAAATTCATGGTCTTGTTCATCACGTTGCTGTTTCTCTTTTTTGGTCCGCCGACGTTTATTACGGTGGTCTATGGCATGCTCTTCGGTCAGATTATCGGTGATTGTCTGTTGATTCTGGCAAACCTGGTGCTTTTTGTGCCGCTCATTCGCCACATCGATCGCAACCTGATCAAAAAGCTGAGTCGTTTTGGCTTGCCGACGGTGGTGGGAACGTTCCTCTATAGCCTGTTAATGATTATCGACAAAATGATGCTGCGCTATTTTGCTGATTTTGCCGCTTTGGGTATCTACACGGCTGCATTCAAAGTGGCAAGTGCCTTGATGATTCTACAAGTTAGTTTTGCCAATTTTTGGATTCCCACCTCCTATGAATGGTTCAAAAAAGGCAAACCATTGATTTATTACGAACGAGTCAGTCACTTTATCATGTTCGTCTTGTCGATTTTCTTTTTACTGATGGTCTTTTTCAAAGAAACGATCGTCATCTTATTGTCGCAAGAATACTTAGAGGCCCAGTACTTGTTTCCCTTGTTATGTTTTTATCCCTTGATGATGACGATCAGTGAAACGACCAATCTCGGGATCGTTTTTTATAAGAAAAGTCATTTGAATATTGCTGCCTCTTTGCTGGCGGTCTTAGCCGCATCCCTTGGTCATCTCCTACTCGTACCGACAATTGGCGCCACAGGAGCGGCTTGTGCTACGGCATTAGGGTACTTGGTCTTCTTTTTTGCCCGTACATATTTTTCGATGACCTATTGGCAGGGGTTCTCAGTCAAACGCCAAATCAGCCTTTCGATCATGCTGTATTGCTTTGCGCTGTTTACGGCATTCAATCGGACTCTTTGGCTGGAAAAGAGCCTCGTTTTGCTGCTGATGCTCTTCGTCGTTGTTCTTTATCGCAAGGAACTAAAGCAGGTAACTAGATTTGTACAAGAAAGGAAAATCAACAAAGCATGAATATCTTACTTATCGGTCCAGATCCAGCAGCAAAAGGGGGGATCGCAACGGTCATTCATAATTTCCAAAAAGCAAAAGCGCCAGAGGACGTGCGTTTCGTCGTCCATAAGACTTGGTCGGAAAAAGGAAAATATTGGACGCAGCTCAAAGCGTTTCTTACGTTTCGTCGGCACATCAAAAAAGAAAGGTGCCAGATCCTTCATTTCCACGTTGCGCAAAAGGGCAGTTTCTATCGCAAGAGTTTGCTGTTGTTGCTAGCACCAAAACATTGCAAGACGATTTTTCATATGCATGCTTCGCAATTTGACCAGTTTTATCAAAACAGTCCTTCATGGGCAAAGTGGTGGGTCCGTTTTACCTTAGCTCGGGTGGATCAGCTCGTAGTGCTAAGTAGTAGCTGGTCAGCATTTTACCAAACGATTACCGATACCTCAATCGAGGTCTTGCCAAATGCCGTAGCGGTGCCGGAGGAATCCTTTTATGACCCCACCGCAAAATGGATCATCACTCTTGGCAGGATCGGGCAAAGAAAAGGCAGTTTTGATCTGTTGGCAGTTGCAAAAGCAATGGCTGTTTCCTTTCCCGAGATTCGCTTTATGTTATTTGGCGATCAAGAAAATCAACAGGTTGCCCAACAGCTCCAAGAAGAGGCTCTCACCAATGTGTTCTTAAATGAGTGGGTAGCAACCGATGCGTTACCAGCTGTTTTTCGTAAGGCAGCCATCCATTTTCTCCCTTCTTATCACGAAGGCTTGCCGATGGCGATCTTAGAAACCATGGCGGCAGGTATCCCCAATGTAACGACGAAGGTTGGGGGAATCCCAGAGTTGATCCAATCGGGTGAAAACGGCTACCTAGTAGCTGCCGGTGATATTCAAGCAATGATCGAGACGTTGAGCGGTCTGTTAGCTAACGAGGAAGAACGAATCAAAAGCAGCCAACAAGCCAGAGCAACGATTGAGCAACAGTATGCCTTAACGTCGTATATGAAGCGCTGGCAGAAGATTTACAAAAAGCAACTTGATTAATGCTCAAATTGCTGAAAAAAAGGAGAAGTACGATGCAAAAAATAAAGGTATTATCTATTTTTGGTACACGACCAGAAGCCATCAAGATGGCACCGGTCATAAAAAAACTAGCAAATGATCCACGCTTTCTATCAAAGATCGTCGTGACAGGGCAGCATCGAGAAATGCTTGAGCAAACATTAGCGGCGTTTGAGCTGACCCCTGATTACGACTTGGCTATCATGCGAGAAAATCAAACCTTGTCTAGTATCACCAGTCGTATTTTAGAAGGACTCGAAGGTATTTTTCAATCAGAAGAACCAGACGTAGTGTTGGTCCATGGCGATACGACGACGGCAGTGGCAGCTGCGCTGGCCGCTTTTTATCAGCAGATCTTGATTGGTCATGTGGAGGCTGGGCTACGAACAGGTAACAAGAATGATCCGTTTCCAGAAGAAATGAATCGCCGGTTGATTGATCAACTAGCAGATTTTCTCTTTGCCCCTACAGATCAAAGCCAGGCAAATCTGCTAAAAGAAAATCATCCACAAGACCGCATCGTCGTTACTGGCAATACGTCTATTGATGCTTTGTACCACACCTTGGCACAAAAAAAAGACCGAAAACCAATCAGTGAGAAAAAAATCCTTTTAGTTACGATGCACCGGCGAGAAAATATTGGGCAACCCATGGAACAAGTGTTTCGTGCACTAAAACGCATCGCTATTGCTTATCCCGCACTGACGATGGTCTTTCCGATGCATAAAAACCCTCGTGTCCGTACACTAGCCAAGCGCTATTTAGAAGGGCAGCAAAATATTGAGCTGATCGAACCATTGGATGCCCCTGCATTCTATCAGTTACTGGCAGGCAGCTACCTTGTTTTGACCGATTCAGGAGGGATTCAAGAAGAAGCACCCTCCTTGGGGATTCCTGTCTTGATCGTACGTGAAACGACGGAACGCCCAGAAGGGGTGGCAGCAGGGACTTTGAAACTTATTGGTACCCATGAGGAGCATGTGTATTCAGAAATCGTTCATTTATTGTCTGATGAGGCAGCATACAAACAGATGGCGCAAGCCAAAAATCCCTATGGAGATGGACAAGCCAGTGAGCGAATCGTGGCTGAATTAAAAAGTTATTTCGAGTAGAGGAAGGCGAATCTATGAGACAATTCCAATCATCTTTTGTCATTAGTAAAACGACGCTAAGGTGGCTACATTTGCTAGAACATATGGAGCACGCTTCTCATACACCGATCCGTGGGTTGTCAAAAGTGATCAAAAGCTCTAGCCGAACCATCATTGAAGATTTACAAAACATTAAAGAGTATTTCGAAGATGCTATCGAAATGGAAACGTCAAATAGTGGCTATCAGCTACAAGTCATCGACACAGAAAGCTACTTAGAAAAAAAACGGAATTTGATCAGTAACGAGCCGTTGTTTCGCATCTTTGAGAGCATTTTCTTAGGGGAAATATTGACCATCAATGAGTGGTCAGACATTTTGTTTATTTCCCCTGCCACGTTGATGCGGTATTTTCGAAAGATCGACCCAATTTTAGCACAGTACCAACTGACATTAAATAAAACCACCGTTGATCTTATTGGTGAGGAAGTCAATATTCGCCATTTTTTTCTGAACTTTTATTATGAATCCGATAGTACGCCGCATACCGTATTTCCGCCGTTGATCATTCATGAGATCGGTTTAAACTTGAAAAAAGAAGAATTCGATAGCAATTTCTCTAATCTTGCCTTTGAGGAAATCAGTTACATGCTTTATATCATTTTAGAGCGAACCTCTCATGGCCATTACGTCACGATCGATCCAGCCATCGTCAAGCAGTTTCGTAAAGAGTATTATCTTGAGCTGAAAAAATTAAAGACGATGCTATCGAACCATTTGCAAACGACGATCGCCGAAAAAGAAATCATCTACTTTTATGCGTTATCGATGGGAAAACGGACGGTGTTTGATATTGATATGGAAAGGGACTTTTGCAACAAGTTAGGCAAAGACTCGCAGATCCTGCAACTAACCCAACGTTATCTAAAGGAGGCAGGCGTACCGCCGTATGCGCTGGAATATAGTACGGTTTTGATCCAGTCGTTTTTTGCGACGATCTTACTAAAAAATAAACTTTCACCGGTCTTGAACAAAGTGATTCCCGATTTGATCTCATTTGTAAAAAAACATTTTCCAGAGGAAATGGCACAAAACACAGCGTTCTTACAAAAACAATTCAAACAACTGAAGTGTCTGTCTTTAGACATGATCGTAGATATCAGCGCAGTGTTTACCATTCACATGGACTGTGTGAAAGAATTGTACTGGGGGAAGCCTAAAAAAATTGCGTTCCTGTTAGAAGGGAATCAATTTATCTCGCAACGAATTCAGGTCACTGCTCGTAAGTATCTAGGCAGTTATCAGAAACTCTTTTTTCCGAATGTATTAGATATCAATCCCGGCTATTTTGAGGCGAACCAATTTGATATCGTCGTCACAAATTATAATGAGCATATGTCGAATTTTTCTTGTTCTGGCGTGTATTTATTGTTCAATAAAATCCCGAACTCAACCGATTGGCGCAGACTCATGTCATTGATCGACTTTAAACTTTAACAATGGTCCAGGTGCAAAATAATTCTCAGATGAAAGATAGGAATGATGCAATCATGATGAAAAAAGGACATATGACACCAGAAGCCTATTTAAAAAATTACAGCGAACTTTGTTACTTGCAGGAATTTCCCCTAATCAAACAAGTATGTACAGAGTTGCAAACACGATTCAAAGAAATTTGCTATACCGAGTACGATAATGTGCTACAACAAATGGCGGATTTGCTAGAAATCGATGCCCAACTGCAAATGTTTTTAGATTTTTTCCGACACGACTTTTTTAAAGAAATCGAATTAGCAGAAGAAGAGATCGTCGAAATGATCAAAAAGGACAAAAATGTCTATTACCGACAAATGGCAGGGATCGGCACAAACCAGAAAGCGCCCCATGGCTTGATTTATCTCAGCGAGAAATGAACACTGTGATCGCTGAGATAAATCAGAGTGTCAACCACTCGTTGGGTAAGAATGGTTTTTATAAAATAACACTTCGAAATGCTTTGTGACCGTAATGATTCCACAAGATAGTGTCTAGCAAGTTGACTTACGCATTGTCCAACACAACCAGACGCAAGATCCGTGGATTGATTTGATTAAGTAATCGATTCCAATCTGTCGCATCTGGAAACGATTTTAGAAGAACGCATTCTACTTCCAGTAAGTATTCTGTCGTATACTCCGAATAATTGGTGACTAATAGATCAATTTGCTTTTCTTTTAAATAGGTTGGAGAGAGTTCACTGGCATTAGGATAATACAATGTATGGAAGCGACCCAAATATTTTCGCACGATACTTTCGGCATATTCACAAACATATTCGTTTCCTTCAAAAATCACGGCGATCGTCCGTTGTGATCCCCAATTTTCTTCTTTGATCGCTTCCATATGAATCGTTAAGCTGGCACAGAAATCGTCAAGATAGGAGGATGAATACAGCTTTTTGACTAGCTTGTGTTTTGCCAAAAATGCATAGTTTCTCTTATATTCGTAGGAAAACTTCTCTTTGACGAATTGCGTAAGATCGTCAATATTGACATTCATGATGGGCGAGAGCATATCGCGTATTTTCACAATCGTAAAAAATGATTCTAACCAGTGTAAATCTTTTTGTTCATCATAGGAATTGCCTTGATTTAGGGCATAGAAATCTTTTGTCACTTGTTGGATCTCAGGCCAGCGATTATACTTTCGGCAAAATTCTTCGATCGAAGGATGATTGATTTTTCGGCGACAGATGAGACAAAGTAACAAATAAATGATTTCGTCCTCTGGCAGATGGTAATGAAAATAGGAATAAAGGATCTCTCTTAATGTATCTGGAGCAATCAATGAATGATAAGCATAAAAGATGTCCTTTAGTTCAGGTGAAAGTTCGACTTGTAACCCTTTCTTGCTGCGTTCCAGTGTAATGTAGAGAATATAGGAAAAGATTGAATACGGAGACATTTGGCAATCAGGGACTGACAGCGTACTCTCGCGTAAGTTCAAACAATGCGCGTTGGCGATCGTCGATGAGTTACGGGTGCCGACGAATGCGGACAAAAAAATTCATGGGCGAGTCAGCTTGCCTGTTGGTTTTGATGGCACTCGCCCTGCTTGGGATGATGAAGCGAAAGTGACCGTTGAAATTGAAACAGCAGATGGTGAGAAGGAAGAAGTCACTGCAAAAACCGTCGGACATACAGAAGAAACACCGGGGATCAGTATCTATGGAGAAGAGGCGCAAGGAGGGATTTTTGAGATTCCTCTTGAGGCTCCTTTGGAAGCAGGAACCATCGTCCGAGTCATCGCTGTCGAATTAACCAGCGGCGAACTGACAGAAGGTGCCCAACATCAAATACGGACCGAGTCTGTGCAGGTTTTCCCTATTTTGCCGCCAACGCCCGCAGCTTTTGCTTCCTACGTACTTCTTGAAGAAACAACTGAGATCCATGGCCACACGGAAGACAAAGAGGTTGAGCTAAGTGCTGCACATAATGGCGCCTGGTTTGATACAGAGGCGGTGGTTATCGATGAAGATGGAACATTTACGATTGATGTAAGTGATCGGCAGTTAAAAGCGGGGGATGAGATCCAAGTCTTTCTGAAAGATTCTGCTGGTTCGGCAAAAGAAGCTGGAGTGATCAATCCGCCGACAACGAATGGCGAACACGGCAATCAGAATCCAGCCTCAGAAGTTGTTTTTCGGGACGCTGTGTTTCCCGCTGCAACTACCCTGCGAATCGCCCAGACTGGACCACTGCCACCGGTTGATCCATTAGAACCGGATGTAGAAGTGAATCCAGAAAATCCGTCGGTCATTCCTGAGAACCAAGGGTTGCTCAGTCTTGATTTTGTTTCCCAGTTCCGATTTGGTCAGGTGCCGATCCGCAGTGCCAAAGGAACGTATCACGCACTGCCTCAGCATATGAATCTTGCCGAAGGGGCAACCGAAACTAAGGAACGTCCGAATTATGTGCAAATCACGGATCAGCGTAACGATGCAGAAGAGACGAGTTGGCGTTTATCGGCGACTCTTGATTCGCAGGGCTTCCAAAATGAAGACAATGAGCCCTTGATCGGTGCTCAAATCAGCTTAGCCAATCAACGGCTTATGACGACCTCAGCAAATTCCAATGCCAGTATGCCAGAGCTTTCCACGGTGAATGATAGTGTAACTTTGACGCCAGGTGAAGCGCAGCCTCTACTAACTGGCGACAGTCAGAGTACGGGAACATGGGTCTATCGTTTTGGTGATCAAGAGACGGCAGCCACCAGTGTCGCCTTGGAAGTGCCTGCTGGTGCAAATCCCAAGTTGGGATGGTACCGTGCAACGATTGAATGGTCGTTAAGTAGTGTGCCAGAGTGAAGAAAGAATACTAGTCGGCAATAAGAAACGAATGGAAAAGGTGCTTTTTTCGATGTTTCGCAACGCAAAATTATGGATGATTTTTGGGTTGATGATTTTCAAGAAATTGTTCCAATCATCTGCATCTGGGATCGATTTTATCAGGAGGCATTCAACATCTAAAATATACTCTTCCAAATACTCTGCGTAATTCGTCACGACTAGATCAATCTTGTTTCGTTCCACATAATCCAAAGAAAACTCACTGGAATCAGGAAATTGCAAAATATGATATCGACCAAAATATTTTACGGCAAAAGCATTGATGTGAAGACAAATATGCGCATCCCCTTCTAAAAGAAAGGCGATTCGGCGTGGGTTGCCCCAGTATTTTTCTTTTAATCCTTCAAAGTATAAAGTGAAGCGGGCACTGATTGCTGACAGAGCGGTTGCTTCAAAGAGGGGCTGCCTAAAAAGAAACTCTGTATTTTCCTCATACTCTTTAGGGTATTGCGTTTGTGCATAACTGGAAATTTCTTCCATACTTAGATTATAGGTAGGGGAAATCAGCTGTTTTATTTTTTCTGTTATAAAGAAAGAATGGAGAAAAACAAACTCTCGGGACTGATCATGATCGGAAATCTGATGGAGCTGGCAAAAATTGGCAGTCAGTTCTTTTAGCTCAGGCCAATGGTCAAAGCGGTTAACAAATGATATTTCCCTGAGATAGTTGTTTATCCCACGGTTACTTGCTAGTAGAGCGAAAAGGTAGACCAGCTCCTCTGACGGTAAAGACAAGGAAAAAGCCGTTTGGAGTCGTTGATTGAGGGGCTGGATTTCTTGGAAGAGCTCATCTGCCAAGACGATCTTTTTTAATTGATCGGAGACAATGACAGTTTCTCCTGCTTGAGTACGCTCAAGGACAATATACAACCAATAACTGATATACCAAAATGAAGCCGTATTATTGGTTTTGCCGCGTATATTTCGAAAAAAATCTAAGACGATGTTTTGTACAGCGATCGTTGGACGTACCGTATGAGGCGTAGCGTCTGACTCATAATAAAAGGTATGAAAAAATTTGCGAATATCCGCTTCTGATCCGATCAGACGGAAATTCTTATGATCAACAGATAACTGAAAGGGCCTCAGGGCTTTTTCAAAAAGCGTTAAATAGCGTAAAAGGGAACTTTCAGAAAGATAAAAATAGTCTGCCCATTCGGAAACTGTCCGATATTCTCCCTTAAACAGATGCTCAAGAATAACGAATAACGGTTCATTCTGAAGGAGCGCTCGTTTTCGTTCAAGATATTCCTTCGGTAGTAATTCGTGAAGAGAATAGCCATTCGACGTGGATTCGATCATTAGCGTACTTCCAAAGTAGCTCCGTAGCCCCTCCATATCATAAATGATCGTGTGCCGCGAACTCTGGACAGCTTTTGATAATTCACGATTCGAAAGGGTCTTATGCCGTTCCAAGAGATTCAATAGTTTCAACCAACGAATGGTGGTAGTAGAAGTAATAAACGTCATCTGAAAATTTTTCATTCGTAACACTCCCATATGGTCTGTTTGGTGGATCGTCTCTCACGTCTGATTATGGAATATGGATACTGGCAAGGCAAGGGAAAGGTTTTTGGTAGGTAACAAGTGTTTCTTGTACAGGAACACTTGTGCTACTTAGGGATGAAAAGCAAATAACCGAAAAGTCCAACGATTCGTCATAGACATCGTTGGACCTTTCGGCTTTTTCATCAAGCTGTTGCAAACTGGCTGTTATATAGTTGGGCGTAAAGGGAATCTTGTGCCAGCAATTGAGTATGGGAGCCTTTTTCGACGACGGAGCCGTCTTTCATCACTAGAATCAAGTCGGCATTTTTGATGGTAGAAAGACGATGGGCGATGATAAAACTGGTCCTTCCTTGGGTCAAACGATCCATTGCCGTTTGGATCATTTGTTCCGTCCGAGTGTCGACACTGGAGGTGGCTTCATCAAGGATCAGGATCGTTGGGTCCGCTAAAATCGCCCGGGCGATCGTCAATAATTGTTGTTGTCCTTGAGACAGTTCGCTTTCGGAGCTAATGACGGTATCGTAACCGTTGGGCAGGGTCCGCACGAAGTGGTCGCATTGGGCGGCTTTGGCTGCAGCCAAGATGTCTTCCCGAGTGGCATCGGGATTGCCATATGCGATATTTTCAGCAATGGTTCCTTGGAACAGCCATGTATCCTGCAGCACCATACCGAATTTTTTCCGTACTGCCGGTGCCGAAAAGGACATCATGTCTTGATCGTCCAGCAAAATCTTTCCACCGTTCAAAGGATAAAAGCGCATCAAAAGATTGATCATGGTGGTTTTTCCAGCGCCTGTTGGTCCGACGATCGCAACCGTTTGTTTTGGTTTGACGGAAAATTCGACGTTTTCCATCAGGAGTTTTTCCTTGTTGTAGCCGAAGGAGACGTGTTGGAAATCGATTTTTCCTTTGATGGTTTGCGGTACCGGCAGTTGCTGGGTCGCTGTTTCTTCTTCAGGATAATCAAGGATCTCAAAAATTCGTTCGAGAGATGCTAAGGCACTTTGCAAGGTATTCATAATATAAGAAGCTTGCGTGATCGGTTCAGACACTTGGTTGATGTATTGCAGATAGGCTTGTACAAGACCAATGGATAATTGCCCTTGCAACACCATCAGACCACCAACGACGGCGCTTAAGATAAAGCCGATTTGATTGATAAAGCGCACGAAAGGATGGATCGCTGCACTGACGAACTGTGCTTTACGAAAAGCTTTAAATTGAGCTTCGCTCAATTCCGCCATTTCCGCTTCAACGGCAATTTGCTGGTTATAGGATTTGATCAGCGGATTTGCGGTATAAAACTCTTCCGCACGACTGCTGACTGCACCTAATGTTTCTTGGTTTTTGGTAAAGTAGCTCAAGTTTTTTCGTGCGAGAACGGTGGTCACAAAAGCACTCAAAAGCAAAATCAGGACCACACCGATCGTCAGTAATGGGCTGAGATAAAGCATGGCGATCAAGCCGAAGGTAATGCTGATGGTTGCGGTGATCAGCTGCATCAAACCGACTTGTAAGACTTCGGACACTTTATCTAAATCGAGAATCACTCGGCTTAAAATATCGCCGGTATGATGTTTGTCGTAAAAACTGATAGGCAGGCGATTGAATTTGTCACTGATTTGTTTGCGTAAAGTCAAGGTCAGGGTTTCACTGACACTGGCCATCGTATACTCTTGTAGCAAGGAAAAGAGACTGATCAAAAGCCATGTTCCCGCTAATAGGACGACCGGGCCTAAAATACTTTGCCAAAAATCATTGATTTGCCAGCCTTCTTGTTGAAACAAGGCGATCAGATTATCCAGTCCACGTCCCAAGATCAAAGGGGCGATGGACATTAGTAAGGAAAAGAACAAGGCAGAGACGATGATCAGCAGAAAGCGGGCTTTTTGTTCCATTAGTAATCGAAGTAGGCGCCGGCTTGTATGTTTCATGTTTTTTGGTGTATCCATTGTTTGTTTACTCATCCTTCATTCCTCCCATTCCTTGAGATGAGGCAAACTCTTGATAAGTTTGGCAAGTGCGTAATAATTCTTCGTGGGTTCCATTACCGACCATTTTGCCGTTATCCAAGACAATGATTTGATCGGCATTTTTGACGGTCGATACCCGTTGAGCCACGATAATGACGGCGGCATCTTTCGTGTATTCTTTCAATGCACGCCGCAAGTTGGCGTCTGTTTGATAATCCAAAGCAGAAAAGCTGTCGTCAAAGAAGTAGATTTCTGCGGGCTTTGTCAGCGCTCGGGCAATACTCAATCGTTGCTTTTGACCGCCAGAGAAATTGCTGCCTTTTTGAGCAACCGGACTTTCATAACCTTCAGGCAAGCCTTCAATAAATGACTTGGCTTGAGCAACTTCAGCGGCTTTTGCCATCGCCTCATGGGTTGCTGGACGATTGCCGAAACGCAAGGTTTCTTGAATCGTGCCGCTAAGCAAGAGCGCTTTTTGCGGGACATAACTAATTTGGTCCCGTAATTCGGCTTGTGAGATCTCTTTGATGTTGCGGCCAAAAAGCGTGATCGAACCAGCAGTCACATCTTTGAAACGCAACAGCGCTTTGGCGATGGTGCTTTTGCCAGAGCCGGTTCCGCCAACGATCGCTGTCGTTTTGCCTCGGTGGATCTCGAAGCTGATATCTTCTAAGACAGGTTCTTCGGCGCCTTCATACGTAAATTGCACGTGATTGAAAGCGGCGATCGTTTCTGACAAGGCGGATTTTTTTAAGGTTTGGTCACCGTCAATCAAATCAATTGGTTCTTCTAAGACTTCTTCGATTCGTTGTAAGGAAGTCAAGCCTTTAGGCACCATCACGATCACCATCGCTGCCATGGTCAAAAACCAAAGGCTCAAAATCGTGTATTCGATAATGGCAGTAATACTACCAATAGCTAGGTGGCCCTGAAGACTTTGATAGCCGCCGTAGACTAGGATGGTCGAAATCGAGAGTCCCATTACTAAGTTGACGGTCGGATTCAAGACAGCAAAGAGGCGATTGACTTTAATCATGGTTTTCGCATATTCCGTCAAGGTTTGATCTGTCCGTTCTTTTTCGTAAGCCGCTTTGTCAAATGCCCGAATCACCCGAGCGCCGGTAAAGGTTTCTCGTAAGATCCGCATCATGTTATCGACTAGTTTTTGCGTGATTTGTGATAATGGGATCGCTTTGCGAATCACCCCATAAGCGATCATTGAAAAACATAGGATCGCTACGATTGGGACCCAAATCATCCGTAAAGAGACGGTGCCGGTTAGAAAAATCGAAGCTGCGACGATCATTGGGGCTGGCAAAATCATTTGCAGCGCCATCATCAAAATTTGTTGGATGTTGTTGATGTCGCTGGTGGTACGTGCCAGCAAAGTGGGTGTACCATAGCCATCAACAGCGGATACAGAGAGTTCTTGTGTTTTTTTGAAAAAGCGCATCCGCAAAAAATGCCCGAATTTTCCTGAAAGGTGGGCAGATAAATAACTACCGCCTACCGAGACAATCACGGTGCCGATGGCAATGGCAAACATCCACCAGCCATTGTGCCAAATGGCCGTCGTGTCGACTTTTAAGATTCCTTCATCAATGATTTTTGCCAGAAAATACGGCAACAAGAGTGTGCCGAAGGATTGGACTAGCATCAAAAGAAATAAACTGAAAAAGAAGCGTCGTTCTTCTTTATAAAATAACTGTAATTGTTTCATGATTTCCCTCCAAAAATGTCGTTCTATGGTAGAATAAACTGTAACGTTACGTTACAGTCAAGCAAGGAGTGAAATTTTTTTGAAAAAACAATTGACCATCAGTGAGATGTCCGCTTATGCTGGCGTGAGTCGGCGCACATTGATTTATTATGATCAAATCGATTTGTTCAAACCGCAATCGATTGGTGAAAACAGCTATCGCTATTACGGCTTTGAACAATGCCTTGAGTTAGACGTGATTTTGATGTTGCGTTCTTTAGACATGCCCTTGCAAGACATTCGCCAATTTTTGAAAAACCGCAACCCGGAATACACGCAAAAGGAACTTGTGGAACGGCGAGGAGAAGTCCGTGACAAAATCGCTGCGCTACAAGAATTGGAACGAACCTTCGATCGCTACATCCAGCGCTATGAAAAAGTACAGAAAGCCGATTTTGAGACCTTTACGATAGCGCAGCACGAAGCAGAGGCGTTTATCGTTTCCGAAGAGATCGCTGGCGATGATCCAGAATCTGCTTATCAAGTGTACGCCCGTTTTTATCCGCTAGTGGATTATAAAGATGCCTTCAGTGGCTATCCCATCGGCTTTTTAAGTGCAGGAACGACGTTGGAGGATCAGACTTTTCACGCATCGCCTTATCGGGCATTGATCTTGATTCCCCAAGATCGGCTACATCTCTATCCGGAAAAGCTGATCATCACACGTCCCGCTGGTACGTATGTTTCTGGATTTGTCAGTGAGGGAGAAGAACAAATTGCCGCTTTTACCCACCGCATCCAAGCCTTTCTAAAAGAGAAGCAGTTGAAAATCGATGGCGATGTTTGGGAATTGTTATGGCAAGATGAAGTCTTTACCACACAAAAAGAATTGCAGATATTTGAAGTGATGGTTCCAGTGAAGCCCGAGTAATGGACGAGGCACGCGTATCTGTAAGAAACGAAAACTAAGATACGCAATAGCAATGATTATTGCCGCTGGCTTTTCAATAGAAGCAAAGGAGATGACTAAGCCAGATCCCTTCCATACAAAAAGCCCTGTGAAGCGTTGAAATTCCCATTTTGCTTTTTTCTCGTTATACTTGAAAGAACAGATGAGAAAAAAGGGGAAATTTTAATGAAAAAAGAAACAGGAATACGCTCGCTTTATGCGTTGATTGGTGTCGCCATTTTAGGATTCGGGGCGGCATTGCTGCGGGTCGGCGGAGTAGGGCTAGACCCATACACAGCAGCCAATATCGGTGTCGGCGAGCTGCTAGGGTTATCCCTTGGGGTCTATCAATTGATGATCAATATCGCTGTCCTAGTATTGATTTTTATCTTTGGCCGTCGTCATATCGGCATCGGGACGGTCATCAATATGGTGCTGACAGGATTTTTCATCGACTTTTATACCAACGTTTTTGATTGGTTATCCGTCGGTCCAAATAACTGGTGGCAGCAAGGCTTGTTCTTGTTGATCGGGATCATCTTCTTTACCTTCGGTGCTTCGTTTTATATGTCAGCGAATTTGGGTAGCGCCCCCTACGACGCGATCGCCCCAACCATCGTCGATCAGACGAAAGCCAACTATCGAGTGGTGCGGGTGATTCAAGACGTTGCCTTTGCCTTGATTGGGCTCTTCACAGGCGGGCCAATCGGGATCGGAACCTTCATCAGTGCCTTTTTAGTGGGCCCACTGATCAAATTCTGGGACAACCGTGTCTCTGAGCCATTCATCGAAAGCAGTGTCAAAAAAGCGATTTTTAAATAAAAAAAGGTCTGCAGCAAAGAGAAGTCGAAGCGATTTAATCGCCCACTTCACTCAGCTGCAGTTTTTTTGCCATTTGCTCAAGGAATTCTTGCATAATTGCTTCTCAGTCGCTAGAATAAAAAAGCCGAGGAGGGGTAGTATGCAATTACCAACACCATTTATTGAAAAATACCAACGGTTGCTAGGAGAAGAAGCACCAGCTTTTTTTACCGCTTTAACCGATAATCAGCCAGTCAAAGGCTTTCGCTTGAATGTTGCTAAGCCGCACGCACAAGCGATGCTGGCAAAATATGGACCAGCTGCTGTACCCGCCCCCTATGCAGAAGCGGCTTATATTGGCGAAGTCAAAGGCCGTTCGTTGCTCCATCAAGCTGGCTATGTCTACAGCCAAGAACCTAGTGCGATGATCGTGGCAACGATCGCAGCCGCTCAACCAGGGGAGCGGGTCTTAGATTTATGTGCGGCACCGGGAGGCAAAACAACGCAGCTGGCAAGCCAATTACAAGGAAAAGGGCTGCTTGTAGCAAATGAGATTTTCCCGAAGCGTGCCAAAATCCTATCAGAAAATGTGGAGCGTTGGGGCTTTCCGAATGTAGTCGTCACCAATCAGGCTCCACAAGAATTGAGCCGCCATTTTCCTCAGTTTTTTGACAAGATCGTGGTGGACGCCCCATGTTCTGGTGAAGGGATGTTTCGTAAAGATCCCGTCGCCTTAGAAGAATGGCAGGCAGAAACACCTGATCAGTGTGCGATCAGGCAAAAAGACATTTTGGCACAAGCCGTTGCGATGCTAAAACCGGGGGGCCAGCTGATCTATTCCACCTGTACCTTTGCCCCTGAAGAAAACGAAGCGATGATGGCTTGGTTAATGGAGGAGTATCCCTTCACAATCGAAGCGATCGACTTGGCCAATGTATCTCATGGGCGCAGCGAGTGGGGAGCTGCATCTGGGATCGAGAAAACCATCCGCTTATGGCCGCATTTAAACCAAGGAGAAGGTCATTTCGCTGCGAAATTGACCTCCCAAGCAGAAGCAGCGCCAGTGAAAAAGAAGAAAAAAGGCAAAGGAGCGACAGCCAAGAGCCCATTGGATGCAACGACTCAAAAGTTGTGGCAAGCCTTTCGCAAGGAGTTTCCTTTTTTACAGGCACTGAATGCGACACCTCAGCTGCTAGGAGAAAACCTCTGGCTCGTTCCTGAAGAAATGCCTTCTTTAAAAGGGATCAAGTTTATGCGCCCAGGTTTGCATGTCGGCGTCGTTAAAAAGAATCGGATCGAACCTAGTTATGCGTTGGCATTGGCGATCCATGCAGAAGAAGGGGCACCGACAGTGCCGATCACTTTGCCGCAATGGCAGCAGTATGTGGCAGGTGAAACCATGAGCGTGCCAGGAAATGCTGGATGGGTGATTTTGACAGTCGATGAGATCCCCGTCGGTTTTGGAAAACAAGTCCAAGGAACTGTGAAAAACTTCTTTCCAAAAGGATTAAGATTCAAAGCGATTTAAACGAAATAGTGTTTTTATTTCAGTCCTCGTGCTATGATGGAAGTAGCAAAATAAGGGAGCTGATCGATATGAAAACATCATCAAAAGTAACGATTGGATTAAGCATTGCAGCGATCGCTGGGATCACTACTGCCGTCGTTGTATCAGACAAAGTATTCAATAAAGTACGCTTCGCTTGCAACCGACACAAAGTAAAGAAATTTGTCGATGACAAATTCAACGGCAATGAAAAATTGTTGGATGTCGTAGACGGCTTGTCTGACAATGAATTGGATTCGTTGTTAGGTGTGATGAAAAAAGTCAATGAGGGCCGCAACAAAATCTCTGTTTACGGAGACAACATCAAAGATTCGACAGAACATGTCAAAGACAAGTTGACGAGCTTTGTTAATTCCGTCTTTTAAGCCAATCATTCCATTTGAAACTCGCAGGGACATCGGTCTTTGCGAGTTTTTCTCGTCTTTCTAAGCGTTTTTCGTTATACTAACAAGGAAATGCACGAAATGGTGCGAGGTAGAGGAGTGAAAGTGAAGTCGTGGAAAAAACAAGTACCTTGACTGCCGAGGAAAAAGCGTTCTTTATGGAAGAAGCAATCAAAGAAGCCCGAAAAGCAGAAGGTGTGGCAGAAGTACCGATCGGTGCTGTCGTCGTCTTGGATGGCAAAATCATTGGTCGTGGGCACAATCTACGAGAAACGCAGCAACAAGCCGCAGCGCATGCGGAGATGTTTGCGATCGAGGAAGCCTGTCGCACTGTCGGAAGTTGGCGCTTAGAACAAGCGCAGCTGTTTGTGACCTTGGAACCATGCCCGATGTGCAGTGGGGCGATGTTATTGGCACGGGTGGAAGAAGTGTATTTTGGTGCCTACGATCCCAAAGGCGGCACTGCTGGTACATTGATGAATTTATTGGAAGATGAGCGCTTCAACCATTGGTCCTATGTGGAAGGCGGCATTTTAGAAGAAGCATGCGGCCAGCTGCTAACAGATTTTTTCCGAGCATTACGAGAAAAGAAAAAACAAAAAAAGGCTGGCAATCTCTAACGAAATACGTTATACTAAGTTTTGCCGAAAGGCTAGGACAATGGAGGTCTTGTGAAGCGTGTCAGATCCGGAAGGAAGCAGCACTAAGCAGGATTCTCCATGTGTCTGATTGAAAAACTGCCTGCTTTTGAAGAAAGCAGTAGTACTAATTGAATCGATGATCATTCAAACCTGAGACAGACTGTCTTAGGTTTTTTTATTGTCTGAAAGTCTTTGTGATACCAAGGGCTGTTCTAATTGTATTCTGCTTTAAATCTAGGCAATCGATAGCAGCTCTCAGAGGGTTAAGTTGTATTTTTGATACAAAGGCTTTATTCCTGTTTAGAACCTTACTCTGATAACTTTTCCGTTGGCGATTTTTATACTCTCAAAGAATCAGTAGTTCTGACGAACTGAAACATGGATTACCTGCTCTCGATATTCGATAGAATCTTCGTTTCAAGAACTCTTTATTTTCGCTTCAACGAATTGCCTCCGCCGTGTTATCGGTTGCAATTCCCCCAAATAACCAGAAAAAATCACTTTCCTTTTTACAGTCAGAAAAGTGATTTTTTCTTTTGAACAACTGTCACTGTAACTGTTTCTTTTTTACAAAAAGTCACCATTCTTTTCCAAGCATTCCAATGGTTTCCCAGAGATTTTATGCTATGCTTATTTTGTAGAGAATTCCGTCGTCTTTCTACTGGCAACCCTTGATGCCAAGAGAAACGGATAGTGATTTCAGGCGACGTATTTGAAAAGAGGCGCACAATGGAAAAAATTACGATTATCCATACCAACGATCTGCATTCCCACCTAGAACATTGGCCGAAGATGCGGCGTTATTTGGATCAAAGAAAACGAGAAGCGGATACGACCGAAGAGACAGTGATCGCGGTCGACTTAGGCGACTTTGTCGATCGCTGGCATCCTTTGACAGAAGCAACTGACGGCAAGGCGAATGTCGACTTGATGAATCAAGGGCATTATGATGCGGTGACGATTGGGAACAATGAGGGAGTCGGCAATCCCAAAGAGGTCTTGCAGCATCTGTATGACCAAGCAGCATTTCCGGTCATTTTAGGCAACTTATTTGATAAAAAGGATTTGCGTCCGCCAAAGTGGGCACAAGAATACAAAATCATGGAAAGCAATCAAGGAGCCAAAATCGGCTTGATCGCTTTTACGGCACCGTTTCCGCTAACATATGCCCCCAACGGTTGGGACATTCGCGAACCCTTGGAGATTTTGCCTTCATTGGTGCAGCATTTGCGCCCCGAGGTCGATCTGCTGGTCTTGATGAGCCATCTAGGCATCAATGCTGACCGCCAGATTGCGAGGGACTTTCCAGAGTTAGATGTTATATTAGGTTCCCACACGCACCATTTGTTTGAAAAGGGCGAAGTCATCAATGGGGTTCAAATTGGCGCAGCTGGCAAGTTTGGTTTTAACATTGGCGAAGTCGAAGTGGTCTTAGATGATCACCACCGCCCGATCAAGCATCGCGCACGTGTGATTCCGACGGATTCGTTGGTGGCTTTTCCGCAAGATGAGGACGAGATCGCCGAATATCTATCGATCGGCCATCGCTTGCTGCGGGCAAATCAGGTGGCAGAAATTCCAGCAGCGTTTACGAGGGATTGGCAAAGTGAACATTCCTTGGTTCGGGAGGCTCTTTTGGCATTATGTGCCAAAGGACAGACGGATGCCGCCATCTTAAATACGGGGCTATTTTTAGATGATTTACCACAAGGACGGGTCGATCAAGATCAGCTGCACACGATTTTGCCCCATCCGATGCATTTGATTCGAGTGACGCTGCAAGGCGCGGATGTCATTCGATTGGTCTTAGAGATGGAAAAAAATCGCAACTTTTTGCGCAATTTCCCAATTATGGGGATGGGCTTTCGAGGGAAGATTTTTGGCGAACTGGTTTATGAAGGCATTCGCTTTGATGAAAAAAACCACCAAGTTTTGTGGAAGCAAGAACCAGTTGATGTCTCTCAAAGCTACACGTTGACTCTTGTGGATCACTACTTGTTTATTCCGTTTTTCCCGACGATCGAGATTGCTGGAACTGTTGAGTTTCTTTTTCCAGACTTTATTCGGACGGTGGTCGGTGATTACTTGAGTCAGAAATACCCTATTCAGTAGTTGGTACTCCTCCAGTGGTTTTTTGAGGAAAACCGCGACTATCATTGAGGAATAAAACAAGGTATAATAAACAGCAGGTGGTGAAAAAATGACCGAAAAACAAACGATCACAGATGAAATGACATCTGTACTAGAAGAAATTATTGAAGAACCAGCGAAACAACCGCAAAAAGGCGAGTTGGTGACTTTGTTGAATGATGAAGAATTAATGATTGGCAATCGACAATACAAATTGGTCATGGATTATCGTGAAGGCTTCGATCCTGAAAAACTTGGTGAGCGTTACAGTGAAGTTTTGGCACGCTATGATTATATCGTAGGTGATTGGGGTTATGAACAGCTACGCTTGAAAGGCTTTTTTGAAAAGGATAACCGCAAAGCATTACCCGATCAGCGCATTGACATGCTGGAAGACTATTTGTATGAGTATTGCAACTTCGGTTGTGCCTATTTCGTGATCCAGAGGGTTGGCGGCAAGAAAGAAAAAAGTACCTCCCGAAGACGTAAGAAAAAGCCAGCTCAAACGAATCAAAATCAAACTACACAACAAAACGCACATATAGAAGAAAAGCGTGAAGCAATTCCGCAGAAGAAAAGCAAACCAACGATTAAAAATCGTAAACCAAAAGAAAAAAACGTCAAAAAAACCGAAACAACTACGGTGAAAAAAGGCAAAAAAGAGTTTACGATTCGACAAAGGGAAGAATAAGATGAAATATAAAGGCTATTTGATTGATCTAGACGGCACGATTTATTTAGGAAAAGAGCCGATCCCTGCTGGGAAACGCTTCGTAGAATCCTTACAAGAAAAAGGACTGCCTTATTTATTTGTGACCAACAATACGACCCGCAGTCCCGAAGTCGTGGCACAGCGATTGGCGGATGAATTTTCGATTCACGTGGCACCAGAAACGATCTATACCGCAAGCTTGGCAACGATCGATTTTATGAAAGACCATGGCAAAGGCCGCAAAGTGTTTGTGATCGGCGAAGCGGGGTTGATCGATTTGATCTTAGCTGCTGGGTTTGAGTGGGAAGAAACCAATCCGGATTATGTCGTGGTTGGTTTAGACAACCACGTGACGTATGAAAAATTTGTTTTATCAACGTTAGCGATCCAAAAAGGAGCTACCTTTATCGGGACCAATCCAGACAAAAATATCCCGACGGAAAGAGGCTTGTTGCCAGGTGCGGGTTCACTGATTGCAATGGTGGAGACTGCCACCCAAATGCAACCGATTTTTATTGGCAAACCAGAAGCCATCATTATGGAAAAAGCGGTGGCACACATCGGCTTATCAAAAGAAGAGGTCTTGATGGTGGGGGACAATTATGAAACGGATATCCGTTCGGGGATCCAAAACGGGATCGATTCTTTGCTCGTATTATCTGGATTTACCCCGAAAGCGGCAGTTCCGACATTACCAGTAGCACCAACCTATGTGGTTGATTCTTTAGATGAGTGGGATTTTGAACAATGAAAAAACAATTGTGGCTTGAACGCTTAGGATTTGTCTGCTTGTTTTTGTTTTTGGTCAGTCTAGCGATCACCCTAACGATCAATTTTCGACCGTTATATTGGTTTGATGTCGATCACTTAAATCTGCTGGATTATACCTCGCTAACAAGAGAAGAGTTGTTGAAGAACTATGGCTTATTGCTAGATTTTCTAAACAATCCCTTTGCAAGTACGCTCGCCTTGCCCGATTTTCCAATGTCTGAAGCTGGCGCTGGGCATTTTTACGATGTGAAGCAGTTGTTTCTATTAAATTATGCCGTGATGATCGTCACGGTGCTGCCCAGTATCTGGTTCGTCAATCGGTTACGGCAAAAACAACAGCAATGGCGCTTGATTCGTCCCTTTCAATGGGGGATGATTTTGCCGCTGATTTTCGGGTTTTTGATGGCAGTCGGCTTTGATCGCTTTTTCGTTACGTTCCATGAGATTTTCTTCAGTAACGACGATTGGCTATTTAATCCAGCCACCGATCCGATCATCAACGTATTGCCAGAAACGTTTTTCATGCATTGCTTTATTCTCTTTTTTGTCTTGATTGAAGTCTTCTTTTTTGCTTTCTATTGGTGGGGCAAACGAGGCTTGAAAAAAACAGCGTAATGAAAAAAAGACCAACGATCCACTTCCTTTGAAGAAGGCGGATCGTTGGTCTTTTTTTATTGCGTGATGTAATGAGATTTACTTGGGTGTTGATGGGCTAAGCGACTTGCGGCAGAAGCGGCAATGGCACCTACGATATCATCTAAAAAGGTGTGAACGCGGGGACCGTCGTGCTTATTCAGTTCTTTCAAAATGCCCGGTTTGACTTTATCAATGTATCCGTAGTTAGTAAAACCGATGGAGCCGTACACATTGACGATGGATAGTGCGAGGATCTCATCGATCCCATAAAGCCCTTCGTCTTCTTTGACGATTTCTTGCAGTGGATGCAGCAGTTGATTTTCTTCTGCCAAAATATCCAATTGGACACCCGTCAAAATCGTGTTGTGGACTTCCCGCTTGCTTAAGACAGCGTTGACGCTTTCGATACACATCTCCAACGTGATGCCTTCAATGTAATCTTTTTGCAAGAACATCACCAATTCCCCGATGTCTTGCAGTGAGACACCGCGGTCGGCCAACAATTCTCTTGCTTTGTCTTCAAGTGTTTTGCTTTCTAATACCATATAGTTCCCCTCCATGTAAAAATAGTTTATTCAAAAGTCAACATGCGACTGATGGATTGCAATCATAAGTTGTGCCCTATTCCAGTTGCAGCCCATGCCGTTTGGGTTTAGTCCCTTCTGACATTTAGGTGTTTGCTAATTTTGCTTTGGCTGCCACTGCCCAAGGATGGGGGACCACTAAGTCACCGGCAAAGAGCCAGTCCATATAATAGCCAGCGGCAGATTCCAAGGAATCATCGAGGCGCTCTAATAAACCGGTTAAGAAAGGTGCTTGATCTTTGCGATCCCATTTGATTTTGTCGGCTAAAAAAACGATCAGATCGAGACGACTATATTGGGCCTTTAAGGTGGTATGACAGCTGATGGCGGACAGAATCTCTGGGTCAGACACCTGAAAAACCGTTTTTGCCAACAAAGCGGATTGCTGCTGATGCAGCAAAAAAGGTGCTTGCCGCTCCGCGTCTAAGATCGGTTCGCCTACCGCTATCTGCAAGGCGATTCGCTGGTCATTAGGGATGACGACGCTGACATCGTGCAGCAGTCCTGCTGAGTAAGCTTTGTCCGCGTTGACTTGAAACCGTTCTGCCAATCCTTTGGCTTCTTGGGCAACGGCTAGATTGTGGACCGCCGTTTCGGCATGATCGAAGGCTTCCAGATACTGAACCATTTGCTCAGTGAGGGTCTTCCCCTGTAAAGGGAGAGTATAGGTGGCAAGACCAACTTGTTTCATCTCAGCTACTCCTTAAAAAGACTCGTACTGTGGGCGGGTTGCGTCCGCGTTTTGGGATCAATGTAATGGAGTGCATTGTTCACCGCAGTTGGGGCTTCCCCGAAACCAGTAGCGATCAGGTCGACTTTTCCATCGTATAAAACGACATCCCCACAGCCATAGATCCCAGGAACAGACGTGCTCATATCTGAAGAGACGAAGACTCCTTGGCGGCTGCTTTTCATGCCCCAATCCTTGATGTTCAATGTGGAAGAAAAACCGTAATTGACGATCAAAGCATCCAATGAAAGGCTGACCGTTTCATCACCCTTGACTTGCTGCAACGAGACACCAGTCAAACGTTGCTCTCCTTGGAGCTCTTGAATCACATAAGGAGTCAGAATGTTGACGGCGGAAGCTTGTAATTTGCTGACGCTATGTTCATGAGCACGAAATTCAGGACGGCGATGGATCAAGTAGACTTCACTAGCGATCGGCTCCAGCATCAATGCCCAATCGATGGCAGAATCGCCGCCACCGGCGATCGCTACTTTGCGTCCGGCATACTTCATCAAATCGGTGACAAAATAGTCTAAGCCGTATCCTTCAAACCGCTCGCTTTCTGGCAAAGTCAGTTTGCGCGGCTGGAAGGAGCCGTTTCCTAAAGCCAAAATCACGGCTTTCGAGTAATGGATTCCTTTGTCGGTAGTGACTTCGATATAGTCTTCTTGTTTTTCGACCGACAAGACGGTTTCTTCTAAACAATATTGGTGATTGAAGGTCGTCAACTGTTTTTCCAGGTTTTGGACAAGATCGCCCGCTTTGATTTTCGGATAACCTGGGATATCGTAGATGTATTTTTCTGGGTATAAAGTAGCAAGCTGACCGCCTAATTGCGGCAAGCTGTCGATGATCTTGGTTTTGGCGTTACGCATACCGGCATAGAAGGCAGAAAACATCCCGCTAGGTCCGGCGCCGATAATCGTTATATCAAAAATATCCATGTTATTCCTCTTTTCTAAGCACGTTGGGGTGAAGC
Source organism: Enterococcus sp. DIV1067f (assembly GCF_050543505.1). Taxonomy (NCBI): domain Bacteria; kingdom Bacillati; phylum Bacillota; class Bacilli; order Lactobacillales; family Enterococcaceae; genus Enterococcus; species Enterococcus sp. DIV1067f. The sequence continues at coordinate 641,503 of NZ_CP172940.1, forward strand.
ATGTTCGTGTTGTACGAATAGCTTCATTATAGCAAAAATTATCCAAACTAGCATTTTTTCAATTTTCTGCTATCATGGATTTATGAGAGAGAAGGAGGAGTTAATGTGTCTGAATTTCCACAGTTAGCATTAGAAAAACAAACTGGCCATAAAGCAGTCATCAAAACCAATCGTGGGGATGTAGTTGTACAATTGTTCCCAGAATTGGCACCAAAAACAGTCAAAAACTTCGTTGAATTAGCGAAAAAAGGGTATTACGATGGGATCATCTTCCACCGTGTCATTCCTGATTTTATGATTCAAGGCGGTGACCCAACTGGTACAGGAATGGGCGGCGAAAGCATCTATGGCGGCAACTTTGAAGATGAATTTTCAAAAGAATTGTTCAATCTTCGTGGCGCTTTATCCATGGCAAACGCTGGTCCGAATACTAACGGCAGTCAGTTTTTCATCGTCAACAATCAAAATGTTCCTAGCAACATGTTAGGTCAATTAGAAGGTGCTGGTTATCCAGCTGAAATCATCGAAGCCTATCAAGCAGGTGGTACTCCTTGGTTAGATTTCCGTCACACAGTCTTCGGTCATGTGATCGAAGGAATGTCAGTTGTTGATGAAATCGCTGGCGTGCAACGGGGACCACAAGATCGTCCAGTGCATGATGTAGTGATCGAAACGATCGAAATCAGCGAATAAAACAAAAGAACCCAAAGCAGTTTCAACGGTCATCCTCAGGAGACCGTTGAAATGGCAGCTTTAGGGTTCTTTTTTTACACGTAAGCGTTAATCGATCGGTTGGTCTTTAAACGCGGCGGCGATTTGATTGAGTGCTTTTTCTAATAGCTCTTTAGGGCAGGCAAAGTTTAGCCGCATATGGTGACTCCCGTGGGGACCAAAGATACTTCCTTGATTCAACACGACGCTGGCTTCTTTGATCAGTTTTCTATGTAGCTGATTGTCCGTTAGGCCATAGGCAGAAAAATCTAGCCAGATCAAGTAAGTTCCTTCAGGCTTTTGAAACGACACGGTTGGCAGTTGGTCAGTCAAAAAGTCACAGACAAAGGTGCGATTTGCCTCTAAGTAGGACAATAGTTCTTCTAACCATTCTTCAGATTCACGATACGCTGCTTCAGTAGCGATCAATCCAAACGTATTGATCTCCCCTTGAACGTTACGCTCCTGTGTTTTTGAAAATTGGCTGCGCAAGGTTTTATCTTTGATGAATACCATCGAATTTTTGATCCCAGCTAAATTAAAGGTCTTGGTTGCTGAAGTCAAGATGATTGAAAAATCGGCAAAGTTTGGCTCAACTGTTTGGAAAGAAACAAAGTGATTTGGCGCAAAAACGATGTCTTGATGAATCTCATCACTGACAACGATCACTTGATGTTTTTGACAAATACGGCCGATCGCCAGTAGTTCTTCTTTGGACCATACCCGGCCACCAGGATTATGCGGATTACATAGAAGAAACAATTTTACCTTCTTTTCGATGATCGTTCGTTCCATCGCATCAAAATCGATGACGAAGCGTCCATCTTTTTCCAATAAGGGTTCTTGAATTAAGGTACGCTGATTGTTTTTGACAACATGGGCAAAGGGATGGTAAACCGGATCGTGGATCAATACGGCATCTCCTTCTTGGGTGTAACTTTGGATCGCTAGTGCAATACTAGGAACGACACCGCTATTAAAAAGGATCGCTTCTTTATTGATGGTATAACCATGACGTCTTTGCTGCCAATCGATGATGGATTCAAGCAGCGAATCAGGGATGGTGGAGTACCCATAGATCCCTTGGGCAACTGCTTTTTCTAACGCTTTTTTCACTGGTTCTGGTGCCAGAAAATCCATGTCGGCTACCCAAAGCGGCAATAAGTTTTCTTCCTTATAGGTTTTTGCAATTGTATCCCATTTGACGCTATTGGTATTTAAGCGCGGATGAACTTTGTCAAAATTGATCATGCGTTTCCCTCCTATATTGTGTAACGTTGTTTCTGATGCTTCAAATCTACCACTAGTTCAAGTATAATGAAAGTGGAAAAGAGAGGAAAGACTATGAATTATCAAATCGGGAACATTATAGAAGGAACAGTCACTGGGATTCAACCCTATGGTGCATTTGTTTCGTTAGATAAAGAAACGCAAGGCTTGATCCATGTTTCAGAGATCCAATCCGGGTTTACTAAAAATATCCATGAAGTCTTACAGATCGGCCAAAAAATCCGTGTACAAATCATTGATATTGACGAATACAGCCAAAAGATCAGTTTGTCCCGCCGTACATTGGAAACAAGTTTTGTTCAGCCACCCTTTAAGCGTAAACGCTACTTTACAAATAAGAATAAGCGGATTGGTTTCCGTACGGTTGGAGAAGCTTTACCAGTGTGGGTGAAAGAAGCTAAAGAAATGTTAGAAAAAGAAAACAGCAACAGATAATCGTGCATATTTTCTGAAAATGTGCTAAAATTAGTTTACAAACAGATGAATAACTGAGGTGGGTATTTTGGGATCCAAAAAAGTAGCGGGTACAGTTATGATGCACTTAACAAATGGTTCGAAACGATTTTTGATGCAAATACACGAAGGCACTGCGGAATTAGCGTCAACGGATTTTTCTGAAGATAAAACCGGCTTGGCTACGATCTTACAATTGTTTAAAGACCGTATTCACCTTGATGTGACAGCGATCGAACTCGTTGAACTCACAAACGGAAATATTGATACGCAAAATATTCCTTTATTTGTTTTTGAAACACAAGAAGCAGGACAAACGCAACAGCTGCCAGAGGGGTATGCGTGGGAAGAGCCCAATATCTTTCGTAAGATCATTGAAGACTATAAGATCGAAGGCGTTCCGTTCTTTTAGCAACTGTATACTAGTGAAAAGACTGAAGACCGTTATGACGGTCTTTTTTTAGGCTCTTTGTCAATAAGGACTGATGAGTTGCGTAAAATCAAATCTGGGTCAGAATGAACCACATTCTGGCTCAGATTTTTTGTTATCTTACATTGATTAATTGATTGATCAAAAAGATTCTAATTCTCATGTTCTCGAATGATTTAAATCCGTAGGATACTCGTTTCATTGTCTTTATGTGGGTATTCTTCGCTTCAATTTTTCCATTGGAATAAGGATAGATCATTGCGTTGGTGATACCTTCTTCATAGGTGAGAAGGTTTTGAAGCTTCTCCCGAAAGCCGTCATCTAACGTTTCAGGAAGTTCTGCCAATAAGGAGAAAAATAAGTCAGGGTCTTTGTCTCGAAAGGCTTCGACTAATTCATGAAAAAAGGGATACGCCTCCTTTAGGGGCGCAGAAAACTCAAGCAATCGATCAATCATCATTGCTTCAGTGAGAAATGGGTATTTTGGTGCTCGGAAACTTTTCCATGTTTTGTACTCATAATGGTTGATGCTTGCACGATTTTTTAGCAAAAAGCGCCAGTTCTTTTTCAGTTTTTCTGCCTGGCTTTTCTGTCCTGCTTTACGAAGTTCATTCATTTCACGGATACGCAACTCATTGAACGCTTGATTCATGTGTTTGACAATATGAAACCGATCAATCACTATTTTCGCATTTGGCAGAACACGTTTGGTGAGCTGGAAGTAGGCAGCGTTCATGTCTGTAACCAAGAATTCTACTTCTTCTGGATTGGTACCCCCTAAGAAATAGCTTGTTAATCGGGGTAATTTACGCGTAGGCAAAACATCAATTAATTTTCCTGTTTCGCCATCTGCACAAATAAAGCTCATTTTATCTTCTATGGAAGCGTGCGAACGAAATTCATCAACCATCAATACTCTGGGGAGAATCTTCTTAGATTGCTTTGGCAAATAGCTTTTAAACTCTTTCAACGTACGAATAACGGTGGTCAAAGATACCTGACAGCTTTTCGCAATAAAAGATAAAGATACTTTTTCAGTCAGTAAAGAAGCAATTTTATATCTAACATGATTTGCGATTGAATGTCTGGGTTGGACAAAATAACTTTGAGCCGTCCAATGGGTGCGACAGTTTTTACAGGTATAGCGTTGCTTTTTTAGGCGCATAACCAAAGGCATCTGATTGTATTGTTCAAAACGGACAATCGTTTCCTTTTTTCCATTTTTCACTATAATTGCTTTCCCGCTTCCATCTACCACAGTAGAACCACAACTTCTACAAGCACGAGGAGTAGGCGAGAGAACAGCATCGACGACCAACGTCTTTTTCTTCTGAAGGGTCTCGTAAGAGACCTCTGTAATCATCAAATCTTTCTCTATTATTCTCAGCATTTTTTTGATAGAATCATTCATATAGCATATCGTCCTCTCAGTTGTTTATTTTGTGGTGATTTAATCATACTAGAGAACGATATGTTTTTTAATACCTAAAATGAAAATGGGGCTGAAGAATCAATTCTGATTCATCAGTCCCATAAATTATAGAGCCTTTTTTTATTGAAAACTTTTTGTAAATAAAATCAAATATTTCCTTGACCTGAGTCAAGAAGAATGGTAAATTAGTCAACGTTGGCAATTGAGTCAGCGGGTCAAAAATGCTTTTGAAAAAACTTCAAAAAAAGACTTGACCAAAAATGAAACAGATGATATTATAACGAAGTCGCAATTTTAAAACAGTTAATCGATGTTGATACATCAACAAAAATTAATTAAAAAAAGTTGTTGACAAATAACAAATCATTTGTTATTCTAATGAAGTCGCTGAGACAGCCGCTGCGAAGTTGAAAAACAACGAGCGAAAAAAACTTTTAAAAAAAGAGTTGACAATCAATTGTCGCTCTGGTATGATATAAAAGTTGCTAACACAGCACGGTAGACCTTTGAAAACTGAACAAAGCAAGCAAACGAACCAATGTGTAGGACGTTTCAATTTATTGAAACAAATACATGCAAGCAATAGCTAGCAAAGTTAATTTTTATGAGCTTAATGACCGTATGGTCATTCAAACAAATCATTATGAGAGTTTGATCCTGGCTCAGGACGAACGCTGGCGGCGTGCCTAATACATGCAAGTCGAACGCTTTTTCTTTCACCGGAGCTTGCTCCACCGAAAGAAAAAGAGTGGCGAACGGGTGAGTAACACGTGGGTAACCTGCCCATCAGAAGGGGATAACACTTGGAAACAGGTGCTAATACCGTATAACACTATTTTCCGCATGGAAGAAAGTTGAAAGGCGCTTTTGCGTCACTGATGGATGGACCCGCGGTGCATTAGCTAGTTGGTGAGGTAACGGCTCACCAAGGCAACGATGCATAGCCGACCTGAGAGGGTGATCGGCCACACTGGGACTGAGACACGGCCCAGACTCCTACGGGAGGCAGCAGTAGGGAATCTTCGGCAATGGACGAAAGTCTGACCGAGCAACGCCGCGTGAGTGAAGAAGGTTTTCGGATCGTAAAACTCTGTTGTTAGAGAAGAACAAGGATGAGAGTAAAACGTTCATCCCTTGACGGTATCTAACCAGAAAGCCACGGCTAACTACGTGCCAGCAGCCGCGGTAATACGTAGGTGGCAAGCGTTGTCCGGATTTATTGGGCGTAAAGCGAGCGCAGGCGGTTTCTTAAGTCTGATGTGAAAGCCCCCGGCTCAACCGGGGAGGGTCATTGGAAACTGGGAGACTTGAGTGCAGAAGAGGAGAGTGGAATTCCATGTGTAGCGGTGAAATGCGTAGATATATGGAGGAACACCAGTGGCGAAGGCGGCTCTCTGGTCTGTAACTGACGCTGAGGCTCGAAAGCGTGGGGAGCGAACAGGATTAGATACCCTGGTAGTCCACGCCGTAAACGATGAGTGCTAAGTGTTGGAGGGTTTCCGCCCTTCAGTGCTGCAGCAAACGCATTAAGCACTCCGCCTGGGGAGTACGACCGCAAGGTTGAAACTCAAAGGAATTGACGGGGGCCCGCACAAGCGGTGGAGCATGTGGTTTAATTCGAAGCAACGCGAAGAACCTTACCAGGTCTTGACATCCTTTGACCACTCTAGAGATAGAGCTTC
>NZ_CP172940.1:652500-1055000 GCF_050543505.1 Enterococcus sp. DIV1067f
TATGGGTCTAACGGTTCGTCGATCGGTGTGATCAAAAAACGTTCGCCGATCATACAGCATCCAGCTGCTGAAGAAAATTGGTTCGATCCGTCATTACTCGTCAGAATATATAAGTCGTGTCCTTCTGGAAAGCGAGCAGCGGCATTAGGGGTAATATGTAAGTCCATTTTGCATGATCTCCTTTTTGAAACGAGTGAGCAGCAAGCTGTTCGTTTCGATAATTGTTGATAAACCAAGTGTATCACTCCTCTTAGGGATGTGACAGCAACTTGCTTTTCAACAAACCAAGCTTAAAGTTTTAGCAAGAAAAAGGCGATAATACCGATTATCAGCAAGAAAAGCCCTAAGTACAAGAGCACAGTGACTGCAGCATGGAAAAAAGAGCGCATTTCTTTCACCTCGAATCATTGTTCTTCTTATTTTACTGCATAATTGCGGAACCAAGTAAGGACCTTCACAAATCTTAAAGGAAGTTTTAGGTCTCTTACGAGTAGACCTCGTCCTTTTTTGTAACGCTTCCATTTTTTGTGGTAAAATAAAGAAAAGGAGGCGATTTGGATGTTACGTAATTCTCAAAATGTACTTTTAGCCTTAGATGGGTCGGATCAGTCAGAAAAAGCGTTCCAAGAAGCACTCGCGATTTGCCGTAGGAACAAAGCCAAATTGTATGTCCTCTCTGTTATCAACAATGCTGAGTTATCCACAAGTGCCTATGCTTTTGCGAAAATTTTTGATCAAGAAAAATTACGTGTGGAAACGGATATGTTGAAAAAAATCTATGATGCCAATCAACATGGGGTGGAAGATGTTGAGGTGATCGTTGAAGTCGGTGATCCAAAACGTTTTATCATTCATGCAGCGACTGAATTGTATCCAATTGATTTGATCGTTATCGGTGCAACTGGTAAAGGCACATTGACCCGAGCTGTCGTGGGCTCAACCACCGATTATGTCGTTAATCATTCGAAATGTACGGTGCTGGTCGTGAAGTAAAAATTTAAATTAAACGGAAAAAATATGTTATTTTTTAAGTCAGCGTCAAGCATCTCCTTTCAAAAAAATTCAGTTTAGTTGAAAAATCTGCTCTCTTAGCTTTAGGAGAGCGGGTTTTTTGTTGTAAAAAAGAAGTGCCTAAAATTGAGCTGTGAGTAACGATTGAAAACCCATTTTAATCTTTTTAACAAAGAATAACTATGTAAATTGAACAAGTTTGACCATTAGAAGAGAAAGTTTGTTACACTTTTAATAAGCAAAGGATGTAGGAAAAGTATTGGAGAGAGGGGCTGATAATTTACTGAGTTTCCATGATTCAGCTGGTTGCAAGTGGCTATCATTGGAAAGGAGAATGAAATGAAGCGTGTTGCAGAAAACTATTAGGTTGTTTTTTCGATTCTTTTGCTGAGTATATGGTTAGGCTTGATCCAAGTGAAGGAATATTCGCAAGAAGCAGTCCTGTCGATCATTTACTTTATTAATCTTTATACGCTCTTGTTCAAATTTAAAGATGCAGCGAGAATGGTGAAAGCCGTTGTATCTTTCGTACTATTGGGTTTTACGATCTTATTTCTTTTGTATATCGCAAGTAATTAGAGGCAATACGAATTGTTAACTTTAGAAATTATCGCTATATATTGGGAATTAGATGTACAAAAAAAGACAACGTTCGACAAACGTTGTCCTACCAAAGCCACTTGACGGGCTTGAACCGTCGACCTCATCCTTACCATGGATGCGCTCTACCAACTGAGCTAAAGCGGCGTGTTATTTAACACAAGATATAGAATACCGTAAAGGCGCTACTTTGTCAATGAGATTTTCGGATATTTCTTGAGAAAAACGCTTTGCGGGAAGGGAAGTTTCTAAAAGGGGATTTTCTTGAAAAAAAGGATCAAAAAATTGATTTTTGCTCTTGCTAAATTATCTGACTATTTGGTATAGTACAGATAGATTCTTCCGGCATAGCTCAGTTGGTAGTAGCGCATGACTGTTAATCATGATGTCGTAGGTTCGAGTCCTACTGCCGGAGTATCAAAAACGACCTTCGTTTCGGAAGGTCGTTTTTTTGTTGGAAAGAGTCCGTTCTTTTGTTGGTTGTGGATAGCCTGGGGATAATGGGTTCCCCAGTTTTTTTCCAGAACACTCACTCCGCTGAGGAAATCTTCTGTACTAGTTCCTCGTATAAATCCGTCGTTTCGGCGGCTTTTTTATTTGTGTAAAAAACGATTGGGCCATCGTTAGTAGTGACTTTTAAAATGGGCGTCACCTTTGTGTCGACGAACATTCTGGCAGGCTCACCGGCAACGGTAAACTGACCGATTTGGTAACTGGCGGTTCCTACACCCATGGTACGAACACGAGGCGATGGCAAAGCTTCGATCAATTCCACCGTTTCTATATCTGCCAAAGAGACCGTTGTTTTCCCGGTCATTGGTGCATCAAAGGTGACTTCTTGTCCTTGCACTTCACCGGTGATCGCATCAGGAGCGAAATCTAAGCGGTACATTGGAATGATGGTACCGACCATTAACACAAGTAAGAAGACAGCGGTGATGCCTGCGACGATTTGTCCGCTGCGTTTGCCTAAATTGATGCCGATATTCATCCCAACACGGTCAGGAACGAACAGTCGCGCATCATTAGGATTGATGTAAAAACCATATCGCCAGTAAGCATCTTCGCCATAATAGCGCGGTTGTGCTGCCGGTTCTAAGAGCTGATCTTGTTTTTTACGCAGATCTAGCAACAAGAAGAAGGTAAAGACGATCAAGAAAACCACCAAAACAACAAAGAGCACTAAGAGGATAGTACTGAATGCTCCAGTGGCGGACATGGACGCCAGCGGGACAGTCAATAAGAGCAGTGTAATGGTACAAGTGACAGCGATCAATAAGGACCAATAGCGCTTTGTTAAATCATTGATGTGCTGGTCGATAGCTGAATCACCGCTGATCCCGCGAACGGGTAAGCGGCTGATGATCACCCAGAGATAGAGGAACAGCGCAAAAATTGCTAAGGAGACACCGCCCATCAAGTATCCTGTAGAAAGATCAGGCAACTGCCATGCTTGGTACAAACTGATCATCAACAAAATCCCCGCAGGAACGAGGCTATACCACGGCAGCATCCGCTTATTTTTGGTTTGAACGAGTTTCGTATCGATCCGAATCGGATCGATGGGTAGTTCCCATCCATTGGTAAGGATCAATTGCCGCATTTTTCCGATGTAATGTACTTGCACCAAGTAAGCTGTCCCCAGCAAAGCGGCCATATAAAGCCAGAACAGGGTAAGGATGATGGAGTCAGATAAATTGAACAAAAAAAGGAGACTTGCTACACTAAATGTACCAACGACTTGTAAGATACGCTTGCGAAATTCTGTGATCAAGCTGTGGACGCTAGGATCATCCAGATGCTCAGGGGCAAGGGTATTTTCGAGTAAAACATTTTTGTGGGGTTTACTGATCAAGCGTAAACCAAATGCGGTCGTCCCACAGAGGACGAGGGCAATAATGAAAAAAAGATAAGTCATTTGCATTCATTCCTTTCAGGAAATTGGTCCAGAAGTTGTTGAACATCCGTTAAAAGCGCTTGCTTGCTTTTGCCGTGTAAGAGAGCGGTTGCTAGCTGTAGCTGTAAGTTTTGGCGATACTCCGCTTCTTGTCCGGAAGTAAACGGTGGTGGCGCGGCAACGGCGGTTCCTTTGCGTCGATCTGTGACTAACAAGCCTTCTTCTTTGAGGGAATTGTAGGCTTTTGAGATCGTCATGGTATTGATGCCGATCTCTTCGGCTAATTGACGGACGGATGGCAGCAATTCGCCAGCGGCCAAATCGCCTTTTGCGATACCGACAATGATCTGTTCCCGCAACTGCTGGTAGATGGGTTGGTTGCTTTGGGTTTGAATATCAAATATCATCGAAAACAGCTCCTTTGTATTATATATATTAATACAAACTATACAAAATAGCAACTGGTAATCAAATGAACAAGAATCGTTAGAAAAAAGTAAATAGCTTGTTACAGTTCTGTTTCATGGATCAGGTATCCTTTGACAGATACAACTTAGAGGAGGAACTTTTTATGAGCCAATCGCAAAGAACGGCTTACTTTGATAATGCAAAATTTTTACTGATGATCTTGGTCGTCTTCAGTCACTTGCTGCAGCCTTTTATCGGCGATCAGAAGTTTTATCATGACCTATATTATTTTATCTTCACTTTCCACATGCCAGCTTTTGTTTTTCTGGCTGGGTACTTTGCCAAACCGTTGACGAAGGGACACAAGCTTCGTGAGTTGATGAAAAAGTTCTTGCTGCCTTATGTCTTCTTTCAGGTGTTTTACACCGTCTATTACTGGTTGATCGGTCTACGGGAGTCGCTAAAAATCCAACTGTTGAATCCGCAATGGGCACTTTGGTTTTTGCTTAGCATCTTCTTTTGGCAGCTCTCGCTGTTGATCTTTCAAAAAATGTCCAAAAAGCAGGCGATCCTGCTGAGTATTGGCTTGAGCATCTTTGCTGGCTACGTGCCGTTTTTAAATCAAGTGTTGACCTTGCAGCGGACCTTTGTCTTTTTGCCGTTTTTCATTATCGGGTTTTATTTTCCCAAAAATGAGATGCGCTTTTTATTGAAACCAAAGATTCGAACCATCAGTTTGCTTTTCCTACCGATCATCTACACCTTTATCGCGTTTTTTCATGGGATGAACAAGTACATGGTTTTTGGTTCCAAGCCTTATGACGATTACTTGAGCTACCCGTTGTTCGGCGGTCCCTTGCGTGCGGTCTTTTTCGTGATCGGGCTGATGGGGATCATCGGTTTTCTGAGCCTCGTGCCCAGAGAGCACCTGTTTTTTACGAAGTGGGGCAAAAACACACTGCTGGTCTATCTTTTACAGGGGATCTTCATCAAGGGCTTGCGGGCATTAGCCATCACCGACTTGAATCTGTCGGTATTAGGCTTTGTGACGTTGGTGTTAGCCAGTGTTTTACTGACGATCTTGCTAGCTAGTCGCCCGATCCGCTTCCTGTATGCACGATTTGAACGAGGACTATCCTTTGTTTTACTTGGCTTTTTGCTTTTGATGCTAACCCTTTAAATCCTTGATACGAGCAACCGCTCTTAGAAAGATGATCCTTTCATTTTTCTAGGAGCGGTTGTTATTTGAGAGGTTGTTATTTGAGAGGCAGAGGCGTAAAATGGAAGGAACGGAAAGTGAAAGGATGAAGAAATATGTCAGAAATTTCAAAAAAGACCACCGCTGCCTTTGCGCAAGCGTATCAAGACAATAATAAACAAACGGCACTGCAACGGAGTGTTGTGAAAAATGGGATCACCGCTTCTGCAGAAAACGTGTCAGCAAAAGTCAACAATGTCCCGGTTTTCTCAGTCGATGTGACAACAGGGAAAGTCTCAAACCAAAAACAATCAGGCCGCTGCTGGATGTTTGCCGCATTGAATACATTCCGTCATAAGATGTTGAATGATTTCAATTTAAAAGAATTTGAATTGTCTCAAAACCATACCTTCTTTTGGGACAAATACGAAAAAGCCAACTATTTCTATGAAAATATTTTAGCAACTGCCAACGAGCCTTTGACAAGTCGCAAAGTTGCTTTCTTATTGCAAACCCCACAACAAGATGGTGGGCAATGGGACATGATCGTTTCGATTTTCCAAAAATATGGTGTCGTGCCAAAAACGGTCATGCCAGAAAGCAGCAACTCTTCTAATTCTCGTGATCTAAACAATTACTTAAACAAAAAACTGCGTAAAGATGCGGTTGCTTTGCGTCAGCTAGTAGCAGAAGGCAAAACAGCTGAAGACATCCAAACAGCCAAAGAAGCGATGTTGGAAGACATTTATCGTTTCTTAGCGACTTCTTTAGGCACACCGCCAGAAACCTTTGATTTTGAATACCGTGATGAAGACAAAAACTATCATATTGATCGCAACTTAACACCACAAAGCTTTTATGAAAAATATGTCGGGGTGGACCTTGACGATTATGTCAGTATCATCAACGCACCAACTGCCGACAAACCTTACAATCAATCGTATACCGTAGAAATGCTAGGCAACGTGGTTGGCGGCAAAGAAGTCAAATACTTGAACGTCGATATGCCGACCTTCAAAAAATTAGCGATCGCTCAATTGGAACAAGGAGAGTCCGTGTGGTTCGGTTGTGATGTCGGTCAATCTTCTACCAGAGATACTGGGATCATGGCATTAGATGCCTATGATATCAACGACTTATTTGATATCGACTTTACGATGACCAAAGCAGAACGCTTAGATTTTGGCGAAAGCTTAATGACCCACGCGATGGTCTTGACTGGCGTTGACTTGATCGACGGCGAATCAACCAAATGGAAAGTCGAAAACAGCTGGGGTGAAAAAGTCGGAACGAATGGCTTCTTCGTCATGAGCGATGCATGGATGGATGAATACACCTATCAAATCGTGGTTCGCAAAGAATTCCTGACAGCAGAACAATTGGCTGCCTTTGAAGCAGAACCAACGGTCTTAGCACCTTGGGATCCAATGGGCGCTTTGGCGTAAGTCAGCAATTTCTAATGATTGCCTGAATATTTTCTGAAATTTTTCAAAAAGACGAAATGAAAAAATAACGAACCAGTTGCCGCAATCTAACTGTTAGGAAAGCAGAAATCCTAGCAGCATGGGAGTGTGGCAACGGTTCTTTTTTTATTTACTGACAAAAAAGCGGTACCATCCCAGAAAAGTGGGAACTTATTTATTGTAAGATGAAGCAAACTTCTTTAAAATGGAATAGTCACTAATGATGCCACACGTCTCATTAGAGTGAACTGTTGAAGAATGGTCACTGGGAACCTTTACTTCCTCTGACAGACTTTGTCATGTTTATTGAACAAAAGGAGGATTCAAATGACAAATCTGTTAACTATTATTGTTGTTCTACTTTTTGCTGCCCTTATTTATGGGTTCTACTTATTGCAAAAGCGTCACCTGAAGTTTTCAACGCGGGTCTTTGCGGCGTTGTTCGTCGGGATCGTTTTTGGTGGTGTGCTACAGCTGATTTTTGGGACAGGCTCTGATGTTGTCACGCAAGCTCTTGACTGGATCACGATGGTCGGTAGCGGCTATGTGGCCCTCTTGCAAATGCTGATCATGCCCTTGATCTTCGTTTCGATCGTTGGTGCTTTCACCAAGATGAAAGAAAGCGAAAAAATCAAGAAGATCAGTTTTACGGTTCTTGCGACTTTGCTAGGGACAACGGCGATCGCTGCCTTGATCGGGATCGTGATGGTCATGGTCTTTGGTCTTGACGGTGCCAGCTTTACCGAAGGAGCAACGGAAACAGCGCGGATCGCAGAATTAGCGGAACGTTCGACACAAGTCCAAGATCTATCGATCCCACAACAAATCGTTTCTTTCATCCCAAGTAATGTCTTCGCCGACTTTGCTGGTACTCGTTCGACAAGTACGATCGGTGTCGTGATTTTCTCAGCCTTTGTTGGGATTGCCTTTCTTGGTGTCAAACGCAAATCACCGAAAGAAGCGGAAACTTTTGCGAATTTGATGGACAGCTTATATAAAATCGTGATGCGTATCGTCACGTTAGTTTTGCGCCTGACACCTTATGGGGTTTTGGCATTGATGACTAACGTATTAGCTTCAAGTGATTTTGAAGCCATCTTGAACTTAGGGAAATTTATCATCGCTTCTTATGCCGCTTTGATTTTGGTCTTACTCGTTCATTCATTATTGCTGATCGCTGTACGGGTCAATCCAGTAACGTATTTCAAAAAGGCTTTTCCAGTCTTGAGCTTCGCCTTTACTTCTCGTTCAAGTGCCGGTGCCTTGCCATTGAACATCGAAACCCAAACCAAAGCGTTAGGTGTTGATGAAGCCACGGCTAACTTTGCAGGCAGCTTTGGTTTATCGATTGGTCAAAACGGATGTGCGGGTGTTTATCCAGCGATGTTGGCAACGATCGTTGCACCAACGGTTGGAATCAATGTCTTTGATTGGCAGTTTATCCTGCTGTTAGTTGCCGTTGTTACAATCAGCTCATTCGGCGTTGCCGGTGTCGGCGGTGGCGCAACTTTTGCTTCATTGATCGTCTTAGGATCAATGAATTTGCCGATCGCCATCGTAGGCTTAGTTATTTCCGTTGAACCATTGATCGATATGGCACGGACACTTGTTAATGTCAGCGACAGTATGGTTGCTGGAATGGTGACCAGCAGCCGTATCAACGAACTGGATCGTTCGATCTTAGATGATTCTGCGGCCGTGATCGAAGCCGAGTAGAAAAGGTTTTATAATAACCGAAAGCAAAGAAAGACTACGTGTGGTCTTTCTTTTTTTGTCCGTTAAAGCTCAGCTTGTAGAAAAATCTAGGTTTCAGTGCCCTTAATAGCGAAGTTTCTGCTATACTTTTAACTAGAACATCGCGGGAGGGATAAGCAATGACACAATTGATTCAACTAGAACGAGCGGCAAACGTCAGAGAACTTGGCGGCTATCAAACGAAAAACGGCACGACGATCAAACGAAAAAAATTGATCCGCAGTGCGGCGATCAATGAATTGACTGCTTCAGATCAAGCAGTACTGGCAAACTATGGGGTCAATCAGGTCATTGATTTTCGCTCCATCGCTGAAGCCAATGCACAGCCTGATCGACCGATCGCCACAGCAAAGCAGCTTTTTTTACCTATTTTCAAAGAAGACGAAACGATGGTTTCCTTGTCGCCAGAAAGCTTGAAGCAGCGCTTGGAAGATGGGGAAGATGCCGAAGAGCAGATGAAAAAAGTCTACCGTCACTTTGTTGAAAGCGACTATGCCCGCCAACAATATCGGCAGTTCTTTGATCATGTGATCGACAATGCGGAAGGTAAAGGAGCAACCTTGTTCCACTGTACCGCGGGCAAAGATCGCACAGGCTTTGGCGCCTTTTTATTGCTGCATGTGTTGGCTGTGGCACCAGCGACGATCAAAGAAGATTATTTAGCGACCAATCGCTATTTAGCCCCAATGCTAAAAGAAAAATTTGCCCCAATGACCCAGCATTTGCCGCAAGAGCTGTTAACGGCGATTACGGTTTTGATGAGTGCCAAAGAGAGTTTTCTTGAGGAAAGTTTGGCTGCGATCGATCAGTATTTCGGTTCGGTCGATCAGTATCTCCTGCAAGGACTAGGGGTGACGAAAGAGGAACAAGCGTATTTGACTGCCCAACTGACTGAGTAAAGAAAGGGAGATCCGTATGGAGGAAGCATTGTTCGCAGCAATCGGGATGCCCGGCTCGCTGACACCCATCAGTGGTGGGGATGTCAATCAAACGTATCGTTTCACGACAGCAGAAAATCGCTATTTTTTAAAGATCCATCCTCATGTTTCATCGGTGTTCTTTCAAGCAGAAATCAATGGCTTAGCTGAATTAGCCCCTTTCGTGCGGGTGCCAAAAATCGAACGCCTCGGTCAGACCGAAGTGGGGGCATTTTTATTGATGGAATGGATCGATAGTGGGGAAGGACAGCAGCGGCGCTTAGGCCAATGCTTGGCTCGGCTTCATCAGCAGACGCAGGAGTCTTTTGGTTTTTACGAAGACAATTACATCGGCTTTTTGCCGCAAGTCAATCCGAAAACCACCGATTGGCTTGATTTTTACACAGTCTGCCGTTTGGATGTGCAAGTCGAATTAGCGAAGCTGGGTAATCACTGGCATGCCAAACGGGAAGCCGCTTATCTGCGTTTGAAAGAATTTTTGCATGAGAATTGGCGTGATCGCAGCGTCACACCTGCTTTATTACACGGTGATTTTTGGCGGGGGAATGTGCTGTTCGATCAACAAGGAGAACCAGTGTTTCTTGATCCGGCAGTCGCCTATGGGGATCGAGAAATGGATATTGCGATGTCCCAGCTTTTCGGCGGTTTTCGTCAGGAATTTTTGGAAGGCTATCAAGAAGTCTATCCATTAGATGAGAATTGGAAAGAGCGACTGCCAGTGTATCAATTGTATTATTTATTGGTCCATTTGAATCAATTTGGCGAAAGTTATGGACCAACTGTCGATGAAATATTGAGTCGTTTTTAGGAGGCAATTAGAACTATGGCAGCAAAGTATCAAACCACGCATGAAGTGGCGTATTATGAATGTGATGTCAACCAAACGATGACGTTTCCAGCCATGCTAGGCATTGCCATCAAGACATCAGAAGAACAAAGTGCGGCGTTAAACCGCGGACCGGAAGTCATCGCTAGTTATGGCTTGACCTGGATCATTACCAGCTATCATATAACGGTAACTCGTTTGCCGCGCGTAGGGGAGCAGATCCAAGTGGCGACCCAGGCGAGAGAATACAATAAGTTTTTCTGCTACCGTTACTTTTGGTTATTGGCAGAAGACGGAACGGAATTGGTCAAAATCGAAGCGGTTTTTGCGTTGATGGACCCGGAGACGCGCAAAGTCAGCAGTGTTCCGGATGAGATCGTGGTACCTTTTGGCAGTGAAAAAATTAAGCGAATCAAACGCTATCCGAAGATCACCACTATCACGCAAGGACAATTTTTGCCGTATCGGGTGCGTTTCTACGATATCGATAGCAATCAGCATGTCAACAACGCCATGTATTTCAATTGGCTGATGGACGTCTTAGGCTATGAGTTTTTAACAAAACATGAAGTGACACAAGTGACGATCCGCTTTGATCGGGAAGTTGCTTACGGCCATTTGATCGAAAGCCATTTTCAAATCAATGAAAAGACAGTCGATGAAGCCGGCGAGGCTGTGCCGCTGCAAACGATCCACGAGATCAAGATCGGTGAGGATACTTACTGCGAAGCCATCTTTACTTGGCGAGAAAAATAAAACAACCCTTTTGCCTCCGTTAACGGAATGGCAAAAGGGTTTTTGTTTGGTCAATTCTCCATGAAATCAGGAAGCTCATCCATGGTCAACCCACGGTTTTTCGCTATCAACAATTTGATGCGGGCTTTTTGGCTATTGATGCTATTGCAGAAAATCACCCCAAGAGCTTGCAATTCGATCCCGCCGCCTAAGTAGTCATAGACCGGCTCGGCAACTCCGTTGAAGCAGCGAGAAACTAAGACGACCGGAATGTTTCTAGCGATCAGTTTTTTCAAAGGCTCAATGGTTTGAGGCGGCAGATTGCCAGCGCCTAAAGCTTCGATCACTAGTCCATCGATCAGCGAGTCGGCTAAAGCATCGAACAATTCCCCGGTCATCCCAGCATAGGCTTTGACGATCGGAAACAAACCATCGACACGATCAACATCCAAATGGCGGTTATTTAACAGCTCTTGCATAAACAAGATTCGGTGCTTTGTGACTAAGCCGATCGGACCTAATGTCGGGGTGCGGAACGTCGCAATATTGGTGGTGTGGGTTTTCGTAACATAACGTGCGGAATGGATCTCATCGTTCATGACGACTAAGACACCTTTTCCTATGGCATCGGGGGACTTGGCGACCCGAATCGCACTTTCAAAGTTATAAAGCCCGTCACTGCCGATTTCATTACTTGAGCGCATGGCACCAGTCACCACGATCGGTAACTGACCGCCGATCGTGGTATCTAAAAAGAAGGCCGTTTCTTCCAGCGTATCGGTTCCGTGAGTGATCACGACCCCATCGACACCGCTTAAATGCGCCAGCTGGATACGTTCTTTCAGCTGCAGCATTTCTTTTGGCGTCATATGAGGGCTGGGAATATTAAAAATGTCTTCGACGATCAATTCAACATCGTCATCAATGTGGATCGGTGCATCCATCAGCGGATTGCTGACATCGGGGCTGACGCCGCCTGTCAGGGTATCTTCTTTCATGGCGATGGTGCCGCCAGTGTGCAACACGAGAATTCGTTTCATTTTTTCATCACCTGCAATGATTTATTTACTCTTAACTCAAAACTATTGTATACTATTAAAATAAGAAAACAAGGAGCGATGGGAAAAAATGATTCGAATTGGTTGTACCACATTTAGTGAACATGGCAGTCTCGTGCAAAGAAAAAACTCGAAATTATTTGAGTATGCCCGTTATTTTCCGTTAGTTGAGCTGGATACCACCTATCATTTTTTGCCAAAAGAAAAAGACGTGCGCAATTGGTTGACCCAGATTCCCGAAAATTTCCGCTTTGTGTTGAAAGTCCATCAAAGTGTGACCACCCAAGGGGATTTGCCAGATCAGTTGACCATGACCGAAGCGCTGCAGCTTTATAAAGAAGCGATCGCGCCAATGGTAGAAGCGGGCAAACTGTTTTGCCTATTGGCGCAATTTCCCAACAGCTTTAAATGTTCGAAAGAAAATGTCGCCTATTTAGATCAAGTGCGAGAATGGTTTGCGGGTTACCCAGTGGCGATTGAGCTGAGAGACAGCAGCTGGTATCAGCCGAAACTGTATCCGGGAATGATCGATTATATGAAGCGAAAACAGTTTTCCTTAGTAGTCGTTGATCAGCCGAAAAAGCTATCGACCACGATTCCCCTTGATCCAACCGTGACCAATCCTGCGTTTGTCCTGTGCCGTTTTCATGGACGCAACGACAGCGGCTGGACAGCGACGGGGCCAGATGCCAAAAATCTGCGGACCTTGTATCGCTATGACCAAGCCGAACTAACGGAGTTAAAACAAGCGATTCAAGCCATCGAAGCCAATGCCAAAGAAGTCGCAGTGGTCTTCAATAATAATGCCGGTCGTGACGCCGCTGACAATGCTCGCGCATTGATCGATGCGCTGCAGATTGATTACGAAGCATTAAATCCTAATCAGTTGAAATTATTTTGAGGAGTCATATGATAAAAGCAATCTTTTTTGATATTGATGGCACACTGATTGCCAGTAACGGCAAGGCGCTTGCCAGTACCCGTGAAGCCATCAAACAAGCCCAAGCCAATGGCGTCCTCTGCGGCATTGCCACCGGACGTGGTCCGGTTGATTTAGAGAAGGTGATCGATTACTTGTCGTTAGACATGTTTATCACCTATAACGGCCAATATGTTTACACGAAGGAAACCTTGATTTATGCCAAACCTTTTCCAAAACAAACGCTGGAAGCGATCGTAGAATACGCCGATGAAAATTATCGTCAAGTCATGTTTGGCGGAGAAACGCAAGTGGCTGGCAGCTTGACGATCCGTTTAAGCCAATCACCCGTCATGCAGCGCTATTTGCGCTATGTACCGAAAAAATTTCCCGTCGGCTTTTTAAAGAAAGTCTTGCAGCGCTTCAGTCCCAATCGCAACGCCAAACGTTATGAATCATTGGACATTTTACGAGAGCCAATCTATCAGTGCATTATGCTGAGCCCTGAATCAGAGCGCGAAAAATTACGCTCCAAGCTGCCGCAATGTGATTTTAAGCGATCCAATGCCTATTCTGTTGATATCGTGCCGAAAAACGGTTCGAAAATCAAAGGGATCAAAGAATTTTTGGCCTATGAAGGAATCGCGATGGAAGAAGCGATGGCCTTTGGGGATCATTTTAATGATGTGGAAATGTTAGAAGGTGTGGGGATCGGGGTTGCGATGGGCAATGCCCAGCCCATCACCAAAGCCAGTGCTGACTTTGTGACGGACACCAACGATCATGACGGCATCAAGAAAGCCTTGATCCATTTTGGGATCATTGCCGAGGATGCCCAAGCAAGGGATTGAATTAAAAAAAATAAACAAGGTGTAGCCAATCCATGAAGCAACGTAGGAGACAGCGCAGAACCATGAAACAGAACCATTAGAAAAAGCAGAAAGAAGCGAGAGAAATGAGTCCATTTGAAATGACGGAAGAGTTTCATAAAACCTTTGATCCAACACGACCGCCATATCCACAAGCTTTTTCAGCGGAAAAAGCCCAGTTTCGTGCTGGTTTTAAAATTGAAGAATTAGTTGAGTTCCTTTATGCTGCCAGCAACAATGACGAAGAGACCTTTCAAGCAGGGTTGACCCATTTGCATCAAGCAATTGATCAAGCCCAAGCCAAGCTGGCTGCCAAACAACAGCCTGTCAGTGATTCCCTAGTAGAACAAGTCGATGCGCTCTGTGATCTGCTGTATTTTACCTATGGCTCTTTTTCACTGGTAGGGGTCGATCCAGCGCCGATCCTGGCTATCGTTCATGACGCCAACATGGGGAAACTTTTTCCAGATGGGCAGCCCCATTATGATCCTGAGACCCACAAAGTCATGAAGCCTAGCGATTGGGAAGAACGGTTTGCTCCTGAACCGCGAATCAAGGCAGAAATCAAACGCCAATTGGCACAAAAACAAGCGCAAGCCCAAGAATCGTCAGAATAATAAAGAAACGTGCCAGTTGCCCGTTCCGATTGCTTATCAGCAAAAGGAGTGGTGCAACTGGCACGTTTGGTTTAATCAAAGAAAGTGTAGTAAAGGGTTCTGACAGCGGCTTTTTCTTGTTCTTTGTGGATGCCGAACATGATGCTGACCTCAGAGGACCCCTGGTTGATCATCTCTAAGTTGATATTTTTCCGCGCAAGGGCAGCGGTACTGTCGGCAGTGATCCCGACCCGCTGACGCATCCCTTCACCAACGACGACGACCATGGATAGATCGTGGGTCATTCGCAGTTCATCGGGATCGATCTCGTAGGCGATCTTGCGCAGCAGTTCTTCTTCCAATACTGGATTCAACTGGTTGGAGCGCATAATGATCGAGATATCATCGATTCCTGAAGGCATGTGTTCATAATTTAAATCAAATTCCCGGAAAATCTCTAAGACCCGTAACGTGAACCCAACTTCGCGGTTCATCAAGTATTTGCGGATATAGATCATACAAAAGCCTTCGTCACTGGCAACGCCGATCACCGGCTGATCCAAATTGTCTCTTTGGTTGGTGATCAAGGTGCCGGGATGACTTGGGTTATTGGTGTTTTTGATCACCACGGGAATTTTCGCATGGTATGAAGGCATCAACGCCTCATCGTGCAAAACAGTAAAGCCGGCATAAGACAGCTCCCGCATTTCTCGGTAAGTCACTTCTTTGATGGACTCTGGATGATGAACGTAGCCTGGATGAGCAGAAAAAATCCCATCGACATCGGTAAAGTTTTCGTACAATTCTACTTGCAGACCAGCCGCCACGATGGCACCAGAAATATCAGATCCCCCTCGAGAGAAGGTACAGATTTCGCCGGCTTCTGTGTAACCAAAGAAGCCAGGAATCACTAAGATTTCAGGACTATCGCGCCATTGTGCGATCTTAGCGTACGATTTGTTCAAGATACGGGCGTTTTGGGGTTCATCCGTCACTAGCAACCCAAGTTCTTGCGGATTCATGTAGCGAGCAGCTAACCCACGGCTTTGTAAAATCCCAGCGATCAATTTGGCATTGTTGTCTTCGCCGCTTGCCAAGACCGTATCATAAAGATGCGGATTGTCTTGAGTAGGCAGTGTTTGAAAAGCCGCCAATGATTGCCAGATGCGGTCTAAATGGACTTGTTCGATACCAAAGGGGGCGGCGATCGCTGTATAGCGGGCATAGATTTCTTCTATTAAATCAGTGATTTCTTCTTGGGCACACAGACGGGTACAGACTGCTAGTAACAGATCGGTGACTTTCTGATCGTCGCTGGAACGCTTACCAGGCGCTGAAACAACAACAAACCGTCTTTTAGGATCACTTTCAATTATCGCAACAACTTTTTCGACTTGTTCGGCTGAGGCAAGGGAACTGCCTCCGAATTTCGCTACTTTCATTTGACATTACTCCTGTTCAAGCTTTTTACTAGAGTACAGTTTCAATAGGGAGAAATCAAGCGGTTTCTTGAAAAAAATCGGAAAAATCAGAAAAAAAGTCACTTGTTGATGTAAATTTCACGATTTGTTTTCATTATCGATGGAAAAGCCGTGAATGATTTTATTCGATGCGAAAAAAGTCGATCTTTTTTGCCTCAATCTAATGCTTGATTTTTTTCTTTATGCTATAATCTAGCGTAGATGCTTTTTTATAAAGGGACTGTCTGTCCTTTTTATACTCAATGAACTTATTAATCAATCTGCTGATCAGCAGATTTTAGACGAAACATGTATATTTGAAAATTGGAGGAACCACAAAATGGGAACTAATATCATCTTTGGAATTGTCATTGCCATCATCATCATCGCAGCGGTCTTGTATGCAATTGGCTTTTTCATGCGGAAGAAAAACCAAGAAAAGCTAAATGACTTGGAAAAACGCAAAGAAAATCTGTTTGACTTACCGGTGATCGAAGAAGTCGATGAAGTAAAAAGAATGCACTTGGTTGGTCAAAGTCAAAACACCTTCCGTGAGTGGAACCAACAATGGACAGATATCTCCACAAAATCTTTTGCTGAACTTGAGAGTCAAATCTTTGAAGTGGAAGAACTAAACGAACGCATCCGCTTTTTCAAAGCAAAAGGGGCGATCGTTCAAGCGGAAGCGACCATGGATGAGATGGAACGCCAAGTAGAAGAGATTCGCGCCGGCTTGAAAGAATTACGAGAAAGTGAAGAACGAAATTCACTGGAAGTCCAAAAAGCGTTGGACGTTTACGAAGACTTGAAGAAGAAGCTACGGGATCAAGGCGAAGAATTCGGTCCTGCTTACAATGAGCTGCAAAAACAAATCAAAAACATTGAAATTGAGTTCACCCAATTTGTTACCTTAAATACTTCAGGCGATCCTGTGGAAGCACGGGAAGTGTTAGACCAAGCAGAAAAACACACCTATGAAGTAGAAGACTTAATGAAACGGATCCCAGCGGCCTACGAAGAATTAAACCGTACCTTCCCAGATCAGTTGAAAGAAATCCAAGATGGCTACAAAAAATTATTAGAACAAAAATATGTGTTCCCAGAAGCAAACTTCCAAGAAGAAATCAACCGTGTGAAAAAACGAGTTGAAAACTCCATGAACGATCTAGCGAAAACAGAAGTCGCTTCCGTTGAAGTGGCAAGTCGTGATACTGCAAGTGATATCGATGCCTTGTATACGGTGATGGAACGTGAGATCAATGCCAAGAAATATGTCATGAAAAATCGCCAAATCATTGAAGACTATATTGACCACGCAACGAAGAACAACCGTCAGTTGTTGATCGAGTTGGATCATACGGCACAAAGCTATACATTGAATCATAATGAGTTAGGTCGCGTCCGTGGTTTCCAAACGGAAGTCGACGAATTGGCTCGTCGCAATAACGAGTACCTACCACAATTAGAAAAGCACGAAATTCCTTATTCAGAAGTGCAAAGCTTCTACAAAGATGCCTACAAGATTTTGGATGATGTGGAAAGCCAGCAAGTCGAAATCGATGATTCCCTTGCGGAATTACGTCGTGGCGAAAAAGTTGCGCAAGAAAAAGTGGAAAGCTTCGAATTCCGTCTACGCAACTTGAAGCGGTTTGTTGAGAAGCAACGCTTACCTGGTTTGCCAGGTGAGTACTTAGAATTCTTCTTCGTGGCAACAGATCGGGTGGAAGAACTAGGCAAAGAATTGAACAAGATTCGCATCAACATGCAAGAAATCAATAAATTGGTTTCTGTCTGTGAAGAAGATCTTGATCTTTTAGATGAACAAACGAAAGACTTGGTGGATGCTGCGGCATTGACTGAGCAAATGATGCAATATGCCAACCGCTATCGTCATTCTCATCCAGATATCAAGGCAGCGATCGACAAATCACTTTACTTGTTCAGTAAAGAATATCGCTATCAAGATGCGCTAGATGAAATCGGCACAGCGTTGGAACGAGTAGAACCAGGTGCCTTCAAACGGATCGAAAACTTCTACTTCAATAACCGCGACTTAGTATAATACGAAAGCCAGCAGTGAAAAACTGACTGGCTTTTTTCATGGAAAGAATGGCTCGCTGCATGATTAACGCTTACGAAGGAAGGGAAAGTTTCCTTTAAATAAAGCCAAAGCCAGCGAGTCACCTTGAAACTCAGCCCAAGAGCAGTTATAATGGGAAAGAATTTTTTTAGAGAAAGGGTCCTATCATTGATCTATTTTGACAACAGTGCAACAACCGCTATTTATCCACAAGCTTTAAATACATATGTCCAAGTCAGTCAGCGAATCATCGGCAATCCCTCAAGCCTGCATGATTTAGGAAATCAAGCCAATCGCCTGCTACAGCAATCACGTCAGCAGATCGCCGATCTGTTAAACGTTTCTTCCAAAGAGATCGCATTTACCAGTGGGGGGACCGAAGGAGACAACTGGGTCATCAAAGGGACTGCTTTAGCGAAAAAAGCCTATGGGAATCACCTGATTATTTCCAGTATTGAACACCCTGCCGTCAGTGAAACAGCGGCTCAATTAGCCGAATTAGGATTTGAGGTCAGTGTGGTCCCTGTTGATGCTCAAGGCTTTGTCAACGTGTCAGAATTAGCAAACATGATTCGCAAAGAAACGATTTTGGTTTCGGTGATGGCGGTCAATAATGAGGTGGGATCGATCCAACCGATCCATGAGATCGCAGCCGTGCTAGCGGACTACCCAACGATCCATTTCCATGTGGATGCTGTCCAAGCCATCACAAAGGTGCCGCAAGAGCAATGGTTCAATGAGCGGGTCGATTTTGCTGTGTTCTCTGCGCATAAATTTCACGGACCTCGTGGCGCCGGATTTATCTATTGGAAACAAGGCCGTAAGTTGGCGCCATTGATGACTGGCGGTGGGCAAGAGCAAAACCAGCGCAGCGGTACCGAAAATGTACCAGCAATCGTTGCCATGGCAAAAGCCCTACGTTTAGCGACGGAACACAAGGCTGAAAAGCCGAACCATGTTCAATTATTAAAAGGCTATTTGCAAGAAGCACTGGCTGGCTATGAGAAAGTTACGCTTTTTTCTGGCACTGAAGGGTTTGCGCCACATATACTTTGTTTCTCATTAAAAGGGATCAGAGGAGAAGTCTTAGTCCATGCCTTTGAAGAAAAGCAGATCTATCTTTCGACGACGAGCGCTTGTTCCTCCCGTAAAAAGATGGCCAGCAGTACGCTTCATGCGATGCACGTTCCGGAACAGTTAGCGACATCCGCTGTTCGTATCAGTTTAGATGAGAGCAATACGATGGCAGAAGTCGAGCAGTTTCTGATCGTCTTCCACCAGTTGTACCAAAAATTTTCGAAAATCAATTAAGCACGACATAGCACTATAAAATCAATCCAAATCAAAGGAGTTTTCTCGTGAATTATTCAGAAATCATGGTTCGTTACGGCGAACTGTCAACAAAGGGCAAAAATCGTCGTAGTTTTATTATGCAATTAGCTTCAAACGTCAAACGTACCTTAGCCGATTATCCCCATGTCAAAGTTCATGCCGAGCGAGATCGCATGCACTTGCTATTGAACGGTGAAAACAGCCAAGAGATCATTCCTAAGCTGCAAAAAGTCTTTGGGATTCAAAACTTTTCCCCTAGTATTCGGGTTGAAAAAGACATTGAGGTATTAAAGAAAGCCGTTCAAGACGTTATGGCAGAGATCTACACCGGTGTTGAGACCTTCAAAATCACAGCTAAGCGCAGCGATCACTCGTTTGTGCAAGATAGCAACCAGTTGAATTTGACCTTAGGTAATGCGGTGATCGACCGTTTTCCTGATGTCAAAGTCCAAATGAAAAAACCAGACATCAATCTGCGGGTGGAAATACGGGTCGATGGCGCCTATCTGTCCTATGAAACGATCCAAGGAGCAGCCGGCTTACCCGTTGGCACCAGCGGTAAGGGAATGTTGATGCTTTCTGGTGGTATCGATTCGCCAGTTGCAGGCTACTTTGCCATGAAACGCGGTGTTGAGATCGAAGCAGTCCATTTTGCAAGTCCTCCTTATACGAGTGAACAAGCATTACAAAAAGCCAAAGATTTAACGAAGAAGCTTGCGCCTTATGTGGGAAGCATCCAATTTATCGAAGTTCCGTTTACGGAAATCCAAGAAGAAATCAAAAACCGTGTGCCACAAGGCTATTGGATGACCATCACCCGTCGGATGATGCTGCGTTTGACAGATGCGATTCGTGAGGCTCGTCATGGCTTGATTATCTTAAATGGTGAATCATTAGGACAAGTCGCTTCACAAACTTTGCATAGCATGGTCGCCATCAATGAAGTAACCAATACGCCAATCGTGCGCCCAGTGGCAACGATGGACAAATTGGAGATCATTGAAGTTGCCGAAGCCATTGATACCTTTGAGTTATCGGTCCAGCCCTTTGAGGATTGCTGCACAATCTTTGCCCCCCCTCAACCAAAGACACGCCCAAGACTGGATAAAGTACATCAATATGAAGAGCGTCTCGATATCGAAGGGATGATGGAACGTGCGATGGCTGGGTTGAAACTAGAAGTAATCACGGCAAATCAAGAAAAAATAGCAACCGAATTCGCTGAATTTTTATAATAGAACCCCGGTTTTAATGCTACGACCACAACTGTTTTGGAACATTTGTGGTCGTTTTTCATCGAGTGAGAGAGTTTGTGAATATTTTCTTGCTATTGAAAATGGAACATGCTACACTCAATATGTGAATCATTTAACAAGGAGGGTGGACAGGATGGAAGCACTAAGAGATAAAAAACTTCCAAAAGCAACGGCAAAACGTTTGCCAGCTTATTTACGACATTTAAAATTACTGGATGCCTCTGGCATTCAGCGAATCAAATCAAAAGAGTTTGCAGAAATCACGCAAGTTCCTTCAGCCACGATCCGCCGAGATTTTTCTCATTTAGGAGAATTAGGCAGAAGTGGCTATGGCTATGATGTTCCTTATTTGATTGAGGTTTTGAGCTATATTTTAGAAACCAATGAGGAGAAAAAAATTGCCTTGATTGGTTATGGAAATTTAGGAAAAGCGTTAGCTAACAACAATTTTCGCAGAAATGAAAATCTTTCCGTCATCGCGGTTTTTGACAATGATCCAGAAATAATTGGCCAGACCATTAGTGGACGTTATGTCTATGGAATGGACCAATTGGCGGGAGTCGTAGCAGAAAAAGGGATCACAGTAGCGATTTCGACCGTTCCTAGCCGTTATTCACAAATGGCGATCGATGCGATCGTGGATGCTGGGATCACAGCGATTTTAAATTTTGCCCCTGATCCCGTCATCGTGCCAAAGGACGTCAATATCCAATACATTGATTTGACGACAGAATTGCAAACATTGATTTTTTTTGATACGACCTACTCGCAAAAATCGAAAGTCTGAGCAAATCCTTTTCGTTTTTTGACAATCTTTCTTATACTGGGAGAAAATGCTATAGGAGAGATGTTATGCAAGTTACACGCAAAGAAACGGTTTATGAGATGCCCGGCAACCAACCAAAAGTAGGGGATAAAGCAGCTGATTTTCGCTTGAAAAGTTTAGAGGACAAGGAATATACACTGACTGATTTTTTAGGAAAACCAACGATCATCAGCGTGGTTCCCGATATCGTGACACGTGTCTGTGCGTTGCAGACCAAGCGTTTCAACCAAGAAGCAAGTCAATTGGATGATATAAATTTTGTAACGATCTCTAACAATACAAAAGAAGAACAAGCACAATGGTGCGGCCAAGAAGGCGTCGACATGATCATGCTTCATGATCCGGCGAATACCTTCGGTGAGGCCTATCAAATCATGATCCCAGACTTCGGTCATTTTGCCCGAGCAATTTTCGTTTTAGACCGTGAAGGCGTGATTCAACACGTTGAGATCGTGCCTGAGATCTCCCACGAACCAGATTATCAAGCAGCCATCGATGCAGCGAAAGCAAACCTCTAATTGACTTTCAAAAAAGTTCATTGTAGAATGTAGCAAGATGAAACAAGAATCTATGATAGCAAGACAATGTTCAAGAGGAGTATCAGTGACCCTGGCGGTCAGAGAGAAGTCGGTCGGTGCAAGACTTCCCCAGACACTGAAAAGGTAGCTTGAAGGTCTTTGATCCGAACCACGGTTTGTTTCTTGCAGACAAAGCCGCACAGTAAGATCAAGCGCGTCGTGAACGTTACCTCACGTCAAAGTGGCAGAGCAATCTGCAATTTAGGTGGTACCGCGTATCAGCGCCCTAATGCCTCGGCATTAGGGCGCTTTTTGCTGTGAATCACTGCGACTGGCCCACAAAGTGGGACAGAGCAGATGATGAACAGTACTCGAAGTCACCAAAATTGGTTCACGAAGCGAGCTAGATCGGTTGCCAAAGGCCCTAAGACACAATAGAGGATCACGGAAGTGAGCCATGACCTCTGTAAGAAACGTACTTTTTACGAACAACAAACGAGGCGTCAACAAACAACGGATAATCATCTCTACCACTGCACTCATCCTGAACGATTCGAACATTTTCGTGCTTTACCCAGCAACAGGCACCAAAAAACCACACCAACCATTACGTTTAAAAAACGTAACTTTAGGAGGACCAACTATGACAGAAACTGAGAATCTATCCACCAAGTACAATCCCCAAGAAGTAGAAGCCGGGCGTTACCAAGATTGGTTAGAGCATGACCGTTTTAAACCAAGCGGCAACAAAGAAGCAAAACCTTATTCTATCGTGATTCCACCACCAAACGTAACAGGAAAATTGCACTTAGGTCATGCCTGGGATACCACGTTACAAGACATCATCATTCGTCAAAAACGGATGCAAGGGTATGACACCTTATGGCTGCCAGGAATGGACCATGCCGGGATCGCTACCCAAGCCAAAGTAGAAGAAAAGCTGCGGGAACAAGGAATTTCTCGCTATGACCTTGGTCGGGAAAAATTTGTTGAACAAGTATGGGATTGGAAAGAAGAATATGCCGGTCACATTCGGGAACAATGGGCGAAACTAGGCTTATCCCTAGACTATAGCCGTGAACGGTTCACATTAGATGATGGATTATCCGAAGCGGTTCGTAAAGTTTTCGTGACGCTATATGAAAAAGGCTTGATCTATCGTGGCGAGTACATCATCAACTGGGATCCGCAAGCCCGCACGGCATTATCTGATATTGAAGTGATCCACAAAGACATCGAAGGTGCTTTTTACCACATGTCTTACGAATTAGCGGATGGCAGCGGCGTGGTGGAGATCGCAACGACTCGCCCAGAAACGATGTTGGGGGATACAGCAGTCGCGGTTCATCCAGAAGATGAACGCTATCAAGCATTGATTGGTAAGAAAGTGATCTTGCCTTTGGTCAATAAAGAGATCCCAATCATCGCTGATGAGTACGTGGACCAAGAATTTGGAACAGGGGTCGTAAAAATCACTCCTGCCCATGACCCGAATGACTTCGAGGTCGGTAACCGCCATGACCTACCACGGGTCAATGTCATGAATGATGACGGAACAATGAATGACTTAGCAGGTACCTATGCAGGCATGGATCGTTTTGCTGCTCGCAAGCAAATCGTGAAAGATTTAGAAGCGTTAGGTCGTCTGATCAAAATCGAAAAAATGGTCCATAGCGTAGGTCACTCAGAACGGACAGGCGTAGTAGTCGAACCTCGTTTATCGACACAATGGTTCGTAAAAATGGAACCATTAGCAAAACAAGCCATCGACAACCAAGAAACCGACGATGCGGTGGACTTTTATCCGCCACGTTTCAACCAAACATTCTTACGTTGGATGGAAAATGTCCATGACTGGGTTATCTCTCGTCAGTTGTGGTGGGGCCATCAAATCCCAGCTTGGTACCACAAAGAAACGGGGGAAATGTATGTAGGACTTGAAGCGCCAGCAGATGCCGAAAATTGGCAGCAAGATCCAGACGTATTGGATACATGGTTTAGTTCTGCTTTATGGCCGTTTTCAACGATGGGGTGGCCAGATGAAAACAATGAAGATTTCCAACGCTACTTCCCAACGAATACATTAGTAACTGGTTACGACATCATTTTCTTCTGGGTAAGCCGTATGATTTTCCAAAGCTTGGAATTTACTGGCAAACGACCATTTGAAAATGTCTTGATCCACGGATTGATCCGTGATGAACAAGGTCGCAAAATGAGTAAGTCTCTTGGAAACGGGATCGATCCGATGGAAGTCATTGAACAATACGGTGCTGATGCATTGCGTTGGTTCTTATCAAATGGCTCTGCACCGGGACAAGACGTGCGTTTCAGCTATGAGAAAATGGATGCTGCTTGGAACTTCATCAATAAAATTTGGAATGCTTCCCGTTTTGTCTTAATGAATGTCAGCGAAATGACTGCAGAAGACATTGATTTTTCTGGTGAAAAATCAGTGGCGGATCGTTGGATCTTGACGCGCTTGAATGAAACGATTGAAAAAGTCACTGACCTTTTTGAACGCTTCGAATTTGGTGAAGCAGGTCGTCAATTATACAACTTTATCTGGGATGATTTCTGTGACTGGTACATTGAAATGTCGAAAGAAACGTTATATGGTGACAATGAAGCAGCGAAACAAGTTAACAAGAGCATCTTAGTCCATGTTCTTGATCAAATTTTACGCTTGTTGCACCCAATCATGCCATTTGTTACAGAAGAAATCTGGAGCAAGCTGCCGCATACAGGGGAATCATTAGTCGTTGCTGAGTATCCACAAGTGGCTCCAGAATGGACGGATGAAAAAGCGGCGCAAGGGATGGAAGTGTTGAAAGAATTGATTCGTTCGGTTCGAAACATCCGAGCAGAAGTAAATACACCACTTTCGAAACCAATCACTTTGCTGATCCAAGCAAATGAGCCTGAAATCGAAGAATTCTTGATTGCTAACAAAAACTATATCGAACGCTTCTGTAATCCAGAAGAACTAGAAATCTCTAACAGCTTGCAAGCCCCTGAATTGGCGATGTCTGCCATCCTATCAGGTGCGACGATCTACTTGCCACTAGCTGGGTTGATCAACATTGAAGAAGAAATCGCGCGTTTGGAGAAAGAACTAGCGAAGTTCACCCAAGAAGTTCAACGGGTACAAGGCAAACTGGCGAACGAACGCTTCGTTGCCAATGCGCCTGAGGAAGTCGTGGCACAAGAACGCAGCAAAGAAGCCGATTATCTTGAAAAACAAAAAGCCGTTCAAGAACGGATCGAACAATTACGCACAATCCAATAGGATGAGCACATCACACGCAAACAAGCATCTTTCGGAGATGCTTGTTTTTGCTTATTCAATAGAAACAGGGCGAACAATTTTCTCGTTTAAAGGAAAGAAATTGGGAAAGCCGTTCATTTTTTGTTAAAATAGGAGCGAGGTGAGCGAGATGACAAGCGAAGAAGCAACAGCGTGGATCCATTCGCGTTTGACATTTGGGCAAAGACCTGGATTGATGCGTGTCGAAGCATTATTAAAACGGATGGGTAATCCTGAAAAAAAGGTGACCATGATCCATATCGCCGGTACGAATGGCAAAGGATCGACCGTCAGTTATTTGCGCAGTCTTTTAGAAGAAGCTGGGCAGCAAGTGGGGACCTTTACTTCCCCACACATTGAAGCGTTCAATGAACGAATTGAAATCAACGGACAATTTATATCAGATGAGGACTTGGTCGCTTGGGTGGAAAAAATCCAGCCGCTGGTTGCTGAAATTGATCGCGATGAAACGTTGACGGGCATTACCCAGTTCGAGATCATTACCGCTATGGCATTAGGCTATTTTGAAGAAAAAAAGGTCGATGTTGCGATTATTGAAGTTGGCTTAGGGGGACTCTTAGATAGTACCAACGTTATTTCTCCTATTTTGACCGCGATCACGACGATCGGCATGGATCACATGGATGTCTTAGGGGATACCATTGAAGCGATCGCTGCCCATAAGGCAGGGATCATCAAGCCGCAAACACCCCTTGTTACTGGCAATATCGTTGAAAGTGCGCTTTCGGTGATCGATTTGAAAGCTACAGAAGCACAGGCACCCGCTTGTCATGCAGGGCAAGAGTACCGTGTGACCTATCGTCGTCCCGATGAAGAATGGGGTGAATTATTTGATTTTGAAAATGAGCATGGCAAAATCAAAGGCTTGAAAACACCGATGTTAGGCCGCCATCAACCAGAAAATGCCGGTGTTGCGATCCAATTATACAGCCTGTATTGCGACCTGCGGCAACTGCCCTTTTCAGCCAAAGAGATTCGCAATGGCTTGCGAAAAGCCTATTGGCCCGCCCGGATGGAACGAATCAGTAGTGAGCCACTAGTGATTATCGATGGTGCCCATAACGTACACGCCATGGCTCGTTTAGTAGATACGATGAAAGAAGAGTTCAGCGACTATCGCATCCATGTACTGTTTTCAGCGCTTGAAACCAAAAACGTCAATGAGATGCTTCAGCAATTGCTATCGATTCCCCAAGCCGAGATTTATTTAACGACCTTTGATTTTCCCAAAGCATTGCATTTAGCAGACGGCTATCAGGAAATCGATAGCAAACGAATCTCAACCGTTTCTTTATGGCAGTTTGGCTTGGCAGAATTATTAGAAAAAATGACCAATGAAGATTTGCTGCTGGTGACAGGATCCTTGTATTTTGTTTCAGAAGTTCGTGAATTGTTATTGGCAATAGGAGGAAGAAATGGCTAAGTTACGTGGTGTGAT
Source organism: Enterococcus sp. DIV1067f (assembly GCF_050543505.1). Taxonomy (NCBI): domain Bacteria; kingdom Bacillati; phylum Bacillota; class Bacilli; order Lactobacillales; family Enterococcaceae; genus Enterococcus; species Enterococcus sp. DIV1067f. The sequence goes on from NZ_CP172940.1 coordinate 679,012, forward strand.
TTTCGATATGGACGGCTTGATTTTTGACACGGAGCTGCTTTATTACCAAGCGACTCAAATCGTGGCGGATCAAATGGGTATTCCCTATACAAAAGAGTTATACCTAGCCTATGTAGGTGTTTCGGATGAAGAAGTCTGGGCAGCTTATCATGAGAGATTCGATGAAGCCTTTGGTCATCAGATGATTGAAGAATTTATTCAAGCGGCTTTTCAGCAAACGTTGGAAATGTTCCAACGGGGCGAGGCTGAATTGAAGCCAGGGATCCACGAGTTATTGCATTATCTTGATGAGAAAAAGATTCCCCGAGTGTTGGCGTCTAGTAACCAGCGCAAAGTGATCGACACCTTGCTGGAAGCAGCAGACTTAACGGCGGAATTTCCTAAGATCGTCTGCTTTGATGATGTCACACGGGCAAAACCAGATCCTGAGATTTTTGAAAAAGCTCATGCATTACTGGCGGTACCAAAAGAAGAATTGGTGATCCTTGAGGATTCGGCTAACGGTATTCATGCTGCTCATGGGGCAGGGATCTCAGTCATTATGATTCCCGATTTGATCGCGCCGACGACCATCATTGAAGAAAAAGTCTTGAAAGTCTTGCCTTCACTAGAGGATGTCCCAGATTTTCTAGAAACGGCTTTTTCGATTTAACTGTGATTTTTTGCGCATCTTATTCATGAAATACTCTCTCCTTTGCGTATCTTTTATTAGACCGACGCAAAGGAGTTTTTTTATGATCAATGAAACAGAGATTCCCCAAAGCTCGTTCCCACGAGAGCGCTTAGTGCAATATGGGGTTGATGCCCTTTCGAACCAAGAACTGTTGGCAATTTTGTTGCGGACTGGCTCACGGCCCCTAAATGTCTTGGAATTAGCGGCTAGTGTCTTGAATCGTTTTGAAGAATTGTATGAATTAAAAGAAGCGACAATCGATGAATTACAAGAAATTCGCGGCGTCGGACAAACCAAAGCCATCGAGATCAAAGCGATGATTGAATTAGGTGTGCGGATCCAGCGGTCTGTTCAACCAAAGTACGGCAAGATCAACTCCAGTATGGCGATCGCTCATCAGCTGATCCAAGAATTAAAAGACTTTCGTCAGGAGCACTTGCTCGGGATTTATTTGAATACCAAAAATGAGATCATTCAAAAAAAGACGATCTTCATCGGATCGTTGAATCAGTCGATCGCTCACCCACGGGAGATTTTTCATTGGGCGGTACGCTACAGTGCCGCACGAGTGATCGTCGTTCACAACCATCCCAGCGGTAGTCCCCAAGCCTCAGAGGCAGATCTGCTGTTTACACGCCGCTTGATCAAGTGCGGAGACTTGATGGGGATCGAACTACTGGATCATTTAATTATTGGCGACAATGCCTATGTTAGTTTGCGAGAAGAAGGCCTCTGGCATCAAGAAATTTGCTGACACAACGGCTAATTTGCGAACATTATTAAAAATAAAGGTGAATTGTCTAATCGTCTGTCTTGCAAAAAAATACGGGCAAGTGTAAAATATTATTGTAATTTTGTTTGCTGAATAGATGTTGAAACGCACGTTAGGCCTCTATCGCACAAAGGCAATGTTACACATAATTAAGTGCTTATGCACGAGGAGGTTTTTTTATAATGGAACAAGGTACAGTAAAATGGTTCAATGCTGAAAAAGGGTTTGGTTTTATCTCTCGCGAAGACGGTACAGACGTATTTGTACACTTTTCAGCGATCCAAGGTGAAGGATTCAAAACTTTAGAAGAAGGTCAAGCAGTAACTTTCGACGTGGAAGATTCTGATCGTGGACCTCAAGCAGTTAACGTAAACAAAGCGTAAGCTTTCAAACAAACTGCCAGTAAGAGCACTTTGAAATCAAAAACCCAAAAGACCATCGATTCGATGGTCTTTTTTTGCTTTTTGCAACGGAAAGGAAAAAGGGGAGTTCCCAGTAACCTGAGAACTCCCCTTGCATGTGAGACTATAAATCATCCGGTGTCATGATCATTGAAAGGATCATTGGATGACGCTCGGTTTTTTCAAATAGGAATGGCTGTAAAGCCGATGACATCGCTTCTCTTAATTTGTGCTCTGTTGGGTCTGGTTGGTTCAAGACTTCTCGCAACGCACGGAAGAGAATTTGTTGGGCTTCGTTGATCATCTCGCCGGATTCCCGCATGTAAACAAACCCACGAGAAAGGATATCTGGTCCAGCAAGAACTTCTTTCTTCGCCACATCGACTGTCGCTACCGCTAAGACGAGGCCTTCTTCTGAAAGAATACGACGATCTCGTAAGACGACATTCCCGATATCACCGATACCGCTGCCGTCGACATAAACATCATTGGCATTGAAATGACCAGCCAAGCGAGCGGTATCCGCTGTTAAGGCCAACATGTCACCATTTTCCATAATGAAACAATTTTCTTTTGGTACACCGACATCTTGTGCCAGTTGGGTGTGGATGTTCAGCATCCGAAATTCCCCATGGACAGGCATGAAGAATTTTGGCTTCATTAGACGCAACATCAGTTTTTGTTCTTCTTGGCCACCATGACCAGAAGTATGGATGTTGTTCAATTTGCCATGGATCACGTTTGCGCCAGCTTCCAACAGCAAGTTAATCAGCTGATTGACACTCGTGGTATTTCCTGGAATCGGTGAGCTTGAGAAAATCACGGTATCATCTGGGTGAATTTGGATTTGACGGTGAGTCCCGTTGGCAATCCGACTCAAAGCAGCCATCGGCTCTCCTTGAGAACCCGTACAAAGGATCATCGTTTCATTTGCAGGCAAACGATTGATCTCATGAGATTCCACAAATGTACCATCTGGCACCTTGATATAGCCAAGGCGCTGTCCATTGACGATCGCATTTTCCATACTGCGTCCAAAAACGGCGATTTTACGTCCAGTCGCAACCGCCGCATCTGCAGCTTGTTGGAGCCGGAAAATATTGGAAGCAAAGCTGGCAAAAATGATCCGACCATCGATTTTTTCAAAAATCTTTTGAATCGAGCTGCCGATCGTTTTTTCTGATTTGGTAAAGGTTGGAATTTCTGCATTGGTACTATCGGAAAGGAGGCAAAGGACGCCTTCTTCACCAATTTTTGCCATTTTGTGCAAGTTTGCTGGTTCGCCCACAGGCGTAAAGTCAAACTTGAAATCGCCAGTTGCGACGATATTGCCAGAAGGCGTTTTGACAACGACACCTAAAGCATCAGGGATACTGTGGGTCGTTCGGAAGAAGCTGATGGACGTTTTACGGAAACGAATCACCGTATCTTCATTGATTTCGTGTAATTCCGCGTCCCGCAATAAGCCATGCTCATCTAATTTGTTGGTGATCAAAGCAAGTGCCAATGGTCCCGCATAGATTGGGATATTGGCTTCCCGCAACAAGTAAGGGATTCCGCCAATATGGTCTTCGTGACCATGAGTAACGATCAAGCCTTTGACTTTCGGTAAATTTTGAACGATGTAGCTATAATCGGAAATGACATAGTCGATCCCAAGCAGTTCATCTTCGGGGAATTTGATTCCCGCGTCAATTAAGATGATCTCATCTTGGAATTGAACCCCATAACAGTTTTTTCCGATTTCGCCAAGTCCACCGACGCCGAATACGCCGGTCTCATTATTTTTCAGCGAAACTTTCATCTTAAAACTCCGCTAATTTGAAATCAGCGTTTTCTTTTTCGTAAGCTAAATGTTTTTCATCTAGTTCTTGAACGAACTCGATGTTGTATGGGGTATTTTGTTCCACTAGACGGCGTGCGATCACTGCATCGTCTGCTTCAATGTACAAAGAGTGGGTTTGTTCTCTCTTTGGGTTGCGGTCTTTTGTTTCTTGGTAATAAATTTTGTAAATCATATCTTTTCTCCTTTATCTGCTTTTCGCAGTAGTCTATTTGGTTGATGAATTCGCTGCATCACAAAATCGAGGTCCGAATAAAGTGACCTGAAAAGAAGGCTTCGAGAGCCGCTGCATGCTTTTTTCAGACAATCGTTGTGAGAAAAAAGAGAAAGCCTCGTCTTTGCTTTCCAAATGTCGTCATAAAAAATTCACCGGGTTTGTAAGTCGTTCCACTACAAGTATCACTAGTTTATCACAGAAAAACGAATAAGTATAGAAACACGTCATTTTTGAAAAGGCTTACTGAAAGAAAATGAAACGACTATTTCCGAAGTTTACTTTTTTTCGTTGAAAGTGCATTACAATAAGAATATTCCTATGCTATAGTAGAAGTAATGAAGTAAAAAAGGAGGGGATTTTTTGAAATTAATGTGGCACTATACGATGAAAAACAAAAAACTGCTGGTTTTTAATTTCATCTGTGTTTTTGGTTTTATTTTGATTGAATTAGGTTTGCCGACGTTATTGGCAAGAATGATCGACAAAGGGATCGCCGCTGGTGATCGCGACTACATATGGAAAATGGGTGCGGCGATGATCGCGATCACCATTGTGGGGATCACGATGAACATTTTGTTAGGCTATTTCACGTCACGTATCACCACTAACATTGTGGCAGATATTCGTGACGATCTTTTTGAAAAAGTCCAAGGCTATTCACATACTGAATATGAAAAAATCGGGGTTTCATCATTGATCACCCGTGTGACCAATGATGCGTATCAAATCATGCTGTTTATGCAAAGCATCTTACGGACGGGTTTGATGACACCCATGATGTTTGTGGTCAGCTTGTACATGGTCATGCGGACAAGTACACAACTAGGGTTGTATGTTTTGGGGGCATTGCCGATATTGCTGATGGCAGTCATCGCCATTGCCAAAATCTCGGAACCATTATCCACCAAGCAACAAGCCAATCTAGATAAAATCAATGGCATTTTGCGGGAAAATCTCTCTGGTTTACGAGTGATCCGTGCCTTCGTCAATGAAAAATTTGAAGAAAAACGCTTTGTCAAAGTCAACCAAGCCTATGCGTCTAGTTCTCGCAGCTTGTTTCGCTTGATGGCAACGGCACAACCGGGCTTTTTCTTCTTATTCAATATCGTGATGATCTTGATTATTTGGACGGGAAGTATTCAAATCGATCAAGGGCAACTGCAAGTCGGTGACTTGATTGCGTTTATCGAATACATCTTCCATGCGCTGTTTTCTTTCATGCTGTTTGCGACCGTCTTTACGATGTATCCACGAGCGGCCGTTTCTGCTCGCCGAATCCAAGAAGCGTTAGATGCGACTTCTGAAATCAAAGAGTCAGAACAGCCAGTGACAGAAACTAAGACAAAAGGTTTCTTGGAATTTAAAAATGTTACCTTTGCTTATCCGGGACATGCCCAAAGTCCAGTGATTCGTAATGTTAGCTTTACCGCTTCACCAGGTGAAACTGTGGCGTTTATCGGTAGTACCGGGAGCGGGAAATCGACCTTGATCCAATTGATTCCGCGTTTTTACAACGTCAGTGAAGGCCAAGTCTTGGTGGATGGCGTTGACGTTCGGGATTACAGTTTAACGACTTTGCGCAACAAGATCGGGTTTATCCCTCAAAAAGCGTTGCTATTTACAGGGACGATCGCAGAAAACCTGCGCTATGGGAAAGAAGATGCCACGCAAGCAGAGCTGGAACGAGCAGCCGAGATTGCGCAAGCGGCCGATTTCATTTCTCGCACACCAGATGGCTTTGATGCTCATTTGGCAGAAGGCGGAAGCAACTTCTCTGGCGGACAAAAACAACGTCTAGCGATTGCCCGTGCGGTGATTCGCCAACCAGAGATCTATATTTTTGATGATAGTTTTTCTGCATTGGATTACCAAACGGATGCAAAATTGCGGGCACGCTTGAAAAAAGAAACCACGGAATCGACCGTTTTGATCGTTGCTCAACGAGTAGGAACGATCATGAATGCCGATAAGATCGTCGTCTTGAATGAAGGCGATGTGGTTGGGATCGGTACCCACAAAGAACTGCTGCAAACTTGTCCAGTATACTACGACATTGCGGCGTCACAATTATCAGAGGAGGAGTTGGCACAATGAAAGCAATCTCTTCTTTAAAACGGTTAGGTGCTTACATCAAACCGTACAAAGTACAATTTATCCTAGTCTTGCTGTTTACAGTTGCAACCGTCGGCTTCAATGCGGCAATGCCGTATGTTTCTGGATTACCGACGACAGAGATCAGCCGCAACATCGCTGCAGGCGAAGGCGTTAATTTTGATTACGTGATCCTTTGCTTGATCTGGATCGCAGTCGTTGGTGTCGGTTACTGTTTCTCACAATTGATGTCAGGGCTGCTGATCACCAACGTTGTCCAATCTGCGATGCGAGATTTGCGGCAAGACATTGAAGAAAAAATCAATCGTCTGCCCGTTTCTTACTTCGACCGCAACCAGCAAGGGAATATCCTGTCAAGGGTGACCAATGACGTGGATGCCGTCAGCGGTGCGATGCAGCAAGCCTTGATCGGGATCGTCAATGCCTTCTTAGGAATCATTATGGCGGTTTCTATGATGTTTTATATCAATACTTACATGGCATTGGTTTCATTGATCATGATCCCAGCCTCCTTATTGATTTCTCGCACAATCGTCAAAAAGTCGCAAAAGGACTTCCAAGGCATGCAAAATGCGTTAGGAGATCTGAACGGCTACGTACAAGAAAACATGACTGGATTCAGTGTGTTGAAAGTGTATGGACGGGAAAAGCAAACACTTGAAGGGTTTAAAAACGTTAACCACCAGTTGCGCTATTATGGCTTTCGTTCTGCCTTTGTGTCAGGATTGATGATGCCACTGGTGCAAATGACTGCTTACTTTACCTATATCGCAATGGCAGTCATGGGTAGTTTTTACGTGATCAGCGGCGTGATCGTTGTTGGTCAGCTGCAAGCGTTCATTCAATACATTTGGCAAGTCAGTCAGCCAATGGGGAACATTACCCAGTTGTCTTCCGTCTTGCAAAGTGCCTCAGCAGCAGCAAAACGGGTCTTTGAAATCTTAGATGAGGAAGAAGAGCCAGTCAATCGAACCGATATCCAATTGCCGGAACAAATCAGAGGCGACGTGACCTTTGAACATGTCGGCTTTGCCTATGATCCGAAAAAACCATTGATCAAAGACTTGAACTTTGAAGTCAAAGCTGGACAAACTGTGGCGATCGTTGGACCAACAGGTGCTGGGAAAACAACCTTGATCAATTTGTTGATGCGTTTTTATGATGTCAATGAAGGGGCCATCAAGATCGACGGCATCGACACGAAGAAGATGGAACGTCACGATGTCCGCTCACTGTTTGGGATGGTTTTACAAGATGCGTGGTTGTATGAAGGCACGATCGGCGATAACATTCGCTTTGGGAAATTAGATGCCACCGATTATGAAGTCGTTGATGCAGCGAAAACCGCCAATGTGGATCACTTCATTCGTACGATGCCAGATGGCTACGAGATGATCATCAATTCTGAAGGCGACAATGTCTCTTTGGGACAAAAACAATTGTTGACCATCGCCCGGGCAGTCATCTCTGATCCGAAGATTTTGATTCTCGATGAAGCCACCAGTTCGGTAGATACCCGCTTAGAAGCGCTGATTCAAAAAGCAATGGATAAAGTGATGGAAGGTCGTACCAGCTTTGTGATCGCCCATCGTTTGTCAACGATTCGTGAAGCGGATCTGATCTTAGTGATGGATCAAGGGTCGATCATTGAAAAAGGCAATCACGAGACCTTGTTGGCAGCTGGCGGCTTTTATAGCCAACTGTATCAAAGTCAATTTTCAGAAGAAGCCGAGTAAGCCGAAAAGAGCGTCCAGTCTGACTGGCGCTCTTTTTGCATTGTAGCAAGGGTGGTGCTATAGTGAAAAAAGAAAGCGCAGATCCGTTTATGGATTGGAAGGAGAAGTTGATGGACAAAGAACAATCAGGGAATGAAACCCAAAAAACAGTTTCGCCCGCCTCGCCGCAAGCGACACCTTGTTTTGTGGCAAAAAATGCGACGATCGTAGGAAACGTGACTCTAGGAAAAGATAGTACGGTCTGGTTTCAAGCAGTGATTCGAGGCGATGCCAATCGAATCGAAATCGGCGCGCGTACCAATATTCAAGATGGAACGATCATCCACGTTGATCACGATGCCCCGACGATCGTTGAAGACGATGTGACTGTTGGGCATCAGTGTATGCTCCATGGCTGTACCATCAAAAAAGGGGCGCTGGTCGGCATGAGCTCGATCGTTTTGAATCATGCCGTGATCGGCGAAAATAGTTTGTTAGGTGCCGGTTCGTTAGTGACGGAAGGAACCGTCATTCCTCCTAATGTGTTGGCGTTTGGTCGTCCGGCACGAGTGATCCGTCCGTTGACAGAAGAAGAGATCGCCAAAAATCAGGCAAACATCACGCATTACGTGGAAAATGGGCATGCTTACCAACAAGGCCAATATGGCGAAGTCTGACGATGAACCAAAAGACGCAAAAAGGTGTACGAATTGCTTCGTACACCTTTTTATGCAAGCTTATTTCAATTTGTTTGATTCCATGATCTCGTCGATCAAGCCGTAGTCTTTGGCTTCTTGTGCGGTCATGAAGTTGTCGCGATCGGTATCGCGTTCAATCACTTCGATTGGTTGACCAGTACGTTCTGACAAGATTTTGTTCAGACGTTCGCGGGTTGCCAAAATGTGGCGGGCAGCAATTTCAATCTCAGTTGCTTGACCTTGTGCGCCACCTAATGGTTGGTGAATCATGATTTCGGCATTTGGTAACGCAAAGCGTTTGCCTTTTTCACCAGCGGTCAATAAGAATGAACCCATAGAAGCAGCCATCCCCATAACGATGGTTTGGACATCGGCTTTGATAAAGTTCATGGTATCAAAGATCGCTAGACCAGCAGTAACGCTTCCGCCAGGCGAGTTGATGTACAAGTAGATGTCTTTTTCAGAATCTTGCGCGTCTAAGAATAAAAGCTGAGCAATGATCGAGTTTGCTAAGTCATCGGTTACTTGACCACTCAACATAATGATCCGGTCTTTTAATAGACGAGAATAGATGTCATACGCTCTTTCACCGCGAGATGATTGTTCAATGACAGTAGGAATTAAATTCATAGTGATAGTCCTCCTAAAAATCGTTATAGATATAGTTTAGCATAAAGTTTTCGCAATATCTAAGAGATAGTATACCGATTAGGTCAAGAAAGGTCAAATAAAAAGTTCGTTATCTTTTTTGCGAAACTTTCAAATATGATACAATATTAAAAAAGGAATGAGGAAGGATCGAAGAATGGCAGTAGCAATAGCAGGTTTGATTGGCGTCTTAGTGGGCGCATTGTTAGTAACCATCATTTTTAATTTACGCATACGGTATGAGGAACAAAAAGAAAAACAACGCCGTTTGTTGGAGCATAAAGTCAAAGAAATCGAAACGCTGGTTTTATTGAATCAAAAAATCAGTGAGATTCTACAAAAACGGGTCATGCTGATGGATGAGTATGTCAGCTTTGATGCCTTTGACGACTGTTATATCACCATCGATGATTTTGCCTATCTACAATCTTTTGCGGCGCAAAACAGTTTTTATCTACCGAATTTTTTCTTGGAAGAATTTTTCAAAAAAATCGGGACACGTCGGGTGATTTTGTCGCCAGAGGAAACCGTTAAGATCGGTGGGTATACGTATAAAGGCGGTCGGATCATTATGGAAAATTTCCTTGATCAATTGGTTGAAATGGTCAATGAGCGTAAAAACCAAATGAAAAACATGACGAGCGAACCGTTGACCTATTTTTCAAAAACGATTTGATTCTTCTGGTCAGTCGGTCGCCTTGGTTAAGGTAACCAAACCATAGTATCGACGATTGCACTTTTTCAACTGATCACACACACTCTTACTGCGATCATAGTAAGAGTGTTTTTCTTTGACCGAAACAAAGCGCTGTCCCCTTAAAAGGATCAAAACAAACAGAGGCTTTTTGGTTCTAGCAGATTCCATGGTAAAATAAAGAGTGAGAATGGAGTGAAAGAATGATGGTACAAATCGTTGCCCACCGCGGGAGTAGCGGCAACCGACCTGAAAACACGCTACCGGCATTCGCGGAAGCGGTGCGGGTCAAAGCTGATATCATTGAGTTAGATGTACATCTATCAAAAGATGGCGGCTTGATCGTCATGCATGATGAAACGGTTGATCGAACGACCAACGGCAAAGGTCGGATCTGTGACCTGACGGTTGCTGAACTAAAAGAACTCAATGCCGGCAGCTGGTTTTCTGAGGAATTCCAAGCCGCCAAAGTCCCCACGCTAAAAGAAGTGTTGGATTTACTTGCAGCGAAGAATTATCGTGGCATTTTGACGATCGAATTAAAAACCGATCATTATGAGTATGAAGGAATCGAAGCCAAAGTATCCGATTTATTGAATAGCCAAGAATGGCCTTTTACTCATTGGTATTGTTCCTTTAATATCGAGACTTTGGATCGGATGCATGCGATCGAACCGGATGCGATCCTTGATTTTATTATGGGACGCGGGGAAGACAAACCACCGTTGGCGCTCAGCCGACCGTATATCGAAGGAATTCATCCGGCCTATCGCTGGGTCCAAGAGACAGCAACGGTCTTGACTGATTTTCCGATTGCGATCCGTCCGTGGACTGTCAATGAAGAAGCGGCGATTCGCACCTGCTTGGCTTTGGGGTTGACCGGGATCATCACCGATTTTCCAGAAAACGCTCGGGCAATTGTGCAGCAGGTCCGCGAGGAAACAAAAGGATGAAAAAAGTCTTAGTGATCGTGGGACCGACCGCAGTCGGTAAAACCGCCTTGAGTATCCAATTAGCTCAAAAATACCATGGGGAGATCATCAGCGGGGATTCCATGCAAATTTATCGACAATTAGATATCGGTACCGCGAAAGTGACGAAGGAAGAAATGGCAGGGATTCCTCATCATTTGATCGATATTCGTGCAATGACGGAAACGTATTCTGCGGCTGATTTCCAGCAAATGGGGCGTGAGGCCATTGAGACGATCCAGCAGCAAGGAAAGCTGCCGATCGTTGTGGGGGGGACAGGGCTATACATCCAAGCGCTTTTGTATGACTTTCGTTTAGGGGCAGAAGAAGGCGACCCAACGATTCGTCAGCGCTATGAACAAGAAGCAGCAGCCATCGGCAAAGAAGCTCTGTGGCAAAAGCTGCAGGCGGTCGATCCCTTGGCAGCAGCGAAGATCCACTACAACAATGAGCGGAAAGTGATTCGTGCGTTGGAGGTTTTTGAAATGACTGGCGAAAGTATTGCTGCACCAAAAGAAACACCGCAAGTTTTGTACGATTTCTTCATGATCGGTTTAACCACTGAGCGAGAATTGTTATACCAGCGAATCAATCAGCGAGTGGACTTAATGATGGATCAAGGCTTGATCGAAGAAGCAAAAGCTGTTTTGCAGTATCCAGAAACGCAAGCCGCAAAAGGGATCGGCTACAAGGAATTTTTGCCCTATTTTCACGGGCAGGCCACATTGGATGAAACCATTGAGCAAATCAAGCAAAACTCACGCCGCTACGCCAAGCGGCAGCTGACGTGGTTCAATAACCGAGCACAGCCCCGATGGATTGATTTAGTGAGACAACCTGAAGAACAACGTACCCTTGAAACAGAAATCAACCAATGGTTGGAGGAGAAAAGATGAGCCAAGAACGTGTGATTCTTGTCGGAGTAGAAACGGAGAAAAACTATCTTCATTTTGATTCGTCAATGAAAGAATTGAAAAGCTTAACAAAAACCGCCAATGGCGAAGTTGTTTTTTCACTGGTGCAAAAACGGCAGCAAGTCGATCGACAAACCGTGATTGGCAAGGGGAAAGTTGCGGAATTGCAGCAGTTGGCAGAAGCACATGAAGCAGATCTAGTGATCTTCAATCATGAACTGACACCAAGGCAAAGCCAGTTGATCGGTGATGCGCTAGAAGTGCCAGTGATTGATCGCGTCCAGCTGATCCTCGATATTTTTGCGATGCGTGCCCGTTCCAAAGAAGGAAAGCTACAAGTAGAATTGGCGCAGCTGGATTATTTGCTTCCACGTTTGATAGGGCAAGGAAAGAACATGTCTCGGCTAGGGGGCGGAATCGGAACGAGAGGGCCAGGGGAAACCAAGCTGGAGACCGATCGTCGACACATCCGCAACCGCATCACCATCATCAAACGGGAATTGAAGGAAGTGGCCGCCCATCGAGACCGGACACGCCAAAAGCGCAAAGACAGCCAAGTCTTTCAAATGGGCTTGATTGGTTATACCAATGCCGGAAAATCAACTATTTTAAATATTTTAACCAGTGCGGATACCTATGAACAAGACCAGCTGTTCGCAACACTCGATCCTTTGACGAAACGCTGGCGGATGCCGGAAGGATTTGAAGTCACCATTACCGATACGGTTGGCTTTATCCAAGAATTGCCGACCCAATTGATCGATGCGTTTCATTCCACACTGGAAGAAAGTCAAAACATGGACTTCTTGCTGCATGTCGTCGATGCCAGTTCCGAAGAACGGGTTCAGCAAGAGGAGACCGTCTTGAAGTTAATGGAAGAACTTTCTTTGACCCAATTACCGATGTTGACGGTCTATAATAAGGCGGATCGCATCGACGCCGATCAGTTTGTCCCAACGCTCTTTCCCAACGTCTTGATTTCGGCAAAGAGTACCAAAGGCAAAGAACGCTTGACTCAGGCGATCAAAATGGAGTTGATGCAGATCATGCAGCCTTATCATCTGGTTCTGCAAGCCGATGAAGGCAATGCGCTGAATCGTTTAAAACGGGAGTCACTAGTTTTGAGCAATGCCTTCGATGAAGCAACACAGACCTATCATATCAAAGGATTTGCGCTGGAGGATACCTATCCACTACGCAGAATGGCGCAAGAACAGGAATAAGCAGAAACGGTGCAACCGATGCACCGTTTTTTTGTCGTGACAAAATTATGAAGTATAAGTGGTTTGGCTTGCTTTGAACGCAAAAACCGAACATTTTTGGCTAAAGCACCATTTCTTCCATAAAAACAACTGCTTGAACATACGATCAAATCAAGGACCTAATGAAAAAATCAAAAAAATTTGCATTCATGTCACTTTTTCTAACATGAGGGGTTGACACGCAAAAAAAGAATTGGTATAGTTTCCATAAAGTTACGCAGCATCATTGAAACGGAGGGGAGCCAAGTTATGCGGGAAAAAGAATTGCGGCGCTCAATGTCAGTCTTTCCTATCGGAACAGTCATGAAATTGACCGATCTCACCGCCCGTCAAATTCGTTATTACGAAGAACAAGAATTGATCCACCCGGAACGCAGCGATGGCAATCGACGCATGTATTCGCTGAATGATATTGATACCTTGCTAGAGATCAAAGACTATCTTTCCGATGGACTGAACATGGCTGGGATCAAACGAGTTTATGAAATGAAAGTTGCCAAAGAAAAAGAAGCGAAGAACAAACCGCCGCTGACCGATGAAGATGTTCGTCGAATTTTTTATGATGAACTCTTGGCTCAAGGTGGATTGAATCAACAACAGCCATACCAGCAAAAAGGTCCACGAATGTAGAACATTTGTAGATCATTGCTGTGATATAAAAAAAGAATTGGGAAAAAGGAAGGGATACTATGCCAAAATTTGAAAGAACTGCCGAAGACATCAAACAAATCGTAAAGGATGAGAACGTGCGCTTTTTACGCTTGATGTTTACTGATATTTTAGGAACAAACAAGAACGTTGAAGTACCTGTAAGTCAATTAGATAAAGTACTGGAAAACAAAATGATGTTTGACGGTTCTTCTATTGAAGGATTTGTCCGTATTGAAGAAAGTGACATGTATCTGTATCCTGATTTGTCGACATGGATGATCTTCCCTTGGGAAAGTGAACATGGCAAAGTGGCTCGTTTGATCTGTGATATCTACAATCCAGATGGCACCCCATTTGCAGGCGACCCTCGCGGCAACTTAAAACGGGCATTAGCTGACATGCAATCCCTTGGTTTTACTTCTTTCAATCTTGGACCTGAACCAGAATTTTTCCTATTCAAATTAGATGAAGCAGGCGAAATCACAACGGAATTAAACGACAAAGGCGGCTACTTCGATTTTGCCCCAACCGATCTAGGGGAAAACTGCCGTCGCGATATCGTATTAGAATTAGAAAGCCTTGGTTTTGAAGTTGAAGCGTCTCACCATGAGGTGGCACCAGGGCAACACGAGATCGACTTTAAATATGCGGATGCAGTGGAAGCATGTGACAACATCCAAACCTTCAAGCTTGTCGTGAAAACCATTGCTCGTAAACACGGCTTGCATGCAACCTTCATGCCAAAACCATTATTCGGCATCAACGGTTCAGGCATGCACTGCAACATGTCCTTGTTCAAAGGCGATGAAAATGTCTTCTTTGATGAAGAAGGGCCAATGCAATTAAGCCAAACAGCGTATCACTTCTTAGGCGGTTTGATCGAACACGCCCGTGCTTACACAGCTGTCTGCAACCCAACCGTCAACTCTTACAAACGCTTAGTGCCAGGTTACGAAGCGCCTGTATACGTGGCATGGTCAGGACGCAACCGTTCACCATTGATTCGGGTACCAGAATCAAGAGGCTTGTCAACGCGTTTGGAATTGCGTTCGGTTGACCCATCAGCCAACCCATACTTAGCAATGGCTGTTTTACTGCAAGCAGGACTTGATGGCGTTAGACGTGAGTTGACACCACCACCAGCAGTCGACCGCAACATCTACATCATGAACGAAACAGAACGTGCAGAAGCACAAATCGAAGATCTGCCATCAACGATCCACAATGCCATCAAAGCATTGCGCAAAGATCAAGTGATGATCGATGCTTTAGGCAAACACATCTATGCCAACTTTGTCGAAGCAAAACGATTAGAATGGGCAGCCTTCCGCCAAACAGTCTCCGAGTGGGAAAGAGAACAATACTTGGAACTATACTAAAATCGCAAGAAAACCGCTAGAGATAAACAATCTAGCGGTTTTTTTATGATGAACTCAGCTTTTATCCTAATAATTCTCGGTTTATTTATTTCCGATAGTCAATAACTGGTTGATCAAAATTTGAACAGAAAAACATTGCGAAGCTAGAGCGGTTCTGTCTATAAGGCGCGTAAATTTTGCCTGATCATTGGGAAAAAATAAAAAAATACCAGTCGGGCGAGGACTGGTAAGAGGAAGAAAAATAGTTTTGGTATAAAGCTAGCATAGCCGGTCAAAGTAAAATGAACCTTAAAAAGTAGAAAGTTTCTTGTAAGAAGTCCTTATTCGTCAAAGGTTTCCAGCTCAGACAGTATTTTTGCTGGGACTTCTGATTGAGGGACTTCATTGGGACCCGAGATGACACGGGTTTTACTGATCTCTGCTTTGACTAAGGTATTTGGCGCGAATGGCTTCACATTTTCACCAGAAAGATCATAGGTCATGAGTTCTTTCTCGCCGTTTTTCTTAACAAACTCAAACGTGTACTTATACGTAAAGGAGCCATCGATTTTTTCACCGGAATCGCTGTACGTTTGGGTCTTTTCTGGGACTTTGTTGGGCGTGATGGCATAGGCCGTTATCCCTTGATAAGTTGTTGTATAGTAAGTGTAGCCAAAATAGCCACCTACTGCTAAAATCAAAACGCCAAGCGTCAAAAGTAGTTTTTTCATGTGCATCGATCCTTTCAATTACTGGGTTTACTATAGCATGATGGAGCCAAAATCATTCATCGAAATGGATAACAATATTGTAAGTTTACTGTTTATTATCAAAAAGCTTGTAATTTTCTGTTTAACAATTGTGATAATGAAAAACATTTCTGAAACCTTCCTGCAACATTGTAATGTTATTCTCTTACTTGTGCCCGATAGCGGGACAAATAATCAAAAGAGAGGTTTTTTCATTTGAAAAAATTTGCATTTACAGTTGTTGCAGGATTTGGTTTATTCGTTGGAGGAACAGTTGTTTCAGCAGCAGAACAAACCCATGTTGTCGAACCAGGAGACACCCTATCTGGGATCGCTGCTACTTATCAAACAACGATCGAAGACCTTTTAGCTTTGAATGATTCGATCGAAAATCCAAATATGATTTTTGATGGCGAAACATTGTTGGTTTCTAACGATGGCCAATCAGTAGAAAACAAAGAAACAAGTACGAAAGAAAGCACAGAAAAAAGTGAATCTACAGCGACTGCTAACGTGAGTCAAACCCGTTCAAGCATTCCTGGTGCTGGTTCTGGAGTCTTGAATCCAGTGGATGGGATCAACTACTTCAATGGTGTGAGAGAATCGTACTACTCACAAAAAGTTTTGCCAGGAGGCGGATTGAACATCCCTGGACGCCATGTAGCCTCTGACGGAACGATCCGTGATGCCGATGGGTACATCGTTGTTGCCAGCGACAATCAACCGAAAGGATCGACTGGTCAATCATCTTTAGGTGCCTATAAAGTCTATGACACAGGTGTCGGTCATAGCGGTATTGATGTTTATACGAATTGGTAAGCAAGTAGAATACGAGTAGAGACGAGCTCATTCCAGAGCTCGTCTTTTTTTGATTGGTGATAAAGAAAAAATCGTCATCTGGTCTAGACTAATTATTGTAATCAAACACAACCTGTGGTATTATTGGACTATACCAAATAGAAACGGAGCGCTGATCATGGAAATTATTCGCGTTAAAGATGCTGCTCAAGGCGGAAAGAAAGCTTTTGAATTGATACAAGAAGGTATGGCAAATGGCGCCAAAGTGCTAGGTTTAGCAACAGGAAGCACGCCAGAGACCCTTTATGCAGAAATGACTGCCAGTGAAGTTGATTTTTCAGAAATGACTTCAGTCAACTTAGATGAATACGTAGGACTAGGCGGCGAAGACGAACAAAGCTATCGCTACTTCATGAATGCTCATTTATTCAATAAAAAACCATTCAAAGAAACCTTCGTACCAAACGGCAAAGCGGAAGACTTAGAAGCAGAATGCCAACGCTACGATAGCGTGATTGCGGATCACCCAGTTGATATCCAAATCTTGGGTATCGGTCAAAACGGACATATCGGCTTCAACGAACCTGGTGCATCCTTTGAAGGAACGACCTCAGTCGTTGACTTGACTGAATCAACCATCAATGCCAACAAACGCTACTTTGATAAAGTCGAAGACGTCCCAACGACGGCGATTTCCATGGGGATCGGTTCAATTATGCAAAGCAAAAAAATCATTTTGATGGCATTTGGCGAAGTCAAAGCGGATGCAATCCAAAAAATGATCGAAGGACCCGTAACCAACGAATTACCAGCTTCTGTTTTACAAAAGCATGATGACGTGATCGTGATCATCGATGAGGCTGCTGCCAGCAACCTGTAAAACAAAATCAGCCCTTTTCAGAAATAAGTCAGAAGGAAAACGCGCCATCCTTGCAGCTTCCCCCTGTGCTTGTGCAGTAATGCCAGCGCAGCTGCGAGCGATGGTTCGGATCTATCTTGCTTATTTCTGAGGAGGCTTTTTTTATTTGGCTGCTCTAGCGATGTTTTTTCCTTTTTTCCATCAGAGATGCTATAGTTAAAAGAGAGAATACGAAGAAAAGAGGGATGCAAATGGTTGATATGCATTTATCCATTCCTGAAGTAGCACTGAGGTTGCTGTTGGCGATGGTCATGGGTGGCGCGATTGGGTACGAGCGGCAGTACAAAAGCCGACCAGCTGGTCTTAGAACCCATATCTTGGTTTGCATGGGGGCTTGTGTCATTGCTTTGATCCAAGTGGAGATCGCCACAGGTGCCATGCGAGATGCGCTGGATCATCCAGATTTAGCAGGCGTGATTCGTTCGGACGAAGCACGATTGATTGCGCAAGTCGTCAGCGGGGTCGGTTTTCTAGGCGCCGGAACGATCATTGTGACGAAGCGCTCGGTGACGGGGTTGACGACGGCTGCTTCCTTATGGGCGATCGCCGGTTTAGGAATTGCCATCGGGATGGGCTTTTACACCATCGCATTAAGTAGTTTTATCGGGATCTTCTTTGCATTGACGATCGTTAAGCGGATCGTCCGCGTACCAACAGCAAAGAAATTGGAGATCCAGTACATTCATCGCACCGAGACCAAAGAGTTTTTGACGGAGTACTTCCAAGAGAAAAATATCGTGATCGAAGATGTCAATTTTGATGTCAAATTCATGGAAGACTATCGCATTTATACCAACATTTATACGATTGATCTCCCGCGAGGACTAGGCTTTTCTGAAGTGATCGAAGAATTGTCTGTCTACAAAAATGTCACGAAGATCCGCTTGGTGGATATTGCTTAACGGGTATTGAGTAAATATCCACCCGTGAAACGGGTGGCTTTTTAACAGCCCTAGAAGGGCTCACCACTCGCTAGCCCCTTAAAAGGGGCTTTTTAAATGACCACCAACCGCTCACAGCCCTATCTCTCTTTAACTATTTAAATGGATCTACATACTCTTGTTTACTTATACTATCTCTTATTCGATCATCTGCTTCTTGTTCTCGAATATATTTTTCGATTGTTTTTTGATTTAACCCAACCGTACTCACGTAGTATCCTTTGGACCAAAAGCTTTTATTCCCATACTTATATTTCAAATTCGCATGTTTTTCATGGATTAAGGTTGCACTTCGTCCTTTTAAGTAGCCCATAAAACTAGAAATACTAATCTTTGGTGGTATTCTTACTAACATATGAATATGGTCAGGCATGGCATGAGCTTCAATGATTTCAACATCCTTCATCTCACACAATTTTCTTAATATCTGACCAATACTTACTCTTAACTTTCCATAAATCACTTTTCGTCGATACTTCGGGGTGAAGACTATGTGATACTTACAATTCCATCTGGTATGTGCTAAACTTTTATCGTCGTTAGACATAAAAAAACTCCTTTCGATCTGATATGCGGTTGGTAGCCACTATTAGTATATCGAAAGGAGTTTTTTATCGCTAAAGCTATTTCGTCCACGCGTAGAAACGCGCGGTTTTTTTGTTTCGTACGCTACGCGAACGAAACTGACTAAAGTCATTAATCAAAAAGCAGCAAGACACATCACATTAGTGAGATGCCTTGCTGCTTTTTTATGATGCGTTAGACATTTTTAAGTAAAAGAGACACACAGTCAAAATAACGATCACTATTGAAGTCAGCAAATTGACCCCTTCATTCGTTACAAAGGAAAGACCGCCGACTTGCTTGGTCGCAACGTCGTGGTGGACTTTTTTTTCGGTGTATTGGTGACAGACTGGGCATTGATAGCGCACCTGAATCGCTGCGCCCAGTAAGCTGTCCAAAAGACTACCGCAAAAGCCTAAAGCAGTCAAAGTCAACCAGAGATCAAGGGAGAACGGCTTGCCGTTCAACCATAAGGCTGCTGCGAATAAACCAGTGATGGCGAGACTCCCTGCTAGGGAAGCGGCAGTTCCCAACCAACTGACACCGCCGGAAAGTCCCGGTGGTAATTTTTTTCCCGTTAGTAAGTGACGCGGTGGACTTGGACTCAGCACGCCGATTTCTGAGCCCCAAGTGTCAGCCGTACAGCTAGCGATTCCCGCCACAAATCCCCAAAGGAATAGCGGTTCTTTCGTCCCAAAGGCAAGCAGGAGCGCAAAGATACTGGGTGCGATGTTCGCAAAGACTTGTTTTGCATCACGGCGAGCACCTTTGGCAAGCACCGCTGACTCTGGCTGACGGCGTATTTTCTTTAAAAGACCAATGATGCCAGAGCTGGCAAAGAAAAAGCCAATCAAAAAGATGCTGTACCACGGACCAAAGCCAATAACCAGTGTGCCGCAAAGAATCGCAGCCAGTGCGCCAGAAATAGTCAGCCACTGAAAGACGAATGCTGCCGCTGCAACGAATATGCTGGCAAACAATCCTAGCATGAATTGATAAAAGAAAACCATTTGAACACTCCTTTGCGTATAGTGTAGCATAGGTCTCATTTATTTTACCGCAGTTAACAAAATAATAGTAAGGAAGATAGCTTTTTACTCGTCAAATGAGAGCGTTTCATTTAAGCTAAAGGAGAGAGGTGATCCAATGAAAATCATAATTATAGGTGGGTCTTTTGGTGGTGTCAGCTGCGCCCGCGAAGCACGTCGATTATACCCTGACGCAGAGATTCTACTGATAGAAAAAAAAGCCCATCTTGGGTTTGTTCCAAGCGGCTTGTTATTGCTGATCGAAGGCAGGATCGCTTCGCTAGAAGAAGCATTCTTTTGTACGAAGGAGCAGCTGGAGGCAGAAACGATCGACGTTGCCTTAGAAGAAACGCTTCTGGAGATTTTTCCTTCGGATCATCGGATTCGAACGGATAAACGGGAACTAAGTTATGATCGACTCGTCTTGGCAGCAGGCTCCAGTCAAGATTCCACTGTTTTGCCACAACCAGAAGAAGCACCACTGACCTACAAGGAATATGAAGCAGCGAAGCATTTCTTGCAGCAATTGCCCCAAGCAGAGTCGATTACCATCGTCGGTGCTGGTCAAGCGGGGATGGAAGCGGCGAATACCTTGACGGCGATCGGAAAAAAAGTCAGTGTGATCGAATCAATGTCATATCCTTTGTTCAAGTACTTTGATCGCGATTTTTTGCAGCCCTTTTTAACGGAGATCGAAAAAAGCCCCAACTTGCAGCTGCATTGGTCGGAGCCAACTTTGGCAGTCGTTAAAACGGAAACAGGCTTTCGGATCGAAACCGCCGATCAAGGTTATGAAAGCGATCTGGTATTGACGACAGTTAACGTTCATCCTCGCTTGCCAGAGGCATTTACGGTCTTTGAATTACACAGTGATCAAACTATCTGGACAGATGCCTACTTGGAAACTTCTGCCACGGATATTTTTGCGGTCGGCGACTTGATCCAAATTCCAAATGCTATTACGAAAGACACGGTCTACATGCCCTTAGTCAATAATGCTGTTCGCTCAGGGATTGCGGCAGCTCGCAATCTAGCAAACAAAACGACCCCGTTTCGTGGTGGATTGCGGACAGTCGGTACACAATTGTTTGAGTGGTATTTAGCCAGTACCGGCTTGACCGAGTCGGATCAGTTTTTCTATGAATCACCGATCGTTTGTCACACTTTTACGACTACCGTTTCCCTTTTTGATTCGACGCAGGTCCATGGAAAAGTGATGATCGAACAAGCCAGCGGCCGAATCGTTGGTGCGCAGCTATTATCAAAAGCCAATATTTTGGAAAAACTCAATTTACTAGCATTTGCGATCGAGCAGCAGGCAACGATGGAGGAGCTGACCCAAAAAGACTTTTTCTTCCATCCACGGTTCACGAATGTGTTGGATCAAACCTTCATATGGTCGGGAAGTGATGCCGATGAGACTTGATCAGTTATTAGAAAAAAAAGAAGCAAAACAATTGCAGCTGCTCAAAAAACTTTTACTAGTTGGCGGTCAAATGGAGCTACATGAATTAGCGCTCTATCTTGGCATCAGTAAGCCTTCTCTGGAAAAGTATGTGGATGAGCTGCAAGATGAGTTGGCTCACTACCAAGAGCAGTGTCAGTTGTATTATCGAAAAGGTGTCCTGGTCTTTGAAATGAGTCCCACTTTTTCCCTCAATCAAATCGAATGGGCGTTTTATCGGTCAGCATTGAAATTTCAAATCCTCGAGCATCTTTTGCAGCATCAAGAGGTGACCACTGTCCAGCTGGCACAAAAATTAGCGGTCAGCGAGTCATCCTTGTTTCGCAAAATCAAAGAGCTAAATGGCTTGCTAGCAGAATTTGAATTAGAGATCTGGCAAGGAAAGCTGATTGGGGAAGAAACGCAGATTCGTTATTTCTATTTTGAACTCTTTTGGTATGTTCATTCTTTTGACAGTCAGCCATTGCCGATCGATGAGAAATATGTCGGTCTGATCACTCGCGGCCTGAACATGCGTTTTACGAAAGAAGCCCAGCAGCGCTTGTCCCTATGGCTGAGGATCATGAAAGCGCGACTGAAAATTGCTACTCAATCCTTTCAAGTTTTACGGGAGAAAATGGCACCTTACATGAAAGACCCTTTGTTTCAACAATTACGTGAGTTGGTATTTCGTGGCTTTGGCCATTACGCATTAGAAGTCAGAGAAGAGGAGGCGATGCTGCATTTTGTTTTTTTGTTGTCGTTCTCGGTGTTATCCGAACACGATCTGCAGGTGTATATGCTGCAGCGTTCTCGGTTTACGCCAACTGCCTTGACGGATACCTTGATTTTGGAACATATTTTGCATCTTTACCGCCCATCGTTTGTTCCTCGTGAAATGGAAGCCACTTGCTATGGTCACCTGCTGCAGATCCACAGCCGCGTCTATTTTTTCAAAGGGGATGTGGAAGTTTTTGATCGAGAAAATATTTGGCAGCTGGAAGCGCAGTTATCCAGCCGCAACATTCAGCAAATCAGTCATGAACTATTAGGTAAGGCCTTAACAGAGTTAAATATCAAGCCGTCCGAGAAAAATAGTCTACTGATGATGACGATGGTCAAATACTTGAGTGTCATCACGATCATCGACTATCAAATCAATCGAGAATTTCGTGTTGGGATCGCCTTGAAAATGGATGAGCTATTTAAAGAAGCCCTCTATTATATGTGGCTGCTGTATCTCAAAAATTTGAATGGCGTAGTTGTCGAACGCTATCGTCCAGAACAAGAATATGATTTGATCTTGGCGAATTACGCCATCGAGACCAAAACACCGACCTATCGAATCAGTGAATTAGGGACTGCTTATGATCGTGAGACAATCAAAAAAATGATCCGTGAACGCTTTAAATAGTGGATTTCGTCAATTTCTTAGAGATTTGAAAAAAAATTGACGAACCATATAGCAAAAGTTCAGCTAAAATAAAAGCAAGTCAGAAAGCGCTAACAAACAGCGCGTATAAAACCAAAGGGAGCGAATCAAATGGCAGAAAAAAATTATGTAATGGCGATCGACCAAGGAACCACTAGTTCAAGAGCAATTATTTTTGATCGTAACGGGAAAAAAATCGGCAGTTCACAAAAAGAGTTTCCGCAATACTTTCCAAAATCAGGTTGGGTAGAACACAACGCCAACGAAATTTGGAACTCTGTCCAATCAGTCATCGCAGGGGCATTTATTGAATCAGGTATCCGACCAGAAGCAATCGCCGGCATTGGTATCACCAACCAGCGTGAAACGACAGTGGTTTGGGATAAAACGACAGGGCAGCCAATCGCGAATGCGATCGTTTGGCAATCCCGTCAATCTTCACCGATCGCTGACCAATTAAAAGTAGATGGCCATACAGAGATGATCCATGAAAAAACTGGGTTAGTCATTGATGCGTATTTCTCAGCGACCAAGGTGCGTTGGCTTTTAGACAATATCGAAGGGGCACAAGAAAAGGCGGATAATGGTGAGCTACTCTTCGGAACGATCGATTCATGGCTTGTGTGGAAACTGACAGATGGACAAGTCCATGTCACCGACTACTCCAATGCTAGTCGGACGATGCTTTACAACATTCATAAATTAGAGTGGGATCAAGAAATTTTGGATCTTTTGAACATTCCAAGCTCGATGCTACCAGAAGTCAAAAGCAACTCAGAAGTCTATGGTCACACCCGCAGCTACCATTTTTACGGCAGTGAAGTACCAATCGCTGGAATGGCTGGAGACCAACAAGCCGCTCTCTTTGGACAAATGGCCTTTGAAAAAGGTATGATCAAAAATACTTATGGCACTGGGGCATTTATTGTCATGAATACTGGTGAAGAACCACAATTGTCTGACAATGACCTACTGACGACTATCGGGTATGGCATCAACGGCAAAGTCTATTATGCCTTAGAAGGAAGTATCTTCGTTGCTGGATCAGCGATCCAATGGCTGCGGGATGGTCTACGCATGATCGAGACATCGCCACAATCAGAAGAACTAGCTGCCAAAGCAAAAGGTGATAATGAAGTCTATGTGGTACCTGCCTTTACTGGATTAGGTGCGCCTTACTGGGATTCAGATGCAAGAGGAGCAGTCTTCGGCTTGACTCGTGGGACGACGAAGGAAGATTTTGTTCGGGCAACATTGCAAGCTGTTGCGTATCAATCAAAAGACGTCATCGATACGATGAAAAAAGATTCCGGTATCGATATCCCATTGCTGAAAGTCGATGGAGGGGCAGCCAAAAACGATTTATTGATGCAGTTCCAAGCGGACATTTTAGACATTGACGTACAACGAGCAGCGAATCTGGAAACAACCGCATTAGGTGCAGCCTATTTGGCAGGACTAGCGGTTGGCTTCTGGAAAGACTTAGATGAATTGAAATCAATGGCAGAAGAAGGGCAAATGTTTACGCCAGAAATGCCAGCAGAAGAAAGAGACAATTTGTACGAAGGTTGGAAACAAGCGGTGGCGGCTACTCAGACCTTCAAATTCAAAGCGAAGAAAGAAGGCGAGTAAGCCATGACCTTTTCTCAGAAAGATCGGAAGGAAACCATTCAAGAAACGGCAAAGACCACCTATGATGTGTTGATCATTGGTGGTGGGATTACCGGCGCAGGGGTTGCCGTTCAAACAGCAGCGGCTGGGATGAAGACGGTTCTTTTGGAAATGCAAGACTTTGCCGAAGGGACGTCTTCGCGGTCCACGAAACTCGTTCATGGCGGTATTCGCTATTTGAAAACCTTTGACGTGGAAGTGGTCGCTGACACCGTGCGGGAACGGGCGATCGTCCAACAAATTGCTCCACATATCCCGAAACCAGATCCGATGCTTTTACCGATTTACGATGAACCGGGGGCAACCTTCTCCTTGTTTTCTGTTAAAGTGGCGATGGATCTTTATGATCGCTTAGCGAATGTGACAGGCAGTAAATACGAAAATTATCTGTTGACGAAAGAAGAGGTCTTAGCACGCGAACCACAGCTGCAGGCGGAAAACTTAGTTGGTGGCGGAGTCTATCTTGATTTTCGCAACAACGATGCCCGCTTGGTGATCGAAAACATCAAACGAGCACAAGCCGATGGGGCAGCAATGATCAGTAAGGCCAAAGTCGTCGGCATCTTACATGATGAGCAAGGCATCATCAATGGGGTAGAAGTGGAGGATCAACTGACAAACGAGCGCTTTGAGGTTCACGCCAAAGTCGTGATCAACACGACCGGCCCTTGGTCAGACATCGTTCGTCAATTAGACAAGAATGATGAGCTGCCGCCACAAATGCGTCCGACGAAAGGTGTCCATTTAGTGGTCGATCGGGAAAAACTAAAAGTGCCGCAACCAACCTATTTTGATACTGGGAAAAATGATGGTCGGATGGTTTTCGTGGTACCAAGAGAAAACAAGACCTATTTTGGCACAACCGATACGGACTATAAAGGCGATTTTGCCCATCCGACGGTCACACAAGAAGATGTCGATTATCTACTGACCATCGTGAATGAACGCTTCCCACATGCACAAATCACCCTTGATGATATCGAAGCGAGCTGGGCTGGTCTACGTCCATTGATTACGAATAATGGTGGTTCGGATTACAATGGCGGCGGTAAAGGCAAACTATCGGATGAAAGCTTTGAGCAGATCGTTGAAAGCGTCAAAGAATATCTTGCAGATAAGCGGCAGCGACCAGTTGTAGAAAAAGCCGTAAAACAAGCACAAGAACGAGTAGAAGCCAGCAAAGTGGATCCATCGCAAGTTTCTCGCGGCAGCAGTTTGGAACGCTCAAAAGACGGACTATTGACGTTGGCAGGCGGAAAAATCACCGACTATCGTTTGATGGCGGAAGGAGCAGTCAAACGGATCAATGAATTGCTTCAAGAAAGCGGTGCTTCCTTCGAGTTAGTGGATTCAACCACGTACCCAGTTTCTGGTGGGGAGCTTGATGCAGCCAATGTAGAGGGAGAATTAGCGAAGTTGGCTGACGAAGCGCAAGCCGCTGGGTTCAATGAAGCAGATGCGACGTATTTGGCTCATCTTTATGGGTCGAATCTTCCCCAAGTGTTGAACTACAAGACGAAGTTTGAGGGCTTAGATGAAAAAGAAAGCACTGCCTTGAACTATTCCTTGCATGAAGAAATGGTTCTGACGCCTGTCGATTATCTATTGCGTCGGACCAACCATATCCTATTTATGCGAGATACCTTAGATGAAGTCAAAGCCGGTGTCGTCGCAGCTATGACCGACTTCTTTGGCTGGAGCGAAGAAGAAAAAGCAGCCTATGTAGCAGAAATGAACCAAGTGATCGCAGAATCAGATTTAACAGCCTTAAAAGGAGGAAAAAAAGATGAATGAAACAACCCAGATCTTTAGTGAATTTCTAGGAACGGCTATTTTGGTTTTGTTAGGGGATGGCGTGTGTGCGGCTGTCAATCTGAAAAAGAGTAAAGCAGAAGCCTCTGGCTGGATCGTGATCGCGATGGGCTGGGCAACAGCGGTGACCATCGCCGTATACGTTTCAGGGTACATGGGACCTGCTCACTTGAATCCAGCCGTTACATTAGGCATGGCGATGACAGGGAATTTTTCTTGGAGTTTGGCTATACCGTTTATGCTGGCGCAGATTGCTGGTGCGATCGTAGGAGCAATCCTTGTTTGGCTCAACTACTTGCCATTATGGGATGAAACAAAAGACCAAGGCGCGATTTTAGGCACCTTTGCAACAGGGCCTGCAGTTCGTAATTTAGTATCGAATACGATCACTGAAGTCATTGGTACCTTTGTCTTAGTCTTTGGCTTATTGGCTTTTGGTGCCAATACCTTTACGGATGGATTAAATCCCATCGTTGTTGGGATCTTGATCTTAGCGATCGGACTGTCTCTTGGTGGACCAACAGGCTATGCCATCAACCCGGCACGGGACTTAGGACCACGGATTGCTCACCAAATCTTACCAATCAAAAACAAAGGGACTTCCGATTGGGGCTATGCGTTAGTACCAATCATCGGTCCAATGATCGGTGCAGCGATCGCAGCTGGTTTGTTTATGATGTTGCCATTATAAACGATGTTATTTTAAGGATGATACCTATTGGTATCATCCTTTTTTAATCTTTAGCGATTGTCATTGAATTTGCTAAAAAAACATGGTTAAATGAAAAAGCTGAAACAGAACGAAGGAAGGAGCTTTTGCGTGAAAAAAATTCTGCGCTTTTTCATGTGGGTGGCGATGGTCCTGATCGGACTCTTAGCTGCCGTTTTTCTGGCTTTTCAACTCTCCCCACGACCGGGGGCTTTTTTGATCGGTCATCTGTTTAACCAAGAAGTGACCATCAAGGGTGAGGCAGCTTATCAAAAAAGTTTGCCGAATGTGACGGTCAAACAGGACTTGACGTATCAATCGGACTATCAACGTAGTACCTTTGATCTATATTATCCCAAAGAGGCACAAGGCCCTGTTCCAGTCATTTTTTGGATCCATGGGGGCGGCTATGTCGGTGGAGATAAAGAAGGGGTCAAAGAGTTTGCGACCTATGTCGTCGATGAAACCCAAGCCGCTGTGGTTTCGATTAATTATGAATGGGCACCAAGTCTGCATTATCCGGGACAGGTCAAACAATTAGCCCAAGCGGTAGACTCGATCAAAGCAGATGCCCAAGCATACCCCATGCTGGATTTCGATCAACTCTTCTTCGGCGGGGATTCTGCAGGAGCCCAAATCGCTGGGCAATATGTGGCGCTGCAAACCAATCCAGCGTATGCGAAGGAAATGTCCTTTGATCAAGACATTCCTGCATCGGCCCTGAAAGGGTTTATTTCCTATTGCGGACCGCTTGATTTGAAGCAGATCGCCGGGACTTCTTCAGATGATCGCTTTATGAAATTCTTTGTCAAAACGGTGGCTTGGTCGTTATTAGGCAAAAAAGAATGGCAAGAAAGTCCCCAACTGCAGGAGATCTCACTGGTGGATAAATTGACGGCTGATTTTCCGCCAACGTATATCACGGATGGCAATGCCTATTCCTTTGAAGACCAAGGCATTGCCTTTGCCAACCAGCTGCAAGCTCTTGATATTCCCGTGACGAGTCGCTTTTACAAAGGGGATTCGGAAACGGTGACCCACGAATACCAATTTGATTATAGCTTGCCCCAAGCACAGGCCTGTTTGACAGAAACGTTGACCTTTATCAAAGACCAGCTGGCTCACTAAAAAACACCTTGTTTCTCACCCTCAATTGGCGAGAAACAAGGTGTTTATTTGTCAGCAGATCAATCAAGTCCGATGAAGTAGTCATCGTCTTTCATCGCTTCCACGGAACCAAGCAGATACCCGTTCCCAACTTGTGAGAAGAAGTCGTGGTTGCTGGTACCAGTTGAAATACCGTTCATGACGATTGGATTGACATCGTTGGCGGTATCTGGGAAAAGCGGGTCTTGTCCTAGATTCATCAAAGCCTTATTGGCATTGTAACGCAAGAAGGTTTTGACTTCTTCGGTCCAGCCGATCTCATCGTATAATTCTTCGGTATAACGCTCTTCATTTTCATACAACTCATACAACAAGTCGTACATCCAGTCTTTCAGCTTTTGCTGTTCGTCTTCTGGTAATTCGTTGAAACCTAATTGGAATTTGTAGCCGATATACGTGCCGTGAACGGATTCGTCACGAATGATCAATTTGATGATCTCCGCTACGTTCGCTAGTTTGTTATTACCTAAGTAGTAAAGGGGTGTATAGAAACCTGAATAGAATAAGAAGGTCTCTAGAAACACACTGGCGATTTTTTTCTCTAGCGGTGTCCCATTTTTGTAAATCTCATTGATTCGTTCGGCTTTCTTTTGTAAGTAAGGATTGGTATTGGTCCATTCAAAAATATCGGCGATCTCCGCTTTTGTATTCAAGGTGCTGAAAATCGATGAATAGCTTTTTGCATGGACAGATTCCATAAATTGGATGTTGTTCAAGACCGCTTCTTCATGTGGGGTGCGGACATCTTTACGCAGTTGATCCATACCGCTTTCTGATTGAACGGTATCTAATAAGGTCAAGCCGCCAAAGACGTAGCCCACCGTCGTTTTTTCTAATGGTGATAGCGTCCGCCAATCATCAAGGTCATTTGATAAAGGGATCCGCGTATCTAACCAGAATTGCTCTGTTAATTTTTCCCAAGTGGATTTATCGATGATATCTTCGATCTCATTCCAGTTGATTGCTTCATAGTAAGTCTTACCCATAGTCGGTTCCTCCAATAATCGTATCAAGACAACAGCCGACCCGCTCTCAATAGAGAGCAGGGGCAGGCTATTGGTTCGTTTTCAGGCAAAAGTTGGATTAGATGACACAGCTTTCACATTGGTTGCTGCCGATCTCTTCTGCATCATCTGTAAAGGTCCGTACATAGTAGATCGATTTGATCCCTTTGTGGAAAGCATAGTGACGCAAGATGTTCAAATCACGGGTGGTTTGTTTTGTCGTTTCTTTCCATTCGTAAAGACCTTCTGGAATATCTGAACGCATAAACAAGGTCATACTCATCCCTTGATCGACGTGTTTTTGAGCAGTTGCGTAAACATCGATCACTTTGCGCATATCCATATCGTAGGCTGATTTGTAGTAGCCGATCGTCTCATTGCTCAAGTAAGGTGCTGGATAATAGATCTTGCCGATTTTCTTTTCTTGGCGTTCTTCGATCATCCGAGTGATCGGGTGGATGCTGGCACTCGTATCATTGATATAAGAGATCGAACCATTTGGTGCAACGGCTAAGCGGTTTTGGTGATACAAGCCGGTTTCTTTGACGGTTTGTGCCAAGGCTGCCCAATCTTCACCAGTTGGTAAAAAGACGCCTTCAAACAATGCTTTGACTTTTTCCGATTTTGGTTGGTAGTCACCTTGGATATAATCAGTGAAGTAGCTGCCATCTGCATAAGCTGATTTTTCAAAGTTATGGAAAACTTCGCCTTTTTCTTTGGCGATGGCATTGCTTTCAACCAATGTCCAATAGTTCAACAACATGAAATAAAGATCAGTAAATTCAAGGGATTCTGGTGAACCGTATTCCATTTGATTTTTTGCAAAATAGGTATGCAAGCCCATTGCGCCTAAACCGATCGTGTGGTTCAAGGCATTCCCATTTTGGATCGATGGTACCACGTCAATGTCAGACGCATCAGTAACGAAGGTCAAGGCACGAGTCATTGCTCGAACAGATTTCCCAAAGTTAGGGCTGTCCATCAAGTTCACGATATTGGTGGAACCTAAGTTACAGCTGATATCTGTTCCTAAAACCTCGTATTCTTGCTTGCCGTTGATCTCAGATGGTGCTTGAACTTGAAGGATCTCGGAACAAAGATTACTCATGATGATCTTGCCATCGATTGGGTTGCTGCGGTTTGCTGTATCGATATTAATGATATAAGGATAACCAGATTCTTGTTGTAATTTAGAAATTTCATTTTCTAAATCGCGAGCTCTGATTTTAGTCTTGTGAATCCGTGGATTCATGACTAAGTTGTCGTATTCCTTGGTGATATCGACATAAGAAAATGGTACGCCATATTCTTTTTCGACACTGTACGGACTAAAGAGATACATCTCTTCATTTTTACGCGTCAATTCGTAAAATTTGTCAGGTACGATCACACCTAATGATAAGGTTTTGACACGGATTTTTTCATCTGCATTTTCTTTTTTCGCTGATAAAAAGCTGATGATGTCTGGGTGGAAGACGTTCAAGTAGACCACACCAGCCCCTTGCCGTTGACCCAATTGGTTTGAATAGCTGAAGCTATCTTCAAACAATTTCATTACAGGCATCACACCACTTGCTGCACCTTCGTAGCCTTTGATAGGCGCGCCAGCTTCCCGCAAGTTTGATAATGTGATCCCGACACCGCCGCCGATCCGTGAAAGTTGCAGTGCGGAGTTGATCCCACGACCGATCGCGTTCATGTCATCAGTGATTTGGATCAAGAAACAAGAAACTAATTCACCGCGACGTTTGCGTCCTGCGTTCAAGAAAGAAGGGGTTGCTGGTTGGTAACGTTGGTAGATCATTTCATCTGCCAAGCTCATGGCTAACTCTTCATTCCCATCCGCAAAGTAAAGGGCGTTGAACGCCACCCGATCTTCGTAACGCTCAAGATACGCGGTACCATCATTCGTTTTTAATGCATATTGTGAATAAAACTTGTAAGCAGCCATAAATGATTTGAAAGTAAAGTGTTGCTCATCTAAGAATTGATACAAGTCCTCAATAAAAGCAGGACGGTACTTTTTGATAAATTCTTCTTCTAAATAATCATTTTCAATCAAATAATTGATTTTGTCCATTGCAGTCGCAAAGGTTAAGGTATTTGGTTCAACGTTTTCTTTAAAGAATGCCGCTAGGGCTTCTTTGTCTTTATTTAATGGAATTTGACCATCTACTGGACGGTTGATCTCATTATTCAATTTGAAATAACTGACATCTTTGATTTCTTTCAAGCTCATAAATGGCTAACCTCTTTTCTTGTTTTGTTCGTATAAAAAAGGACTTGCGGTCTGGACGACTGACAAATCCCTCAAAAGCATCACATTGAGAAAAATCTTAGCTCGCTAATTGACGTAGTTGATCTGGACGGAAACCGATGATCGTTTGCGCATCAGAGGTAATGACTGGCACACTTTGAAATCCTTGTTCTTTCAAAAATTCTAATGCTTCAGGCTCATTATCGATATTGATTTCTTCAAAGGCAATCTGATTTTCACTTAAAAAGCGTTTCGCCATTTTACATTGCATGCAGTTGTTTTTAGAAAATAGTTTGATATTCATAATTGTTTCCTCCGAGTTGTAATAGTTATAAACCTAGTATAAATAAGTCTCGGAGAAAGTCAACGAAAAAACACTATATCTTGTGCTTGTGAATTCGGCATACACAATTTATAGTGTTTCTGTGTTTTTTATGCAAATGAAAAAAGCGGAAAATACTTAGAATTACAAGGTTTTTGCGTAATTATTAGAGGGGATATGCAATCAAAATGAGTAAAAAAAATCTCTATTGTGAAGGAAGATTCAAAGTTAAGTCGAAAACAGATTGACTTCCTATGGAAATGGCTCTATTATAATGATAATCATTCTCAATTAAAGTAGGTTAATTAAAAAACACTTCACAAAAGGAGTAAGAACCAATGAAAATGGCGCAAACTTGGGCTTCTGGGACATACAAAATCGACTCGTTGGCAACAACCAAAGAAATCACGGTTCATTTAAACGATCTTGGCATTCGCACGGGGGTTGAAATCGTTGTGGTGCAAAAAGATCGCAAAGGCGGCATCATTTTGCACCAAGGGACGCGGATTGCTTTAGATGCACGGGTCATGGAACAAATCGATGTCACAGAAATCCAGCAGCAAACGGTCATTACCTCTTTGGATCAGCTGCAAGTTGGTGAAAGCGGGAAGGTCAATCAGATTGGTGCAAAAGGTGCTTTGCGCCGTCGTTTGATGGATATGGGGCTTACGAAAAACGTTCATTTGGAAGTAGTGAAACTGGCTCCATTGGGTGATCCAATGGAGATTCGGCTCCGCGGTTATGAATTGTCTTTGAGAAAGCAAGAAGCAGCGTTGGTTTTTATCGAAAAAGGAGTCGAAGCTTGATGACCTATCAATTTGCATTAGCAGGAAATCCCAATAGTGGGAAAACAAGTACTTTCAATCAATTGACTGGTGCCAAACAAACAGTGGGCAATTGGCCGGGTGTCACCGTAGAACGTAAAGCGGGGCGACTGCGAAAAGACCGGCACGTGCTGATCCAAGATCTGCCCGGGATCTATTCCTTGTCACCTTATACGCCTGAAGAACTGATTTCCCGCAATTATTTGATGGAAGCATCGCTGGATGCGGTGATCAATATTATTGACGGAACTAATCTTGAGCGAAATCTGTATTTAACATTGCAATTATTAGAAATGAATGGTCCGACCGTGGCAGCCATCAACATGATCGATCTATTAAAGAAAAAAGGCTTGCAGATCAACTTCGAAAAATTGGCTTACGGATTAGGGATTCCTGTAGTGGGGATCAGTGCTTTGAAACAACGTGGTTTAGCCAAAATGATCGAGGCAGCGAAGCAAGCAGCCAACACACTACAGCTCCCTCCCCGCTACGATGCTCGTCTAGAGGCTGGCTTGACCGAGATCATGGCGATTTTGCCAGAGACGATCCCTCAGCAGCGAAAACGCTGGTTTGCCATAAAACTCTTCGAAAAAGATGAAGCGATTCAAGCAATGTGTAAACTGACTGATTCCCAGCAAGCAGTCATTCAGGAGACGATTTCGATTTTAGAGATGATCTTTAAAGACAGCAGTGACGCCATTCTCGTTAATGAGCGCTATGGCTTCATTGAAGAATTGTTGGCGCTGGCAGTCATCAAGGAAACAGATCAGCACTTAGCCTTCAGCGACAAAATCGACCGCGTGTTGACCCATCGCGTATTGGCACTACCGATTTTTGCCTTCATTATGTGGGGAATCTACTATTTATCGATTCAGACGATTGGCACGATCGGCACTGATTGGGTCAATGATGTATTATTTGGCAGCTGGATTCCCGAAACAACAGCGCATTGGCTAGAACAGCTGCGGGTCGCCCAGTGGCTACAAGAACTGATTTTGGATGGCATCGTGGCTGGGGTCGGTGCGGTTTTAGGCTTTTTGCCGCAGATTTTCGTGTTGTTTTTTTGCTTGGCTATCTTGGAGGACTGTGGATACATGGCACGGGTGGCATTTGTCATGGACAGACTGTTTCGCAAGTTTGGTCTATCTGGCAAGTCGTTTATCCCCATGTTGATCGCTACAGGTTGCGGCGTGCCGGGGGTGATGGCAAGCCGAACGATTGAAAACGAAAAGGATCGTCGGTTGACGGTGATGGTCACGACCTTTATGCCTTGTTCTGCCAAATTGCCGATCATTGCATTGATTTCGGGTGCCTTTTTCCCTCATTATAGTTGGGTCGCACCATCGGCCTATTTTGTCGGCATGGGCGCTGTGATTTTTTCAGGGATCGTCTTGAAAAAAACGCCGCTTTTTGCAGGTGATCTGGCACCATTCATTATGGAACTGCCAGCGTATCACTTGCCGCAGCTCACAACGATTTTGAAAAGTGCCTGTGATCGAGCCATTGCTTTTGTAAAAAAAGCCGGAACGATAATCTTTGTGGCTTGTATCTTTGTCTGGTTTACCTCCAGCTACAGCTTTGCCTTGCAGCGGGTCAGTGAAGACCAAAGCATTTTGGCCTTTTTCGGTCGACTTTTGGCGCCCCTCTTCGCTCCCCTAGGCTGGGGAACTTGGCGAGGCGCCGTGGCGACGATCACTGGCTTGGTGGCCAAAGAAAATGTGATCGGCACATTCGGGATTCTCTACGGACAAACCGGTGAGTTGTCAGAAAGTGGGACGGAGATTTGGCAAGTGTTGCGCGGCGATTACACTGCTGTGGCGGCATACTCTTTCCTGGTCTTTAATTTACTATGTGCCCCCTGTTTTGCTGCCATCGGTGCGATTCACCGTGAAATGGGGGACAGCAAGTGGACGTGGTTAGCCATTGGCTATCAATGCGGCTTGGCGTACTGCGCCAGTTTTCTGGTCTACCAATTCGGACACGTCATCTTTGAAGGCGGACACCTCACGCTAGGTGTTTTTGCGGCAATAGTCATTGCTGGTCTATTAGTATTTGCTCTGGTGAAGAAACCATTCCGAGGGAGTGCGCCCTTGATCCAAGTCGTAGGAGGCGAAAAATGATTGCTACAGTAATTCTAAGCGGACTGATTTTTGGCTATGGCGGTCGTGTGGTGTACCGCATGGTGAAAAAGGATCATTGTTCTGATTGCCACAGCAGTTGTCCCGTGAAGCATGAGGAAGCAAAGTAGAAAATAGCGGTTGTAAGTAAAAATTCGTGTGAAAACACCTACGGGTAGAAATACAATTGAAACGGTAGATCTATAGCCATGAATAGAGTGTTTGCTTTAAGAAGTTCTTAGTTTATTTAAGAGCTTCTTTTTTTTATTGTGGGTGCAAGCAAAAGATCTGTCCATTTTTGGTTCATTTTTTCCTTGGTAGAATAAGTTTTGTGAACTGCTCAAGAAGGTTATCGAGAAAAACTGGAGGCTAGTAAAAAAAATAGGCAGTATTCCTGGTCTTTTTGAGAAGAGCAGTTCACTTAATCTGGAAGCGTGTACAAATATGTGGTCGCAAATCGTCTATTCAGGTCAGAACTTTTCACTTATAGTGTGTGTATAGGAATTATCTCGAGAAATTCTTTTACTAAAACCTAAAGAAATTTTTTTAGAAAGGAAATCGTCGTTTGCAAACTACATTATTAACAAAAGAAAACATTTTACTTCAGCAAGACAGTACCAGTTGGCAAGAAGCAATCAAAAAAGCTGCCCAGCCGTTATTGAGGAATGGCAGTGTTTCAAAACAGTATGTCGAAGCGATGATTCAATCCGTCTTAGATGCCGGGCCGTATATCGTGCTTATGCCTGGGTTTGCTTTGGCCCATGCCCGATCAGAAGATGGGGTTTGTCGTTTAGGACTAAGTGCGATGACCTTAAATACCCCCATCTCATTTGGTTCGCCCAATGATCCAGTTAAAGTCATTTTCTGTTTGGCAGCGATAGACCCGACCAGTCATTTGGAACTGATGGGTGAGTTAGCAGAGGTTTTAGCAAGGGACAATATCATTGATCGTTTAGCAAATGTGGAGACACCAGAAGCATTTATAAAACTATTAGAAGAAACGAGGAGTTAAGATGGGATTCTTTCAAAAAAAGAAAAATGATGCATCGATCCAATCAGATGCAAAACCTAAGGCGAGTAATGGCAAGAAATTTTTGATAGCGGTTGCATGCCGTGCTGGGATGGGGAGTTCAACGCTGCTTCACATAAAAGTAAAATCAGTGATTGAAGAAAACGGCTATCCCATTGAAACGATTCATGGAAATCTAGATGTTCTCATTGGTTTTACGGGTGATGCCTTTATGAGTATGGCAGATATCGCAGCGGAACCTGATTTTCAAAACAAACCTTATGAAGTCATAGGTATTCAAAATATTATGAGTAAAGAAGAGATCCAAGGAAAACTAGAAACATTTCTTGAAACGATGCAAACAAAATAAATTGATGGAGCGAGGAATAAATTGAATGGCAATTTTAGTAATGAACCAATTCAGAAATACTGCTGTGTTGCTAATGATTTTAGCTTTGATCGGGTTACTTGCACAAAGAAAGCCTGCGAAGGAGACCCTGAGCGGTGTCCTCAAAGTGGGCATTGGGTTTATGATTTTTAATATTGGTGGTGGTCATGTAGGAACGATTGCTGCAAATTTCGCCACGTTGTTTCAGACCGCATTTGGTGTTCAAGGGACGGTTCTGGCAGTAGAGCCTGCTACAGCGTTAGCTATGGATGTATATGGTTTTGAAATATCAATGATTATGGGGCTAGGGTTCATATTCGGATTAGTTATTGCGAAATTGACGCCTTTAAAATCAATTTTCTTAACCGGTCAGCATTATCTTTTCTTTGCTGCTGTCATTGGGTTGATTTTTATTTCGAATGGTATGTCCACTTGGGTAACAGTTATCTTTGGTTCTTTGGTACTAGGTTTTGCAGGAGCAGGGTTGCCCAAATTGGCTCAGAAATATACAGATGAGCTGACAGGTAATGCAGGGGTTGCACTAGGTCACTTTAACTTGATTTTTTACTGGTTCTCAGGTGTCATTGGCAGTGTCATTGGCGGGAAAAATTGGCAAGCAAAGAAAGAGAAAGCAGCCAATCGCGAGCTTCCTGATTTCTTCTCCGTATTCCGAGATTTTGTCTTCTCTGTTGCATTTTTCATGATTATTCTTTTCTACATTGCAACGATCGCAGCAGTTTTAAGTGGTCATATGGATGTCGTTCAAGAAATGGCTGGCAACGACTTATGGTTCTTGTATCCGTTGATTCAAGGGTTGCAATTTGCGGCGGGTATGTCTGTACTGATTTATGGTGTGCGTCAATTTATTGCTGAATTAACGGCTGCCTTCGTGGCGATCTCTGAAAAATATATCCCGGGATCAATGCCGGCAGTAGATGTTCCTGTGTTTTTCCAATATGCGCCAACCATGGTTCCTGTCGGTTTTATTACCTCGTTTATAGGTGGCTTAACAGCGACGTTTGCCATGGCTGCTATGGGTTCTCCCGTTGTACTTTTGCCAGCAGCTGGGATTGCTTTTTTCTCGGGTGGAACAATGGGTGTCTTTGGTTCAATAAGAGGCGGGTTGAAAGGGGCGATCATCGCATCCTTCTTAGGCGGTATTTTGCTGACTGCATTGCCTTTGGTGCTTTTCCCAGCTTTTTCTGAATTAGGCATCACAGACGCTGGATTTCCTCAAATCGACTACAATATTATCGGAATTTTACTAGATAAAATCTTAAAACTATTTAGTTAAACAGTATGATTAGCAAGGAGAAAGGTGGATACCATTTCTCCTTGCTATAAGGAAGGAAAATCTGTATTGAATGAAAAAAACGTTTTGTTTGCATATAGTACGAATTTAAAAGCCCAAAGCGATGCTCAATTTTATCGACTTGAAGAAGAAGAAGTCTATCAACAGATGGTGAAGGCCAAAGAACTTATTCTCCATGCAGAAAAAAACCATAAGCGCGTTCATGTAACAGGCGTGGGAAAATGTTCCTATGTAGCAGGCTATGCAGCTTCACTTTTCTCATCTGTCGGCACGCCAACCTATTTTTTAGACACAACCGAAACTGTGCACGGATCGGCAGGACAAGTCGTGGCTGGCGATGTAGTGATTGCGATAAGTAATAGTGGGAACACCAAAGAATTAGAATATGCACTTGCTGCCTTAAAAGCCAATGGCGCTGTAATTTTAGCGATAACAGGAAATGAAGATTCTTCCCTAGCTTCCTGTGCCGAAGTCACATTGTCTTCTTATGTTTCCCAAGAAGGGGACTCATTGAATAAACCGCCACGTTCCTCTGTGATCGCCCAAATGATCCAGCTGCAGGTTCTGTCGGTGTTGCTGCAAGAAGCAAAAGAAATCAAGTTAGAAGATTACCTTAAATGGCATCCAGGGGGAAGCTTAGGAGCAACGACAAAAAAGGAGCTTACGCAATGAAAATCAGAGGAATTATACCAGCAATGGTCACACCATTAAATGAGAACGGCATCAATGAAGAGGGCACCAGAAAGCTTGTAAGGCATTTGATTGCTGGTGGTGTCCACGGGTTGTTTATTTTAGGAACCAATGGCGAATTTCATACCTTAAGCAAAGAAGAGAAAATCCAGTTTGCAAAAATCGTTGTCGATGAAGTATCGGGCAGAGTACCAGTATTTGCAGGTGCCGGAGATATCGCAACGAATAAAGTGATTGAGTTAGTAAATGAGTTTGCAAAACTCGGCGTTGATGCTGCTTCCATCATTACGCCGTATCTTTTGAAATATACCGATGAGGAGTTGATCCATCACTACCGAATGATTGCTGAGCAAACGACACTACCAATTATTTTGTACAATATTCCGCCAAATACTAGAAATTTCATCAATCGTCATGTTTTCTCGGAATTACTCAAAATTGACTCGATCATTGGGATAAAAGATTCAAGCGGTGATCTAGAAAACTTCAAGGGCTATCTTGAATTAAATCATCGAGAGGATTTCTCTTTGCTGATGGGAAGCGACTCTAAGATTTTAGAAGCGCTACAGTTAGGAGCAGATGGCTCTGTGGCTTCAACCGCAAATGTTGTGACGAAAACAGATGTGTCGATCTATGAACAATTTGTAGCTGGAAACATAGAACAAGCGCGGCAAGAACAAGCAAGTATTGATGATTTTAGAGAAGCCTGCAAATGCTCAACGATTCCGTCTGGGCTGAAATACTGTTTGCGGGCAATCGGACAGGATGTTGGGTTACCGAAACTGCCTGTTCTAGATCTTACGAAAGAAGAAAAGCAGCAGGTAGATCAAGTGCTTCAAAAATATGTACAAGCGGAAGGATTTACATTGAAAGTAGAACAGTAGGCTGCAGAAATGGGGGAACATTGATGGTAAAAATTGACTATAGGACGAGAAAGATGATGATGGCTCTGATTGAAAAACCGACCATCAGTTACGATTATCTTCAGCGGAATTATTCTATGAACCGCACTCAAATAGAGTATACCATTGATAAAATCAACCAGTTTCTATCTGCCCAAAAACTACCACTTAGCGTGAATAAGGAAAGTGTGATTCGACTGCCTGAAAAAAGCAAGGAATATTTGTTGGAGTCATTTTTACGTGAGCGTATGTTTAAGTATTATGAGATGAGTTCAAAAGAACGAGGAAAATATATCTTTTTGACGCTCTTTTACTACGAGAAAGACTATCTGTCGGTCAATCATTTTTTAGATGCGTTAAAAATCGGCAAAACAACCTTTATGAGTGATCTGCGCAAATTACAAGCGGAATTACATGGGTACGATATTTCAATCAGTTACTCGAGAAAAGAGGGGTATCACTTAGCAGGTGATGAACTGATGATTCGTTACGCTTTATTTCGAATGATTTTGGAAGATGTGACTAGCAAGGACGATGATTTTATTTACCGTTACTTTATTCATAACGAACGAATACAATTGGCGGATGAGCAGGACACCTATCTTTCTCTTCTTTTAGAAAAACATGCGATAGAGTTAGTTGAAAATAGATTGATTGAATTGAACTATATCCTTATTTTTTTATACCCAAGAATGGGCTTGAATGAATTTAATCTAAAGCCCTTTTCTAATGATCATGAGTTAGTAAAAATGAAGGAGTACCGCTTTGCTGAAGAAATTTTAGAAAACGCAGGGGTGATGAATAGTATAGAAAAGAACTATCTCTGTGGGTGGGTCCTGGGAATGGCATTAGGGAATGAAAAGGAATGGCTTCAAGGAAATTTGGTCATCATTGACTTGGTAGAAAGAATCGTCGAGCGATTTGAATTGCTTTCAGGTATTCGTTTCAAGGATAAACACTCTGTCATCAAGCAATTATATAGTCATTTTCGACCGACCTATTTCCGGATGCTGTTTCGATTACCGATCATCAATCCTATGCAGGAGAAAATTTTTGAAAAATATAATGACCTTTATCAGATCGTAAAAGAAACCTTGAGACCAATCAGTGATAGCTTTGATTCAAAGCTTCCAGATGAAGAAGTAGCCTTTTTAACAATGCACTTTGCGCTTTTGATCAGGAATTCTGAAGAATATATGGTGCAACAAAAAGTGGGGGTCGTTGTTTGCCCAAATGGTATTGGAAGCTCAGCAATCATTTACAATGAATTAAAGGAAATCTTTCCCTCTTTTATCTTATTGGGACCGATTGAAACAAGCGAACTACATTCATTTGATCAGTCTTACGATATCATTTTTACGACAAAACCCAACTTTCAACTTTATCCGTTAAAAAAACCGATTTTTGTAGTAAACCCGATCATGTCTTACGAGGAACGAACCCAGTTGTTTTTAGATGTCAAATTCGAAACCAGTACAAGTATAAAGCCCAATACTGTTACGATCGACGGCTTGATGCACGTTATTCAACAATATTCAACGGTTACCAGCGAGTCAGCTCTGCGGCATCATCTAGAGAAATTTGTACAAGAGTCCTGCTCGCCAACGGCATCTATCATGTCTCAAAAAGAGAAAAAGCCAAAAGAACCTGCAATGCTGTTGGATATGATGCGTCCAGAATTGATACAATTAAACAAAAAAGCCAGAACGTGGGAAGAGGCCTTTTATCTCGCAGCCAATCCATTGATTGAAAGAAAGATCATCACTAGAAATTACATCGATTCGATCATTCAACAAACCAGATCAGAAGGTGCTTATATGGTGATAGTCGATCAAGTTGCCTTACCGCATACGGTTCCTGAAGCAGGTGCAAAAAAACTTGGCATGGGATTGACAACGTTAGAATCTGAAGTATATGTCTTAGGAACGATTCCTGTAAAGTACATCTTTACTCTTTCTGCGTTAGACAGCAAGCAGCATCTAAATGCGATGACTCAGTTTATTACCCTTATTGAATCCAAAGACTTTTTTCGAGAATTAGAAAAACATGAATGTCCGGAAACAGTTTATCACTGGTTTGCAGAGATTTTACGTACTGCTGTTGTATAAATTTTTTCGAAAAAACTGTAAGTATTATAGAATAAAGCATATACTCTTTGGTCTTTATTGAGAGAAGCGTGCGAAGGGGAGTAATTTGCCTTCATCGTTTGCTGCTGTTCATCCGAAAGCGAGGGATGTCATCCAGAACTGTTAACAGCCGAAGGATTATCTAATGATACTAATTTATGCCGTTTGAGGTTAGTCCAGTTCTACAAGAAAGATTCATTCGGAAATCAGCTACCATAGAAGTGGAGAAACAGTTCGATCACGATCGGGCTGTTTTTTATGCTTTATGAAATGACCTATTAAGGGGCTAAAAAGTATAGTATAATTATTTAATAAAAAGATATTATTTAGTGAATGTTGTGCGAAAGGGAATAGAAGCACTCTCTTTCGATTGTAATAGAATAAAAATTTGGGAAAAAGGACATTGAAAGGGTGGGTTCATGAGACAGCAACGAAGACAGGAACATCAGAAAAGGCAGCGGAT
This sequence comes from Enterococcus sp. DIV1067f, assembly GCF_050543505.1. Lineage (NCBI taxonomy): Bacteria > Bacillati > Bacillota > Bacilli > Lactobacillales > Enterococcaceae > Enterococcus > Enterococcus sp. DIV1067f. Next base: position 720,589 of record NZ_CP172940.1, read on the forward strand.
CATTGCTGGGTTAAGTGTAGCATTATTGGCAATCACATTCGGAGTGATTTATCTAGTGATTCAAGCGACAAGCATCCCCGAACAGCGTCTTACCGCAGAATCGACAAAACCGACTAAGCCAATGCAAGAATCAAGTAGTTCTACCGAAACAAAGCCAGAAGTAAAAACCATCACAGTGACAGCTAGTGGCGATATGCTCTATCATACACCTGTTTATTTAAGCGCTTACGATGGAAAGCGTTATGATTTTGACAATGATTTTGAGCAAGTCAAACCGTTAATTGCATCGGCGGATCTTGCTCTGGGTGATTTTGAAGGAACCATCAATCCTAATAAACCACTTGGCGGTTTTCCCTTATTCAACGCGCCTATCGATGCCGTTGCCAGCATCAAAGACGCTGGCTTTGATGTGATCGATCTTGCTCATAATCATATCTTAGATACGGGAATCGAAGGAGTCAAAACAACGGCGGCTGCTTTTCACGATCAAGGGTTGGCAACGATTGGTGTCACGGTCGACAATAGTGGAATTTTGGTCAAAGAAGTCAACGGGATCAAAGTTGCTCTCTTGGCCTATGCCTATGGCTTCAATGGACTTGAAGAAAGCTTAACTCAAGCAGAGTATGACACTTATTTGAAAGACTTGTCCCTCGATAAAGTGGAAGCAGAGATCAAAGAAGCGGAAACCTTGGCGGATATCACCATCGTGATGCCTCAGTCTGGTGTCGAGTATTCTTTAGAACCAACGGAAGAACAACAAACTGTTTATCGGAAGATGATTGATTTTGGTGCTGATATTATTTTCGGCGGCCATCCGCATGTAGCAGAACCAACCGAAATCATCGAAAAGGACGGTGAAAAGAAATTTATCATTTATTCAATGGGGAACTTATTGTCGAATCAACGTTATGAAACCGTCAATAACAACTATTGGACCGAACGCGGCGTCATTCCAGAAGTTGAGATCACCAAACAGGGAGCTCGGACCTATTTAAGTAAGATTGCCTTACATCCAACTTGGGTCTCCAAAGAGCCGATCCCTGATCGTACCTATTATGATCCAGAATACGGCGTCTTACAGGCCTTTGATTTTCAAGTTTACTTGGCCGAAGATTATCTACCGGATGGACAATACGCCAAACGTGTTCCTGAAGAAAAACGACAGCGCATAGAAACCGCCTACCATGAAATGCTGGAGCTGTTAGATTTGAAGTGGGAGCAGCAAAAAGAAAATCAAAATGACTAATAAGGCAACCTGACCAACAGGTTGCTTTTTTATTAGCTCTCGAGAAAACGAATCATGAAACGAATGGTGCTCCTTCCAACAAAACATGACAGTAGACTATCATTTATGAACAAAAAATGACACCTCAAGCTGATAAAAATAAGTAATAATGTCAACATAAAGCATTCAGAAATGAGTCGGAAAGGATTCAGTAGATGATTTCTGAATAAAAGGGAAAGAAAGCAGGATGTGTCATGAGAATTATTATACTGACGAAAAATATATCATATGAGATTGATTTGCAGCGGGAGTTACAGATTTTGAGTCATGAAGTGTTCGTAGGGAAAAATACAGAAGAGGCGGAATGGTTGATAGAAAGCGCCAAATTATTTGACTGCTTATTTGTCAGTGAAACGATTGCAGATCCAGAATTTTTATTGATCAATCAGGCGTTGGCTCCTTATTATCAAAAACGAATCGTCCGTATCTTGCCAGGGAATATTGAACAAGAAGGTAGGATGGAAAAAGCTGAAAATGCCACGTACCTGAATCGCTCTTTTGTCGAGCTGAGAGAATTTTTGGCTGCACTACCACCAATTAGTCGTAAGTTAGAAAAAGCATCCGTCACGAAAGAATCCTTTCCTAAATTTCTTAGTCTACAAGAACAGATCTTTTTTAACAATTTAGGAGAAGAGCAATTTATTAACCGAGAAGACCTGTGTTGGAAAATTTGGGGAAATGGTGGAACAAACTCGAGAAAATCTCAGTTGTCGATATTAGCGAAACGAATCAATGAAAAATTAGATGAATACGACTACACTGAAAAACGGGTTCGTACCGCTTGGGGCAAAGGCTATATCTTACAATAAAAAGAAAATTGTGTGATCAAAAGAGCATCGAAGCCTTATTTCTCACGAATAGACCTCTTTGTAGCTTCGACTGCTTTTCAGGTAGAAACGACTCTGTTTTCAAATTGAGTCGTTTTTTATATAAAAATATTAGTATTAAATAAATGATGGTATCGAAAATTATGATAATGCTTTTTTTTAGTGTTAAAATAGAGATAATCAGTAATGAAAAGGAATACTACAGGATTTAAAAAGCACTTTGGAGAAACGTGCTGTAGTATCTTTCAGAGGAGGAAATGTCGTGAAGAAGATTGAGTGTGTGATATTTGATTTAGACGGAACCCTATTAGATTCGAGAGAATGCAGCATCAAGGCGACAAAAGCAGCTTTTACAGAGATGGGACTCAAAGTACCGAGTGAGGTAGTCATTGAACATTACATGGGGATACCGATCGAAGAATCGTTTTTTAAAATGTCAGAACAGCCATTGGATCAAGAAACAGCAACGGAACTGATTCGGGTTTTTCGTACCTATTATCAAACATACGAGGAAAGTACCTTGAACGTATTTCCTGAAATTCCCCATGTCCTAGAAATCTTAATGAAACGAAAGGTTCCTTGTTTCGTGGTTTCAAGTAAGAAGACAGCGGTCGTCAAACGAAATTTGGCTGCTCAGAACCTGGTGGCGTTCTTTGAAGAAATCATCGGCTCAGATGCGGTGTCCCACTACAAGCCTCATCCAGAAGGAATCAATAAAGTAGTAACTCAGTATCAGTTTGATCCGACAAGGACGATCATGGTAGGAGATGCTATTTTTGATATCCAGATGGGCAAAGCAGCCGGTGTCAAAACCATCGCTGTTACCTGGGGCAGCCACGATGCGAAAAAACTTTCCGCTGAAAAACCAGATGCTTTGGCAGAAGCGCCGCAGGATATTTTAGATTATATCTATGCTTGATCTATTTTTACTGATACAGTTTAAAAATCATTTCTATTTTTGATCTGTAGCGTGAAAAATAGAATGGACTGAACGTCTTCTTCCAGCAGTATATTTGAGGTTTCGACCAATGATCGATAGATTCGATTATTGGTTTTTTTTGTTGGTATGGATATGGGGCGTCTATTTACATGAAGCAACAATTTTAGCTATCTGTTGATTTTTGTGGATATTATAGTCATTTTCTTGTCATTAGAGACGATCTAGTTGCATTCGGGCACTACTTTTTAGCAGAAGGGAACGGGGCCGCCTCTTTTTCACTCTTATTTCTTTTATTTAATAAAAAGTAATTATAAGAGAATCTGAAAGGGAAACTATAATAGGCGTAACTGATTTTCTTAATGTGTCTGCATTGGTAAGAGCTAAAGACCCAATCATTTTTAGTGGTTTTTGGACAGCAAAGCTTCAATTAAAAAAACTATCGGAAGAAAATCAAAGCGAGCAGAAGGGATAGCGCTACTTTCACCAAAAAAAAATAGATGTAAAGGAGTAAGGATATGATATCAGAAAATATCAAGGAACCGAAAGACTATTTGTGTTATTCAAAAGAAGTGTTGCTAAGTTTAGGGGTAATGACAGATTTCCCCAAAATTTTTCATTTTTATCAAGAACTCTGCAATGAATTTGAGTACATTTATTATGATCGATCAAAAAATTTATTTGATCAGCTCAAAGCACTTCTAGCAATAGATGCGCAGATTCAAATTTTACTGGAACTTTTTGAAAATAGTAGAACAAACCTATGCAAAGAGTTTTGTATGGATGAGCATGAAATTATTTGTATGATCAAAAATGATAAAAAATCTTATTATCGCGAGCTTACAGGTCAAAAAAACAATCAAGTACCAAAATGGAGTTTAATTTATTTAAGTGAGGAGTAAGCATATTTTAGGATAATTCAACCATCTCAAGAAAGAACACATGGAGCAATAACGCGATGAACACGGGAGTAGAGGAATAGAAAGAGGGATCACAATAACAGAATTCCATCTTATGATCTAGTAAAATAGTCTAGCGCACTTTCCTTGTGATTTGTTATACTAATTCTAAGGAGCTGATCTTGACACCTTGTGTTCGGCAAGTACGTTCATGTGAGCGCTTTATTGATTGAGTGAGAAAAGAGGGAATGATTTGACGAAAAAAATTGTCTTTTTAGATGTAGATGGAACATTATGTGATGATGCTGGAAATGTACCAGAAAGTGCACGCCAAGCGATCACAGCGGCACATAAGAAAGGCCATGAATTTTTCTTATGTACCGGTCGTTCAAAGGCCGAAATTACAGAAGACGTGTTGGCACTGCCCCTAAGTGGGATGATTGGTGCCGGCGGCGGTTATTGTGAGGTGCATAATGAGGTGATTTTGCACAAAGTTTTTGAAAAAGAAGCTTTATTAAGATTGATTGATTTCTTAAAAGAAAACCAAATCGAGTATTACTTGGAATCGAACCAAGGTTTATTTGCAAGTACCAATCTAAGAAATCGTTTGCTGGAGATCGTCTTAGCAGGTGAGTCTGTTGAAAGTGAAGCAGGAAAACAACGCGTTCAAACTATTCAGTGGTTCCTTGATTTACTGATTGAGGACGAAGCGAAAATCGATTACGATGACGTGAACAAAGTTTCCTTCATCAATCATTCCATTCCTTATGAACAGGTCCATGACCAATACCACGAACAATTCCAAATGATTCGAAGTACGGTACCTGTTTTTGGCAAAGATAGCGGCGAGATCGGCATCAAGAATATCCACAAGAAAACAGCCATCGATTTTCTCTTGAACCATCTAGGGATCGATAACAAAGATACCTTGGCGTTTGGTGACGGCCATAATGATGTCGAAATGTTTGAAGCTGTTGCGACGGGAATTGCAATGGGCAATGCCTGTGAACAGCTATTGGCAGTAGCTGACGAGGTGACGGCTCGACCAGAAGACGGCGGGATTGCGCAAGCGCTCCAAAAGCACGGCCTCGTGTAGCTACTAAAAAACATGATTAGCACATGCTTTTTTATGCTAGTCAGGTTTCATAGCAACAAAGTTCAGAAGACCTGTAAAGTGATCGACAGAGTAGTTTTTTGCTTCATTCTTGTGAAGAAGACTCTGATTAGAAAGAAGTACTATCAGTGACTATACAACATACAATAGGTAAAAGGGGACAGAAGCCGAATTCTGTGCCTCTTTTTTTATTTCTAGATAAGATTTAACTGGGGACAAGACATGCACCCCAATATTGGAAACGGATACGTTATAATTTAGATACAATCAAACTTGGCCAAGGGAGATTAAAAAAATGGATAATAATCGATTGAATTTCATTTATAAGTTAAATCATATTGTGAACGAAAATGAAGTAGGGACGGTTGAATTTGAACTTGCTAAATTTTTCTTAGAGAACTTCAAAAGCGTGACTCGATGGAACATTTATCAGATTGCAGAAGAGCAGCATGTATCGCGGGCCTCCATTCGACGATTTGCGAAACAATTGGGCTACGAGAACTTTTTAGATATGAAAAAAAACGCGGAAACTTTTGATGATGGAATCAATGAATTTCTAAAGTTTTACGGCTACTCTGATTTTTTGCCTAAGCTTCAAGCCAATATTACTTCGCTAATGGAAGAATTAAGTCTGCGGTTTAATACACAAGAAGTCGATCGTCTTGTCCGATTAATCAATGATAGCCGGGAAGTTATGATTTTGTGTTCAAGCAATATTACTGGTAGTGTAAAAACTTTCCAGCAGCGAATGGTTATCTTTGGTAAAAGAATTACTTTATTAACATCAAAGAGCGATCTGACATTAGCCTTGGAACATTGCCAAGATCCCTTGATCATTGTTTTTTCGCTATCGGGTCTCTTCGTCTCTTCTATGCTTGAAATACTAAAAGAGGTCAAGGCACCAACGATTTTGTTTACAAATAATAGAAACCCGATCTATAACCGCTATTTTGATAAATTGTATCATTTAAGTTCACAAACACATGAGAAAGAAATCACTGAGCTGCTTTACTATACGTATGGCATTGATTTCGTACTTGATCTACTATTCAATGGTTATTTACTTAAATTTAAGAGAGAAGGCAATGGGCATGCATTATAAAGATAAACCACTATTTCCAAAGGATTTTTTATGGGGCGCTTCAAGTGCTGCGTGGCAAGTTGAAGGGGCTGTAGCAGAAGATGGGCGTTCAACTGCGATCATCGACTTAAACAGCAAAAAGAAAAAGCCCTATACAGATAATTCGATTGCCGCTGATCATTACCATAAATACAAAGAAGATGTCCAATTAATGGCTGATGCGGGCTTTACTTCATATCGCTTTTCGATTGCTTGGCCTAGGATCTATCCTGATAATTCAGGGGTGCCCAATCAATTAGGCATTGACTTTTATAATCAGCTGATTGATGAATTAGTTGAACATGGCATTACTCCAATCGTCACTTTGTATCACTACGATATGCCAGTCTGGGTTGACGAAGAATTTAATGGTTGGTACGACCGAGGCATCATTGATGCATTTGACCAATATGTTAGAACCTGTTTTGAGTCATTCGGCGATCGTGTGAAATACTGGCTGGCAATTAATGAGCAAAACATGCAAATTGTCTATGGAGACTGGTTAGGAGTATGCAAATACCCAGAGACTTGGTTTGAAGATAAGTGGAAAGTCAATCATATTATGAACCTATGTCATGCAAAAGCGGTGATTGCGTGTCATGAATTGGTTGAAGACGGCAAGATCGGCCCGGTTCCTGGGATGGTTCCGTTTTATCCTGAGTCAGCAAAACCAGCAGATCAGATTGCAGCGATGAATGCAGAAGAACTGACGGAAAAAATCTGGAATGATTTTAATGCAAATCGTGAATACAATGGTTTTATTAAACGTTATTGGAAAGAAAATAATATTGATCCCGATATTCGCCCTGGGGATATGGAATTGGTTGCACAAGCAAAAATCGACTTTTTCGGCATCAACTGTTACCGTAGCAACGTAGCGAAGGAGTCACCAGTGGCATCCGATCATCAAGAAATTGGGTTGAACAAATCGGGGAAAAAAGGGGAATTTGTTTACCCAAATTATCCAGGGATTTTTGCGCAAACGGTCAATCCTTTTGTCGAGACAACCGATTGGGATTGGGAGATCGATCCAGTTGCTATGCGTTACTTGTTACGCTATATGGAAGACCACTATCATTTACCAATGGTGATTACTGAGAATGGCTACGGGGCGCATGAGACGCTGGGTGAGGATGGACAAGTACATGATCAAGAACGAATCGATTTTTTAAATGATCAGATTTATCAAGTCGGATTGGCGATTGAAGATGGCGCAAAAGTCTTTGGTTATAATCCATGGTCCTTTACTGATCTTTTGAGTACAGGCAATGGGATGGCGAAGCGATATGGACTTGTCTATATCAATACAACTGATGAAGACTTACTGGATTTACGTAGAATCCCGAAAGATTCTTACTATTGGTATAAAGAAGTGATCCAATCAAATGGTCAAACGTTAGCACGTCCAAAAGGATGAGAAATGAGCGATAGAAGAAAGAGCTTCTATCGCTCCAAAAACTACTTTAATGAAAGCGGTTTATAAAATAAAGTGAGGATGAATCACTATGTCAAACTATCATGAACTGGTTGCGTATATTATAAAAAATATCGGAGGAATCGAAAATGTTCAAACAGTCAATCACTGTGCTACTAGGCTTCGTCTACAGCTAAGTGATCCGACCGCTTTTGATGACAAGCAATTAAAAGAAAACAAACTCATTTTGGGCACAGTGAGAAGAGGACATGAAGTTCAACTGATCATCGGTCCGGATGTGCCAAAAGTGTATGCAATTTTTACAGAAGAGCGAAATCAAATGAATGGTCAGGCGAAGGAGGAACGAAAAACGAAGCGCACCCTCAAAGACTACGGCTTACTGATTGTCGATTTTATCAGTGGAACCTTCGTTCCGGTTCTGCCCGTATTGGTAGCTGCTGGGCTGGTATCGGCGGTATTGAATATTGGTGTGACCTTTTTCGGACTTGCAGCTGACAGCGGGACCTACACGATTTTAAATGCCATCAACGATGCGGGTTTTTATTTTCTGCCGATTTATATTGGGTATAGTGCTGCTAGAAAACTTGGTATCAATGGTTTGATGGGTATGTTCCTAGGTGCGATCCTCGTCCACTCATTGATCAATGGCGTGGAAGGATTGAATTTCTTAGGAATCGTTATCCCAACGATGAGCTATAATACAACGACTATTCCCGTAATATTTGGTGTTTTGTTTATGGCGGTAATGGATCGAATCGGGGATAAGTGTATTCCGCAATCGATCAAGTATTTCGTCAAGCCATTATTAGTTATTTTAATTACAGTGCCTGTCACATTAATTGTATTAGGGCCAATTGGAAATGCAGTGGGCGGATACATTGCTAGTGGGTTGAGCTTTTTATACGACAAACTCGGTTGGTTTTCAGTTGGTGTCTTAGGAGCAATGACTCCGCTATTGGTCATGACCGGCACCAATCAAGCGTTGTTCCCCTTGGTCTTTGCTATGTTAGGGGACTACGGCTATGATTCATTTGTTATGCCGGCTATGCTAGCAGCTAACGTTGCCGTGGGTGCATCAGCCTTAGCTATTTCTTATACAGAAAAAAATACTGAAAAACGAGCATTGGCTCTTTCTTCAGGACTGACTGGTGTGATGGGGATCACCGAGCCGGCTATTTTTGGCATCTTGATCAACTATCGAAGTGCTTTTATAGGAGCGATTCTAGGTGGTGCAGTAGGTGGGATCATGGCAGGATTTGTTCAACTAAAACAATATGCAGTTGTTTCACCAGGTCTGGTTGCGATCCCGACTTTTATCCCGACAGATGGTTCTGGATTCAATAGCAATTTTTGGTTTGCAATTGTCGTCATTCTTCTAGCAGTATGCGTTTCTTTTACTACAACGATTCTCTTAGAACGAAAAAGAGTTCAAGTAAGTCAAATGAGTAAAGCCGAAGATGCTTTGAAAGTCAGCAGTCCAATATCGGGAAGCGTTGTTTCCCTTGAGACAGTCAAGGACCCGATGTTTTCGGAAAAAATGATGGGGGACGGAGTGGCGATCATTCCTTCTGATGAGACCATAGTCGCTCCTTTTGATGGTTATGTGATTATGACTACACCCACCAAGCATGCGATTGGCTTAAGAGGTGAAAATGGGGTCGAACTTTTGATCCACATCGGGATCGACACGGTTCATTTAGATGGAAAAGGATTTACTCTTTATGTAGCTGAAAATCAATACGTTAAAGCTGGAGAAAAACTGATTTCTTTTGACGAAAAAGAAATCAGTGCAGCAGGCTATGATCTAACGATCCCCATCATTGTCACAAACACAGCTGATCATGAACCATTTGCTCAGACGATACAGCAAAAAGTAAATAGCAGCGATTATATATTTTCAGTTCAATAATGGGTTCCCAATCATTTCTTTTTCAAGCTTCTTAACGCGGACATCAACTATACCTTCAAGTGAAAGCCCTGTCCTGAATTTTCAGCAGGGCTTTTTTATTTGATGCCCTTTCTTTGTCTCTACCAATGAATTGTATCGAAAAAATCCAGAATATTTCGAAAAATACCATTGCTTATTTATGGCAAAACCATTAGTATTATTAGAAAAACTGATGGTGAATCGATGATAAAGCGTGGCTTTAACAGTGAGAAAGCCGGATCAGTGGCATGAAATAGGAGTGATAAGTGTGGAAGAGTTATGGAATGTATTGAAACCAGCCGAACAAGTCGAACTGAAATTAAGAAAATTGTATACGCAGCATCATTTTTCACCTTATCACTCGAACAACTTTGAAGAGTATCGCAACTATCAGCAAAATGATCAGTTTTTGCGTGGTTCTTCCATCATCACATTTACAGGCACGGATGGCAGGACGATGGCTCTAAAACCCGATGTTACCTTGTCGATTGCCAAAAATACACCGTCTGGAGAGGCGCGTAGAGTGTATTACGTGGAAGATGTCTATCGACAGGATCGTCAAGCTGGGGAATACCAAAAAATAGATCAAATCGGTTTGGAGCTCATTGACCAAATCACGTGGGAAGATCAACTGGAGGTTGTAAAACTGGCGTGGGAAAGTTTGGCTCAGGTGGGAAAAGGGACCTTAGATCTGTCCCATATGGGGATTTTGGACGGTATCTGCCAACGCTTCCCCGAAGCGGATCGACAAAAGGTACTGCACTGCCTGCGGGACAAGAGTTCTCATGGCATGGATGCACTGACTGAAAAGGCTGGCTTATCAGCAACAGAAGCTGAAAAATTAGCGAAACTGGTACGTTTGTCAGGTGATTTTGAAACCAAGTATCAAAAAGCCAAAGAGCTGCTGGCAGAATATCCCCAAGCACAAGCTGGTTTAGCAGAACTGAACCAACTGTATCAAGCTCTGCAAAAAGAACAACTGTCAGCCTCCATTCGGATAAGGTTGGATTTTTCGATTTTAAATGATGCCGATTATTACAGTGGTTTGCTGTTTCAAGGATTTATCGAAGAAGCAAGAGAGACGATTTTATATGGGGGCCGTTATGATCGCTTAATGAGTCGGCAAGGCAAAGCGCAAGGAGCGATCGGGTTTGGTATGAAGCTCAACCATGTAGGGCAAAAGTTGCCGACTGACAACGAAAGTTCAGGCTATTTGAACATTGCGCTGCCAAAAGGCCGCATGGGGGATGCCGTATACGATTTGTTCACGAAAGCCGGAGTCGCTGCGCAAGGCGTCTTTAAAGACAATCGCCAACTAATTTTTTGTGATGAAGAAAACAAGCTGCGCTTTTTCTTAGTCAAGCCTAGCGATGTAGCAATCTATGTGGAGCACGGAGTGGCGGATATCGGTGTCGTAGGCAAAGATATTTTAATGGAAAGCAAGGCGGAAGTCATCGAATTTCTTGATTTGCATATGGGGGTCTGCCGTTTGGCCGTAGCGGCGCGTAAGGATTTCGAGGAAGATTTCTCCCGACCGCTGCGGGTCTCTACAAAATATCCGCAGATCACTCGCCAGTTTTATCAAGGGTTAGGTCGCTCGGTGGAATTGATCCAACTGCATGGATCGATTGAATTGGCCCCTTTATTAGGTCTCTCCGATGTGATCGTTGACATCGTCGAAACGGGGACGACACTAAAGGAAAATGATTTAGAAGTGATCCAAGACATCGCGCCGTCTTCAGCGCGCTTAGTGATCAACCACGCCACGTGGCGTTTCAAGCAAGAACGCATTCAAACAGTGATTGAGAAGGTGAGGGAGCAATTATGAGAATTTTTTCGACCCAAAAAGATACGATCGAAACGATTGTGGCAAGGAAACAGTCGGAAACGAAAGATGTTTCAACCATTGTCGCCCAAATCATTGCCCGTGTTCAGCAGCAAGGAGATCAGGCGTTGTTTCAATTAATTGAGGAAATCGATCAAGTGACCTTGTCTTCCTTAACCGTCAGTCCAAGGGAGATAGACGCGGCTGTCCATGCCGTCTCACCCGAGCTGCTTAATGTGATGGAACAGGCGAAAGAAAACATTTTGGCATTTCATCAAAAACAAGTCCAGCAAGGCTTTGTCTTAACGAAGGAAAATGGCGTTGTGATGGGACAGCGGGTCTTACCATTAACAAAAGTCGGGGTCTATGTTCCTGGCGGCACAGCAGCTTATCCAAGTACGGTTTTGATGGATGTCCTGCCGGCAAAAATCGCCGGGGTCAAAAAAATCGTTATGATCACACCGACGGACAGTCAGGGAAAAGTTCCGGCTGCTATTTTAGCGGCAGCTTCCGTTGCCGGAGTGGATGAAATCTACAAAGTCGGTGGGGCCCATGGCGTAGCGGCATTGGCTTATGGAACAGAAACAATTCCCAAAGTCGACAAAATCGTCGGACCGGGAAATATTTATGTCGCCACAGCGAAAAAAATGGTGTACGGCGAAGTTGATATCGATATGATCGCAGGGCCCAGCGATGTGCTGATCCTCGCTGATGCCAGCGCAAATCCTCGCTGGCTGGCGGCGGATCTTTTGGCACAAGCCGAGCATGATCCCTTAGCGCAAGCCATCTTAGTCACAACAGAAGCAGCTTTGATTGAAGAAGTCCAAGCCGAGCTTGAGTTGCAGCTGAAGCAACTGCCCCGCAAAGACATTGCTGCTGCGGCGCTTGAATCTAGCGGAAAGCTGATTCTGGTCAAAGATTTGACCGAAGCACTTACCATTACCAATCAAATTGCTCCAGAACACCTTGAATTAGCGGTGGCTGATCCTTTTGCATTATTGGGACAAGTAGAAAATGCGGGCAGTGTCTTTTTAGGTCACCATACACCGGAAGTACTGGGAGATTATTTTGCTGGACCAAATCATACCCTACCGACAGAAGGGACAGCTCGTTTCTATTCGCCGTTATCAGTGGATGATTTTATTAAGAAAAGCAGTTATTTGTATTACCCAGAGGCAGCCATGAAAGCAGCTGGTCCAGCTGTAGCGTTGTTCGCGGAAACCGAAGACTTGATCGGCCATGCCCGTTCGATCAATGTACGAAGAGAGGGAGAAAAATGACCTTTTTACATCAAAAGTATCACAAGCTGACTCCTTATACACCGGGGGAACAAGTAGATGAGCAAGTCGTTATTAAACTGAACACCAATGAAAGTCCTTATCCGCCAGCGCCAAGTGTTCAAGCAGCGGTTGCTGATGCCGCCCAAAAGCTGAATCGTTACTCGGATATTGCTGCTGAAGTGGTGACAAACCCTCTGGCTGCCTATCTTGGCGTTACGCCAGCCCAACTGTTTCTCGGTAATGGCAGTGACGAAGTCTTGTCCTACCTCTTTCAAGGCTTCACGGAAAACGGCATCGCCTTTCCCGATGTGACCTACGGGTTTTATCAAGTATATAGTGCCTTGTACCAAGTCGCTGCTACCGTTGTTCCGCTGCAAGAAGATTTCTCAATCGCGTTAACGGACTACGATTCACTCAAAGGGACCGTCATTTTTGCCAATCCCAATGCCCCGACTGGGGTTTATCAAGAACAAAGCGAAATCTGTGCCTTTCTAAAACGGCATCCCGATCGCTTAGTGATAGTCGATGAGGCCTATATCGATTTTGGCGGCTCTTCAATGGTTTCTTTGATCGATCAATACCCAAATCTCTTGGTTGTGGGGACGTTTTCGAAATCTCGGCAGCTGGCAGGAGCACGCTTAGGCTTTGCGGTTGCCAATGAAGGACTGATCCAAGACTTGAATCGGTTGAAATTTAGCTTGAATCCGTACAATGTCAATAGTTTGACCCAAGCCGCTGGTGCAGCCGTTTTGCAGGAACAAGCGTATGTCGATGAGAAAATCCAAGCAACGATCCACGTGCGTGAGTGGAGCAAGCAAGCCCTAGCGAAATTCGGCTTTGAGCAGACCGACAGCCAAGGGAATTTTTTGTTTGCAAGGCACCCTGCGATTGCCGGTGAAGAGTTGTATCAGGCACTGAAAGAGCAGAAAATCTTCGTCCGCTGGTTCAATCAGCCCCGCATCAAAGAGTATTTACGAATTACGGTAGGAACGAAGCCCCAGATGGAACGACTGATGACGGTGCTAACAACGATCATAGAAGAGGTGAAGGAATGAGAAAAGCAGAAGTTACCCGCAATACGACGGAAACCAAGATCCACCTGCAGTTGACGATCGATGGTACTGGTCAGCAATCAATCAAGACTGGTGTGGGGTTTTTAGACCACATGCTGGAATTATTTGTCCGCCACGGTCGCTTTGATTTGACGTTGGTTTGTGATGGCGATACAGAAGTGGATGCCCATCACACAACAGAAGACGTTGCCATCGCCATTGGCCGAGCGTTTTCAGAAAGTCTTGGGGAGCGACGAGGCATCAAACGCTATGGTAGTATGCTGCTGCCGATGGACGAAGCCTTAGTTATGACAGCGATCGATATTAGCGGTCGCGGCATGGCAGTCGTAGAGTTGGCGATACCGAGTGAAAAAATCGGGCAGCAGTTTGATACGGAGTTGGTTGAAGAATTCTTCATTGCTTTTGCCCGTGAATTAGGTGCTACGATTCATCTCCATCAAATCGCTGGCAAAAACAGCCACCACATTGTGGAAGCTTGCTTTAAAGGGTTTGGGCGTGCTTTAGGTGAAGCGGTGGCGATCAATCAAGCAGCCCCAGATGAGATCCCTTCAACCAAAGGGACGATTCAGTGATTCATGAGGGGGAAAATGATTACGTATCTTCCACACAGAGGGATGAGATAAGGAAAGGGGCGTATTATGTTAGCAATCATCGACTATGGGGTCGGCAATTTGTTCAGCTTGTCTCGTTCGCTGGACTTCTTGGGTGTTGAGTGCCGAATCACGCGTTCACTAGCAGAATTAAAAGCTGCCGACCGCATTCTTTTACCCGGCGTAGGCGCTTTTGGCGATGCCCGCCAAAAGTTAGCAGAGTTGTCGCTGATCGAACCGATCCAAGAATTGGCAGCAGCTGGCAAACCCTTTTTAGGCATTTGTTTAGGGATGCAGCTGTTGTTTGATAGCAGTGAGGAGTTTGGCACACATGAGGGGCTCGGTTTGATTCCAGGACGGATCGTTTCCATGCAATGCGCCTTTGAAGAAGCCAAACTGAATCTGAAAGTGCCGCAGATTGGTTGGAATCGTTTGACTGTCAGAAAAGAAAGTCCCCTCGTCAGCGGGCTAGGGGAACAAGACTTTGTCTACTATGTCCACAGTTATTTTGCTACTGATTGCCAAGAGTATGTCGTGGCAGACAGTGACTATGGTCTAGCAATTCCCGGTATCGTGCAAAAAGACAATGTCTTCGGCACTCAGTTTCACCCAGAAAAAAGCGGGGCAGTCGGGTTGAAGATTTTAAAAGCATTTACGGAGGTGCCGCTATGAAAATTTTTCCAGCAATCGATCTGTTAGATCAAAAAGTGGTCCGTTTGTACCAAGGAGACTATGAGCAAAAAGAAGTGTTTGGGGACGATCCAGTGGCATTTGCTCGTTCCTTTGAAGAAGAAGGTGCCAACTATCTGCACCTCGTCGACTTAGATGGTGCCAAAGCCGGCAAACTCCATTACTTTGATGTCGCAAAAAATATCGTCCAGCAGACCAATCTGTTTGTCGAAGTTGGCGGCGGGATTCGTGAGGAAGAAACGATCCAACATTGTTTGGCAGCAGGCGTTCATCGGGTGATCCTCGGCACGATTGCCCAGAAAGACCCAGCATTCACAAAAGCGATGCTCAAGAAATACGGCAATAAGATCGCCATTGGAGTCGATGCCAAGGAAGAAAAAGTGGCAGTGGAAGGCTGGCTCGAGAAAACGGCAACAGACGCGTTTACTTTTTGCCAACAATTGGTGGCATGGGGCGCGCAAACGATCATCTTTACCGAAATCTCCCGTGACGGTACAGGAGAAGGCATCAATCTGCCCTTATACGAAAAACTCAATCAATTGGATTGCGACATCGTGGCTTCTGGCGGCGTGGCTTCATTGGCAGATATCAAAGGATTAAAACAGTTGGGGATCTCTGGCGTGATCGTCGGGAAATCCTTATATAACGGCAGTCTCCAATTGGCCGATGTCTTAGCAGCAGGGGAGGAAAGGTCATGATCGCCAAACGAATCATTCCTTGCCTTGATGTGCGAGATGGGCGAGTCGTGAAAGGGGTCAACTTTGCTGGCTTAAAAGATGTCAATGATCCGGTGACTTTGGCGCGTTTTTACAATGAACAAGGCGCCGATGAGCTGGTTTTTTATGACATTACTGCTTCTGCAGAAGAACGCGGCTTATTCACGGACATTTTGCAGCGCGTGGCGTCAGAAGTGTTTATTCCTTTGACGGTGGGCGGTGGCATCAATCAAGTAGCAGATTTTGAGCGAGTCTTAAACTGTGGCGCCGACAAAGTCAGCGTCAATTCGGGAGCGCTTCGCCGACCAGAGCTGATCGCAGAAGGCGCGAAACGCTATGGCAGCCAGTGCGTTGTTTTATCCGTTGATGTTCGCCGTGTCGGTGAGAACTGGCATGTGTTTGCCAAAGGCGGACGGGAAGATACAGGCTTAGAAGCATTGGCGTGGATTCACCAAGCTGAGCAGTTAGGTGCTGGTGAACTAGTCATCAACAGCATGGATACCGATGGCGTGAAGCAGGGGTTTGATCTCGACTTGCTGAAAGCTGTCAGCGAAATCACCAAATTACCGATCGTCGCATCCGGTGGTGCTGGCAAAAGTGCCGATTTTATCGAGCTGTTTCAATTGCCAAATATTGAAGCAGGGTTGGCAGCCTCGATTTTTCACTATGGCGAGGTAAAAATCCCAGAGCTAAAAAAACAATTACAGGCCGTCGATATTCCCGTACGAACCGTATAGCGTTGGCGTTTTGACAGGCAATAGAAGGAGTGGATAACATGGTGCAAGTACGATTTGATAAACAAGGATTGGTTCCAGTGATCGTGCAAGATGTGGAAACGAATGAAGTTTTGACCTTGGCTTATATGAACCAAGAAAGTTTGACCTTGACCTTGAAGGACCGATTGATGACCTTTTATTCCCGCAGTCGCCAAGAATTGTGGCGCAAAGGAGAAACTAGCGGCAATTACCAGCATTTAGTATCATTGACCGCAGATTGCGATCAAGATGCCTTAGTCGCCAAAGTAAAAAAAGACGGACCCGCTTGCCATACAGGCACAGAAAGCTGCTTTACAGAGGTGCTTTATGGTACAAAATCCTCTCCAACCATCGATGCGTTGTATGAGCTGATAAAAGGTCGTAAAGATACGCCACAAGAAGGCAGCTATACCAGCTACTTGTTTGAAAAAGGCAGTGAAAAAATCTTAAAAAAAATCGGCGAGGAAGCAACCGAGGTCGTAATTGGGGCGATGAAGGAAGACCGTCAAGAAACCGTTTATGAGATTGCTGATTTGGCGTATCATACATTGGTTTTAATGGCAGAAATGGGGATTGATTTAGCGGCTATTCGCCAAGAGCTTGCCAAGCGTCATGTTGTGGATAAGAAAGTCAAACAAGAGCGGATGCAATAACGGTCAGGATTTTTCAGTAGAAAGAAAGTAGCTGACGATAAAAAAGAAGCCCTTCAGCTATTGCTTGAAGGGCTTCTCATCCGTGAGGAAAAAGTTGATCTGCTGGTTCTTTAAGTGAGCACATAAAATTGCTATTTGTTTTCTAACTCTTCGATCAATTCTTTCATTTCTTTGATTTCTTTTTCCTGTGCGTCGATGATTTTTTCTGCAAGTTCTTTTACTCTTGGATCAGACAAATCGGCATTTTTACTGGTTAGAATCGCAATCGAATGATGGGGAATCATGGCTTTCATCCAGGCTGTATCTCCCACGGCAGTTTGGCTTCTGACCATAAAAAGTGAACTAAAAAAGAGTGCAACACTGACAACTAGAATGCCGATATTCATTTTCTTTTTGTCATACATCTTCCACATAAACAATAGCATGATGATCGCCATCATCGCGCCCATCATAAGTGCCATAAACAGGCGGGTTTGGCTGAAAAAAATATGATCGAGGGCATAGACATTGAAATACATCATACAAAACATAATCACCGTCGATACCCCAATCATTACCAAAAATTTCCCATACTTCTTCATTTCTTTCCTCTCCCTTTTGTATACAAAATAAAAACAATAAAGCAATCCAAAACATCATCGTACCAGATGCTTTTTTTTGTTTATTGTTTTGTTAGAATAAATTTACTCCCTAAATCAAGTATAGCGGAGGAAGTAGAATGAGAGAATCGATATACATTTGAACGAAAACAATGGGTTCTTAGAGTAAAAAAGCGAAAACGGGATTACTCGTCTAGGTTTATTTGTTATAATCAACCTAAGAAATGGATGGTGTATAGAATGAATCACAATGATCGCTTGACGCGTTTACGCTATGCTTTGGATATCAAAGATACTGACATGGTGAAAATTTTTGAACTTGGCGGCGCTTCTTTCACGAAAGAAGAAGTAAGACAATTATTGAAGAAAAAAGACCCTGAGACCTACGAGATTGAGTGTACCAATGAAGCCTTTGAGCGTTTCTTAAATGGTTTGATTCGCTCGCAACGAGGAACAAAGTCAGATGCTGCAGAACCTGTCTTAGAGTTGAACAATGGCAATGTGAATAATTTGATGCTGAAGAAAATAAAAATCGCCCTTTCCCTAACAACGGATGAAATGCTGAACATTTTCGAGCAAGCGGGAGTTACGGTTTCAAAAGGTGAACTGGGCGCCATTTTACGCAAAGAAGGCCATCGCAATTACAAGCCATGCTTAGACAAATATGCCCGCAACTTTTTAAAAGGATTGACGATCGAGTATCGGGATAACTAGTAAAAAATCAATAATAGACTGAACTTACAATGGGGCGCCTAAAGAGATGCATGTTATGTGTCTCTTTTTATGTGTGTAAAAATAACAATTTAAATCAGTGATTGGAACACTGACCGAGTCCAAGCTTGGAGCATGAAGAAGCAGGTTAAGTGAACGATCTGTTTGTTTGAATAACCTGTTCGTTGAAACCTGACAAGTTTGGTCATTTCTGATACAAATGTTGACGTGTTCAGAATGATGAACCATGCAATACTATCAAAATGAACAGGAGCATCCTGTGTCTAAAAGTTGTAATTAACAAGTCATCACCATCATCAGAAGGCGAAGTTTGTAGATAGGTGAAAGATAGGAAAGCGTATCGTATTTAAACGAATATAAAAGGAGAATGTTATGAAAAGGAAATTTTGGGGCTATTTGTCATTGGCGATCTTGTTAAGTCAGCCTGTGTTGGCACCTTTGGCACAAGTTATGGCTGAGGAACAGGAAACCATTCCATCAAACAATGTATTGACTGGCGGAAATATTGGCGATTCAATTGAAGTTGTTCCTGAGGAGATCCCTAACTATACATTGAAGGAAGTTCAAGGAGAGGAAAAAATTGTCTTTAGCAATGTTCCGCAAACGGTCACGTATATCTATAGTCCTAAAATAGAAAGTAATGAGGAAAGAAAAATTGTCGCACGAGTCATTCACTATTTGCATGAAGACGGTACAGAAGCTGCTCCAGATAAAGTAGACACAGTTGAATTTACTCGAGAAGTAAGGACGAATCTAGCCACTGGCGAAGAAACGTTTGGTGAATGGCAAGCAAGAGATGATGATACGATATTTGATTTAGTCAAAAGTCCAGAGATAGTCAACTACTATGCAGATAGGGAGTTTATCGATGAAGTTATCGATGTAAAGGCCGATTCAGAAGATATTGAAGAATTTGTCATGTACTCGCCAAAGATAGTTGAATCTACGGAGACAAAAGAAGTCAAGCGAATGATCCATTATGTGTATGAAGATGGTAAAGAAGCCTCGCCAGACAAAGTAGACACGGTGACCTTTACACGCACAGTGACAACGAATGAAGCAACAGGGAAAAATACCTATGGTGAATGGCAAGCCCAAGATGATGATACAACGTTTGACGAAGTGTTAAGTCCAGAAATAGACAAGTACAATGCAGACCAAAAAATGGTTGATAAAGTCATTGATTTGACGGCAGAATCAGAAGATTTCGAAATAACCGTCACTTATTTGCCAAATATGATCGAATCTACGGAGACAAAAGAAGTCAAGCGAATGATCCATTATGTGTATGAAGATGGTAAAGAAGCCGCGCCAGATAAAGTAGACACGGTTACGTTCACTAGAATCGTCACCACCAACGAAGCAACTGGTGACAAGATCTATGGCGAATGGCAAGCCCAAGATGATGATACGATGTTTGATGAAGTGTTAAGTCCAGAAATTGACAAATACAATGCGGACCAAAAAACGGTTGATAAAGTCACAGGTCTGACTGCAGAATCAGAAGATCGCGAAGTGACTGTCACTTATTCGCCAAATATGATCGAATCTACGGAGACCAAAGAGGTCAAACAAACGGTTCATTATGTGTATGAAGACGGCAAAGTGGTGTCTTCATTAAAGGATTGGAAGAAGTTCCAAATGAATATCGGGAGTTAATGACTTTCCCAGCTTATAATGGGAAAGATTATAATACTTCTGGTTCTTATCCTGTAGGTCAGTGTACTTGGTATGCCTTTAATCGAGTCGCACAATTAGGTGGTCGTGTAGATGATTACATGGGAAATGGGGGAGATTGGGGAACTACTGGTCTTAGATTAGGTTATCAAGTTAGTCGAACCCCAAAAGCCGGGACCTTGATTTCTTTCAGCCACGGGACAGCGGGGTCGGATCCCAGGTATGGTCATGTCGCATTTGTAGAAGCGGTTGGACCGAATGGTATTTTAATTTCCGAAGCAAACGTTTATGGTGGTACAACGATTTCTTACCGAGTGATTGGCAATGATCTAGCTCGTTCCTCGTTGGTTCAATATATCACACCGAAATAAGTAATAATAAAAGAGGCAAGTAAAAGATGAATGAATCTTATTATGGAAAGGTGTAACTAAAAGAGTCAATAAGGAAATGAAGGTAGTAAAGCAGGAAGAGAAAATGCTCGATAGAACCTTAACATCAAAAGTCTTACAAGTATTAAAAGAAGAACGTCAGTTGCTCAAAATGAATGCTTAGTGGTATCGGCAGTGATGTAAAATAAAAGTAAAATGTTTAATAGTAGACTGGCGGTTATCAGTATTCTTTGGGGGATCTTCTCTTTCCAACTCGTTCGGATTCAAGGGGGATTCAATGAATCCGACGTTAATAGCATGTTTAAAATCACTTTTACATCTTGATCGTTTTTTGTTGATCAAGAGTGACTCCCATAATGAAGGAGATTTTTATTGGCTATTGTCGCTTCTTCATAAATTACATCTGGAAATTTTTTTTAAGAAGAGGTTTCAAGAGTATCATTCATACATTATCTCACCTATTAAACTACTTTATCGAGAGGCATGTATTTTATTAGCTTCCAAAAAAATGTTCACTATTTTTTGGTACGCATTAGAAAGAAATAATCACATAGAGAGGACCTTATGAATCATGCTATTCACAATGAAAGAAGAATATAGTAGCTATTATCAAAAAGAATTTGGGAATGCATCAAGAAAAGAAAAAGATTTGAAAGACTATTTAATTGATTTATTGCGGCGTTTAAACCAACTAACTGATGAAATCTCAAAAGAAAATTTTTGGAGTGTGCTGCCAAGAATTTTGGGAATTGATGCAAAATTAAACCTATTAGTTGAATTGATTAAATTTGAAGAACTACCAAGCGAAGAAATTATCCGTATCATTGAAAATGACTATCAAAGCTATTTTAAAGAACTATGTGGGTATGATTTAAGTATGGAAACGAGATATTCTTTAGTATTTAACGTCGCATAAATGTATTTTGTTTTTTTGCAAAAAATCGAAGTTGTCTGATGGAAATCCTTTATACTGATTCTGAGAAATTTTCTTAAGAATCAGTATAAAGGATATTTTGTTATCTTCTCGATTCACCAGTACCAGCAGCTCTATTCCTTTCCAACAACAGCCGTTTAATCTCCTCATAAATCTCTCCGGTCTCCGGTGTCGCACGCTGACGATTCTGAATGATAAAAAGATCACGATAGCGGTACTCTGGATCAAGTTCCTGCCAAGGCAACTCTTCTGGTAATGAAAGTTTCGAGATGATCGATTTGCCGATGTTTTGTTTTAGTAGGGACAAAATCACTTCGCTGTTATTGGCTTTGATGATTTGCGGATGCAAGTGCTGTGCGTACAGATAGGTTTCGTTAATGTAGTACATCCCCGAGTCGTTTTCCCGCAAGACCCAAAAATCAGAAGCGAGGTTGCCTGCTAACACCAATTCATCGCGATAAACGAATTCTTTTTGGATCAATGGCGAAACGATTGATTTTTCGATCAGGCCAATATGGGCTTTGTTTGATTCGACGGCATCGATTACTTCTTGAGAATTCATGATTTTGATTTCAAAAGCAAACGTTGGAAATTCTTCAATCAGCTGCGCCATGATGCTGGGCAGTAAGTAGACGGCGGTGGTATTCGAACAAGCGAGCACACACTCTGTTTTAAAATTTTTGGTGTCTTTGGCTTGCGAAAAAATAGTGGACATTGAGCGGAGAGACTCGACCACACGAGGATACAAAAACTCCGCTTGGCTGGTAGGTAAAATCAATTGTTTTCCTTTACGTTCAAAAAGTTTGAAGCCAAGTTCGGCCTCTAAGCGTTGGATTTGCAAGGAAATCGTTGGTTGAGTTTTATAGAGTTGTTTGGCGGCAAGACTAAAGTTTCTCGTTTCATAAACAGCAATGAAGGTTTTGAGCAATTCAATCATTTTGCGGACTCCTTTATTATTAATAATATTTATAATTAGTATTTAAAAGTACAATTTTACAAATAGTTATCAGGTGATTATAGTATAAGTGTAGAGAAAAAAGAAAGCAAATTTAGTTGAAATTTTCATACGTTTAGAAAGGATGAGTTGATGAAAACATCGATCCAGCATTTTTTACATTCATTGCCAATCCCGATTTGTGGCTTGATTTTAGGCACTGTGTCATTGGGGAATTTATTGTATTCAGAAGGAATGGAGACGGTTGGAAATGCGTTTTGCACCCTTGGTATTTTCATCATGGGGCTCTTCCTTCTGAAAGTATGCTTTACATTTAAGCACACGATGTCAGAGTTGCAAAACCCAATCGTTGCTTCTGTGGCGCCGACCTTTACGATGGCGCTGATGGTGATTTCCACTGTTTTTGAACGGGTCATTCCCGATGCAGTGGTGAATGATCTGCTCTGGTGGGGGGCTATCGGCTTACATTTTGCTTTAATGATCTATTTTGTTGTCGTGCATATTTTGCCTGTCGACCTTTCGCTGGAATACATTTATCCGAGCTGGTTTATTACCTTCGTCGGTATTGGCGTAATTCCCAATACTTCTGCTGTCTTTTTTAAAGAGCTGGGGGAAGTGATCGTCTGGATCGCATTGGTATTGTATTTTGCGCTTTTGCCGATTATTTTAAAACGAATCGTCCATCAGAAGCTGACGGAACGTGCGGCAGTTCCTTTGATCACGATTTTAACAGCACCAGGTTCTCTTTGCTTAGCAGGTTACCTTTCCGTATTTGAACAAGGCTCTGCTTGGTTTGTCGCCTTTATGCTGTTATTGTCACAAACGATTTATTTTTGTGTCGTCGCTTATATGAAAAACATGCTGGCAGTCGGCTTTTACCCAAGCTATGCGGCATTTACGTTTCCTCTTGTGATTTCAGCGACTGCTATGTTCAAATCAGCGCTGTTTTTTGCGAATCACCCACTGATATTTGGGTTTCTACAAGCCTTAACGATTATTGAAACAAGCTTTGCCGTGATTGTCGTCTGCTATGTGTTAGGAAAATATGCAATTCATTTGTATCAGCAAGCCAAAGCGCTGATTGCCGGTCATAGTTATTAAGGAAACACAAGAGTACACAAGAGAACATACATTTTTTGAGAAAATACGTAATATACGCAAAACAATAGCACAAGTATTTGAAAAGAAAAGGAAGGGATCGCACATGAAAAGTACAAGCAGAAAAGTTGTCGTTGTCGGAACAGGTTTCGTTGGAACGAGCATTGCGTATTCCATGATCAATCAAGGACTGATCAATGAGTTAGTCTTGATCGATGTCAATCGGGACAAAGCAGAAGGAGAAGCCCTCGATTTGTTAGACGGTATGTCATGGGGGCAAGAAAACATCAAAGTTTGGGCTGGAGAGTACTCGGAATGTAAAGATGCTGACATCGTGGTTATTACCGCAGGAGTCAACCAAAAGCCAGGACAAACACGGCTTGAATTGATTGATGTGAACGCCGAAATTATGGCAAGCGTCACAAAACAAGTGATGGCTTCAGGCTTTGATGGCGTGCTTGTTATCGCTTCAAACCCAGTCGATGTCTTAACTTATCAAGCATGGCGTGTGTCCGGGTTGCCAGCCAATCGGGTCGTTGGTACGGGAACGACCCTCGATACCACAAGACTTCGAAAAGAAGTGGCGGCAAAATTAGCCATCGATCCACGGAATATTCATGGGTACATCATTGGGGAACACGGTGACTCGGAAGTCGCTGTCTGGTCCCATACAACGATCGGTGGGAAACCGATCGTAGAATTGATCAAGCAAAAGGATCGTTTGACCGTTGCCGATCTAGCGGTTCTTTCTGAACGAGTAAAAAATGCTGCCTATGAAATCATCGATCGAAAACAAGCAACTTTTTACGGGATAGGGATGAGTGTCGCAAGAATCGTTCGAGCGATCTTAAATGATGAGCAAGCGATTCTGCCGGTATCTTCCTACCTTAATGGGGAATATGGCATCAACGATTTATTCACAGGGGTTCCTGCAGTCGTGGACCAAAACGGCGTCCGCGAAATTATTGAATTGACGCTTACACCTGAGGAAAAACGGCAGTTTGATACTTCGTGTCATCAGTTACGAGCAGTAATTTCCACAATTGGACAAAGCAAAGTCAGCTGATCTCTAGAACACCAATAATGAAATCCTCGTGTTCGTTTTTGCCAAAGCATGGTTCGACTATTTACGGTCTGCCATGCTTTTTTTCATCTAGCAAAGAATGTTAAAAGGAAATGGCGTATTTCACGCGAAACGCCCAGTATTCAACTCTCTTTATTCACACTCCTTTAGGAAAAAACATCCTCAGTGAATGACAGAAAAAGAATGATCGATCAACCTTACAAACTTTCCGAGTTGTAAAAAGTGACAAAGTGTCACCTTATGTGGTATTCTTCAAAAAGTGACACTTTGTCAATATTTGGAAAGTAGGAGGAAAGAACAATGTTTCTGGCTATAAAAGAAATGCGTTATTCAAAATTAAGATATGGGTTGATCGTAGGAATCATGTTTTTGATCGCCTATGTTGTTTTTATATTGTCTGGCTTAGCTACCGGACTTAACTGGGATTTTAAAAAGGCCATCGTCGACTGGGATTCATCCGCGATCGTTTTATCAGAAGATGCGAATGACACATTTGCGGCTTCGCAATTGACGAGAGGGGATTTAGACCGTGTAGAAGGGACACAAAAAGCCCCAATTGGTTTATACAGCAGTGTCATTACGGTCAACGATGAACAAGTCAATGTGACTGTTTTTGGTACACAAGACGATGCGTTCTTGTTACCAGAAGTCTTAGAGGGCAAGCTGTTTTCAAAAGAAAATGAGATCACGATTTCAGAAAACTTAGCAGAAGAAGGTATCAAGGTCGGGGATCAAGTGAAAATCGGACGCTCAGATGAAACCTTCAAAGTCGTTGGGATCACCCCAGAAACGTCTTATACGGTGTCACCAGTGATTTATACTTCCCTCGATACTTGGACGAAAATGAAGTTTGCTAATCAACCATTCGCATCTGATAAGGAGCAGCCCATCAATATCATTGTGACCAAATCAAGTGATCCGAAAGTCGATAACCAAGAAGGAACCCAGCTTAAAGTGTTGGCAACGGAAGACTTTATTGAAAAGCTTCCTGGATTTTCTGCCCAAAACTTGACCTTAAATGCCATGATCTACTTCTTATTTGTTGTTGCAACGGCAATCGTGGGGATTTTCATGTATGTGATCACCCTACAAAAAACAGCGATTTTTGGTGTGATGAAAGCCCAAGGGATTCGGACCAGCTTTATTGCCAAATCAATTATTGCGCAAGCATTTATGGTCGGTGTGATTGGGGTAGCCCTAGCCTTTGCGGCGGCATACGGCACCAGCTTGTTTTTACCAGATGCCATGCCATTTTTCTTTGAATTAAAGCAATGGCTGCTTTATAGCGGCATCTTGATTCTCGTGGCAGTTCTAGGCGGCTTATTCTCCATTCGGACGGTCACAAAAGTCGATCCAATCACGGCAATAGGAGGGTAACAAAGATGAAAGACATTTTAGTAATGAAGGATATTATAAAAAAATTTGGCAAGCAGCATACCGAAGTAACGGCATTAAAAGGACTGAATTTTCATGTTCAAGAAGGGGAGTTTGTCAGTATCATCGGTCCTTCTGGTTCAGGAAAAAGTACCTTTTTGACCATCGCTGGCGGCTTACAAAATCCAACAACCGGAGAAATCATCATCAACCAGGTGAACTTTTCCCAATTAAATGAAAAGCAACGAGGGAAGTTGCGTTTTAAAGAGATTGGGTTTATCTTGCAAAGCTCGAATTTGATCCCTTTTCTAACGGTAAAGGAACAATTTTATTTGGTCGACAAAGTTTCAGGAAAAGCCAAGGAAAAGGAACGGATTGATGAATTGCTTGCTTCATTAGATATTCTCGATCTTCAAGACAAGTTTCCCCGCGATTTATCTGGTGGGGAACGTCAACGAGTGGCGATCGGCAGGGCGTTGTTTAATGACCCAAGCTTGATTTTGGCGGATGAACCAACTGCCAGCTTAGACACGGATCATGCGTATGAAGTCGTGAAGTTATTGGTGAAAGAAGCGCATGAGAAAAAGAAAGCGACAGTCATGGTCACCCACGACGAGCGAATGATCCAATGGAGTGATCGCATTTTCCGAATGGAAGATGGCAATCTGATCGAACAAAACGCCCCATCAAGAGAAACTGCACAAGTCTGAGTGGAAAAGTAGAGGGATTTGTTTATAATAGAGGGAGTAGATTGCGAATGATGGAGGAGAATCCCTTGCCAAGTACAACATTTTTTCATTTAAAACAAGAGAAAAAAGAAAAAATCGATGCCGTGCTTTTAGAAGAATTTTTTAGCAAGCATATCAGTCAAGTCAAGGTCTCTGCCATCGTCGAAAAATCGCACATTTCTAGAGGGGCGTTTTACAAGTACTTTCAAAACTTAGAAGATGCCTATGACTATGCGATCACCAACTATTCCAACCAAATCCATTCTGCGATTTTTACGTTTATCAATCGCAACAAAAATGATTTTTTCAAAGGGATCGAAGAATACTTGGCTTGGTGCAGTCAATGGTCACCTGAAGATGATCATTGGAAAATGATCCACTTATGTACCCAAAGCAATGCCTGGACGAAGCGCGATGCGATCCCTGACGATTCGCCCATGATTCGCCAATGGTTGGAGCTGTTGGAAGAAAATCGCTTCACGATCCATGATACGCAAGAAGCCGTCAGTTTCCTTTACTTTATTATGGCGGTCGTGATGGATAGTCTGACAGATTTTATTTCGAATGAATGGACCGCAAAAGAGCTGATCAAAGATTTCCGCTATAAGGTGCAGTGGATCAAGTATGGAATCAAAAAGGACAACAAAGAGTACAACAAAGAGGAATGAATGCTTCGGCAAGAGGATGGAGCAAATACCTCGCACGGCGGAGAAGTTCATTTACAAAGAAAGAGGTGCCCGACAACCGAAATAGTTGTCGGACACCTCTTTTTTGAGCAAATGGTTATTTTTTATTTACACGTTTCGCAATGATTGGCAAGATCAAGCCAATCAAAAGAAAGGCGATCGGCGTAATGATATTTAAGGCCAATTGGAAGAACCAAGCTTGCGGATCTGCCGCATAATCAAGCTTAGGAACCATCCCTAAAATGCAGGCAAAGGCCGTGAACAAGAAGCACCATAAGCCAATCCCAAAGCCAACTTTGGTGTTTTTCACGAATTTATAATCGGAAGTAAAGCGATTGGCGTGTTTGTTGACTAGCATAAAGGCTAAGAAGACCCATAAGTAACGCAGTGGCATGACAACTGAATTCAAGTTCAGCAACCAACGGTACAGTTCGGTCATATTGCCGATTCCTAGTGCTGGAATAATGATTAAAATGCTTACCAGGATACCAGTCATAATATATCCATTTACTGGTGTTCCTTTTTTGTTTAGTTTTGCTAAGCCATTTGGTACAAATTCTGAATCAGCATCAGACAGTAGTATTTTCAATGGGGCATCAATTGAAAAGGCCAAAGCAGAGATTTGCGCCAACGCATTGGCGATGGAATAAAGAATGACAAAGAAGTTGCCGATTCCGTAGAAGTTTCCAAGTCGTTGAAAGGCTTCATAAGCGCCGTTGACCATCAAATCTTCTGGAATATGGTTGGCATCAAAAAGCATCCCCATAGCAATCGAGCCGAGCAAGGCACATAACGCCACCATACCGGCTAAAAAGATCATGCCTTTTGGAAATTCTTTTGCAGGATTTTTTGTGTTATTTACGTAAGGCGAGATTTTTTCACAGCCGCCTACCGCAAATACCAGCATCGAGATCGTGGTTAAATAGGTAAAGTCAAATTTAGGGATATAGGTTGAAACAGATGACATGTTTGGTGTAGCAATTTCAGCACCAGTCATTGCTGGAGCGGTGACTGCTAAAAGAATAAAAAGAATCGACATCACGAACATGGCTGTTCCCGCGATGTTCCCAATCATTTTTAAGGTCGTCAATCCTTTAGAGGCAATCCATAAAAAGAATAGAAAAATAGCTAAACAAATCAACGAGACTTCCATGGAACCCATCGTCGATACAAATGTACCATTTCCTTTAAATAACCAACTCAAGGATACTAAGATTCCTTGGGGTTTTTGTGCCAAGTAGGGCACGTGAACGACCCAATAAGTCCAAGCAGCAAAAAAAGCCAACCGCTTTGTTGAGGTTTCTTTGATCCATGAGGAGACCCCACCACTTGACTCTTTGAAGGTCGATCCTAACTGACCAACACTTAATGCATATGGTACAAAATAAAGAGCCATAATTAATAGCCACGAAACAACAACAGTCAATCCTTGTTGAGCGTAATTGTTTACAACATTTCCCAGTCCCCAAACAGAGACGAACGCCATCAGCGCAATATTATACCAGCGTAATTGTTTCTCATTCATCGCTTTCTCCTTCTTAAAATGATTTTTCTGACTGGTTAAAATAGAGCGTTTTTTGAAATTTAGTGAGAAAAAAATTTCTTTCCATAAGCACTTGATCACTATCAAGTTTCTTATGCACTTTTTCACAAATGTCAAAGGTCAAATTGAATAAAAAAATTTCAGCTGCTCTTTTTTATCCAGTCATTGATTTTCCATAGTTAGGATAAACCTCTGAATTCTTTTGGTCAAGAAAAATTAAATTGTTATTTAAAAAAAATAATAAATTTCTGATGATAGAAAAAGCAAACATCATCATTCATTAATAATCTGAAAGAAATGCTACTACATTCGGTCAAGGGCGTGGATGAAATAGAGAACGTTTCATTTAAATGAATGGACGCATAAAGATGAAAGAAACCCTTTCGAAAGGCTTTTCACTGGTACTTTTTGGATAGATTTTTAAGCAAAGGAAACAGAAGAGTAGTCGTAGCTTTTTTGTTTTTCTAACAATAACTTTACGCTAACTTTCTTTCAAAGAAACACGAAAACAAAGTTAGCCGGATTCTTCATTCCATCGAAATCACTGGTTTTTTTTCTTCAATTTATAGGAGTTGGGTGTTATTCGCTCAAATACTGGCCATAAAAGCAAATAAAAGACGAAGTTTCCACTGGCATGGAAGAAATCGAACAGTAGTCCTTGAAGGTAATAGGCAAGAAACGAAGGAAACTGATACAGCCAAACCTCCATCAACGAAACGATCAAGCCATAAAGAAGTCCGCAAAGAAAGGCAAAGAAAGCTTGCAGGATACGATTTTTCTTGATGATCGGGATTTTTCCAAGCTGTTGAAAAAGAACGATGGTGCCGGTAAGTGCAGCCAATTGACTGATCGTCCAGGGACCCATGCCTAAATAGATATTTGTTCCGAGCAAACTTAGCAAGGCAATCATCAACGCATCGGTTAAGCAGTAAGAAAAAGCCACTAAAAATAAAAGGGCACTCATAGGCTGAACGTTAGGGATAAAGACAAAAACCAACCGTCCAACGATACACGCTGCGGTGAGCAGTGCTAAATGAGAAATTCTTTGAACGGAGAATACATTGGATTGGGGAGGAAGCATGAAAATCGCCGACTTTCTAATTGATAACCATTCTCATTATACATGGAAAATAATATAATTCAAGATTGAAATACACATTATATAGTACGATAATAAAAATGGAGCACAATATGTTGTGTTTTTAGAAGGAGAGGGAAAGAAATGGACTACAAAAAACAAACGATTGAGAAATTGAACGAAGATATCAAGTTGTTCCAAGAAGTTTCGGCGATCACACCGGAAATGACCAAAACATTTGAGGGAATCGCTCGTTTGATTATGTTGGATCGTTACTCATTCAAGGATCAAACCCATCAAACGTTGGGTAAGGATGATTTGGTGATTTTGACAACGAAAGCTGATCCTAAATATCCTGCACGAGGAATCGGTATTGTGAAAGCAATCGATGGGGAACTAGTCTCTATCGAAGTGGAAGAGGCCTATCGTTCAGCGTTAGAAGATACTGATGAACAAGCCAGTGGACTTGTGAAAAGAAGAAAAAGTGACATTGAAAAACCGTTAGAACTCTTTTTTGAGCAAGTGGCGCATCGTGTTGCCAAAGGGATTTCTGCCAACGAGTCCCATGACCAGGAGCGCTTCCTTGAGACGTTTTACCAACAAATCGTGGCGCAAAACCTAATTCCCGCAGGCAGAGTACTTTATGGAGCAGGAACAAATTCTCAAGTTACCTACTTCAATTGCTTTGTGATGCCTTTCATCCATGATTCCCGAAAAGGGATTGCTGTCCATCGACAAGAAGTCATGGAGATTATGAGTCGTGGTGGCGGGGTTGGAACCAATGGGTCGACCTTGCGACCAAAATCAAGTGTGGTCCACGGCGTCAGCGGTCGGTCTTCTGGGGCAGTTTCTTGGCTGAATGATTTGGCGAACTTGACGAACCTTGTCGAACAAGGAGGTAGTCGTCGCGGAGCGCAGATGATTATGATGGCAGATTGGCATCCAGATATTTTTACGTTTATTCTTTCTAAAGTTCAAAATCCTGCTGTATTGCTTCACCTGAAAAAAGCAGTCACGAATGCAGCAATCAAACAACTGATCAATGAAAAACTGCAATTTGATCCTTTGACAAAAATGGAAGAAAAAATGTTCACTTATCTAGCGCAACTGCCTGAATCGTCAGATAAGGAACATAATGACATGATCCAAAAGGCAAAAGAAAAATTGCGAATAGGTGGCAGCTATACGGTAAAAGAAAGTGATTTCTTAACTGGTGCGAATATTTCAGTCTGCTTGACAGGAGAATTCATGGAAGCAGTGAAGACAGATGGGTGGTATGAGCTGCGCTTTCCAGATATTGACAATTATTCGGAAGCAGAGATGGCGCAATATGATGCAAAATGGGCGGAAGTCGGGGATGTGCGAGAATGGGCAGCTGCTGGCCATAAAGTCAAAACCTATCAAAGGATCAAAGCTCGTGAGTTATGGGAGTTGATTACTTTTTGTGCAACGTATTCTGCTGAGCCTGGTATTTTCTTTATCGATAATGCCAACAAGATGACGAATGCTACAGCATACGGACAAAAAGTCGTGGCAACCAATCCGTGCGGTGAACAGCCCCTAACCCCTTATGCCGTCTGTAACTTGGCAGCCATCAATCTCGCAAACATGGCGGATCGCCAGAAAGGCACCGTTGATTTTGCCAAACTAAAAGAAACCGTGAAAACAGCAGTTCGTTTCCAAGACAATGTTATTGACGCAACGCCTTACTTTTTTGACAAAAATGAGCAGCAGGCGAAAGGGGAAAGACGTGTTGGATTAGGGATCATGGGCCTGGCAGATTTATTGATCTACTGTGGGAAAAAATACGGATCGACAGAAGGGAATCAATTCGTTGATCAAATTTTCGAGACAATGGCAGTCACTGCCTATGAGGCATCCATTGAATTGGCGAAAGAAAAAGGCAGCTTTCCCTTCCTGATTGGAAAAAATGACCAAGAGACGCAAGCGTTGCGGAAGAAATTTATCGATACAGGATACATGAAAAAAATGCCAGCGCACATTCGCGAAGGCGTGCTGCGATTCGGCATTCGTAACTCTCATCTTTTGACCGTTGCACCAACAGGATCGACAGGCACGATGACGGGAGTTTCAACCGGTTTAGAACCTTACTACTCCTTTTCTTATTTTAGAAGCGGTCGACTAGGTAAGTTTATTGAAATCAATGCGGAGATCGTTGACGAATACCTGATGGATCATCCTGAAAGAACCAAAGCGCAGTTGCCGGCATGGTTCATTTCCGCTATGGAGTTGACGCCCGAAGAACATGTCGGTGTGCAATGCACCATTCAACGTTGGGTGGATAGCTCCATTTCAAAAACGGTCAATGCACCAAAAGGATATACAGTAAGCCAAGTAGCCAAGGTTTATCGAGATCTTTATGAAGGAGGAGCCAAAGGAGGGACCGTCTATGTAGATGGCAGCCGAGATTCACAAGTACTTACCTTAGAAGCGGTAGAAAATGAGCTGACCGCACAAGTTGAACCGCTGCCTGTCGTTCAAGTAGATGAACCCGTCGTCTCTGGTGAAATCTGCCCCATCTGCCATGAAGGAACCATTGAGGAAATCGGCGGCTGTAGTACCTGCACAAACTGTAAAATCCAATTAAAATGCGGGCTCTAAAAGGATACAGGATTGATAGAGCAAGTCTTATCCGCATATTGGATAAAAAAAGATTTGTATTTTGACTATTGGAGAGGAAGAAATAGATGAAAAAAGTATTTGTCGTATTTATGCTAGTGAGCACATTACTCGTCGCTACAGGATGCCAACAGGCAAGTGTAACGTCAGAAAGCACGCAGCAAAGTTCCTTGAAGCAAGAACAAGGAACAGCTACGATCGTCATCCAAAATCAAGAAGATGTGACCTCAAAAGAAGTAACGTTCCGAGAAAATGAGTCGCTGATGGAAGTAATGAAAGAAAACTTTGCGATCAAAGAAAAAGATGGCTTTATCACCTCGATTGACGGCATCAGTCAAGATCAAAAAGCCAATCTATTTTGGGTCTATACCGTCAATGACGAAATGACCGATAAAGGGGCACAAGAGTTGTTTTTAAAAAGCAATGATATCATTACATTTGATTTGAAAGCATTCTGATTTGTTTGATTCTAAGGATCTTTATTGGTGCAAAAGAACTTGCACATAAAGATCTTTATCTATACAGATAGACTCTTGCGTTGATTTTGGAGGTAGTTTTGCATTCAAGTTCTATTCAAGAGTCTATTCTTGTTTTTCTATCATAGTTTGGAGTGGTGGCTTATTTTATTTTAAAATTGGAATAATAGAAATAAAGATACCATTACATACATAAGTTTTAGCCATGATGTTTCTTTCGTATTTTGGCTTGCGTTCCTTTTTTTTGTAGAAAATAATTTTTTTATAGTAGAGTGGAAATGGACAAAAATTTGATTTATCCGTTAGCTTAAGTGGCTAACGCTTCTATTCTCTAATATATGGTTTTACTTACTATTTTTCTTGCGATTGTTTCCCAATCTGCTTGTTGTTCATAAAAACAATGTTATCATTGTATCATCAGATGTGGGTGGCGAACAGTGGTCTAAAACACGAGCGTTGATTACAAATAAGGTTTTTTCGTTCTCTTTGTTTATTGATCAGAAAAGGTAGGAGGAGAATAATGGTTGAGGTACTTTTGATGTGTGGCGTTAGTGGTGCAGGCAAAACCACTTACTCAAAACAAAAAGAGCAAGAAGGTTATGTAAGATTAGCAATAGATGAATTAATTTGGGAAGACTATGGCGTTTATGGTGTTGATTACCCTTCGGAAAAATATGCAAAAGTTTCGTCATTATCTTCAGTTAAATTGAAAGAGCTTACAGTAAGGGCTGTTCAAGAAGGAAAAAACGTAGTTGTCGATTCTAGTTTTTGGGCTAAAAGTCACCGAGACGCTTATAGAGAACTACTGGCAGCATATGATGTGACGATTAAAGTAATCTATCTAAAAGCTGATTATGACACTTTACGAAAACGATTAGCGATCAGAAATAAAGTCCAGACTGCAAATTCCGCTTTTCCTATTACAGAAGAAATCCTTCAACGGTTTTTTTCAGGATTCGAAGAACCGATAAATGAAGATGAAGTAGTGATTGAGCAAAAGAATAAATGAAGTAGCATCAAAATGTTTTTACTCCTTTTCAATACATTTAGTCTTATTACTGTGCAGGACACAAAGGACAGTCATACTAGAAGCAAAACAGTGATTGGCAATTTCTTTTCTTGTTGCATTCTTCGATTAATAAACGGATCAAAAAGCAAGCCGCTGAAGACAAAATGACTATGGCAGCTGTTAAAGACCAAGAATCAATACAAGAAACCGCCCATTTGGTAAATAGGACGGCAAACAGTAACCAATTTGAGCAATCGAAACCACAAATTACGGCACAAAAAACGATTACTAAAAGACTTGAAGACTTGTAAGAAAAATTAAGTATATTCTTCCTCTTTATTTACGTACGTTATAATATGCTTAAGATTTTTAAATAGAAGGAGGAGAAAACATGGAAGTAATTACACCAACGAATGCAAGAAAAAACCTTTATGGAATCATTAAGCATGTTGTGGCTGACAGTCAACCTGTAGAAATTGCGAGTACAAAAGAGGAAGAAAGCGTCAGCATGATTAGTAAGAGCGATTGGAACTCCTTACAAGAACCGCTCAACTTACAAAATGTGGGTGTACTTGATCGGATCAAACACTTTGAGAATGAAGAAAGTGAAGACTTAGGTGAAATTGATTGGGATAGAATGTAAAGATCAAAAAGAATGCTCGCAAAGATTTGTCTAAATTGAAGAGTATCAATCTAACTAGTAAGTTTGATGAACTGATCAAAGTCATTAAGGAAAATCCTTTTCAAACACCGCCGCCTTACGAAAAATTACCAGGATTACCTTACTGTTCAAGACGTCTCAATATCAAACACAGGTTGGTTACAGCGTGGAAGAAGAGAGTAAAACGATCACGATTCTCTCTGTTTGGTCACACTATGAACGTGGGATATAATATGCTAAACTATTTCGACTCTTTGTCAACAAGGACTGATGAGTCGTACAAAATCAAATCTGGGTCAGAATGAATAGCATTCTGACCCAGATTTTTGTTATCTTACTTTGATTAATTGATTGATCAAAAAGATTCTAATTCTCATGTTCTCAAATGATTTATATCCGTAGAATACTCGTTTCGTGATCGGTAAATGAGTCATCGTTTGAGTAAGGGAGAGAATCGTATTGAGATGCCTTCTTCATTGCTCAAAAGTTTTTGAAGTTTTACACAGACCTCTTCAAATAAGAAATCCTCTTATCAAAAAAAATCCCTTTATTCGCAAGGTGATAATAATAAACAAAAAAAATGGAACAGCATAAATGTTTTCGAAATGCTTTCGCACCAACATTTACCTGTTCCGTGGGTTTGGCACCCAATGGGCCGTGAGGGGCTCGAACCCGCGATCCGCTGATTAAGAGTTAAATAATTGATAGTTTTATTTAGTTTGAAAATGCTTTGGATGTGTTGAATTTTATTAAGTATACCAAGGCTTTTAGGATTGTTTTAATACTAGTTAATAAACATAAATATAAAACAGTAAAAGAAGAAATACAGAAATAAACAAGAAAATTGTTGGCATGATGGAAAACGAGTCTAACAAAAAAGTTTTTTTAAAAAAACATCTTTATATTTAGCTATTAACCAGTATGTAGAAATAAAGATAGGTGATAAGAGAAATTGGAAAGAAAACTCAATATATCAGTTTATCAGCAGGGAAATTTTTATAGAGTTCCCAAACTATTGATTCAAGGAAAAAAGTATGAAAAATTAACTTCCGATGCAAAATTACTTTACGCAGTCTATCAGGACAGAGCAGAGATTTCAATCCAAAATAAATGGACAGATTTAAATGGTGATATTTATTTTCTTTTTTCCATAGATGAAGTGTGTTTTTTTATGGGATGGGGAAGAGATAAGACTATAAAAATAAAAAAAGAGCTAATAGCATTTGATCTTCTATCTGAAAAAAGGCAAGGGAGAAATCTAGTAAATAAAACTTATTTGCATCTAATTGATTTAAACACAGATATACGAAAATTTATTTCTAAATCATTAATGATAAAGGAAATCGATAGAAGAATTATTGAGAACGAGAAAGTTTGTCAAAGTGAATGTTTTGAGGAATTTGAGAACAACTGCATTCTGAGCTTAGCACAAAACTTTCATTGTGATATTGGTAATATCAAATATTTTCTGAAAAAGTATCGAATTTCTTTAATTCAGAAGTACAATGATGGTAAAAGTCTTCTGGTAACTAAAGAAGTCGGAAAAGCAGACTTCCAAGAAATCTTTCATGAAACTGGGGAGACGGAAAAACCGATTTCTAGAAATAGGGTTAACAGACTTCTTGATGTCGGGAAAAACGATCCTAATGATACTAATATAAATAAGAAAAATAATATGAGAAAAGACGAAGAGAATTTAAAAAGAGAAATTGAAAGACTAACGGGTGATAATCCTCTTATTCAGAAGTATGCTCATAGATTGCTATTCGAAAAAAATTATAGTATAGAGCTAGAGTATCTAGTTGTTAACTCTTTAGACAATTGCTGGCAATTATTACTTTTCGAACGTGATCATGGCAATGAAAAGATAAGTGCTAATATCAATTTATATGGTGAAACGTCTTTAGAAAACTTGTTTAGAGAAGTTTTTGAAAAGCAATTAGACTTTACTCAGCATAACTGTAGAAATTCTGAATATTTTTTGAGATATTTTGTTGAAGGAATGAAGAGTCGAATTGATAACCTACTTTTTTAGTTTAAAAGTATATAAGATCTTTCAAGGAAAAGAGTGGATTTGTATGAAGGAAATAAAACATTCAATTGGGAGCTAGTTGGTGAAGGGAATACGTATGATGAAATGATTGTTGACTTTATTGATTGCGAGAAAGAACGTATGGAAAGCCACCGCTTGTCACTTTTATGTCAAAGGAGTGTGGAAGCAACTCCTGAATAAGAATTTCATCGTGTTAACCTACTGGAAAAACAATGATAAGGAATATAACACATTTCTTTGCTTACACAGTATGAAGGCTATTCCTTTCAAAATGCGGTCGGCTTTCTTCTTGGTGAAGAGCTTGAAGCACACAAGGGGTACGATGAATCAGAAGAAAATAAAGGTCCCTATCAACATGCGTATGAGGCAGCCGATTCTACAGAAAAAGTAAGGCACTATTTGGAAAATATACGCGGGATCGATCGGGAAATTATTACGTACTTAATCGACAATGATTACTTGATTCAAGATAAAAAATACGGAAGTGCGGTTTTAAATTGGAAACAGTATGGACTGGCACAAGAGAAGATCGTTGGTGCAACGAGTATCGTCACCCGAGCCAAGATCACGGATTCGCCCCGTAAGTATATTGGAGAAAATTCCGAGAAACATTATGGGTTTAATATTACTCTTGGCGAACCAAAAGCGATCTACTTCTTTGAAGCAGGGATCGATTTACTCAGCTATTGGTCGCTGCATAAGGACCTGACGGATTGCCGCTTAGTTTGTTTGGAGGGTCGGAAGGAAAAAACAGTCGTTAAAATGATCCAAGAAGGCTACCAAATCTTTGAGACCCTTCCCAAAAATGGCATTTTCTATGGGGTAGACAATGATCCAGCGGGTCAGTCTTTCTACAGTAAATGCGACAAAAAAATCAATATCAAGCAAGAGGTCGGCACTGATACGCTGATTATTAATCAAGCCTTGAATCCTTATGACCATCAAGTCCAACAAGAGATAATTGACCAGGTCAACCAGGCAGCTACCATCCACGGTGTAGATCCGAACCTACTCCTAACGATCCAAAAGATTGAGAATAATCTAACAGACACGAACAAAATTTCAAATGACTGGAAAGCCTACGGTTACTTTGCTAAAACCCCTAAGAGTCATGCCAAAGAAGAAACGATCGACCTGACTGATGCCTTAGATACCCTTTGTAAGGACATTAATGAAAAGCATGTAACACTTGAATCGATTGCCGATTTATACCTGGAGAATAAACCGTCAGGATTAGAGCAGCAGCTGCTTCAGAGTCGAGCGAACGAACTGTATTCGATGTACACGAATGATCAAATGGAAGTTGTCCATGAAGTCAGCAAGGATTGGAACGATTTTTTAAAAGAGCAACGCTCAGAAGGATTGATCACGGAACATACGCCTCTGGTCATTCAAGAGCCAGTCGATCAGGTGAATCGAAGAAGTATCAACCAATTCAAGTATTACTTAACCGATAAGAAAGACAATGTTGAAATGAAGGCATTGTTGGTGGATCAGTACAGTATAAACCCTAAAATCGTCGATGCGCTTTATAAAAAAGGGTTGATGCGTCAGGATATCCATGACCGGATCGTCTTTTTGTGGAACGATCAAGGGCGCGTCACAGGCGGTCAATTGCGGGGAACCTTCCAAAGCAAAGAGTTTGGCAAGCTTGGCTATGAACAAAAAATAATGGACTTTTCAGCGGAAGGCTATGGGTTCAACGTAAGTTTGGGAACACCTCAAAGTATCCATTTCTTTCAGTCGCCTGAAGACTTGTTGGCTTACTGGACGTTGAATATCGATCAAGTAAAAGACACGATCGTCTTTGCTTTATCAGATGGCCAAGCCGAACATGTCGTTGATAATATCAATAATAAACTTCAGGCAGGGCATAAAATCCAACAAGTAACGTTTTGTGTCGGGAACAATAAACAAGCACTTGAGCTGTTGGATAAAGTCGCTCAACTAAAAACATTCAACCAGCAGACGTTGTTGCTTCAGACCGAACTTGGATCCGATATTGCCTTTCAGTCCGAACGGCCAAAGATCGGGATTAATTGGATCAATGAATTGATCGCAAAAAAGGACCGGGACCGGGAAGTCAATGCGGTTAAGCAAAAGCAACAACGAACCGCTGCTCCCCAAAAAGTAGAACAACACTATGCACGATCCTAAGGAGGAAAACAAATGAATCGATTTACTGGCGTTGGACGGCTCGTCCAACAACCAAT
The DNA here is from genome assembly GCF_050543505.1 of Enterococcus sp. DIV1067f. NCBI lineage: Bacteria > Bacillati > Bacillota > Bacilli > Lactobacillales > Enterococcaceae > Enterococcus > Enterococcus sp. DIV1067f. Next base: position 759,644 of record NZ_CP172940.1, read on the forward strand.
CGTAAAGGAACTCAAGTCTGGCCTTTCAGTCGCAAATTTCAAAGTGGCCATCCGAAGAGGGTATAAAGATAAAACTGGCAAGGAAGTCACTGACTATCTTCCCTGTATTGCCTGGAGAAAGACAGCAGAATATATTGGGAAGTATGGATCCAAAGGCGTTCTTGTAAGTATTGAGGGCAGAAACGAGACGAGAAGCTATAAAAAAAATGATCAAACCATTTCTGTGATGGAAATCAACGTAGAAACAATCAAGCTACTGGAGTCAAAAGAAGTCGTAGAAGCGCGAAGACAGCGTCAGGCTGAAAATGCCAACCCAACAGGTGAGTTGCCTGAAGATGGCAGCTACAGTGCCTTTGAAAGTGAATATGAATCAATTATTGTGGATCCGAGCGAATTACCATTTCAAGATTAGAGGATAGAAAGAGACGGACTAAGTAGTCTGTCTCTTTACCCTGGTGAAGAAATTGGAACGAATAATCATGCTATAATTAGTAAAAAAGGAAGTGTTACTTAAGACATATGCTTGATAAGAATCCAATTTATCACTATATCTTTAATTTGAAATATGGAAAACCAAGAGGGCAATTACTTTCCAATAAAAATAAGCGTATTTACAACCGTATTTTAACAGAAGAACAAGCCACCAGTTGGGCAGAAATGTATTATGGGAAATGGTCTGAGGATTATAGCAGGGCTTTTGGTAGCGTATTTGGGGGCAACCTAGATTCTTATATGTTAGATTCGTGTTCAACTAATCCGATTGCAACGTATTGCGGATATTCTGGTTCGAAACTTAATAACTATATCAGAGGATATTCGGAGCAAATTTTTCTTCTTTATCCACCTTTTGACCCTGCAAGATTCAATGATACATTAACTACCCTGCTTGTTATGGCGCCTAGAATTCCAGAAGATATAGTCGTTTATCGTTATTTACCAGAAATAGCAATAGAATTAATTCTAAAATCAAACAAAAATGAGCCGTTTTATATAGATAAAAGCTTTATGAGCAGCTCCCTTATTTATGATCCACCAAATATGAAGGATTTCAATCATGAGCATGTATTGGAAATTTTTGTTGATAAGGGGACAGTTGGTGTTTATACTAACTTAATTCCTGGATGTGGACGGGGAGAATGTGAATTGTTGATTTTAAGAAATTCGCTAATGTATTTACTAGATTATCCTTACAAGAGGAATGGACGAACTGTCTATCCAGTCAGATTGCACAATAATCCGGATAGTAGCGGCTATAATTACTTTGATTGATTTATTAGTTGTATCCGAATAATTTCGAAGATATAAATGAATTACAACAATTTTTCCGTGGCAGAAGCACGTAGACAGCGGTAGGCTGGAAATCACCACCATCTGCAGGATATTTTCCTGAAGAAGTAAGCTACAGTGCCTTTGAAAGTGAATACGAATAAATTCTTGTAGATCCAAAGGACTTATCTTTTAAAAAAAGTACTAACAACGTATAGACAAACGACGTTTTTGTTAGTACAATGTAGTTACAAAAGAAAAATAGGAGGTCCTATCTATGTCCCAATCAACGATTACTTTTAGAATACCGGATGATGAAAAAGAGTTGGTAGCTGAATATGCAAAAGCACATAACTCGTCATTAACAGAGCTATACAGAACCGCAGTACTTGATAAAATTGAAGATGAGCTTGATTTAAAACAATTGAAAGAAGCAATGGCTCTTTCTAAGGAGAAAGAAGAGGTAGGTATTTCTCAATCTGCCATGGAGAAATTGTTGGATGAAGTATAGGGTTTTATATATGCCACAGGCACAAAAGCAACTGAAAAAAATGGACCGAAACCAAGCAAGAATTATAGTTGCTTGGATCAGAAAAAACTTAGAAGGAACAACTAATCCTCGTCAATTCGGAAAAGGACTTGTTGGAAACAGAAGTGGTGAATGGCGCTATCGTATAGGGAATTACCGGATACTAGCAAATATAAATGAATCTGACATAGTGATAGAAATCTTTTCGATTGGTCACAGAAGCATTATCTATAAAAAATAATACTTGTTCATCATTTTAGATAAAACAAAAAAGTAGTATCCTGGTTAGGATGCTACTTTTTTCGTTGGAAATTTTTCATAATCATGCGATCTTTGCCTTCTAAAAAACTTTGAAAGTCGATCAGTTCCGTGCGTTTTTTCTTTAAAACAGAGTCTTGCATTGATTTGGGATAGGTGCCTTCTCGTTCAAAAATCAGATTCTCAATCACATAAATTTTTTTGACAAGGTGATCCAGCTTTTGATATTCATTCGCGCGAAAAGCCGTATCCTTGGCTTTTCGTGCGATTTTTAATAGATAGTATAACGTTAATGTCTTTTCTTGCATCAAATCCAGCGTCCCACGTTGTAATACCTCATTCTCATTTTCGAGGATGGGCAGTTCTTCCGGAATTTGAGAGGCTCTCCTATGATCTGTAGAAACTTCTGAAGGGGAAAACCCTATTTGACAAAAGTCGCACATCAAATGGCTTGTTAGGGTCGTTCCGCAATATTTGCAGGTGTATACCGTTGTTTCATCCATTTTGATTTCTCCTTTAGAATAAGTATTGGATTTACGTGGCTATAGATTCTTCTATCTTAGTATAACTTACCAGCAGTTTGGGTTAAATAGTTCAGCCAAAAAGGATTGAAAAAGGGGTCTGCCAGGTTGAAAAAACCTCATTTGTCAGTGTATTCTTTACCTGGCATTTCGCTTTGATCCCAAGAATAGACAGTTGAACGTAACACATTAATAGGCACGTTTGATCCAAATCTTCACATTGGATGGTTAGTTTTGTCTGACTGTTGTACTCTTTATCCTTCAGAGCAGAGGCTAATGCGATTATCATGGATCCCGATCCGCAACAAGGTTCATAATAATGAATGCGACCCTTCTCTTCAATCTCGGCTATTATTGAAGGTAGGCTGAGTTCTGCCATCAGTCTAGCCACATGATTTGGTGTAAAACACTGGCCCATCGATTTATTGGCCAAACTAAGCTCCATGTAAATTTCTCCTAACCAGTCAATGGTTTCTGATTCCATAGCATGGACTAGAAGGTCAAGGCATTCACTGAAGGTTACAGCTTGTACCGTTGTGTACTTGGCTATTGTCTGAAGATATAAGGCCTCTCGTTCTTTCTGGTGCTTACGATCAAGTGTATTTGACAACGTATAGGCCATAAGATGGATCCAGTCGTTAAATACCCCACCAATTGAATTCTTTCCTGTGATCGATTGCAGCTTATTGATGATTTCTTTCTTTTTGTTCATAAATTGACCTCCTTCAGAAAGGTTTTTGCCTTTCATTGATTTGATGTATTTTTCTTTGATGCAGAAGATGGATCATACCTGGAATGAGCGACAAGGGCTTACAGATGGACCAGCTTCAGCTGGATTCAGCTGTTGTGCATTTACCCTTGTCGGTTGAATGGAAGGTATGGTAAAAGGCGGTGGAACCGCCGTTCTTCTCAAAGAAAAATTGAATCGATGAAGGGTGGAGACCTGGAAGGTCGGTGCGCGACGTAGGAGCGCTAAAGCGAAGGCGTCAGCCTGAGAGGCCGTTGGAAACGGCCGGAAAGTGTGCGCAGCACACGCCAGGGGGACCCAACGATCGTCGATCGGTGGGGGAAAAGCGGGCGTCGCCCGCGTTCCTCTTTAATAAACGTCAGCTGTGGCAACAGCTGGCTGAATTTGTCCATATAGCGTAGCGTCAAAGGAAGAGAGCGCAGTCGAAGATGATACGAAGCGAATGAATGTATATGGACAAATTCACTACAAATTGCGTCAGCAATTTGTTTCCAAAAAGCAGGCAAGAATAGGTTTCCCTATTCTTGTTTGCTTTTTATGCAGTTCGAATCAAGCCACCAAATATTGGTTTGAAACCAATGAGTCCAAATTCTGAGTATTCGGGAATATCCAAATTGAAAACATAGGACATTTGAAAGCCTTCATTGAGTTCTTTCCAATCGCCGGACCATTCTTCTTCTCGGTTTGAAACATAGAAGAGAGAAAGCATTCTGCCGATGTCTGTGTGGCTTAAAATGGCGTAATACACGAGGTAGTCGTGCTTTTCTTCAAACTCTGCGACCAATTGCTTAAAGCTATTATCTAGCCAATAATTTCCTCCACGTAAAGAATAGGAAACCAAGTCAGCTTGTTCGAATTATTGAATCGTATCGTCAATGATACCAAGGGCTTTCATACGCTTGATTGCTTCTTTTTTATATCGTTGTTTTTGTTCGTTTTTCATGGTCTTACACTCCTTCGTAATGTGTTAAAAAGCTAAGAAAGAATCCTAAAGCAACCGCCATAGGCGGGATATCTTTACAAGCTTCAACAAAATCTGCACTATCCAAATAATCAAATTCATACTCGCCAGTTTGAGTGTTAACATTCACCTTTTTGCCGAAGTTGCATTCGACTTCAGCCGGACCGTACATTTTGTTTACCCAAACTTGGAGAGCAAAGGCTTCATTTTGGACTTCAAGGATGTCATGGCCGGTTTCGTATTTTTCAAGATTGGGAGAATCTGTTAAGGAAGAAAGTAGTTCATTGTCCATGATTTCTAGGATGAAACAATTATTCAAGTTCATTTTAGTCGTCCTCTCTTTCGGTGAATGAATAGAAAGCGCCGTTTACTTTTATTGATTCGAAATAGTCCAACCATTGACTATCCGTTGTTTTTGCTTTCTTATCGTCATTAAATCTTTGCCATGTAAGTTCTAACGCTTGATACTCGTCTGGCTTAATCGTGCTAGGTTTGATTCCTTTGTCAATACACACTAAAGCTTGAAATAGCCATTTGGGGTTTGCTTTCTTTAGCTGTTCAATCGTTCGATAGTAAGTGTCAATCAGATTAAGCTCAACACTGCTTTCAATCATTTCTTCTTGGGCCATATCCAATAATTTTTTATAGTGCTTTTTAGGGACACGTGTTTCGTTATAAGCGAACGTCATATCCTCCATTTTTTGCGCCATTTTGTCTTTAGGCAATCGTGAAAATTCTTCATAATACGTTTGTGGCATGGTTTGACCTCCTACAGAAAGGGTTTGCCTTTCTTTTTTTATATTTTCTTTTGACAGAAAAGATGGATCACTCCTGGAGTGAGCAGCAAGGGCTTACAGATGGACCAGCTTCAGCTGGATCCAGCTGTTGTGTATTTACCCTTGTTGGTTGAATGGAAGGTGTGATAGAAGGCGGTGGAACCGCCGTTCTTTTCAAAAGAAAAAATAAATGGAAGGCAGAGATGCCGTTCTGTGGGTTGGGCGCGACGTAGGAGCGCTAAAGTGAAGGCGATAGCCTGAGAGGCCGTTGGAAACGGCCGGAAAGTGTGCGTAGCACACGCTAGGGGGACCCGACGATCGTCGATCGGTGGGGGAAAAGCGGGCGTCGCCCGCGTTCCTCTTTAATAAACGTCAGCTGTGGTAACAGCTGGCTGAATTTGTCCATATAGCGTAGCGTCAAAGGAAGAGAGCGCAGTCGAAGACGGTACGGAGCGAATGACTGTATATGGACAAATTCACTACAAATTGCGCCAGCAATTTGTCTCCTGAAAGGACAAAAAAATAACCATTCTATTACCTAGAATGGTTAAAGAGGAAAGGAAAAGTTTTTGAGAAATCTTTGCGCAATATCAAAGAATAGTTCTTCGTCAAGTGTATCGACGTACTTGACGTTTCGGTTGGCTGCTTGGGTGTAATCAAGTGAAAATACTTGCAGTGTATTTACTTTGCTGGGCTTCGAATCGTTTGACTTGAGCTTATCGCTTTGAATAGGAACAAGAAAAGGACGTTCTTTGTCACTTGTTGTGATTGGACAAACAATAATCAAATTCGTTGCAGAGTTATACGTATCTTTGCTTAAAACTAATGCAGGACGTCTTTTTTTGACTTCATAGCCTTTTGAGGGCTCAAAGTCAAGAATAACAATGTCACGCTGGCGTGGCTTATAATTCATTCAGTTCGCCTCCCTGCGGCGTGTAATCGATCGCTAATTCAGGAAGAGAGAACTCACCTTCTTTGGCAGTTTCAAAAAAATCTTCAACTTTGGGAATGAGAGCGACCGTTCCGTTTTCTTTTCTGATAATTAGAAATTCTTCACCTTCTTTAAGTCCTAGCTTTGCAGGAATTGTAATGACAAGAGAATTTCCTTGTTTTCTGGTTTTTGTAGAAGTCATAAAGCATTCCTCCTTTTACAGAAAGTATACCACGTAATTACGTGGTAATACAATCTGAAAGGTTCTTTGTCTTATTCTCAAAAATATACCTTGACGTCATTCAGTGGACTTCTTGAGTGTCGAATATCGCGGATATTCTCTTTGATTAATCGTTTAGCGATAATTGCTCTTAATGCAGTGAAAAGAACGTATAACGGGGTTTCGTCAAGATTTTTACTACCTGATTTTCCAATAGTATAGAATGCCAACAAAGAATTGATGCTAGTTTTGTGTGAATCGAGTATAAATGGGGTATCCAATGAATCTTTGTCTTTGATATATTTTTCAAGCAGATAGTCTAACCAATGTGTGTCAGACTTGCACTTGTCATGAACCTTTCTACCTTCAATTATTTCTTCAAATGAAGCTTGGAAGGGAACTTGGTAGAGCCAGTTTGGAGAAATAATCAAGCCCCGCTTTCTTAATAAATCAAAGAGTTGAGCGCCTGATATGACATGTGACATTTCATATAGTGGTAAATCTAAATAATGATTGATGGACAAGCTCCTTAAGTAATTGTCTGCTTGCATGGAGAGTTCCAAATATCCTTGAATTTTATTGTCTCGCATGAGAATGCCTCCTTCAGAAAGGTTTTTGCCTTTCATTGATTTGATGTATTTTTCTTTGATACAGAAGATGGATCATACTTGGAATGAGCGACAAGGGCTTACAGATGGACCAGCTTCAGCTGGATCCAACTGTTGTGTATTTACCCTTGTCGGTTGAATGGAAGGTATGATATAAGGCGGTGGAACCGCCGTTCTTCTCAAAGAAAAATTGAATCGATGAAAGGTGGAGACCTGGAAGGTCGGTGCGCGACGCAGGAGCGCTAAAGCGAAGGCGATAGCCTGAGAGGCCGTTGGAAACGGCCGGAAAGTGTGCGCAGCACACGCCAGGGGGACCCGACGATCGTCGATCGGTGGGGGAAAAGCGGGCGGCGCCCGCGTTCCTCTTTAATAAACGTCAGCTGTGGCAACAGCTGGCTGAATTTGTCCATAACCATGCAGAATATGTCGAAAAAAATACCGCTGAATTGGACAAAGAATATGAAGAAGCCTATGGTATTTTGATTAGCGAGAATCAGGAAGCAGAGCTGGAAACTCTCAAAGTAGATATGTATGTAAATGGTGGTTATGGTGATGAAACTGCAGACTCAGCTGCTTTTAATCGAATGGCGGAATTAGAACGAAGGAATGCAAGTGAAGACTAGCGGTGCTGGTCTTTTTTTATTCAGATGCTGAACTGTGAAGTAGAGATAGGAGAAGGTCATGATAAATATCTTAATGAGTACGTTTGAGCCTAAAGAGTCCTGGAGTGAAAAGATTCAAGACTATTTAATAGGAAAAAAATTTTAATTATAGCTTGTTCTTTTTCTGAAGAAACAATACAGAATGAGTCTGACTGGCAAGAAGCATATGGTAGACCCAAAGGGAAATATTACGGTCCTTTAATTAAATCTTTTACCAGTTTTGGTGTAAGAGAAAAAGATCTAACTTTTGTTAATTATTTTCGCGACAGTCGTAGTCAAATTGCAAAATTGATTAAGAGTAATGATGTATTATTTTTTCCAGGTGGACTCCCTGATAAAATGGTCGAACGATTAGAAGAAAAACAAATAGTCAATAAAATTAGAAATTTTCCAGGAGTAATTATCGGTTTCAGTGCTGGAGCAATGATTCAAATTCAAGATTTCCATATTACAGAAGATGATTATTATCCAATGTATAGTTATCACGACGGATTGAACCTTATCAAGAGTTTTGATATTGAAGTACATTACGTAAAGGGAGATCCTGCTAAGGAAGCTGCTATTCAAAGATGTCTTAACGAAAAGAAAGCAGTTGTGTATGGTATTGGAGATCGGGGAGCAATCATTTCCAAGGATAACCATGTAGAATTACTTGGTGATGTTTCTCTTTTTGTTAGAAAAGTAAAAACAGATTATACCTCCGTCCATAAATTCGTAAACTAATCATTGCTCATTGAAAATATCGGATCTATGATGATTAGGATACTGCTTCGAGAGGGTCAGAAACTTTAAAGTTTTTGCCCCCTTTTTTTGATCACTTTATCGATTCTCTAACCACTCAAGTATTCTGATTTCTTATAATGACCACTCTGAGAATATCAGAGTGCAATTTGATACCTGTTTTTTCAAGGGTCTATTTAATATTTTAGTGATCATTTCCATTTTTATAGAACTGAATCCCACGAGCTATCATTCTCCATTGTTTGGAAAATGAAAAAGTATTTTTCGATATTTTCACTTAAGTGTGCAAATAATGAATTTCATTGTAAGTGAAATTCATTTAAAGTAATAGATGCACAAGAACAACAGTTTATGTTACGATTGCTTGCTTCTTTGTACTAAAAACCTTCGTTTTTGGGATTGCAGAAAAAAAGACATTTGAATTCAATCAAATGTCTTAGAAATATCTATACATTGGTATTTATGAAAAATCGTATCTATTGATAATTGTAAATCTTAAAAACGAAGGTTATTGAGCAATCTAATTAAGGAGGAGGGAAATGAAAGGTAAGAAGTGGATCGTTTTGAGTTGCTTATTGGTACTCTTTATTAAAGCTCCATTGCTTGAAGGGCAGGCGGCGTCGATCCAATCGTCCGAAACAGATAGCTCCATTACATTTACGGGGCGTTATGAACCAATCGGCACACCCAATCCACCGCCGGATATCGCCAAACCACCTACGTCTGAGAAATTGCCACAAACTAACACACTAAGACAAAAGCAGTGGTTGTTGCTGGGGTGGCTGTTCGTCATTGTTGCGGGTAGTCTTGGTGTCAAAAGAATGACAAAAACAACTAATAGGAAAGAAGGAAATTATTAATGAAATTTATTCGATTAACTACCGTTGCTGCATTATCTGCTACTATTTTTGCCGGAGGCATTCAAGCTTTTGCTGATGAGCCGACCGAAACAGAAAAAACAAACGAAGTTCGTAAAACAACAACCGATGGTCAAATCACATTCACCCCAGGGAATGATGATACTGTCGTTGATCCTGGACCAGACGGTCCAGATGTAACCATTCCCCCAGTTGTAGATCCTGATGGTCAAAACAAAGGTCCTTTAACGATCGCTATTGTTCCAACGATGAACTTTGGGTCACAAATTATCTCGACCACTGATGAAAACTACAATATGGTTGCTGAAAGACAACAATTAACAGGAACGACTGGCGATGAAAACAAAGTTCCTTACGTGAGTATGGCTCAGGTTCAAGATACACGTGGGACAAATGAAGGTTGGGAACTAAGTGTGAGCCTAACTGAATTCCAAGCAACGAAGGAAACACAAAATGCTGTATTAAAAGGTGCAAAGATCACCTTACTTGATCCAGCATTACTTTATAGCATTGATGATGTTGAACAAAGACCTGAAACACACGCAAGTGGGTTAGAACTTCTACCAAGTGAAGCTGCAGTACCAGTAATGACAGCAGCAGCGCAAAAAGGAGCAGGAACATCTTCAGTTGTCTGGGGCGACCATGAGGCTATTGCAAAACAAGTCGCAGATGGCGCAGACGTTGTAGAAAATGACGCGATTAAACTATTTGTTCCAGGATCTACCGCAAAAGATGCCGTAACGTATCAGTCCACATTGACATGGGAGTTAACTTCAACTCCTGACAACTCAATTCCTGATACTGAAGTGTAAGAATAAATATTTTTTACTACGACATTGTAGTATCGGCAGCGTTACAGATCCTTGTAGCGTTGCCTTTTTTAGGAAAGGAGTACGTTTCATGAAACTTAAAAAAAAGAATAACTATTACTTATGGCTGCTTCCTTTTTTCTGCTTGCTTTTCCCTTTTTCTGTTCAGGCAGAAGAAACGACTCTAAATATTTATGCCACACCAATTTTTCCAGACAGTCAAGTGGATGAAGGCAAAGGGTACTATGATTTAAACTTAGCACCCAATCAAAAAGAAACCTTGCGCTTGGAGATTGGGAATACGAGTGCTGAACCTATACGAATTCAAGTGACTCCCCATACTGCATATACCAATGTGTTAGGAAACGTTGAATACGGTAAAAATGCACAAGAAGCAGACCCTACGTTGGTTCATTCCTTAGCTGACCTGATGGAGTCCTCTGAGGTGATTGAATTAGCTGGAAATGAAACGAAAACTGTGGAGATTCCCTTACAGATGCCAGAAGAAGCATTTGAAGGCTTTTTAGCGGGTGGTTTACGTATTGCTGAACAAAAAGAGGAAACGGCAGAAACCGACGAAGCAGAAGGAGAAGGCGTAGCCATAAAGAATGAATTCGCCTATGTGGTTGGTGTGGTCGTCAGTAATACCAGAGACTCGGTACAACCGGAGTTGGAACTGCTAGATGTATTTGCAGATCAATTGAACTACCGCAATGTAATCAGTGCTACGTTACAAAACTTTACCCCCACTTTTGTCAATCAATTGGCGGTGGAAGCGACTGTTAAACGAGTAGGGGAGAACGAGGTTCTCTATAAGGCAGAGAAAGAAATGATGCAGATGGCCCCAAATTCTAATTTCAACTTTCCGATTTCTTTAGAAGGCGACCGTTTTCGAAGTGGAAACTATGTTCTAGAATTAACAGCTACATCGGGAGAGAATGAATGGTCATGGACGCGTGAATTTACGATTGAAGCCGATGAAGCCCGCAAGTTAAATCGAGAAGATGTAACGATTGATTCAGGTGTCAATTGGTGGATGATCGGTGCAATTATTTTGCTTATTTTAATGCTTGGACTTGTGCTTTACCTGATGTGGCAAAAGAAAAGAGCACGTGAAAGCGAAAAAGAAGTATAGAGAGGAGGATTCCATGAGAAAGCTAATGAAAAAGGGAATGCTCATTTTAGGGACGATGATTCTTGTTCTGCATGCATTCCTCCTGCCAGTAGGCATCGTCTATGCGGAAACCACGGATAAAAAGGTAGGGGGGCAAGTACAGGAAGAAGAACAATTGGAACTTCCATCCATAAAAAACTATCTAGAAGTGGAAGAAGAAGGCAATCCTCGCTTTTCCTTTCCTCGCTCTCGCCTTCAAGGAACGGTTGAAGAGTCATTGAAGGTGACATTTGTTTCAGATCAAGAGGTGTCAGAGGCAAGGATTACCCTTCCAAAGGAAGCACAGCTGGTAAAAGACCAGTTACAAGCTGGAGTTACCGTCAACCAAGAAGAAGAATCAAATGAATGGGTGATTCAAGCGGAGCGTGCACAACAAACGTTTGTGCTTCCAGTGGTATTTAAATCTGAAGGTAATTATGATGTGTCCGTCGAAGACGTAACTGCGACACTTGAAATATCGGAAAAGGAAGAAACGGAGACTGAAGATCAATCAGAAATGAATCAGGATTCATCTGATGAATCAAATGAAGAACATGAGCAATATCCAAATACGACTGAACAATCAGAAGAAAAAGAAGCGCCTGTAGCAACCGAAGAATCGAAAGAGGAAGCTACTCCTTCTGAGAACGATACATTCAAACAGGCGGTCTTTGATGGAAATACAGAAGAAGTCTCAACAATGGCTGCATTCAGAGAAGCTGTCGCAAATCCTGAAGTCAGCATTATCTCTGTTCAAGCAAATTTAACTGAAAATACAGCCAATATCATGACGATCGACCGACCAATCAAGATACAAGGAAACGGACATACGCTGACTTTTGGTAACAATAGTTTTTATTTTCAATTAGTAGAAGTGAGTGAGCCAACGACCTTTCGGATAGAGGACGCAACAATTACAAAGACCGGCGCTACTCCTTTAGTCAACGCAACAACAGAGGTTAGCCACAATTGGACACTAGAAATAGAAGATGTAGCAGAAGTCAATGCAAATACGATGCGACTAGCATCAATTCCAAAAGGTACGGTTCAATTTACAGGTGGCACGAATAACTTTACACGCACAAGTTCTACGCAAACCTTCATTGAAGCAAAAGAAGTCAAAGCAATCAATCAAGCGAAAGTAACGATCAGTCGTGGAAATGCCACGTTCTTTCTAGCAGCAGCGACAATTTCCGAACCTAAACTAACAATCGAAAACGGTGCAAATTTAGCAATTACTACGACTTCAGGTGTGGCAAATACGATTGATTTTAGAGGAGAAAATGCGGAGATTGCACTCCAATCTGGTGGGGATTTAACGATCAATACAGTAGGAACGACTGCTGCTCCTACTAATACAAGCAATAATACGATTGCAATGACTGGAGCAGATCCGAAAATCACCGTTCGTGATAAAAGCAGCTTGACGACGACAAGTACTGCAGCCAAAAGAGGGTTACATCTATCTGGAAATAATCCCCAGGTGATTGTGGATGGTTCGAAATTATCTGTGAACTCAGCCACACAGTCAGCGGTAAATTTATCAGGGGATGAGCCATTATTTTCTGTAACGAATAGTCATACCGACATTCGTTCTACAACAGGAGCTACACTTGCCTTGATAGGTTTATCACCTAAAGTCAACTATGTGGGATCCACAGGTAGTTTAACAAGTACCACGGGACAACGATTGAATTTGATCGGCACCAACCCTCAGTTATCATTGAATCAGACCCAATTGTCAATGTCAGCTACAACCGGACGTGGAGTGTATTTAGAAGGAACAACACCACAAGTCTTATTAAATGAAAGTAGTATTGAAATAACAGATACCGCAGCTTCACAAGGAATGATTTTACAAGGAGCAGACGCATTACTGTCTCTAACAGAAGATAGCGAACTGACAATTAATGGTGCCGGAACGGGAACATTAGAAAATATTCAAATTGGCGCCAATAACCCTCGTCCAGAACTTTCAATGACAGGTGGTTCTAAAGTTACAGTCGCTACTACGAGTGGTACGGGAGGGGCTTCGGATACGGCGAACAATGCCCTACACTTACGTGGTGAACAACCGAAAATGACGATAACAGAAGAATCAGAACTTAATATTTCAGTTATTTCCAATGCACGACGCGGCGTTTATTTAAATGGTATTGAAGCCGAATTGAAAGTAGATACTAGTCAGTTTAATGTGAAAACGTTGACCGGACAAGGACTTCATTTAAATGGGAGAGACGCACGATTTCATGCGACAAACAGCAAAATATCCATAGAAACAACGACTGGTATAGGCGTTGCTTTTGCGGGAGATAATCCAACCATAAATGCTGTGAATACAGAGATGATGATCCAATCAACGACTGGCCAGCGTATGAACCTTATAGGAGCTTCCCCTATATTGGATTTAGACAAAAGCTATCTGACGATGAATGCAACGACTGGTCGAGGCATCTATTTGTTAGGAGCAACGCCACAAGTGAGCCTAAATGAAAGTCAGATTGAAATGACAGACACCGGTGCCTCACAAGGAATGATTTTGGAAGGGACCGATGCCGTACTTTCTTTGAAAAAGAATAGTACGTTCACTGTTTCTGGTGGTGGAACAGGTACTACCGAAAATATTCAAGTTGGTAATAATAATGCAAGACCTAAGATAGACTTAGAAAATGGTTCAAAATTAGGAATCACTACTACCAGTGGAACAGGTGCAGGCTCTGCCACAGCCAATAATGCCGTCCATCTCAGAGGAAGTAATCCAGAACTAAATGTAGCAGATAAGTCAAGCATTTCTATTGATATTACTTCTGGTAATCGACGTGGAATAGTAATGACGGGAAATAATTCAACCACAAACGTTGATTCTAGTGATATAAGTTTGAAGTTAGCTGGTAGTGGGGTCGGTTATTCTGCAACAGGAACTACTAATAAATTAGCCATCTCAAAGAGCCAGTGGGAGGCGAACGGGAGCTCCGGACACAATATTCATATGGTCGGGGACAATAGTACAGTCTTAGTTGATAACTCTGATGCCTTTTTTGAAGCAGCCAGTTCTGGTAGGAATATTTGGCTAGCTGGAGCAGATTCAGTTCTAGCCGTAGAAAATGGTACTCAGTTAAATGCAAAATCTGAGGATGCCAACAGTATAACGATACATGGTGCACGGGCATTATTACAAATGAGTGGTTCTAAATCAAACATGGACATTGTTAGTAATGTCAGTGAAGCTGAGTTAAATGCAGCAGTTTTTTTAGGTGCAGCTACTACAACTGCGGGAGCTACAAATCCTAATGCTGAAGTTAGATTGACTGAGGGTGCAAAAATGAATGTACATGCGAATCGAGCCTCTGCATTAAGTTTACTTAGTTCGAATGGACAATTTAACCTATTAAATCTATCGGAATTAAATTTAACAGCAGGTAATACTGATTCATCAGCCAACGGTGCAGTTGCTGTCTTACGTTTTATACGTGCAGGAGGCTATCAGTTTACAATAGACAATGCAAAAATGAACATAAGTAAATCTGGAGGAAGAACACCAGGTATTCGTATGTATGGTGGTAATAATCATATTTTAGTTAGGAACGGAGGGCAATTTTTCATCTATAATCCTGGGAATGGTACACCTATAGATCAAGATACGTCCTCTGGTTTGGCAAATCAAGGGGTACATTATCCTAGGACCGGGGGTAATTCTTTTGTAGTTGATGGTTTGGGTTCTAAAGTTCAAATTATTGCGGACAACGGTGCAGCGATCGATATGGAAAGTCAGGCGGGAGAAATTGAAGCACGAAATGGTGCTACCTTCGTTGCCCAAGGACGAACAGCTACAGATGCGGCAGGAATTTTCAATGCTGGAAATTTAACTGTTGATTTTGATAATCCGTTATTTATGGACTTTAGAAATACTCGCGTCGGTGGTGGGAATATATTTAATGCTAGTAGTGGATCGACATTAAATGCAATAAATAGTGATTTATCTGTTTGGCGAAAAGGCGCTGATTTGAATGGAGACCCAAATTTAGACTTCCGAAGTATTGATTATTCGTTTACTGGAACAAATTTTAATACGTTAAGAGAGACAAATGACCCCACACAACTAAATACGGAAGTGTTTGGAAACACAGGTTTGACTGCATACAGTCGATTGAGTAGTAACAATGGGCGATGGGCCATCGCAGATGAGTTGAGAGTGCCAACCAATGCCGATAAGAAAATCTATGGGCGCGTGAGTCTTCCTGTAGGCCTAGATGATAGTCGTCCAGCATGGGACGATGAAGCGATCGTGACAGTCGAAGTAGAATTTCCGTCAGGACGAACACAAGAGTATACGACCAAGACCGTCGGTCATTCAGACGAATCACCAGGAATCAGTATCTACGGAGAAGACCCACGTGGTGGACTTTTTGAAATCACATTACCTGAACCCCTCGAAGCGGGATCAAAAGTTCGAATCAGTAACGTAGAATTAACCAGTGGCGAACTGACCGAAGGTTTTGACCACCAGATTTTAACAGATACTGTGGAAGTCTTTCCAATCGTCCCTCCGGCACCTGCGAAATTCTCATCTTCTATCATTGGTGAAAATAGTAAAACCATCCAAGGTATTTCAGAAAATAAAGAAGCTGAAGTAACCGCAACGCATAATGGGCAACCCATGGATACGTCGGATGTTACTGTTAATGACGATGGCAGATTCACTCTTGATCTAAGTGAACTTTCACTAAAAGAAGATGATGAAATTCAAATCTTTTTACGGGATAATGCAGGATCCGCAAAGGCCGCAGGGGTCGTTGATCCACCAAAAACAAATAATGATCGAGGAAATATTAATCCAACAATAGCACTGCCTTATCATGACGTCACATTTGAATCTGCGACGATTTTAACAGTTGGGGATCTTGGTCCAGTCTCTCCGGTAGATCCGATGAATCCAGAAATAGAAGTCGATCCAGAGAATAAACCTGAGCTCGAAGAAGACCAAGGCTTGTTAAGCATAGATTTTGCTTCTCAATTCATATTTGGCGAACAAGCGATATCTACGCGAACGAAGCGGTATTATGCGCAACCGCAACGCCTGTTAAATTCTGATGGAACCGTCAATCAAGAGGAAGAGCGCCCGAACTACGTGCAGATCAGTGATCGTCGGAGTGAAAACGACCGCCATGGCTGGACCCTTTCTGTGACCCAAAATGAACAGTTCCACAATGATCATAACCATGAACTTAAAGGGGCAAGCTTGCAATTGACTAATCAACAGGTGGCGTCTGCCCAAGATATGGGCGAGCCTGAACTGAGTCAGCCTGACGGAATCAAACTGATTCCGGGAGAAAAGACCGAGCTGATGACCGCAAAAGACACCCAAGGGATCGGTACTTGGATCTATCGGTTTGGTGATGCAGCCAGCGCCGATAAAAGTGTAGCGCTAGAGGTTCCACCAAGTGCTGCTCCACAAGCTGCGACCTATCAAACTACGTTGTCTTGGGAATTAAGTATGGTTCCTGACAATTAAACATAATGGGGAAGAGCTGCGGCTCTTTTTCTTTTTTATATAATGAATGGAGGAAAGACATGGATACCTTATTTTACCAATTGATTTTTCATGCCAAAACCAAACGGTGGTTTCAATTGTTGGAAATCATGGAAGAAAACGAACATATCCTGGCGCAACATCTGATCGCTCAGACGCAAGCTGCGCGACGAACCGTCTTGAATGATATCAAAGAAATAAAGACCTATTTTGGCGATACACTCCAATTGACTGGAGACGAAAAAGGCTATCATTTTTCTTTTCGGGACCCAATAAGATTTTATAAGAAAAAACAAGCGTTACTAGAGGAGGAAAAGTTGTTTCTTTTTGTGGACCAGTTAACTGCTGGCAAACGATTGAAAAATCATCAGTGGGCACAATATCTATCGGTGTCTCAAGCAGCCTTTGGTCGGATGAAACGTCAATTACAATCAGTTTTGGTGCAACACTACGGCGTTCGCCTGGAGAACAAGACCAATCAATTTGTAGGAGAAGAAGCGGCCGTCAGACAATTCCTTTATGATTTTTATTTTACGTTGCCATTATACCCCGAGATACTGACTGATCATATTCGCCATCTACATAGTGAAAAGTTGGTCGTCCATCAAGGTACCTGGCGCTTGGATCATCAGCTGCTCAATCAATGGTGCCAATTGACAAAACTGCGGGTCGATCAAGGGTATCTTTTGCCAGAGCGAAAGGAACAAAGAGTCATTCAGGAGCTACTTGTGAAAGCCTTTGACCAACAAGTAACGGTGGCACTGCCAAGACCAGAAAAAGCAGCACTTTTTTTGCTTGCTTTGGATGAAAAACAATTTTTGAATCCCCTCACGCAAAAAGCATTTATTCAGACATTTTCGCCTGGTACGGGTTTACATTTTCTTGTTCGATCGACCGAAAGTCTTTCCTATCACCTTTTTGAGACACTACTTTCGTTGATGAAAACTTTTTTTCAACTCCCCGTCATGAATGAGGCTTCTGAAGAAATAGAAGAACAGGCGCTCTTGTTAGCACTGATCGACCGGTACGTAGCGGAAAAACACAAATACAATCATACAGTCTATGTTACTTATCGATTAACGGGTTCACCCGCATTAAAGTGCTGGATCAAAGCAGAAGTAAAGAAAAGCTTTGCACAAGCGGGCTTACATTTGATTGAAGGCGGAATCGGTGAGCAGTTGGGGATGATTCGCCATGTCTGTATCACAAACCGACCAATAGAGATGGCATCTGAAGCCGCGATCGAATTGCCTTATGTCCCCACTAAGGAAACAATCGTGGGAGCCTTGACAGAATACTTCTAGAAGGAGCCGTTTGTTTAGGCAAACGATTATGTTTCGGTGTACAGTGAGAATAAAATAAATAAAAGAGTGAGGGGAAACGCATGCGAGAACTTCAGATTGCCTTTATCACAAATGCCGAGATCAGACGGACCATGCGGATCTTGACGATCCTCGAACGTGAACAACAATTTACCATTGTCGAGTTAAGTGAGCGGTTGACGATTTCACAACGGACGATGATCAAAGACATCCAATCGATCAAAAACTATTTCGGTGACAGTATATCATTGGTTTCCCAACACAAAGGATTTTACTTTGAAGAACGGAATCGACTAACCTACTACGAGAAAAAAGAACAGTTATTGGAACAAGAAGTATTATTTGAGATCATTGAGTCTATATTTTACGGGGAACGGTTGCCCATCGATGAATGGGCACACCGCTACAGTTATGCAGAAAGTACGTTGCGCCGTTTTTTCTCTCGTACACAACCGATCTTGCTGAGTTACGGACTCACTATGACCTTCAATCCGGTGGATTTTCAGGGACCTGAGGCCAACATTCGAAAATTCTTTTTTGATTTTTATTACGCAGGAGAACAGACCCCACATACGATCCGCCCTCCAGAAGGGCTGCACCCGATGGTTTTACAGGAACTCGCAGGAAAGCTAGGTACCTATGAATTAGGAACTGGAACCACTGTTTCGGCCTTTTATTATCACTTATATATCACGATGGTGCGGGTGGAACAAGGTCGATTGGTGACTATCCCCGATTGGTTGAGGGAAATCGACTATCAGGAAAAAGACTTTCAGCTCTTATACTCCTTACAGGCAATCATTAAAAAGGAATATGGTATTTTCCTCCCGAAAAGTGAGTTTTCCTGGCTCCATCTTTCGGTGATCACCAAGCGAACGATCCATCGCAGAGACCAAGAGATCGTCTTTTCACAACGCTTTAATCGGTGGCCGGCGATCGAACGATTGGTCGCAGAGTACTTGTCGAATCCTTTTTTTGACGAATGGGAAACGGAGACGCTAAAGAACTTTATAACTTCTTTTTTCGTCTCGCGAAAAATAAATGACGCAATTTCCCCTGTGTTGAATAAAGAGCTATTAGAAGTAACGACGATCGTAAAGAAAAACCACCGGAACTTGTATGACAAGCATACGGCCTTTCTTGGAAATTATGTCAAGGATTTATCTTTTTCTTCGACTGATCTTGAGGAGATCGTGGTTAGTTTTACGATGTATATGAATATGTTATTGCAGGCTTATCAGCCGAAAAAAAAAGTGTTGTTCTTGTTAGAGGGGGATTATTTGTTGGTCCAATCGATTCGACTGCAAGCACGACAACAGCTAGGAGAAACCCATGAGCTTTTGTTTTTACCATTACAGGAATTGACCCAACAACGGTTGACTGCCCAACAAGTAGATCTGATCGTGACGAATTACCGACCGTATTTGTTTGAGTATAATTTACAAGCGAACTATGTCTTGATGAATACGCTGCCTGATGCCAATGATTGGGTACGAATCAAACATCGGTTGAATCCAATAGCCGATCACTTGACCTAGGCTAAGTCAGAGTGAAAACAAAGCGAAGAAATAGAATAGCTGCTTATCAAAGCTAAACGAAAAAAATGAGAGGGGAGCATGAAGAAAGATTATGTCTATATTCATTACACGAGAGGATTATATTAAAGGATTTATTCAAGTATTTACAGAAACGAAAAGGGACACCAAAGACCTAGAGGTCTATGTGACAGCACAAGTTCAGCGACTGGATACCTTACTGGATGGCCTGACACAAGAAACCTTTTGGCAGCGGTGGCCAGAGATCTTAGGGATTGATGCCAAACTGTCCATAGTCACAGAGTTAGTTCATTTTGAGGACTTTTCCAGTGAAGAGATCATTCGCATGGCTGAAACAGATTACCGTACGTATTTCAAGGAGTTATGCGGGTATGACTTGAGTATGGAGACCAAACATTCGATGATCTTCAATGTTCAATGATGCGTTCGCTATTAATTGATAGGTCTTTTCTTATCGAAAAGAAAAATGGTTGTTAAGTTAGTTAATATCAATTATGCATGTAGAATAATTTCTAGTAGGGTCAGAAACTTAAAAGTTTTTGCCCCTTTTTTGTTCGTTCCATGACTCTTTAAGTAGCTGAGTTGGATATAAAATATATAGCATTGTTAAGTGTAATGTATGTTATGCAAAATCAAACTTAAGAATAGGGAATAAACAAGGTGAATTTTTTTTAAAATTATACTAAAAAGAAGTGTAATGTTATCAATCTTTTGAAACTCAGCTAATTATATTATTTTGTATAATTCGACAAAAGAATCATCAAATGACAGGTTCGCTAAAGGTTCATCCAGTATGCTTTTGTTAGAGAAAAAAAGAGAGGATGTTGGCAATTGAATTATATGAAACGGGCATGGCTGAGTGTGACGAGAAAGCGAGGAAAATCTGCAATATTGTTTGCTGTTATTCTAATTTTAGGAAATGTGATCGCTGGCGCAATTGCGGTCAATCAGTCGACTCAAAATGTCGAAAAGCAGATCAAAAACCAATTAGGTTCCCTCGCAACGATCGATATCGACTATGAAGCCTTGATGGCAAATAGTGAGGGCGGCGCAAGTATGGAGGAGATTCAGCCGCTGCCGGAGGAGCTGATCAAACAAATTGGCGAGCGCTCGGAAGTCAAACAGTATGACTATTTGCGAGAAGCAATGATTGCTGTTGATAAATTCAAACCCTATAGTTTTAGACCAGAAGTTGAAAACGAGAATATCATGGTTTCTGGAGGTATGGATTCTTGGGTCTATTTAACAGGAACCAATCTCTTACAACCGTTGGATTTTGAAGAAGATACGGTGAATTTAACACAGGGACGCTTCTTTACTGAAGAGGAACAGCGTACCGGAAAACGTGTAGGGTTGATTTCTGAAGAGGTGGCTCAGGAAAACGGCTTGACCGTTGGTGACACCATGGTATTAGATGGACAGTTTATCGATTATTCATCTGGTGGAGATCCAGAGAAACAAAAAGGCAATGATTACCCAATTGAAATCGTCGGGATCTTTAAAAACACCAGTTTAGAAAAAGCGAATGAAAAAAATGATAATTCGAGTTCGTCCTTTTTTGATGATCGTCCCTTCAATCGGATCTATATGCCAAATGATGCTGTGAAAACGATTGTTGAAGAGGAACGTGCGGGGCGACAAGCGGCGTTTCCAGCGACAGACCCCGGATCTGACGAGGATTTCTTTACCCCGCAATTTATTTTGAATCAACCAGAAGATGCAGAACAATTCAAACAAGAGGTGACACCACTCTTGCCAAATGGCTATAAGGTCAATTCTTCTACGGATGAGTATGACCGTGTGGGAACCAGTATGAATCGCTTATCACAAATTTCCTCGTATGTCGTAGTGATTGCGGTGATTGCTTCCTTGATTATTATCTCCTTGATCATTGTGTTGTTTACCCGTGATCGTAAATATGAGTTAGGCATCTACCTTTCGTTAGGGGAACGCCGGAAATACGTGTTTGCACAGATTGTGATCGAACTCCTGTTGATTGGTGTCAGTGCAATGCTGATCTCCTTGGTTACAGGGAATATGCTGGGCAAGATGGTTTCTGAATCTTTGTTAGCCAGCAGTATGCTAGAGGCAAACCAGGCAGGGATGGAACAATTCTTTGTGGGGGCACCGAAAATCGACCAAGCGACGATCAACGAGGCGTTTCGCGTTCAATATACCTTATCTTATGTGATCGCCTTTTTAGCGACTGGGATCGTGACGATCTTGCTTTCGGCAGTGGTGCCGCTGTTGTACATTTTACGGTTGAATCCGAAAAAAATCATGCTGTAAGGAGCGATGAACATGGCAATTTTAGAAACAAAAGACATGACGTATTACTACCAAGATGGCGAGAATCGCCGGAAAATTTTAGATAAAACCAATATCTCCTTTGAAAAAGGCAAATTTTACACGATCTTAGGAAAATCAGGCTCAGGAAAGACCACTTTTCTTTCCTTGATCAGTGCATTGGATCAGCCAACCGATGGGGAAGTGTTTTTTGAAGAAAAAAATATCAAAACGATCGGTTATGAAGAATATCGCCGCAACAAAATCAGTCTGATTTTTCAAAGTTACAACTTGATCCCTTATTTGACGGCTTTAGAAAACGTCCTTGTTTCGATGGCGATTTCAGACAACAAACTCCCGGATCAGCACGATCAAATTGCGTATCGTTTGCTGGACTATATCGGCATCAATTCCACGAAAGCCGATCGTTTCGTCAATCAGCTTTCCGGTGGGGAACAGCAGCGGGTCGCCATCGCTCGTGCTTTAGCGACCAACGTTGATATCATTTTAGCCGATGAACCTACCGGGAATTTGGATGAAGGCATGGAACAAGAAATCGTGGATATTTTTAAAGAACTAGCGGCGATCCACAACAAGTGCATCATCGTAGTGACCCATTCGACCGAGATCGCCAAGCAGTCAGATCAGACTTTTTACTTAAAAAAAGGTGCGTTGACGGCCTATGAGTGATTTTTTATCGAAGTTTGAAGAAGAACCGAAACAGCCAGACAAGGAATCAGCAGCAGCCGAAGTACCTTCTTCCCGTGCTTCCCGCAAAGAAAAAGGTTCAGCTTCTTTAGAAGAGGGGATCGAACATGATCCCTCCTTCAAAAAGAAGCGGCGAAAAAAACGACTGCTAGGGTTAGCTGCCTTGCTTGGACTCTTTATACTCAGCGGCTTTTTATTTTTCCAATTGGCGTATGTCCGGTTGGATAACTTTGTGGACAAAGAGATCTCAGAGGTCAGAGAATGGGCAGCGGAACATGATCTTGCGGTTGATGTCACACCAGCCTATGATGAAGCCCCAGCCAATCAAGTGATCGCCCAAGCAGAAGCTGCCAGAAGTCGAGTCAGAAAAAGAAGCACTCTGCATCTAACCGTGAGCCAAGGACCTGATCCAGAAGAGAAATTGGCATTGCCAGACTTTATGGAAATGACGAGGGACGAGGCAGCAGAGTGGATCGAAAAAAATCAAGCAAGCAATTTGACGATCGTCGATGAATACCACGATGAGATCGAGGAAAAAGCACCGATTCGAGTAGAATTTACCAATAAAGAAGTCTCACGAGAGAACTATCATCGTCGAGATGTCGGACGAGTCTTTTATTCCAAAGGCGAAGAAACCTTTGAAAAAGATATTGAAGTACCAGACTTTAGTGATAAAACCCGTGCAGAGGTAGAAACATGGGGGAAAGCCCATGAGCTGGAGCTTGAAGTCAAAGAACAGGCTTCGGATACTGTGGAAGAAGGCAAAGTCATTGAACAAAGCGTGGCACCAAAAGAAAAAATCGCGAAACGGGATGCGTTTCAAGTAACGATTTCCCTAGGGAAAGGGGTCACCGTACCAGACTTTTCAACGATTTTACCAGATGATGCCCAGGCCGCTGTTGAGGGTGTCACTGTGCGGATGCGGATGCAGTTTACTCAGAGTCTGCCCTATGGACAATTGATCTCGCAAAGTGAGACCGCCGGGACCGTCTTAACCAGCAAAGATGACAAAGGCATTGAAGTCGTCTATTCGGCAGGTCAACCGTATATCAAAGATTACCGTCGAAGCGAGATCCTTGAAGGGGATCTGCAAAAACTCTTCTTTGATGAATTCCGTTCAAAAGGGGCGAACATCAGCTATCAAGTCCGTTATGTCAATTCAGCAGAACCCTACGGGACAATCGTGGGGATGAGCAAGTTCAATCAGTTTTTAC
Organism: Enterococcus sp. DIV1067f; assembly: GCF_050543505.1. NCBI lineage: Bacteria > Bacillati > Bacillota > Bacilli > Lactobacillales > Enterococcaceae > Enterococcus > Enterococcus sp. DIV1067f. Next base: position 783,321 of record NZ_CP172940.1, read on the forward strand.
CGTTAGAAGATACGATCACCTTCGATATCAGCTTAGGCAATCAGACAGCCCCAGCGGCTACTGATCCAGAATAGTCGAGCGGATTTGTCGATGACCTGCAAAAAGGAGGAAACCCATGCGTCATCAAGAGAATTTTCAAGACCTTAGGAAAAAGCTGTTTGTCTTTTTGTTAAGCGGTATGGTAGCATTGTTGCTACACATGTGGATTCATCAAACAAGTGTACACATGCGCATCGTTTCAACAGAACCTTTTATTGGAGAACAATTGGAATGAGTCTATAGGAATGATTGTGCTTACTGAAAAGTGATTGAAAAAGAAATGATGAGTGTAAAAGGGGGACTGACCGATGCGGATCTTATTCGTAGAAGATGAGCCATCGATCGCAGAAGCGGTTGCCAGCTTATTGAAGAAACAACATTATTCCGTTGATTTGGCGTATGATGGCGAAACCGGATTAGATTATGCAGCGAGTGGTGTATATGACATTCTCGTTTTGGATATCATGCTGCCAAAAATCGATGGGATCACATTGCTAAAGACGTTACGCAAGCAAAATATTCGCACGCCGATCATTATGTTGACGGCCAAAAGCGAAGTCGATGACAAAGTACTCGGCTTGGATGCAGGGGCAGATGATTACTTGACGAAACCCTTTCAAATGAAAGAGTTGCTGGCACGGATTCGTTCGCTAGGCAGAAGAAAAGATTTGGATTATCAAGAAGACCAGTTAGCCTTTGGCAACGTGGGCTTAGATCGTAATGAGCTGCAGTTAGCCACGCCTAGCAATCAAGTGGTGTTGTCACCCAAAGAAATGAAACTGATGGAACTGTTCTTATCTAGACCCAAAGTGATCTTATCAAAAGAAACCATCATCAATAAAATTTGGGGCTTTGATCCCGATGTGGAAGAAAACCGCGTTGAAATCTATGTGTCTTTGCTGCGGAAAAAACTGACGCTGCTTGAAGCGGATATCGGCATTCGCACGATCCGCAATGCGGGGTATATTTTGCAGAGCAAGGAGCCGCCATGTTAAAAAAATTACGGAATAAAATGCTATGGTTCAATATGGCGTTGATCTCAATCATTGTCTTAGGTGCCTTTACCTTTATCTATATTTTGAATGCCACCCAAATTGAAAACGAGATCCAATCATTGATCTCGCAAGAAGCAAACACCTTAGCTGCGGTACCTTTGGATGAAGAGGAAGTACGGCAATCACTGACAGAACCTGAGTATCCAATGATGTTGACCATCACGAATAGTACCAATGAGCTCAGACATATAGCTCTAGTCGACGTTAATCAAGTGAAAGGCGAGATCCAAAGTACCGATGAGAGCGACCTTTATGAAGCATTAGCAGATGCAGCAACGAAACAAGGTGAAGTTCCCAACGAAGTAAAGGTGAATGGTCGGTATTGGCGGTATACGCTCTTTTTAGTAACTTCGAGTAGTTATTACTCAATCAGTAATGACTATATAGAGGAATATTCTACTAGTATCAATAATTATGAGCCATTTTATGAAGTTCTGTTTTTCGATGTCACCGACTACACAACCAGTCTAAGCAACTTAAGAACCACGCTTTTGATCATCGGTGTCTTAGCTTTAGTCAGTATTTATATCGCTAGTTTTTATGTCGCCAAACGAGCCTTGCGACCGGTGGAACTGGCTTGGCGCAAACAAAAAGAGTTTATTTCTAACGCTTCCCATGAATTGAAAACACCACTGGCGATCATTCAAGTCAATGCTGAGGTATTAGCTGGCAGTCCAGAAGAAACCTTGAAAAGCCAAATGAAATGGCTGGAAAACATTCAGTTAGGTTCCGAACGGATGGATGAGCTAGTAAATAGCTTATTGATGTTGACCAAATTCGAAAGTGCCGAGCAAGAGGTCGTGTGTTCGGTGATCGATGCCAGTCAAGTCGTTCAAAGTGTTTATCAAAGCATGGAGGCCATTGCGCTAGAAAAAGGGATCCACTATCAGGAACAGATCACTAAACAGGTGTGCCTTGAAAGCAATGAGCAAGTCTTGCGTCAATTGACTATGATTTTGGTAGACAATGCCTTGAAATATACACCCGCTGGAGAAAACGTCACAGTGGCACTCGTTAAACACCAACGAATAACGGTGCTGCAAGTGTCTAACAGTGGTTGTCCGATCCCAGAAGAAAAAATTTCCTATGTCTTTGATCGCTTCTACCGCGGGGATCCTTCTCACAACCATCAAGACGGTGGTTATGGGTTAGGTTTAGCCATTGCCAAAGCCATTACAGAAACGCTGCAGGCGCAAATCAGTTTGACGGTGGATCAAGACGGCGTCAATCACTTTGAAGTTTCATTTCATTGAGCGTTTATTACTGTCCTCACTTGAATGAAAAGATTTTGATTCAGACCAAAAATCAAGAGTTTTGAGACAACTAGTAAAAGGAGGAGGGAAGATGCAGAAAGCGGTTGGCCGTTTGTTTTGTATTTTCGCAGTACTTTTTGCACTACAGTTTCCACTGTACGTCTATGGGGGACAGGTCCAATCCGTTGAGTCAGAAGGATCTGTTGGATTTACCGGGGCCTATGAACCGATCGGCCCGCCTGATCCCCCCCCTAGCACCAGCCCGCAAAGTCCAGGCGGCTCGTTACCCCAAACAAATATGATCGAAGGGGCATTTGTCGGATGGATCGGCATTCTCCTAGTGGTCGGCGTTTCATTGGCTGTAGGGGAGAAAAGAAAAAAGCAGTACAAAAATTATTGGAATGAAAGAAGGGAATGAAGTTTGAAATTTATCCGTTTAACCACTGTAGTTGCACTATCCACAACAATCTTTGCCGGAGGCATCCGCGTTTTTGCAGAAGAAGCAGAAGAAACAGAGAAAACAGGTGAAGTAAGACAAATCACTACGAATGGGCAGATCACGTTTACTCCGAATAATGATGCGCCAAACGTTGAATTGGATCCAGACGGGCCAGAAGTTGAGATCCCGCCAGTTGTCGGTCCGGATGGAGAAAACAACGGTCCCTTAACCATTGCTTATGTACCAACGATGAACTTTGGTTCACAAATTATCTCGTCTTCGGATAAGCATTACAACATGGTCGCTGAGAGACAACAAAAAGCAGGAACGACTGGTGACACAAACAAGGTGCCTTATGTAAGTTTTGTACAAGTCCAAGATACGCGCGGAACCAATGAGGGATGGAAACTAAGCGTGAGCTTGTCTGAATTTGAAGCAAAAGACACGAAAAACAATGTGTTAAAAGGGGCACAAATCAAGTTATTCGATCCTCAACTTCGATACAGTGTCAATGATGCGGAACAGGAACCGACCATTCACGCCAATGGGTTAGAACTGATTCCAAATAATGATGCTGTACCGATTATGACTGCCGCTGCTAAAAAAGGAGGTGGGACTTCGACCGCTACTTGGGGGAATCAAGTAGCCCTAGACAAACAGGTTGAAGCGGGCGCAGCCGTCGTAGAAAACGCCGCCATACAATTATTCGTTCCAGGAACGACGGCGAAAGATGCAGTAACGTATCGCTCTACTTTAACATGGAAATTGGAACAAACGCCTGACAACGAACTTCCTGGCATCGTCTTTTAATAACGAATTCGATTCCGTTACTGTTGTACTTTAGGTACTGGCAGCGTTACAGGTCTCTGTAGCGCTGCTTTTTTAGAAAGGATTATGATGCATGAGATACAAACAATCGTTGTGTACCTTTTTTTGGTTCCTAGCAGTATTCTTCGTATTCTTTCCGTTTTCAGTCGAGGCTGAAGAAACGACCTTGAATACGTATGTCACCCCGCATTTTCCAGAGAGTCAAGTGGATGAAAGCAAAGGGTATTATGAATTGCGCCTCGCTCCGGGGCAAAAAGAGACGTTGCGGCTGGAAGTCGGTAATTCTAGTGTAGACCCGATCAAGATCCAAATCACTCCACATACCGCTTATACCAATGTTTTAGGAACCGTTGAGTATGGCAAAGATGCGCCTGAAGCAGACCCGACGCTGGTCCATTCTCTGGATGAGTTAATGACCTCTTCAGGGGTCATTGCATTAGCAGAAAATGAGACGAAGGTCGTAGAGATTCTTCTAGAAATGCCTGAAGAAGCCTTTGAAGGGTATTTAGCTGGCGGTTTACGGATCGTCGAAGTAAAAAATGAGGAAGAAAGTGAAGCCCCAGAAGAGGAAGGGGTGGCTATCAAGAATGAGTTTGCCCATGTGGTCGGCGTCGTCGTCAGTAATACCGGTGATTCTGTACAGCCGGTATTAGAATTGTTGGATGTATTTGCGGATCAGTTGAACTATCGGAATGTGATTAGTGCGACCTTGCAAAACTTCACACCGGCTTTTGTGAATCGCTTAGAAGTGGAGGCCACAGTCAAACGTGCAGGAGAGAGTGACGTTCTCTATGAGGCAAGCAAAGAAATGATGCAGATGGCACCGAATTCGAACTTCAACTTTCCGATTTCTTTAGAAGGGGATCGTTTCCGCAGTGGGAACTATGTACTGGAACTAAGAGCTAAGTCAGGAGAAAATGAATGGTCGTGGACACGAATGTTTACCATCGATGCCGACGATGCCCGTAAGTTAAACCGTGAGGATGTCATGATCGACAATCGTCCGAATTGGTGGATGATCAGTGCTCTATTTTTAGCAGTTGTCTGGATCATGTTAGGAACCTATCGATTTCTCTTACGTAGAAAACGTTTAGACGAAAGGGAGTGAGAAAAAGGATGAATAGTGTTAAAAAAATGACAATCGTAATAAGTCTGTCAGTCTTTCTGTTCAATGTCACTCTACAACCAGTTGTCGCAATCGAAAAACTACCTACGGACAAAAATATAGAAGAAACTGCAACACAATCAACGGATGAATCAGAGCAAAAAACACCTGAGTGGGAAGACCTACAGGAAATTGAGAGTTTAGAACCGTCGAAAAACGCGGAGGTACCGGAAACAAATGAATCGGAAAAAGAGCAAATGACAGACAAGAAAACAGTTCTCGACGAAACTAATACGAATAAGGAAGGCGAACTGAATCCAACTACCGATATAAGGAATGCGACAGGATCTTGGGGAATCGTTGAATGGTTATGGGAAGAAGCCACTCGAACAATTACGTTGAGTGGTGGAACAGCAGGATCAGTGGATTCAGCCCCTTGGAAAACTCATACTGATGTTTCAAAGATTGTGGTCGAAGGACGAGTGGTATTACCGTCAGATTCGTCGTATTTATTTTCAGAATTATCAAATCTCGAGATCATTGATCAGGCGGGTAATTTTGATACATCAAATGTTGCTAAAATGACTGGGATGTTCATGCTAACTACTAGACTGACGGAGTTAGATGTTTCAAACTGGGATACATCTAGTGTTACTGATATGCATTCAATGTTCCATCAAGCTATTAGACTGACGGAGTTAGATGTCTCAAACTGGGATACGAGTAATGTTGCTAATATGGCTTGGGCATTCAGTTGGGCTAGTAATTTGATACAGTTAGATGTCTCAAATTGGGATACGAGTAATGTTACTTATATGGCTTGGATGTTCAGTAATGCTAGTAATCTGACGGAGTTAGATGTTTCAAACTGGGATACAAGTAATGTTATTCATATGAACGGGATGTTCGAACTAGCTAGTAGTTTAACCGAGTTAGATCTCTCGAACTGGGATACGAGTAATGTTATTACTATGAGTACGATGTTCCGAGAGGCTAGTAGCTTGACCAAGTTAGATGTCTCGAATTGGAATACGAGTAATGTTGCTCTCATGGATTCTATGTTCCAAAATGCTAGTAGTCTGACCGAGTTAGATCTCTCAACCTGGGATACATCAAATGTGGACCGCGCGACAATCTTGTTTTTTGGTGCGACAAACCTTTCTACCATTCATCTGGGAATAAGATCTCGTTTTGATCACTTAATGCCTCTGCCAACTATGCCTGCCCCCCCTTCTTTGGGTAACCACACTGGAAATTGGGTCTATTATTTGAATCAATCAGAGATAACTCCGGACCCGTACATTACATCTTCGCCAACTGATTTTTGGCGGGAGTATGATGGTACTAATCCCGGAACTTATAAGTGGCAATCAGTAGGAACGGTAACTGTTCAATACAGAGATACTCAAAATCATGAAGTAGCTGCTCCTCTGGTGATAACTGGTGGGGTACGTGCACCTTTTCAAATCGAAGAAAAAGCGATTGAAGGTTATACTATTCAAGAAGTTCCGACTAATCTTTCAGGTCGATTTACAGAACAAGAACAATTACTAATTTTTCGGTATTTGAAAGATCCTGTTTCACCTGTGGATCCATTAGCGCCAGAAAATGAGGTTGATCCAGAAAATCCCCCACAAATTCCAAACGATCAAGGCTCTTTAAGTATTGATTTTGCTTCTCAATTTACGTTTGGACAACAAACTATTTCTACTCAAATGAAGAGGTATTATGCACAACCTCAACGTTTATTGAGTGCTGACGGGACTAACAATAACGCCGAAGAACGACCAAACTATGTGCAGATCAGTGATCGCCGGCATGAAAATGAACGTAATGGTTGGCAATTAGCAGTTACACAAAATAATCAGTTTACGAACCTTCAAGAACATGAGCTTAAGGGTGCACGCTTGTTATTAACGAACCAACAAGTGGCCTCTGTCCAACAAATGGGGGAACCCGAAGTGAATCATCAAGATGGCGTTCCTTTAGTTCCAGAAGAAAAGATGACGCTTTTAACCGCACATAATGATCAAGGTCTTGGCACTTGGGTCTATCGCTTTGGTGACAGAGAAAATGCTGGAGAAAGTATTGTACTGGAAGTTCCACCAACGGCAAACCCAAGAGCGACTTCCTATCAAACAACACTCACGTGGGAATTGAGTGCCGTACCGGGCAATTAGTCAAAGATGAATAAGGGAAAAAATACAAGCACTATTTCATCATTTTTTCTTTTTTATCTCTACTAGGAGATGGTTGGCCTTTGCAGAGATATTATTACTAGGTGATCATACACGTTCTGTTTCTTTAAAAGGGGAATCTTTGGTCGTCCAATCGGCTCTCGGCTGTAGGACTTGAAACTTTTTGGAACTCACTACAACATACTGATTATTTCTCTTCTAGCATTAACATGAAAACATTCGAATGATAAACAAACTACTTTGATCGTAACAAATTATTGGCTATGCCTATTGGATTATGCCTTTGAAACCGAGTATGTTCTTATGAAATGTTTTCCGAAGGCACGCAATTGAATATGGGCGAAATACCAATTGAGTCCGTTGATAGATTGGAGCGCCTAACAAAAGAAAGCCAAGGTTTAAAAGTTATTTAATGAGGAATAGCCCTAAGGGGTGACTGAAACGATGGAAGTCGTTTCAAAATAAATATTACGAGAAGGAAAGAATAATGGTAGAATTTCTAACAACAGAAACATACTTAAAGGGATTTCAGATCGCTTTTGATGAAGCGGAAAAAAGAGACGATAAAGACCTGAAGATCTATTTGCAAACTCTAGTACAACGATTAGAGACATTGATCGCACAAATTACTCCGGAAAAATTCTGGCACGTTTGGTCAGAATTTTTAGGGATTGATGCCAAATTTGGGATAGTTGCGGAGTTGATTGTCTGTGAAGAATTTTCAGATAAAGAGATTATCCGAATCGTTGAGAATGATTACTGCTCCTATTTCAAAGAACTTTGCGGATATGATCTTAGTATGGCGCCAAATTTTTCGATAATTTTCAATGTTATATAAGCGGTGTGTGAATTCCTAGTAAAAAATTTAAACAGAAACTGTAGTAGAGTGTTCAAAAATAATAATTTTGAGCACTCTTTTTTAGGAGCCAACATGTAGAATTCCCTTCTTTTTAGGATATATATTTCTTTATAAGGATATATTCATAAAAAACGAGATATGAATTTTATAAGAATTTTTTGAAATATCAGCAGCTCAAAAAAGCTTTTGTTCTTTTTTATTGTTCATTGCAAGCTCCATCAACAGCTAAGTTAGTTAAGATCAGTTAGATATAAAAAAAAGTGGACAATAGATGTTATGCTCGTGACTGTTCCTTTAGTTTTAAAGTATATTTTTCACTCTTCTAAGGCTACTTGTCACTTTTCTTTTTAATTAGCAAATTTTTTAAATTTTAAATGGCACAAACTGTAAATATATGATTCCCCAAAAAAATCGCTTAGAAATAATGAAGTGATTTTTTTGCTTTCATTAAAAATATCGTGTTCAGAAAGCCACTAATTTCTGGACACTCTTTTTAAATACCATAATTGATATGTATTGCTTTATTTTTGTGTTCATAAACTCATAACTAAATCATTGTTCAATTAATATTTAGATTTATGAGTATTAGGACAAATGTTGGATGTGGTCAACATGATAGTTTTTGAGTCCAGTCTCGGAAGAAGTTAGCTTTGACGTACACAAAAAAACTTGTTATACTTCAGGTGTAGGTAAAAGGTATTGGTAGTACCTTTTACAGAACTGTTACGGTAGTAGTAATGAGGTTAGCTTAAAGGATCAGTCCTTTAAGCTTTTTATTTTGTTCGCAATTTCTAAGATCAAGTTAATGATCGTTAGGATTACTAGAATATTTTGCAACATTCTATTTAGAACGTAACCTTTCCCATTCCACTGTAATTCATTGGCAGACCTCCTTACAACCAACGTTTCAAAAAGAAATTGTAAAGTTGTTGGGGTCACCACGACCGAACAATACTACACCTGAAGGACAACAAGTTTCCTTATCAGTATATCACATTCTTAATTGATAGGTAGACTGCTTTAACACTCTACCTTTTTATTCAGAAAAAGCAATTAGTGATTCAAATTAATAATAAAGGAGTGGATCAAATTTCGTTGTGTAAAATACTATAAGCAACTGTGGTCAAAAACTTAAAAGTTTCTGACTCATGTTTTTATCCGCACGCCCTAGTCTACATTTTATCGTGAACACATACAGCTCCCCATCAAAGCTCTATAGTAGAGGAACTGTTTTGTTCTTAATTGGATAGTGCTGTAAGAATTGGACAGCATTAAATATCCACTTGAGTCACTATGGACATTGGATGCTAGATTCGACTTGCCTGAATCAGTGGTTCCAAATGGCACAATGGCACATTGATCAAGGACAATCTTTGCCTTTAAATAAGGCAAAGAGATCATGACTAATCGAAGAATCCCACACGAAGTGCGAAGGTGGGATGGCTATCGAATATACCTGAAGAAAAAGAAATCAAATAAGTTTAAAAGGTGATTGATTGGTAGCGTGTAATAACGTCCTAATTTTAGAGGAAAGAGAAGAAGAGATATGAACAGATTTATGAATTTAAGAATATCTATTGAGATAGAGGAAGAAATCAAAATTCGTTGAATAACTAGCATAGGTTCATGTGATTCTTACCAAAGGAGTTTATGAATTCTTTAACACATTTCAAATAGATCAATTAAAAAGGAGGTTTTAAGGTTTTTAGACATAGAATCATGTAAAGAGGGAAACGCAATAATAAAAAAGTATCCTTTTGCCACCGCACCAGCCTATAAATATTGGCTGGTTTTTGTTTGAACGTGAATAACTAACTTCTCTATAAGATTCATATCTCATTCTTGAAATATACAATAGAACGAAATTGTACTTGTTGAACAAGCACAAAAGGATGCCTCGTCGACGGGCAAGGTAGGGAGTAAACCATATGGAAATTATTATCTCAACATCTGGAGACAAACCAATTTACGAACAAATCACAGCACAAATCAAAGAACACATTATGACAGGAAAATTAAAAACAGGCGATTCAATGCCATCAATGCGTGCTTTTGCCAAGTCACTACATGTGAGTGTTATTACCGTTCCACGCGCATATGAAGATTTACAACGTGACGGATTTATCGAGAGTGCTGTTGGACGAGGCAGTTTTGTTGCTGTCCAAAACAAAGACGTGATAAAGGAAGAACAACAGCGGAAACTTGAAAGCTTACTACTAGAAGTAACTGATATTGCCCGTCAAAATGGCATAGGCATTGAAAGATTGAAAAGTTTGATCGATATTTTTTATCTAGGAGACGAATAAGAATGACAAAACTAATAGAAATTAATGGACTAAAGAAGTCCTATTCAAAATCAGAATTCGCACTTAAAAACGTAAACTTTTCCTTGGTAACATGCGAAATTATGGGGTTCATTGGCGAGAATGGTGCAGGAAAAACCACTACACTCGGCTGTATTTTAGGGACACTCATTAAAAGCTCAGGTAATATCAAACTGTTTGGTCAAGATGCTACCGATGAGAATTCATACTTAAGAGACAGTATCGGCGTAGTCTTCGATGTAGAAAGTTTTTGGCCACGCATGACACCAAAAAAAATTGCCAGTGTTATGAGAGATGTATACACCGATTGGGATGACAACTTATATCAAGAATATCTTAAAAACTTCAAGTTATCTTATAAGGCGAAAATCGTCACATTTTCACGAGGTATGACAATGAAATTGGCGTTAGCTGTAGCACTATCCCACCACCCCAAATTACTTATTTTGGATGAGGTTACAGGTGGCCTTGATCCAATTGTTCGAGACGAAGTTCTGGACATTATTTTAGATTTTGTGAGTGACGGTCACAAATCGGTCTTGTTTTCATCACATATTACTAGTGATTTAGAAAAAATTGCGAATACCATTACTTTCATTCATGACGGTGAAATTATTCTGTCAAAAGCAAAAGACGTACTAACTTACGAATATGGGATACTACGTTGCCCAGTATCAAAATTTTCCGACATAGATAAATATGATGTCGTGGCTTATAAAAAGCGAGATTTTCAAATTGACGTGTTAGTCCATAACAAAAGCGTCGTAGAAAAAAAGTATAAAGATTTGATCATGGATAAGGCAACCATTGAAGAAATAATGCTGATTATTATTAGAGGAGAGTCACAATGAGAAAAAGTAAAACAATTGGTCTATTACAATACCGATTTTATAATCTGCCAATAGAAACTACATGGATGTACTTAATTGTCCTAGGGTGCGTAGCCATTGCCGTTTCACTTGGATGGACAACCATTGCAACAGGCATTCTTTTATGGTTAGTACCAAGCTTTATTAACTTTAACGGTATGGAAGTGGCAGAAAGAAAAAACACGAAATTACAGTTGAGCTTTCCTATTTCGAGAAAGCAAAATGTGGATATCAGATATATAAGTTTTATCATTGTTAACCTCATGGCCATTGGAGTGAGTTACATTTTTTACATGACAACGAATTTCTTCGTTGAGTAGAATATAATATCAATTTCAGCCTTGATCTAGATGGATTAAACTGGTTATTTGCTCAAGTGCCATTTTTAACTGTCGTAAAAATTGTATTGGGATTTACCTTGTTTCAGACAGCCCTTTACTATAGTTTATCTTATACAGTATTCAAAAATGTAGGAAAACCACCATTTTGGATAACCGTTATTATAACGGGCGTATATATGATGGCAGATTCCTACATTCATTTTATTAACTTGACATGGGATCAAATGCCAAATGCTATGTTAGGTGTGGGATTAGTTTTCTTTATAATTAGCTACTTCATTAGCGTCAAGGCATTTAGAAAGTTAGATTTCAGTTAAATAAGAAATCACCATAAATAATAAATGAAATTTTGCCTATTTTTATAATTCAAAATATGAATCTTTGTTTTTACGAAATGATACAAATCAACTTCTACCACTCTTTTTAGATACTACAATTGATATGTACTACTCTATTTTTGTGATCATAAACTCGGAAAAAAATCATTGTTCATTTAAAATTTTAGATTTATGGTTATGAAGACTATTTTTTTGTGTGGTCAGAAAGTTTCTTTTTCAGAGGACAACGGAGTATGCTCTAGTAATAGAATTTTTTTAAAAAAATATCATTGACTTTTTTGAGTGATTTAATAGTAATTAGTTCCTAATATAGACAATAGATAAGCTATGAGTGATTATGAGCTATATAATATTCCTATTTTATTTTAATAATGGTATATGATAGTATATTTCCATTCGCAAAACATTTTTTTAGGTGGGGAAACAACGACAATCTTCCCATCGATCAAGAATGAAGAAAACAGTTTCTACAGACCTGAGTAGGAGCTGAAAAAACTGAGTCTTCTACTTAATCCAAAAAATCTTGTAAGAGATCTAATTGGTGACTGGGCGTTATTCGCTTACTGATTAAATCATAATATAACCGTGCTAGAGAACTATATATTGTAAGTCTTAAAGGGAAATGAACTGTAAATTTATTTGTGATTCTTCAGATCCATAAACTATAGAGAACATTGCCTCAGTTAGTCTATCATTTTTTTCTATTATATTTCCAACTAAAGCGTCAGTAGAAAATATGCAAAGTTCTCATTAAAGGGAATTTTTAGATTTTTTAATTCCTTAGTAGACATCGATTTGCAATCGCTTTCTTTCAAATATTTCTTAGAGAGACGAAAAATTTGATTACTTATTTACACGATTCCATTGTAAGCTAATAAGAGGAATAATTGTTAATATTACCAATAAATATAACCAAACACTTTAAATGTAAGTTAACATTTAGTTTCTAAGGGAACTACTTAAACACAATAATTTTTTACTATCGAGATTGAATTGTAAATTAATCACAACGGTAAGGATAATTTTCATTTATTGAATAAGATGCTTTAAAATACCCTAAAGAAAAACGCTATTATCAATAACTGACGATTAGTTATCCGGCGATCGGCCACCATCTGTATAACAATTACTCGTAATTTCTTGAAAATTTCATCTTTAGTGAATCTCGATTTTTTTTTGGACGCGCTTTTATGCAATTCCTAATGAAGGATTTTTGCTTGAACAAACATAAAAGGTCAGTAGGGACTATTATAAGAAGTTAGTTGGCCTGGCGGTATCTCCAGCAATCCAACTGACTTAATGTGATTTGTTGAGCAATTATAGATGAGAATAGTAGTGCTTGAACCTAAGCTTTATTTGGAAATTAAATACTAAAGAAGTGATATCTACATTCATAGAAATTGTGAATCTGAGTAGAAGAAGAGGAGTTTTATTATGTTGAAAAAATTAGGTATTATACTAGTAGTTGGAATGATGACGTTAGGTCATCCTCTTATAGCAGTGGCAGAAGGAATGGAAAAACCACTGCAGGAAAAGGAACGACTAGGAGAAGGAGACCAAGAAAGTGAGGATATGGAAAGAGACGAATCACCCCCTAAAAATGAGCTAAGTAATGAGAATGATCCTATTAATTCAGAAAACAGTAAGGATGAAAATGCAAGCGAAGACTCTTCACCTGTTCTTTCTGATTCAGATGAGAAAAAGCCTGAAAATAGCCACGAAGCCACCAACTCTGAGGAAAATGATCCTGATTTTTTGGATTCATCGGATACCATCGAACAAAAAAATGAGGAAAATGAAGAGAAACTAATGGAGAAAACTGACTCAGACACTTGGGGGGAAGTTCCTTGGAGTTGGGATGAAGCCACAAAAACAATCACTTTAGAAGCAGGAGTTGCCGGAAGATCGTTACAAGCACCTTGGAGTTCACAGTATACTCAGGTAGAGAAGATTGTTGTTAAAGGAATCGTAGTACTACCTAGTGATAGTTCAGGGTTATTCAGAAACACGAATCGATTGGCTGAGATCGATTCAGCTGCCAATTTTGATGTGTCAAATGTAACGAATATGAGTAATATGTTTCACCGTGCAGAGAGTTTGAAAACAGTAGACCTTAGTACGTGGGACACATCCAACGTGACGAACATGAGTAGTATGTTCACTAGTGCACGTGAGTTATCATCTCTTAATGTCAGTTCATGGGATACATCCAATGTGACTAACATGAGTAGCATGTTCAATAATACACCAATCTTATCCTCTGTTGATGTTAGTTCATGGGATACGTCAAACGTAATGAACATGAGCAACATGTTCAATGGTACAACAGCCTTATCCTCTGTTGATGTTAGTTCATGGGATACGTCAAAAGTAACGAACATGAGCAACATGTTCCATAATGCCCGTGAATTATCATTTCTTGATGTCAGTTCATGGGATACGTCAAAAGTAACAAATATGAGTAATATGTTTCTCCGTGCTGAAAATCTTTCTAATGTAGATGTCAGTTCATGGGATACGTCAAGAGTCACCAACATGGCTGCCATGTTTTCGAATATGGGCACTGGTATCACCGCCTTAGATGTCAGCTCTTGGGATACGTCAAGTGTCACAGATATGCGCTCTATGTTTGCTAATTCGAGTAGTTTAACGACTTTAGATGTCAGCTCCTGGGATACCTCAAGTGTTACAAGCATGCGATCCATGTTTATGGGGACTCGTAGTTTGACTGCCTTAGATGTCAGCTCATGGAATACCTCTAGTGTCACTGATATGGGAAATCTGTTCTCAGGAGCTCGTAGTTTGACTGCATTGGATGTCAGTTTGTGGGATACGTCAAATGTCACCAATATGGGCTGGATGTTTTATAATACCGAGAACTTGCGTTCGTTAGATGTAAGCTTATGGGATACATCTAAAGTAACTGACACAAACTACATGTTTAATCTTGCGATAAGACTCAACCAATTAGATGTCAGCACGTGGGATGTTTCAAATGTTACCAATATGTGGAGTATGTTTAGTTCGACTTCGTTATCTTCATTAGATCTTAGTTCATGGGACACGTCCAATGTAACGAATATGCGAGACATGTTTAGAGGAACGCGTAATTTGTCTTCTATTACTTTGGGAGAAAAGTCGGTGTTTTCTGCAAGTGCTAATTTATTTACAGTTACGTCATCTAGTATTTATACCGGTGGATGGATACTGGATTCAGAAGAGCTAACTGTTAGATTTGCTAGTTCTGAGGAATTCATGGACCAATATGATGGGAGTAAACCTGGAACCTATGTTTGGGAACGTCGAAGCCCTGAACCCGTTACTGTTCATTATCTTGATTTTGAGACAGAGAAACCATTAGCAGAAGCTGTGGTTCTGAACGGAGATATTGG
Organism: Enterococcus sp. DIV1067f; assembly: GCF_050543505.1. Classification (NCBI taxonomy): domain Bacteria; kingdom Bacillati; phylum Bacillota; class Bacilli; order Lactobacillales; family Enterococcaceae; genus Enterococcus; species Enterococcus sp. DIV1067f. The sequence continues at coordinate 798,361 of NZ_CP172940.1, forward strand.
GGCAGCCTTTATTACAGAACCAAAAGAAATCTCTGGATGGTACGTAAGAGAAACACCAAATAATGCGACAGGTACATTTAGCGGAGAAGCTCAAGAAGTGATTTACCTGTATGAACGCAGTGATGCGGCACCTGTTACCGTAAAACACAAAGATTCCGAAGGGAATCAACTAGCAGAACCAACGATCCTAAGTGGAAAAGTGGGGTTGCCTTATGATAGTGATCCTAAAGAGATTCCAGGATGGTATGTCGCAGAAACACCGAATAATGCATCTGGTACCTTTACAAAAGAAGCCCAAGAAGTGGTGTATGTGTATGAACGTAGCGATGCAGCACCTGTTACCGTAAAACACAAAGATTCCGAAGGGAATCAACTAGCAGAACCAACGATCCTAAGTGGAAAAGTGGGGTTGCCTTATGATAGTGATCCTAAAGAGATTCCAGGATGGTATGTCGCAGAAACACCGAATAATGCATCTGGTACCTTTACAAAAGAAGCTCAAGAAGTGGTGTATGTGTATGAACGTAGCGATGCAGCACCTGTTACCGTAAAACACAAAGATTCCGAAGGGAATCAACTAGCAGAACCAACGATCCTAAGTGGAAAAGTGGGGTTGCCTTATGATAGTGATCCTAAAGAGATTCCAGGATGGTATGTCGCAGAAACACCGAATAATGCATCTGGTACCTTTACAAAAGAAGCCCAAGAAGTGGTGTATGTGTATGAACGTAGCGATGCAGCACCTGTTACCGTAAAACACAAAGATTCCGAAGGGAATCAACTAGCAGAACCAACGATCCTAAGTGGAAAAGTGGGGTTGCCTTATGATAGTGATCCTAAAGAGATTCCAGGATGGTATGTCGCAGAAACACCGAATAATGCATCTGGTACCTTTACAAAAGAAGCCCAAGAAGTGGTGTATGTGTATGAACGTAGCGATGCAGCACCTGTTACCGTAAAACACAAAGATTCCGAAGGGAATCAACTAGCAGAACCAACGATCCTAAGTGGAAAAGTGGGGTTGCCTTATGATAGTGATCCTAAAGAGATTCCAGGATGGTATGTCGCAGAAACACCGAATAATGCATCTGGTACCTTTACAAAAGAAGCCCAAGAAGTGGTGTATGTGTATGAACGTAGCGATGCAGCACCTGTTACCGTAAAACACAAAGATTCCGAAGGGAATCAACTAGCAGAACCAACGATCCTAAGTGGAAAAGTGGGGTTGCCTTATGATAGTGATCCTAAAGAGATTCCAGGATGGTATGTCGCAGAAACACCGAATAATGCATCTGGTACCTTTACAAAAGAAGCTCAAGAAGTGGTGTATGTGTATGAACGTAGCGATGCAGCACCTGTTACCGTAAAACACAAAGATTCCGAAGGGAATCAACTAGCAGAACCAACGATCCTAAGTGGAAAAGTGGGGTTGCCTTATGATAGTGATCCTAAAGAGATTCCAGGATGGTATGTCGCAGAAACACCGAATAATGCATCTGGTACCTTTACAAAAGAAGCCCAAGAAGTGGTGTATGTGTATGAACGTAGCGATGCAGCACCTGTTACCGTAAAACACAAAGATTCCGAAGGGAATCAACTAGCAGAACCAACGATCCTAAGTGGAAAAGTGGGGTTGCCTTATGATAGTGATCCTAAAGAGATTCCAGGATGGTATGTCGCAGAAACACCGAATAATGCATCTGGTACCTTTACAAAAGAAGCCCAAGAAGTGGTGTATGTGTATGAACGTAGCGATGCAGCACCTGTTACCGTAAAACACAAAGATTCCGAAGGGAATCAACTAGCAGAACCAACGATCCTAAGTGGAAAAGTGGGGTTGCCTTATGATAGTGATCCTAAAGAGATTCCAGGATGGTATGTCGCAGAAACACCGAATAATGCTTCCGGCACTTTCAGCGACGCAGTGCAAGAAGTAGTGTACGTGTATAGCACTAAATCGCATAATTCGAAGAACAATGACAATTCAAATAATCATTTGCCAAAAACAGGAGAACAGACCTATGGACAAGGAATTATGACAGCTGCTGGAGCCTTATTAGTTACTCTTGCATTTGTAGTAGGTAAAATACGTAAAAAAGCTAATCATTAAAAAAGAAAGAGTGTTCAGAAAATGACGAATTTCTGGACACTCTTTTTAGATACCATAATTGATAGGTATTACTTTATTTTTGTGTTCATAAACTCGTAACTAAATCATTGTTCAATTAAATTTAGATTTATGAGTATTAGGACAAACAATGGATGGGGTCAAAAACTTAAAAGTTTCTGACCTCATATTTATAACCGCATGCTCAAAACCACATTTGAAAATCGGAATTTACAGAAATACTGTGGGGAAATAGTTAGAGAATCATAACTTGCCATTTTGTGAGAGAAGAATAAACAATAAGATAAAAGTGATAAAACGAGTAGCCTACGGTTATCGAAATTCCCACAACTTTCGAGCAAGAATTTATCTCATTCAAGGCTTGATCTTCCAAGTAAAATAAAAACCAGTTAAGCACTCTGCCTAACTGATTATGACTAAATTTTCAGTTGTATCTTTCTCTACCAACACTAAATGTCGAAGAACCATTTTTATTTTATAAGGAAACTTAAAAATCCAAAAGAATCATATACGAAATGACAAATCCAGCTAATCCATACACTATTAGATTTCTTCCAAATATAATTTAGAGCAAGTCTTGCAGGCATCAAAGTCATTACTAATTGTAGTGGATGAAAACCATATGAAGTGATGTGCCACATAGAAAATAGGAAGCTACAAATAATTGTAGACCAGAAAAAAGATATTCCTCTTTTTTGAAGAGATAAAAGAATATTTGTACTTACCAATTCTTCCCCCAAAAGCATAAAGGGTATTTGTAAAAAATACATTGTCCATGAGATGGTTCCATAAATAGAATTAGATGTGGTTTGACCGAAAAAATGAACATACATCCAAGAAAAGAAGAAGCCAGAAATCAGAACTAATGGTATTCCCCAAAGTAAAACTTTGATACTGAAATGTTTAAACTGAGATAAAAACTCAGTCTTCAATAAGAAATACCCCGCTAAAGCTGATAACAAGAAATTCCAAACAGTTCCGAATACAGATAAAACGTTAGTGTTTAAACCAGTATAAGAAAGAAACAAGTAAGAGATAGCAATGATTATGGTTATAGAGAATAGAATAAAAGATGAATTTTTCTTCAACATCATCACACCTTTTTATATGATGAAACTAAGAAAAGTATAGAGATAAAAATAAAAAACAATAAAAATATTAATCTTTTTGGGTTAAGTATAAGCAAGTTACTCAGTAATCCGACGAAACAAAAAAAGCCAACCCTAATTAGGCTAGCTAGTATGAATATTAACCAAAATAAAAAGCTAACAAAATAGCAGTGAGATCAAATATTAAATGAACTGCATAACTGGTAAGTATAGAATTACTTTTAATTGCAGCTTGGTTAAAGAGAATCCTTGCCGCTCCTTGTATCAATAAGATATGACCTAATGTATGGATAATATTACCATTATCATAAGTGGAATAATGTATTAGCCCAAATATGATCGCTGACAATAAGCTTGCAATCGGAAGACGAAATTTGCTAGAGAAAATGGATAAAATGAAAACAGAAAAGAGTTCTTCACCCAATATCATTATTGGTAAAATAAGAAAAAGTAAGGGCTGAACAGCTTCTGTAGCAGAATTTCCTTTGAGATCCCATTTCAATACATGTTCTAATATCACAGAGACAATGAAACTCAAAATCAGATTTAAAAAGAAGTACAGAAGGAAGTTTTTAATTGGTGCAGTGGGTTTAGAAAAAAGGGACTTTATACTACCCGGCCCATAAACATAGCGAAAAGCAATAAAACCTGTGACTGTCAGTGCAAGAATACTGACTATTGATGGTCCCCATAATAGTCCGACTATTCCAAGTATTACGATGAAGGTCCCAATGAAAATTTTTTTTGTCTCTAAATCTCTGTGTAATAATCTGTTCATATGATTCAGCTCCTAATGTGGTATAAAATAGAATTCGTTTTTTGTAAAAATATTAAGTGAGGAAAATTAATCGGATCAGTTTAAGACAATTTAATATGAAATAACTGTTGTAAGTATAAACTATTATCATTTCAAAATATAATTTAAAGCTTGGTCGGCATAAATCATATCAAACGAACACGTTCAATCTTACTTTTAATCAGCTTCTATATAATAGAGTATAAAACTGCAATGCATGTAGGCATTAACAACTCTTGGTTGTATTGACTAGCCTTTTCCAAAGGATTGATTCTCTTATTCTTATATTTATACAAGTGTATCTTACGTCATTTCAGTTAACAAAAGAAATAAAGTCGTATATTTAAGACTTTTTTTCTATATTCATTAAATCAAACTATAATGAAGTGGAATTTTAAATTCTAATAAAAGCTGTGAGGAGCAAATAAGTGAAATGGATAGTTATGATCATTACTTTAATATTACTTAGTTTCGTGTAAATACGAGTTTTTAACGATCAATTTAATGGAGGAAAACAAAATGAAAAAACTTTTTATTGGATTAACAGCAGTTGCAATTAGCAGTATAGGGGTTGTAGTACCTGTTTCGGCAGATACAATAAACGGGTATCACGTCACAGTAAAAGATGAATACCATGCAATTGATGATGATGGAACCATGTGGTCAAATGATGGTGGCACATGGTTTAATAGCCTTACCGGTGAAAAGGGCATTCTTCTTTTCAAAGAAGAACCAGAGGGAACGAAAGAAACAGAACCAAAACCAGAAGAAACAACTCCCGTAATTCCAATCCCTACACAAGAACCAGAAGGAACGAAAGAAACAGAGCCAAAACCGGAAGAAACAACTCCCGTAACTCCAATCCCTACACAAGAACCAGAGGAAACGAAAGAAACAGAGCCAAAACCGGAAGAAACAACTCCCGTAACTCCAATCCCTACACAAGAACCAGAGGGAACGAAAGAAACAGAACCAAAACCAGAAGAAACAACTCCCGTAGTTCCAATCCCTACACAAGAACCAGAGGAAACGAAAGAAACAGAGCCAAAACCGGAAGAAACAACTCCCGTAATTCCAACTCCTACACAAGAACCAGAGGAAACGAAAGAAACAGAGCCAAAACCGGAAGAAACAACTCCCGTAATTCCAACTCCTACACAAGAACTAGAAGGAACGAAAGAAACAGAACCAAAACCAGAAGAAACGAACCTCTCTATTAAGACAGCAAAAAACACATCAGAGGTTATTGGTCAAGGAGCCAATAAGGAAGCAACATCTGTGACGAAAACGGCTAGTTCTGTTAAAAAAGGAGAAATTAAAGTTCTAGAAGATAAAGTAAATATCAATGCTAATAGATTTCCTAAAACAGGAGAAAATAGTAAGATTTCAACTATTTTTAGTTTTATTGGTATTATATTTATATGTATAGTAGTGCGCTTTGTATTCAAAACAAAAGAGGCAAAACTGTGAAATTCAAGACGCTAGAAGTTTTTCACTGAATTAATTTAAAGATCATGACTTTAACTTGAATAAATAATTTAAATAGCAATTAAAACTTAAAATCAACTGATTCTATTCAGAAGATGGTTTATTGAAGGTTATGTAAAAGAGGGGGTACTATTTATGTACGGTGAGACGATCAGAAAAATTCGTTTAAAGAAAGGATTTAGTCAAAAAGAAGTTTATGGAGATATCATATCTAAGTCCTATGCTATTGAATTTGAAAAAGGAAAACATCAAATAGCTTCCAATATACTTATTCAAATCCTAGATAAGCTTTCAATGGATATTGATGAATTCTTATTTATTGCAAATGATTATCAATTGAACGAAAAAAATAATTACAATCATATTTATCAAAGATTGGCAAATAAACAAGATATTTCTGGTCTAAATCTCTTGTTAGAAGATTTGAAAAAAAAACAGGAAAATTGAACAATATTAGAATTGCAGAAGTAAGATCACGTATAAGAATTTTAACGCATTTTAAAAAGTTTGGAACTTATCATGCTGGAGTAGTTCTGGAATGTGATCGTCAGGTTATTGCTTCTTATCTGGTAGATGTTGAAAGTTGGACGCTACATGAAATCTTACTTTTTGCTAATACACTGGACTTTTTAGAAGATGAACTCATCTTTATTTTTTTCAAAAGAGTTTCTAATTTATTAGAATATTATGTTCTGCTTGATAATGGTCGAGAAATTTATTGTACTTTGTTAATAAATTTATTAGAGTACACCTTTAAGAAAGAACAATATCAGTATACAGAAGTTTTACTTGCACAATTAGATCTGTTATCAACCGATTATAGAGAATTTTTCCACAGAACAGTTTATAAATTCTTTGAAGGACTGTTACTTATGAAGCGAGGAGAGGAAGTAAAAGGAAGAAAAATTGCAGAGCACATGCTTGAAACTATGCGTTACTTAGATCAAGAACCGTTAGCGAAGATGTTTTCTCACTTGGTGTAACCATAGTATAAAATGATTTTAAGCATCAGAAAAAATGAAAAATGCATTAATTAAAATATACTAGAAATGGTTCCTTTCCGTAGTGTGGACCTAATCTTCAAATAAAGTGGATGAGGAAGAAAATAATGACGAAATTAATAAAAAAAAGAAGAATATATGGAATATTTTCAACAGTCACTTAAAAAAAGGAAAAGAACGAAATGCGTTGAGCCGTTATATGGAGGAGCAGTTCGAAAAATTGAATCAATTAATTGATGGTGTTCCCAAAGATTCATTTTGGGATGTTTTCCCTGAAATATTAGGTATTGATGCTAAGCTAACTTTATTGATCCAGTTGGTATCATTCGAGAACTTTACCAGTAAGGATATCATTCGAATAGTTCAGAATGATTATAAGAATTATTTTAAGGAGTTATGTGGGTATGACCTGAAAATGAAATCCAAACCTTCTATGATTTTTAATGTGTCATAAATTCAAATTATTGTGATGTAAAAACTAAGTCTATTCAGAAAATGACTAATTGCTGGATGCTCTTTTTGTTTTCGTAAACTTGTCATCAAAAGATTATTTATTAAAAAAATAGTTTTATGAGTATTTGGACAAACCCTTAATGGTGTCATAAACTTAAAAGTTTTTGTCCCTCTTTTATATAATGAACGCAATTAATGAAGCAAGTAAAATGAGTTATATATGATTTCCTAGTATCAATAACGATAGGATTTGAGGAGCAAGTTGGTATCCAATCTCGTGTTCAGGTTTTAAGTTCAGTATATTATTTCCTCCTGGACAATATCCTCCAGCTGTATACTCAACTCATATGTACATTGGTCATGTAGAACGTGTAAGTTATGTGGGCGGAGCTCGGTATATCGGACATTATTCAACTAGAATCTGAGAATATGAATAACTTTGATCTATGGAAATGGGTTGCAGGAAAAAGGATAGATAAAGAACCCAACTATTCCAAAAAAATTGGTTGTATGTAAGTTTAATGTTACTGCTGTTCATATTGATTGTCCTATCTTATTATTTCATTTCCGTATTATGGTAGTTTCTAGTTTTTTTAATGAGTGAAACATGAATAGTATAAAATAAATAACTAGTAAAAACCTCTTACATGTTCAAGAGGTTTTTTATTTACTAATTACTTGCAGCCAAATTTTGATAGTACCTAATAAGTGTGTCGACGCGTAATTAAATTGTTTAAGTCAGTCAGTGTTTTAATCTGATTTAAATTTAATTCCGGCATATTACAAATTCTTAGTAGGACAGTAGAGTTTACCCTGTTGGTCTATTTGCCGATTGGAATATATAAACCGTTCTTTGCAGCCAGATATGTTGAGCAAATTAGAATTCAAAAAAATAGAATGTGTATGATGCAATTGTTAAAAAGAGTGTTCAGAAAATGACTAATTACTGAACACTCTTTTTAAATACTATAATTGATATGTATTATTCTATTTTTGTATCCACAAACTCATAAATTATTCACTGTTCAATTAAAAATTAAGTTTATGATGATAATTACATATCTTGAATGATGTCAGAAACTTAAGAGTTTATGAGCTCTCTTTGATTGCTATATATTATAAAATCGTTCAAGATTGGATATTATTGGACACTTTTTCTATGCTAAATTAACCTATAGTAAGAGCAATAACTATGCTATTAATTCCTTTTTACTTAGAAATTATGAGTAAACAACTTGACCTTATATAGATGGTTGTCTATATTGTATATAGACAACCATCTATATAAGGAGGATCGAAAGAATGAATTATGAATCTCTTTCATTAGTATTAAAATCTCTAGCGGATCCAAATCGTATGAAAATAGTAGATGTGCTTTCTTGCGGCAGTTTATGTGCATGTGATTTACTTGAATATTTTGATTTTACACAACCTACACTCTCTCATCATATGAAAGTACTAGAAAAAGCAGGTGTTGTTTGTGTAAGTAAAAAAGGACAATGGCACCATTATTCGTTGAGGGAAGAATTTGTTGTAGAATTTATGAAATCTATTCAACAATTACTTGTAAATAATGAAGACAACTGTGTGTGCAAAGTAAAAGAAGGATCTAAATAGGGGGGGAAGAAAAATGAAACCAAAAGGTAAAACTGAAGGGTTAGGATTTTTTGAAAAGTATTTAACTCTATGGGTAATCTTGTGCATGATTGTCGGTGTGTTGATCGGACAATTTGCACCAACTATTCCTGATACATTAAGTCAATTTGAGTATTTTCAGGTTTCAATTCCAACGGCTATTTTAATATGGTTGATGATTTATCCTATGATGTTAAAAATTGATTTTACTAGTATTGTTCGTGCTGCTAAAAAACCTAAGGGTTTGATCATCACATGCGTTACTAATTGGCTTATTAAACCGTTTACGATGTATGGCATTTCAGCACTCTTTTTTTATGTGATTTTCCAACAATTGATACCAATAGAACTAGCAAAAGAATACGTCGCTGGTGCGGTTATTCTAGGAGCTGCACCATGTACAGCGATGGTTTTTGTGTGGAGCTACCTAACAAAAGGTGACTCTGCCTATACTTTGGTTCAAGTCGCAATCAACGATTTAATTATCCTAGTATTATTTGCACCTATTGTTGCTTTCTTGTTAGGTGTTGATAATGTAAGTGTCCCCTTAGCTACTTTATTACTGTCTACTGTTCTTTTTGTAGTTGTTCCATTGTTTTTAGGCTTCATTACTCGAGTGTTGATCATAAAAAAAAGAGGGTTAACCTATTTTGAAAATATATTCTTAAAGAAATTTGATTCAGTGACGATTATTGGGTTATTACTAACTTTGATCATTATCTTCTCCTTCCAAGGTGAAAGAATCATTGCTAATCCATTGCATATTTTATTGATTGCAATTCCTTTGACGATTCAAACGGTTTTAATATTTACAATTGCTTATAGTTGGGCAAGATTTTGGAAGTTGCCACATAATATTGCTTCACCCGCCGGAATGATAGGAGCAAGTAACTTTTTTGAATTAGCAGTAGCGGTATCAATATCACTCTTTGGATTACAGTCAGGAGCAACTTTAGCAACAGTCGTAGGTGTACTTGTGGAAGTGCCGGTTATGTTACTTTTAGTTAAGGTTTCTAATAAAACAAAAGACTGGTTCATAAATCCGGAATCTTTGAGTGAAATCAAGAACATATAAAGGATAGGTGTGGAGAAATGAAAATCATCATTATTGGATCTGTCGCTGCTGGAACAAGTGTCGCTGCAAAAGCAAGAAGGAATACTGAAGATGCAGAGATTGTTTTGTATGATAAAGATATAGATGTGTCTTACGCAGTTTGTGGGATTCCATATGCAGTGGGTGGAGAAGTGGAAAACTTTGATGAACTGACGCCTCGTGATGCTGAATGGTTTAAAAAAAGGTACAACGTAGATATTCATACCTCTCATGAAATAACTCAGGTTGACTATGATAAAAAATTGGTTCACGGAATCAATCTAATTACAGAAAAAACATTTACGAATAACTTTGATGTTTTAGTGTTTGCCACAGGATCGGTTTATAATACCCCAGAAATATTTGTTAATAGACATTTTGAGAATGTTTTTCAGGTGAAAAACATTTCGAGTGGGAAAAGTATCAAGAAGTTTGTAGATGAAAACGAGCCAAAAAAAGCTGTTGTCATCGGCGCTGGATATATTGGTTTAGAAATGGCCGAGCAGTTGCAAAGATTAGGTCTTGAGGTCTCGTTACTTCAACGAAGTAAATATCCCATGTCCCATTTAGACTGGGACATGTCTTCAAGAATCATTAATGAAATGAAAAGGAAAAACATTACCTTTTTCCCTGAAGAAACCATCAGAAAAGTTAACAGTGATGGTCGTCTGAAGTCTATTGAAACGGCTAAAGGAACTATCTTTACGGCAGATATTTTTGTATTAGCTACTGGAGTAAAGCCGAACACCGCATTAGCAAAATCCATGGGAATTAAATTAGGAATTACCGGAGCTATAGAAGTAAACGATAAGTTAGAAACCAATCTTCCAAATGTTTATGCTGTGGGTGATGTAGCAGAAAGTTTTGATCGCATAACTAGGCGACCTATTTATCGACCTTTAGCTTCAACAGCCAATAAAATGGGAAGGATCGCAGGAGATGTTATTACCGGTGGCGATCTACGACATAAGGGAATCTTAGGAACTGGTATTTTACGATTCTTTGATATTACAATCGCTCAAACTGGTCTCACAGAAAAAGATGCTTTAGCAAATGATATAGCCATTACTACTTTATATAATATTAAACCTAATAAGCCGGACTATATGAATGGTAAAGAAATGGTGATCAAAGCGATCGCAAATAAAGAAAACGGGAAGATACTTGGGGCACAAATCATTGGTTATGATGGTGTAGATAAGCGTATCGATGTGCTTGCTACTGCTATTTCATTTGGCGCAACTGCTGAAGATTTATTCCACCTAGATCTAGCATACGCTCCACCTTTTTCTACAACAAAAGATCCTATTCATTATACCGGGATGGCTTTGAACAACGATGTAAATAATAACACACCGCTAATGACTCCTATAGAGCTACTAAGAAGAATTGAAAACGGTGAACAATTACAAATTATTGATACCAGATCAAGAAAACAGTTTGAAACTTCAAGAGTTATAGGAGCAATTCACATAACTTTAGCTGAGTTAAGAGACCGATATGAAGAGTTGGATAAAGAATGTGTGACCGTAACTTACTGTAATAAAGGAGTTACTGGAAATGCAGCTCAAAATATTCTACTGAAAAAAGGTTTCAGACAAGTCTACAATTTATCTGGAGGAAACAAAAATTATCAGGAAATTCTTAAAGATACAAGATTAAATGAGGAAGAGGCGCAATAACTTATGACAGAAGAAAAGCGAACCGCCGCACGTATTGTTGGTGTTATATTTGCTTTTGCGGTTGCTAAACTTTTAAATTTTCCCATTCGATTCGGTGTATTTTTAAATATCCTTATTCTGATTTTTGTCTTATATATAGTCGCTAAAAAAAGAGCGAAGTAAATTCAAAAATTCATAAAGTCATGTGACCTTCTTGGTTGCATGATTTTATTTCGGTCAATAGAAGATAGCATGTTACTTAGAGCAAGAAAGCGAGGATTGATTAATGTCTTATGCATTAGAAATTAAGAATTTAAAAAAGACTTATGCTACAGGTGTAGAGGCTTTGAAAGGGATTGATTTAACAGTGGATGAAGGAGATTTTTATGCACTCCTGGGACCAAACGGAGCGGGTAAATCCACGACTATTGGAATTATTACTTCATTAGTAAATAAGACTTCGGGAAAGGTAAAAATATTTGGCTATGACATTGATACAGATTTAGTAAGAGCCAAACAGAAAATTGGACTTGTCCCTCAGGAATTCAATTTCAATCCCTTCGAGACAGTCCAACAAATCGTTGTCAATCAAGCAGGCTACTATGGGGTTTCACGAAAAGAAGCACTGAGTAGAGCTGAAAAGTATTTAAAACAATCAAACTTATGGGAAAAAAGAAATGTGCGAGCACGTATGCTATCCGGAGGAATGAAAAGAAGATTAATGATAGCACGAGCATTAATGCATGAACCTAATTTACTTATCTTAGATGAGCCGACTGCAGGAGTAGATATAGAGTTGCGACGTGATATGTGGAACTTCTTAAGGGAGTTGAATCATCAAGGAACAACAATCATTCTTACCACACATTATTTAGAAGAAGCAGAGCTTCTTTGTCGAAACATCGGGATTATTCAATCAGGTGAGTTGATCGAGAACACTAGTATGAAAAGTATCCTTTCAAAGCTGCAATACGAAACCTTTATTTTTGACTTAGAATCCAGTGAGAATAAACCAGAAATTTTGGGTTATGAATACTATTTTGAAGATGATACGACATTAGTAGTCGTCGTGCAGCGTGATCAAGGTGTAAACAATATTTTTAAACAATTGAGTGATCAAGAAGTGAAAGTTTTGTCCCTAAGGAATAAGTCTAATCGATTAGAAGAATTGTTCTTGAAAATAACAGAAGAAAAAACATTGGAGGAGAATCATGTTTAATCTTTACTACACAGCATTGAAAAGCTTAGCAATAAAAGAGACAAATAGGTATCTTCGAATTTGGGTACAAACACTGGTACCACCTGTTATTACAACTTCTTTGTACTTTATTATTTTTGGGAAAATGATTGGGGGCCGTATTGGTGATATGGGCGGCTTTTCATATATGGAATTTATTGTACCAGGTTTAATAATGATGTCAGCAATTACAAGTTCATATGCAAATGTATCATCTTCCTTTTTCTCACAAAAATTCCAGAAAAATATTGAGGAACTATTAGTTGCTCCTGTACCTACACATATTATCATCTGGGGGTTTGTAGTGGGGGGACTTGGAAGGAGTATCCTGGTCGGGTCTTTAGTCACGTTGATATCATTGTTCTTTGTTCCGCTACATGTCCATTCTTGGCTTATTGTGATCGTCACATTATTAATGACGGCAATCTTATTCTCACTTGCAGGTCTAATCAATGGGGTTTTCGCTCAATCTTATGATGACGTCTCGATTGTCCCAACCTTTGTCTTACAGCCTCTTACATATTTGGGCGGTGTTTTTTATGCGATATCAATGCTGCCTCCTTTTTGGCAGGCTGTTTCTAAAATCAACCCCATAGTATATATGATCTCCGGATTTAGATATGGATTCTTAGGAACGACGGATGTTCCAATTGCTATTTCATTGTCACTTCTTATTGGATTTATCATTGTCCTTTATGGAATTTGTTATTACCTGGTGAATAAGGGAATTGGATTGAGAAGTTAATTTCATATATATCTAAAAAAATTAAAATGGATTGTTCAAAGGTAAAATACTTCGAACAATCCATTTTGGTATAAAAGTTATGGACAATTTTTAGCTGTTTCAAAATATGTAATAAAAAAGGTGTCAGAAACTTAAAAGTTACTGACACCTTTTTTAGTGCAGAAAAATCGACATTAAGTTATGAATTTTTTTGTCTAAGTAGATAATCAAAATCAAACAATTTTACGAAGAGTAGAGGAAACTACCTAGAGAGAAATTTATAGCAAATACATAAGTCCTATTAAAAGATGAAAATAATAAATTAAAGCTTAGAGGCATGGATTGAAAGGACATAAGACTTCCAAACTATGTTTCGTAAAGAGAATTTTTTAGATAATTCAATTATGGAGAATTTCTTTAGCCTATTAAAGTATAAAATTTATGACGGAAGAGATTCTCATTGATGTGAGAAATTGATATCTAACTTGATTACTACAATTACAATCATATGGAGGGAAACTAAGCTGTCAGAGTCCGGTATAATATAGATAAGATGTATTAAAAGCTTCCTCAAATCATCAATAAAAGCATACAAAAATGGAGTGGATTTCTCCACTCCGAAAAAGTTAAACTTTTTACAATCGTATAAATTTTCTTTAGGAAAAATATTAAGTGATATGATTCTTAGGATTTTCTTCAACAATATTAGATGACAAAGAGCCTAATTGTTAAGTTGTCAATATTTTTACATCCTAATTATATTGTTAATGTCTTAATTTTGATAAAAATGAATTGTTTCGTCTTTGTTTAAAAAATCCTTGGCTGTCTCAACTATGTCCTAAGAGAATACGAATGACTTACTTTTATTATTGTTTGGGGAAGATACGTGCAATAATGCATCAATTGCGTAGTAAATTCATTCTTTTTTAATTGTAAGAAGTCGATTTAAATCAGATTTGCATTCTCTAATAGCTCTTCTATATAACTTCCTCTAACCTTCTTCAACGCTTCTTTTTCAATAAGGTGATCAATTAAAGGCATATTCACTTCATTTAGTCCTTTTTGATCATTTAGATAGTAAAGGGTTTCTAAAATAGTCCTGACATCAAAAGAGGAGGCAAATACTTCTGGAACACCACGATCAATCTCTAACAATGTATAAACGGCTTCCATAGCTGTTCTAACCGAATACTCTGTTGTAAAAACAGTATCCCGATCCGTTTCTGCAAAATTACCTATAAAGGCTAAATTTTGTGAACCTTTTGGTACAACTAACGGACGATCTCCCACAGCTCTTGGCATAAAGTAAGAAGTGATATATGGCATATGGCTTGGTATCGTATTCGCAGAATTTGTAGCAATATCATGAATTTCAGAGATTGGAACACCAATATGATATAGCCATTCTTCGCATAATTCAATACCTGTACATTCTGTAATTTTTTTCTTCACAAAATCGCCTTTTTTGTCAGAAAATAGACCGTAGACCCAAACAACTGTTTCATTTGGATTTTGAGCTTTATAAACAGGTTGTCGACTAATAGAATAGCCATAAAACCAGCTTGAATCTTTGATTGTAACAGGTCCACTTGTTACAATTGATCCACTACGAGGATCTTTTTTACTAATATTTTCAATATACGGTAATACACGATCATCTTTTAATGTAATTGTTCCTGAAATCACCCAGTTTTCTTTTGGAATGTTATCACAAAATTTTTCTGGTTTACCAAAGTCTGAATCTTGTCTGGCTAAAGCTTTCCATAATGCCCAAGAAGCTCCTAGTTCGTGATTGGGATCAGCAGGCTTGTGGTTGCTTCCGTACGTAGTACTTTCTGTAATAGAACCGTTCGTTACAAAGATCAGGTCATTCTCTGTCAAAGAGATGGTTTTTTCAATTCCATCGACCACTAACTCTAATGAAGTGGCAATTTTTTTGTCTTCATCTTTTTTTACAATTACGTTTTTAACCGCTGTGTTATATTGGAAATGAACATGATGTTCTTCTAAATAATGAATCAGTGGTTTTACCAATGATTCATATTGATTATACTTAGTAAATCTTAATGATGACATATCAGCCAATGCTCCTACGTGGTGTACAAACCTTAATAAATATCGCCGCATTTCCATCGCTGAAGCCCAAGGCTCAAAAGCAAACATTGATGCCCAATATAACCAAAAATTTGATTCAAAAAACTCTGGACTAAATATGTCATTTATCTTTGTATCATTCAATTCTTCCTCTGTCATTAAAACTAAGGATAAAATTTCTCTAATATCTTGTTTGGACAGTTTAAGTTGTCCATCTGTAGCCATTCTTATTCCATTATTTTCAATTATACGAGCATGAGAGAAACTTGGATCTTCTTTTGCTAGCCAGAAAAATTCATCTAAAACTGTAGCATTTTTGGTATCTAAAGAAGGGATTGAACGGAATAAATCCCACAATGTTTCGAAATGTTCTTCCATTTCTCGACCACCACGCATAACAAAACCATTTTCGGGTTGTAGTGCGGCATCGAGGCTCCCACCGGGTAAGGATAACTCTTCTAAAATATGAATATTCTTACCTGGCATCTGTCCATCACGAATCAAAAATACAGCAGCTGCTAACGATGCTAAACCAGATCCGATTAAATATGCTGATTTATCTTCAACACCTTTTGGTTTCTTAGGATGTGCAAATGCATGATAGTTCCCATTAGAATAATACATATTAACTTCCTCCTTAATCAATTTGATTAATTTTTTAAAACTTTTCTAAAGTAATTTTGATTCTTGCAGTAATTCTTCTAAGAAAGTTCCTTTTATTTTTTTCAGCTCATGTTTTTCGATTAATTTGGCTAATAATGGAACTTTCACCTCTTTTATTCCTTTTCTATCATTCAGGTAGTAAAAGGCTTTAAGTAACATTCTTATGTCATAAGATGACGCAAAGACTTCGGGAACACCACGATCAATATCTAACAGTGTATAAACAGCTTCCATCGCAGTTCGGACGGAATACTCTGTTGTAAAAACAGTATCTCTTTCAGTCTCAGCAAAGTTACCAATAAAGGCTAAGTTTTTAGATCCTTTAGGTATAACCAATGGTCGGTCACCATTTGCTCTAGGCATAAAGTAAGATGTTATATATGGCATATAACAAGGTACAGTGTTGCAAGAATTTAGTGCTAAATTCTTAATTTTACTTACTGGTACACCCATTTGGTACAACCACTCCTGTGCAATTTCATTTCCTGTACATTCTGTAATTGATTTTTTAATATAATTACCTGGTTTGTTAGATAGTAGCGCATAAACCCAAACGACTAATTGATCCTTTGGCTGACTCTTGAAATGTGGCTGTCTGTTCAGTGTGTAACTTAACTTCCAATTTGAATCCTTTACATGGACGATTCCACCGGTCACTACTTTTCCTGCATATGGATCTCTTTTACTTATTTTTTCAATGTAAGGAGCAATTTTTTTATCTAGTGTTGTAATTGTCGCGGAAACAAACCAGCTTTCTGGAGGTAAGTTATCACAAAATTTCTCTGGACGTCCGAATGATGGATCCTGATCAGCTAGTCTCTTCCATAGTGTCCAGCTTCCACCTAAATCATGTGTTGGAGGCGCTGGCGTATCATTATTACCATATGTTGAACTTTCTGTAATAGATCCATTAGTTACAAAGACTAAATCATTTTTACTTAGTTCAATCGTTTGTTTTTCGTCTTCGTTTGTTAAGATTATGCTTTGTGCTACTTTTTCATTATTTTTTGTGTCAATGATTATATTTTCTACTTTTGTATTATATAGGAAATGCACTCCATGATTTTTCAGATAAGAAAGTAGTGGTAAAACAAGCGACTCATATTGATTGTACTTAGTAAATTTCAATGATGAAAAATCTGCTAGTGCATCGATGTGATGAACAAAGCGCATTAAGTATCTACGCATTTCCATCGCTGAATGCCATTTTTCAAAGGCAAACATTGTACTCCAATAAGCCCAAAAGTTTGATTCAAAAAAATCTTTCGAAAATACATCTGAGATTTTTTTATCTTGTAATTGATTTTCTTTCATTAAGCAAAGAGCAAAAATTTCCTTAGTTGCCTTTTCGCTTAAAGTTAAATTACCATCACTTGGAAAGCGTTCTCCCTTTTTGTAAATAAGTCTACAGTGTGATGAATTAGGATCTTCTTTATTTAACCAATAAAATTCATCTAAAACAGATGCACCTTCTACCTCTAAAGATGGAATTGAGCGGTATAGATCCCATAAACATTCAAAATGACTCTCCATCTCTCTACCGCCTCTAGTAACAAATCCATACTCTTGCTTGTACATTCCATCTAAAGAACCTCCTGTAATTGGTAGTTCTTCAATGATATGAATTTTTTCACCTTTCACTTGACCATCTCTGATTAAAAATGCAGCTGCAGAAAGTGAAGCTAATCCGGAGCCAATCAAATATGCTGAAATTTCATCTGCGTTATTAGGTTTTTTTGGTTTAGCAAAGGCTTCATAATTTCCATTACTTCTATACATAAGTATACCTCCTTTTTTTATGACTTCATTTTAATGAAATCAAATAGGTATAAGATGCGATTTCTGTCGCATTATCCGACAGCCAATAGTTGATACGCTAAAAGGAAGTAAAGTATAACTGTAAAAATTATTCTTTCTTATAAACAAAAATTTGATTCGTTTTAGGGGGGGCAATACGAGAAATATTCTTATTTGATGTTGAATAATTTAGTAACTAAATGAACAGGAAACACTGGTTTATCTATACTTCTTAGAATAAATGACTTAATTCTTAAGGTTCTGTACTAATAAGGAATGGACGCTTTCTCAGAAGTAAAAATTTTCTTAAAGAAGATAATTAGAAAAATAATCTTTTAAACAGGGTTACGATACTACGAATCATTCTGCTCTTTTAAGAAAAGCGATAAACTAACTTACCATACGAGTCACTTGAAGATGTCTTATCATCGATGTTGTAAAATTCTTTAATAAAAAACTTTTGATATGAGATAAGGTAAACTGAATAATTTTCGTTTTTAGAAAATTAAGTGAATTTTTTTGTGTTGGACAGTTTAAGATTGATTTAGTAGCAAAATGAATCACAAAATTCTGTATAGTTTTATCCGAATAATATTTATAGAGCATTTTTTTGTATCAAGTTAGCTTTTGCTCTGGTTAGGAATAAATCCTTATAAGATAAAAAGAAGGATTTAAATTTTTATCTGTAAGTATTGATTTTATTAGTCATATTTTTTCAACTTTAAAGCTACAAATATAACTAATCAGCATATTTAAAGGATTTTTTCGCTAAAGCTACTTTTTCGTCCTGTTGAAACATGGGTTTTTGTTTAAAGGTATTGCGAGCGGAAGTGAATAAAGGCATGAATAAAAATGGGGGTGAACAATCAATTCTGATTCTATACCTCTACAAACTTAAGATCCTTTTTGAAAAATTTATTTTAAAAGAAATTTATCATAGAAAGCTTTTATGGATAAAAAAATCGGCGAATAATTGGACAATACTTTGTTATTACGAATAAAAAAAAGGGTTAATCTAGAGTTATGAAAGAAAAATATTAAACAAAAAAGGCGGTGAGATATGATCATTAACCAAGTATAATTTTTGAACAAAGCAGAAAAAAGTTTTAGTAATAGGAAATATAGCAAAAAGAAAGAAGATGAAAAATGACCCCTTTATTAGAATTTTGGAAGGACATGTTGAAGTGGAATTATACTGCAACTAGAAAACAATATTGGATCCCAACAATCGTTTATAGCGTACTATACAACTTATTGTTCTACAGTACAGGGATTACATTAACAGGATTTTCTTATATTACATTTGATAGCACTAACATATTTGTGATCAGTATAGGTATTCTATTGTTTATTGCACAATTCACGTTGACAGTTAGACGTCTACATGATATCAATCGATCCGCTGCATGGTTATTAATTGGTTTGCTACCGGTGATTGGGTGGATCGTCTTGATCGTTATGCTTTGCCAACCGACGAAAAGACATCAAAAAAGAGAATTTGAAAAATATATGAATCAGTCATTAAAGTGAAAAGGGAGAGCAATGGATGACAAATTACACAGAAAAAGAAAAGTACGTTATAAAAAAAATTCAAAAAACTATCATCAAATTAGATAATAACTTTGACAAAATTGATTACTTATCTAAAGGTCAACAAAAACATACGTTGAAAAAATCTTTCGCTGAAAAAGAAGCACTACATGAAATTCGTCACATTCTTAATGAAGCAGATCACTATAAAACATACGAAGTAAATGAATTAGTACAATCAATTAGTTACGTCAATTAAAAGGGTGATATATATATGAAAAATTACGAAAAAAGGGACAAGAATGTAGTAGAGAATATTATAAAAACAATGAAAAAATTAGATTACGAATTAGCAAAATTGAATACCTTAGAACAAGATAAAAAGAAGCATGCTTTAAAGAGATGGTTCATTGAGAAAAGAGCATTACATGAGATCAAGCATATCTTACATGAAGCCAATCTTTATGAAACATATGATGAAAAAGAAATGGTTGATTTCGAAGATTATATTAATGAACTAATGTAGATGAAGAAAGCGCTCTATTTCAACAGGCATAGAGCAAGTTAGCAAATTGGTCGAAAATATCCTTCACTGAATCAATGAGCTCGATCAAAAAAAGTGAAAATAGATACCATCGAGCAAGATACTATAAATATTTTTTCAGCAAAACGGTTGTTGAGAAAAAGATATTTTAATTTTTCAAGCACATTCTACATGAAATTAATCGCATAAATTTTAGGATGAAACAATATCTGACTTTGATGTATGCGTAAGATATTTATATTGAAAGGTAGATGAAACATTTGATGAATAATCTAGTAAAAACGAGTATTGGTTTAGGTGTTGTCGCATTAGGAATTTTTTATGCAGGAAAAAAAACAGGAATCTTGCAAAATGAGTCCCAATCTTATGACAAACATAATACTAAATGTAGGCGAAAATAAAGGAGTGAGAACCATAAAAAAAGCAAAATAGTCAGAGTTTATGCGTCAGTAAGGAAGCAACTATTTACTTTAATCAAGAAAAAATGGAAAGGACCAGATATTCATTTTTTTCATTGGAAAATCAAGTATCAAACGATGAAGCACTTAATCTTTCAATGACATATGATTATCAAGCAATATTATCAAATAGTAAATAACAAAGAAAATATTGCTTGTGATTGACGAATGCTTAATTATCGCGTATTTGTTTACGGATCCGTAAACAAGGATATTGAATGCGTTAAATTCAATTATCTCATCAAAGATAATTCATCAATCAGTTAAATAGATTCGACAGTTTCGGTTGTTAGTCAAGATTAACTTTATTTCACTAATATTAAACCAAATGAAATTGTTATCTGCGGGTACATCGTATACTAACTTAGGATTGGGTAATTTTTTCAAACAAACTTAAATTAAAGTGAATGAAAAAAAGTAACCTAGAAATCAATTGAATATATAGGAAAAATATAACTAAGATTAATTGATATTAGAAAAACGGAGTAGAGGTCATAGTAAGTATTTAAAATATTGTATCAGTTCATATGATTTATGCATCTGCATATTTAACAATTCAACCAAACTGAATGCAATCAAGTAGTTCTAAAACATTAAAAAGATTTGCATTTAATAGATGATTTGTAGAGCAAACTTAACGAACTATCTTTACTAACAATGTGTTATCCACTCAAGTGAAAACGGAGCATTCGATTTTTCGTATGTACGGATGTCTCAAGTATTTGAGATACCTCGTTTTAATAATATCAAGATGTACTTAAAAACATTCAAGAGAATGTTTGCTTAATAGGAAAAAAATCATGCACTGCTTGAAAGGAGTCAAGCAGATGTAAAAAAGGAAGTAAACTAAATGAAATTTAAAACAAATGATCTAGAATATCGTGTAACATTCAATATAGATAAAAATCAATTTATAGTGTACCTAGCGTCAAATGAAATGGTTCAAGTAAGAGCAACAACAATTGAAGAAGCCATTTCTAAATTAGAACAAAAAAGTTTTCTGCTTACTTAACTAAGAAATTAATGATTATAGAGAGTTACATGTACTAACATGAAAAAATATTCTTTAACTAAAGAACAATGGATCTAGGAGAAATCTATTCCTTAAATATCTACAATAAAATTTCTATAGATGGCTGTAAAAAATTTTAAGTGCCAAAAACATTAAACCATTGCCATCAGACATGTAAAGCAGTTAAAGAATACAGACAGTTGAATACAGTTACAAGGAAAGAGGAAAATAATATGAAAAAAATAGCATTAGTAACATTTTCGGATTCAGCAACTACTTATGAAGCCTTCTCACAAATGAAAAATATTAATAACAGTAATACCTTATATATCAAACAAGCCGCAGTAATTGAAAAAAATAAAGTAGGTACAGATATTACAATCAAAGATAGTGTTGACTACGTAAGTGGTAATCGTGTGGTCAAAGGGAGTTTAATCGGCATGTTGGTAGGTATACTTGCGGGGCCTCTAGGTGTTCTCTGTGGTTGGATTGTTGGAGATATTGCAGGTATGAGTACTAATTATTTGAAAAATAAAAAAACAATCACAGTTTTTGATAAAATCGCTGGTGAATTGAAAGAAAATCAAGTTGGATTATTGATATATATTGATGAAACGGACGAGACATTATTAAATACAATGATTGTCGAAAAGTACAACGGTTCAATTGAACGCTTTGACTATGAGGAAGTTCAAGAAGATATAAAAACTGCACAAAATCATTTAGATTAATTTTGATACTGATTAAATAGAATATTCTTGTCAAAAAGAGATCAGTTTTGTGCTGATCTTTTTGTTTTTAAAGTATTGTTCGAATAGTTCTCTCACTTCTACAATTCTTTTTATTGTTCAAGTAATGGAGTTTTTGTATGGTTTGTCTTTTATTTCGACAATAATCGCATAACATTACTTCCTGTTCATTAGTAAACTAAAAAAGAAATAAAATAAAAATAGAAATGGATGAAAGGAATTTAAATACATGAAAAAAAACAGTATGTCAAATTTTTCGTTTTTTGCAATGACAGCTTCATTATTTGTTACTGTATATGAGTATCCTACGTTTGCAGTTGTGGGTAAAGCATTGGTTTTTTATTTATTACTCTGTGGATTCTTCTGGTTTTTACCAGTGTCCTTGTGCTCAGCAGAGCTTGCCACAATTGAGGGTTATCAAGAAGGAGGCATTTATAGTTGGGTTGGAAAACCACTTGGAGAGAAATACGGGTTTGCAGCGCTTTTCTTTCAATGGTTCCAAGTCACAGTTGGTTTTGTTACAATGATTTATTTTATTGTGGGTACGTTATCGTACGTTTTGGAAATACCCGCAATGAATAATGATCCAGTGTTTAAATTTGTCTCAGTTGTCGGTATTTTTTGGATTTTGACATTCTTGCAATTACGGGGGACCGAAACAACTGCTAAAATGGCGAAATTAGGGTTCTCAGTCGGAATCATTCTCCCGGTACTCGTATTGTTTGGATATACTGTTGCATACTTTAAACAAGGACATGCTGTTTCGTCTCACTTTACACATTCGTCCTTCTTACCTAACAAAGGAAATATTGGAGCGTTGACCTCATTTGTCTTAGCGTATATGGGTGTAGAAGCTTCAGCAACTCACTTTTCGGACTTAAAAGATGGCAAAAAGAATTATCCAAAACTTTTGATGGTTTTAGTCATCGTTGGGATCATGATGAGCACGATTGGTGGCTGTGTCGTTTCAACGGTTTTAACAGGAAAAATATCTGCTAATCAAGGGGTTATAGATACGGCGACGCAATTGATGTCTCCAGGGCATGTCGGATTGTTAGTTAAAATTATAGGCTTTCTAACTTCATTCGGCATATTAGCACAAGTTAGTTCTTGGATTGTGAGTCCAACTGAAGGATTACAATTTGCAGCAAGTAAGCATTTGCTTCCGAAAAAGTTGGCTCAAAAAAATGCAAATAACGTACCAGTTAGAATTTTGATGATTCAAGGACTTATAGTAACAGTATGGGCTGCATTACTTACTTTTGGATCTAAGGAATCAGGTGGAAATGTTGGTTTTCAGACAGCTATTTCTTTAACAGTATTGATTTACTTAAGCGCCTATATTTTGTTCTTCGTAGCTTATTTCGTACTTTTATTTAAACATAAATCGCTTAACCGAGAATTCCAAATTCCTGGTGGTCAGTGGACTAAGGGAATCGTAGCGGGTTGCGGCCTATTGATTTCGATTGCTGCAGTTTGCACAGCATTCATTGTTCCTTCAACGGTACCAAAGGGTAAAAGTAGTTTATATCTTGTTAGTTTAATAGTTGGATTTGTAGTGACACTTGCTTGTCCATTTATTTTTTATCAGTGTTATAGCAAACGTCACAAGGAAGAACAAATATCAAGGGGTAGCGCATAATGAAGATGGCATTAAAAGAATTCAAAAATTTATTAAATAATAAAATCTTATTAATATCAGTTATTGCAATAACGTTTATTCCCATTATATATACCTCGGTTTTTGATAAATCGTTGTGGGATCCGTATGGAGGAATTAAAGATTTTCCTATTGCTTTAGTCAACGAAGACGAATCTGTTGAAATGTTGGGACAAAAAGTCAATGTTGGTGAGCAGGTTATTGATAATATTAAAAAAAACAAAGATGTCGATTGGCATATAGTAGATTCAAAAGAAGCTGCAGAAGGCATGAAAGATATGAAGTACTATACTATTGTGACAATACCAAAAGATTTTTCGCAATCAGCAGTTAGCATTATGGATAACGAACCAAAGAAAATGGAACTTATCTACACAACGAATGGTTCATACAATTATATCGGACAAGAAATCTCAGAGGTTGTTGCCAATGCATTGGAGATCAAAATTCGAAATCAAGTAGTAGAAGCATATGCTAGTGCTGTCGATCAGATAGCAAGCAAAATGATTGGGGCTATTAGTGAAGCTGCTTCTGGAGCAAATGAGCTATCTTCAGGTACAGGGCAACTTGAAACAGGGATAGATCAGTACACGAATGGTGTTTCACAAGCAGATATAGGTGCCAGTAAATTAGCTTCGGGTACTGAACAGTTGGAATCAGCGGTTGGACCTTTGGCCAGCGGTGTCGACAAATTAGCGAACGGATCACAAGAACTTAGTTCAGCTTTAAACAAAGTCGAAGCAGGGATTCAAGCTAATCAAAACCGTATCAATCTATTAGATAGTGGACTCTCAAATTTATCAACAGCTGCACAAGATATGGCTGATGCTCTAGAAAATTTTGAAAATCATTTGAGTGAAGAAACGAGAATCAAGCTGAATGAACAGATTGAACGCGCACAAAATCAATTAGCAGAGTTAATTACAAATACAACGGCTTTAAATCAAGCTTCTATTGATGCCAATGAAATAGAACAACAAAATTCTGCGATTTCATCTAAATTACAGGTCATTGCTGGAGATCTAGGAACGGCTAACCAAAAAATCACCAGCCAGATTAAAGATTTGATTCAAACTAATCAGGAATTATCGGAAGAAGCGAAAAATAGTTTAATTAGTAACATTAGCGGTATTGTGGATCAAAATTTAACTAACTTAAATCAATCTATCACCGCTCATATAAATGAAATTAATGGAAACTTGGATGCTTTGTCAACAATTACAGCACAATTGGCACTACAAGCAAGTGAAATGAGTCAAGTGGCTAGTAGTATGTCAAAAAATACAGCAAATGTTCAAGATACTTTATCAGCTATAAAAATTGGAAGTCAGCAGTTAGATGAAGCTATGGGGATTGTTCCTAAGGCTGAAGGTGCACAACAAATTATTGCCCAGTTAAATCAGCTGAGCCAGATGCTGAATACAGCTGCTGAGGATATTCCATTAATGGAGTCAGCAGTACAACAACTTTCTTCTGGTAGTTCACAGTTAACTGATGGATTGGGTGAACTTAATAGTAAAATCCCAAGCTTGAGTAGTGGTGTCGAACAGTTGTATAACGGTAGCGAACAATTAGATGCTGGATTGAACGAATTGAACAGCAAGTCACCAGAATTAGTTTCTGGTATTAAAAAACTTCAAGCTGGTGCAGCAGAATTAGCAAGTGGATTAGACGAAGGGGTCGACAAGGCGGACAGTGTGAAAATTACTCATAAAACTATCAACCAGTTTGTAGATCCAGTATCCCTAGATAATGATCTTTACACTAAAGTAGACAACTATGGCGAAGCTTTAGCACCTTACATTATGTCATTGGCATTGTTTGTAGGATGTATGCTATTCAATTTTGTGTATCCAGTCAGAAAATCTTCTATGGATGGTCAAAGTAGTGGAGCGTGGTGGTTAAGTAAAGCAAGTTTGGGATTTGTAGTTTCATCCATGATGGCTATTATCCAAGTAACAATTATGCTGCTCTTAGGGCTACCAGCATATAGTATTCCAGCTTTATACGTTACAGCGCTCATTACTGCTTGGGCTTATATGGCGATTGTGATGTTTTTAGCAGTTACATTTGATAATCCTGGTCGATTTGTAGCAATGATTTTGTTGGTCTTGCAACTTGGCGGCGCAGCAGGGACTTTTCCAATCGAAACGCAAGGAAAATTTTTCCAGATCATTCATCCATTTTTACCAATGACTTATTCTTTATACGCTTTTAGAAATGCAATTGCCAGCGGAATAAGCCACCAATTGCTTATTAAATGTTTTACAATATTAGTTTCATTGATAGTTTTATTTCTTATCTTTTTACGTGTGTCTATGGCTATATTGCAAAAAAAACATTTACGAGATGTTTCCTTATTAAATGATAATCAAAAAATGTTAGCCTTAGAGACAGATGACAAAGAACGTTTAGCAGAACAAATTAAAATAACAAAGAAAAAAGATAAAGTATATGAGAAGGAGATACATCATGAATAATAAAAAAAGTTTTATAAAATCTTATCGCTTCCTACAATTGTTGACTGGAATCATTTACTTGATTATGGCGGTATTAGCCATGAGGTATTCAAAGGAAAGCGTTATTGCTTCTATTCAATTAGTCGGCGTATTTTCATTAATCAAAGGATGTTTTGAACTGATGAATCATCAAAAAATTGCACAAAGAACTAAACGCAAACAATATTCAGCACTTGTGATAGGCTTTGTGGATTGTATCATTGGATTGATCTTGGTAGTGAATACAACGCTAGATGTTAGTTCATTATCAATACTTTTTGGATTTTGGTTTATCTGCGATTCAGTATTGTCCTTCTTCATGTTGGACTTGGCTAAACTGATTGCAATGCCGTATTACTACTTTTCACTGATTGTCGATTTGATTGGCTGTCTAATAGGTTTATTGCTTCTTATTGGTGGTGATACATTGATTATTGCAGTACCGACATTGATAGGCAATTACTTCCTGCTTTTTGGAATGGCCAAAATCATAGGTGGGATCATCAATAAAGATGATTTGCACAGTGTGAAGTAGTTTCTTCCAGTTAATAAGGTCTTGAACGCCCATGACGGATATAGTCATGGGCTCTTATTTTGAAATCAAGTAGGGGAAATAACCAATGTACATACTTAAGCCGTTAGTAGAGAAATTCTGAGTATAAAAGTATTAAAATTGGCGCAATAAACGACAACATCTAAACAATCATACCAATGATTTCCTCTTAAAATAATAATTGTAATAACAAAACAAAAAATCATAAAAGGAGAAATAGAATATGTGTACAAGTATTTTTACAAGAACAAAAGACCGGAAACATCTTTTGGCAAGGACAATGGATTTCTCATATCCCTTAAATGTTACACCACTTTATATTCCTCGTGATTATTTATGGACATCAGCGAGTGATCAAAAGGTCTGGAGCAATCAACTAGGCTTTTTAGGAACAGGAGAACAAATTTCATGTAACTATTTCGTTAGTGATGGCGTCAACGAAGCTGGAATTTCAATTGCAGAACTTTATCTTCCTGGCGAAGCAGTTTACCAAAAAGAAGCAGAAACTGACAAAATTAATATTTGTCCCCACGAGTTTATTCTTTGGGTATTAGGAAATATTCAATCTTTGGATGCTTTAGAAGAACAATTACCGTTAATAAATTTAGTTAGCCGTCCTGTTCCTGAATTAGGATTCGTTACACCGTTGCATTGGATTATTTCAGATAAAAATGGCCGAGTAATCGTGATTGAACCAACTGAAAAAGAATTATACTTTAAAGAAAATCCTGTTCGTGTTATGACAAATACACCGCATTTAGAATGGCATATTCAAAATCTCAGAAATTATTTAGGTGCGCAGCCAAAACAACTTCCATCAGTGACATTTGACTCTTTTGAAGCAACCCCGTTTTCTCAAGGAACAGGGACCTCAAGCTTGCCCGGTGGATATACTCCTCCTGAACGCTTTGTCAGAGCTGCATTTTTCAAAGAATATATCGATCAAGCGGAGAATGAAGAAGAAGGCGTTATGAACGCATTGAATATCTTGTCTACTGTCAGCATACCTAAAGGAATTGTACTAAAAGAAACTGGTGAGCAAGATTATTCTCAGTTTATTAGTATTATGTGCAACGAGACAAAATCAATCTATTATAAAGACTATGATAGTAATAGTGTTACAAAAGCAATGATTACCGAAAAATTACTTGAAGAGTCAACTGTACAAAAATTCCCAGTTGATCGTAACCTTATAATTAAATCTGTCTAACCAATATTTGGAGGGAAAATTAATGACTAACAACACACCACTGTTCGGCACCAAACAATCAAGTGAAGATGTTATTTTAAAAAAATTGAGAAAAAAGCCAGTACAACCAGAATTAGCCTATCGATTAATTAAAGATCAATTGATCGATGAAGGAAATGCTCGCCAAAATATGGCTACGTTTTGTCAAACATATATGGAACCCGAAGCAACGAAACTAATGACAGAAACATTTGAAAAGAATGCTATTGATAAATCTGAATATCCAAGTACCGCACAAATAGAGAAAGCCTGTGTAAATATTATTGCAGATTTATGGCATGTTCCCGATCAAGAAAAGATGATTGGTACATCAACTGTTGGGTCAAGTGAAGCATGTATGCTCGGTGGCATGGCGATGAAATTTAAATGGCGTAATGAAGCCATTGCTCGCGGATTAGATGTACAAAAGAAAAAACCAAACCTTGTGATTTCATCAGGATTTCAAGTATGCTGGGAAAAGTTCTGTGTTTACTGGGATATTGAAATGCGTACTGTACCGATGGATAAGGAACATATGAGTATTAATATCGACAAAGTTATGAATTATGTTGATGACTATACCATTGGAATTGTTGGTATTTTGGGAATCACTTATACAGGAAAATTTGATGATATCAAAGCTTTAGACCAGTTGGTTGAAGATTATAACCAAGAAAATGGTCGCTCACTAGGAATTCATGTGGATGGTGCAAGTGGAGCGATGTTCGCCCCCTTCGTATTTCCAGATTTGGAATGGGATTTCCGACTAAAAAATGTAGTGTCAATCAATACTTCTGGTCACAAATATGGTCTGGTTTATCCAGGTGTCGGATGGATTGTTTGGCGAGATCGAGTATATTTACCGGAAGAATTGATCTTTAATGTAAGCTATTTGGGTGGGCATATGCCAACTATGGCGATTAATTTTTCTCGTGGAGCGAGTCAAATTTTAGGTCAATACTATAATTTTTATCGTTATGGCTTTGATGGTTACCGAGATATTCACAAGCGTACCCAAAAAGTAGCAATGAAAGTAGCTAAAGCAATAGAAGAGACAGGTTTATTCGATATCTATAACAATGGCGAGAATATCCCACTCGTTTGCTACAAATTGAAAGACGATCAACAAGTGGCTTGGACTTTGTATGACTTAGCTGATCGCTTGCAAATGAAAGGTTGGCAAGTTCCAGCTTATCCATTGCCTAAAGACTTAGATGAAGTTGTTATTCAACGTTTTGTTTGCCGAGGAGATTTTGGAATGAACATGGCCGAGGAACTTATCAATGACTTTAATGCCTCTATTTCTGAACTGACCAAAGCAAATGTTTCTATGCATGCTAATGAAGGTCCCCACACTCATGGCTTTACACACTGATTAAAGAAGGTAAAATAAAAATATTATTGGAGGAAAAAATAATGAAATACAGTAAAGGAATAGGAATTGCAACCGTGACCATCGGAATGTTTTCCTTATTAGGCGCATGTGGGAAAGTAGAAGAAACAAGTAAAATTGCTGATGTATCAGGAACAGAGGTTTTATACACAGACGATTCTGGTGATGAAGCAGTTGTAGGTGAAGGGTATCTTAAAGATGATGGCTATTTTAAACAAATCGTGTCGACAAATATTAATCCAAAAATAAAAGACATATTGTCTTATAATACTAACTATGAAAATGATGATTGGGATGCGATTAATCTTAATATTGATCATATGAAGCTAGTCACAGTTGATCACTATGAAGATACGGAGGATGACACATATAAAACTCTCCTCTCATTAAAATATAAAATGTATCTTAAAGATAATACTTATCGTTTTGTGTCACCAAATCATGCTGAAATTGTACTTGCTGATGGCTCAAAAGTTGAAGCTGATTTTTTCACAAATACATGGAATGATGAATTTACTAAATCAAATGACCACAAAGACGGCTATATCCACTTTAAAGTGAAAGACGAAGAAAATCTTCCTGATATCACAGCAATTGAGATTACTTTTCATGCAAGAAATGAGGATAATGATATGATAGAGCATACGTATACCGTTAAGTTCCCAATTGAATCTGAAAATTAGTAAATATACACTCAATAATAATAATTACTGATTTTTTGAAAAAAATTTCCCAAAGGATTTTAAGATATAAATAAAATTAAACAATAAAGAAAGCAATTTGAATGTTGAATGGAGTGTTGGGTATGAGAAGAGAATTATTTCAATTACTGGAAAAAAGAAATAAAATCAGTTATCAATTAATTGAATTATTTCAAATTGAAAATAGTTGGCTCGAGGTAAAAAAAATAAGTTCTGAATTGGATATTAGCAACCGAAGTGCCCAACGCTACATTCACTATTTAGAAGAGTTAGTTAATGAATATAATGATGAAAAACAAAAAAGTTTGATAATGCATTATGAAAAGTTCAAAGGTATTAAATTTGACTTTAGTGACTCTTCAATAGAACAATTTAAATTGTATATTTTTTGCAATGATCAAAATATGAGACTGCTTTTGGATCTATGCTTATTAAAAACCGAACCAATCAAGAAATATTCTCAGAAGCATTTTATTAGTATATACGCAATAAAAAATGCATTAATAGAAATAGAGCCATTACTGACTTCTTTTGATCTTAAGGTCGATTCTAAAAAATTAACGTTGGTTGGTGAAGAAAAAACTATCAGGATCTTTATTTATAACATTCTCTGGTCAATCTACAAAAATGATTGTTGGCCATTTCACTATATCGATGAACAGCGATTGTACCAATCAATTGATACAATCGAACAAGAATTAGATTTAACTTTCTCCAATATTCAAAGAAAACAAATATCTTATTTCATGGCGATTTGTTTGATTCGCAATCGTAAGAAATTGTATATTGATCATTATCCTGAATGGGAAAAATACGTTAATATTAAATCTTTGAGCAGTAAAGAAGAAATACTCATTAAAGGTATGCGTCACTATCAAATTTTTGACAGTAATGAAATTTTGTTTATTCTTATGATAATGGAAACTAAGCACCGAATGTATAAATCTGATAAAATAAAAAAAAGAGTGCTAAAATATCATAAAAAAAATGATACCGATATTTATAGATTAACCAATCAAATGATAGATAAATTTGAACAAGAATTTTTCTCAATACCACCAGAGAGTCTTGAATTAGTTTACACGTACTGTTTCTGTACTCACCTTCAATCTAAAATTTTTCCGAATGTCCCTCTTGATGCAGATGGATATGGAACGTTTGAGAATACAGATGCACTACAACATTTAAACAATAAGATTCTAAAGTTTATTCGCGAGATGAAACATGAAGAAAACGAGACAATTTTGGCGCAAGAAGCTTTCTTAGTTAAAAAATACTTGGCTCTCTTTTCTTATTTTGGTCGTTTGACTGATTATGAACCACAAATCAATGTAGTCATTGATTCAGATTTACCTTTTCTAGTTCAGGAAGATCTGAAAAGAAGATTAAGAGGGCAGTTTGATAAATATTTTAAC
This sequence comes from Enterococcus sp. DIV1067f, assembly GCF_050543505.1. Classification (NCBI taxonomy): domain Bacteria; kingdom Bacillati; phylum Bacillota; class Bacilli; order Lactobacillales; family Enterococcaceae; genus Enterococcus; species Enterococcus sp. DIV1067f. The sequence goes on from NZ_CP172940.1 coordinate 829,981, forward strand.
TTGCAAATGTCTGAAACTATTCCAAAGGATAGAGATAACTACCTAGTTATTACCACAATGCCATCACTTAAAAATACGGTTGAAACTATATGTGTAGTTGACCCCCCTTTGTTTTACCGTGACTATCAAATGATCGAAGAAATATTAACGTATAAATTACAACAACTCTATCAAGATACAATGAATAGAACAAACCATCAATCAATAAAAGTAAATAACAATGAGGTTTTGGCTATTAGTTAACAGGAAATGCTAAGTGGTTTAAAAAACAATTCTATGATAAAGCAATGTAAATTCTTTTCCAGATTAATTTTTTATTTTCAATGATTGGATAACCTTTGCTTAATTAAATTCTCCTTCAAATGTGTACAAAAAATTAAGCTACTATATTTTATAAAAAACTACAAGGATGTTTTTAAGTGTTTGTATTAAATATCAGATGTTTGTGTAAAAAAATGAAATGAAAGAGATACAATCGGATTCTTTACCATTCGTCAAAACAGCTCAATCCTGAGAGGCTCTAAGAGAAAATCACTTTTCTTTTAGCGCCTTTTTTCCATAACTTGTTTAAATGTGACTTATCATCTTCTATAATCCATCTTAAGTAATATTTGAGAGGTGGCTAAAAATGAAGAGCATGGAATCAATTCGCGACAAAAATAAAGATCTAAGAGTTGTTCATGACGATAATTCTTAAAAATATCAAAAAACTAACTTGTACTATGAAGAATTATATCGAGAGTTTAAACGTTTTTATAATGACGAGATAATTTTTTTGAAAATGGAGGAACCATATTGCGTTAAATGCATAAATTCAAATTTTGTTAGAATTAGATAAAGCATTCATTGGGGATTACTTCTTGAGTCAGAAAATCAGTTAATCAATATGATTCTTCATGAAAAAATTCATTTTATCGGGAAGCTACCGGAAGAAACATGGACGAACAATCAGGATGGGGAGGATTTATTAAGGGAAGAGCGATTAAAAGAGCGTTGGTGTGTATTGACAAGAAACCAATTATTTCGAAAATACAAAAAATGTAAAAGTAAATATAGTAATAAATTACGCACCTGTTTTCAATTTATTACTTAGCAAAGAATATTTGGAATTTCTGAAAAAGACTTATCTTATCAGAAGCAATATCAAATAATTTTATATAAATATTTGACTAGCGAGGAATAATTTGATGCTTTCCTCGCCAGAAATAATTTATCCAAGGAGAAAAATCAGCTTTTGAAACCAGCCCCTTACTCAACTTAACCTTAGAAGAGATTAATTGCCAAACAATTAAGAAAACTTAATTGTTTAAAAATCCATTACAAATAATTAAAAAATTACTTGTGAATATCAAGCTGGTCATTCTTTTAGACATTTTTATAGGTATTACTTCAATTGATTTTTAAGAGAGATATTTGAAACTAACATTTTGATCTTTTAATTGTTTAATGAGTTCTGTAACATAGGCATCCTGGAAAATTTTATGGAAGGTTTGTAGGAATTCTTCGGATGTGGAATTGAATTTTTTCTCTGAAAACTCAAGTACTTCAATGGGTGTTTCGAACTCTGCAATAACTGAGGTACTATCGAAAGAATCAGCCGCTTGTATGGATACATTTTTCATTAGTGAAACAATATCAATTTTTGTTTTTAACATAAAGTCACCTCTTTGTATAATTTTAAAATAAAATAATAAATCAGATAAAGCTAACGAAGAATTAGAATACTGCACCAGAGTATTAATTATACATCTCTTTAATGAACACTGCTTAAAGGAAATTATGACAAATTTCAATTAAAGCATGAATTTGACTGTGAGATACAAATTAACTCTATCAATCTTGAATAGCCTAAACTTATTGAAAAAGTTAATATAAGAGAAAGTACTATAGCTTCAGTTCTGTCATTTAATTCTGGTGAAGGTTTGATATTCCATAAAATTTTGGTTCTGAAGACATAGTAAATATAGTTTAGGTTAATCATAAAAGTAAAAATAAGCAAATATTAACATAAAGTGGAGTGAATCAAGTGAAATATATAAATTTTTTTAGCGAAAAAATGACTTCTCTACTTCCAATCAACTATTCTACTTTATTTACTCTTCCGCCTATCTTGGATGCAAATTCTTCTGCTTCAGATTTATATTGAAATAATCTTGCTTTGCTTTTAAAAAGTGTTCGGTACCCGTTAGGTGTTATATAGCCATGCAATACTTTTACAACGTACATTAAATATAGTCTCCTTTCATTAGTGCTCAGATTACTATTAATTAATTCCAAGGTATAGTAGATTTTGAAAAGCGTATTCGAGAAGAGGCTGTTTAGAATAATCAAAATTTATTGAAAATAAATTAATAAAAAGTGAAAGCTAGTATTTTGTTCATAAATGAGCAAAATTGGTCTTTATAATAACATTTTCTTTTTTGTATTTTTAATTTTTGAGAATTGAAAATAAGAATCAATCAAGAACTCTAACAGCAAGATATTCATCTTTGTAGAAATAAAACCTAACATCATTATCGTTATGATTCATATTTTCATCAAAAATTCTACGCAATACATCTTGATACTTATAACTACGAGTGATGATATATAAATTGGAAAGCTCCTCTGTATTTAAATTGACGAATGAGATTCTTTCTTCATGGAAGCCAACATAACTATTATTTTCTGGCACTAACCATATTACAGTCTTGTAAATCATGCGATCACTTCCTTTTATGTAGTATAACATATTCAACCTTTTATATCTCCTTATTGGTAGTAAGCGCTTAAATAGAAAGAAATTAAAAAGTATTTTTGCTTATGTATGATTCAGTTTAGTTCCGTTCTTTACTATTTTCTTTATGGTTTTAAAAGCTACTGTTAAAACTTTATATGACAAGCCTGATATTTTTCTCGCAACGTATTATTTGTTTGTAGGTTGATTACTTAAGATACTATACTATCAGAATTATGTCTCTATTGGTGGAAAATAGCAAATGGATTGTATGGGAATAATGTTAGTGTAAAGAGTTTATTAGGTTACATGAGAAGCAAAATAATCTTTTTACTTTACAAGGGTTAGTAAATTAAGCTTATTTAGCGTTTTAAACAAAATACTTTGTAAAATTTAATAATTATGCTATTTCGAGAATGATCGTTCTAATAATTTCGAAAAGAGGATTTCTTTTTTAGATATTTTTTAGAAGGCTCGTTCTAAATAATGGACCAAATGAAAATTACAAACAAAGGAGTTGATAATATGGGGAGACCAAAGGAGTTTGATACTCAAGAAGTTTTAGATCGAGCGATGGATGTCTTTTGGGAAAATGGATATGGAGCTACTTCGATACAGGATTTAGTCGATGCAATGGGGATTCATCGACGTAGCATTTATGATACTTTTGGCGATAAGCACAATCTATTTGTTCTATCCCTAAAGCGCTATGAAGAAATGATTTCTCGTAAAATAGAAAAAACGTTATCTGTAAGAATATCAGGATATGACCGTTTAAAGGGTCTTTTTTCAATCGTTCTTTCGACGGAGAAAAATAGGGCAGGATGCTTAATTGTAAATTCTGCAACCGAACTAGCATACATTGATCCTAGTATAGCTAAAGAAGTTCAAGATTATTTTGATCGTGAAGTTCAAATTATTTCTGAGATATTGGAGAAAGCGCAAGAGAAAAATCAATTGACGCCAAATACGAATATACAAGCGTTAGCATACTATCTTCATAATGAATTAGTTGGTATTCGAGTATTGGCAAAAACAACGAATGATTCTCAAAAATTAAATATAATTATTGACCAAACACTAAAAAATATATTCTAAAGGAGTCACAAAACATAGAATTTACAGTGATTACAGGAGCTAGTTCAGGAATTGGCTATGAAGCAGCTCTGGCATTTTCCGCAAAAGGAAAGAATTTGATATTAGTAGCCAGACGAATGGATAAATTAGAGGAACTGTAGGAAAAGATTCTTTTTGAAGATAATACACTTAACATTGTTCTCAAAAGTAGCGATTTATCTGATCGAGGACAGGTCTATGAATTATATGAAGACTTGAAATCCTATAATATTGAAACATGGATTAATAATGCAGGCTTAGGAGATTCGGGTTTAATCATTAATGAAGACCTCCTGAAAATAGAATCTATGTTACGAGTAAACATTGATGCAGTAACTATTTTGTCTACTCTTTTTGCACAAGAATATGCCGATAAAGAAAATACACAATTAATCAATGTTTCATCAGCTATGGGTTATATACTTGCATTAGGTAATACCATTTATTCGGCAACAAATTATTATGTTAGCTTTTATACCGAGGGTTTAGCGAAAGAATTGCAAGGACATCGACTGAAAGCGAAAGTTTTGACACCAGCAATCACGGAAACAGAATTTATTGCTAAAGCTAATAATCTTGATAGTTTTGACTATAGCACGGGTGTGAAACAGTATCATACAGCAAAGGAAATGGCACAATTCTTGATCAAGCTATATGAAAGTGATCATATCGTAGGGATTGTAAATGAAAAGAACGAATTTGTATTGAATGATGGAATTCACCCAATATGACAAAGATTATAAGATAAGGGAGAAAACAAAATGGATAAATTATTCGAAGAAAATCAATTAGGGGAGATCCTATTAAAAAACAGGCTGGTTATGGCGCCGATGACTCGTAATCGCGCAACAGAAGATGGTCTTCCTGGAGAATACGCAGAAAAGTACTACGGACAACGCACTTTAATGGGATTGATTATTACTGAAGGCGTACAACCATCAGAAATAGGTCAAGGTTATCTTAATACGCAGGAATTTATACTATCGAACAAGCCAACGCATGGAAGACAATAATTGATGAAGTCCATGCAAAAGGTGGGAAAATTTTTATTCAATTAATGTATGTTGGGAGAATATCACACCCGGATAACTTGCCCTCTCATAAAAAAGCAATCGCACCTAAAGAAAAAATGTTTACACTTACAGGAATGCAAGATATTCCTGTTCCGAAAGCCATACAAACAAAAGATATTCCTACTATCATTGATGAGTACCGTCATGCTGCCTCTTTAGCAATCGAAGCAGGAGCAGATGGTGTGGAAATTCATGGAGTAAACGGCTATTTAATCCACTGCATGTAGGAAAAGAAGCGTTTTTACAAGATATTAGCCATTTATGGGACAGTGTTTTAATCGTAAACAGACCATATCGCCCATTATCAAGTTTAGCGAGTGATTTAGAGAATGATTTAGCTGATCTTGTTTCGGTAGGAGTCATCTCTTTGGCGAATCCTGATCTAGTGGAACGATTAAAAAATGAGTATCCCTTAGATGCACCGAATCCAAATACGTTTTATGTCAACCAAGGAGAAGTTGGCTATGCCGATTATCCTGAAATGAACTAGACAACAAAAGAAACCATCAATAAAAAAATATTGGTGGTTTCTTTAATAGGAGAGTGAAATTTAGATGAAAGCAGCGCAAATCAATCATTATTCCAAATCAATTGATGTAAAAATTACAGATATTCCAATTCCAAAAATTTCAAAGCATGAGGTGCTAATTAAAGTAAAAGTGGCCGCAGTCAATCCATTAGAAACTTTAAATATTACGGGTGCTGTAAAGTTGATTCAAGACTACCCAAAACCATTGACACTTGGAAATGAATTAACGGGGATAATCGAAGCTGCCGGAAGTGAAGTAACCAATTTTAAAAAAGGAGATAAAGTCTATACAAGATTACCAGTGGATAAAATTGGCGCATTTGCGGAATATGTCGCAGTCGATCAATCAGCAATTTGGTTTTTACCCACGAATTTAGATTTTGTTACCGGGGCTGGTGTTCCTTTGACTGGACTTACCGCTTATCAAGGATTGACAGAAATATTACAAGTTCAAGCTGGTCAATCTGTTTTTATTTCTGGTGGCTCAGGGAGCTTCGGGCAAATGGCAGTGCCACTTGCGAAACATCTTGGGTTACATGTCATTGTATCAGGAAATGCAGCTGCAAAAGAACGAATTCTCCAAGCAGGTGCAGATCGATATTTAAATTATAAAAAAGAAAACTATTGGGAAGTTCTAGATAAAGTTGATTTTGTTATAGATACGCTAGGCGCGAAAGAAATTGATCGGGAGCTTTCTATCATCAAATCTGGCGGGAAATTACTTAGTTTGATTGTAGGGCCAAATAAGCAATTTGCAGTCAATCAAAACATGCCAAAATGGAAACAATTGGTATTCGGAGTAGCAGGCGCCAAGATAGATCAAAAAGCGAAGAAACATGGTGTTGAGTATTGTTTTATTTTTGTTCAAGCGAATGGGCAGCAATTACGAGCAATATCAGAAATCGTAGAAAAAGAAAATATCGTACCAAAAATTGATTCACATGAGTTCGCATTAGAACAAGTGAACGAAGCTATAACATTTGTCAAAGAGGGTCATCCTAATGGCAAGGTAGTGGTCAAATTGGATTGAGAAAGGAGATACAGAAACAAATGCAACCGATAGTTCGTTATTTGAGGACAACACATTAATCTTTAGCAGGGAAAGCACTTATCAAGAAATTTGTTGATCTAATTGTTAGAGCCAACCACGATAATATAAAATCCCTCCTGTTCGAATCTGAATAAGAGGGATTTGGTCGTAAGAAAAAAATTGGACGATAGTTTAATTAATAATATCTATTATGTAATAATAATGATAAGATAAAAAAGAAGAGTGCTAGGTAAGCTTAGAAAGACTTCCCCCAAAACTTCCCCAAACTTTCTAGCCTAGTACTCTTCTTTTTTAATACACCTTGCATAATAACCCTACATTAAAAAAAATTCATTAGCAAGCATTTTTTGTCAATTTATATTAGCTTAATTTCGAACTATAGATTTTACTCTTGGTAACTATGCACATCCGCTTTTTTTCAAGCGGTTTTTTTTTATTAAAATTGTAAGTCCGCTTTTAATAAGATGTCAGATTTCGGTCTATTGTCGGTCCAATGGCTAAACAACCGTATCCACCTACGCCATTTTTTAATCACGTTATCCCAATAAAACAATTGAACTGATCCGTTATGCAAAATAACTTTATGGTAGGCTCTAGTTCCCCCATCCTAAATTACGCCAATGGTTTTCAAATACCCACACATCACCTTTTGGTGTTGCTGAATGGTACTGAGCAATTTTAGTAATACCTGCCACGAATCTGTCCGGTTTCATTGATCCCATGATTCTTGAATCACCTTGTAAATCTACAATTTTTGTCATAATGTCTCCATCCTAATTTTTTAAGCTTTAACAACTTTGTTTTCCAACTTATTATATGCATTAAAGTAGTACTCGTCTTTGCCACAGTGCTTTCTAAGGGATACTATACACAGAATAAAAACTTTTGAGCGTTTAGGATATACGGTGTATACATAATATGGGAGCTGATAATATGAATATTAAAAAAAGGAAGATTAGAGAAGTAGGTAACTCAATAGTTGTAACTTTATCAAAAGAAAGTTTATTACAAAAGGGTTTGAAGTCTGGAGATACAATTTTTATTGATGAAGACAAAATGATGGATGCGATCGTGAAGGAAGAAAGCAATTTAGATCTTGAAATTGATATGTATGTGAACCAAGCTCTATCTGAATGTGATGCTGCATTTAAGGAACTCGTTGATGGATGATCTATTTAAGTGAAAAAGATATAGTAAAATTAAATGTCATTCAAATAAAGAATTATTCACCGCAGGAAACAATTGGTATCATTGATAAAAATGCGTTGAGTATGGCTGTTAATGAACCCAAACAACATATTTTTGAAAAAGATTTATATCATGATGGGTTCAGCAAAACAGCAGTCCTGTTAATAAACCTGATCAAAAAACATCCATTTCATAATGCAAACAAACGTACAGCATTTTTAGCTGCATATGTTTTTCTTAAGCTAAATGGCCATTCCCTAAAAATGGAAAATCAGGAAGTTGTAGAATTTGTAGTTAGAATTGCTACGTATCAGGGTGAATTTGATACCTTAAAGAATTTAACAACAGACATGCTAAAAAACAATTCAACGAAGATTGATCCCAAAGAATAGAAGCAAACTAGTGATTCATTTAAGTATGGAGATTTAGTTTACTTCTATTTTTGGGGTTAAGAAATATTATTATGTAGATATAGGAAGAGCTTTTAAGAGATACTTAGATAGACAAAAATTGCCATGTGCATCAGGCGTAAATTCCATGTCATTAAGCTTTACTTTAAAAAAATACCTTATTTCCAAAAAACTACATTCCTATATAATTATGTGGTATACTACTTATAGTGATATATTTTGAAACGTATTAAGAGTGCTATACTTAAACTTATACTCTCCTTTTGCTAATCAAACATTTATTGCAACAAAACGCATACGTAGAGATGCACAAGGAGGAAACAGTATGAATAAAGGTACAGTGAAATGGTTTAATTCAGATAAAGGTTTTGGGTTCATTACAGGAGAAGATGGTCAAGATGTCTTTGCTCATTTTTCAGCGATTCAAGCGGATGGATTTAAATCTTTAGATGAAGGTCAAGCAGTTACTTTTGATACTGAAGAAGGTCAACGTGGCTTGCAAGCTGCTAATATATATAAAGCATAAAAGGATCTTTTAAACTCGTCTCAACGTGTGTGAGGCGGGTTTTTTCATACTTTAAAGGAGGGGTGAGAATGAGTTTTTCACATTGGAAACCACAAGAACCTTCAGTAGAAGGACAAGAATTTCATAAAGATCAACAAGTCTTATTTAAATATAGAAAAAAACAAGTAGCAGGAACAATTATAAAACTACTCAGTAATTCAGCAGTTGTAAGCTTATCACATTCAGAAGTGACGAATACTACAGAAAGAACAGTTATAAATTATAAAAATTTAATGAGTAACTGAAATCAATGGAGAACATTCTTAGTGTATATGATGATTTACTATTTATAAGTAAATAGATAGTCGATTTTTTGAATGGAGGAATAAAATGCAAAAAGAAGCTATTCATCAGTTAATTGTAAAATTGACACTTAACAAGGATTGGCTTAATGACCCAGTGATAGTTAATCAGGTGAAATTGTTAGGAGACCAGCTTTCTTGCACTCGACGTTCACCGATTAATTATAATCAGATTCAAGGGATCATTGTTTATTATCTGGATGGTTCGAAAAAGGTGTATACTTCCTTAAAAAGTTGTTGTGAAGGAGAAAAACTCTTTAAAGGAACCATCCAAAAATATATTTTATCCGAGTCTCCAATAGCGGACGGAAGATATTTTCGTATCATTCGATAAAGCTATCAACTTCTTAGTCTATTATCAAAAGTATAGCGTTAGATTTTTCTTTTTATCAAGCGGATGAACGATGAACATTTGGGTTTAGTTTTAGTTTATTAGAAATAGATAAACAAAAAAACTAGCTATAATCAGCTAGTTAAATTATTTATACATAAGAGAGTTGCATCTAGATTTAGCTTCCTCTAAAGTAGAAAATTTTTCGATATCAATATCGTAAATAAATAACTTGAGTTGAATATTGCGCAACTCTTTCAAATTTAACACGGCAAATGAGGTGATCAAAGGCGGTCTGGATTGAAAATCATACAAACTTGTTTTTGCTTTTGACGAATATAAACGATAGTCTGAACTAAAAACTTCAACTGGGTAAAAATTAGTATTCATATTTGAACACCTACTTTCATGGTACTTATCCAGTATAGCACTTTAAAGAAGACAAAAGTAAAAACAGAAAAAACGTAAGGGATTCCTAAGTATTATTTATGCACCGCTGCTTGATCAATTAATACTATTTCTACACCTTGACACGTTAATATATCAGTGATTTGCTGATTTTAGATATACAAAAGACAAATAATCATAATTAGTACAGTGGCGTATATTGCTTGCAAAAAAAGATTTTATAACGTAGGCTGAGTAAGCAACATGCATTAATCTAAGAAGAGTACTGGCACAGAAAACTTGGGGAAGTTTTTCTGGACTGCGCCTAGTACTCTTCGTTTTTTTATTTTAGCATTATTTAAGCATAATGAATATTAAAATATAAAAAATCGTATCTTTAAATTAGATACATATAACAATACGATGAATCGACATACTTTTTGATGGAGCAAAAACGAAAACTTACAATCTATTCTAAAGTATAAGCGTTTTATCTTGTGATAGCTTTAATATGATAGACAAATAATTTCCACAGAACACTTGCTCTGCAGCTAAGACCAGGGTTTATTATGGGAATAACAAAGAGGAGACAATTCGACGAATATCAAAAAAAGTAAAGGACGTCATGACCTATTTACCAATCCTGTATTAGCAGAAATTGGTAAGCAATATGGTAAGACTGTTGGTCAAGTTGTCTTTCGCTGGTTGATGCAAAGAGGGATTGTCGCTTTAGCAAAATCAGTTCGTCCCGAACGAATGGCTGAAAACATAGCGATTTTTGATTTTGAGCTTTCACAAGAAGACATTGAAAAAATAGCCGCTTTAGATAGGAAAAAATCTGCGTTCTTTGATCACGATGCACCCCAACAAGTAGAATGGTTTATGAATCGAATGATGGAGACTGAGTAGTATGTTATATTTGTGATAATATATCTTTAGAATTAAACCTCATATTATTAAGTTTTAATATAGAAAAACACCTTGTTTCCCAAAAAATACAATCCTATCTAATTATGTGGTATACTACTTTTAGTGATATAATTTGAAACGTATTAAGAGTGCTATACTTAATTTATACTCTCCTTTTGCTAATCAAACATTTATTGCAACAAAACGCATACGTAGAGATGCACAAGGAGGAAACAATATGAATAAAGGTACAGTAAAATGGTTTAATTCAGATAAAGGTTTTGGGTTCATTACAGGAGAAGACGGTCAAGACGTCTTTGCTCATTTTTCAGCAATTCAAGCCGATGGATTTAAATCTTTAGATGAAGGTCAAGCAGTTACTTTTGATACTGAAGAAGGTCAACGTGGCATGCAAGCCGTTAATATCTACAAAGCATAAAAAAATGTCTTTTTAACCCGTCTCAACATGTTTGAGGCGGGTTTTTTCATACTTTAAAGGAGGGCAAAGAATGAGTTTTTCACAATGGAAACCACAAGAACCTTCAGTAGAAGGACGAGAATTTCATAAAGATCAACATGTCTTGTTTATATATAGAAAAAAACAAGTAGTTGGAACAATTATAAAGCTACTAGGAAACTCTGCAGTTGTCACCTTATCGACTGCAGCAGTGACTGATACCTCAGAAAAAAACAGTCATAAATTATAAACAATTGCTAAGCATTTAAACTGATTCTATAGATTTTTAATACCTTAGTCACGATAAATTAGTATTGTTTTCTACATGAATCACTTGCATAAATGCATTTTATAGAATAAAGTGTTAGATAACGTGCATAAATGTTTGAAGAGATTCTAGAATGACTACTCGGGGAAATATTTCAGACTTTATCATAAAGATAGAGTAGTAGCAATATAGAGTTTAGGTTTTTAATAAATTCACAACTGAAAATGGGACCTTTTGAAAGTTTGTGTATGCATGTTTAATGTGTTACAAACGATTGTAATTCCCTTTTTTAGTTTACATAAGAATTATTGGCTTTATAATTTATGAAACTGTTGGATCAGAACTGATTCTTCAAACCCATTTCTATTAACTAATTTTGTAGATATTTGTGTGAGTTTAAGGATATACAGCGTTTTATTTTTGATTTTAATCACCTTCTAAAAGAATTTACTTTCTTTTAGAAGGTGATTATTTCATCTGCCAACAGACTCGAACTCGTGCAATGCAGCAGTTTGGCGCAAAGCACACGTTGACCTTTTTGCCGTTACAACATCTGATACAAGAAATGTTAAATGCCGATCATATTGATTTGATTGTCACAAACTATAATCGGTACTTCTTAGACTATATTATTGAAATTGATTACTTGTTATTAAAAACTGTCCCAGATGAGCATGACTGGCGGAATCTGGAAAGAAAAATTGATCCGTATCGAAAAGCATTTCTCTAATCTCCGTACACTCGTTAAAGGTATTAACAAGTGTTTTTTTTCATTTATTTCATCTTCATATGAAAATATTGATTCCAATTTGACCAAAAAATCATGTAACCTTAATCATGTAAGAAAAAGGTATGCATACAAACTTACAGACAAAAGTATCAAAAACCTTCGTTTTTTAGAATAAACATATGTTATGTATTCTCTAAAATAGAAAACCTAATCTGATAACTTTTCTAAGACATTCGATCGGATCGGATGTCTTTTTTGTTCCTCTCTCAAAATCGAAGAATTATGAGACAAATCAGTTGTTATACAAGAAAATTAAAAAGTTGAAACAGGTCGAATAATTAGTTTAACGAGTGTGTATGTCTCTAAAGAAAAACCTGATCCAACACCAACGAAATATGGGGAAACGTAGAATTTTAAAGCGGTTGATACTATTTTCACAAGTTCAAAAAGGGGTGATTATATGTGCAATTATTAAAGAGGAAATGTATTTGGTTTTGTTTGTTAGCATTGTGGATTTTTGTCCCAACTGTTTCTGCCCAAACGGTTCAATCGAATAGTTCGATTACCTTTCAAAATATCATTCAAGACGAAATACAGCCGGAGCCACCAAAAGGAGATCAGGCAGACATTCAAGAAATCCCCGCATACAAAAAGCCAGAAAGGCTTCCCCAGTTAATGGCTATAACAGAAACACATATTGTGTTTCTAGGAAGCATCTTGTTGATCGTTTTTGTCCTATTAAAGAAAAGGAAAGAAGGAAAAAGAAGTGAAAAAGAAGTATTTAGCACTTGGATTACTTAGCAGCCTGTTGTTTGGAAATGTTGTTACAGCTTCAGCCGAACAAATTACAAGAAATGCAGAAACAGAAGGAGAAGTAACTCTTTCGATAGTTGATGATGTTGACACGGTCGATCCAGATCCAGACCCAGGTCCAGACCCAGGTCCTGGAATTATCATTCCCCCAGTACAAATCGGGGAGTTTTCCATAACATACGTGCCTACTTTAAATTTTGGGATGCATGATAACGTTCATTCAACAGGTTTGTTAAAATTTGAGGCCCTGGCAGAGTCCTTTGAAGTGAATGATGAGTCTGGGGAAGAAGTTTTGCGTCCACATTTTGCTCAGATTCGTGATACCCGTGATGTATCAACAGGATGGACATTGAGAGTTGAACAAGCAACACCATTTACCAATGATAATAATGTGCAATTGAATGGTGCATCCATTACGTTTAGTAACCCAAGACTTTCTCAAGCCTGGGATTCCGAGGTTGCTATTCACTCAAATCCTGTCACTATTTCGGCGGAACATGGCAGCCAAATTCTTATGGGTGCAGAAGTGCTTAACGGGCGTGGATGGAATTCGATTACCTGGGGAACGTTAAATGGTGAGGTGAATCCGAATATTGTTTTAGAAATTCCAGGGGAACGAGCAAACGGCCAATTCACAAGTGAATTGAACTGGAGTCTAAGCAATGTCCCTTCTTCGCTGGCCCCTGTTATTTAAGAACAACAAAAACGTATTGGTAGAATATTGTTGGTCTCTTTTATATGAATGAGATCAACAATATTTGTAAGAAGATTATTTCGTTGAAATATGAGGAGAAGAAAATGAAGAAATTCATAGTTTTGATAGCGATATTTTCTTTAATCAGTCATTCATCCCCAATGCTAACTTTTGCTCAAACAGTATCTATAGACGAAGTCTATGAGGAAACTAGCGATTCTTTCGTGGAAGATAGCGTTGAGGAAAGCAGTGATCATAATGAGGAAGATGAGATTCAATCAAGTGATAAAGTGGCAAGAGATGACGCGGTTTCTCCCAGTGATAGTGGTAGGAATACTTCAGAAAACAAGCAAGAAGAGAATGTGGTTTCTTCTGAAACCCGTTCTTCCGAAGGTCAGTTGATCACTGGCGTATGGGGGACAGTTCCATGGAGCTATGATTTAGTATCGTCAACAATCGTTCTCAGGGGCGGAGAGGTTGGGGTGACCGGACTAGCGCCTTGGAAAACCTATACTGATGTTGAACAGATAGTTCTTGAAGATCGAGTCATCCTGGATAGTACTGCTGTAAGCTTGTTCAGTGGATTAACTCAATTGAAAAATATACAAGGGATTGAAAAGTTTGATACTGCTAAGGTAACAAATATGAACTCAATGTTTCAAGGAGCAAGTAGTATAACAGAATTAGATTTGAGTCAATGGGATATGTCCAATGTTACTAGTACTGTAGCGATAGTTGCGGAAGCTACTAGTCTTCAAAAATTAGACATCAGTTCATGGCGTACTTCCATACTGGTAGTCAATATGTTTCGTCGAGCAGAGTCACTTTCTCAACTCACTTTAGGTATCGGAACAAGAATTAACGGTACCTGGTTATCCAATATACCGGCAACGGAAACCTATACGGGGCGTTGGGTACTTCAAGATAGTTTGGCTAGTTCAACTAATTTTGTTTCATTTGCTAGTTCAACTGCATTTATGTCTGGATATAATGGTGCGAATCCTGGCGTATATGTTTGGGAAGAAACAATTGATCTTGAAGCACAAGTAAGACCCCAGACAATCCTTCTAGGAGAGGGAACCCAAGACATAGATTTAGGCAGTGCGATTCATACGGTAACGGCAGATGGTGTCTTGTTGTCTTCAGGGGAGTACGATGTTACTTACGTTGACTCATCCTCCTATCTTTATATAGGTGATCGATTTAAAGATGTGACCATTACATATCGAACGGTGCATACGTTATCTGTCCGTATTCCCATTTCCGTTCGTTGGGGCAACACAATACGTTTACGTGGAACATGGGCGAATAACTTCGAGGAGTGGCGAACAATAGCCGCTTTTACACATCACGTTGGAGAATCGGGCCCTGAACTGTCCCTATCGCCAGGACTCGGTGGGACAAATCCAACTACACCAATGATCCAACAGTTGCCAAATCAAGAGTTTGCTTCACTTCATGCATACTCAGGCTCCGCCACTATTCTTGTAAACCAAGGCCAACATTTTTTTGACTTTACGTTGTCTACTCAGCAAACACCTGCCGAAGCACAACAAGATTTTGAAAATGCGGTGGGAGAAAATGGACGTCTGCAGTTATCGGTTGGTGATATCGTCAGCGCGACGCACTTGTTTTCATCAGGAGAGGAATTTGATGGCGCCTTAGCTGGCTTCTCTAATCTAGAATGGAATGTACTTATGCAAGATGAAGCAGAAGAAAATGTAGGCACAGATCACACGAATCATAAAAATAGTGCATTTTATGAAGTGACAGCAACTAACCTAAGACCGTTAGTGATCAATCAGTTGAAGCCATTGCTGAACAATGAGGTTTGGCAATATATTTCTGAAGAGGAGTTATTGGTAGTAGCAGAAAGTTTTTTTGATTTTGACATTGCTGAAGGGTACGTTTCCATAGCGGAGATCATTGAAATGCCTGATACGAATCAGCCAGGAGATTCATCCATGGTTGTTCGAGTGCAAGAAAAGTTATCCTCTGGGCAATACGCTCAAATGGATTACACCGTTCCAGTAACAATAAGGCCGTTACAAGTCTCACCTAAAGATCCAGAGAATCCTCAAGAAGAATTGCATCCAGAGGTGATGCCAGAACTGCCAGAAAATCAAGGATTTTTAAGCATTGATTTTGTTCCTGCGATTCAGTTTGGGGATCAAGAAATATCGTATTTTGCACCGGAAACACTATACGCCGAACCATTAAGAACAACAGCAAATGAAACACGTGCAAATTTTGTGCAGGTTTCTGATAGACGTGGAAGAAATCAAAGTGATGGGTGGCGCTTATCTGTGAAACAACGAGAACAGTTTAAGAATAGCGAAACAGGGCATGTTTTAGCTGGCGCTTCTTTGCAGTTTCATCATATTCAAGCAATAGCAGCATCCGGTCAAGAAAATCAGCCTACCCATTCAGAACAACTCTCGCTCCTTCCGGGTGTTTCATCTACTGTCGCTCAGGCACAAGCAGGATCGGGATTAGAAACTTGGCTATTTGCCTTTGGTACAACAGACCAAGCGGCTGAGAGTGTTGTACTGCACTTAGCGTCCGAACAGGAACGTCAAACTGGAACATATGAAACCACCTTGGAGTGGATTCTTCAATCGGTCCCTGATAATGTCATTCAATGATAGAAATCAACTGGATGCGTACTTCATCAGATGTTCAAACAGCCTAACATCCAATAGGAAATCATTTTGGTTGTTAGGCTATTTTTCTGTTTGGCCATTTGCGAGGATTACAAGCGAGAGGAATCTGGCGGTACTGCTCCTCATTAGTAATCATGATGGTCAATTTGTGCATCGTCCCATGCACAAATCGAGCGTATATGATTCATGAATTTTGCTATGCTGGGTAGGAATTAGGCACTAATGGTAGTAGCAAAAGAAATGAAGGCAATCCCCGTGGAATATAGAGAGGAAGATCGTTATGAATAAAATACTATTTGACAGTAAGAAAACTATGATGTACATAGTGGTAATTTTTATATTGACCCTGTTTTTTTGCCCAGTTGCTTTTGCTGATCAATCTGCTGGTTTTTCAGTTAGACCGATTCTGGGTGAAAATCAAGTGAATTCTGAGGTAGGCTATTTTGATCTGAATCTTGAGCCTGCAGAAAGCCAGACGTTATCTTTGGAGTTACGAAATATGTCTGATGAAGCGATCAACTTATCAATATCCGTACATACAGCTTTTACAAATGTGAGTGGTGTAGTGGAATATGGTAGCGATGCCGATGTCCCAGATGACACCCTACCATTTTTTTTGGCTGATTATATTCAAGGAGATGGCAAGATTACTCTTAGTGAAGGGGAGACGAAACAAGTAGATCTCTTATTGACCTTACCAGAAGATAAACCATTTGAAGGTGTTCTAGCAGCAGGAATTCGCGTGGAAGAAATCAAAGATAGCGAGTACTTGTCAGAAGAATCAATGGCTATTGAGAACACACTGTCTTATGTCATGGGCCTCGTTGTATCGAATAGGCGGGAGCAACTTTCTCCCGAGCTAGATCTCTTAGCTGTCTATGCGGATCAATTAAACTTTAGAAATGTGTTCAGTGCTCAGATCCAGAATCAATCGGGGACGTTTGTTAATCAGATAGAGGTTATTGCCTCAATTTATAATGAAGATCAAACAGAACGCCTCTATTCTACAGAGGCATCAGGAATGCAAATGGCGCCGCACTCCAATTTTGCCTTTCCAATTCCTTTGAATGGTGAGTCATTTGTCCCAGGAACTTATGTTCTTCATCTACAAGCAAATTCAGGAGAATTAGAGTGGGAGTGGACGAGGTCATTTGTGGTAGATGATCAGACGTCTAAGGAATTTAATCGACAAGATATAACTATTTCTAGTCCAAATAATTACTGGTTATTTATCTCTATTTTTCTTGTTATACTCTTACTCTTAGTGTTTTTTATAAGAATAAGAAGGTAACTTAAGAAGATTGCATAGTGATAGGAGACCAAATAAGTAAATTCTTTAACAAAAAAAATTAATCCATAAGCATACAGTAAACAATCGTTACAGTTGCTTAAGCTACTTTAAGTCAACTAAGATGATAGGTGAGAGGTTCTGACTAAGTTTCAGTGTTATTTTACATGTCTAAGGGTATATGATATCCACCTGATTACTGTACGAAAAAAATATTTTTAGTCTTGTATAGTTTCTTTAAAAGGATACAGACCATAAGGATGGCAGTGAAAAGAATTAAAATAATGCGTAGCTAGAATGTACCAAATATAACATTTAAATGTTTGGAAAGGAAAATAAACATGCTTCTATTCACAACAGAAAAAGATTATACTAACTATTTCTGGCAAGAATTGGATGAGTCTCGCAGAGATACAGAAGAAATTCGAGAGTATATCAATAAACAGATAGTTAGACTGATAGAGCTGACTGATAATATATCAAAAACAACATTTTGGCAAGATCTTCCAGAAATACTGGGGATTGATGCAAAGTTGAATCTTTTAGTGGAATTGTGTAAAATTCAAGAATTTTCAAGTAATGAAATCATTCGAATCACCGAGAATGATTATCGAACCTATTTCAAAGAGTTATGTGGCCATAATTTAAGCATGAAAACGGAAAATTCAATGATATTTAATATCTCTTGATATCAGTAGAAAGAGGAAATAATTATTTTCTTGAAAGTTAGTGGTGGAAGAATATGAAATGTAGACTAAGAACATTATAAAATGGGACTTTGCTTAGCGTGGACTCAAAATTTTATATTTCTTGATTTCATAAAGCATAAACAAGGACTTTACAATTAATGCAGGAATAGCTTTTTCAGTAAGGGAAAGATTTTCCTAGATATGTAATAATGAGTAGATTTAATTTTAATACATGATTTAAAAAAACTTAGTCAGTAAAGATTGATAAGTTGTGCAAAATAAAATCTGTGTCAGATTGAACATCAATCTGGCCCAGATTTTTTGCTTTCCCACATTGAACAATTGATGATCAAAAAAGGGCCTGGTTCTCAATTACTCATATGATTCAAATCCGTAGGAAACTAGTAATATTTCCTTTGTATGGGTATTCTTATCTATTATTTTTCTATTGGAATAAGGATAAATCATCGCATTAGTGATGACTTTTTCTTATTAGGTTAAAAAATTTTGAAGGTTTACTCGAAAACCGCCATATAAAGTTTAAAGAAGTTCAATAAATAAGTAAAAAGAAAAAATTAGGATCTGTGTCTCCAAAGGCATCAATTAACACTTATAAAGTGGAGGTTAGGCGTTCGAAAAAATTAGGTGACATTTTGATTATTAAAAAGTATTTTGGCAGGACTTCGTGAGAAGATATGAAGTTTTGTTATTTATATTAAATAGTTATTTTTAATTCGTTTATAGAGTTTTTTATCGGTGTTATTTCTTAATAAGTGATATATTTTACTGAAAATTGGATTGTATATTGAATCGATTAAAAAGAAAAATTATATGCTGATAATTTAGCATTGATGGATTGAAATATTTAGAAGTGATAATAATAATTTGTAATTTGAATCAATAATTTTGCGTTTTTAATCATCATTATTTGAAAGCGTTTTATTAATTTATTTTTTATGATAAAAGTGAATTAAGAAGTTGATGAACACGTACAGAATATGTCAACTTTTACAAATAAAGTGAGTAGCATAATGTAGAAGGGTGAAAAGAATGATAGAAATCAAAAACATCTATTATACAAATGGTAATAACTATTCTCCAAATGATCATTGCGAAAATGGTTGGGCTATCCTGTTGACGAAGAAAGGACTGTACATGGAGAAATCTGAGGTGGGAATAATTCTGATAGAATCTCATATGATTTTTCAATATCTTTCGCAGAGCCTATTGAATCAAATCATTATTGTCGAGTTGAATTTGTTCTGCGAGCCTTCTTCAAACTATATTAAAAAGATTGATCTGATAATCAATCAAGAGTTATCTAGCTTAATTCAATTACTTTTTACAAGGTTTGAAACGAGAGATCGAACGTATGTAGTGAATCCCGCTATCGAAATGATAATAAGAAAGACATTTAGATTGAATCTTTCAACGCTGAAAGAATACTTTGAAATATTTAAATTAATAGCATTTATACAAGAGAATTTATCTGGAAATTTGACCGTTAGTGACTTGGCGGAGTTTATGCATATGTCTAAACCAACTTTAAATCGATTTTGTATGAATAAAATAAATAAAGTGCCTCAGGATTTAATTAATGATATCAAAATTACGTTGGCGAAAAATTTGTTGGAATCGACAGATGAAAAAATTTTTGAGATTGGCGAGAAAACTGGTTTCTTTAACGCTAGTGCATTTACTATTTTTTTTAAAAGGGAAACTGGGGTATCTCCAAAAGAATATAGACAAAATTATTTTAATTCTTGGAAAGAGCATAGCTTAACTATTTAGAGGTGAAAGTGATATGGGAAGTAGAGAAATAGAAGCTCGTATAATAGAAATCATGGATGAGATTGTTACTTTATCAAAAGAATATGTTTTGTTAAAGAATCATAGATTTGACTACGACAAGAAAGTTTCGCAGGAGAGAGTTTATGAAGAATATTTAAGAGAGAATGATTACCAAAAATATAAGAATAATTATGACATTATTTCGTTATATATAGCTTCTTTTTTAAAAGAAAAAGGTATTCCAACTAGATCTAAAACTATTTATGAATACTTGGTGAAAGAAAAGCTAGTATCTATATCTTATAGTAATTTGCAAAGCAACTATCTTAAGAGGATGCACGATGATGCTCAGATTAATGTTGAGCGAGCATATAGGGGATATTATCAATATAGAAGAAAATCAAAATGAACGATAAATTTATCTAGTGGTGTCTTTAGTCACTAACAATTAATTGAAGATAGGGGGCATACTATTCTTTTAGAATCACTAGTCTTTGTGTTTTGGATCATCTACTTTTCAATATGTGTCATTCTAGCCTGTACTTATATATCTTCTGAAAAAAATTTGGTAAAACTATTTTAGAAAGGAACGCTTTCGTTCTTTTATTGCTCATTGATAACAGAATAGCCCATTTTCTAAATTCTTTTCAGTGATTAAGTAGCAGGCAACTTTTGGCGCCAAGATCTCTTAGATTTGAAGGAGCGATAGATCAAAAGTTGTGACTAAAGCATGGAAACTTTAGGCAAAGAGATAATTGTTGAAGATAATGATACTCACGTAAGCGTCCCGCTGATGAACAGGGGGAGGAGGAGACTCCTGTGTACCTTTTCCAAGGTGGTTTAGAAAATGTTTTAAATAAAAAAAGGAACAGCATAAATGTTTTCGAAATGCTTTCGCACCAACATTTACCTGTTCCGTGGGTTTGGCACCCAATGGGCCATGAAGGACTCGAACCTTCGACACCTTGATTAAGAGTCAAGTGCTCTACCAACTAAGCTAATGGCCCAAAATTTATTACTTTGATATAGTATCACTATTTTAAAATGTTGGCAACAATAATCTATGGTTTTTTTAGGAGGTAAAAATGGATCGAAACATTTATGACGTCATGTTTGAGAACTATAAAGATCTGGTTGGAATAAATGAATTGAGAGAAATGTTAGGAGGGATAGGTAGAAATAAAGCTTATGGGTTACTAAAAGCGAACAAGATAAAACATGTCAAGATAGGCAGCAACTACAAGATTCCTAAAAAGTGTGTGATCGAATACTTACAAGATGCCCAAAATGTGGCAGATGAGCATACGCAGGCTATGGTATAATACAGGTGTTAGAATTGCGTTTTCCATAGCTTGCTTTTTTCAGTTTTAGGAGGATTTGAATTGAAATTACGAGCGAATATTGTAGAAAAAAGAGGAACTCTCCAAGTTGTTGTAACAATAAAAGATGATTTTGGAAAAACTTCTCAACGATGGAGAGATACCAAACTAAAAAAGAAAGGAAATAAGAAAAGAGCTGAAAGAATAAAAGACCAATTTATATCTGAGATTGAGCAAGAAATTGCTATGAAACAAGAGGATTATCTTGTTTTAAAACAGGAAAGAACCGAAACACCTTTTGTCGATTACCTATATAGTTATCTTGAAACTGCTAAACCACAACTGTCTAAAACGTCTTACTTTAGTTATAAACGTTACATCGATATCAGGATAAAGGATTATTTTGGACCAAGTGGAATTATGTTATCTGATTTAAAACCGGTCCACTTGCAAAGGTTCTATCAAAAAATATTAGACGATGGGTGCACTGGAAATACTGCTCTACACTATCACGCCTTTATTAGAAAAGCTTTACAGGAAGCTTTTATGACAGAACAGATAGATAAAAATATTGCTGACCGTGTACGTAGACCAAAAAAGGACTCCTTCGTGCCAAACTTTTACACAAAGGATGATGTGCTAAAACTACTTCAAATATTCAAAGGTGAGAAGCTCTATCCAATAATTCTATTAACAGTATTTTATGGATTTAGGAGAAGTGAAGTTTTAGGGCTTAAATGGGATGCGATTGATTTTGTGAATAAGACGATTACCATTAAACATGTAGTTTTGGAAAATAAAGAAGACTTAACAACTGTTCTTAAAGAAGACAGAACTAAAAATGCTTCCAGCTATCGTTCTGTTCCTTTAATAGAAACAGTTGAAGAGGAGTTGGTGAAATTAGCTAGGTGGAAGGAAAAAAATAAAAAGCTTTTCGGAGCTGAATATAATTACGAAGACGACGATTACCTCTTTACCATGGAAAATGGCAATATCATAAGACCAGATTTCGTTTCCAAACGATTTGCGAAGGTAATCAAGAGAAACAATATAAAAAGGATACGATTCCACGATTTGAGACACACAACCGCTTCTATAATGATTGGAAATGGTGAGCACATGAAGAAGGTTCAAGAGTGGCTTGGTCATGCCTCTTATACGACAACTGCTAACCTTTACGCACACCTTGATCCAAGCTTTAAATATGCTTCTGCAGAAAATTTAGCTAATACATTTGGATTCAAAAAATAAATAACAAAAAAGACTTGATCAAAATTGAATGGCAAGTCTTTGAACGATTACTATTAAAAAAAATCTGTCATTTTGTTGGCAAATTGTTGGCAATAAAATGGCTTGAAGATTATCAACTAAGTAAATCTCATTAAAACCTCTACATATCAACTTTTATAAACATACCTCTACACAAGAGGGCAGGTGATTAAGAGTCAGCTGCTCTACCAACTGAGCTAACGGCCCGTACCAAAAGTACTTCATTATCTTAGCACTCCGGTGTTTAAAAATCAATCATTCTTTTGAAAAAAATGTGCGCTTTTTTCAGTTGGAAAACAGGGGTTATCTTAAAAAAACACCATTCGTTCCCCAATTTCAAATGATAGGAAATTCTTAAAAGATTGATCAGATTGCTTTAAAAACTCAGAAAACCGTGATAAAATGTATCTAGTTATCGAAACTAGATGATCAGTTTGTGATAATCTAACCTTCTGTTAGTCAAAATGGAGGATGACATGGAAAAATTACAATCGGACATGAAAACATGGGGTGAATCGCTGCTGGAATTCCATCTGCCTAGGTGGGAAGAGTTGCCAACCCTGGAACTGTATATGGATCAGGTAATCACTTTGATTGACCAATATTTATCACCTGTGATCCAAACAGAAAAACATCCGCTATTGACCTCTTCTATGGTCAATAATTATGTCAAAAAAGGGATGATCCCCGCACCAGAAAAAAAACGTTACAACCAAAAGCATCTCGCATTTTTGATCGCGATCACGATGCTGAAGCAAGTGTTGACAATTCCAGAAATAAAGACAGGCATCCTTTTTCAAGGGAAAGCTGTCGGAATCAGAAATGCCTATAATGTATTTTGTGAAGAACAAGAAAAAGCAATTCATCTTGTTGGCAAAGAAGCAATGGGAGAGCCCGAGCAAATGGCATCGGAACCAATCCCGATTGAATTAGTGGCCATGAAAGGTGCAACGCGTTCCTTTGCTAATAAATTGTTGGCAGAAAAAACCATCGAATTAGAAGTCATTTATTTAGAAACACATAAAGGAGAAGCCCATGAATAAAGAGAAAATTGCCCTATTAGTTGATTCAGGTACCGATGTTCCCGCACAGATCATGGAGCAATACGGCATGTATATGCTGCCATTGCAAATTATTTACAAGGATCGGACCTATACCGATAAAGTTGATATTACTGCCGAAGAAATTTACGAACGTTTGCCGCAAGAGATTCCTAGTACTTCATTACCTGATGGCGCGGCGATCGGGGAAATCTTTGATCGGATCAAAGCCGATGGGTATGAAAAAGTCTTTGCTGTAACCATCTCCAGCGGATTGAGTGGAACGTTTAATGTTGTTCGCCTGTTAGGTGAACAACGGACGGATCTTGAGGTTTTCGTGCTTGATACGAAAAATATCGGAATCGGTGCAGGGCTGCAAGCGATTCGTGCAGCAGAACTGTTAGAAAAAGGCGTGACTTGGGAAGAACTGCGGGCACAATTAACGAATGAAGTGCCGAAAAACAAAGTCTTTTTCAACGTAGCTACCTTAGAGTATTTACAAAAAGGCGGCCGCATCGGTCTGGTCGCATCCATCTTAGGCAATGCCTTGAAATTGAATCCAATTATCTCTTGTAATGAAGAAGGGATCTACTATACGGTCGCAAAATCTCGTGGACGGAAGAAAAGCTTGGACAAAACCGTTGACTTGATCAAGCAATTCATCGGTGATCATCGCCATGTGCGTTTAGCTGTGGCGCAAGGTGATGCACTGCAAGAAGCCAAAGAAATGAAAGCACGATTAGAAGCCGAATTTCCTAAGGTCAAAGAAATCTTATTTGGACAAATTTCTCCCGCATTAGTCGTCCACACGGGTCC
Source organism: Enterococcus sp. DIV1067f (assembly GCF_050543505.1). Lineage (NCBI taxonomy): Bacteria > Bacillati > Bacillota > Bacilli > Lactobacillales > Enterococcaceae > Enterococcus > Enterococcus sp. DIV1067f. The sequence continues at coordinate 854,395 of NZ_CP172940.1, forward strand.
TGGGTTGTTAGGGATCGGTATCCAGCTTTTAGAAGAGTAAAAAAGAAAGGCCCCGTGCCTTTCTTTTTTTGTGCTTTCCTTAAGAATAAGGCCGCGGTTTTTGGGAAAGATGAAAAGCCCGTTTAAATAATGTATAATAAGTAAGAAACCAAAAAAAATTGAGGTGACATTTTTGAAAAAGATCCTAGTCGTGGACGATGAGAAACCAATTTCTGATATCGTCAAATTTAATTTAACCAAAGAAGGATATGAAGTATATACCGCCTATGATGGAGAAGAGGCATTAGAAAAAGTAGCCGAGGTCGATCCTGATCTGATTTTGCTTGATTTGATGCTACCAAAAATGGATGGATTGGAAGTTGCACGGGAAGTGCGCAAAACCCATGACATGCCGATCATCATGGTCACAGCCAAAGATTCTGAAATCGATAAAGTACTAGGCCTTGAGCTTGGTGCGGACGATTATGTAACCAAACCATTTTCAAACCGGGAATTGGTGGCCCGCGTCAAAGCCAATCTGCGTCGCGGCTCGGCAGCTGCGAAGGAAGCAGACGACAATGCCAACAGCGAATTAACGATTGGTGATTTAACGATTCATCCCGATGCCTACATGGTCACTAAAAATGGTGCAGCCATCGAATTGACGCACCGGGAGTTTGAATTGATGCACTACTTGGCAAAACATCTTGGTCAAGTGATGACCCGAGAACATTTATTGCAAACTGTCTGGGGCTATGACTACTTTGGTGATGTCCGAACCGTTGACGTGACGGTGCGCCGTTTGCGTGAAAAAATCGAAGACAGCCCGAGCCATCCAAACTATTTGGTTACTCGTCGCGGAGTGGGCTATTACTTGCGGAACCCAGAACAGGAATAAGCTATGAAAAATAAGGTTCGCTTTTTTCAATCGGTGAACTTCAAAATCGCCCTGACTTTTATCTTGATCTTATTGATTGCGATCCAGATTATCGGGGCGTATTTTATTCGCGAATTGGAAAGAACAACGGTCGATGCCTTCAAACGCGACATGGAGGCACGGGCCAGCACGTTAGTGGTGACATTAGGCTCTGAATTGAGTCGCATGGATAATGATGACGGATTGGATTGGGATTCCATGAATGCTTCCTTGAATCGAATCTTAACGAGTACCAACTCTTCAGAAATTTTGGAGATGCGGGTGGTGGATGAGCAAGGGATTATTCGTGCAACCACCAATATCAATGATCGTGGCTCGGTGGGTGAAAAAAATGATTACCGTGATTACGATACGAACCGCAGTGAAGTCCTTTATGATGAATCCAGCGGTCAGCGGGTGTTCAATATCGTCCAGTCGATCCAATCACCGACTGGGGATACCGTTTTAGGAACCCTTTATTTACGGAGCAATCTAGAGTCAAAGTACAATGAAGTCAGTACGACGGCGGTCATTTTTGTTACCGCCTCGCTGATTGCGGCAGTGATTTCGATCATTGTGGCACTATTGGTCTCTCGTTCGATTACCCAACCAATTGGAGAGATGCGGGAACAAGCGATTCGCATCGCTAAAGGAGATTATAGCCGCAAGGTCGCGATTCATGGAAAAGATGAATTGGGACAATTGGCGGAAACCTTCAATCAACTAGGAGAACGAATCGAAGAGACTCAAGAGGCGATGGAGTCCGAGCGAAATCGCTTGGATAGTGTCTTATCCCACATGACAGACGGCGTTGTTGCCACCGACCGACGAGGCAAAGTCATTACCATCAATGAGATGGCGATGTCCTTGTTGAATGTCACAAACGAAGAAGCGATCGGGCAGTCGATTTTGACGTTATTGGAAATCGATGAAGAATACACGTTACGAAAGCTTTTGGAAAATCCTGAAGACATGCTTTTGGAACGTCCTAGCAATGATTTGACGGGAACAAATCTGATCTTGCGCATTGATTTCTCCATGATCCGTCGAGAGTCCGGGTTCATTTCCGGTCTAGTTGCGGTAATGCACGATGTCACGGAACAAGAAAAAAATGAGCAGGAACGGCGAGAATTTGTCTCCAACGTTTCCCATGAGTTGCGAACACCTCTAACGAGTATGCGTAGTTACATCGAAGCGCTGAGTGAGGGTGCTTGGAAAGATCCAGAAATTGCGCCGAACTTTTTGAAAGTGACTTTGGATGAAACGGATCGAATGATTCGCATGATCAATGACCTGTTGAGTCTGTCGCGGATGGATAGCGGCAATTCGCAACTGCAGTTGGAATACATCAATTTCAATGAAATGGTTAATTTCGTGTTGGATCGTTTTGACATGATGGTGACGAATGAAAGCAAAAAATATTTGATTCGTCGGGAGTTCACCAAACGAGAATTGTGGGTGGAAGTCGATACGGACAAAATGATCCAAGTGATCGACAACATCATGAATAATGCCATCAAATATTCGCCAGATGGTGGGATTATTACGGTGAAATTGATGGAGACTCATAACAACATCGTCCTTAGCATCAATGACCAAGGACTAGGAATTCCGAAAAAAGATCTCACGAAGATCTTTGATCGTTTTTATCGAGTCGATAAAGCTCGAGCCCGCCAACAAGGAGGCACCGGCTTAGGGTTGGCGATCTCACGTGAAGTCATCAAAGCTCATGGCGGTGCGATTTGGGCGGAAAGTCGAGAAAATCGCGGGTCAACATTTTACATCATGTTGCCTTATGAACCGTATGAGGAGGATTGGTGGGTATGAGAATCTCAGAAAAAATCATTCGAGCAGGTTTGATCGTGATGATCGCCTTGAGTTTTTATTTCTCCTATATGATTTGGCTAAATCCGACCGGGTTCAACAATGCCAGCACCGAAACAGATACTGGCGTCAATCCTTCGGTTCAAACCTACAAACAAAAAAGTGATTTGTTTTTGCCCCTATATCTGACATGGAATGACGAAGAGGATATCAAAGAAACCAACTCTGAAGCGGTGATTCGAGAGATCCAAGAGGTGATCAACGAGGCAACGATCAGTGATTTGACCCTGCGAACCTATGGTGAAGAACAGGCTTTTTCGAAAGCCCAAGAGGTCGATCAAGGAATATCCTTAAACTACTATACGACGTTTTACTTGAAAGATTACGAGAAAACCTTTGATAAAGAACTGTCCTTAGAGGACGAAAGTGAAACAGAGGATTTTCCGTTTTCTCGCATCCAGTTTGATCTTGAAGAAAATACGATCCAATTTGTTGACTTTACCCATCAACGAGTAGTTCGAGGCAAGATCGACTGGGATAAAAGCCAAGTAAAACACTTACTAGCAGACAATCCTCGGGAATGGACGGCAATGAGGACTGATCAAGAACGATCCAGCAATCAATACTATACGCAGGATTCGATCAAGCTAAAAAAATACAGCTACTATTCTTCGACACAGTCTCAGAGTTTGTTCCGAGAAGCCTTTTTCAGCAATCCTAAAAATGTCAAGATCAACGACGAAAGTGTCGATACCTACTATTATGAAGGTGGGCAAAACATGACTGTCTTGCAAGATCAGCAGCAAGTCAAGTTTGAAACCACCACAGACGGTTCCGATGAAATGGATCTGGCAATGTTGAGTGCGGATTACATTATTCGTCTAGGCAATAACTTTGGGACGATCCGCTATTTTGATCAACAAGACAAACACTTGGATTATCGGGTTTTCGTCGAAGGCTATCCAGTCTTTAGTACTGGCGGCCAGGGGGTGATCAGTGTCGCTTTTTCAGAAAGTGGTCAGACCGGCAGTCGTGAAATGACGATTTCTGCCAGCTTGAATGCGATCCAAGTGCCGATTCCTTCTGAAACGGAGATTGAATTGCCTTCTAGTTTGTCAGTCAAAAATGATTTGATTGCGGCAGGGGCTGACCCAGCGTTGTTGCAACAGATCATCGTCGGCTATCAATGGGGGGAGATCAAAGATGCACCACTGGTTGATTTGACACCTGCTTGGTATGTCAATTATGACTCGTCTTGGATTAGCTATGATGCATTAATGACAAAATTAGCAGAAACGGAGGAGAATTAATTGGATTTTAAACGAATCGAATGGATTTTTTTCCTCGCTTTTCTTGGTCTGAATGTCTTTTTATTCAATGTTTATAGTGAGGCTCGCAGCGAGCATCAGATGGTTTCACAATCAAACCAAACGATTCCTATCGAACAACGACTCGATTCTGAGGACATTCGGTATTCTGGTGAATTATCAGACGAGGTCTTGAGTGGCTATTATTTGAGCGGTGAACAGACGGATTTTGAGGCAGAACTACGAAATCCGCAACTCAATACTCAGTTCAAAAGAGGGTCGACGGTCAAAGGGCAGCAGTTGATCCATGTCTCAACCAATGGCTTTTATATCAGTGATGATTCTCAAACGGAAGAAACCGTCAATGGTTTCTTGCAACGTAAAGACCAAGTCCTGTTTGGGGATGAATATGACTATTTGGAAAACCTCTCTGTCTTGAACGCCAATCATCCGACGGTGGTGGCGGTCCAGTCGTATGAAGGCATTCCTTTCAATGACAGCTCAAGTCGGATCGATATCACCTTAGAACAAACGGATGATCTACTGCAGATTGCCCGTTATACGCAAACACATATCTCCAATATTACGCCTCTAAGGGAAAAGATGACGGTCTATTCAGAAAAAGAAGCAGTAAATACGCTTTATCTGAACAACAAGCTGCCAAGTCACTCGAAAATTCTCTGGACGGAATTAGCCTATACGATGATTTTGAAGGTTAGGGAAAAAAATGTGTATATTCCTGCATGGTTTATTGCTTTCCAATTAGATGGCGATGACACCATCCAAATCGAAACGGTCAATGCCTTTAGCAATCGGATCATCACGAATAATGCCGTTCAAAAGGTAGAAAATCCATAAAAAAGCGGGTATAATGGAACTCGTTGAAACAACCAGAGAGGAAGTCACGTAAACCATGATGAAGGAAAATGCCTTTCAAGTAAGTATTCTAGCCAGCGGAAGCTCAGGGAATTCGCTCTATATCGAAAGCAATAAAAAGCGGATCTTAGTGGATGCCGGTTTGAGCGGCAAGAAGATCACTTCATTATTGGATGAAGTAGGGCGCAAACCAGAAGACTTGGATGCCATTCTTGTGACCCACGAACATCGGGACCACATCCACGGTGTTGGAGTACTGGCACGAAAATACAAACTTGATGTCTATGCGAATACAAAAACATGGCAAGCGATGGATCCAATGATCGGTAACGTCGCTGTCGAGCAAAAACATATCTTTGAAATGGGAAAAGTGCTGACCTTGGGTGACTTGGACATTGAAAGCTTTGGCGTCTCTCACGATGCTGCAGCGCCGCAATTTTATCGTTTCCATAAAGACGGCAAATCATTCGTGATGTTGACGGATACCGGTTATTGCAGCGATCATGTGCGAGGCATCATCAAAGGCGCCGATGCATACCTTGTAGAAAGCAACCATGACCTAGAAATGTTGCGAATGGGTCCTTATCCATGGAGTCTCAAGCAGCGGATTCTTGGAGATCGCGGTCACTTATCGAATGAAGATGGCGCACTTGTCATGACGGATATCTTGACCGACAACACCAAACGGGTCTATCTTGGTCATTTAAGTAAAGAAAACAACCTGAAAGAGTTGGCGCACTTAACGATGGTCAACACCATGAAAGAACATGATCTAGGTGTTGGAGAAACGTTTGAAGTCTATGATACCGATCCTGACAAAGCGACGGAATTATTTGCGATCTAATCGATCATCAGAGCGATGAATTTGTTGGGTGGAGGCAGTGGGATGTTTGATGAAGAAAAAATCAAGACTTTGAACGAGCTTGAAATGGCAGTTTATAAATACATTGTCCAGCATTTTGAAGAGATCGATCAGCTGACGATTCGCGAATTGTCAGCTGCATGCCACGTCTCAACGTCGACGATTTTACGATGTATCACGAAATTGGGCTATCGAGGATATTCAGAGTTAAAGTATGCAATCTGTCAAAAAAAGGAACAAGACGCACGAGCGTTTGATCTTTTCTATGATGCAACGATTCAAGTCAATACATTCTTAAAAAAAGTCAATAATGAAGATTACCGTAAGTTTATCCAGCCGGCAGTAGAATTGATTCTTTCCGCACGCCATGTGGCGTTTTCCGGTATCGGCACAAGCGGCATTCTGGGCACCTATGGCAGTCGCTATTTTGCCAACTTAGGCATTAATGCTTATAGCATCGTTGATCCCTTTTTGCCAGTACCGTCTCGTGGAATGGAAAATACGTTAGCAATCATTTTATCGGTGTCGGGTGAAACCATTCAAATGATCAAGCAAACGGAAGACTTCAAACGCTATGGAGCAAAAGTACTCAGCATCACCAATGATGAAAAATCGACGATCGCCCAAATGGCAGACTACAATATATCGTATTATATGCCCGTCGTAAGTGGCGGAAAAGAAGTCGATTTGAACCTGACAACGCAAGTCCCGGTGATTACACTGATCGAACTTTTAGCCCATCAAGTCTACAAGCAAATCTAAGCGATCGTAAAAAAACAGCTTCGGCTGTTTTTTTTGTTGGAACATGTTTCATAACTTAGAAAAGCTATAGGCAAGGGGAATATTATCCATTAAGATTTATTTGTAAGCGAATTCACTGGCCGGTGGATGGAATTTTATTTTAGGAGTGATGTGAGATGAACGAATGGATCAATGAGAAATTATTACCCCCAATATTAAAATTTGTTAATACGAAAGCAATCACTGCATTAAGAAACGGTATGCTTTATACGATGCCCTTTTCAATCGTAGGATCGATTTTCCTGCTATTAGCAAACTTTCCCGTCCAGTCGATTGCGGATTGGGTAACGAATAGTGGCTTAGGTGAATACTTCAACCAAGCCTATGGCGCCTCTTTTGCAATTATGGCTTTTTTCGCCGTAATGGGTATCGCCTATTCGTATGTAAAAGCAGAAGGTTACGAAGGACTCCCTGCAGGAATGATTGGTTTAGTTATTTTCTTATTAACTATGGAGTCAAGTGTAACGGATGCTGAAGCAAATGTGACCATCGCAAATGTCATTGATAAAACATGGACTGGTGGACAAGGCATGATCAGTGCCATCTTAGTAGGGCTTTTTGTGGGTTGGGGCTATACTTGGTTCTTAAAACGCGACATCCGGATCAAACTGCCAGAACAAGTACCGACCAATGTTGCAAACTCATTTACAGCGTTGATTCCGGCAGCTGTTTTGACGACCATCGCATTAGGCATTTATGTTTTCTTTGATAAAGTCTTTCAGACAACCGTGGTCGAATGGATCTACACCGTGATTCAAAGTCCGATGCAAGGTGTGACGGATTCTCTTGGCGGTGCAATGATGCTAGGCTTCTTAGTACCATTCTTGTGGTTCTTCGGGGTTCATGGTTCGACGATCGTGGGCGGCATCATGGGGCCGATTTTACAAGCCAATTCATTAGCAAATACGGCTATTCTTGAATCTGGTAAAGCATTGACATTGGAAAATGGGGGACACATCGTGACCCAACAGTTTTTAGATCAATTTATGACGGTAACTGGCGCAGGAATGACGATTGGCATCGTGCTATATATGGTGGCTTTTGCCCGTTCAGCGCAGTTCAAACAATTAGGACGTCTCTCCTTGATCCCAGCATTCTTTAATATCAATGAACCAATTATTTTTGCGACACCGATCGTCATGAATCCGATCATGGTATTACCATTTATTTTGACACCGATGGTTTCAGGCGTGATCACGTATTTTGCACTTTATACCGGTATCGTACCGTTATTTACTGCTGTGCAAGTTCCGTGGACGACCCCACCGATCATTTCAGGATTTCTAGTAGGGGGCATCCGGACCGCTATTTTACAATTTGTTGTTTTAGCAATCGGCTTCTTTATTTACTATCCTTTCATTCGTAAGGTCGATAGTTTGAACTATAAACAAGAAACAGAGATCGTTTAATACCAAGGAAGCAGGTTGAAAAGAAATGAATAAACTTAGAAACGATTTTTTATGGGGTGGCGCAGTCGCTGCTCATCAATTGGAAGGCGGCTATCGTTCGGGCGGAAAAGGCGTGAGTGTCGCTGATGTCATGACTGTAGGAGGCAACGGAATTCCTCGCCGAATCACGGAAGGTATCCAACCGGGCGAAAGTTATCCCAATCATGAAGCGATCGATTTTTATCATCGGTATCCTGAAGACATCAAGCTTTTTGCCGAATTAGGGTTGAAGTGCTTCCGAACATCGATTGCCTGGACCCGTATTTTTCCAAAAGGTGATGAACGCGAGCCAAATGAGGAAGGCTTGGCCTTTTATGATCAATTATTCGATGAGTGTTTACGCTATGGCATTGAGCCGGTTATTACCCTTTCTCACTTTGAAATGCCCTATCATTTAGTTACCGAATACGGAGGTTGGCGTAACCGTAAGTTGATCGATTTGTTTGTCCGCTTTGCAGAAGTTTGTTTTACGCGCTATCAAAAGAAAGTGAAGTATTGGATGACTTTCAATGAAATCAACAATCAAGCAAACTACAAAGAAGATTTTGCGCCGTTTACCAATTCCGGTCTGTTCTTTACCGAAGGAGAAGACCGAGAAAAAATCATGTACCAAGCAGCCCATTACGAACTCGTTGCTAGTGCGAAAGTGGTGGCGCTAGGGCATGCAATCAATCCTGCGTTTCAAATCGGATCGATGATCGCGATGTGTCCAATCTATCCGTATTCTTGCAATCCCAAAGACATGATGGCAGCCACGGTGGCCATGCAGCGCCGCTATTGTTTTTCAGATGTGCATGCCCGTGGACACTATCCGAGATATATGCGCAGCTATTTTGAGAGAAAACAATTTGATTTAGATATCACCCCTGAAGATGAAGCAATTTTGGCAAACGGCTGTGTTGACTACATCGGCTTTAGTTACTATATGTCTTTTGCGATCAAAGGTAAGGAAAATGATCCAACCTATGACTATGATGAGAGCCAAGATCTGGTGGATAATCCCTATGTTGATGCTTCCGAATGGGGCTGGCAGATTGATCCCGTGGGCTTACGCTACGCCATGAATTGGTTCAACGAACGCTACGAATTGCCGCTCTTCATTGTAGAAAATGGCTTTGGTGCCGTAGATACAGTGGAAGAGGATGGACAGATCCATGATGACTACCGTATTGATTACCTGAAAGCCCATATCGAAATGATGAAAGAAGCAGTAGCTTATGATGGCGTCGACTTATTGGGTTATACACCGTGGGGCATCATTGACTTGGTTTCTGCTGGTACAGGGGAAATGAAGAAACGCTATGGTGTGATCTATGTGGACAAAGACAATGAAGGAAATGGGACCCTTGATCGTCGGAAGAAAGATTCATTTGCATGGTATCAGCAAGTGATTGCGTCCAATGGCATGAAGGTATAAAGAAAAAAACGTTACGCAAAATTTCTGCGTAGCGTTTTTTTCTTTAGGGCATTTGGATATAGCCGTAATGAAGCAACAACTGAATAATAATAACTAAAGTGTTCATTCCCACATGGGTAATCATGGAAGTCCAAATGCTGCCGGTCAAGGCATAAAGCCCAGAAAAGAACAGTCCTAAGAAAATATAGACTAAGAGATGATTGTCATTATGGGCAAAGGCAAAGGCTACAGCGCTGACCACTACACCGACCCAAACATTGCTGTATTTCCCAATGATGCCAACTAAGGCTCTGCGGAAGACAAATTCTTCCATAATTGGTCCACCAACCATTGCCGCGAGGGCGAACAGTGGGTTTTGCAGCACAATAGCAATGATATTTTCGGTATTTTGCGAAGCACTGACTTCACCGAAAAGCGATTCGATAAAAATGGCTAGATTTTGCAACAAGATCGCTGCAATAATACCTGTCAGTCCATAAATAAGAATCGATGAAATTTTTGATCTTTTGTGTTCAAACGATAACGGTTCCGTTTGTTTGAAATACAAGAAAAACATGATCGCAGCACCAACTAAATAACCAATCGTTGTTGCGGCCACTTGATGTCCGCTAGGGATGAAGGCGATCGGTAGAAAAAAGACGATGCCGTAAGTAAGAATCGTGGACAAAGAATATTTTGATAAAGACATAGTTGTTTCCTCACACTCCTTTGCTTCATTATAGACTAGGTTGCTTCTAGAAACAAAAAATCCTACTATTTTTATCAATCAAATAGAAATGCAAAAAAAATTTAGCAAAAGGCTTGCAAAAATTTGGGAAAATGAGTAATATTGAAACTGTAAGTTAGCACTCGATACAAGAGAGTGCTAATACTAAATTCTATAACATTCATTGGAGGGATTTATCGTGTTAAGACCATTAGGTGATCGTGTGATTATCGAAGTCGCAAAAGAAGAAGAAAAAACTGTAGGCGGAATCGTGCTTGCATCAGCAGCAAAAGAAAAACCACAAACGGGTACCGTTATTGCAGTCGGCGAAGGACGCACGCTCGAAAACGGTGAAAAAGCTCCTGTTGCTGTCAACGTTGGCGAACAAGTAATGTTTGAAAAATACGCTGGCACAGAAGTGAAATATGAAGGAACAGAATATTTGATCGTTGCTGCAAAAGATATCATTGCAGTAGTAGAATAAGAAAAATAAAAAATACTTGAGGTGATGAAATCATGGCAAAAGAAATCAAATTTGCAGAAGACGCACGCGCAGCAATGCTTCGTGGGGTAGATAAATTAGCAGATACAGTAAAAGTAACCTTAGGTCCTAAAGGTCGTAACGTGGTTTTAGAAAAATCTTACGGTTCACCATTGATTACAAATGACGGTGTAACGATCGCTAAAGAAATCGAATTAGAAGATCATTTTGAAAACATGGGCGCAAAACTTGTTTCTGAAGTCGCTTCAAAAACAAACGATATCGCTGGTGACGGAACAACGACTGCTACGTTATTGACACAAGCAATCGTTCGTGAAGGATTGAAAAATGTCACCGCTGGTGCGAACCCATTAGGTATTCGTCGTGGGATCGAAATGGCAACAAAAGTGGCTGTAGAAGAGCTACACAACATTTCATCAATCGTTGATTCAAAAGAAGCAATCGCACAAGTTGGTGCTGTTTCTTCTGGTAGTGAAAAAGTTGGTCAATACATCGCTGATGCAATGGAAAAAGTCGGCAATGACGGTGTTATCACTATTGAAGAATCAAAAGGGATCGAAACAGAATTAGATGTTGTGGAAGGAATGCAATTTGATCGTGGGTACTTATCACAATACATGGTAACTGACAACGATAAAATGGAAGCAGCGTTAGAAAATCCATACATCTTGATCACTGACAAAAAAATCTCTAACATCCAAGATATCTTGCCATTGTTAGAACAAATCTTACAACAATCAAAACCATTATTGATCATCGCTGATGACGTTGATGGCGAAGCATTACCAACACTTGTCTTGAACAAAATCCGTGGAACATTCAACGTTGTTGCAGTGAAAGCACCAGGATTTGGTGACCGTCGTAAAGCAATGCTAGAAGACATTGCGATCTTAACTGGTGGTACAGTGATCACTGAAGACTTAGGTCTTGAGTTGAAAGATGCAACCATCGATAACTTAGGTCAAGCAAGCAAAGTGGTTGTGGATAAAGACAACACAACGATCGTTGAAGGTGCTGGTGAAAAAGAAGCAATTGACGCACGCGTTCAATTGATCAAAAACCAAATCGCTGATACAACTTCTGACTTTGACCGTGAAAAACTACAAGAACGCTTAGCAAAACTTGCTGGTGGAGTTGCAGTGATCAAAGTTGGGGCACCAACTGAGACTGAATTGAAAGAATTGAAATTACGTATTGAAGATGCATTGAATGCAACACGTGCCGCTGTTGAAGAAGGCATGGTCTCAGGTGGGGGAACTGCCTTAGTCAATGTCATCAACAAAGTTGCAGAAATCGAAACAGATGGCGATGCAGCTACAGGTGTCAAAATCGTGTTACGTGCATTAGAAGAACCAGTTCGTCAAATTGCTGAAAACGCAGGCTACGAAGGTTCAGTCATCATCGACAAATTGAAAAACGCTGACTTAGGCGTTGGTTTCAATGCAGCAACTGGCGAATGGGTAAACATGCTAGAAGCTGGGATCGTTGACCCAACGAAAGTGACGCGTTCTGCATTACAAAACGCAGCTTCTGTTGCCGCATTATTGTTAACAACTGAAGCAGTCGTTGCCGACAAACCAGAACCAGCAGCGCCAGCAGCTCCTGCAATGGACCCATCAATGGGTATGGGCGGCATGATGTAAGCAAGCCTTGAGAACTCCTCTTTTGAGGGGTTCTTTTTTTGTGCGATCAAAAAATACTTCAACACAGAAAAAGAAAAAACCTTTCTTCTTAGTATTCTAAGCACCAAAGAATTGGTTCATTGCTTGAATCAAAGGAGAAAGGATTGGTAGGTATGAGCTATCTATTTGTCTTGTAAAGGCAGCGAGTTTTGTAAGGAACGTCAATCACAACCGTTCCCAAAATCCCTGCGCAAAACCAGTAATAAATTCGTAGAGAACCGGCAGTATCACCGAAACACATAAGACGACAAAGACCATTTTCTGAACATCTGTTAATTGTTTGAGGAAATGGTTTTTTGTGAATAATAAATACGCGATACAGATAACGGCAAGCAGCTGCAATAGATCAAATAAAATGGACAAGAAAATCACCTTTTCTGATTAGATTGAATGGACGATAGAATGATAGATTCTCTCAACATAGAGCAAAGGGTTGAATGATATGGTTCTGAGAAAACGTGAAGATCAACGTTTATAAAGAAACGGTATTTCGACGCCAAAGAATGCGAAGATCCCGCTTAAAAGAAAGTAAGTCAATAAGCCTAGATAAAAAAGGACTTTCCAATTCAATTTCTTTTTCATTCGATCCACTCCTTTTGGGTATCATAGCATAAAAAAACGATAATATAAATAAATAATCTAAAGATGCAAATTTGCATTTTTAAGCAAGTGTAAGCTCTCTCAAGCTACATTTTCGCTATCTTGAAAAACCTGAGCTAAAATAGAAAGAGGAACAAAATCATGGCTCACTTTGATTTTTTTAATGAACAACGAGTCGAAAGAAGGAGACATTTCTTTGAAAAAACCATGGATAAAACGCAAAAAGAAACAAAACGAAAATGAATTATTAACGGAACAGTCCGTTCAAGTCGAGCAAAGTCAAACGGGAGAGGAGCTGCAAGAAGAAGCGGAGTTTACTTCTTTTTTTGCGGATGTCATGATGCGAATGCCGAAAAAATCGGCTGCCCTTGTGATGAAAGGTTATGACGGATCAAAAGCCCAAGCGGAAAAAGTGTTAGCGAAAAGCAAGGATCAATTTGATCAGGTGTTTGAGGAGTTTTTGGTTGGCGTAGATGATGAAACACGAAAAAAAGCCCACCGCACGATCCATGCGGCTTCTTTGACGGCGGCGATCATCGGCTGTTCACCGATTCCCTTTTCAGATGCAGTGTTACTTGTGCCAGTTCAGATGACAATGATGGCCCGTTTGTATCGTATTTTTGGGCGAACATGGCGCGAAGGGTTAGCGAAAAGTATCTCGAAAGAGCTAGTCGTTGTGAGTTTTGGTCGCAGTGCCGTTGGCAATATCTTGAAATTTGTCCCAGCAGTCGGCACCGTTGCTGGAGCTGCAATCAATGCCAGTGTGGCTAGCGGTATTACCGAAGCATTAGGCTGGGTGACTGTCAAGATGCTGAATGATGGGGAAGATGTGTTTGAGCAAGTGATGTCCTTTAAAGGCCAATTTCACACGCTGTTCAATGCGTTGAAAGTTGGCAAGAAATCCAAGTAGGTCAAAAAGAAGAACGAAGCAGGTCCATCAAAAGACGACTTGCTTTTGTTGCTTCTTTTTCTTCACAGCAAAAAAATACTTTTTAAGGAGTGAGTAAAATGAAACAACGAGTGACACGGGAAGAAGTCAAAGAACGGTTGGTCACCGATGCGTATTTTCAAAAAGGTCGTTCTGCTTTGAAGACCCGCCAAACGATTTTGACGATTCTTGCTTGGCTGATGGTCTTGGGTCCTTTTGTCTGGCTGGCCATCCCGCTGACTTTACCGAATCTGGCGGATCGGATCGCCTTTCGGACATATCTTGAAGAAGCAGTGACTTTTGATTTTTTGGCGTTGTTCTTAGGAATTTCGTTTTTGGTCTTGGTTCTGACGTTTACTTTATTGACCTTGAGGAACAACCGCCGCTTCAAACGATTGTTGCAAAAGCAATCGATGCATGACGAAGTTGCCTTAGAAAAACGTAAAGAAGTATTAGAAGCTTTTTACGAAGAACGCTTCGGAACCAAAGAAGAGCGTCACGCTGCCAAGTACTATGCCGTTGCTCCTGAGCAAAACATTGGAGAAACGGAGATCCAAGAACTTTTCCGTAGAAATGGGGTGGGCTGATGGTTGTCAATTTTGATACTGGGTTTCCGTGGTTGGATACATTTTTAACGGTCGTTTTAATGATTCTGTTCACGTATCCGATATTAGGAGGTTTTGCTTGGTTCATCGGGGTGATCTGCAATCGTTTTTTGTTCCGCTATCGTCAATTAGAGTGGATACCAATCCCCGAAGAGATCGAGCCGATGATCACCATTATGGTACCGGCTCACAATGAAGAAGTCGTAATTGAAGACACGATTCATTACTTAATGAACAATCTAAACTACAGCAACTATGAGGTGTTGGTGACGGATGATGGCTCAACGGATCAAACTCCTGTGATACTAGATCGATTGATGGAACAGTACCCGAATCTAAGGGTTTTGCGCATCGAAAAAAACCAAGGGAAAGCCCATGCTTTTAATATTGGTGTAGGGTTTGCTAAAGGGGAATTGATTTTGAGCAACGACGCAGATACGGTCCCTGAACCTGATGCATTGTGGAAATATGTCAATTATTTCATCCGCCAAGATTCCATCAATATCTCTGCTATTACGGCGAATATGGACGTTCAAAATCGCACAACCATCGTCGGAAAGTCACAAACTGTTGAGTTTTCAAGTATCGTAGGAATTATCAAACGAACCCAGCAAGCCGTTTTCGGCGTCATCTATGCCTATAGCGGTGCCAACACGATGTATCGTAGAGCTGCATTGATGGATGTTGGTCTTTTTCGACAAAATCGTGCCACGGAAGATATCAGTATTGCCTGGGACCATCAATTCCATGGTTGGTTGTCCTTATTTGCGTCACGAGTGATGTTTTTCATGGAGGTACCAGAAACCCTCAAGATGCTCTATCGGCAACGGAAACGTTGGGCGAAAGGCGGGACGGAAGTGTGGTTGACCAATTTTAAAAAAGTTTTCTTACACCCTTTTGAAAATATCGGACGAACCGCCATGTTTGTGGATCAGTCCTTAAGTATTATCTGGTCATTCTTTTTCTGGTTGTCTTCGGCTTTGTTTGTTTTTTATCTGATTTATTATGGGGCAACTGGGAATTACGAGCGGATCTACCATATGTTTACGATGGCCTTTCTCTTCGTGTGTTTTGAGATGATTGCAGGGGTCATGCAGCTATTTACCAGCCTTTTGGCGGATGACAACCGCAGCAAGCTGAAGTATTTCCGCTTTGCCCCTTTTTACATGCTGTTTTACTGGATGATTAATGCCATAACGATCGTCACTACCTTTATTCCAGCCGTCAAAACCATCCTTGGCTACGGTAGCGGCGTTTGGGTCAGTCCCGAGCGAACGGCGAAAAAAACCGAAGAATCTTAACGAGTTCACCTTTCCTAGACAATAAAAACAAGTCTGAGTTTTCTTCAGGCTTGTTTTTTTGCCATTAAGGTTCAGAAAGATAGTAAATCTCACGATTTTGGTAAGGATAACGAGTTTGCGAAAATTCGAAGGGCCGCCCGTCGGAGAGACGAGCAACTTGTTCTAATTCTAAGATCGGATCATTGGGATCGACTTCTAAATATTTGATATCATAGGAATCTGCTTTGTCGGCACGGATTTTACGTATGGCGGGACCTATTTTGAGGTGTAAGGAATCAGTGATATATCGATAGATCGAGTGTTCAAGGATCGCCATATCAATATCGGGAATGGTTTTGATGGGCATGATCGTGTACTCTAATTCAAAGGGTTCGTTATCAACATAGCGCAGTCTTACGATATCATAAACAGGTTCGTTTTCTCGCAAGGACAAGTAATCCATTTCGTTGGCTTCTGGGAAGCGAACATTGAAACTAATGATTTTACTTTGCACTTTATGCCGCCCGCCATATCGGTTGACTAAACCGATATACTCATTGATCTGTCCTTGGTAGGTTGCTGAATTGACATAGGTGCCATGACCTCTTTTGGTGGAAATCAGGCCTTCTTGCTTCAGTTGATTTAGCGCTTTTTGGATCGTCATTCGCGAGGTTTGAAATCGTTTGGCTAACGCAGTTTGTTCCGGTAATTTTGATAAAGCTGGAAAAACACCTTCATAAATGTTCGTCCGCAACTGATCAACGATCTCTTTGTATTTTGTCATAGTCATCACTCCTTATGTAAAGTAATTCATGGACTTGAGTTTTGTTTGAAGGGGATAAAAACAAGGTATATCATTAAAGAATCAACTGAAATTCATATGTACAGAAAAAGCTTTACATGTGTTCTCGAAAAATTTACATGCCGATTTCACCTAATTATAATAGGTTTTGTAAGCGAATACAAATGATGGAGGAATCAATATGACGACATTTTATTGGGGAAACAGTGTCAGCAGTATGCAGACAGAAGGTGGATGGAATGAAGGTGGTAAAAGCTTATCCGTTTATGATATACGGGAAGCTTCGGAACAGGCTAGCGATTGGCATGTAGCAAATGATAACTATCATGCGTATACAGAAGATTTTGATTATATGAAAGATTTGGGGATGAACATGTATCGTTTTCAAATTTCTTGGTCAAGGGTCGTTCACGATGGAGATGGTGCCTTTAATGAAGAAGGGATCGCCTATTACGATCGTTTTATTGATGATCTGTTAGCTCGAGGAATCGAACCTATGATTTGTTTGTACCATTTTGATATGCCCCTACATCTGGCGAAAACCTATAACGGTTTCATCAGTAAAGAAGTGAAGGACGCATTCATTCGCTTTGGAAAAGAAATGGTGGATCGTTTTGCGGATAAAGTCCATTATTGGTTAACCTTTAACGAACAAAATCTTTTCCACCAAGATCATGGTTTTAAGATCAGCGGCTATTTAGAAGGGGAAGAAACAACAGAAGAATTGTATCAAATTTTCCACAATGTCATGGTTTGCCATGCAGAGATCTGTAACTATCTTCATGAAACAACAAATGCGAAGATTGGCGGCATGCTGGCGTATTCTGAAGCGTATCCAGCGACTTGTCGTCCACAAGACATCAAAGCAGCAAGAGAGTTTGATGAATTTGCGAATTTTACTTTATTAGATTGCTATGCGCACGGCAAGTATTCGGCAGCACAAGACCGATACGTGAAAAATCATCAACTCAATATGAATATTTTACCTGGGGAATTAGAAGCGATCGCAGCGCAGAAAAATGATTACATTGCCTTTAGCTATTATGCTTCTTCTACCTTGAACGCTGAAAAAATCCCTGAAGGAACGCCGCCAAATCGGTACATGACTTTTGGAAAACAAGACAATCCGTATATTGAAACGACGGAATGGAATTGGCAAATTGATCCGCTCGGCTTCCGTGATGTCTTAAATAAAGTCTATCAGCGGTACCGCTTGCCAGTGTTTCCGATTGAAAACGGAATTGGTGTCAGAGAGCATTGGAATGGCAACGAACCGATTCAAGATGATTACCGGATTGCCTACCATCAAGAGCATATTCGAGCGATGTTTGCAGCGATGGTGGAAGATGGAGTGGTCTGTCTTGGTTATCTTGGCTGGGGGCTGATCGACATTTTGAGCTCTCAAGGTGATATGGAGAAACGATACGGACTTGTGTATGTCAATCGTGGCAACCATGAGTTGCGAGATATGAAACGTGTGCCGAAAAAATCGTATGAATGGTTCAAAGAAGTGATCAAAACGAATGGTAGTACGATCTATACAAACCCATATGCAGAATAGGAGGAACAGAAAATGGCAGCAGAAAAGCGCACGTTTTTAGATAAATTTACAGAGTTTTCGGTCCGTCTCGGCAATCAGGTTCATCTCAAAAGTCTTCGTGATGCGTTTGCGACCTTAATGCCTGCCTTTATTATCGCGGGGATCGCTGTGTTGTTTAATAATGTCTTCTTTCCGTGGTTCTTAGAAGGGGCTGCCTTGGCGCGAATACAAGTGTTTGGCAATTCCATCACCAATGGAACATTGAATATCGCCGGTTTGCTGATTGCTCCGATGATCGCCTACTTTCTTTGTCGCAACAAAAATAATCCAAGCGCTATCAATGCAACTTTTGTGGCAACGACTTGCTTAGTGGTCATGTTGGCGATGGCTCATGCCGTGATGCCAGAAGGCGCTCAAGCAGAAGTAACCATCAGTGGTGTGATGCTGTTTGACGATGTCGGGACCAAAGGGATGTTTTCTGGCATCATTTGTGGGTTAGTTGCCACGGAATTATTTATTCGACTGTCAGAAAACAAGCACTTAAAAATCAATTTAGGGGATCAAGTTCCTCCTGCCGTCAGCAAATCCTTCAGCACGTTGATCCCTGCTATTTTAGTGATTTCTTTCTTTGCCTTAGTTGCGACCGTGCTAGCAGCCTTTGATACCGATCTGATTCAAATCATTTCCACAGTGATCCAAGAACCACTGCGTTTATTGAACACATCGATTTTTGGGTTCTTGATCATCTATTCAACGGGCAACTTTCTGTTTACTTTAGGCATTCACCAAACCGTCATCAATGGCACCTTATTAGATCCATTGCTGTTAGTCAATATGAATGAAAACATGCAAGCCGTGCAAGAAGGCGCTACGCCACCCAATATCTTAAATTCAGCATTCGTGACGGTTTTCGCACAACTAGGCGGGACTGGATTTACGATCAGCTTGATCATTGCAGTGCTCTTATTCGTCCGCAATTACCAACCTTTTCGGGATGTCGTCAATCTATCCCTAGCTCCGGGTATTTTTAATATCAATGAGCCAATCATCTTTGGTTTACCGATCGTCTTCAATTTACCCATGATCATTCCCTTCGTTGCAAGTCCAATTGTGGCGACGTTGATTGGCTACTTTGCTACCGCAGTAGGATTCATTGAGCCACTTTCTGTGATGGTTCCTTGGACGACACCACCAATTCTTAGTGCATTGTTGGCATCAAAAGGGGATTTTAAAGTTGTTTTGGTTCAAGTGATCATCATCGTCGTCTGTGTAGCAATCTATTTTCCATTTTTAAAAATCGCTCAACGGGTTGCAATCAAATCTGCTGAATTGGAGCGGGCAGAATAAAAAAAGGGAATCCTATATTATAGTGACCTACAAAAGTTAGATCAAAATTCTAACGTTTTGGGGTCACTATTTTTTGAGGTGATTTTTTTACTAAGTTTCTATTTTGAATTTTAATTAAATGGTATACTATCCCAAAAGGAGCGACTATGAAACTATCAGAAATGCAAAAAGCGATTTATCAAAACAAGATTGATCACCAATTCAATGTCACCAATATTGAAAAAGAGTTTTTGGCTTTATATGGTGAAATAGGGGAGGCCTTTGATGCCTATCGGAAGCAACAAGAGGTAGGAGAAGAATTGGCGGATGTGGCGATTTATCTTCTTGGGTTAGCAGAAATCCTTTCCATTGATCTTGAAGCAGAGATTCATAAAAAAATGGCCGTCAACCAAAAGCGCCGTTATATCAGTTATGGCAATGGCTATGCAAAACGAATCGATGATTGATACACGCACAAAAATTAGTGGATTCTTCGAGTATAGGCTCGACCGAAATAGAAAGGGAAGCAGGAGATAGGATGGAAAAGAACGTAAGCATGCGTGAATTAACAACGGCAGATTTAGCAGAAGTCGTGGACCACTATATTGCTGTATTTTCAGCAGAACCATGGAATGACCAATTGACAGTGCCGCAAATCACCGACTATGTATCATCAATGATGGCAATGAATACTTTTATTGGTTATCGACTAACAAACCGAGCATCGAATGAATTGATTGGTCTTTCATTAGGCTTTATCAAGCCCTGGTATCAAGGAAAAGAGTATGTGGTCGACACCTTTTTAATTACAGGCAAGCACCAAGGAAAGGGCTTGGGTTCCACTTTCTTAGAAATGATCAAAGAGGATCTGCTCAAGAAAGAGATTCCAACGATCCTGTTAGATACCGAAGAAAGTATGCCCGCAGCGGATTTTTACAAAAAGAATGGCTTTAAACCGTTACCAGATAATGTGAGCTATTATTTATCTCTAGATTAATTCAAGCATGTCAATAACTAAAAAGTCTGCAAAAAAATCGCAGGCTTTTTAGTTATGCACAGTTTCAACAGGTTTATCCACAATATATTGTAGGAACGTGTTTTCGCCTACTAAATATTGTGTTTAAGACCCGTTGGAATAAGAAACTGTCGCTTCTTTTGAGGAAGAGTTTCCCTTTATTGCATTGATGGTAGTCATTCGGTGATTTTCAAGGTGAATTGACAATGGTTGAGATAGAAAGTATCATAGCCTGCTTTTTTTTCGATTACAATAAAGACGAGACTCGCCACCCTTCGGCGAAGCCTCGTCTTTTTACAGATCAACAAAAAAAGAAAACGCAGGATTCTACGCTTTCTTTTTCTGTTCTTCTTTTTTCTGTTCTTCTTTTTTCTTGTCTGTGGTCGGTACGGAATCTAGGGCTTTTTTGAAAATCTCTTCTTTTTTCGTTTTGTAGTTATGTTGTCGTTCAGCATAAACTTTTTCTTTCGTCTTTGTTTTCATACTCGGTCACCTCTTCCTTTTTTTTAGTATAGCATAATTTCACAAACTTGTGCAAATTCTTGGTTTTCTCCTTGGTATTATAAACTTTCGTATGAAATACATTGTGAAAATATTTCTTTCGGTAGAAGTGAGGGACTTCTCTATCAAAAAATTCGTATCCAGTTGGAAGCGATGTAACAGGATTTCATCATAGCGTCGATCACACTGGTAAAAGAAGCATTCTTTTTGAAAAAACTTTTTTCACAGAACCCCGTGTGTAAAAAAGGAATGATAAATGGGTGATTTTAGTATCGATTTTTGAAAAAGGGGATCAGGAAAGAAATGTTATTCAAATAACAGTCTTGATTTTCAAAAAGTGGGTTTGTTTGTAAAAAAAATCCTGTTTTTATTCGCGAATTAAAATAACGTTGAATGAAATAGCATTTTTTTGTTGTTTATAGAAATCTTTGTAAATATAGTGCCAACGGTCAGCGTCAAAGCGAAAGTGATTAAAAAGAATAACGCAGGAAAATAAATGACACGTTTTATTAAACGCAAATTAAAAAAATACAAAACGAAAACAATATCAAAAAATATTAATTTTTGTTAAAATGGGGTACAGGGGGTGTTTTATTGGAATCTCGGAAAATCAAACGGAAGCGTTTAGTGAAACAAAAACGGTCCCTTTTCGTACAAAAAGGATTGGGTATCACAGCAGCGTTAGCATCAACATCAGGTGTCTTTACGTCTCTTGCTCATGCGACCGAAACGACGAACGCTTCGTCATCAACCAACACAACTGCTACTCTTGCCAGATCGTCAGCTGAAACGGCGATCAATCGACAATTTAAAACAACAGCTTCACTGAATGTTCGTTCAAATGCTTCAACAAGTGCCTCTATCGTAAGTGGTGTAAGAGCAAATACAACAATCACTGCGGTGGCTCAAAAGAACGGTACCTCAGTGAATGGCAATACAATATGGTATAAGCTATCAACAGGCGGCTGGATCTCAGGGGCTTATGTGAAGAGCACCTCAGGCTCTTCTTCTGCCAATACAGGCTCGTCCAATTCGTCGTCTTCTTCATCGGAAAAAGCAATTTCGAAATCAGTGAAAACGACTACTGCATTGAACGTCCGTTCAAATGCAACGACAAGTTCTAGTGTCGTACGCGGTTTGAGCAGTAATGCGACAGTACAGGTCGTTGCACAAAAGAGTGGGACATCGGTGAATGGCACGACCACTTGGTACAAATTGTCCACAGGCGGTTGGATCACGGCAGCCTATGTCAAAGATGTTTCCAGTAGCTCCACAGGCAATAGTTCTTCTGGCGGCAATACAAGTGTTTCTGCAGAAACGGCTATCACCAAGAACGTGAAAACAACAGCGGCATTAAATGTTCGTTCGAGTGCGTCAACAAGCGGCAGTGTCGTTGGCAGCCTAAGCAACAGCACGACGGTGAAGGTCGTTGCCCAGAAAAATGGCACATCCGTTGGCGGCACCAATGTTTGGTACAAAGTATCGACTGGTGGCTGGATCACAGCGGCATATGTGCGTGACGTCACGTCTAGTTCTGGAAATACAAGTAATAACAATAATTCAAACACAGGTTCAAACAATACTGGTTCATCAAACGGCTCAAGCAATGCGAGTGAGCAAGCCATCAATAAGACGTTCCAAACAACCACTGGGATGAATGTGCGCTCAAATGCATCGACTTCTGCAAGTGTGGTCAGCAGTTTGGGCAGTAATGCGACCTTCAAAGCAGTGGCTCAAAAACAAGGCACGTCAGTCAATGGCAATACCACTTGGTATAAGTTATCAACTGGTGGCTGGGTATCTGCAGCATATGTCAAAGAAGTCAGTGCGACGACTCCTGGCAACAATAACAACGCAGGCAATACTAATGTTCCGATGAGCGTGAACGGAGCAGCGATCGTTGCAGAAGCTAGAAAACATATCGGCACTCCTTATCAATGGGGAGGCAAAGGACCAGATGTATTCGACTGTTCTGGGTTTACACGCTACGTCTTCTTAAAAGTGACGGGCAAAAACATCGGTGATTGGACAGTCCCACAAGAAAGCGCAGGGACGATCATTCCTGTCTCGCAAGCACAAGCTGGCGACTTGCTGTTCTGGGGTCAAAAAGGGAATACCTACCATGTAGCGATCGCTACAAGTAATACAAGCTATATCCATGCGCCAAGCACGGGTTATACAGTCACCGAAGCACAATCAGGCTTTTCGACTGCTAGCTTCGCTCTACGCGTGAAATAAATATTTTATTGAAAAGGCAAAGGGTTTGTCCTTTGTTAGAAACGCCCCTAAGAAAGCTGCAATCAGTTTTCTTAGGGGCGCTTTTTGTGCTGGGCGCAGATCTTCTAAAAGGTGGGACTTTGCCCTTGTTTTTTTGACAAAAAGGCCGATTTGTCAAAATCACTTGATTTTACTAGTACAAATTTTTGTCAAAAAAAATAGTTACTGATACCATAAAAACGTACCAATATTAGGAGGGATCTACATGAGATATACGAACGGAAATTACGAAGCTTTTGCAAGAAGCAGAAAACCGAAAGATGTCGAAAAGAAAGAAGCCTATATTGTTGGTGGGGGATTAGCAGGACTTGCTGCGGCAGTCTTCTTGATCCGTGACGGCCATATGGCGGGTGAGAAAATCCACGTCCTTGAAGAACTTTCTTTATCAGGCGGTTCATTAGACGGAAAATTCATTCCCCATGATGGATTTGTGACCCGCGGCGGTCGAGAAATGGAAAATCATTTTGAGTGTCTGTGGGATCTATTTCGCTCAATTCCGTCTTTGGAGGTGGAAGATGCTTCGGTGTTAGATGAGTTTTACTGGTTGGATCACGATGATCCAAATTCGTCTAACTGTCGGATCATCCACAATCGCGGCCAACGAGCAGCAGATGATGGAGAATTTACCTTGTCTGCTACAGCACAAAAAGAATTGACTCAATTATTTATGACTTCAGAAGATCAATTGATCGGAAAAAAAATCGAAGATGTTTTTGGCGAAGAATTCTTTGAATCCAATTTTTGGCTATACTGGTGTACGATGTTCGCCTTTGAAAAATGGCATTCGGCGATTGAAATGCGACGCTATGTGTTGCGTTTTGTGCATCATATCGATGGCTTGCCTGATTTTACCGCGTTAAAATTTACCCGTTACAACCAATATGAGTCATTGGTCAAACCACTACTTGCTTATTTGGAAGAACAAGGAGTCGACTTCCAATATGAATGCACAGTCAGCAATATCGATGTTCGGATCGTGGGCGAGGAAAAAGTTGCTCAAAAACTTGTGCTAGAAAAAGCGGGGGCAATCGAAGAAATTCCTTTGTCAGAAGATGACTTGGTCTTTGTTACCAACGGATCGATCACTGAAAGTTCCACGCAAGGGGACCATTATACTCCAGCGCCTATCTCAAAAGCACCTGGTGGTAGCTGGCGTTTATGGAAAAACTTGGCGGCGCAATCGCCTGAGTTTGGTCATCCAGAAGTCTTTTATGAAAACTTACCTGAAGAAAGCTGGTTTGTTTCGGCAACTGTCACTTGGCAAAATTTTGATGTTGAACCTTATTTAGAAAAATTGACCCATCGCAAGTTGCGAACAGGCAGAATCGTCACTGGCGGGATCGTCACCATCAAAGATTCCAATTGGATGATGAGCTTTGCGACCCATCGCCAACCGCACTTTAAAGAACAAAAAGACCAACAAACGATCACATGGGTGTATGGATTGTTGTCAAATACGCCAGGAAACTACATCAAAAAACCAATTGAACAATGTTCGGGACAAGAAATCGTGCAAGAACTGCTTTACCATTTAGGCGTGCCGGAAGCAGAAATCCAACGCATTTCAAAAGAATCAAGTGTGGCAGTTCCGGTTTACATGCCGTTTATCACTTCCTACTTCATGCTGCGTGAGCCAGGGGATCGGCCATTGGTTATTCCAAATGGCTCCAAAAATTTAGCTTTTATCGGTAATTTCGCAGAGACTGAAAGAGACACTGTTTTTACAACAGAGTATTCCGTTCGGACTGCAATGGAGGCTGTTTATCAGCTATTAGATGTGGAACGCGGGGTACCAGAAGTGTTTGCTTCCGCTTATGATCTGCGTACCTTGGCCAAAGCTGTCTATTATCTGACCGATAAGAAAAAAATCACGGAAATGGAGCTACCATTTATCGAACGGAAACTATTGGAAGGATTCGTTAAGAAAACCGAACATACCTACATTGGCGATCTGTTGAAAGAAAACCATTTGATTTAATTAAAACACAACGACGGCGAGGCGAAAGAAACTGCTCGTGGTCGTTGCGTTTTTTCATTTACTTTTTAGTGTTGTTTAGACGAATCCTTATTCCTCAGATAAAATCCGTACTTGGATCTCTGTCAAATAAGCTTGCTCGTTGCTAAGGGTCGTTTCATGGATCGATCGTTCATAGAAGTAGTCATCGATTTGCCATTGGTGCGCTGCAATCAGCTGCTTGAGTTTTTGATAGAACTGCTTCAATCCTTCGTCATCCCCCTGATAAATGGTGGTTAAATAGCAACCTGCTGGTTTCACGAAGGAAGCTCGTTGTGGTTCTTCTTGCCGCACATAAACGTAGTCGATGTCCTGCGTATTGTCTTTGTTCGTCCGAATCATAAAACCGTATTCGTTATTCGAGAAAAGATAAGGCTGTGCCATCAAAAGGTCGTAGGCTTGGGTGATCATCTCTGGGATGCTGCTGCCGTTTAATCTAGGACTAAGGGAGAAATACTCCTCTGGCTGTTCCTTCAAGGTGAAGGGGGAAGTTTTTTCTGCAGCCAGACGCAAGTCCGCTGCTTTTCGTTCGATGATTTTTTGGATGTTGGACAACTGCTGAATTTTTTCATCGATGGTTTGCCGCTTGGCTTCCAATAAGTTTCTCATGGTCTCGGCATCCCCCTGCAACGCTGTTTGAATCTCTTTTAAGGGCATCGATAATTCTTTCAATGACAGGATCAATCCGAGATCCAAAAGTTGATCAAGGGAATAATACCGGTACCCGTTCTCGTCTTTGCTGTTTGGTTGAAATAGCCCAATCTCGTCATAATAGTGGAGTGTCCGAGGATTGATTCGCGCTAAGCGTGCCATTTCCGATACTTTTAATTTGGTTTTCATGGCGCTCCTCCTTGACTTTACAGTTACTGTAAACTTTATACTAAAGATAGTCAACTACTGGGAGGAAGATAGAATGAATAAACAAGTAACATATCGACCATTTAAACGAGAAGATCTGCCTGCGCTTGTGCAAGTAATTATTGATAGCTGGAACTACGACAAGCAATTTGACCAGAAGACCGCCAAACACTTTGCTCATGTCTTTTTGTGTTATGAACTTGCCCGTGCTACCTATTCACGTGTGGCTCTTTTAAATGGTGAAGCTGTCGGTATCTTATTAGCAGACAGTAAAAGAGGGAAGAAGCTTCATCCAATGCGCTATTGGGGGAAAACGATGTGGCATGCTGGCTGCTTAATGATTTCTAATCAAGGGAGAAACACGCTGCTGCATTATGCCAAAGAGGTGGCTGAGTTAAATCAAGCGATGTTGAAAGACTTACAAATTCCTTTTCAGACCGAAGTTGGTTTGTTTGCCGTTAGTCCCAAAACACAAGGATTGGGTGTAGGCAAGCAACTCTTTACTTCCTTCTTAGCGATGGTCCAGCATGATAAAACAGCTCCGTTTTTCCTTTATACCGATACCACTTGTAATTACGGTTTTTATGAGCATATGGGCTTGAAGCGGGCAGCTGCTGTGAAACGCTGGATCAAAAAGCCGATCAAGAAGGAAATCGAGTTTTATATCTATACTTCCTAAGAGTGCAGCGATGTACTCTTTTTTTCATTGGCTAGTATGGTAAACTGGAAGCAAAGAAGGACAAGAAAGCTGTTTTAGTTTTATGGAAACGGCGCTTGTTTTGGTCGAAAGCGATGGATCAATTCGCTTTCGTAAAAAGGATGGGAATGGGGAAGGATGGTTTATTTGGAAAAAAAGCAGATTGGGTTTATTTTAAGTGATATCGATGGGACGATCTTGGATCATAAACATCAAATCGATCCGGTTTTGATTGAAGAAATCAAACGGTTGAAGCAGCAAGCGATTCCTTTTGTTTTGGCTTCCGCTCGCTCCCCGAAAGGAATGCTACCGATAGCTGAAGAATTAGAGATAGAAGACTGGCCCTTGGCTTGCTACAACGGTGCCCTGATTGGACGGTACGATCATACGGGTACGCTTGTACCAATATTTAGTCATGAGGTCAAAAAAGCAGAAGCAAAGACTTTGGTTGCTCGCATCAAAGCTGATTTTCCTGCCGTTTCCATCAATGTCTACTCTGGTGATCAGTGGTATTGCGAAAGAGTGGATCAGTGGGCACAGGCAGAAGCGGCGATTACCAAAGAGACCCCTTTGGAAACTTCATTGGAACAACTGTTGGCACAAGAAGCTTTTGAGGTACATAAGTTTCTTTTGATCGGCACAACGGCAGAAATCCAAGCGCTTCATGCTGCCTGCCAGAACGCTGACTTTTTAGAAAGCGCCTTTTATTTATCCAAAGAGAATTATTTGGAAGTCACTCATCAAGCTGTGGGAAAAGATAAGGCGCTAAATGAATTAGCGGCCTATTTCCAAGTGCCGCTGGCGCAAACCTTAGCGATCGGCGATAATTTTAATGACCTGCCAATGATTGCTTCAGCCGGTATCGGTGTTGCGATGGAGAATGCGCCCGATTTGGTCAAAGCAAAAGCTGATTTTGTGACGGCTAGCAATACAGACCATGGGGTTGCTGATGCATTGCGGCGATTTGTCACAGAATAAATAAAAAAACTAGGTTTTTTGAACAAATTGATTGACTTTCATTTCTACTCTCCTTAAACTTTTAGCTATACCTAAAAAGGTAAGTGTTTGTTGGAAAGAAGGAGAAAAATGAATAAGAAGATCGAGAAGACATTGACCAAATTTGCCGAGCCGTTGGGGCTCTCAGTTGATACTTCCACCGGGGTGATTTATGGAACGTATCATAGTTATAAACTTTTTTTAGTTCAAGAGAATAACAATAGTTATTCTCTTGTGGCTCATTTTTCCCTTAGCAAAGAGGGGGAACTTCCGAACCAAGAAGAAGTCAAAGAAGTTTTAAGTGAGTCAAAAGAGATCACCGACTGTGTGATCCAAGGATATCAAGTTGCCTATACATTACGCGGAGCGATGACTGCAGGGAAAACTGTGGACAAGATCCGTACTGCGTTGGACCAATTGACGAATTTCTTGAAGACGAAAGCTTACCAAAATGCTTGTACCTTCTGCGGAACGATCACTGAGCCGGTTTCGCTGTATGCTATTAGCGGCACTCCCGTCATTGCGTGTGAAGCTTGCTTTAAGAAACAACAAGAAGCGGTCCTTGCACAAGAACGGGAAAAAGGGCAGAAAAAAGAAAATTGGCTAGCTGGAACAGTGGGCGCGTTTCTTGGTTCACTGATTGGTGCCGGCGCAATTATTTTATTAGGACAACTGGGATATGTAGCTGCATTGTCTGGAATCGCAATGGCGATCTGTGCCATCAAAGGGTATGAATTATTAGGTGGAAAACTCAGTACAAAAGGTATTATTAGTAGTATCATCGTCATGATCATTATGGTCTATGTCGGGAATCGTATCGACTGGTCGATCAGTGTAGCGAATTATTACACAGACGTTGATGTCTTCTACGCTTTCCGTATTTTACCTGATTTGATTCGTGAAGGGTATTTGGAAGCGAGTCAATATTACGGGAACTTAGGTCTGGTCTATCTCTTTACGGCGATTGGGGCTATTCCAACTATTATCGCTGCGGTACGAGAGGGGAAAGTGACGCGTCAAAGCTATAAAATGGAGTAATCCACTTTTCTATCCAAAGATAAAAAAACGCAAAGCGCGATCTCTTTCGCTTTGTGTTTTTTGTTTTTGTGTCATAAATAATAACATGCAGTGTTAACATAAAAAATAAATAATAATAAAATGAGAAAAATAGCTTGCTTTTATAATTAATATTTATTAAAATCTTATTTACATTCAGAGTTTTGTAATAATTCTGAAAATTTTGGATTTTCATAAGGGGTAGGTAAGATGAAGAAAAAATGGGGATATGGTGTCATCGCTGTTTGTGGAATCGTATTAGCAGGTTGCTCAACAGGAGGGACATCAAGTACAGGTGAAAGTTCAAGTGGTAGTGGGACAGCAGCTGCCGAACAAATTTTTAATGTTGTGGTTCAACAAGAAATGCCTAGTGCTGATCTATCCTTAGCCACCGATACGATCAGTTTCAGTGCTTTAAATAATGTGTATGAAGGGTTGTACCGCTTAGATGCTGATAGTAAGCCCGAACCAGCAGGTGCCGCCGAATTAGCGGAAGTCAGTGAAGATGGTCTGACCTATAAATTGAAATTACGTGAAGATGCCAAATGGTCAAATGGAGAACCAGTAACAGCAGCGGATTATGTCTTTGGCTGGCAACGCACCGTAAGTGCGGAAACAGGTTCTGAATATGCGTACTTATTTGCGCCCGTAACCAATGCCGAAGCGATAACAGCAGGTGAAAAAGATGCCTCAGAATTGGGGATCAAAGCAGTCAGCGACTATGAATTAGAAATCACGCTGACGACACCTACGCCATACTTCCAATACTTATTGGCATTTCCATCCTTCTTCCCACAAAGCCAAGCAGTCGTAGAAGACAACGGCGATCAATATGCTTCAACAAGCGACAATGCCGTTTACAATGGACCGTTTGTGTTAGCTGGCTTTGATGGTCCAGGAACCGATACAGAATGGTCATATGAAAAGAACGACCAATATTGGGATAAAGATACGGTGAAACTTGATACGATCAATGTCAGTGTCGTAAAAGAATCATCGACCTCTTTGAATCTATTCCAGGATGGGCAAGCGGACGACGTCATCTTAACAGGAGAATTGGCGCAGCAAATGGCCAATGATGAAGCGTTTGTGTCAGAACCATTAGCCCGTAC
This sequence comes from Enterococcus sp. DIV1067f, assembly GCF_050543505.1. NCBI lineage: Bacteria > Bacillati > Bacillota > Bacilli > Lactobacillales > Enterococcaceae > Enterococcus > Enterococcus sp. DIV1067f. Next base: position 884,322 of record NZ_CP172940.1, read on the forward strand.
TTCCTATATCGAGTTGAATCAGCGAGAAGAAGATTCGCCATTTCGCAATGAGGATCTGCGTAAAGCAATCTCTTATGCCATCGATCGTGATGCATTAGTGACATCGATTTTAGGTGATGGTTCATTGGCTTCCACAGGATTGATACCAAAAGGAATGACCTTTAACCCAACTGATAATACTGATTTTGTCGATGAAGCGGAAAGTGTCATTGAATACGATCAAGAAAAAGCCAAAGAACATTGGGAAAAAGCCAAAGAGGCTTTGGGAATCGATTCTTTAAGTTTTGAAATTTTGGCCTCTGACACAGACTCAACCAAAAAAGCCATTGAATATATTCAAAGTGCGATTCAAGATACGCTTGATGGGGTGAAAGTTAGCCTAAGTCCAGTACCTTTCTCCGTTCGCCTTGATCGTTCAAACTCAGGTGATTTTGATGTCGTTATGGGTGGCTGGGGTGCTGACTATGCGGATGCCAGCAGTTTTACAGATCTATTTGTAACCGATAATTCATACAACCGAGGTCGTTGGACAAGCGATGAGTACGATGCAGCAGTGAAATCATCTGCCACGACAAATGCTGGCAATCCAGATGCCCGCTGGCAAGATTTGTTGGATGCAGAGAAAATCATCATGGATCAACAAGGGGTTATCCCTGTGTACCAAAACGTTGAAGCTCATTTACGTGCACCAAAAGTAAAAGGGGTCGTTTCTCACGGTGCCGGTGCGCAATACGATTACAAGTGGGCAGTTATTGAAGAATAAGCGCCTAAAGAAGAAGCTGGTTTTGCGTAAGCAAGCCAGTTTTTTTCTTGTGCTTTGTTCTTACTTACACAATGTTAGTAATGAGAGCGGATGCAATTGTTTATAAAAAAACAAAAAAAAGTTGACAAGGATCAATGATCAACTTGTCAACCTCGTTTTTTCTTCATCTATTTCACAGAAATCCAGTGAAAGATTATTCGCTAACTGTTACGTCGCCTGTTACAGAAGCGCCATCTTCGTCAAGTGTTGCTGAATCTTGGAATTCTTTTGAAGTGAATGTTACGTTACCTTCAACTTTTGCACCGTTCAATACAAAGCCGTTTGCATTCACTTCAACGTCACCTTTGATTACACCGTGAACGATGTTGAAGTTTTCTGAGTTAACGATCAATTTAGGAACAGTTACTGTGTACTCAGCTGTTACGTTGCGGTCTTCATCTTGTGAGTACAATGCAAATTTACGGTAGATATCAGCTGAGTCATCGCCTTTATCATGGAATTCGCCATCAACGGTTACATCGTTATCAAATGTCATGTCAGCAGTTACAGCAACGATCCAGTTACCATCTGCACCCAATGCTTTTTCAATGACTGAAGTTTGGTCACTGATAGAAGCAGTTGAAACAACATCATCTGATGATTCAGTTGATGCAGCAGTTGAAGCTGCTGTTGATGATGAGCTTGCAGCTGTGTCGTTATCTGAACTACATGCAGCTAAAAGAGTGCCTCCCATAAGCAATGATGCAGCGATTAAAGTGATTTTAGTTTTTTTCATGTTTCCTTCTCCTTTGTATTCCCATAGTTTTCTTAAAAACAAAATGATTATACCATACCGAAGTGAAGTTTGTGAAACAAAAAACATAAATGAGGAGAAATTTAATAAATATCAGCCTAGGATTAAAAAAATTTCAAAGAAACTAGGAATAAATGCGTGACGCTTACGAATGAATGAGACATCTCATTCACAAAGAACCCTCCATTATGGAGGAAATGCACTTCTTCTATAATGGAGGGTCATTACTACATTCGCTTTCGATCAGTCAACTGCTTGAACTTCGATACGATCAAATCCATGATGAACTGATACATAAAGGCATGGGTTTGGAAATGGGTTTGATGAGGGAAGATGATGGCTTCTTGGACAAAGGGAAGTTCCGAGATCTGTGGGTTGGCGGTGATCACAATGACTTTGGCTTTGGTTCGATCAAAGAAATCTTTTCGAGGCGTTCCATTTCGAATTTGTTGCTTGGTCAGGTAGTCACCGGAATTGGTAAAAATAATAAAAAGCGATTCTTCATCGGCAGATTTGATGATTTCTTCTTGTACGAGATCGTCTTGGAAGGTCCGAATGAACTTGCCGTTGTAAGCTAGTTTGATCTGGAAATCAATAGCAGCCGATTCTGAGAATAATATTCCAAAAGCAAAGACATTTTTATGCGAAACAATTGCTTGTGCGACCCGTTCGATGGCTGGCAGATCAAGATGATGCCGCAGATAATCGATGTCTTGTATCACTGCGTCAAAATAGGAGTCTACGCCTTCTTGCTCCAAAGCAGACAAAATATTCGAGCGATAATTTAGCGGATTGTTGAAGCGGTTCTCGATGAAAGCTGCGTTGTCTTTTAAATCACCATAGTCATCAAAGCCTAAGGTACGGGCGAATTTTGAAACGGTTGACTTTGACACATGGCAAAGAGCGGCGAATTCACCAATACTTAGAGTTTGGATCTGATCGTAATAGTTGATCATGGTCAAACCGATATAGTAGTTGGTGGAATCAGTGGGTGCATTATTTAAAAGATTCAATAAACGAATGATTAAGAGGCCCATTTTCTTTCCTTTCTTGTAAGCAGTTTCCAAATTGCGAACTTTCGCAGGTGAGAGAAAAAAATCTGCTATAGTAACGCCATAAAGCGCTTTATAAATCAAACACGGGAGTGAGTCATTTGGCAAAAGATTATTCAAAACTTGCTAGTGAAATTATAGCACAGGTCGGTGGGGAACAAAATATCGTTAGCCTGTATCATTGCATCACTAGATTGCGTTTTAAGTTGAAAGATGTCGAGTTGGCACGAAAAAATAAGAACAAAATCCAGCAGCTTGATGGGGTATTGTCAGTCATTGAAGGAAATGGCCAGTTTCAAGTCGTGATCGGGAATCATGTGGCAGATGTTTTTCAAACGATCATGAGCAAGTATTCGATCCAAAACGCTTTGGAAAGTGATGGAGATGCCGAAGAATCAACAGAAAAACAAGGCAATGTATTTATCCGATTCTTCAATGTATTGTCTGCGATCTTTAATCCAATCATTGTTGCGCTTGCAGGGGCAGGGATGTTGAAAGCTTTACTAGTTGTTTTTACGACCTATCATTTGATGGACGCAGAAGGAAGCACCTATAAAATATTAGCTGCTGCTGGCAATAGTGTCTTTTATTTCTTGCCTTTATTTTTAGCGATCAGTGCAGCGCGGATTTTCAAAGTCAATATGTTTATTGCTTTAGCAATCGTTGGGGCGTTGCTGGAGCCGAATTTTACAGCAATGGTGACGGAAAACGGTGTGACGGTTGATTTCTTTGGCATCCCAGCTGTGCTGATGGGGTATTCGGGTACCGTGATTCCAGCGATCGTTTCGATCTATATCTACTCGCACTTGGAACGCCTACTCAAACGGATCATTCCTAAGAGTATCGAGATTTTTGCTCTATCGCTAGTGGCTCTTTTGATCATGGTGCCTCTGACCGTTTTGATCATTGGACCGGTCGGTGTAATGCTTGGGGACGGTTTAGGCAATGCCATGAACTTTATCAGCGATAAGAGTGGGCTGTTGGCTGGCTTGTTGATCGGTGGCGGTTGGACATTCTTAGTAATGATCGGGATCCATTGGGGAGTTGTACCGATCATGGTCAATAACCTAGCGGTATATGGCTATGATACGCTGCGCCCGATGATCGCAGCAGCAACATTTGCGAGTGCTGGGGTTGCTTTAGGTGTATTTTTACGCTCTCGCAGAAAAGAAACCAAAGGCCTGGCGCTATCTTCCTTGCTTCCAGCATTGCTTGGAGGAATTACAGAGCCCATCGTCTATGGACTTTCGGTAAAATTTAAAAAGCCGTTGATTGCTCAAACCATCGTTGGTGCCATTGCTGGTGCGTTTATGGGCATGATGCAAACCAAGGCCATCGTCTATGTTTTTCCAGCATTGACGACATTGCCAGCTTTCTTTGGGGACACCTTTGTGTACTATTTGATCGGCATTGCCTTTGCGTTCTTCGGTACTGCTATTTTGACCTATGTATTAGGATTTGAAGAAACGCTAGAACCTGTTTTAAAAGATGGTGCAGGGCTGCAAGTGATGACACCAGTTGCTGGTGAAGCGATCACGCTTGATGATGTCAAAGATGAAGTATTTTCTTCTCGAGCAATGGGAGATGGATTAGCCGTTTATCCATCAGCCGGCGATATTTATGCGCCACTTACTGGTACGGTTGTGACAGTGTTTCCAACTGGACATGCTTTTGGGATCCAATCAGCTGCTGGGACGGAAGTGTTGGTTCATATCGGCTTAGACACGGTTGATTTAGCAAAAGGCGTGTTTGAGATTTCGGTGAGACAAGGGGATCAAGTCGTGAAGGGGCAAAAAATTGGCACCTTTGACTTAGCAAAAATTATTGAAAAAGGATATGATCCGACAACCATGTTGGTCTTTACCAGTGTGATCAAAGAAGATGCATTGACAGTTGTGGATCAAGCGAAAAAAGACGTTACCGCATTGGTAGCAAATGATTTATTAAAAGGAGCGATTTCATGAGTGTATTTCCAAAAAATTTCCTATGGGGCGGCGCAATCGCCGCAAATCAAGCCGAAGGAGCTTATTTGGAAGGAGGAAAAGGATTAAGCGTAGCAGATATTTTACCAGTTGGTGAAAAACGTATTGAGCAAGTTTCACTGCAGCTTGAAGAGGAAAACTTTTATCCGAGCCATGAAGCCATCGACTTTTATCATCGGTACCCAGAAGACATTGAACTGTTTGCGGAAATGGGCTTGAAGTGTTTGCGTACCTCAATTGCTTGGAGTCGCATTTTTCCGAATGGGGATGAGACGGAACCGAATGAAGCAGGTTTACAATTTTATGATGATTTATTTGATGCCTTGAATGAAAAAGGGATCCAACCAGTTGTTACGTTAGCTCACTTTGAGACACCACTGCATTTGGTAACGAAATATGGTGGTTGGCAAAATCGTGCACTGATCGATTTTTTTGATCGGTATACAAAAGTGGTTTTTGCACGCTATAAAGGGAAAGTGAAATATTGGATGACTTTTAATGAAATCAACCATACCCATACGATCCCTTTACTCGCAGCAGGTATCGATGTGTTTTCTTTCGAGACTGAAGAAGAAAAATTACAGGCACTTTATCAAGCGAGTCATAATATGTTTGTTGCAAGTGCCAAAGCAGTTCTGAATGGGAAGGCAGTAGATGAAAACAATCAGATGGGCTGTATGCTGTCACTGAGTCCGATTTATCCTGCAACGTGCAACCCGCAAGATGTTTTTGAATCGTATCAACTGCGCCGTCGTTCTTTGTTTTATAGTGATGTGCAATTGCGAGGAGCGTATCCTGAATACTTCGACCGCATCGTGAAGGATAATCATCTGTTGCTGGACATTACAGAAGAAGATCTAGCGATCATTAAAGCGGGGACCTGCGATTATTTAGGCTTTAGTTTTTACCGCAGCTCATTGCATGAAGCGGGCATGAAAATTTTAGGCAATACTGGCGGATTATTGGGGAAAAAGAATCCTTACCTAAAAGAAACTGCTTGGGGATGGCCGATCGATCCGTTGGCATTACGTTATGTTTGCAGCGAATTGACTGATCGTTATCAAAAACCATTATTTATCGTTGAAAACGGAATTGGTTTAAAGGATGTTGTCAATGAAGATGGATCGATCGTCGATGAAGAACGGATGGCTTATTTGAAAGACCATGTAAAGGCAATGGCGGAATCGATCAAAGATGGCGCAACGATTCTAGGCTATACATGGTGGGGACCGATCGATATCGTTTCTGCGGGGACAGGAGAGATGGAAAAACGATACGGCTTTATCTATGTCGATAAGCAAAATGATGGTAGCGGAGATCTTTCCCGCAAGAAAAAAGCTAGTTTTGCGTATTATCAGCAAGTGATCGCCACGAATGGGGAAGCGTTGGCGTACGAATCATTTTTGAAAGGCGGCAAGTAAAATGAAAAGTTATTTTCCAAAAGATTTCCTCTGGGGGGGAGCAACAGCTGCCAACCAAGTTGAAGGAGGCTCTGGGATCGATGGAAAAGGCTTGTCGGTTTCTGATGTCTATCTGTTCGATTCCTCAATGCCGAAAGAACGTTGGACTGACCAATGGCATATGATGACTCATCAGCAAGTTGCAGAAGCACAGGATCCTAACAGCACGAAATACTATCCGAAAAGACAGGGCATCGATTTTTATCATCAGTTTAAAGAAGATATTCGCTTATTTGCTGAGATGGGCTTCAAAGCCTATCGGATGTCAATTGCTTGGACACGGATCTTTCCAAAGGGGAATGAGGTAGAGCCAAACGAAGCTGGATTGGCATTTTACGACGCAGTCTTTGATGAATGTTTGAAGTATGGGATTGAACCAGTGGTATCACTATCCCATTATGAGATGCCTTTGTATTTAGTGACTGAGTATGGAGGATGGCCGAATCGGCAAGTGATCGACTTTTATGTCCGTTTTGCCAAGACGGTGATTGAGCGATACCAAAAGAAAGTCAAATACTGGGTGACTTTTAATGAAATCAACTGTGTCAAACACCATCCATATGTTAGTGTTGGGATCATTGAAGAAGGCCATCCTAATATTGAACAAGAAAAATACCAAGGGGCGCACCATCAATTTGTCGCCAGCGCAATCGTGACTGACTATTGCCATCGATTGATTCCCGATGCCAAGGTCGGCTGTATGATCAGCTATCAATTATTAACGCCGTACAGCTGTGATCCAGATGATGTCCAAAAAACAGTCGAAAGTCAACGAACCTCACTCTTTTTCAGTGATGTGCAGGCAAGAGGCTATTATCCAGCATATGCCAACCGCATGTTTGAAGAAAAAGGAGTGGAATTGGTGATCGAACCAGGAGACTTAGAAGTCATCCGGGAAAACCCTGTGGATTTTGTTTCCTTTAGTTACTATATGTCCAGTGCAGTCAGCGCGCATCCAGAACGATTGGAAAGTGCTGTCGGGAATTTGATTACTGGTGGGATAAAAAACCCCTATTTGCCAAGCAGTAAATGGGGCTGGCAGATCGATCCCAAAGGGTTGCGAACAGCATTGAATCAACTCTATGACCGCTACCAAAAACCTTTGTTTATTGCCGAAAACGGTTTGGGAGCAGAGGATGTCGTAAACGAAGATGGCACCATCGATGATTTTTATCGAATCGACTATCTGCGTCAGCATATTGAACAAATCAATGAAGCGTTACATGATGGCGTCGAGGTCTTTGGCTATACGGCATGGGGCTGCATCGATATCATCAGTGCTTCGACCTCACAAATGTCGAAACGCTATGGTTTTATCTACGTCGACCAAGACGATGAAGGCAATGGCACAAAGAAACGCATCAAGAAAGCATCTTTTGATTGGTACAAAAAAGTAATTGCTTCAAACGGCGCAACTCTTTGATTTTTGATTCTTCCAGATAAAGCAATTCCTAGGCTTAATCATAAGATTTCATAACAATTTCGCTTATTATCAAGAAAAAAGCCCAAATTTATTTGCTATTTTATTTTAACCGTGCTATGATGAATAGGTAAAGTTCTGATATGTTAATACTTGTTTATCTTTTCTATTGATACACACTTCAATTACACATCATTTTCTATTACAAACAAATAAACACAGTCGATGTGTAATATGGAGGTATACGTTTATGAATAACGGTACAGTAAAATGGTTTAATGCAGATAAAGGTTTTGGATTTATTACAGGTGAAGACGGCAATGATGTATTTGCTCACTTCTCAGCTATCCAAGGCGACGGCTTCAAAACTTTAGAAGAAGGTCAAGCAGTGACTTTCGACGTTGAAGAAGGCCAACGCGGCTTACAAGCAACAAACATCGTTAAAGGTTAATTGACGTTAACAAGCGAGAATCCATTGGGTTCTCGCTTTTTTTTTGTTTTATTTTATATAAGTATTGAAATGGATAGGGTTTTGATGATCTGCTACAAGAGAATAGTTGCAGATTTGAGAGCCTAACATGGTAAATAGTACATCTTTGCTTTCGATAGTCAACTAACCCTAAGCGTTGTGTTTTACTTATCCATGATTTCTCATTCGATGATAAGCGTATAAAAAGAGGAAAAGAGAAAGAGGGCACTATACCGTATTCAATAAATAAATGCTTTTCACAGTAAATGAAAAAGTGATTGAACAGGTTTAGTAGCATCGCTACCAATAAAATCACTGATCGCAAGTGATTCAAATGGCATGTCTCATTTGAATAGAATAAAGAAACAGGTACAGTGGAAAATGCCACGATTCAATGTATGGTCCCCCGTACTTATACAAGAGCAATCGATGTGAAAGATCGATAATTCTTATTCGTTTCATCGATATTGTCTTGAATGAATTGTAAAAGTAGAATATATTGATACAAATTAGCTGCTTTTTTATTGCGATTGGAACAAAGATGATTACATTTCGAGGGGGATTTATATGAAGCCAAAAGAAATACTTTGCCAATGGGTTGATGCGTTTAATCAAGCAGATGTAGAATGTATTTCAGAATTATATGATGACAATGCAATAAACCATCAGGTTGCCAATGAGCCAGTTATTGGGAAAGAAGCGATAAAGCAGATGTTTGAGCAAGATTTTTCTAACGCAAAAATGGTTTGTATCGTTGAGAACATTTTCGAAGATGGACAATGGGCAATTTTAGAGTGGTGTGACCCATTAGGTTTGAGAGGCTGCGGTTTTTTTCAAATAGTAAATGATAAAATTTTATTTCAAAGAGGCTACTGGGATAAATTATCTTTTTTAAAACAGCACGACTTGCCTATTGAATAAAAGGAATTCCCGTATAGGAATGGTTAGCAGATATGCATGACAGGAAGGTTGATCGCTTCACGTAAAATTCTTAAAGGGCAACACTGTATGAAAACAAAGCTTTTTGTTTAAGTAATGTTTAAGAATAAGTACGTTTTCTTCCATTTGCACTCTGTCTCGTGGTATAGTTATTAATAAGCGACAAATATTTTTGTACCACACGTTACTTGTTTTGAAGAAATTTATTCAAACCTGGCGTAACTTCAGAGTTACAAGGATACAATAGAGGTTAGGGATTGTATCGTTTAAATGAGAAATAAATAATAGTAGTAATAGTATGCTGCACTTTCAAAGAATAAATATTGACTCGTCAGATAGCCTTCTCGTTTACCCAAACGAGAGGGCTATCGTTCATTAGAAAAGAAAAAGTGTCTTTTTCCTAAAAGAAAGGAAGAAGACACTTTTTGGCTTTATTCTGCTGTGAGGGGGATCGTCAGCTTGCGATCATCGGTTTGATCGTCGAGCATTGAATCGACATATTGCTTCAAAAAGTAAGAATAGGTCGCTAACCACTGATACTCCTCGGAGTCTTTGATGGCAGCTATTTCCTCGACTGAGTAAGTATCATTGCCAGTAAAAAGGGCCGTGTTCAGCTTCGTGACAAACGTGCAAAGTTGTGTGATCTGGGCTTCTGACAGTTCAGACACGGCGGACAATTGGTCGCGGACCAGTTGGTCGGTGTCATTTTCAAAAATACTTTTCTGGTAGTTTTGATAGTCCAGTAACTGTTCATCAGTTTGCTTCGTTTCAGCCGCCCAAGCATCTAGATCAATTTGACGAGCTTCATAGTCGATTTCCTTGTCAGAAAGAGAAAGGACGCCGTAGCCTAATTCTGCTGTTGAATAAGACCCAGTGACTGCTTCATAAAGCGAATCATTCCCTTCGTTAATGTCTTGAATGTGGATATGACCAGAGAAAACGGCTGGCACGTTGAAACGGTCCAACAAAGCGACAGTCTCAGAGGCATTATCGAGAACATAACCGTCTTGTAACAATTTATTATGACCAAACAAGTTATGGTGTAAAAAGATCAGTGGTACTTGCTCTGCTTCTTTTGTCAGGGTTAATTGCTCCTCCAACCAGGTTAGAGTAGCTGGTTTCAACTCACCATTCGTTGTAGGATCATCCCAATTAACCTCAGAATCGTAGATACATGAATCTAGTAAAAAGAGGCGATACTTGTCATTTAACTGAATGCTGTAGCTAAGGGAAGACTTGTCGATACTGTTGGCTTTTTCGTAACCTTCAGCAAAAATCGTTTGAAAATCCTCAGGACTGATTTGATCGGCATAGTATTCCTTTTCACCTTGAAATGCTCGCGCCCAACCATTGTAAATCTCGTGGTTGCCAGGTAATGCTAAAACCATAATGCCAGCTTCTTGCAATGGTTCAAGCAATCTTGCCAACTCTTGAGCACTTGCTTTCTCGCCATTGAGCGTCATATCACCGGTCAAAATAATTCCCGTGGGTTTCTCTTTTAAGGCTTGAGCGGTGAAGGCCTCGATTGATTGTTCTTGATACATCATCTCTTTGCCAGCAGCTCCTTGCGTGAAGGTCTGAAAGGCTTCGCCATTATCATGAAGCGTGGAGGAAAGAAAATGAATATCACTTAAGAGCCAAAACTCACTGTTGCTTGCCTGTTGCAAAGGTGTATCGGCTTCATGCATCTTACGAAATTGAAAGAATAACAGGAAACAGGTGACAAAAAGTGTAAGAAGTGCCAATGGCCAAAACCATTTTTTGTGTGTACGAATCGCGATTCCCTCCTCGCTTGTTTTATTTATTATAGGAAGGAAAAGGAATCTTGTCACATAAAGGGTCTTTTTTTGAAAGATTTCTTGTTTTCATAGTTTTTCTTGTTAAGATAATTCCGAAAAAACTATAAGTGCTCTTATTTAGGTGCTTTTATGTGATAAAAATAACTAAAATAGAAAGAACATCATTTTTTGAAAATGAAAAGAAAACGCGGTGTTTTATTCAGAAACATTGATTTAACGGTCTTTAATTGTTCTGTTATTTATCGCTGAGATAAAGGAAGTGTTAGATTGAAACATTTTTGTAACATTTCCTTTATCTGTGTGTCATATCATTATGGTAGAATTCATTTGTCGTTAAATCGAACATTAAACTTTCTTAGACAAAATTAAGTTTTTATAAAGGCAGTTCATCTGTCAAATCAACCAGCTAGTCGGAGGAAAAACGAGTGAAGAATAGTTTGTTATCAGCATTAATGGTGTGTTCACTAACATTAACCGCAGTTGCAGCACCTGCATTAGCATTTGCAGATTCCATTGATGATCAAATCGAGCAGCAAGACCAAAAAATCAATTCTCTTAAAGGTCAGCAAGCTGACGCCCAATCACAGATCGATTCTCTAGAAGCAGAAATTGAAACAGTGAGTGCAAAAGTTGCTTCATTAGAAGCAAAACAAGTTGAGTTAGGTCAAGAAGCTGAGAAATTGCAAGACAAAATCGCAACATTGAAATTGCGTATTGCCAAACGTGAAGAAGCAATTCAAAAGCAAGCCCGTGATGTACAAGTTAACGGTCAAAGCACCAATTTCATTGATGCTGTTTTAGAAGCAGATTCTTTAACGGATGTTATCGGTCGCGTACAAGCGATGACAACGATCGTCAATGCAAACAATGATTTAGTTGAACAACAAAAACAAGACAAACAAGATGTTGAAGACAAAGTCAAAGAAAACGAAAGCAAGATCCAAGAAGTTGCTGCAAACCAAGCAGAACTTAGCCAACAAAAAGATGCCATTGCAGCAAAACAAGCTGATTTAAATGTCTTGAAAGCAAACTTAGCAGCAGAACAAGCAACTGCTGAAAAAGACAAAGATGCATTGAACAAGAAAAAACAAGAAGCGGAAGCTGAAAAAGCCCGTATCTTGAAAGAACAACAAGAAGCTGCTGCTGCTCAAAAAGCAGAAGAAGAAAGACAAGCTGCTGCTTTGAAAGAAGCACAAGAAGAAGCTGCTGCCCAATCAACAGAGAGCACGACAGAAAATACAGTTGCTTCTACTGAAACAGCAACAAGTAGTTCTTCAAGCAACACAAGCTCAAGTTCAAGCAATACTAGCAGTTCTAACAGCTCAAGTTCATCGAACACAAGCTCTTCGAACAATGGTTCAAGCAATTCAAGTTCAAGTAACTCAGGTTCAAACTCTTCATCAAACAATGATTCTACCGGAAGTACTTCTACAGGCGGCGGAAAAGATCATTCAAGCTCAGGGAACATGTATGCTTGGGGTCAATGTACTTGGTACGTGAAAAACCGCGCTCCTTGGGTAGGTACTTACTGGGGTAACGGGGCCCAATGGGGTGCGTCAGCTGCAGCTGATGGGTACACTGTCAATGGTACACCAGCAGCCGGTGCTGTTGTAGTCTTTGCCGCTGGTCAATCAGTTGGTGGCGTTTGGACTGCTGATCCAACTTATGGTCACGTAGCCTATGTTGAATCATACAACCCATCAAACAATACGATCACAATCTCTCAAGGCGGAATGGGCTTTGACAGTCCTGGTGGACCAAACACTGCAACATTGAGCGCATCTGGATATACTTACATCCATCGCTAATCAAATCAAAAGCAAAGCATCAACGCAATCGCGTTGATGCTTTTTTATTTGATCGATCGCTTTCTAAATCGGTCAGACAAGAGAATTACCCAGAGAGACAAGACAGGGTTCTCTCAAATCTTATCAAGATTCTATAGAAAATAGGAGGTTTCTCGTTCTACTATCAAATAGTGAGAAACGGTGAAAAGGTCGTTTTTGAAGTTACCATCAGTTCTTCCATTGCACGAGAAATCGCCGTATAGAGAATCCGCTGATCTTGATCGGTATGATAATTTTCTGCTGAAACATCATATAAAAGAACCTGCTTAAATTCCAATCCTTTGGCAAGATGAATCGGTAAAACCGTTCCATGAAATGACACGGCCTGTTTATCGAAGAATTGTTTAAGCTCTTCACTGGATCGACTATCTTTTGTAATGATCGTTACTGGCTGCTTAAGTTCCTTTACTATGTCTACCAAGGCAACGTCAGTCAGATTGGCATAAAACTGTGGCAACTTTCCTGCTGGTCGAACGGCAGAGATTTTTAAATTGGTTTCTTTTGGTAGCATTTGAGCAAATAACCGTGTGATTACACCGCTAGACCGATAACTCGTAGTCAGCTGATACGTTTCGAGGGATTTCGCCTGTTGTTGAAATATCGTTTGGATTTCTGATACGGTGATGGCACTTGTAAAAATCGCCTGTTGCTGATCCCCCACGAGGGTGAAAGCGGTCATAGGAAAAAGACATAATAGAAACTGCAGTTGTGCTGGCGTATAATCTTGGACTTCGTCGATAAAGAGATAGCGCAAAGCAGGGACAGGTTGTTTTTCGGCCACCAAATGACGTATCAGCAATAGACAAACAGTATAATCCAAACTATCTGTTGTTTGCGTCAAAGTGATCTGTCCATGAGTAAAATAGTCGGCACTGTCTGCTAACAATTGTTTCGTATCAAACCACGTAAGGTCGTTGATTTGTTTCGTAACTTTTGCATATTTTTTCTTTAGGAGGCGAAGGGCTGCTTTCTGAATCGTTTTTTCTGAATCATCTTTTAAAACTGTCCCTAAAAGGGATCGTTGTTCATCTTCAGTCAAAGAACGAACTTGGTCGTGAACATTCGCTGCTAAGGCATTTTTTTGCAATCGTTCCTCCCAAGCGTAAGCCAATTTCTTTTTGACAGCTTGGATGCGATCGCGCAAGGGTGCCTGTTTCGGTGTTTCTTGGAAGAAAGTGTCGATCGTTTCTTCAGAAAAAAGGACGACGTTTTTTCTTTTGATTGGTTTAAACTGAAGCACAAGTTCTTCTGGCAGCTGTTTGCTCAAGGATTGAAGAAAGCGGCTGAAGTCAGCACTGCGTAAAAGTTCGATTGCTTCACTGGGTGCTTGCTGGATGCGGTCAAAATAAGCCTCTTCCGGTTCTAAGTCAACGCTAGGAAATACTTGGCAAAACTGCCGCATGGTCAACGTCAATGGATTTTTTTCACCGAGGGAAGGCAGCACTTGCGAAATATAATCAATAAACCGCGAATTCGGGGAGAGGATCAAGACATTCTCTGCGGTCATCTCTTCACGAAAATGGTACAGCAAAAAGGCGATCCGCTGCATGACAGCAGAAGTTTTTCCGCTTCCAGCAACACCGTTGACCAGTAGGTTTTTATGCGCTAAGTCACGGATGATGACGTTTTGTTCGTGTTGGATCGAAGCAGTGATATCCTGCATTTTTTGGCTATTATTGGCTTCAAGGGCTGCCAGTAACACGTCATCTTGAATCGCCACTGAGGTATCAAAGGCTTGCTTCAATTGATCTTTTTCGATAATAAATTGACGGCGTTGTTCAAGAACGGCAGAAATCGTCTGATTGTTCACTTGATAAGAGACCGGACCCAAGCGTTTGGCATAGAACAATTCGGCAATTGGGGAGCGCCAATCATAGATCAGCCCTTCCTTATTTTCATTAACAAAACCATTGATCCCAATGTAAAAATCTTCTATCGTTTCCTCATCTTCAAATTGTAGGGAGATTTTACCAAAGTAGGGACTATCCAGAAGACGGTCGATGGCAGCTAATTCACGTTCAGCAGATTGAAGAGCGGCGTTCATTTGGTCGATCTCACGATTCTTACTTTCGATGGCAGCAAAAGTATCTAAACGGTCAGCAAAATTATCAAAGTTTAAGCGAATCTCTTCGCCGATGCTTTGCATCGCAAGGCGATCTTTTTTTCTGCCTTCAGTCAAGAAACTGTTCAGCACTGTCTTTCGTGTCAGCAATTGCTGGTACGTGTCTGCGAGATGCTTCTTTTCAGCCTTTAGGTTGTTCATTCAGACTCACATCCATTCTCCAAAGTAACTCAATTATACGGGCATCCACCAAAAATACTAGTCTATTTTTTTGACTCTGGATGCGGTATAATAATAGTGGGAAGAGGCAGCTGATTGTTCCAATGTCATGGGAGCAAGCAGAATGCGTCTATTTTTTTGTTTTAAAAATGAGAAAAAGGGTCATTGCTTGTGTTTTTGAAGGGGCTGTTTATACTGAATATAGAGAAAAATACAAAGCGAAAAATCGTTGAGGGAGTGTCAACATGTCCAAACTATTGTCACCAGTGAAGCTAGCGAATTTAACATTGGCCAACCGCGTCGTTATGTCGCCGATGTGTATGTATGAAGTAAAAAAAGAAGACGGTGTTGCGGAGCCCTTTCATTTTGTTCACTATGGGGCACGAGCATTAAGCAAAGCCGGATTGATCATTATCGAAGCAACTGCCGTTGAACCAGACGGACGAATCACAAACAATGATCTAGGGTTATGGAATGAAGAACAGCAAACAGAACTGACGAAATTGGTGGAACTGCTGCATGGTTTCAATGCGCAAGTAGGCATCCAACTAAGCCATGCAGGACGAAAAGCAGTTGATGCCACCAATCCTTTGGCACCAAGTGCCGTTGCCTTTAACGAACGCTACCCGTTACCGTCAGAAATGACCCTGGCGGAGATCAAACGGGTGCAAGACAGTTTTGTTCAGGCTGCCCAACGAGCAGCTAATGCGGGTGTCGCGATGATCGAACTTCATGGGGCTCATGGCTACTTGATGGACCAATTTCTTTCGCCATTCGTCAATCAACGCACCGACCAGTATGGTGGTTCCTTAGAGAATCGGTATCGCTTTGTAAAAGAAACGGTACAAGCAGTTCGGGCGGTCTTTTCTGGGGCATTGTGGATGCGCTTGTCACTGACAGACTATGAAGAACCAGGACGCCAAAATTCGTTGGAAGATTGGCAGCAAGTAGCCCAATGGCTTCAAGCAGATGGCATTGATTGTCTTGATTGCTCAACCGGTGGTGTGGTGGATAAAAAGCCTAATATTCCGATCTATGATGGCTACCAAGTGCCCTTTGCTGCAGCCATCAAGCAAGTGGTCGATATTCCCGTAGCAGCAGTCGGTTTATTGGATAATCCTGATCTTTGCGAATATCTTTTGCAAACCAATCAAGTGGATTTGGTTTTACAAGGCCGCGCGTTGATCAGAAATGTCAACTGGTTGGCAGATGCAGCGGCTAAACTTCACGATAAGTCCTTTCAAGCGTACAATGATTCCTATCAACGTGGGGTGAAACGTTGATATATTTGATAAAAACATCTCCTAGAAGAAAATTCTTCTTAGGAGATTTTTTTATTCTGCTAGAATATTTTCAAACGAGTGATGAAAGAGCAATAAGCAAAACCAGAAACAAGTGTCTTACTTGTTTCTGGCTTTTTTTACATAGAAAAAGCATTATCCTGAGGAATCTTTCTGCTTCATGCTACACTTAAAAAAGAAACGGAGGGAAATCAAGATGTTGACAACAGATCGGTTCTTTCACGGCCACGACAAGCAGACCGCTTTTTTTGAAGGCTGGTACCATAAGCACCAAATCGGTGAAGAAGTCTATGCTTTTATTCCTGGTTTTTCGATTCAAAAAGACGGGACCAAAGAAGTGTTCATTCAAGTGATCAATCATGAGGGCGCGCATTACTTTTCCTTTCC
This sequence comes from Enterococcus sp. DIV1067f, assembly GCF_050543505.1. Taxonomy (NCBI): domain Bacteria; kingdom Bacillati; phylum Bacillota; class Bacilli; order Lactobacillales; family Enterococcaceae; genus Enterococcus; species Enterococcus sp. DIV1067f. Next base: position 900,815 of record NZ_CP172940.1, read on the forward strand.
GGAAACTGACTTTCAAGTGTCAGAAGAGGAGCGTAAAGTAACGATTGGTGACAATATCTTTAGTGAAGCAGGCATTCAAGTCTCTTTAAAAAATAACGATCTTCAAGTACAAGGAGCAGTAAAATACAACGACCACAAACCGATTCAGCGGACACGTTATGCGCCGAGTATCATGGGGCCTTTTTCGTATCTGTCATTTATGGAGTGCTACCACGGTGTCTTGAGCATGAGTCATACCTTAGAAGGTACGCTGTACTGGAACGAAGAACCAATCGATTTTACGAACGGGATCGGTTATTTGGAAAAAGATTGGGGAACCTCCTTTCCAGCAGCTTATATTTGGGTTCAGTGCAACAGCTTTGATGCGCCAGATGTTCGGTTCTTTTTCTCCGCAGCCGACATTCCCTTTGCGGGTTTTGCTTTTTTGGGAACGATTTGTGTTCTGCAAGTCGGCAGCCAAGAATATCGTTTTGCTACTTATCATGGCGCAAAGATTCATGATGTCAAACGCACGGAAGACCGTTTAGTGATCCATCTCAAACAAAAACAGTGGCTGCTGACGATCGAAGTTTTGACGAAAGAAGGCCATTCGTTGTTAGCACCTTCTATTGGACAAATGAATCGGATCATTCGCGAAAGCGCCAGTACGGAAATCACCTTAACCCTTTTAGAAAATGGGCAGGAGATCTTAAGGCAGACAGGGATGTCGGCTGGTTTTGAAGAAGTAGCGAATTTGCGAGGATTTCACTATTAAAAAATGCAGAAAAATTCGTTTCTTTTGATATACTAGTAGATAGTTACTGCGAAAATACGTATATTTGGAGGGAAATGGATGGAAAAAATAACGAATGAGACACTGTTTGAACTGAAAACGATTGCGCAACCTGCCGTGGGGCAAAATCAGGTTTTTTACTTGGAAACGGCAGTCAACCAAGAGACCAATACGTATGATTCAGCGATTTATAGTATTGACCCAAAGACCAACGAAAGGCGTGAGTGGGGCACCGAAGCGACGACCCACAACAGCCTAAAGGTCTCGCCAGATGAGCAATGGCTCAGTTTTGTGACGACCGATCCAAAGAAAGGTGAAAGTACGTTATGGACGATGTCGGTGTCCGGCGGCAAGCCCCAAGCACTTGTGACTGAAAAAGGTCTGGGCGACTATTTTTGGAAGCAAGACGCAACAGCTATCTATTACCAGCTGGCACAAGAGGAGACGGTTTCAGAGAATCAAGACGACAAAGAAAAGACGGACAAGCAAAAGGAATTTCCACAAGTAAAAGCTACTACGAAAGTCAATTATTTGGCGGATGGCGTCGGCTTTTTAAAAGAAAAAAAACATTCGATCATCAAAAAAACGATCGCGACACAAGAAACGGAACTGATTTTTGAGCATAAGTATCCCTTTGTGTTCTCTGGCTTAGCGGATGATCAAGAGACTTTGTTTCTCACTTTTGACAAAGAGGAAGAAGACGAGTGGGACTATGGATCGAAGGTTTGTCTCCTAAATAGCCAGACGAAAAAGACAGAAAGTTTAGAAAACATTCTGCCAGAAGGAACGTATACTTTTGCTGCAGCGCGCAATGATCAGCTGCTATTATTAGGCAATGACCTCTCTTACGGATTTGTGACCTTGGATGATTTATTTTTGATCGATTTAAAAACGAAAGCGGTCAAAAATCTTTCCCAAGATCTTGACATCGCTTTTGGCAATGCGATCATCAGTGATTTTCAACAAAAAAATCGCGGCGTAGCGATCACCTGGTTGACGGATGACACATTCCTTGTACCCGTAACGGAGCATGGCAAGCTACAATTGTACCGCGCCTCGATCCAAGGAGAATGGACCAAACTGCTTGATGAAAAAATGGATATCCTTGATGCGGCGATCTATTCGGAAGCCAAACTTGCTGTTGCTTATGCGACGCCATCGATCCCTAGTCGCTTAGGCTTGATTGACTTAACAAGTGGCGAAGTAACTGATCTATATGATCCCAACCAAGCAATTATGTCACAGTTAGCGATCAGTAAACCCGAAGCGTTTTGGTACGAAGGAGCAGATGGTTGGCAAATTCAAGGCTGGTATTTGCCCCCGACCGAAACACAAGAAAGTCATCCAGCAATTTTGTACATCCATGGCGGTCCGCAAGTCTGCTACGGCGAAACATTTTTCCACGAGATGCAAGTCCATGCCGCTAACGGCTATGGGGTCATCTTGTTGAACCCTCGTGGCGGGCAAGGGTACGGTCAGGCGTTTGTCAAATCGATTTTAGGTGATTATGGCAATAAAGATTATCAAGACTTGCTGTTGGGGGTTGATGCCGTGGTGGCAAACCATCCAGAAATCGATACGAACACGATCCATGTAGCTGGTGGCAGCTATGGTGGCTTTATGACCAACTGGATCGTTGGTCATACCGATCGTTTTTGTGCGGCAGTTACGCAACGCTCGATCTCAAATTGGATCAGCTTTTATGGGACGAGCGACATTGGACCTGCCTTTGTCAAATTCCAATTGTTGCGGGAACTTGATGAGACCGAAGGACTTTGGAAGATGTCGCCTTTGGCCTATGCCAGCCAAGTCAAGACACCTACGCTAGTACTCCATGGGGAAAATGATTTGCGATGTCCGCAAGAACAAGGACAGCAGTTTTACATGGCGTTGCAGCGTAAAGGCGTCGATACGAAGCTGATGCTGTTTCCTCAATCCTCTCATGGTTTATCACGCAATGGCTTGCCGAACTTGCGGATAGAACGCTTGCAAGCGATCAGTGAATGGCTTGCATCACATGAGAACAAATCAGTAAATTAACCGAAAGAAATCACCTGATAAAGGATCACGACGTGGGCTGCTTGAAAAGCCCGACCAGTGATTCCTTAAAGATCAGGTGGTTTTTTTGCGCGATCAAAAGCTACAGGTTCCTGTTACCTTGCCGCCAATGACAGCAACGATTGAAAACAAATTCATATGACGTTTTCTTCACGTGTTAAATAACAAAAAGAAGAAATAGTTTTGCTTGCTTCCTATGTTTGAGTGTGATATGATACAAAACGTAATCGTTACACTTTAACCTTTTTTGGTGTGACGCAAGAGAAAGGAGCTGGTTATTATGAGAAACAATATTATTTTGGCATGTGTGGAGACAGGGGAAAGACTTTATTTGACTAATAAGAACCAGCGCAATACGCCGGAACGTTTAGAATTAAAAAAATATTCACCAAAGTTGCGGCGCAGAGCGATTTTTCGTGAAATCAAGAAATAGGAAGGACAATAACTGAATGGCAAAAAAATCAAAAATGGCAAAATACAACAAGCAAGTACAACTGATCGAACAATACCGAGCAGTGCGTCAAGAATTAAAAGCGCAAGGAGATACCCAAGCATTGGCCAAACTACCGAAGGATTCGAATCCGACTCGTTTGAAGAAACGGGATATGATCGATGGTCGTCCTCGGGGCTACATGAATAAATTCGGCATGTCACGGATCAATTTCCGTAAGCATGCACACCTCGGAGAAATTCCCGGCGTTACAAAAGCAAGCTGGTAACAGAAAGGAGTCAACATGGAAAAAACGGACTTGTCTAGTGCGTATCGACGTTTAAAGAGCCCGAACATCAAAACAAGGAAACGCGCATTAAAAATCATTCATGAATTTAAACGAAACAAACGAAAAAATGCATTGCAGCTGCGTGCATAATGAAAAAGTGACAGAAAGTTGGAAATGACATGGCAGTACCTGCAAGAAAAACATCAAAAGCAAAAAAGAATAAGCGTCGGACCCACCATGGCGTCAAATCCCCAGCGATTTCGTTTGATGGGACAACAGGAACCTTCAAGCGCAGCCACCATGTATCTTTAGCAGAATACAAAGCACAGCACCCAATCGAAAAGAATTAACGCCGTCTTATGACGCCGTCCAGAAAGCAGGGGGAAAATGGAGATCATCTATCCATCATTGATTGAAGAAGCCTATCGTCACAGTAAAAAATTTCATCCAGAGATCACCAAAGAGGCCATCTATCGCCATTTTTACGAAGCTGGTTTAATCAAAGAAAATGGCGATCCAACGGAAAAAGCCTTGTCAGAAGGGGTCGTTAAAGATTATACTGAGGACTGGGATCTTACCTTTGAAGAATTTTTGATGATCTACCCCGTGTTTCGTTCCTTTGACCCAAAGCATTTCAAGAAGATCGATCATTTTTGGGAAATGGATTTGGCTTTGCAAGAACAAATTCTTGACCAATGGGAGCAAGAAACCTTCACAGAGGAAGAGATCATTGATCTAACTGCTTTTTTCGAAGAGCGATTACCTTCTAAAAAGGAACAGTGAATGAACAGTGAAAGGCGTACATGTGATGAAAAAGACGATCCAGCCATTTTTAAAACTATTAAAGCCCTATGATTATCTATTGTTTGTTCTATTAGTTGTTGGCTCTTTTTTACCGCTTTTTCTATTTGAAGCGCAAGCCCAAAGTGATACTGGGGATCGTTATGCGATCGTGCGAATCAATGGGGAAGAAGTTGACCGTTTCAACTTGGAAGAAATCGATGCGATGGAAAAAACGTATTATCCAGCAGAAGGTCAGTACAATATCGTCGAGATCAAAGATGGTGCGATCCGAGTGCGTGAAGACAATAGCCCGGACCAAATTGCTGTCAAAACCAGCTGGATCTATCGCAATGGACAGACGAGCATTTGCCTGCCTCATAAGCTAGTGATCGAGATCAAGCAAGCTGGTGCTTCTGACTATTTAATTTATTAATCGAACTTCGTGGTAGTTGGAAACTACACTATTTTGTGTTGGTGGGAAATCGTTGGATTTTCTACTGACACTTTTTTATTGAAAATAGAAAATAAGTGCGTCTAACTGGAGACAATCTGTCGATCAAACTCAGTCTCATTTGATAAGAAACGAGGAGCATATGAAAAAGATAAGTTTCTGCAAACATCCTTCAAACCAAAGCTATGTCAATAATGCTGAATTGCCAGAAATGGGGAACGGTGAAGGGGAGAAGAAAGGATCGTTCCGTTTGTTCAACAAATTTTCTACTAAACCTAGAAAAACAGTTCAGCATTACGAAGCATTGGTTGCGTCTAAATCGCTTGTCCAATAAAGAGGAACGAAAACCCTAAAAATCCTTTTTTATGAAGGGCTATAAGTTGAAGATTTTTTTTATTTGCGATAGGCTATTAGTAAAGCATTCGGGAGATGAAAACACATGAAATTTAAATTGAATCTAAAAGAAAAAGTAACGGAAGTTGCAGAGCATGTCTATGATGTGGTGAAAAAGGAAGATTATGCGATTCGTGTGGCTCCAAAAGGAATCAAAGTAACGAAACAGCGCAAGACGAAAGACACGATCAAATGGCGTTCAAAGAATCACTAATTGAGGAATAAAAAAGAAACTGCACATTCGCAGCTTCTTTTTTTTATTCCTCAATCTCAATCCCCAAGACAGTCAGGTGGCCGTTTGCCACCAGTTTGATGACAAGTTTTGCTAGATGGTCGGGTGTCATCGTTGTTTCTGCCGTTAGCCACCAATGCAAGGTACCAACAAATATCGAGGTCATATAGTCAATGATGAAGTCTAAGGGCACTTCAATGTCTCCTTCGGTGATTCTTAACGTTGAAAAGATCTCTTGGTAACGTTCAGTCAAAATCAGGCCCAACTTTTTACGGATGATCTCAATGGCAGAGGCATCCATGATCGTCAAATAAAAGGAACGATTGTTTTGAATGTGTAAAAAAAGTTCGGTCATGGCCGCTTCGATTTTGCGGATTTTGATGCGATTTCCTTGAACAAAATCTTCAAAATCAAGAATCGCGGTAAATGATTCGACAGCCAAGTCAAATATCTTTTCATACAAGTCTTGTTTGTCTTTGTAATGGGCATAAAAGGTTGCACGGTTGATCATGGCTTCATCGGCGATATTTTGGACAGTCACTTGCTCGAAGCCTTTTTCTTCCACTAAGCGGATAAAAGCTTCAATAATGTACTTATTGGTTCGTTTGACACGTAAATCCAATTTTTTCATATTGTGAATTTCCTTTCAAAATAAACAACAAAAAACGGGTAATTGTTGTTTATCCCACACCTTCCTTAGAATTGTTTGTTGAATTATCAATCAAAAGAATTACAATGAACATAAGTATTATAACAAACGGCTTGTTAGATAATCAACAAAGTGTTGTTTAGATGGAGGCAACAAATGAAAAAATATAAAGCGGGCATCGATGTCGGGTCGACAACAGTCAAGATGGTTCTGTTAGATGAAGGCAATCAAACGTGTTTTTCAAGATATGAACGACACTATGCAGACATCCAGAAGGCAGCGGAAAAAATCATTAGAGAAGCGCAAGAAGTGATCGAAGATCAGCCGCTGGCGCTGGCGATTACCGGATCGGGTGGGATGGGTCTGGCGGAAGTTTTGCGGATCCCATTTGTCCAAGAGGTCATCGCTTGTACCAAAACAGTTGAGACAATGATTCCCGAAACCGATGTGGCTATCGAGTTAGGCGGCGAAGATGCGAAGATCACCTTTTTTGAAGGGGCATTGGAGCAGCGAATGAACGGCAGTTGTGCCGGTGGAACGGGTGCGTTTATTGATCAGATGGCGGTTTTATTGAAAACGGATGCCAATGGGGTCAATGAACTAGCCAAAGATTATCAAACCCTTTATCCGATTGCCTCACGCTGTGGGGTCTTTGCCAAAACCGATGTGCAGCCGCTGATCAATGAAGGAGCAGCAAAAGCAGACATTGCGTCGAGTATCTTTCAAGCGGTGGTCAATCAAACGATTGCTGGCTTGGCTGCTGGTCGTAAAATCAAAGGCAAGGTAGCCTTCTTAGGCGGTCCACTGACGTTTATGTCGGAACTGCGTCAACGATTTATCGATACGTTGAACCTGCAAGAAGCAGATATCATTTTTCCCGAGAACCCAGAACTGTTTGTAGCGATGGGGGCCGCACTGTATGCAGAAGAAGAGCAACAGCTTTCCGTGCTATTGGCCCGCTTAGCCAACGGAGAAGATGGCAAACTCGCGCCAACTGATACATTAGCCCCATTGTTTAAAGACGAGGAGGAATTGACTGCTTTTCGTGCTCGCCATGCTCAAGCGGTGGCCACAGAAAAAGCGTTGTCTGAGCATACAGGCGCTGCTTATCTAGGCATCGATGCAGGATCAACCACAACGAAAGTGGTTTTGATCAATGATGCAGGGGAATTATTGTTTTCTTTCTATGGCAATAATGAAGGTGAACCGTTAGCGACAACGATGGCGGTTTTACAAGAGCTTTATCGTCAGATGCCTTCTGACGTTTACATCGCAAAGTCAACGATCACAGGTTACGGCGAGCATTTGATCAAACATGCACTGAAAGTCGATATCGGTGAAGTGGAAACGATGGCCCATTACAAAGCTGCCGAACATTTCCAGCCGGGGGTTGATTTTATCCTAGATATTGGTGGGCAAGACATGAAGGCGATGACGGTCAAAGATGGCGCGTTATCTTCGATTCAATTGAATGAAGCCTGTTCCTCAGGATGCGGCTCCTTCATTGAGACATTTGCCAAATCTATGAATCAGGATGTCAAAGAATTTGCGTTGGCAGCGACAAAAGCCCAAGCACCGGTTGACCTTGGTTCGCGTTGTACCGTCTTTATGAACTCAAAAGTGAAACAGGTCCAAAAAGAAGGGGCTTCTGTTGGCGACATTTCAGCCGGCTTGTCTTACTCGGTCATAAAAAATGCCATCTATAAAGTGATCAAGGTTCGGCGACCTGAAGACCTCGGCGAGAAAATCGTCTGCCAAGGAGGGACTTTCTATAACGAAGCGGTTCTGCGCGCTTTTGAATTGATCAGCGGCCGTGAAGTCGTTCGACCATCGATCGCCGGTTTGATGGGGGCATATGGTGCCGCTTTGATCGCTTTAGAAGAAGCAGCCCTTGACGATGTTAGTACATTGTTGTCTCCTGCAGAAATGGCCGATTTCCAAGCAGAAAAAGAATTTACGAATTGCGGTCTATGCGAAAACAATTGCTTGTTGACGGTGACCCTCTTTTCTGACGGTCGAAAATTTATTACCGGAAATCGCTGCGAACGTGGTGCGCGAATCAAAATCAAGAAAGAAGACCGCAAAGTCAATCTTGTGGATGAAAAATATCGCCGCTTGTTTAAGTACCGTTCCTTGCGTAAAAAAGAGGCCGTCCATGGTGAAATCGGCCTACCAAGAGTATTGAATCTTTATGAAAATTATCCGCTTTGGCATACCTTTTTCACCAAGTTAGGGTTTCGAGTAACCTTGTCGCCACGTTCCAACAAAGAACTATATGAGCAAGGGATCGAAACGATTCCTAGTGATACGGTTTGTTACCCAGCCAAACTAGCCCATGGACACATCCAAGCACTGATTGATCAAAACGTACCGTTGATATTTTATCCAGGGGTCATTTTTGAGCGATTAGAGAACACTGCCGCTGAGAATCATTTTAACTGTCCAATTGTGCAAAGCTATCCAGAAGTGATTCGTAATAACGTCGATGCGATTCGTGAAGGGGCGGTTGACTACCGCTGTCCGTTTTTGAATTTGGCGGATGAAGCCTCAATGGTCAAAACTTTAACGAGTACTTTTCAAGATTTTGGTTTTGTAGAAGAAGAAATTGCCCAAGCCCTACGCAGCGGTTTCGAGGAGCTGGATCAGTTCAAGACAGATATTGCGCAACGGGGAGAAGAAACGCTACGTATGCTGATGACGACCAATCAAAAAGGGATCGTTTTATCTGGAAGACCATATCATTTGGATCCTGAAATCAACCATGGGATTGCAGAAGTCATTACCCAAGAAGGCTTCCATGTATTGACTGAGGACAGTATTGCTCATTTAGCAAATGTCGGCGATCTGAGGGTTGTGGATCAATGGGTCTATCATTCGCGATTGTATGCGGCAGCTCGAGTGGTCGCGAAAAACAAACAATTACAACTGGTTCAATTAAACTCATTCGGTTGCGGGATCGACGCAGTCACTACTGATCAAGTCGAAGAGATTATGGCGCAGTATGGGAAGTTATATACGGTGTTGAAAATCGATGAGGGAGCGAACCTTGGGGCAATTCGGATTCGGTTGCGTTCCTTGAAAGCAGCAGTCAACGAACGGGACAAACAGCACTTTGTACCTAAAAAGCAATACGAGGAACCGGCAAAGATTATTTTTACCAAAGAGATGCGCAAGCAGCACACGCTCTTATTGCCGATGTTGAGTCCCATCCATCAAAGCGGGTTAGTCGATGTTGCTTTGCAAGCTTCTGGGTATCAAGTGGTCTGTCTACCTAGTGAAGATCGTGAGGCGGTTAATGTCGGTTTACGCTTTGTCAATAATGATGCGTGCTATCCGGCGATCATTTCCATTGGACAGCTAGTAGAAGCATTGCAAAGCGGAAAATATGATGTTGAAAATACCAGTGTTTTGATGACTCAGACGGGCGGCGGATGTCGTGCAACGAACTATATTCCTTTGTTACGTAAAGCACTGAACGATGCAGGATTTCCACAAGTGCCGGTGGTATCTATTTCGATGGGCAACACCGGGGTTGAATCAAATCCGGGCTTTCGCTTTACCTTACCGATGATGAAGCGTTTGGCGGTGGCATTTTTATACGGAGATCTCTTTGAACGGGTCGTTTATCGCACCCGTCCGTATGAGCAAGAAGCAGGGGCTGTCGATCGGCTCCATCAAGAATGGCTGGAAAAAATTGCCAAAAATGTCCGCAATGGCTCCTTCAGTCTGTTTAATCGAAATATGAAAAAAATCATTCAAGCCTTTGATCAAGTGCCGATAAGAGATATCAAGAAGCCGCGTGTCGGTGTCGTGGGAGAGATTTTAGTGAAGTATTCACCGACTGCCAATAACGATGTCGTTCGCCTGTTAGAAGCAGAAGGAGCGGAAGCGGTCGTACCAGATATTGTCGGCTTCATGAATTATTCCCTCTACAATCAGATTTGGCGCTACGAGCATTTGGGGATGGCGAAGAAAAGTAAAATGATCGCTGATTTTGCGATCATGGCGATTGAAAGGCTCCAAAAACCGATGGATAAAGCACTGAGGGCGTCAACGCGTTTTGATGGTATCCATTCGATCCATCAGCTTGCGGAGCAAGCGAGCGAGATTGTTTCCATTGGTAATCATACGGGAGAAGGCTGGTTCTTGACCGGTGAGATGATTGATCTATTGGAAAATAATGTCAACAATATCATTTGTCTGCAACCATTTGGCTGTCTGCCCAATCATGTGGTAGGAAAAGGTGTTATGAAAGAATTACGTCGTCAATACCCGCAGGCGAACATTGCGGCCATTGATTATGATCCAGGTGTCTCGATCGTCAATCAATTGAATCGTATCCGCTTGTTGATGGCCACTGCCAATAAAGCGTTGGCTGAATAAATTCTCAAGCCAGCGACCGAACCAATTTAAAAGAAAAGCGACTGCTCTTGTTTGGACATTTTGTGATAACTTCTTTCTTCTGCCTATAAAATAGGGAAAGAATTCGCACAAATTGAGAAAAACAGAGCAGTTTTTGCTTTTTTTATTAGCTATTTAGGTATATACCAGTTATAATAGGAGGGGAACGGAGGAATGTGTAGTGGTGGAAAAATTACCTGTTTATATCCAGATTCATGATCAAATTAAAGCCAATATTGAAAACAATACATACAAAATCGGGGATCGTCTGCCCTCAGAGCGCGAGTTGTCGAAACAATTCGGTGTGAGTCGCATGACGTTGCGACAAGCGATCCAAACCTTAGCAGATGAGGGGATTCTTGAGCGTAAAATCGGTTCCGGCACTTATGTGGCTCGCCAAAAAGTACAGGAGAAAATGACGGGCACGACGAGTTTTACCGAAATCATGAATTCTCTTGGTCGTAAACCTTCTAGCAAAGCGGTCGCTTATTTCTTGACTGCACCTAGCTCCAGTGAAATGGAAAAGCTGCAATTAGAAGGTCACGAAACGATTTTACGGATGGAGCGGATTCGGTATGCGGATGATGTGCCGATCTGTTTTGAAGTCGCGAGTATCCCTGAGAAGTTTATTCATGACTTTAGCAAAGAGGAGATCATCTCTTCCCTCTATAAAGTTTTAGAGGAAAAAGGACAACGGAAAATCGGTGGCGCTTCACAGACAATCTCAGCCATGGTCGCTTCCGAGCAAATTGCTGATTACTTACAAATCAAACGCGGCGATGCGATTTTACGTATGCGGCAAATCACTTCATTTGAAGATGGTCAACCATTTGAATACGTGCGCACCCAATATGTTGGTAATCGTTTTGAATTTTATATGGAAAAATAACCTGTCTATTTCAATTGGCAACAAAAAGCCCAAAAAAGCCGAAAGGACCCTACGAGCGTTTCAGCTGTTGCGTAGCGTCGCTGGTTGCATGACCGTTTCGGCTTTTCAAATATTTGGGCTTCCTGCATTGGTTGTAGCAAACTTGGCAGCGTCCTCCTTGAGGAAAAGAGCACACACTGGAAGGTCTTTAGTAAGCTGGCTTACTCTGTGGACTGCTCGATCAAGCGTTCTACATATTCGGTAGTCCCTCTGGTCAATTGCACTTGACCTTGTAGCAAATCGATCAGAGCGGCTTCTTGGTCGGCAAGTACTGCTTCAGGAATCATTAAGGTGACAACGATTTTCTCCGTATAAGCAATATCTTTTATATAGATATTCTGCAGTTCTAAGTAGTTTTGGAGCTTGCCTAAAAGGGGATAATCGATGGTCAAGGCAAGTTCTTGATGCAAAATACCCTCGACGATTCCTACCTCTTTGATTCCAGCAGAGGCCGAACTTGAATAAGCGCGAATCAATCCACCAGCACCCAGTTTCGTTCCACCGAAGTAGCGGGTAACAACGGCGATCACATTGATCAGTTCGTTTTTCTTTAACACTTCTAAAATCGGTACCCCAGCGGTGCCGCTCGGTTCACCATCATCACTGCTGCGCTGGATCTCATGATTTTCACCTAATACATAGGCGCTGCAATGATGATTTGCCTTCCAATGCTCTTTCTTGAGGGCTTGAATAAACGCTTTGGCTTCGTCTTCTGATTGAATTCGTTTTAATGAACAGAGGAAACGCGATTTTTTGATTTCTATTTCTGTTTCTCCGTCTTGTCGAATCGTTCGATAAGTCACGCGCACGATCGCCTCCTTTATGTTTCTAGTATAGGCAATCGGAAGGAAAGTTACAAATAGAAGAAAGAAACAGGTACGAACATAGACTCTAAAAAGAGGAGGCAGTTGCTTTGGGTAGACGCAAAAAGTACGATACGATCACTCACTATTTAAAAAACAACGGTGGTTCGCAAATCACCTTAACGTTTACGCAGTTTGATGAATTTCTTTTCCCCGCATCCGGTTTGCCCAAAAGTGCCCGCACCAGTAGCGATTGGTGGGCGAATGATTACCGACATCCAGAAAATGGGGCTTATGCGTGGCTGAATGCCGGCTACGAGGTAGTCCTAGTCAATTTAAAAAAAGAGTACGTCGTTTTTAATCGTTTAGTAAAATCAAACTGGTTGCTGGATAGAAAGCGTTGACAAATTTCAAACTTGTTCTATACTAGAGATAGGAAATGTTATCTTATTCTTAAAATTCAAGGAGTGTTCGATATGGCGAAAAAAACAATTATGTTAGTTTGTTCTGCAGGGATGAGTACAAGCTTATTAGTAACAAAAATGCAAAAAGCAGCTGAAGCAAAAGGATTAGAAGCAGATATTTTTGCAGTTTCCGCATCAGAAGCAGATCAACATTTAGAAAGCAAAGACGTAAACGTTTTACTATTAGGACCACAAGTTCGTTTCATGAAAGGCGATTTCGAGAAACGTCTAGCGCCAAAAGGAATTCCATTAGAAGTAATCAACATGGCAGATTACGGCATGATGAACGGCGAAAAAGTCTTAGATCAAGCTTTGACATTGATCGGCGAATAAGCAAGACCTGCTGTTGAAGCAAACAAGAAACCTGTAATCGGTTCAAGTACTTTTCAAAAAGTACTTGAACCGATTTTTTTGCGTACTTAAAACTGAGGTGTATGTTATGACCAATCAAAAAGGAAGACAATTTTTTGTTTTAGATGAAACAATGAGTGTAGGAAAAACTTTTGATTCTCGACCGGCAATGCTCGAGCAGGGGAAGAGAATCGTTTGTCAGCGTTGCGGTTCTTCCCACCACAAGCCGTCGGTTCTATTGCCGATAGGCTGCTATTACTGTCCAACTTGTATTCGCTATGGTCGGATCACATCAGATGGCCAACTCGTAATTCAACAAACGGATCTTGCAGCCTTTGATCACAAGATCGTTTGGCCAGGAGTGTTGACTTCGTTTCAGCAAAAAATTTCTCAGCAATTAGTGGCAAATTGTCGACAAAAGAAATCGTCTCTTGTTTGGTCAGTCACGGGTTCAGGGAAGACCGAGATGATCTTTGAAACGATCCGCCACATACGGCAAGAAGGTGGTCGTGTGGCGATCGTCTCGCCACGGATCGATGTCTGCCGTGAACTGTTCCCCCGGATTCAACAAGCGTTCCCACAAGAGGAAAGCCTGCTCCTTTATGGGAAATCAGAAGAACCTTATCGTTATACAACGATCCTTATTGCCACCACTCATCAGCTACTGCATTTTTATCGCAGCTTTCAACTGATCGTGGTGGATGAGATAGATGCATTTCCCTACGAGGGCGATGCGCAGCTGCGTTACGGATTATACAATGCCTTGGCAGAAAACGGGTGTCTGATCTATTTAAGTGCGACGCCTTCAAAACGATTGTTGCAAGAAATTTATTCGGAATTTGCAGTGTTAAAAATGCCTCTACGGTTTCATCAGCGTCCGCTGATCGTTCCGAAACCTATTCATTATAGCCGCTGGGCGCAGGCTTATCGCAAAAAACGTTGGCTGCGACCATTGCTACAGCACTTGCAGCGGTTGGTTAAAAAAAACTTTGTCTTGGTATTTTGTCCAAGTATTCAGCTGATGAAGGAAATGGAAGGGGCAGTCCGCAGGCAAGAAGCATCATGGCTCCTCACTAGTGTTTCTTCACAAGATGAAAAACGGAGGGAAAAAGTCCAATCGGCACGCAGCCAAGTGTACAAGGTGTTGTTTACAACGATGATTTTAGAACGAGGTGTAACGTTTGAAAATGTCTCAGTGGTGGTACTGGGAGCCAATCACCCGGTCTTTACAAAATCGGCGTTAGTACAAATCGCTGGCCGTGTCGATCGCAAAGGTGCGTTTACAGAAGGGGAAGTCATTTTTTTCTACGACCAAACGACAGAAGCGATCCGTCAAGCAATCAAAGAAATCAATGAGATGAACCAATTAGCAAGGAGCTGGTTGACCGATGGAGTGTAGTTGGTGCCAAATATTTTTTTCAAGAGAGGTAACGATCATTGAGCTGTTGGCTCCTTGGCGCATCCCCGAAAAAGAATTATGTCCACAATGCGCTCAGCGATTTACAGTGATCAATTGGCAAAGCTGCTGCCCAACATGTGGCAAAAAGGATACCATTTCCTGCAGTGACTGTCTCTTTTGGGCGAAAACCTGTCCCATGATCCATTTGCAGCATCGGGCACTGTTCGCTTACGATCAAGGGATGAAGGAGTGGATTCACGAATACAAATTAATGGGAAACTATCAGTTGCGAGAGACCTTTGCTGCTGCCATCAGACAAAAGATCAACAACTTTGATTACGATTGTTTGATACCCATCCCGCTATCGGCAGAACGTTACCAGGAGCGAGGGTTTAATCAAGTGACCGCTGTGCTGGACGCAGGCGGAGTTAAGTCGAAAGAATGGCTGGATAAAGTGGTTGATACCGCACCACAAGCTCAACGTTCTCGCAAGCAACGATTAGAGGAGGTGCAACCTTTTGCGGTGAAGCCAGAGGCAACGGTTGAAATAAAAAACAAGAAACTGTTGTTGATCGATGATGTTTACACTACCGGTAGAACGTTATATCACGCAGCTGAAGCATTGCAGACCTTTGGCCCCCAGTCGATTCGATCCTTTTCCTTTGCCCGTTGAATCGTTATTTTGAAAACGCTTAAAGAAATTTGTTCGATTTACTAGGCAAATGAGCAAGAGTTCGATATAATAGAGTTAAGAAGAAGAAAAGAGTGGTCCTTTTCCTTCTTTACTGGTAGACGAAAGGGGTAATTTTTATGTTTAGATATAATGTGCGCGGCGAAAATATCGAGGTAACAGAAGCGATCCGTGATTACGTCGAGAAAAAAGTAGGTAAATTAGAACGTTATTTTAACGATGTGCCGGAAGCAACAGCACATGTTAATTTGAAAGTTTATACTGAAAAAACAGCAAAAGTAGAAGTAACGATTCCTTTACCATTCTTAGTTCTGCGTGCGGAAGAAACCTCACCTGATCTATATGCTAGTATCGATTTGGTTGTTGACAAATTGGAACGCCAAATCCGCAAATTTAAAACAAAAATCAACCGCAAATCTCGCGAGACAGCATTGGTTCCGCCAACAGATGGTGATTTGTTCACAACTGAAGCAAACGATGAAGAAAACAATGGTTCTGAATTAGACATCGTACGTACAAAACGTTTGTCTTTAAAACCAATGGACAGTGAAGAAGCTGTTTTACAAATGAACATGCTTGGACACAACTTCTTTATCTTTGAAGATGCGGAAACGAATGGAACGAGCATTGTGTATCGTCGAAAAGATGGCAAATACGGGTTGATCGAAACCGATTAACAAGTGTTGATACCTTTTTCTCGACACCCCAAAAAATAGTCTTTTTTGACAGAGTAGCTGAGAAGCTACTCTGTTTTTTTATACTCGTTAAATTGGCTGGAAATCTTTTTTATATAGAGAGTGTCTTGGTTATTCTTTTGGTTTATTATGTTATACTATAGATGAAATAATACAAGGAGAGTGAATCATGACTACGCTAGCAGATGTTGCTAAAAAAGCAAATGTTTCCGCAATGACCGTTTCTCGAGTGATCAATCATCCGGACAAAGTAACTGAAGAGTTAAAGCAGCTGGTTCATCAAGCGATGCTTGAATTGGATTATCAGCCGAATATTGCTGCCAAATCATTAGTTTCCAAGCGTTCCCATATCATCAAAGTGTATATTTTAGAGGAGATGGATACGACGGAACCTTACTATATGAACTTATTGGTTGGGATCGCTCGTTCTATTGGTAAAGCACACTATTCTTTGCAGCTAGTTACGACTGACGGGGTGGATCGTGGTCCAGCAGATGGCTGCATCATTACGGGCTTTCGCCAGGCTGACATGGACTGGATAAGAAATTTAAGAAAGCCTGTGGTGTTATTTGGCGAAAATGAAGCTGGGTTCAGTTTTGTTGACAGTGACAACTACCAAGGAATCGTTTCTGCATGCAAACATGCTATCGACACCGGCTATCAACAATTGGTCTATATTGGTTTAGAGTTGGAAGAAGCGTTTACGAAAAGCCGAGAAAAAGGGTACATAGATACAGTCACAAAAGCGGGAATATCACCAAAAATCTATCGTTTTGACAACCGATCTTCCGCCGCCCGCAAGTTTATCCAATCGCAGAATGAGCATTTAATGAAAAACACTTGTTTTATCTGTGCCACAGATCGTTTAGCGTTAGGCATCAATCAAGGCTTACAGTCGATCGGAGTGGAGGTGCCAGATGATTTTGGGATCATCGGCTACGATGGCGTATTCCTTGATCAGGTAAGTTCGCCAAAATTGACAACGATGAAGCAAGCCATTGTGGAAATGGGGGAAGTTTGCGGCGAATTATTGATCCAAAAAATCGAACATAATGATACGAGCCAGCGACAACAGCGCTTTTTACCTCAACTCGTGGTTCGTGAATCCACAAAATGAAAAATTAAGCAAATGGTTGCGCAATTTCTTTTCGATTCATCGACATCTTAATTTAAAGGCTTTTTCTATTTTTGTTATCGCTAACATTTAGAAAAGGTTTGCCATTTTAAGAAACCGGTTGCATAATGGAGTTACAAATTGCAGGAGGTAAACAGGATGAAAGTGAATTGGAAAAAGGCAGCTCTAGGATTAGTTTCAGGAAGTGCGTTGTTAGCGCTTGCGGCGTGTGGCGGCAACGGTGGTAGTACCGATGGTAGTAATGCAGATGCAGGTTCAGGTAGCGATGAAAAAACGCTCACGGTCTCTGTAGGAGCAGACTATATTGATTATATCAATGAAGTGAAATCTGACTTTGAATCTGAAAATGATGTTACCATCAACGTTGTAGAAATGGATATGTTCGATCAAATGGATGCGCTTCAACTAGACGGTCCTGCTGGGAAAGGTCCAGATGTTACGATGTCTCCTTACGATCGTGTAGGTCAAGTAGGCTCGCAAGGGCATTTGGCAGAAATGACTTTGCCAGATGATGGACGGTACAGCGATACAGACAAGCAACAAGTGACGATCGATGATAAAATCTATGGCGCACCAGCAATGATTGAAGCAGTTGTCATGTTCTATAACAAAGATTTGATCGATGAAGCGCCAGCAACTTTTTCTGATTTAGAAGAGCTAGCAAAAGATGATCGTTTTGCAGAAGGCGATGACAATGTTGGTTTCTTAGCTCGTTGGACAGACTTTTATTATACGTATGGTCTATTAGCTGGTTATGGTGGTTATGTCTTTGGGGATGAAGGGACAGATCCATCTGATTTAGGGATCAACAATGAAGGTTCTGTTGAAGCAATCACGTACGCAACTGATTGGTTCCAAAATGTCTGGCCGCAAGGAATGCTGGATGTATCAGCCAACGAAAACTTGATGTTAGATTACTTTAACCAAGGCAAAACAGCAGCCATCATTTACGGACCATGGGGCGTGAACGGCTTTGAAGAAGCAGGGATTAACTATGGCGTAGCGAAAATCCCAACGCTGAGCAATGGCAATGATTATGAAACGTTTGGTGGTGGAAAAGCATGGGTTGTTTCCAACTACTCACAAAACAAAGACATTTCTCAACAATTTGTCGAATATTTAACAAACGAAGCTAATCAAGAGAAATTGTATGAAATGCGTCATGATATTCCAGCAAACATTATGGCTCAAGAAACAGTTGCTGCTTCTGATGATCCAGTAGCAAAAGCAGTGATCGAGCAATACAGTGTTTCACAACCAATGCCAAATATCCCTGAAATGTCTGAGGTTTGGGTAGGGGCTGAAAACATGCTGTTTGATGCAGGTTCAGGCAATATGACTCCTCAAGAAGCAGCGGATAATGCTGCCAAAACAATCGAAGAAGCGATTGAGCAGAAATATTAATAAATAGCCGATTACGGTCTGTCATTCATGTCGACGATTCTATAGAGGATGTTTGTCAAAAGGATTCCTTGCAACGTAGCACGCAAGAAATTGCTTGATGAGATTGATTTCTATGGATCGTCGGCCGCTTGGCAGACTTTCGATTTTAAGGAGGATACATATGAGGACGAATTCAAAAGCCACGCAGACAGCGCTTCTTTCAATCATCCCTGGGGTGGGACAATTCAAAAATGGTCAGAAATTTAAAGCGGGACTCTTTTTTGCGGTCTTTCTAATTTTTCTAGGCGAAATGCTTTTGTTCGGTGGACAAGCATTATATAACTTTGTCACACTGGGATCAGTACCGATGGAACACAATTCTTTGTTCTTGTTGATCGAAGGAACGCTACAGGTCATCGTTACCGTTATTTTCATTATCTTTTGGGTTTTAAATATCAAAGATGCCTATCAAGTTCGCCAAAGTATTGAAAAAGGGTTCCCGGTGGCAGTTACGAGAAAAGAGTTTTTCAATAAATTGTATGAGGATGGTTTCGCTTATCTATTGACGATCCCAGCCTATCTGGTGATGATCGTAGCAATTATTTTTCCGGTAATGGTGACACTCTTCATGGCGTTTACCAACTATGATTTTCGACATATTCCGCCAGCAAACTTAATCGACTGGATCGGTTTTTCGAATTTTACGAATATCTTCACCTTAAGTTCTTACCGCGACACCTTTGTAAAAGTGTTTAGTTGGACGGTGATTTGGACCGTTTTAGCAACTACTTTGCAAATTACCTTAGGAATACTGACAGCAGTTGTTGCCAATCAAAAATTTGTGAAGTTCCGTCGGGTCTTCGGGGTGATTTTCTTGCTTCCTTGGGCGGTGCCAGCGTTTATCACAATCATGAGTTTTTCAAATATGTTTAATGATACCGCAGGAGCGATCAATACGCAGGTGATCCCGCTATTGAACAATCTGCCCTTTGTGGATATTGGCAATATTGCTTGGAAAACCGACCCGTTTTGGACAAAGACCGCGATTATTTTGATTCAAGGTTGGTTAGGGTTTCCATATATTTATGTTATGGTCTCAGGGATTTTACAATCCATTTCTGAAGATTTGTATGAAGCAGCCAAAATGGATGGAGCAAATGCGATTCAGCGTTTTCGCAATATTACGTTACCGGCGATCTTTTTGGTGGCAGCACCAACCTTCGTTACGCAATATACAGGGAACTTTAATAACTTCTCCATGATCTATCTCTTTAACGAAGGTGGTCCAGGGAGTTTAGGTGGAAATGCCGGTTCGACGGATATTTTGATTTCATGGATCTACAAATTGACGACGGGCGGCTCGCCACAATACTCGATTGCTTCTGCATTGACCTTGATCATTTCCTTTGTGGTGATTTCCATTTCATTACTGGTGTTTAAAAAGACGAATGCATTTAATATGGAGGATTGAGGATGAAAAAGAAAAAGTTTTCTTTCAGCAAATTATTTACCTACTTGTTTATGATCGCTTTATCGATCGTTATCATCTATCCCTTGTTGATTACCGCAACCTCAGCCTTCAAGGCAGGGAATATGATCGCCTTTCGCTTGGATTTTGATGCGGATTGGACATTGAACAACTTTCGACGATTGTTCAATGAAACCCCCTATTTGACATGGTATAAAAACACCTTGATCGTGGCTGTTTCCACGATGGTGATCCAAGTAATGATCGTAACACTGGCAGGGTATACTTACAGTCGTTATCGCTTTGCCGGTCGTAAGAGCAGTTTGATGGTGTTCTTGATCGTTCAGATGGTGCCAACAATGTCGGCGTTGACCGCTTTTTATGTCATGGGCTTATTAGCAAACGGCCTAGATAGTTTCTGGTTCTTGACACTGATCTATATCGGTGGTGGGATTCCCATGAATACTTGGCTGATGAAAGGGTACTTTGATACGGTACCGATCGACTTGGATGAATCAGCAAAACTTGACGGTGCAGGGCATTTTCGCATCTTTTGGCAAATCGTTTTGCCCCTCGTAAAACCAATGGTTGCCGTCCAAGCATTGTGGGCCTTTATGGGGCCATTCGGCGAATTCTTGCTGGCGCGGTTCTTGCTTCGCTCACAAGAGCGTTTGACCGTCGCAGTCGGTCTGCAGACTTTTATCAACGATGCCCGTAACCAACGGGTAGCACTCTTTGCGGCTGGGGCGATTTTGATCGCCGTACCGATTGCTGCACTGTTTTTCTTCTTACAAAAATACTTTGTTTCAGGTTTGACCTCGGGCGGAACAAAAGGATAGGAATGATAGGATGTCTGAACAACGATTTCCCTTAACATACTTTGGGGCCATATTTTCTCCAACAAAAGTCTATGCATGGCGTAAAAAATTAAATCGCTGGCAGCAAGTGTTTGTCTATATTTTCTTGATGTCCTTGCTGATGATCCCGCTGACCTTGATGATCAGCAAGCAAACGGATCAAGCCTTTGTAGCATTTTTTCCCCATGCAAAAACACTCATGACTGCTGAAACAGCAGCCGAATACAGTGAACTGCAGCTGGAAGATGGCAAACTTTTAACGGATGAGTCACAAGTCTTTTCGCAAACAGAAGCGGGCATTATAGGTGTTGCGCTTTCAGAAGCGGACCTTGATGAAGCAAAATATGCCATCAATTTTCGTGAGACAGACTGGACCATCAAAGAGGAAATCGATGGACAAACCTATCATTATGAGATGCGTTACACGGCGGAAATGATGCCTGATCAAGTGCATGATGCGGCTTCGTTTCAGAAAGTGATCGAAGACGGCTTTTATCGCAACAACGAGACGGCGATTTTCTTCAGCCAGACGATCACGGTGGCATTTTTATTGGTGGCAATGAATAGTATCCTCGTCATGGGCGCAGCGTTTTTCCTCTGGCTGACGAAAAAGTCGCGACTGTCGACGATCAGCAGTTTCAAAGAAAGTACCAACGTGATTTTAAATGCACTGGGGGCAGGCTCTCTGGTGGCGATGTTGGCAGGATTTATTGGCGCGGACATCATCTTGATGATTGGGATCCAATCTTTAGGCATGCTGCTGATGCTCTTCTTAGCTTTCTTAAAAACCCGTTTTAAAACGGCCTAATTTGCAAATATTCGCAACAAGTCATTTGGACGTGCGCTGGACTTTGGGCACCGATCGATGGCTTGTTGCGTATTTTTTCCCTTCGTTTCTTTAAAATCTGTGAAAAAAGGTTAAGAATCCGTTTATCACGCAAGATTGATGCGATAGTTCTATCGAAAAATATTTCATTTATGGTGAACTAGTGCTAAAATAGTTAGGAGAGTTTCCAGCTAGGATAATGTAGAAGTAAAAGGAGAATTATTAAGGTATGGCCAATTTTTTTAGAAAATTAATCGAAAACGACAAAAAAGAATTAAAACGTCTTGACCATATTGCGAATCAAGTTGAATCACATGCGGATGAAATGGCCGCTTTATCTGATGAACAATTACGCGGGAAAACCGATGAATTTCGTCGTCGTTTCCAAGAGGGAGAGACTTTGGATAAATTATTACCTGAAGCTTTTGCAGTAGTACGTGAAGCTGCAAAACGCGTTTTGGGTCTTTATCCTTACCACGTCCAATTAATGGGTGGGATCGTCTTGCATGATGGGAATATTCCAGAGATGCGTACCGGTGAAGGGAAAACCTTGACGGCGACATTACCTGTTTATTTGAATGCCTTGAGTGGTCAAGGCGTCCATGTCGTAACCGTCAATGAATACTTGGCAACTCGTGACTCGACTGAGATGGGAGAGCTGTACAACTTTTTAGGATTGACAGTCGGTTTGAACATCAACTCAAAATCAGCAGAAGAAAAACGTGCGGCGTATGCTTGTGACATCACTTATAGTACAAACAATGAATTAGGGTTTGACTATTTGCGGGACAACATGGTGGTTTATCGTCATCAAATGGTACAACGTCCATTAAACTATGCCATTGTCGATGAAGTCGATTCGATCTTGATTGATGAAGCGAGAACGCCATTGATCATTTCAGGACAAGCAGAAAAATCGACCGCGCTATACAATCGGGTCGACAATTTCGTCAAACGCTTGACGGAAGAAGAAGACTACAAAATCGATATTCAATCAAAAACGATCGGCTTGACAGAACGTGGGATCGAAAAAGCGGAGGAGACCTTCGGCTTAGAAAACTTGTATGATATCGAAAACACCGCATTGACCCATCACTTGGACCAAGCGTTGCGGGCGAATTACATCATGATCCGTGACATTGATTACGTGGTGCAAGATGGCAAAGTAATGATTGTTGACCAATTTACAGGTCGGATCATGGATGGCCGCCGCTATTCTGACGGACTGCATCAAGCGATTGAAGCAAAAGAAAGTGTCGAGATCGAAGATGAAACCAAAACGATGGCGACGATCACATTCCAGAACTACTTCCGGATGTACAAAAAATTGTCTGGGATGACCGGTACTGCGAAAACGGAAGAAGAAGAGTTTAGAGAAATCTATAACATGCAAGTCATTCAGATTCCTACGAACAAACCGATCTTACGGGATGATCGTGCGGACTTGCTTTATCCAACACTTACTAGCAAATTCCAAGCAGTCGTTCAAGACATCAAAGAACGTCACCGCAAAGGGCAACCAGTCCTTGTAGGGACGGTCGCTGTTGAGACTTCTGAATTACTATCATCAATGCTTGATCGGGAGAAAGTTCCTCATGAAGTATTGAATGCTAAGAATCACTTTAAAGAAGCGGAAATCATTTTGAATGCTGGGCAAAAAGGCGCTGTAACGATCGCGACCAATATGGCTGGTCGGGGAACGGATATCAAGTTGGGTCTTGGTGTTGCAGAACTAGGCGGATTGGCAGTTATTGGTACCGAGCGTCACGAATCACGACGGATCGACAACCAGTTGCGGGGACGTGCGGGACGTCAAGGAGATCCAGGGATGTCGCAATTTTACCTGTCGCTAGAAGATGATTTAATGAAACGTTTTGGTTCTGAACGAATCAAAGTGTTCTTAGATCGGATGAAAATCGATGAAGGCGATGCCGTGATCCAAAGTAAGATGCTTTCAAAACAAGTAGAATCTGCCCAAAGACGAGTGGAAGGGAATAACTACGATACCCGGAAAAACGTCTTGCAATACGATGACGTAATGCGAGAACAGCGGGAAGTTATTTACGGACAACGTCAAGAAGTAATCATGGAAGAAACGGATCTTTCACCACAATTAATGAATATGGTGAAACGTTCCATCAGCCGTGTCGTTGACAGTCATACGCAATTAGAAGAAAGCAATTGGAATTATGAAGGAATCGTTGATTTTGCTGCTAATGCACTTGTTCATGAAGATACCATCAGTATTGAAGACATCAAGGGCAAATCAGCTCAAGAGATTAAAGATTATCTAAACCAACGGGCAGAAGAAGTCTTTGAACAAAAGAAAACACAACTTAATAGTCCAGAACAATTACTGGAATTTGAAAAAGTAGTGATTTTACGAGTCGTTGATACGAAGTGGACCGACCACATCGATGCCATGGATCAATTGCGCCAATCGGTTGGGTTACGGGCTTATGGACAAAACAATCCGTTAGTTGAATACCAAACAGAAGGATTCAATATGTTTGAAAACATGGTTGGAGCCATCGAGTATGAAGTAACTCGTCTGTTTATGAAGGCAGAAATCCGCCAAAACGTTCAACGGGAACAAGTAGCCCAAGGAGAAGCACAAGGGGTAGAAGAAGCACCGGCTGCCCAAGCGCCAAGTTTCAAAAACGTGGGCCGCAATGATCCTTGTCCTTGCGGAAGCGGGAAAAAATTCAAGAATTGCCACGGGAAAAATATGTAACAAGTTTTGAAAAAGGTGAGAGTAGGCTGGCAGACGTTTTTGTCCAGTCTACTTTCGTTTGTAAGAAAAAAAGAAAGAAGGAATTTTAATGGAAATCGCAGATATTCGGAATCAATTGACCCAGATGAATGAAAAAATAATCAGTTTTAGGGGGTCTCTTTGACTTAGATCAGTTAGAAGAGGACATTGCGGAAGCGGAACACCAAATGGCAGATCCTACCTTTTGGGATGATTCAGAAAAAGCTCAACAAGTCATTAACGCCAACAATGCCAACAAAGAGACTTACGATCAATTCAATCAGCTAGCAGAAGAATTGGAAGAACTCGAAGTGATGTTGGAAATGATTCAAGAAGAAGCCGATCCGGAAATGGAAGCAGAACTTGATGCGCGAATCGGTAAGTTAAATGAGAAAATGGCTTCTTATGAATTGTCGATGTTGTTAGATGAACCCTATGATCGAAACAATGCCATCATCGAGCTGCACCCGGGAGCAGGCGGTACCGAGTCGCAAGACTGGGGCAGCATGCTGTTACGGATGTATACTCGTTTTTGCGAACAACATGGGTATCAGGTGGAAACTTTGGACTATCAAGCCGGTGATGAAGCGGGGATCAAAAGTGTCACATTACTTGTGAAAGGCCACAACGCCTATGGCTATTTGAAGTCGGAAAAAGGCGTGCATCGCTTGGTCCGTATTTCACCTTTTGATTCTGCTAAGAGACGGCATACGTCATTTTGCTCGGTGGATGTGATGCCAGAATTAGATGGGGCGATCGATGTGGAGATCAACTCAGATGATTTGAAGATCGATACGTACCGCGCAAGCGGCGCTGGTGGACAGCACATCAACAAAACCGAATCTGCTGTGCGGATCACTCACATTCCAACAGGTACAGTGGTCGCTAGCCAAGCCCAGCGTTCACAGCTGAAAAACCGTGAGCAAGCGATGGGGATGTTGAAAGCTAAGCTGTATCAATTAGAAGTCGAAAAGAAAGAACAAGAAGCAGCAGCCTTGCGAGGCGAGCAATTAGAGATCGGCTGGGGCTCGCAAATTCGTTCTTATGTCTTCCATCCCTATTCAATGGTCAAAGATCACCGAACGAATTTCGAAACTGGGAATGTACAGGCAGTCATGGATGGCGATTTGGACGGCTTTATCGATGCCTATTTGAAGCTGAAACTGAATCAAAAATAACCTGGTATGACTTAAACAGATTGAAACACAATTGTAATCTGTTGCAAGCAAGGTGAAATATATTCATGCTATAATAAGCCAGAATGAAAATTTGAGATGGAGAGATAGCTGTATGATAGAAATGAAAGATATAATGAAAAAGTACTCTAATGGTACGACTGCTATCCGTAACCTTTCGATTTCAATTGATCAAGGGGAGTTTGTCTATGTCGTTGGACCATCCGGCGCCGGAAAATCAACCTTTATCAAATTGATGTATCGAGAAGAAAGAGCAACAAAAGGCGTTTTGAATGTCGCAGGATATGATTTGGTCGGCATGAAAAACCGTGAGATCCCTTTGATGCGCCGGGAAATCGGCGTGGTCTTCCAAGACTACAAACTTTTACCGCGGAAAACGGTCTTTGAAAATGTTGCTTATGCAATGCAAGTTATCGGACGCAAACCCCGTGATATCAAAAAACGGGTGATGGAAGTTTTGGATTTGGTCGGACTGAAACATAAAGTTCGGGTCTTTCCAAGTGAACTTTCCGGTGGGGAACAACAACGGGTGTCGATCGCTCGTGCCATCGTAAATACACCGAAGGTATTGATTGCGGATGAACCAACCGGAAATCTAGATCCTGAAAACTCATGGGAAATCATGAAATTGCTTGATCGAATCAATGCACAAGGAACAACGGTCGTTATGGCGACCCATAATAGTACGATCGTAAATACGATTCGTCATCGCGTGATCGCGATTGAGAATGGCCGCATTATTCGCGACCAAGCGGAAGGAGAATATGGTTACGATGATTAGAACATTTTTCCGTCATCTCCTGGAGAGTATTAAAAGTTTAAAGCGTAACGGCTGGATGACTATCGCGTCATTGAGTGCCGTGACGATCACATTAACATTAGTCGGTATTTTTCTAGGTGTAATCTTAAATGCAACAAAACTAGCCGAAGATATTCGTGAGAATGTGGACGTGTCGGTTTTCGTTGATATTGGTACAGAACAAGAAGACATGGATGCTTTAGAACAGGCCTT
This sequence comes from Enterococcus sp. DIV1067f, assembly GCF_050543505.1. NCBI lineage: Bacteria > Bacillati > Bacillota > Bacilli > Lactobacillales > Enterococcaceae > Enterococcus > Enterococcus sp. DIV1067f. Next base: position 927,233 of record NZ_CP172940.1, read on the forward strand.
AAATGATCTGCCGAACGTTTCAGAAGTGACATTTTCTAGTCGAGACGAAGAATTGCAGAAGATCCAGGATGCCATGGGGGATTCATGGAACTTGTTCGAAGGCGACAGTAATCCACTGTATAACGTATTTGTTGTAAGTGCAACAGATCCAGAGTATACGACAGAGATCGCAGAACAAGCTGGGGATTTGCCGAATGTCTTTAAAGCCGATTACGGTGGAGATTCTTCTGACCGAATCTTTGAATTGTCTGCGGCTGTGCGGACTTGGGGCTTAGCTGCTGCTGTCTTACTGATTTTTGTGGCAATGTTCCTAATCTCTAATACGATTCGGATCACGATTTTGTCCCGTCAAAGAGAAATTCAAATCATGCGTCTGGTTGGGGCGAAAAACGGCTACATTCGTTGGCCATTCTTCCTTGAAGGCGGCTGGATCGGACTCTTAGGATCAATTGTCCCAATTGCGTTGATGTACTTCGGGTATCATCAAGTTTATGCAATGGTCAATCCATCCTTGCTACGTTCAAATTACAGCTTAATTGCACCAAATATGTTTCTAATACAAGTGTGCGGTGTGATGGCACTGATTGGTATCGTGATTGGTTCGCTTGGTTCCATCTTATCAATGCGCCGATTCTTAAAATTCTAAACGTATGTTTTATTAAAGTCGATCGTCAGATCGGCTTTTTTTGTTTCATCACAGTGTTTCTTTACTTTAGGTACTATTTTTTGATATGCTTTAGTAGCGGGAAATCGGGGAAGAGGTGGAAAAATGGTTGTAATGGATAATTTGGTAACCATTTTATTTATAGTTAATATTTTGTTATCAATCATTATCATTTTCAGAGAGAGACGTCAGACTGCTCAGACATGGGCCTGGCTTTTGGTCTTGATGTTCATCCCAATCGTTGGTTTTGTGCTTTACTTTTTCTTTGGTAGAGGAATTTCCAAGGAAAAGATTTTCGATATGCGCTCACAAGCAAAGATTGGTCTAAACGTTGAATTAGAAGAACAAAAACAAGCACTCGCGCGTCATTTGTTTCCGCATCCGCCGACTGCTCAAGTAGAAGTCCAGCAGTTAGTCTATCTATTGACGGTCTTTGGTCAATCCCTCTATACGACAGCCAATAGCATGACACTTTATACCGATGGGCGGCAGAAATTTGATGCCTTGATCGCGGATATCGAACAGGCAAAAAATCACATTCATATGGAATATTATATTTATCGCAGTGATGCATTGGGAAATGAAGTCAAAGAAGCATTAGTACGAGCCGCAAAGCGAGGCGTAAAAGTAAGAGTCTTATTAGATGCTTGGGGCAGTACTCAAGTATCATTGAAGTTTTTTGATGAATTGCGTCTGCATGGCGGGCAAATTGCTTTTTTCTTTCCTTTGTTCGTTCCTTATGTCAATCCGCGAATCAATTATCGGAATCATCGCAAAATCGTGGTGATTGATGGTGAGATTGGCTATACAGGCGGTTTTAATGTGGGAGATGAGTATCTAGGGCAAGTGGAAAAATTTGGCTATTGGCGAGACAATCACTTGCGAATTGCCGGCTCAGCAGTCTATTCGCTGCAAAATCGGTTTCTCATGGATTGGAATTCACAACACGCCTTGGAGATCAAATATGATCCTTCTTTGTTTCCTGAAATCAAACAAGCGGGGACAGTCGCAGCCCAAGTCATCACTAGTGGTCCTGATACGGAACATGAAGAAATTAAAATGACGTATTTGAAAATGATCAATTTAGCCAAAAAAGAAATCCTAATTCAAACGCCGTACTATATTCCGGATGAAGCCATTCATAACGCCTTAAAGTTAGCACTGCTCTCTGGGGTGAAAGTTCATATACAAATTCCGAACAAACCAGATCATCCCTTGGTTTACTGGGCGACCTATTCCTTTGCGGCTGAGCTGCTTCATTTTGGCGCAATCATTGAAACCTATGAGAAAGGGTTTATGCATGCGAAAACGATGATTATAGATAGTGGACTTGTATCGATTGGCTCAGCAAATATCGATGTTCGATCCTTTCGTCTGGATTTTGAAGTCAATACGATTATCTATGATGCGCAACTTGCGACTCAAACAAAAGAAGCGTTTCTGGCGGATTCGATCGATTCCAAACCATTAACGATCGAAGCATATCAACAAAGAAAATTGACGATCAAGATCAAGGAAGGCCTGGCACGTCTTGTGTCACCGTTACTGTAAAAAAATGCCCTTTTCCAAAAGATGGAAGCCATCATTTTGGAAAAGGGCATTTTTTAATAGGATTAACCCATAATACTTGTGTACGCTGCTAAGAAAATCGAGCCGACAGTGAGAATAAGCATGGTCCAGATCACGACTTGCGTGATTTTTGCAAAGGTACTTTTTGGTTTTTTCTCGTTCATTCTAATCCACCTTTTAGAGTTATTCTAGTGACAGTTTACCCTCAATTTCTCAAGAACTCAAGTTGATCCAAGGAGAAATTAAGAAAATTTCAATTTCACTATAAAAAAATTCGTTAGAATGGCAAGATAGGCTTGTTGAAGCTACGCCCTTCTGTTTTAATAGGTAAAGAAATACATTCTTTAAAACTTTCAAAAGTTAGTTGTTGAAATAAGAGCCTCCTTAAAAAATTTCATGGCTGTCTTATTCCGGCTTAAATTTTTAAAAGAACTGAAACATGGATGTAAAGAAAATAAAGTATAGTGACACTAGTTGTTAGAAAGGATTTTGCTGTATGTCTGGATTTAATCCAATCGTTTTGTTTTGGTATATTTTTCCTGTGCTCGTTTATTTTGCTTGTCGTTTTATCGTTTCTGCACTTTCGTTGAATGATCGTTTCCATGTGAAGGCACCGGATTTAGCGGTACCATTTTTAATGGTGGGGATTCATCAATTATCAAAATATACTTTTGATCAAGCAATCACATTGTATTATTTGATCTCCATTTTTTTATTAGGCATTCTACTGGCCGTCTTTCAGGCGTACTACTATGAAGAGATCCAATATGGTCGCTATTTTAAGATGTATTGGCGCAGTATTTTTCTATTTACGATCATTTTTCATGTCGTTTTGATCATTCTAAATATCGTAAGTTACTTATAGTGTTTTGCCCCTTGATAAACGTCCATTTTTTCACTTAAAGTTTTTTTAAAGACTTTAAGGAGTCTGATTTCCTCTTTTTGTTCATTTGGTAAAGAAAAGTCAAACAACTTCCCTTTCAAATTTCATATAATTTGTGGTAGAAAGTGGGGGATTGTGGTAGACTGTGAATATCAGGTGGAGATCGGGGGTTATTTATCGATGTTTATGGGTGAATTTCAACATTCGATAGATGCAAAAGGCCGACTAATCGTCCCTTCAAAACTACGAGAAAAACTCGGAGAAAAATTTGTTGTGACACGTGGATTAGATGGCTGTTTATTTGGCTACCCCTTATCTGAATGGGAAAAACTTGAAGAAAAACTAAACGAAATGCCTTTAGCGAAAAAGGATGCTCGGACATTTGTCCGCTTCTTTTATTCTGCTGCAACAGAGTGCGAGATCGATAAACAAGGACGAATCAATATCCCTGTTACATTGAGAAATCATGCAGACCTTACTAAAAGCTGCGTGATCATCGGGGTTTCAAATCGAATCGAGATTTGGGATGAAACGCGTTGGCAAGCATTCTCTGAAGAAGCAGAAGAAAACTTTGATGAAATTGCTGAAACAATGATCGACTTTGGCTTATAGGCTTGATAGGAAGAGGAAAAAACACATGGCAGATTTTCAACACTACACCGTTATGCTACAGGAGACCGTTGATGGATTATCAATTCGTCCAGAAGGCGTCTATGTCGATTGTACATTAGGTGGAGCTGGTCATAGTGAATATTTATTGTCACAACTGTCTGAAGAAGGACATCTCTTTGCTTTTGATCAAGACCAAACCGCCATCGACCATGCAAAAGAACGTTTAGCACCTTATGTTGCTAAAGGGATGGTCACGTTTATTAAAAGTAATTTCCGCTATTTAAAGGAAGCATTGAATCAACACGGCGTAAGCCGAGTCGATGGTATTTTGTATGATTTAGGTGTTTCCTCACCCCAATTAGATGAAGCCGAACGTGGCTTTAGCTACCACCAAGATGCACCGCTGGATATGCGGATGGATCAAACTGCAGCATTGACTGCCTATGAAGTGGTCAATCAATTCGACTACCATCAATTAGTCAAAATCTTCTTCCGTTATGGAGAAGAAAAATTCTCAAAACAAATCGCTCGGGAAATCGAGCGGGTGAGACAAGATCATCCCATCGAAACAACAGGGGAATTGGTCGATATCATCAAAACAGCCATTCCAGCTCCAGCAAGAAGAAAGGGCGGTCACCCAGCAAAACGGGTTTTCCAAGCCATTCGAATTGCAGTCAATGATGAGCTAGGTGTAATTGAAGAATCACTTGAACAAGCCATTCATCTTTTAGCAGTCAACGGACGTGTCAGTGTGATCACGTTCCACTCATTAGAAGATCGCATTGTGAAATCGATGTTCAAGGAATACAGTACACCAAAGGATATGCCACCAGGTCTGCCGATGATACCAGAAGAATTTCAACCAACACTAAAACTTATAACAAGAAAACCACTGCTTCCTACTGAGGAAGAAGTAGCTGAAAATAATCGTTCTCGTAGTGCGAAACTACGAATCGCGGAAAAAATCAAGGAAAGCGAAGGGTAACAACTATGGCAGAACTAAAAGTTCATGACTATGAATTCAGAGAACCTCTTGAATCACAACCTTTGGATCACTCTGAACCGACAACTGAAAAACTGCCTACTGATCCCCAGCGTCCTGAGGTCATCCGTGTACCAGCATCTCCGGCTCGTCGGTTAAAAAGTATTTCTACTCTAGAAAAACTGATTGCTGCCTTTGTGATTATCGCTGTATTGACGTTGGCAATCTTGACCATCAATATTCGGACCAATATCAGCCAAGTTGAGCATGATATTTCCTTGATCCAATCGGATATCACTGAGAAAACAACACAAGCAGAACAGTTGGAACAAGAGAAAAATGAACTTTCTAAAACCGAGCGCATCCAAAAGATTGCTGAGGATAATGGATTGTCGATCGATGATGGCAATTTAAGGAAAGTGGACTAAATGAAGTTAACAGATAAATTCAAGCAATACTTAAAAAAGAACAATCAAACTACAACGAACAATCGCAAAAAAGTAGGTATTATTCTCTTTGCTACGAGTATTGGATTGTTCTTTTTGTTTGTCACGCGTTTGAGCTATATCGTCATTGTCGGGGATGTCGCGGGAACTTCATTAGCAGAAAAGACCAAAAATCTTTATGAAGGCAGCGAAGTGATCAAAGCGAAACGTGGAACAATCTATGACCGTAATGGGATTCCGATCGCCGAAGATGTGACCTCGTATTCCATTTATGCTGTTTTGAATCAGAATTACAAAGATGGCAACAAAAATCTCTTTGCAGAAAAAGCAAACTTCAATAAGTTGGCCAAAATTTTGTCAGATGTATTGTCCATTGATCAAGAAACAGCAGTCAATACGTTAGAGGATGGCCTTGAGCAACAATTGTGGCGGGTCTCTTTTGGGAGCAAGGGAAATAATATTACATTAGAACAAAAAAATGCGATCGAAGATGCAATGGAAAAAGAAGATATTGCCGGCTTCCATTTTGATAGCCATCCAGCTCGCCTTTATCCGAATGGGGTCTTTTCTTCTCACTTTATCGGGTATGCTGTTGCCAATGATGACGATACTGGTCTAGTCGGCAAAACTGGGTTGGAAGCTGCTTACAATGATGTATTATCGGGAACTGATGGTGAGATCGTTTATCAAAAAGATAACAATCAAAACCCGCTGCCCGGAACAGTAGCAGAGACCGTCGCAGCCGTTGACGGAAAAGACGTTTATACCACCATCGATAGTCGAATCCAAAGCTATTTGGAAACGCTGATGGACAGCGTCTTTAAAGAAAACAAACCAGAAAACTTAACAGCGAACTTAATGGATGCCAAAACCGGCGAAATCATAGCGATGGCGCAACGACCAACCTACAATCCAGAAAATTTGGATTCGATCAATGATTGGCAAAATCTGTTAGTTGAAGACAACTATGAGCCAGGATCAACCATGAAGATTTTGACGACAGCAGCTGCCATCGATCAAGGCATCTTCAATGAGAACGAAACCTTTACCCCAAGTCCTGATGGATTAAAACTTTACGATGCAACCATCAATGACTGGGACTTTGGTCAAAAAGGAACACTGACGATGCGCCAAGCTCTTTCATGGTCCAGTAATATCGGAATGGTGACCTTGGAGCAGCGGATGGCTGATCGTTGGCAACAATACTTAAAAGAATTTGGCTTTGGCCGTAGCACCTATTCAGGATTGCCTAACGAAAATACTGGAATCACCCCAGAAGATAATCCTGTCAGCCAAGCGATGACTTCCTTTGGTCAAGCGATTGGTGTGACGAATTTCCAAATGATGCAGGCTTTCACATCGGTCGCAAATAATGGAACGATGCTGAAACCACAATTTATTAGTAAAATCGTTGATGGCAATACTGGAGAAGAAACGGTCACGCAACCAGAAGAGGTCGGCCATCCGATCACAAAAGAGGCTGCAACAGAGGTCCGTGAATATATGCGTGATGTTGTCGAGAGTGAAAATTATGGAAGTGCCTATGGCGTTTATGAATTACCTGGCTACAACATTTCTGCAAAAACAGGGACGGCCCAAGTAGCCGATCCAACAACCGGTAAGTATTTGTCTGGTGGCACCAATTATCTATATTCCGTTGTTTTGATGTTTCCTTCAGAAGAACCAGAATACATTTTGTATTTGACGATTAAATTACCAGAGAAGCACGAAAGCACCGTGTTGGGTGAAATTGCCAATCCATTGATGAAACGGGTCATGGATCTGAAAAACTCTGCATTAGAAGAAAGCACAACATCTGGTAGCGAAACAACTGTGGGGGATTATCGCAATCTCGATACAGAATCGGCTGCAACGGATGTTCAAAAAGCTGGATTGATCCCGGTAGTCATCGGGGATGGTGAAAAAGTCATTGCCCAATCGGTTGACAGTGGGACTTCGATCATGCCTGGCGGACGGGTACTGCTCGTTACCGACAGCGATAAGTACTATATGCCGGATACGACTTCTTGGTCAAAAGCAGACTTAATCAAATTTGGTAGTCTGCTGAATGTAGACGTCAGTTTTGAAGGAAACGGCTATTGTACCAAACAAAGCGTGGAACCATACACCGAATTATCAGGACAATCGATCAAGTTTACACTAAGTGAAAACGAATAAATAGGAGAGAACAATATGGAATGGACAGAGATGATATTACCTTTGGCAAGTGGCTTTGCGATCGTAACAGCCACAATGCCTTTGTTTATCGGCTATTTTCAAATGAAGAAATACGGACAGGAAATACGTGGTGACGGCCCCAAATGGCACAATGTAAAGGCCGGTACACCAACGATGGGTGGGTTTGTATTTTTGATTTCTGCAATGATCACTGCCATCTGGGTAGGAGCATGGCAAAATCAATTGACTGCTTCATTGTTCATTCTTTTGTTCATTACCTTGGTTTATGGTGCATTAGGATTTCTTGATGACTTCATCAAGATTTTCCGCAAACGAAATATGGGGCTGAACTCGTTGCAAAAGCTGATTGGACAGATTTTAGGCGGACTCGTCTTTTACTTTGTTTTCCGATCCGAAGGCAATGCGGATGTACTGAATTTCTTTGGGATAGACGTGTCGCTATCGATTTTTTATGGCTTGTTCGTCATTTTTTGGCTTGTTGGTTTTTCAAATGCAGTCAACTTGACGGACGGTATCGATGGGCTAGTCGCAGGACTGGGCACGATTTCTTTTTCAACTTACGCACTGATTGCTTGGCGACAAGATCAAATCGATGTGTTAATCGTTTGTCTTGCGATCATCGGCGGATTGATCGGCTTCTTTCCCTACAATCGCAAACCGGCAAAAATCTTTATGGGGGATGTCGGCTCACTGGCTTTAGGCGGTCTGCTGGCAGCTATCTCGATTCTTTTACACCAAGAATGGACCCTATTGCTTGTCGGACTGGTCTATGTTTGTGAAACAGCAAGCGTGATGCTGCAAGTTGCCTCATTCAAATTAACAGGCAAACGAATCTTCAAGATGTCACCCATCCATCATCATTTTGAAATGAGCGGATGGTCTGAGTGGAAGATCGACACTGTGTTTTGGTGTATCGCGTTAGGTTGCTCGTTGCTCACAATAGCCCTTGTATGGTAGGAGATGAAGAAAATGAAAAAAATTACAACATATCAAAATAAAAAAGTTCTTGTGCTAGGATTAGCGCGTAGTGGATTCAGTGCGGCCAAATTGTTACATGATTTGGGCGCACTTGTGACCGTTAATGACGGAAAGCCATTTGCTGAAAATCCAGAAGCACAAGATCTTTTGGCTTTAGGGGTCAAAGTGATCACTGGCAGCCACCCGATTGAATTATTGGATGAAGGATTTTCGCTAGTCGTTAAAAATCCAGGGATCCCCTATTCACAACCTCTTGTTCAAAAAGCTTTAGAGAAAAAAATTCCTGTGATCACGGAAGTGGAACTAGCGTATCAAATCTCTGAAGCGCCGATTATCGGTATTACTGGTACGAATGGAAAAACCACCACAACGACTATGATCGCCAATGTCTTGAATGCTGGAATGGAAAAAGGACAGGCATTGCTTTCTGGAAATATCGGGTTTCCTGCAAGTTCCGTTGCTCAAACAGCTAAGCCTGAAGATCGCTTGGTGATGGAGCTTTCAAGTTTCCAATTGATGGGAATCGATACCTTACGGCCGAAAATCGCTGTCATCACGAATATATATGAAGCCCATATCGATTACCATGGTAGTCGCCCGGAATATGTCTTAGCAAAATGGCGCTTGCAACAACGAATGACCGCTGACGATTATTTAGTGATCAACTGGAACCAACCGGAACTAGAAGCACTGTCGGCCAAATCAAAGGCGAAAATCATTCCTTTTTCCACCAAGGAAAAAGTAGCAGGAGCATATATGCTTGATGGGATGCTCTACTATAAAGAAGAAGCAATTATGGCAGCGGAGGAACTTGGCGTACCAGGGGCACACAATATTGAAAATGCCTTAGCGGCGATCGCTGTTGGAAAACTTTGCAATATGCCAAACGAAGCAATCAAACAAGCGTTGCAAACCTTCACTGGGGTACCTCATCGGACCCAGTATGTCACCACCATCAATCAGGTGAAATTTTTCAATGATTCCAAAGCAACCAACATCTTAGCAACAGAAATGGCCTTAGGCGGTTTTGACAATGAGAAATTGGTCTTATTGGCAGGCGGCTTGGACCGTGGTAACAGTTTTGATGAGTTGGTTCCAGCACTAAAAGGACTCAAAGCTATCGTAGTGTTTGGAGAAACAAAAGAAAAATTAGCCGCAGCCGCTCAAGCAGCTGGCGTAAAAACGATTGAAATGACAGACAATGTTGAAACCGCCGTCCCAGTTGCCTTTTCTTTAAGTGCTGCTGGAGATACGATTCTATTGTCACCGGCGAATGCAAGTTGGGATCAATACCCTAATTTTGAAGTTCGCGGCGACAAATTTATGGCGGCAGTAGCAGAACTTAAATAGAAATGAGTGAAGGACATGAAAATACTTGTGACTGGCGGCGGTACTGGCGGCCACATCTATCCAGCGTTGTCTTTTGTCGATTACGTAAAAGAGATTGACCCGACAGCCGAATTTTTATACATTGGTGCAACAAGGGGCTTGGAGAATAAAATCGTCCCTCCAACAGGTATTCCTTTTAAAACGTTAGAGATTCAAGGCTTTAAGCGTAAGCTGTCTTTTGATAACGTAAAAACGATCCAGCTTTTCATGAAAAGCTATTATGCAGCAAAGAAAATCATCAAGGAGTTTCAACCGGATGTGGTGATTGGCACCGGCGGCTATGTTTCTGGCGCCGTGGTCTTTGCTGCAGCGAAGTTGAAAATACCTACCATTATTCATGAACAAAATAGTGTTCCTGGAATCACCAATAAGTTTCTAACCAAGTATGTGGATAAAATCGCCATTGCTTTTCACGATGCTTCTCAATACTTTCCAGCGAAGAAAACGGTGCTAGTGGGCAATCCCAGGGGGCAAGAAGTACGGAATAGTCAAAAGTCGACGATTTTGTCTTCTTACGATTTAAATCCGGCGAAAAAAACGGTTTTGGTTTTTGGTGGGAGTCAAGGAGCTCTGAAAATCAACCAAGCGATCATTGATGCGCTGCCGCTTTTTGCTCAAAAAGAGTATCAGTTACTTTATGCATCTGGCGAAAGGTATTACAAAGAGATCGAAGAAAAAATCGGGATGTCAAAAGATGCTTTCCCTAATATCAGTATTCGTCCCTATATCGATCAAATGGCAGAAGTGATGGCAAATAGTGATTTGTTGATTGGACGAGCAGGTGCCACATCGATTGCCGAATTTACGGCATTAGGGATTCCAGCAATTCTGATTCCTAGCCCTTATGTGACTAATGACCACCAAACAAAGAACGCCCAAAGTTTAGCTAATGCAGGAGCAGTCAAAATGATTGCCGATCATGAACTAAACAGCCAAAACCTCGTGGAAGCAGTAGATAGTATCATGCAAGATGAAGCCCTTCGTAGTAAGATGGCCAAAGCCTCAAAAGAACAAGGGATCAGCGATGCCTCAGAACGATTATTTCGACTTGTGCAAGAGGTAATCAAATAGTACAATGTGTGGGATAGAAAGGAGCGATTATCATTAGTAAAGACAAAACACCTCATGATGATCAAACCCCCTCGTCAACGGAAGAGTTGACCCCTTGGCAAAAAGAAAATCTAAAATATTTGCAAGAAAAAGGCAATCAGCCAGCTTGGTCTTCACCCGCTTCTGAAGAAACAGAAGACATGAAAGAAGCGCATGAAGATGAAGAGGAGTTGGCAGAAGAAGCACTTTTTGAAGCAGAACAAGCGATAGAAGAAACCGACGCTGGGAAAGAAGAGCTGCCTGAGCCAGAAAAAAAGGCTCGCTCCTTTGCTGACCGGCTACCTAATCTAAAGGCGTACCGCAATCAAGTATTGATTCGCCGTTTAGCGCTGATTATCGGTTTACTGATGATTCCTTTGCTGATTGTTTTGTATTTTGTTTCGCCGCTTAGTCGTTTGGCTAATGTGGTGGTCAAAGGCAATCAAGAAGTATCCGCAGAAGCGATTCTCAAAAATTCTGACCTAGCCGTCAATGAAGAGATGTGGCCGCAATTTTTTGAACGGAATCAGAGTGTAGCAGCAATCAAAAAAGAATTGCCGCGCATAAAAAATGCTTCTATTTCTTTATCTGGTATTAATCGTTTTGATATCACTGTCACTGAATTCCAGGAAGTGGCTTTATTAGCCAAAGATGGCGGCTATGCACCAGTTTTGGAAAATGGCGCTGTTTTGGATGATATCAGTGAGCAGCCAGAGGAAGGATTGCCGGTTTTAGAAAATTTTTCGGCTGAAGACAAAATCAAGGCGACACTCAATGCCTATCAAGAATTAAGTTCAGAAATTCGAGATGGCATTTCTCAAATCAAATACACCCCCCGTGACAGCAATGATGAACTGTTAACTCTCTTTATGAATGATGGCAATCAAGTGATTGTCAATATCTCAAATATGGTGAGTCAAATGCAGTATTATCCGCAAATTGCCAAAGATTTGACCGAGGACAGTATTGTGGATATGGAAGTTGGGATCTTTACTTACCCAATTTCAAATACACAAGAAGACGATGCAGACGAAAATCAAACAGCTGATAGTGATTCTTAGGAAAAATTCAAGAGTTTTTTTCATTAACTTGTTTCTAAAAAGCGCCATTATATGGTAGAATTGGTAACAGTGAACAAATTATTCGAATGAACTCTAAAAACGGACTGTGATGGTTCGCTATATATCCAATTTAAGTAGGAGGGAACCCCATCCATGGCAAAAACGGGAATGTATGTTGGCCTTGATATCGGTACGACATCTGTAAAAGTTGTAGTAGCCGAATACGTTGACAGCCAAATGAATATCATTGGTGTAGGAAATGCAAAATCAGAAGGAATCAACCGTGGCATCATTGTAGATATCGATAAAACGGTACAAGCCATTCAAAGAGCAGTAAGACAAGCAGAAGAAAAAGCAGGAATTCAAATTCGCAGTGTAAGTGTTGGTGTACCAGCCAATCTTCTTGAAGTGGAAAATTGTCAAGGGATGATCGCTGTCAACAGTGAATCAAAAGAGATCACCGACGAAGACGTCCGCAATGTTGCTTCCGCAGCACTTGTACGTTCAACCCCTCCTGAAAGACAGATCATTGCTATCTTACCGCAAGAATTTACAGTGGATGGTTTTGAAGGGATCAAAGATCCTCGTGGCATGATCGGTGTTCGCCTAGAGATGTTTGGTGTGGTTTATACAGGTCCAAAAACCATCATTCACAACATTCGTAAATGTGTGGAAAAATCTGGTCTGATCGTTAATGAAGTAGTCATTACGCCATTAGCACTGACAGAATCGATTTTATCTGATGGTGAAAAAGATTTTGGTACGATCGTTATCGACATCGGCGGCGGCCAAACGACGACATCAGCGATGCACGACAAGCAATTGAAATTTACCCATGTGAACCAAGAGGGTGGCGAATTTGTCACAAAAGACATTTCGACAGTTTTAAATACCTCCTTCAACAATGCAGAAGCATTAAAAATCAATTATGGGGATGCGTATCCTGAACGGACATCCGCTAGTGAAGAATTTCCAGTGGATGTGATTGGGAAATCAGAACCTGTGAAGATCGATGAACGCTATTTGTCAGAAATCATCGAAGCACGTATGGAACAGATTTTTACCAAATCAAAAGAAGTCTTAGATGAAATTGATGGACTTGATTTGCCAGGTGGCGTGATTTTGACTGGTGGTGCTGCAAGCCTGCCGGGTGTCGTAGATTTGGCTCAAGAAGTATTCGAAACAAACGTTAAGCTTTACGTTCCTAATCATATGGGACTTAGAAATCCTGTATTCACCAATGTAATCAGTATCGTTGACTATTCAGCAAACTTAAGCGAAGTCTATCAGCTTGCCAAAAGTGCGATCACTGGTGAAAAAACAGTCGCGCAACAGCCCGTTGCCATTCAACAACAAGAAGTGCATTACGAACAATATGAAGCTCCAGAAGAAACTTATGAAGAAACAGAAGAAGAGAAAAAAGGTGAGTCGATCACAAACCGAGTAAAAGATTTCTTCTCAAATATCTTTGAATAATCTAAAACGATTCTCAGGAGGAAGATAAACTATGGAATTTTCAATTGATAATAACATCAATGACGGCGCTGTGATCAAAGTCATCGGAGTCGGCGGTGGTGGCGGCAACGCAGTAAATCGTATGATCGAAGAAAATGTCAAAGGCGTAGAATTTATTGCAGCCAACACTGACGTTCAAGCATTAAAAAATTCAAAAGCAGAAACAGTCATTCAATTAGGCCCTAAATATACCCGTGGTCTTGGTGCTGGTTCACAACCAGAAGTTGGTCAAAAAGCAGCAGAAGAAAGTGAAGATTCTATTCGTGAATCATTAGAAGGCGCGGATATGATTTTCATTACCGCTGGTATGGGTGGCGGAACCGGGACCGGTGCTGCACCGATCGTAGCTAAAATTGCCAAAGAAATCGGCGCATTGACAGTCGGCGTCGTTACTCGTCCGTTTACATTTGAAGGACCAAAACGCGGCCGTTTTGCTGCTGAAGGAATCGCTAAATTAAAAGAGAATGTCGATACCTTATTGATCATCTCAAACAACCGTTTGTTAGAAGTTGTTGATAAGAAAACGCCAATGCTTGAAGCATTCCGTGAAGCAGACAATGTCTTGCGTCAAGGGGTTCAAGGGATCTCAGACTTGATCACTGCACCTGGCTATGTCAACTTAGACTTCGCTGATGTGAAAACAGTGATGGAAAATCAAGGCACCGCTTTGATGGGAATCGGTGTTGCTAGCGGCGAAGAACGCGTGATCGAAGCAACGAAAAAAGCAATCTCTTCACCATTGCTAGAAACATCGATCGATGGTGCTGAACAAGTGCTATTGAACATCACTGGCGGATTGGACATGACTTTATTTGAAGCACAAGATGCTTCTGATATCGTCGCTCATGCGGCAACAGGTGATGTAAATATTATTTTAGGTACATCAATCAATGAAGACTTAGGCGATGAAATCCGTGTGACTGTCATTGCAACTGGCATTGACCCTTCTAAAAAAGAACGTGGGTCTCGCTCTAGCAGACAAAGTCAAAGCCAAATTCATTCTATCCCACAAAAACCAACCTTAGATATGGACCAAGCGCGTCCTGCACAAGCAGAAGAAAGCAATGGTTTTGGTGATTGGGATATCCGTAAAGAACAAAATGTACGACCTAAAGTAGAAGAAAACACATTTGAAAATGTAGAAAAGAAAGAATTCGACACCTTCAGCCGTGATGAAGTACGCTCGAATGATGACGACGAATTAAGCACACCACCATTTTTCCGTCGTAAACGCTAGGGGGCAGAGCACATGATTTCTGAGAACTTGCACAAGATCCAGCAAGAGATACAGGACTCCTGTGCTCTTGTTTCTAGAAATGCCAGTGAGGTCTGTTTGACAGCTGTGACAAAATCCGTCGATACAGAAACGACAAGAGAACTTCTAGAAAATGGTGTGCGTGATTGTGCAGAAAATCGAGTAGAAAAGCTACTTGAAAAAAAGGCAGCATTAACTGATTACCCAGATGTCCGTTGGCATTTTATTGGTAATTTACAGCGCAGAAAGGTAAAATCAGTTATAAATGAGATTGATTTTTTCCATGCGTTGGATTCAATCAAACTGGCACAAGAAATTCAAAAACGAGCAGAGCATCCGATCAACTGCTTTGTGGAAGTGAATGTTTCGCAGGAAGCAACGAAACAAGGGATTTTCGTAGAAGAGGTGGTGGCTTTTATTGAAGCACTCGCTTCGTTCGACAAAATTCGTGTTGTTGGATTGATGACGATGGCCCCGCTCACTGCTTCCAAAGACGAGCAGCATCAGATTTTCAAAGAATTAAAAAGGATTCAACAACAGATCGCTGACCTGCATCTTACACATGCCCCTTGCTTAGAAACGAGTATGGGAATGAGTAATGACTTTCCCATTGCGATTCAAGAAGGCGCAACATTTATTCGTGTAGGAACAGCATTATTTCAATAAAAAAGGAGGTTGACCGATGTCGCTCAAAGAGAAACTGACCAATTTTTTTGGATTGACTGACGAAGAAGATTATTATGAAGAAACATTTGCCACTGAAGAATCGGCACGCACGGCAGCGAAACCAGCTGTGAACCAAGGAGGAGCTTTTACCGCCCCTAGAACAACAGCGAGTACGCGTGCTTCTAGCCAAGCGGCTTCTTATACAACAAGTCAACCACAAAATCAAGCCTATCAATACAGACAGCAGCCTCAAACTGCTGCCTATCAACAATCCTCAGCGGCGGCTGAACGAGTAAGATCGGTGCCTAAGACGGAAGAAAAAGTCGTTCCAATGGCGCAACAAAGAACTAATACGAGAGTCAAAGACACAAAAGCTAAAGAAACTTCTCCACAAATGGCTGGAAAAATAACGATCGTAGAACCACGCGTTTATTCAGAAGCTATGGGGATTGCGAAGCAAGTCATCAATGGAGATGCTGTACTTGTTAATTTTCATTTAATTGAAGAGTACCAAGCTCGTCGAATAGTTGATTTTTTAACAGGAACAGTGTACGCTGAAGATGGTGATATCAAGCGTGTTGGCGATGAAATTTTTCTTTGCACGCCTAAGGGTATGGAAATTGAAGGCACTGCCCAAACATTAGCAGATACCAATTTTTTTGATATCTAAAGTGAGGAGGAACGCCAATTTTATTCTTGAGATTCGTTAAATTACTGAGTGATGCTGTTTATCTGTATACCATTTTATTAGTGATCTATGCACTTTTGTCTTGGTTTCCAGGAGGGTATCAGTCCGCTTTTGGCCGTTTCTTAGCAAAAGTGTGTGAACCGTATTTGAGTTTATTTGATCGATTGAAATTAAGTTTTGCTGGTATCGATTTTACGATTGCATTTGCAATTATTGTCTTACAGCTAGCATCACAAGCATTGATATTGATCCTACAATCAATTTTATTTTAACGTAAGGGGTGGTTATCGGTGAACGCAAATGTCTATCAACATTTTCGAAACGATGAACGCCCTTTTATTGATTCCGCTCAAGGATGGATCGAACAAGTGCAAATGCAGTATGCGCCTTACTTGACTGATTTTTTAGATCCGAGACAAGCGTATATCTTAGAAAGCTTGATTCGTCAATCAACGGATTTAAGTTTCCGCTTTTTTGGTGGATATGAAGCTGCTGAGAGACGACGTTGTTTGATTTATCCCGATTACTATGAGCCCACCACCGATGAGTTTGACATGACTTTATTTACGATTCAATACCCGAAAAAATTTACGGTGTTGAGTCATGGAAAAGTTTTAGGCACATTAATGGGGACTGGAGTCAAGAGGGAATACTTTGGAGACATTCTTTCCGATGGTGAAATATGGCAAGTATTCGTTGCCACTGAAGTCAGTCATTTTATTCAACTCCAAGTGGATAAAATCGGTAACGTATCCGTTCGATTGGAAGAAACAAAATATACCGATTTGATCGTGCCTAAAGATGGTTGGACCGAGGAAAGAGAAACGGTTAGCTCATTGCGTCTTGATACAGTGATCTCTGCCGTGTACAACATCTCTCGTCAGCGTTCGAAACAGTTGATCGAATCAGGAAAAGTAAAAGTAAACTGGACAGAAGCATTACGACCAGATTTTGTTCTGGATTTACTGGATATCGTTTCAGTAAGAGGATTTGGTCGGATTCAAATACAGGGGTTAGAAGGAACCACGAAAAAAGAAAAAGTTAGATTGTTATTAGGTGTATTACGTAAATAAATCAAAGAGGTGTATAGAATATGGCATTAACTCCATTAGACATTCAAAATAAAAACTTTTCAGTAAAAATGAGAGGCTACAACCAAGATGAAGTCGATGACTTCTTGGATATGATCGTTCGTGATTATGAAGAAGCCGTTCAACGCAATCGTGAGTTAGAAAAATCGTTGAAACACGCAGAAGAAAAACTTGAATATTTCAATGAATTGAAAGATGCCTTGAATCAATCCATTATCGTGGCTCAAGATACGGCGGATAAAGTAAAAACAAGCGCAAGCAAAGAATCAGAAGTAATCGTTACTTCTGCTCAAAACCGTGCGGATGAAATGGTTGCTACTGCAGAAAAACATGCGCATGCCTTGATGACCTCAGCGGAAGAAAAAGCCAAAGAGATTTTGACGGATGCAACCGACAATGCCCGTCAATTGGCGACAGAAACAAATGACTTGAAGAAGAAAACCAGAGTCTTCCATAACAACTTATTAGTTATGTTGCAAACGCAATTAGAACAAGTGAAGAGTCCTGAGTGGGAAGAAATTTTGGCGCCATTTTCAAGCTATGTACAAGATTCCCACCAAGTGATCAGAGAAGTTTTGTCAAAAGAACTTGACAGTGAAAATGGTTCTGGAGTAAACTCAGAAGCAGTGGAAACATTTGATGTGGACATTGTTGAATCAGATGAAAAAATCGTTGATGTAAGTGAAAGCCCTGAAGTGAAAACATTAGATGATGCGAGAAACTTATTAGACGAATTGAACAAGACAGATAATAACTAAGACACAGAACAGAAAAATTTCTTATATTTTTCAAGCGAGTTTGGGAGAGTGGAAGCCAAATAAAACCCTGTAAGAAATCAGATCATCTGTGAGTTGCGTTCTTGAAAGAGCTGACTTTTCAAAGACTCGAGTAGAGAACGACGCCTGATCCCGTTACCGATCATCAAAGAATTGTCAACCGACAATAAAATTTGGGTGGTACCACGAACACGTTCGTCCCTTACCAGGGACGGACGTGTTTTTTGCTGTGAATCACTGCGATTGGTCCGCAAAGCGGAACAGAGCAGATGATGAACAGTACTAGGCGACCGCAGGGAGCGTAGTAACCGTACTAGGAATCACTATGATTGGCTTGCGAAGGAAGACAGAATAGATGATGAACAGTACTAGGCGACCATAGGGAGCGTAGTAACCGTACTAGGAATCACTAGGATTGGTCCGCAAAGCGGAACAGAGCAGATGATGAACAGTACTAGGCGACTGCCGGGATCGTAGTAACCAAACGAGGAATCACTAGGATTGATTTTTAAAAATCAGTGAGACCTAAACACAAGGAAGTCATGGCAACCTATCCATTTTGATACGTCAATAGAAGCAATCGGTTGATCGAGTCGATGGATTTTGAAACTATACCAAAACGTTGAGAGACGAAAAGGAGCGAAACAAGAATGAAAATGAAAGAAACACTGCATCTTGGAAAAACCGCTTTTCCAATGCGAGGCAACTTGCCGAACCGCGAAGTGGATTGGCAAAAAGAATGGGAAGAAAATCAATTGTATCAACGTCGTCAAGAATTAAATGAAGGCAAGCCAACCTTTGTCTTACACGATGGCCCTCCCTACGCAAATGGAAATATCCATATCGGACATTCATTAAACAAAATCAGTAAAGACATCATCGTACGTTCCAAATCGATGTCAGGTTTCCGTTCCCCTTATGTACCTGGTTGGGATACTCATGGTTTACCGATCGAACAAGTACTGACCAATAAAGGGATCAAGCGCAAAGAAATGAGCTTGGCAGAATATCGCAAAAAATGTGAAGAATATGCTTTGACACAAGTGGATACACAAAGAGCTGATTTCAAACGTTTAGGCGTTTCTGGTGACTGGGATCATCCATATATCACATTGACACCAGATTATGAAGCAGCAGAAATCCGCGTGTTCGGAAAAATGGCAGAAAAAGGCTACATCTACAAAGGATTGAAACCAATTTACTGGTCACCATCTAGTGAATCATCATTAGCAGAAGCTGAGATCGAATACAAAGATGTGAAATCACCATCGATCTATGTGGCTTTCCCAGTAGCAGATGGCAAAGATTTGCTTGATTCAGATACATCTTTTGTTATCTGGACGACGACGCCATGGACCTTACCAGCGAATCTAGGAATCTCTGTGAATCCAACCTTTGCCTATGTTCAAATCTTGGCCGATGGCCGCAAATTCGTCGTGGCAAAAGATTTATTAGAAACCGTGACGAATGAGATCGGTTGGGAATCTGTCGAAGTATTACAAGAATTGGCTGGCGATCAATTGGAAAAAATGACGGCACAACATCCTTTTTATGATCGTACGTCTCTATTGATGTTAGGGGACCATGTGACATTGGATGCCGGTACTGGTTTGGTCCACACTGCACCAGGACACGGGGAAGATGACTACATCGTCAGCAAAAAATATGGTCTAGATGTCTTATCACCAGTCGATAGCCGTGGGGTCTTCACAGAAGAAGCACCAGGATTTGAAGGGGTCTTTTATGACAAAGCCAATCCAATGATCACTGAGCTTTTAGAAGAAAAAGGAGCCCTACTAAAACTAAACTTCTTTACTCACAGCTATCCACATGATTGGCGGACGAAAAAACCAGTCATCTATCGGGCAACACCACAATGGTTTGCGTCTATTGATAAGTTCCGCCAAAATATTTTGGATGAAATCGAAAAAGTAGATTGGATCATTCCATGGGGCAAAACTCGTTTATACAATATGATTCGCGACCGCGGCGACTGGGTGATCTCTCGTCAACGTGCGTGGGGCGTTCCGTTGCCAATCTTTTATGCAGAAAACGGCGAAGCCATCATTACGCCTGAAACGATCGAGCATGTGGCAAACTTGTTTGCTGAACATGGTTCAACGATTTGGTTTGAAAAAGAAGCAGAAGAATTACTGCCAGCTGGCTTCACGCATCCGGGCTCACCAAATGGCAAATTCTCGAAAGAGACTGACATCATGGATGTTTGGTTTGATTCAGGTTCTTCTCACGAAGCCGTGTTACGTCAACGTCCAGAATTGACGTTCCCAGCTGACATGTACTTGGAAGGTTCTGACCAATATCGTGGGTGGTTCAACTCAAGTATCACGACTAGTGTTGCGATCAATGAAGTCGCACCATATAAAGCCGTCTTGTCTCAAGGCTTCACCTTAGATGGCGAAGGTCGCAAGATGAGTAAATCTCTTGGTAATACCATTGCACCAGAAAAAGTGATCAATCAAATGGGTGCGGATATTTTGCGTCTTTGGGTCAGCAGTGTTGACTACGAAGCGGATGTCCGAGTGTCTATGGATATCTTGAATCAAGTGTCAGAAGTCTATCGGAAGATTCGCAATACCATGCGTTTCTTATTAGCGAACACGAGTGATTTTGATCCAGCAAAAGACAGCGTACCTTTTGAAAACTTGCGTTCTGTCGATAAATACATGATGGTTCGTTTGAATCAAACCATCAAAACGATTCGGGAAGATGGCTATGAAAAATATAACTTCTTGCATATTTACCGGACAGTCATCAACTTCTTGACAGTCGATATGTCGTCCTTCTATTTGGATTTTGCGAAAGATGTCGTTTATATCGAAGCTGAAAATGATTTCCAACGTCGCGCCATGCAAACCGTCTTCTATCAAACAGCGGTTGCATTGACGAAATTATTGACACCGATCATTCCGCATACCGCAGAAGAAATCTGGTCACACTTGAAAGAAGAAGAGGAATACGTACAGTTAGCGGAGTTCCCTGGCTATGATACATTTGCTAACCAAGAAGAACTGCTCGATCTTTGGCGGGCCTTCCTTGGTTTCCGTGACAATGTCTTAAAAGCATTAGAAGAAGCGCGTAATGCAAAATTGATCGGAAAGTCCTTTGAAGCGAAAGTCACTGTTTATCCAACTGAGCCAGTTGCGGCATTGCTAAAAGCTATCGATTCAGATATTGCACAACTGCTGATCATTTCACCAGACTTCTTAACGATCAAAGAAGTCGGTGAAGCAGCTCCTGAAGCGGCATATCAATTTGAGGATGTGGCGATCTTAGTTGAAAAAGCCGAAGGGGAAGTATGTGAACGTTGTCGCCAAATCCGGGTAGATGTTGGTGTAGAAGAGCAACTGCCAACACTTTGTGGGCATTGTGCAACCATCGTCAAAGAAAACTATCCCGAAGCAGTTGCAGAAGGCTTTGAAAAATAATAGAACGAAAAAAGATGACCCATTGCGGGTCATCTTTTTTGCGCTTGCTCATTCTTATTCCTTGAGAATGGGAGAAAAACGCACGTTTCTGACATGAATATGAGAAAATAGGTGGCAATTGATAACGATTCTCATTTGTTTGCAATAATTTTTCGACAGTTTATTGTATAATAAAAAAACCTTACTAGACGAAGTTTCTTCCTTAAGGTCTGTAGGCAATTGTTTGTTCGAGATGGAGTATTTCACTGTCAACAGAAGAAACCAACGAGCTCGGATCAAGTAAAAAAAACTTGCCAGATAGAAAAACAGGTTGTAAACTGTTAAAAATCGGAATATTCAGAATATTGAAAGAAAGTGTGATTCCATGAGTGATTTAGAGATGATGAGGAAAACGAACCAAACGATGTACGATGCCGCTTTTGAAAAAGATGCTTGTGGGATGGGGTTTATTGCACAAAAAGATGGTCGCTATTCCCGAGAACTTGTGCAAAATGCCTTAACAATGTTAGAACGGATGAACCACCGAGGGGGAACTGGCGCTGAACCTGACACAGGTGACGGAGCTGGAATTTTGATGGCAATGCCTGACCCATTTTTTCAACAGCGAGCAAAAGAGGCCGAAATCCCATTGCCTGAAAAAGGTGCCTATGCTGTTGGGATGTTTTTTTTACCGAAAGAAAAGCTCCGAGCAGCACAGGTCCAAGAAGAAGTAACTAAAGACATTCAACAAATGGGTTTTACCGTTTTATGGCAACGGGATGTGCCTTATGATTATTATCAGTGTGGACCGGGGGCGCAAAAAGTCATGCCCTCATTTGTGCAAGTCTTTATTGAAAAACCTGTCGATGTAGCTGCTGGCCGTCCCTTTGAAGATCAGCTTTACCGGCTACGACGTAAACTGGAAAAAACGTATCATACTGATGAGTTGTCTATCTGCAGCTTGTCCAGTAAGACAGTTGTTTATAAAGGAATGCTGCATGCCTATCAAGTTGGCTTATTTTTCAAAGATCTTCAAAGCCCAGAAATGACCTCTTGTATCGCATTGACCCATTCTCGTTTTTCGACAAATACCTTTCCAAGCTGGAGTCGGGCGCAACCTTTTCGTTTCTTAGCCCATAATGGCGAAATCAACACGTTACGCGGGGCAGAAAATTGGATGCATGGACATCAGATCGAAGTCTATGATGATGAAAATTCTGATTCGGCGAAACTAGAAAATTGTATGGAATATTTGTACCGTCAAGGGCGAGATATTCCTCAAGCACTGTTGATGATGGTGCCAGAAGCGTGGTCAAAAGAAGCTGGATTGTCGCCGGAGCTGACGGCTTTTAATGAGTACAACGCAAGCTTTATGGCTCCTTGGGATGGACCGGCAGCTTTATGTTTTACAGATGGGGATTTGGTAGGGGCTGCACTCGATCGAAATGGGTTACGGCCATCTCGCTACTCGATCACGAAAACTGGTTTTGTGGTCGTGGCCTCTGAGTCAGGTGTTGTCGATTTGCCAGCATCGGAAGTGATTGAAAAAGGGGTGCTTGGACCAGCAAATATGTTTTTGGTGGATACCAAAAAAGGAGTGATCTTACGCAATCAAGAAATCAAAGCTCATTATGCGAATGCCCATCCTTACCAGGAGTGGCTAGCGGATCACTTATTGATACCAGAGCTGCTTCCTGAGACTGAGAAGCAGGAGGAAACAGCAGATGATGCGATCCAGACCCTTTGGAAACGAAATGGTTACACGGATGAGATCATTCGCACGTTGATTTTACCAATGGCTCAAACGGGAGAAGAACCAGTGATCTCCATGGGGTTTGATTCACCCTTAGCTATTTTGAGCGAACGTCCCCAATCCTTGTTTACGTACTTCAAGCAACAATTCGCCCAAGTGACCAATCCGCCAATCGATGCGATTCGCGAAAAATTGGTGATCGGTACCGAGCTGTTTTTAGGTCGAGATGGGGATGTTTCAAAGGACATTCGAATCAATTGTAATAAGCTGAAGATTGCTAGTCCGGTGTTAAAAACGAGTGAATATGAAAAAATCAAACAGTTAGATCAAAATGGTCAAAAAGCGGCTTTACAGTCGATTCTTTATGATTATGTACCAGAAAACGGGGCAGCTTTGCAACAAGCGTTAGAAGCGCTTTTTAAAGAGACGGAGCAAAAAATCGATTCTGGGGCAACGATCGTCATTTTAAGTGATCGGGAAGTCATCCAAGCGCAAGAAGGAAAAGTGGCGATTCCGATTCTCTTGGCGGTATCAGGTCTGCACAATTACTTGGTGCGAAAAGGCAAACGTTCCTTGGCATCAATCGTTGCGGATACTGCGGAAGTCTGTGAGGTCCATCATTATGCCATGTTAGTCGGCTACGGAGTAAGTGGGGTCCACCCTTATGGGGCTTACCAGACATTGGCGCATTTTGAGCTTTCAGAGAAGATCGAAAGTTACCGTAAAGCATGTGAAAAGGGCATTGTCAAAATCATGTCACGAATGGGGATTTCAACGATCGCCGGTTACCATGGGGCGCAATTGTTTGAAGCTGTTGGTATCTCTGAGAAAGTCATCTCCGAATACTTTACCGGCACGGTTACTCGTATCGGTGGACTTTCATTAGCGCAAATCGAGCAAGAATACTTAATGCGTTATGAAGCGGCGTATGGCGAGAAACGCGTGGATTATCTTGATTCGGGCGGTAGTTTCCAATACAAAGCCGACGGGGAACATCATCTGTTCAATCCAAAAACGATCTATGGGTTTCAAAAAGCTGTTCGTACAGGCAGCTATGCGCTTTATAAAGAATATGCGGCGGAGATGAACCAAGACGCGTTAGAGAATCCAACGACCCTCCGTTCTATGTGGACTTTTGGGAACACGAGACGCAGTATTCCTTTAGCTGAGGTGGAACCTGTTGAAACGATCGTCAAACGGTTTAAAGTCGGCGCGATGTCTTACGGCTCTCTAAGTGAAGAGGCGCATCGCTGTATTGCTGAAGGGATGAATGCGATCGGTGCAAAATCCAACAGTGGAGAAGGTGGAGAAAATCGGAATCGTTTCAAACCAGTGAAGGGCATTAACTATAACAGTCGTATCAAACAAGTAGCTTCTGGCCGTTTTGGTGTCAATGCCGAATATTTAATGAGTGCGGACGAACTCCAAATCAAAATGGCCCAAGGGGCAAAACCTGGTGAAGGTGGTCAATTGCCAGGCAACAAAGTCTTCCCATGGGTAGCGGAGATTCGTGGCTCAACACCTGGTGTCCGACTGATTTCGCCGCCACCACATCACGACATTTATTCGATTGAAGATCTAGCCCAGCTGATCTATGACTTAAAGGCAATCAACCCGTATGCCCGCATCAATGTCAAATTGGTTTCTAGTACAGGTGTGGGTACGATCGCTACCGGTGTCGTCAAAGCCGGTGCAGACGTAGTCGTGATCTCAGGCTATGACGGTGGGACCGGTGCTTCTCCGAGAAATTCGATTCGGGATGCTGGCTTGCCTTGGGAGATGGGGCTTGCAGAAGCCCATCAAACGTTAGCTATGAATCATTTGCGGCAGCGAATGACCTTAGAGACAGATGGAAAATTAATGACGGGGCGTGACATCGCCATTGCTGCTCTTTTAGGAGCAGAAGAATATAGCTTTGCCTCTTTAGCGCTAGTTGCGATTGGTTGTGTCATGATGCGAGTTTGCAGTATCAATACATGTCCTGTCGGCATTGCTACACAGAACCCAGCGTTGCGCAAATTTTTCGCAGGGAAACCTGAGCACATCATCAATACGATGTACTTTTTAGCAGAAGATTTACGGGAAACGATGGCCGAGCTAGGGTTTCGCACGATTGATGAGATGGTAGGACACGCGGAATTGTTGACACCACGCTTCGTTGCTAAAGGCAAAGCAAAGTCATTAGACTTTTCGAAAATGATTGGGACGACGATCCCAATCGAACGCAAAGTGACCGATCCATTCCTTGAGAAACGTCAATGGCCAGAATTAGATGCTTTTGCACAAGCTGCTATCGACAACAATCAAGAAATCGTGACGAATCATACGATCAATAATGTTCAACGCTCAGTCGGCGCGCGTTTAGGAGGCTGGATCGCGGAACGTTTTGGCAATTATGAAGTTACGCCAGGTCTGTTACAGTTTACGTATCGAGGTATTGCTGGACAAAGCTTTGGGGCTTTTGCCACCCAGGGCATCCAGTTGAAACTGATCGGTGAGGCCAACGATTATGTAGCCAAAGGGTTGAGCGGTGCCCGCTTGATCATTGTGCCACCTGAAGATGCCGCTTATGACGCAGAGCATTCACCAATTGTTGGTAATGTAGCGTGCTTCGGGGCAAATCGAGGCGAAGGCTATTTCCGAGGCATTGCTGGCGAACGCTTTTGTGTTCGTAACAGTGGAGCCAATGTCGTTGTCGAAGGTGTTGGCGATCATGGCTGTGAGTACATGACTGGCGGTGTTGTGGTGATATTAGGAAAAACCGGCCGCAACTTCGGTGCTGGAATGTCCGGTGGCGTGGCGTATGTTTACGACCCCGATCAAACCTTTGCCGATAAATGCAATCGGGAAATGGTCGATTTATATCGGATTGGCGAAAGCGGCGATGACCACCAACTAAAAGAGATGATCCAGCAGCATTTCGCCTATACAGATTCATTGAAGGCGGCTGAGATCCTAGAAGATTGGGAAAATCAGCAGCACCATTTCATCAAAGTCTATCCGACAGAATACCATCAGATGATCCAAGCGACGGAGACCTTGGCGGACCAAGGGTTTGTCGGAGATGAACTTGTGACGAAAGCCTTCGAAGCTGTCGTCGGTCCACAATTGACCATCCCAGGAAAGGAGCGTGACTAATATGGCAGATCCATTTGGTTTTTTAAAGTACCCAAGAGTAGAAAATCCTACCCGACCAGTGGCAGAACGAATCGAAGACTGGCAAGAATTACAGACGCCATTGCCTGAAAATGAGCGTCAAGAGCAAGCAGCACGCTGTATGAACTGCGGGATTCCTTTTTGTCATACCGGTTCTTTTTACGGGGGGCAACGAGCGGTTTCAGGTTGTCCCAATGACAACCTGATTCCTGAATGGAATGACTTGGTTTATCAAGGGCGTTTCCAAGCCGCTTTTGAGCGTCTTGCCAAAACCAACCCATTACCTGAAATGACTGGTCGTGTTTGTCCAGCTCCTTGTGAAAAAGGCTGTACCGAAGCACTGAATGGCTCAGGTGTCACGATCCACGACAATGAACGCTTTATTATCGATACTGCTTTTGAAAATGATTGGGTCAAAGCCTCGGGATTGCCTCAAGAAGCGACTGGGTTCAAAGTTGCCATCGTCGGCAGCGGACCAGCTGGTTTATCCGCTGCATGGCGCTTGAATCAACTAGGGCATCAAGTGACGGTCTATGAACGCAGTGATCGCTTTGGCGGTTTACTGATGTACGGTATTCCAAATATGAAATTAGATAAAGACGTCGTTCAGCGACGGATTGACTTGATGGCAGAGCTAGGCGTGACCTTTGTCGCTAATACGGAGATCGGTCGTGACTTGTCAGCAGAAGAATTGGCCGCTCAGTATGATCGGGTCATCTTGGCAACAGGAGCTAGTGTTCCTCGTGACTTGAAGATTCCAGGTCGTGAATTGACTGGGGTGCAATTTGCAGTCGATTATCTGACGGAAGCAACCAAAGATGTGTTAAAGCATGGCAAAGCGGCAACAAGTAAAAAACTTGCTGGCAAGCATGTTATCGTGATTGGTGGCGGCGACACTGGAAATGACTGTATTGGTTCAGCGATTCGGCAAGGAGCCGCTTCTGTGCGTCAATTGGAGATCACGCCCCAACTGCCATTGACACGGACCAACAGCAATCCTTGGCCAGAATACCCAATGACAGCTCGCACAGGATATGGGCAAGAAGAAGCGGCTGAAGTGCTACAAACACAAGTGACGTATCATGGAGTGTCCACAACGGCCTTTATCGGCGCCGAACGCGGCCAGTTGATCGCCATCGAAACGGTCTCAGTAGATCAACAGTTTCAGCCGATCCCTGGCACAGAGCAAGTGATCAAGGCGGATTTGGTCTTGCTGGCAATGGGCTTTGTTGGTGCAGAGACCCAACTCTTCGATGCCTTTGGTGTGCGAGAAGTGTACGATGATTACACGACGAACAATGAACGAGTGTTAGTCGCAGGAGATGCCAAAAGAGGACCGAGTTTAGTCATCTGGGCGATTCGTGAAGGACGCTTAGCGGCAGAAAAAGTCGATCAAGCATTACGATCTTTGGTGTATCAATAAGCAATCAATAAAAAACAACCTGAGCAGCTATTCCTCCTTCTGAATTAGAAGGGGAGCAGCGAAATGCTCAGGTTGTTTGCCTGTTAAGCGGTTGGTTCAGATGGATGGGGCTTTGACCGCTGTTCATTTTTTTCCATTGCTGCCTTCGGTAGGCGAATCGAAAAGACGATGGTTTCATCACGGCTTTCCGCCCAGATCTTTCCACCTAATGCTTCAACGATTTCTTTGGCGATCGGCAAACCAAGACCCGTCCCACCCGTCGCTGTTGCTCGGGAAGCATCCATTCGGTAGAAAGGCTCAAAAATCAAATCGATCTTTTCAGCTGGGATCGTTTTTCCTTGATTGGTCAAACGAATCAGGATATCATCAGACTCGCTGATGGCTAATCGCAAAGGGGAGTTAGGATAGCTATAATTGATGGCATTGCGGATCAAGTTATCAAAAACGCGTTCCATTTTCTCCGTATCAACGGTTGCAAAGACTTTCTTCTGTAGCTGAAGTTGCCAATGGAGGTTTTTTTCTTCTAACAGCGGCAAAAATTCAAACGTCAACTGTTCCAGCATCAAGCTCAGATCCGTGGTTTCCGTTTGCAAGGCGATCGTTGTAAGATTAAAGCGGGTGATTTCGAAAAATTCGCTGATCAATAGTTCCAGCCGTTGGGCTTTTTGCAAGGCGATCTTCGTATAGCGTGCGCGTAGTTCGGTAGAAAGCTGCGGTTCCTCTTCTAAAAGCGTCAAATAGCCGATCACACTGGTCAAAGGCGTTCGTAAATCATGTGCGAGATAGACGATCAAATCATTTTTTCGTTGTTCCGCTTCTTTGGCGGCTCGTTGATCCTGTAAGTTTTTCTCTCGCAACTGGTTCATTTCTTCTTGCACATCAATCATATTGCTGGAAAGAACGATTCGCTTCGTGGGTTCGGCAATCAGTTGGTTTGTGGCTTGGATCGTTTCATTCAAATAACTGATAGCTTTACTCATATAATAAATCGTTGTGCTCACCCAAATCAGCAAGGCACCGATCGCTAGACAGACGAGCCAATAATCAGCAAAAAGCCGTAATATTTGATAAATGGG
This sequence comes from Enterococcus sp. DIV1067f, assembly GCF_050543505.1. Classification (NCBI taxonomy): domain Bacteria; kingdom Bacillati; phylum Bacillota; class Bacilli; order Lactobacillales; family Enterococcaceae; genus Enterococcus; species Enterococcus sp. DIV1067f. The sequence goes on from NZ_CP172940.1 coordinate 955,929, forward strand.
CTCATAGCCGTACCAAACCCTCAATCCTGCTACAAAGCGAACAGTTAAAGGGATCAGAATCAAAAGGAGCATTAAAACACCTGTGGTGATAAAGTATTGAGTCAAAAGTTTCCGGATCAATGGACTTCTATTTTTCAATGATATAGCCGACCCCCCATACGGTTTTGATTAATTTCGGTTTGCGGGGTTGTTCGTTCAGTTTTTCCCGCAAACGGGCGATATGTGCCATCACTGTGTTATTGTTGTCTAAATACTTTTCTTTCCAAACTGCTTCAAAAAGGGTTTCCGAGGCAACGACCGATCCTTGGTGTTCAAATAAGTAAAGCAAGATTTTAAATTCGATGGGGGTCAAGAAAACCTCTTTGCCATAAAGAAAACATTGGTGGCTGTTGATTTTCAACAGTAAGCCTTCCTTTTCGTATTCTTCAATCTTCTGCGGAACAGCTGACTGATTGTATCGTTGGTATCGCCGTAGTTGCGTTTTGACCCGAGCAACAACTTCTAATGGATTGAAGGGTTTCGTCACATAATCATCTGCACCTAGACTTAGACCGGTAATTTTATCCAGATCTTCTCCTTTGGCAGTGAGCATCAGTACTGGAAAAAAGTGGGTTTTGCGAATGGTCTGTAACAGCTGAAAGCCGTCGATATCCGGCAGCATCACATCTAAAACTGCCACATCGACTGTTTCTTTTTCGAGATAAGCCAAAGCACTCGTTCCATCATAAAAAGGTTCTACTTGAAAGCCTTCATTCCTTAGAAACGTCGTGACTAACTCGGCGATTTCTTTTTCATCATCAACAACAATTATTTTTTCTGCCATCCTTGATTCACTCCAACTATCTACGATCTTTTTTCATTTAAACTACCATTTACTCTACCCACATCATACCGTAATCGGTAAGCGAATGCATTCGTTTTCTACTTTGACATTGAAGGGACGCGGGAACCTAGTCGACTGATCAATTCATTGGGAATGGTTTGTGCTTGATCAGCTGTATTCGTCCAATCGCTGATTACTTCTAACCAACTTTCGACCGCCAGTTCTGGATAGTCCGTTAAATCGATCAAGAGCATATCCATACAAATCAACCCAACCTGCGGGAGTAAAACCCCTTGATAAGACAATTGGAATCCTTGATTTGATAGGGCACGGGGGACTCCGTCACAGTAGCCGATACTAACGATCCCAATCGTGGTAGGTCGATCAAAAACAGTGGCTAGTCCATAGCCGATCGCTTCACCAGCGGCGACTGTTTTTTTGTCCACTAGTAAGGCTTTTAGGGTCAGAATCGGCTGTACGTTTATCTTCTGTTTTGTTGGTTCATTCGGGACACTCAGGGAACCAGTTAAAAGAATACCCGGGCGCACATAATCATAGTGTTTCTCTGGATAATTCAAAATGCCGTAACTGCTTTGCAGATGTGTCAGTCCATAGGCGATATTTCTAGCGGATAAGCCAGCCAACAGATCATCAAAACAAGTGATTTGGGCTTGTGTCCGCAAGATACTTGCCGTATCCAGCTGATCTGAAGAGCCTAGATGGGAAAAAATGCCCGTGATCTTGAGAGATGGCAAGGCGTAAAGTCCAGTAACTGTCTCAACATCAGGTGCAACGCCTAAGCGGTGCATACCAGTATCTACCGCTAAATGGCATTCGATTGGAATGCCTGTTCGGGCTAACGCTTGTCCATGCGCTTCACTGACGATAGTTTGAATTAAGGAATATCGGTTCAGCTCTTTGGCACGTTGGGCAGAAGTGTACCCTAAAATCAGTAAGCGACTTTTAATGCCAGCTCGCCTTAATTCGATGGCTTCTTCTATGGTGGCAACAGCAAAAAAATCGACGCCTACTCTTTCTAAGGTACGAGCGACCAATTGTGCATCGCAACCATAGGCATCTGCTTTAACCACCGCCATCACTTTTGTTTTTGCGGGGATCAATCGCTTGATTTCCTGCAAGTTGTGCAACAGGGCGGGGGCGGAAAATTCTTTGGCTGCCCGCTGCAAGTGGAGCGGCGTTTTTTTTGGAAACGGGAACAGCTTTTGCAAAGCAAAGAGACCATAAATCAACCCGATGGTCAATCCTAAGACCACGAAGTAATTGATTAGATTGTTTTGAAGCAAGGGCAGTTTCTGACTAAGAAAATGGGTTACTGCAATGGTATAAGGATGGAGCAAATAGAGCCAAAGGGACAGACGACCCGCTTGTTTCCAGATCACGGGTGCTTGCCATTGCTGAATGATCGGAAATAAAAACAAGAGAACGAAGGGCAAAAAGACATACATGCTGTCATGTTTAGGTGTAGTAAAGTGATGCAAGAGATAACTTTCCAGAAGCAAGCAAATAAGACTAATCATCAGATAACTATAGCGATGGGGAGAAGCAGGTTTTTTGGCAAATCTTCTGGCTAGTACCCCTAAGATCAAAAATAAGGGAGCAAAAAAAATGCCGTTGCGAGTTCCATCCAATAGTTGGAAAATCAGTGAATAGAGTGGCGTGATGGGTGTTTGTGCAGCCAGTCCAGACCAACTGTCCCCACCTAAACCAACCACATACAAACCGACAGCAATGAAAAACACCTGCTTGAAAGAAAGACGTGTCAAGAGGCCCATCACTAGTAGACCGCCGGTAATGATCGCAGGAAAATACCAAAGATGGTAAAGAATGCCGTTGACTAGCAAAGTTTGAATAAAAGTGTCTAGTGGCATGTTCAATCCTAGTATGCCGCTGTACCAAGCAAGCGGCAAAAAGAGCAGTGTGGCAATGAGATAGACTTGCAGCTGTTTTTTGATAAATAACCAGATACGTTGTCTGGCAGGATAGCTGTTTTGGGTGGCTAAATCACTGAACACATAATACCCGCTGATCATAAAAAAGAAGGGGACGGCGATTCTGAAAAGAGTCAATGTGATCAGGATATCACCATCGGGCCACAATCGATGAAGGGGCAGACAGTGGATTGCGACCACCATCATCGCTAAAATCACCCGAAACTGCTCGATTTCTTGATTCTTCTTCATGCGAACTGCCTCGCGGTTTGTTCAAGATATTGATAGTATTCTTCCAATGTCCACTGTTGACTGGCGATGATTTGACTATGAGGTAGACCGACATAACGAAAATGCCATGGTTCATAGCCAATCCCTGTAATCTCCTGTTTGTCTGCGGGATAGCGTAAAATAAATCCGTAGTTCATCATTTCCTGTGTAAATAAATCCGCCGCTGCGCTGTCACGAAACCGTGGGCAGATCAAATCACCTTGCTGGCCTTTTAAACCAACATCGATCGCTAAGCCTAACTGATGCTCGCTGCAGCCGGGCAACGCCACAAATTGTTTCGTATAGGCTAATCCATTTTCTTTTAAGGAATATTCCCATAAATGCCGTTGCTGCTTTTCGGTTCGATAGCCGTCTAATAAGCAGATCTCGTTTTCAAGTTTTAAGGCTTTGACGAGGCGTTCCCATTGTTTGGCTGCTTCAGGCTGCAAGTAAACTTCTTCTTCACTAAAAGCAGAAAGGACGAGGTGGGGCGGCTCTTGGTTTTTTTCTAATGGAAACTCTTTGCTAACTAACTGTAGATAGGGATTCATTTGCCTTCCTCCTTTGCTAAGACAAGCAGTTTTTGTAGTAGTTCTTGATAGGATAAGCCGATTGCTGCCATCATGGCAGGATAGCGGGAGTGACTCGTAAAGCCCGGCATAGTATTGATTTCATTCAAGTATAGTTCTCCTTGATCCGTGACAAAAAAGTCGATGCGAGCAAGTCCTTTAAGACCAAGACTGTGATAGAGCAGCTGAGCTTGTTCTTTGACTTTGGTTTCAATCGTTTCAGCCAATGGTGCAGGAACGGTGATCTTGGCGCTAATCAACTGGTACTTTTCTTCAAAATCGAAAAAGCCTTCTACTAATGAAATAGCGTCACAAGCACCGACAGTCAAAGAGTCGTTGCCTAAGATACCGCAACCAATCTCAACGCCAGCTATATTTTTTTGTAAGAGCACTGCTGAACAATAAGCGAAGGCTTCCTTCAAGGCAGGAGCAATTTCTTCGACACAAGTCACTTTTGTGATCCCTTTTGAGGAGCCAGCTTCATTAGGCTTAAAGAAAACCGGAAAGTCATGGGTCTGGATAAAGGCTTCGATTTGTCTTTGCTGGTTGTCTTGATTTGTCAAGAGAATCGTAGGAGCGCTTTGTACGCCAATCGCTTCTGCTGCTTGATGCAATAACCATTTGTTCATACATAATGCGGAGGCCGCCACACCGCAGCCTACATAAGGTAGTTTCATCAATTCAAACAATCCTTGGATACTGCCATCTTCCCCGTATTTGCCATGCATAATGGGAAATAAAACATCAGGTACCAACGTTTGTTGCTCTTCACTTAGCCAAAAGCCGTTTCCTTCAAAAAGCGGCTGGATTTTCTGTTTATGTTTCGTATCCAACAGCCACGTGTCTTGTCGGATGTTTTCCAGTTCTCCTGTGTACAAATACCAATCCATAGCATCTGGGGCGATCCCGATCAAAGAGAGGTCGTAATCATAGGGAGATGATTGGAGTGCTTCGATTGCGCTAGTTGCTGAGGCTAAAGAAACGGTGTATTCCGATGAATTGCCTCCAAAAATAATGGCGATTTTTTTCATATTTTTCTTCCTTCCACTTTTCGATTCTTGCTACATTCAGTCTATCAAGGAAAGAAAAAAGAAATTTACGGGCTTACTGGTATCTTTCTTTTCTTTTTGTGATGAAATTGTGACGAATTTATGACAAAAGGAAGGCGACAGCTGTCGCTCTTTTTACGCAAGAAAGGAAACAGAATTTGAAGTAGAAAAAGCTGCCATAAGATGGAGCGGAGAAAATAGTGAAAGGAGAGCACATTTAAGGAAGGAAAGGAGAGGCAATAGCAGGAACGTTGACACAAAAAAAGTACGCCGAAGCATGCTTTTTCCTTTTGAAGATGGTTTTTCGCTCATTATACGATTCGCTTATTATGCGTAATGAGCACGAGGACCACCGATATATTTGGGCCGTGATCCCAGAGCTGTGACATGGGCAGCGCCAAGGGTCTTGATAGAGGGACGGATCGGGATTTGAACATGTTTGACATGCATGCCGATCGCTGTGTCACCAATATCGATGCCAGCTTTTGCCACTATGTGCTCCACTTCAATAGGCTCATCGAACAGCTGGAAAGCCGCAACTGAGCAAGCCCCGCCTGCATGCAGCTGGGGCACTACAGCGACTTCTTCTAAGTGATAGAGCTGAGCCGTTTCACGCTCAACGGCTAAAGCCCGATTGAGGTGTTCACAGCCTTGAACGGCTAAATGAATATTTTTAGGACGCAAGATCGCTCGCAGTGTTTCGACGATGATCATGCCTACTTCTTGACTGGAATTTTTGCCAATCAAGCCGCCCACGACTTCACTTGTTGAACAGCCAAGGACAAAAAGATCGTTTTCACCAACGTTCGCTGTCGTAATGACTTCTTCAACGATCGTAGTTAAATCCGTTTTTAATTGATTGATATCTGTCATAAGAATCACCTTTCATTTAAAGAAAACTTTTTCGTGCGGCGCAAGGCATGCGTCAGCGGTAAAGCAACGATGCTGCCAAAGACCGTTTGGATCAAATTACTTGGAATCGAGGCGATCCCAGCGCCTAAACCGAATAGTAAAACTGTTGCTGCTGCGTAGCCGGCGATCATGATCAAGCTGCCGACAATGACGGCTGCTAGTGGCCGGTGGCTCATTCTGCCTACGATCCAGCCTTGTACACCATGAATCACGATGGAAAAGAAGGCCCATTCAGGGTAACCTGATAGAAAATCAATGATGCCGCCGCTCATTCCACCGACGAAGGCCCCGGCGCTAGGTCCGAACAAAAGGGCCGAGATATAGATCCCTGCTTCACATAAGGTCACAAAGCCCTTCGTTTGTGGAACAGGAATGATAAAGGTCAAAGAAAGTGCACAGGTAAGCGCCGTCAGCATAGCGATCATGGTTAGGTTTCTTACTTTCATAGGTGTTCCTCCTTTTTAAAATAGGCGAGCTGATTGACGTTGCCAGAGGTTCCTAAAGGCAGACCGTCTTCGATCCCTGCCCAAACAAATGCTTTTGCAGTTTGAACAGCTGTTTCCAATGAAGTGCCTTTGGCAAGTAAAGCGGCAATCGCCGATGAAAGGGTACACCCAGCACCGTTGGTAGTCGTTCGGGTACTTTTTTCTGCTTCGAAAACAGTATATTGCCCAGAGTGGTATAAAAGGTCGTAGGCTCTTTCTCCAGTTAGTCGACTGCCACCTTTGATCAGGATATTTGGGGCACCCAATGCATGGATTTTTTTCGCCGCGGTTTTCATTTCCGCCAACGTCGTAATGGTTTGACCAGAGAGGTGCTGAGCTTCGAGTAGATTAGGTGTTACTAATGCTGTGTAAGGAAACAATGAGATCAATCCTGCTTGATAGGAGTGGTTAAAGGCAGTATCTCCTTCTTTAAAGGCAAGAACTGGATCGAGCACGATCGGTCCGGTAAATGTTTGTAAAAAATCCCGCAGCAATTCAATGATGGCCGTTTGATGAAGCAGCCCGATTTTGATTGCATCTAGGGATACGGTCGAACGCAGCGAATCCAATTGTGCTCGGATCACAGGCTCAGGAAGATCATGGAACAAAAGATTATCGTTAATGGCGACAACACAGGTCAATAAGGCATGACCAAACACCCCGAATTCCTCAAATGTTTTCAAATCCGCCGTCATGCCGCCGCCTGCCAAACTGTCAAGACCGGCGATCGATAAGACTTGTTTCATCTATGCTGCTCCTTTCGTTTCTCATTTCTTTCTATTATAAACAGTTGGTAAAAAAGAAAAACGGCCAATTGGATGTTTTTTCCTCATCCAATTGACCAATTGCTTATTTTTCATTTAGTAAATCTCGCTCACGATACCATTCATCGGGGCGCCAGATCCATTCAAAACCATCGGCAGCTAAGAGATCATAGGCAGCTTGGGGTCCCATCGTTCCTGCGGCATAGTTTGGAAAATCAGGCGTTTCTTGGTCCCAAGCGTGACGGATCACATCAACGATGCGCCAAGATTGGGCAACTTCATCCCAATGGGTAAAGTTAGTGCCATCCCCGTTCAAAGCATCTAAAATCAATTTTTCGTAGGCTTCAGGGGTGTTTTCGACGATTTCAGTACTATTCCGATAATCGAGCTTCACTGGCAATGTCTCAAACCCTTGGCCAATTTCTTTTCCATTCAAGGAAAGAGAGAAGCCTTCTGTCGGTTGAATGTAGATTGTCAGCACATTCGGTGCCAAACTCTCGTTTTGCTTTTGTTCATTCAGGTCTTGCTTAAAGACATTGACAGGGACTTGTTTAAAGACAATGTTGATGCGAGTGCCTTTTTCCGTCAAGCGTTTCCCGGTTCGTACATAGAAAGGTACGCCGGACCAGCGGAAGTTGTCGATCAAGAATTTTCCAGCAACGAAGGTTTCAGTTGCCGATTCTTCATCGACATTGGCTTCTTCTCGGTAGCCAGCAAATTCCTTATCTTCTAATTGTCCTTTGGCGTATTGACCACGAACGAAGTGTTGTTTCACTTCTTCTTCGGAGTAAATACGGATCGCATTTAAGGCTTTGATTTTTTCCGTCCGTAATTCTTTTTCAGAAAAAGCCACTGGCGGTTCCATGGCTAATAAGGAAAGGATCTGCAGAATATGGTTTTGGACCATATCTTTCAAGGCACCGCTCTTATCATAATACCCACCGCGTTCTTCAACACCTAAGTTTTCTGCGATATTGATCTGAACATTGTCAATGTACCGATTGTTCCACATCGACTCAAAAATGTTATTGGCAAAACGAATCGCAGAAATGTTTTGGATCATTTCTTTTCCTAAATAATGATCGATCCGGTAGATTTCTTGCTCTGTAAAGACTTGATTGATCTCTTCATTCAATTCTTTTGCTGAGTCGTAGTCGCTTCCAAATGGTTTTTCGATGATCACCCGATGGTAGCCGTCAGTATCCAGCATTCCTTGGGATTTCAAGTGAGAAACGATCGTCCCAAAGAAATTAGGGGACATTGCTAAGTAAAAAATCTGATTGCCTTCTAAATGGTATTTCTGATCTAAGGTTTCCGCCAAATCCTTTAATGAATCATAATGACTCGTATCTGTTACATCATGTGATTGGTAGTAGAAATGAGAAGCGAATGTCTCTGCTTGCTCTTGTGAGTCGCTCAATTCTTTGATCGTACCTATCACTACTTCACGATAGTGTTCATCCGACCAAGGACGGCGAGCAGTACCGATGACTGCAAAATCTTCTTTCAAATCGCCTTTTTTGTACAACCGAAACAAAGAAGGGTATAGTTTGCGTTGGGCAAGGTCGCCCGTACCGCCAAAAATCGTAAAAAGGACCTTTTTTTCCATCATCTTCACTCCTTACAGTTTATCAACAAAAATCGTGCTGGCGGCTTTGTAGCTGACAGCAATTTCTTTTGTGTCATTTTTGATCGTAATCGGACCCTCGTATGCTGCCGCATCGATGATCTCGTATTCTTCATGAATATTCAATTGGATCGAAACAAGGTAATCCAGCAGTTCTCGTTCATCAAGGACACGGGCGATACGAATCTTGGTTCCTACCGGGTAGGAACTCATGGTGTTTTTTTCGCCTTCGTGAATGAGTTCTCCTTGTTCGGGGATCATGCCGCCATGTGGGCAATACCGAGGATGATCAAGGTAGGCTTCTAAGCGGCTCGCCAGTGTTTCCGAGGTGACGTGTTCTAAAACTTCTGCGTCATCATGAACTTCATTCCATGAGTAATGCAGGTGCTCCACAAGAAAGACTTCCCATAAACGATGCTTGCGGATCAGAGCACTTGCAGAAGCTAAACCAGTTTCAGTCAACTGTACCCCTTGATAAGGTGAATGTTCCACTAAGCCTTCTTTTAATAATTTTGAAATCATTTCACTTACTGAAGCTGCTGAGACGTCCAGACCTGACACGATTTGTTTGTTATTGATTTTCTTTTGGTCACCACCAAGCTCCAAGATGAGCTTTAAATAATCTTCACGATTTGGTGTCATCGGATCCATCCTCTCTTATCAAAGACTATCAAAGTAGATTTTATCAAAAAAGCCGGCTGATTACTACGAAAAAACCCGCCGGTTTCCAATATTCTATGTAAAAGAAGGCCGAGGGGAGCAACTCCACCTCAGCCTTTTTTTATTAAGCCCAGTCACCATTGCGAAAGACAGGAATCGTGGTGCCATCTTCTCTGATGCCATCGATGGACATTTGGTCAGAGCCAACCATGAAATCTACGTGGGTTTGGCTGCGGTTCAAACCAGCAGCTGCCAGTTCTTCTTCACTCATCTCAGTGCCGCCTTGCAAGCTGAAGGCATAAGCGGATCCTAAAGCCAAGTGGTTTGAGGCATTTTCATCGAACAACGTATTGAAGAAGATGATGCCGGATTGTGAGATAGGGGAAGGATCAGGAACTAATGCGACTTCACCTAAAGATTTTGCTCCTTCATCGATTGCTAGCAGTTTGCCTAACACTTCTTCGCCCTGTTCCGCAGAAAAGTCCACGACTTTGCCGTCTTTGAAGGTGAACTTCATCCCAGAGATGATGGTGCCTGCGTAGCTCAATGGTTTCGTACTTGAAATATAGCCATCGATGCGACGATTATCTGGGGCAGTAAAGACTTCTTCTGTTGGCATGTTCGCCATGAATTTTTCATTGCGGGTATTGTAACTGCCAGCACCTTCCCACAAGTGGTTTTTAGGCAAACCGATGATCAAATCGGTACCAGGTGCCGTATAGTGCAGAGCACTGAATTGTTCTTTGTTTAATTCTTCGGCTTTAACTTGCAAGGTTTCATCGTGTTTTTTCCAAGCTGCGACAGGATCTTCTTCATAGATACGCGTCGTTTTGAAAATTTGATCCCAAAGCTTGTCTTGTGCTTCTTCAGGGGAAGCATCAGGGAATACTTTTTGGGCCCAATCTTGACCAGCCGCCGCAACCACAGTCCAGCTGACTTTGTTGGCTTGTGTTGCTTGACGCAATTTCATCATCGCTTTACCAGAAGCTGCTTGGAAGGTTGCCACTCGGTCTGAGTCGACGCCCGCTAACGCATCTGGATTCGCGGAAACGACACTGATACGGCTGGCACCTTTTTCAACCCAGTCTTCCGTTTGATCAATTTTGTGCTGAGGAATCGTAGACAAACGATCTTCGGCCGCATGAGTAAGAAATTCTTTTTGGATCTCATCGTCGGTCCATTGGACGATTACTTCGTCTGCACCTAATTCATACGCTTTTTTCGTTAATAGACGAGCTAAAGGTGCTTGGTCCACGGCGATTTGGATGACGATCGTGTGCCCTTTTTGGACATTTACGCCAACTTCAGTGATCAGTTGGGCATATTTTTCAAGGTTCTGATTAAAGTTTGGTAAAACCATTAAAATTCCTCCATTTATTCTAAATTTATAACTGTCTTCATGATAGCACTAAGTATTTTTGAAAACAAACGAAAAAGTGAGCAAAAAAACAGTGGTCTTCAAATTGAAAAACTGGAAACACTAAGGGCAATAATTTTAAAAGTTTTTTTGCAAACTTAAAAAAACATGATACAATAAGTAAAAGGTATTTCTGAAAGCGATGTATAGCAGAATTAAGGAGATTAAAAAATTATGGCAAGAAAGAAAACTATTACTAGAGACCAGATTTTAAAAGCTGCCTATGAAGTTGTCGCAACCGAAGGATTTACACGTTTTACCGCACGCAATATCGCAGCGAAGATGAAATGTTCAACGCAACCGATCTACTTAGAATTTAAAAATATGGATGACTTAAAAAATGCATTGATCAATCAGATTTACGACTACTTAGCGACAGAAGTTTTTCCAGTTGAAAGACGGGGAGATGTCATCGTTGACTTAACGCTAAATTATATTGGCTTTGCAAATAAAGAAAAACGATTATACCGAGCGCTATACTTAGAAGAGCATGGTGGTGGGGATTCCATGCAACAGTTTTCATTTGACCTTTTTGTGAAATCAGTGAAAAAAGAACCAAAATATCAAGATCTATCTGATGTAAAATTACAATCTTTGCACACCGGTGTCTGGATCGTCGCTACTGGCTTAGCGGCATTGATGTCTTCGGGAATCATTCATCCGACAGAAGATCAGATTGCTAAGCTGATGACGGAAACCACCGATAATATTTTAGCAAGAGAAACACCCATCGATATCAGTTATCATTAAGCAAACAATAAACCTCCGGCAGAATCAAGTGATTTTGTCAGAGGTTTTCTTGTTTTATTCAGCGAATGCTTCTGCTAGTTTTTTGGCAAAGGCTTCTAAGTTTTGAATATCGTCTTCTTCTGCAGCCAAGTCAACTTTGACGCTGTCAGCTCCTTTTGTCGCACCAGTTTTGCTAAAGGCGGCTTCAAAGTCGTCAACCGATTTACAAAAGTCATCATAAAAAGTATCACCGGAGCCGCAGACTCCAAAGATTTTGCCGCTTAAATCAAGTTCTTGCAAATCTTCATAAAAATCGACGATCTCATCCGGTAGCTCCCCGTCTCCATATGTATACGTTGCGACGATACAGATATCGGCATCTTCAAAGTCATCTGCATCCACTTGGGTACACTCATTCATTTCTACTTCCATGTCAAGATTTTCAAGGGCTTCAGAAACGATATCCGCAATTTCTTCCGTATTCCCCGTCATGCTTGCATAGACGATTTTTGCTAAAGCCATGGGCTTTTTCCTCCAATCTCATTCCTATTCTCAAGGAAAACTCTCTTACAGATTATAGCAAATGCACGAAAGTTTGAAAACAAAACTTGAAAAACTCTTTACAATGTCTGTGAATTTTGTAAAATAAGGGATTTCTATGGTAAAATAAGAGGAATTTAATTAAGGGAGACGAGAACATGATTACATTAAAATCTGCCAGAGAAATTGACCGCATGGCCGAATCCGGCGCGCTGTTAGCAGATGTCCACAAACAATTACGCAGTTTCATCAAACCAGGTATCACGAGTTGGGATATCGAAGTGTTTGTCAGAGATTATATTGAAAGCCACGGCGGCATCGCTGCCCAAATTGGTTTTGAAGATTACAAATATGCCACTTGCTGCAGTATCAATGATGAGATTTGTCACGGATTTCCTCGAAAAAAACCATTGAAAGACGGCGATCTGATCAAAGTCGATATGTGTATTGATTTAAAAGGTGCCATTTCTGATTCTTGCTGGAGTTATGTCGTAGGGAACTCGACGCCTGAGATTGATCGATTAATGGAAGTAACCAAAAAAGCGTTGTATCTAGGAATCGAACAAGCGCAAGTGGGCAACCGAATCGGTGACATCGGTCATGCCATTCAAACCTATGCGGAAAAAGAAGGGTACGGGGTTGTGCGTGATTTCGTAGGACACGGCATTGGCCCAACGATCCATGAAAGTCCGATGATCCCTCACTACGGAGAAGCCGGCAAAGGGTTACGTTTAAAAGAAGGAATGGTTATTACCATCGAACCTATGATCAATACAGGGACGTGGAAAATGAAAATGGATTCTAATGGCTGGACCGCCTATACATTAGATGGCGGCTTAAGCTGCCAATATGAACATAGTTTGGCGATCACCAAAGATGGTCCGAGAATTTTAACTTCTCAAGGAGAAGAAGGAACCTACTAAATTTTGGTGGTAGGAGACTTCTGATTGTTATGTATGACAAAGAAAAAAAAGGCAGATGATTCGCTGGCGGAGGAAGAAACATGAAAATCGTTGATAAAGTAAAAAGCAATCAAAAGCTGATGCGTTTCATCGAAACGACGCAAAATAGAATAACTGATTCAGAAATGGGGACCACTTCGGTCGTCGTGGCCTACTATTTATTGCTTTCACTTTTCCCGTTAATGATTGCGCTGGGGAATCTTTTGCCTTATTTATCAATTGATCCGAACACGGTTTTATCTTATGTACAGGAATTGATCCCGAATCAAATCTATGATTTTATCGGCCCAGCGATCGAAAATCTCCTCACCACAAGCTCTGGTGGATTGTTGTCGATCTCCGCTTTAGCGGCGTTGTGGTCCGCGAGTCAAAGTATCAATGCCTTGCAAATTGCGATGAACAAAGCCTTCGGTGTGGACCAGCGTTCCAATTTTATCGTGGTGCGCGCAGTATCATTTGTGATCATCCTGCTCTTTATGATTGCGATCGTTGGGGTTACGATGGTATTTGGGCTTGGAAAAATCATTCTTGATTTTTTGCAGCCGATTTTTAAGTTTCAAGACAATCTGATCGATACGTTCCAAACAGTCAAATGGCCAGTCACGATCGTTGCTTTGCTGTTTATCATGATGCTGATCTATTGGTTAGTGCCTAATGCAAAGGTCAAGTTGCGTTCGACTTTGCCGGGGGCGATCTTTGCAACGATTGGCTGGATGTTGCTGTCACAAGTGTTTGGCTTATACGCCCGTTACTTTGCTGCGAAAATCATTGGCTATCAAATTATTGGAAGTTTTATTGTTTTAATGATCTGGTTGAATCTTGCTGCGACGATTATTATCTTGGGTGGAATCATCAACGCAGTGGTAGAAGAGTATGTATCAGGACAAGAGATCAAAGAACGAACAGATCCTGTTCAGCGGATTTCTTCGAAAATCGAAGATACATTTACCAATAAAGAGAAATAACGGAAAGCGAGAATAAACGATGGATTTTGCATTCAAATTTGTAATGCGCTTATTTATAACAATGATCGTGTCTTTAATCCTAACACCGATCATTAAATTGATCTCTTTTAAGATCGGCGCAGTCGATCGACCAGGAGATCGCCGAATCAATACCAAAACAATGCCGACCGCAGGGGGATTAAGCATCTTCCTCTCCTTCTCTTTTGCATTGCTTTGGGAATTTCGCGCAATGATTCCCTTTGACTACGTCTGGCCAATGCTTTTAGGGGCAGCTATCGTCGTAGTTACTGGATTATTGGATGATATCTTCGAGTTGACTCCTATGCAAAAAACGCTAGGCTTGACGTTAGCGGCTTTGGAGATCTATTTTGTTGCCGGCATCAAAATCAGTACGGTTTCGATCCCTTATCTGGGGGTTTTTGATTTGGGCTGGCTTGGATTGCCTATGACGATCTTGTGGATTTTGGCGATCACAAATGCGGTCAACTTGATTGATGGTTTGGACGGTCTAGCGAGTGGGGTCTCCATTATCAGTCTGACGACCATTGGGATCATCAGTTATTTCTTTTTACCAAATTCAGTTGAAGTACCAATGGTGATCTTTACATTAATTGCCGCAATCGTTGGTTTTTTTCCTTACAATTTTTATCCAGCTACGATTTTTTTAGGGGATACTGGGGCACTTTTTCTAGGTTTTATGATCTCCGTCTTATCGTTGCAAGGGTTAAAAAATGCGACCTTCATTACAGTGATCACCCCGATGTTGATTTTAGGGGTACCGATCACTGATACCGTCTATGCCATGATTCGTAGAAAATTCAATAAGCAAAAGATCTCATCAGCGGATAAAATGCACTTGCATCACCGCTTACTTTCCTTAGGGTTTACCCATCGAGGAACAGTTTTGACGATCTATGCCTTGGCAATGGTATTTTCATTTATTGCATTATTGATGAATTATGCCAGCAACACAGCAATCATTTTACTGATCATCAGTACAGGCTTCGGCATTGAATTGTTTATCGAATTGATTGGTTTGGTTGGAGAAAATCGTCAACCATTGATGTGCGCACTGAAATTCCTTGGAAACCGTCGATTCAGGCAAAAAGTCCTCATGGCACGTGCGGAAAAAAGACAAGACAAGCAAGAAGAGGAAAGCGAGGATTTGGATTTGGCTTCCAGTGCTTCTCAAATCAAAGAAAAGCGACGAAAGAGAAAACATTACCAAGCAAAACACAAAAAATAAACGATACAATTGCGGCATAGGAGCCCAACAGGCGAAGCGAATGTGATTGATTATTGAAGAAAAGACAGGAGCAGCCAGCGCTTCTCCTAGTACTTTCTCTCACGATCAGCTGACCATGATTCAATCAACCAGTTGGGCATTCTTGCCGCTTTTTATTTGTGTGAAAACGGCCCGGCATAAAATGAATGCCTACTGAATCCGTCCGTCTTGAATTGACGGATCTAGCCCTTAACGGCTATACTTAAAAAGAGTAGTAGACTAAACAAAGAAAGAAGGATATGAACGAATGCCAAATGTGAAACAAACGACCTCAGAAAAAATGGGAACGATTTATGAGCTTTCCAATGATAGCGGTACCATCGTAAGGCTGAGTCCCGAAGGCGCACGCTTATTGGATTGGGTCGTTCCAGTAGAAGAAGGCCGCGACATTGTGGTCGGTTATGATACGATCGAAGGACATCGCCAAGCACGCTATTATGGTGCAACGATCGGTCCAGTAGCGGGAAGGATCGCAGGTACCCGCTTTGAGGTTGAGGGGCAAGAATACCAAACGGAGGACAATGATGGCGGCAATACGCTTCATGGTGGTTCAAAGGGGCTTGACACGGATATCTGGATCGCTGAAACTTTTGAGGAAGCAGACAGAGCCGGCGTGATTTTTACTACCTCACGACAAGATGGCGACGGCGGCTTTCCAGGAAATGTTCGTTATCAAGTCACCTATACGTTGACTAATGACAATGAACTATTGCTTGCATATGACGCTAACACAGACAAAGCGACTTTATTTAACCCAACGAACCACGGTTATTTCAATTTGACAGGTGATACCCAACAGCCGATCGATGACCACTTGGTTCAAATCAATGCCGAACATGTGGCTGAAACGAACGATGACGTGACGACCACCGGTGAAAAAACGCCTGTCGCAGGCACAAAGTTTGATTTTAGACAAGAACGCCCAATGGGAACGACCATGTTGGATGATCCATTCTTATTGGATCATGAGCAAGAGTGGGATCTGAAAGTAACCAGTCCCGATCAAAAAGTGCAGCTGACTGTAACTACTGACCGTCCTGCTGTTGTTATTTACACAACAGGTGAGGGAGAAGCTGGGGCCCCAATGAAGACCGGTCCTTTTGCCAAACATGGCGGGATGGCGATCGAAACACAAGGTGTTCCTGGCTCTGAGAAATTCACCCACTTTGGTGAGATCGTGCTGCGCCCAGAAGAACCCTTCCACTCTGTGACGACGTATCAGGTCCACTTTTAAACGTTGGAACCAAACCATTTTTAACGAAATAGAAAAAAGCATTGCCAAAATGCAGAAAGTTTGGCGATGCTTTTTTTTGACAAAATACGATTACAGATGTAAACTTAAAAATGTGAATCAGTTATGAAAGGAAGTGGACAAATGCAATCAGTGGTCGAACCAATCAAAATCAGCGATTCTGAATGGGAAGTCATGCGTGTGATTTGGACATTGGGACAATCCGATGCGAAAGAGATCACCGCTTTGTTAAGCGAAAATAAAAATTGGAAAGCAGCGACAGTCAAAACGCTTTTAGGACGACTTGTTAAAAAAGGCGTATTGAAAACAGAAAGCCAAGGGAAAAAGTTTGTTTACTCGCCACTTGTTTCAGAAGAAGCCACTGTTCGCAGTGCAGCTGAGAATCTTTTTTCTCATATTTGTGCCAAAAAAGTCGGACAAACATTAGCAGAAATGATCCAAGAAGCAGCATTGACGGCAGAAGATTTGGCGATGCTCCAAGCAGCAGTCGACCAAAAAGTGCCAGTAGCAGCGATTTCGTGTAATTGTATTCCTGGTCAGTGCCAATGCAAAACCCATGCAACAAAATAAGTAGCCAACAAACTGTTAAAAGAAATGAGGAATAGTAATGAAAAAAAATATGCAAATCAGCGGAATGAATTGCGCCCATTGTGCCGCAAAAGTTGAAAAAGCCTTAAATGAAGTACCGGGTGTGAAAAAAGCTAAAGTCGACTTGAAAAAAGCTCGTGGGACGGTCAAATTTGACGAGTCGCAAGTGACAGAAACAGCCTTAATCAGTGCAATAACTGAAGCTGGTTATCAAGGTGTTTTTGAATAAGCGATGCAAACGCTAAAGTGATAAGGAGAAAAATCTAGAAAGTCCAGCCGCTTGAAGCTTTTGTATGAAGGCGCAAGACTGTACGGATATTCAGTGAAATAGGAAGGGGAATACTAGGATGAATCAGAAAAAAACGTCACCTGCAGACAATCGTCAGACGTCAAGCCATCATAGGCATGAACCTAGGAATGAGCAGGATAATAAAGGGCAAGAAGGACTCACACACCCACAGGCGGAGGAAGTCCCTGAGCCCCGAAGCCATGAGATGAATGGGGTGGATCATCAATGGGCGACATCAAAACTGCAGGAGCATGAAAGCGCCGATAGTAACCATGCTCACATGGATCATGAGGTTTCCAGTATGGACCATAGCCACATGGATCATGAGATGTCTGGCATGGATCATAGCCACATGGATCATGAGATGTCTGGCATGGATCACAGTCATATGGATCATGAGATGTCTGGTATGGATCATAGTATGCATATGGGAAATTTTAAGCAAAAGTTTTGGCTATCCTTGGTTTTGGCGATTCCAATCGTCATTTTATCACCAATGATGGGTATCGAATTGCCCTTTCAGTTCACGTTTCCCGGCTCAGATTGGGTTGTATTGATTTTAGGAACGATCCTGTTTTTCTATGGGGGGCAACCGTTTTTAAGTGGTGCAAAAATGGAATTGAAACAAAAAAGCCCAGCCATGATGACTTTGATTGCTATGGGGATTACGGTTTCTTATTTTTATAGTCTTTACGCGTTTATCGCTAATCATTTTCTTGCTGTTCCTCATGTAATGGATTTCTTCTGGGAACTAGCGACTCTGATCGTGATCATGTTGTTGGGGCATTGGATCGAGATGAATGCCGTTTCTAATGCCGGCAATGCATTACAGAAATTAGCAGAACTGTTGCCAAAAGAAGTGATTCGGAAAAATGCAGATGGATCAGAAGAACAGATTCCATTAGAAGAAGTGACCAACAAAACACAGCTGATCGTTCGCTCAGGAGATAAGATTCCTACAGACGGAACGATTCTTGAAGGGGAAACAACGATCGATGAGTCGGCAGTTACCGGTGAATCCAGACGGGTACCTAAAACCATCGGCAGTACTGTCATTGGAGGATCTGTCAACGGCAATGGTTCCATTACGATGGAAGTCACAGGGACTGGCGAAGACAGCTATTTGGCAAAAGTCATGGAAATGGTACGAAAAGCCCAAGCTGATAAATCCCGCTTAGAAGCACTTTCGGACAAAGTGGCGAAATGGTTGTTCTATATCGCCTTAGTTGCTGGTGTTTTGGCCTTTGCTGTATGGCTGTTTGTTGCTGACCTACCGACTGCTCTTGATCGAATGGTCACGGTATTCGTCATTGCCTGTCCCCATGCGTTAGGCCTAGCGATTCCCCTCGTTGTGGCTCGTTCAACATCGATCGCTGCCAAAAACGGCTTGCTCTTAAAAAATCGCAACGCATTGGAGAATGCGCATCATGTTGATTATCTGATCCTTGATAAGACCGGTACGTTAACAGAAGGAACGTTTACCGTAACTGGCATCGAGGCGACAGGCAGCCTTTCTGCATCAGAAGTACTAGCTTACCTAGCAGGTCTTGAGAAAACCGCCAATCATCCGATCGCAGAAGGTATTTTAGCCCAAGCAGAAAAGGAAAACATCATAGCCAAAAAGGCGAATGATGTTCAAACAAGGACGGGTATTGGTCTGGAAGGCGTAATCGATGGACAAAAGTGGTTGATCGTCAATCAAAAAGGATTGGAGCAATTAACCATCCAGTATCAAGGGAAATCCTTGGAAAATTATCAAGAGCAGGGCAATACCATTAGCTATTTGGTTCATGACGGCAAAGTGGAAGGAATCGTCGCATTAGGGGATAAGGTGAAACCAGAAGCGAGTCAATTTATTCAAAAAGTGAAAGACTTAGGCATCACGCCAGTTATGGCTACTGGGGACAACCAAGAAGCGGCGCAAGCCGTAGCCGATTACCTAGGAATCGAAGACTTCCATGCGGCAATGTTACCAGACGATAAAGAACGTCTAGTCAGTGACTATGTCAAAGAGGGCAAGCGCGTCGTAATGGTAGGCGATGGGATCAATGACGCCCCAAGTCTTGCAAGAGCGACGATCGGGATTGCGATCGGAGCTGGAACCGATGTAGCGATCGATTCAGCCGATGTCGTTTTGACGAATAGCGAACCTCAAGACATCTTGCACTTCTTGACTTTGGCGAAAAAAACAAGGCGCAAGATGATTCAAAATCTCTGGTGGGGCGCAGGATACAATATTTTTGCTATTCCTTTGGCAGCTGGCGTGCTCGCACCAATCGGGATCATTTTGAACCCAGCAGTCGGAGCTGTCTTGATGTCTATGAGTACGATCATCGTTGCCATCAATGCAATGACCTTATCAATCGAAAAAAGCGGCGATTAGCCGCTTTTTTGTTTCTTTTCCTAGGAGCAGTGAAATACCTCTATAATCTGCTTCTGGATTTATGCTATAATGTGTTCGTTGAGACAAGGAGGACGTTGATTATGGAACTGAAGAAGTTGGATGTTCCCACTACTTCAATTACTGAAGTAAAAAAATCTCCGATGGATGTATTTAATCAAGCGCGAGAAGCAGGAACAGCAGTATATGTATTCAATCGTGAAAAAGTGGCGGGGGTCATGTTGACACAAGAGCAGTACGAAACGTTATTGCAGGAATTAGATTATTTGCGTCAGCGACCGCTGATGGAAGAAGAGCCTGAACAGCCGCCAGTGGCAGGGCTAGAAGAATTCTTACAAATCATGCGGCAAGCACTGATCACCGGTGCCAGCATCTCGGCAAAAAATTTAGATGAGCGGATGGTGGCGTTAGGCTTCATCACTCGTAAAACAGGTTTTGGCGGTGTCGTCGACATGGTGAACGAATTGAAAGAAACAGGTAAGATTGTTTATCAGTTGCGCAAAAAACAAGACGGCAAATCAGTGACTGCTGAAGTCATTGGGGAACAAGACAATCAAACGCAATTATTTGATAAATTGATCATCAAAAAAATCTTTCTAAAAGAAAAATAAACGCTGGAACTTGTCCCAGCGTTTCAGACAGTAGACAAAGTACGGGTGTTTTCGTACTTTGTCTTTTTTTGTAAAAAACTGGAGCTTGTTAACTTTTCAAAACTGTGAAAGATACTGTCCATCCAACCAACAAAAATTCCATCCAACTACAGACTGGGTTTTAAGTCAGCCAGTAAGTTTTTCCGTCTTTCGTCCGTTGCATAAATCCATACTCGATCAAATATCGTCGGACAGTGACATAATCGGTGATCGCTTGTTTTAATACATCGTTTACGGCAGCTTCTGAATAATTTTTCTTCGGATCAAATTTTTGTGCCAGCACACTTAAGACAACGATCTTGCGCTTTTCTTTGCTCGGAAACTGTTTGATAAACCCCGCTTCATCAAAATAAGTAGCAATGATCTTTTCTCTTTCACTAGCCGTAATGGCATAGCGATCATCAAGCATCGTCGCCCCTTTGTGAGGCGGCAGCAACGGGGTTTCTTGCAACAAGGACATGATACTTATAAAAACAGTCGCTTGTCGCTGCTTTTCTTTTAGCTTAAAGCGATGATTCCTGACAGTCGAAGAAGAGATACCTAAGCGCTGGGCAATCACAGTATCGCTAACATCTTGGGCAAACAGTTGTAAAATCTCCTGCTGGCTTTCTGATAAGCCTGTTTGTTCTTTGGGTAAAGCCAATAATGCGGATAAAACGGTTCCGTGATGCTCAGTGATATGTTGTATCATTCGTTTTTTTGCCGTAAAAAAGGCGCCATCAACGGGATAGATTTCTTCTTTGTCGAAGGTCTCCTGACAAAATACGCAACAATAATCCGTTGTTGTTTCGACATATCCTTGCTGATAATCAGAAATGGTAAACTCTTGATAAGGTTTCATTTTGGGTTCTCCTTTTTTGTTTGATTATATACTAACATAAAATGTTTTTGTTTGTAAATAAGCAAACGGAATTGTGGTTATTAGATTAATTTCATCCGTTGCTTAAAATTGTCGCCTTTTTGTGTTAGGATTAACAACAATAGCGAATGAATTTGCTTAATTCAAAGGAGTGATACTATGGCAGACGTAAGCCAACGCTTCAATCACGAAGTGTACAATATAGCTGTTTCATTGATTCGTAAATTTGATGAACGGGTTTCTTCAATTCCTGATATTTTAAAGTTAACGTTAGGCGAGCCGGATTTTAACACACCAGAGCACGTGAAAAAATCGGGTGTCCAAGCAATCGAACAAAATTTTAGCCACTATTCTGGAATGGCCGGCTTAGCAGATGTTCGGCAAGCAGCCAGCCTCTTTTTGAAAAATAAATATCAGCTTGATTACGACTTTCAATCAGAAGTATTAGTGACGATCGGTGCAACGGAAGCAATCTCAGCTTCTTTATTAGCCACGTTGGAACCTGGCGATAAAGTTCTCCTACCGGCACCAATTTATCCAGGCTATGAACCAGTCATCCATTTAGCCCATGCCCAACCGATCTATCTTGATACGACGGACAATGACTTTGTTTTAGCGCCAGAAGTTTTGGAAGCAGCCTTAAAAGAGCATGGGGAGCAAGTCAAGGCAGTCATTTTGAATTATCCTAGCAATCCAACAGGGGTCGTTTATACCCGAGAACAAGTCAAAGCATTGGCGGAGGTTTTAGAAAAATACCCCGTTTTTGTTATTAGCGATGAAATTTATAGTGAGTTGACTTATGATGAAACCCATGTGTCCATTGCCGAATACTTGCGGGATCAAACGATCGTGATCAATGGCTTGTCGAAATCTCACGCGATGACTGGGTGGCGCGTCGGCTTCATTTTTGCACCAAAAGCGTTGACTGCTCAGATCATTAAGGTCCACCAATACTTAGTGACTGCGGCATCAACGATTTCTCAAAAAGCAGCTGTGCGGGCATTGATCGAAGGCATCAATGATGCAGAAGTCATGAAAGCCGATTACCGTGAACGTCGAGATTACTTGTTTGAAAAGATGACTGCCCTTGGTTTTGACATGGCGAAGCCCTCTGGTGCATTCTACATTTTTGCCAAAATACCAGCAGGTTTCAACCAAGATTCCATGGCTTTTTGTGTCGACTTAGCGGAAAAGAATCAATTAGCAATCATCCCGGGTATCGCCTTTGGTCCCGAAGCAGAAGGCTATGTTCGTTTAAGCTATGCGGCAAGTATGGAAAACTTGGTGGAAGCGATGGATCGCTTGACACGCTATATGCAAAGCAATTGATTCTACAGACATTTCTTTCGTTTTTAGATAAAGCAAGCCCCCTCTGATGGATTCAGCGGGGGCTTTTTGGGCAATCGACAAACTTTACAAAAGATTTACATCGCTTTATCGATTCTTTACATGAAATCCATCAAGGGTTTACACCGCCTTGCTAAACTAAGCATATAACGAAAGGAGATTTACTAAATGAAAAAATTGGGACTTTTATTTTTTGCAACTGGATTATTATTAGCTGGCTGTGGGAGCGGTGGTACAAGCACTGATAGCAGTCAAGCATCAGGCGGATCTTCATCAGGTGCCGCATCAAATGAAAATGTAGAAATTTTAGCGGTAGGCTCAACTGCTTTGCAACCCTTGGTTGAAGCAGCAGGTGAAAGCTTCTCAGCGGACAATCCCAATTATACAATTACTGTTCAAGGTGGCGGTAGCGGAACTGGCTTAAGTCAAGTAGAAACAGGCGCTGTGACGATCGGCAATTCCGATGTTTTTGCGGATGAAAAAGATGGTGTGGACGCCAGCAAATTAGTTGACCATAAAGTAGCCGTAGTTGGTATGGCACCAGTAGTGAATAAAGACGCAGGCGTTACGGATCTTAGCCAACAAGATTTAATCGATATCTTTACAGGCAAAGTGAAGAATTGGTCTGAACTCGGTGGAGCAGATCAAGAAATCTCTGTAATCAACCGTGCGTCAGGCAGCGGTACGAGAGCGACCTTTGAAAAATGGGGCTTAGATGGTGCAGAGACGATCCAAACACAAGAGCAAGATTCTTCTGGAACAGTCCGTAAAATCGTTGCTGAAACACCAGGAGCAATCAGCTACCTTGCTTTATCTTATTTAGATGATTCAATCCAAGCGCTATCTCTTGATGGGGTAGAAGCGACCCCTGAAAATATTGCAGATAACAAATGGCCAATCTGGTCTTACGAGCATATGTACACGAATGGTGAACCAGATGCTAACGTCAAAGCCTTTCTTGATTACATCATGACAGACGATGTCCAACAAGGAATCGTTATCGAATTAGGATACTTGCCAATCACTGATATGAAAGTAGAACGCAGTGTAGACGGCGAAGTAACGAATGTTGAATAGTGAAATGAATGGACGAAGAAGGAGGAATCTCCTTCTTTTTTTGTTTAAACAATCAAGAAGATACTATCGGATGGCACTTCATCTAGTGGGGAATACCAACTAAAAATGATTACAAAAACAGCCGATAACCTTTATTCACCTGTTATCGGCTGTTTTTTATCAATAATCATCTTTTTCATGAAGCGGCAAAGTCACCGTAAAGGTAGAACCAATTTTAGGGAAACTGTCAACCTTGATGCTGCCGCCTAATAATTTGGTATAGTCTTTGACGATAGCCAGCCCAAGTCCAGTGCCGCCAGAATTGCGAGCACGGGCTTTGTCCACCCGATAAAACCGCTCAAAAATCCGTTCTTGATCTTCTTCATCGATGCCGATGCCTTGATCCTGCACTTGAAAAAGCAGCTGGTCATCTTGCTCGGAATAGGATAATGTGATGACACCTCCAGGTTTTGAATAGGTGACCGCATTTTCAACTAGATTTTTTACGATGGGCTGCAGCAGCTCTTTTTTGGTAGATAAAATGAATTGTTCGGGTCCTTCAAATTGAAAGGTCAATTGCTTCTTAACAGCTGCGGGACCATAGGTTTGAACGACTTGTTGCAGCAGCTCAGAAAAGTTGATCGGTTGGTCGACATACTGGAAAGAATCACTGTCTTGAGACAATTGGATGATATCTTGTATTAGATTTTTCAAGCGATAAGCATCTTTTTGAATGATCTCTAAGAAGGTCTGCAACGTTTCAGGGTCTTCTTTGGCGCCATCCAGCAGTGTTTCAGTAAACCCAATCAAGGAAGTTACCGGCGTTTTTAATTCATGGGAAACATTGCCGACAAAATCTTTTTGCATCTTTTCTAATTGTCGGATGCGTGTCAAGTCATAAGAAATACCAATCAACTGGTTTTCTTGGAAGCTTCGCAAGGTAACATCTAAGACTTTTGAACGTTCCCCGCTAAGGGTGGTTTCCGCATGGAAAATAGGGGTCTCGTCATTAAATTGATAGATCAACTGGATCAATTGTGTGTCATGGATCACTTCAGTAAAAGGTTGCGGTAAGATCGGTGCGGTTTCCATCCCTAGCTGTTCTTGCATCGTCGGATTCAACAGCAGCAGTTGATTTTCTTCATTGATGATAAAGACACCGATCATCAGTTCACTGAGCAAGCCGTACAGTTGCTGTTCAGAAGCCGCATAGGCACGATAGGTCTGGCTCATTTGCTCGCTCAGCTGATTGATCAGTTGATACAACTCATCATGTTCAGGGGTTTCTTGCATAATGATTGCTTGTTGATCGGGCGAGGTGATCATTTTTTTTACGACGGGCAGAATCGTTTGGATCGGCCGATTTCGCTGGCGCAAGGTATGGAAAATCAATAGGCTGATCAAAAAGCAAAAAACAAGATAGACAATCAAGATCGACTGCTTGATTCCTTCATTTTTTGCAAAAAAAGCCGCGGTCGGTTCGGCGATTCGCAAGATTTGAGTCAAGTTTCCATCCTCTTTGACAGGAATCGCCACGTAAAGCAATTCTTCATGCAAGGTGTCGCTTTCCCGCAGCGATTGACCGACGGAGCTTCCGCGCAAAACGGCTTGGACTTCTGGACGATTGGAGCGGTTTTCATGCAGTGTATGATCATAGGTATCGAAAATGATCTGACCTTGGTCATCTAACAAAGTGATGCGACTATTGCTATCTTCAACATAGGTATCCGCAAACTGTTCTAAGGCGGCGGTTTGATTATCTGATAGATTCAAAAATACGGTGGCTTTCTCTTGGAGAAAAGCCACTTGCTGGGCAATGACTTGCTGACGGTAAAAACTGCTTAGAACTTGCCAGCACAGGAAAAAAATCAGCAATAGACCGATCGACCATAAACCATAGCCATAGCGTTTTTTCATTAGACTGGCTCCTGAAATTTATACCCGAATCCCCGAACCGTTACTAAGTATTCCGGCCGTTTTGGATCAGCTTCCAATTTTTCTCTTAAATGACTGATGTGAACATCCACGATTCGACTTTGTCCATCAAAGTCGAAGTTCCAAATGCGATTGAGCAAGGTATCGCGATCGATTACGCGGCCTTTTCGTTTCATAAAGTAAACTAGCAGCTCGAATTCTTTTGGCGTTAGGAAGATTTTCTCACCATCCACACTGACTTGGAAATTCGTCAGGTCTGCTTGGATCCCACCGACTTGCAGAATCTCTGCAGGTTGATCTTCTTCTCGTGTTTGTTGACGGGGTTCTAAACGACGGAAGATGGCTTTCATTCTAGCTAATACCTCTCTAGGACTGAAAGGCTTCGTCAAATAGTCATCGGCGCCGATCTCTAAGCCTAAGATCCGATCGATTGGATCATCTTTTGCGGTCAAGACGAGGATCGGGGTCTCGATTTTTTCTTGACGCAATTTCTTCGTGATCTCGATGCCGTCCATATTCGGCAGCATGACATCTAAGATGATAAAGTCAAAAGGCTTAGACAAGGCTAATTCGTAGGCTTTTTGACCATCTGAGGCGGAAACGACTTGATAGCCCTCTTTTTCTAGATTAAAGGTTAAAAGTGTGACGATGGAAGGTTCATCATCGACAACGAGTATTTTTTTCATGGCAAACTCCTTTAGCTTCTTTTTTTCAAGAAACGATTAAATTTCAACGAACAAGTCCTATTTTAGCATGAATAGACAATTGGTACTATTGCAACCACTAAATAAATGCTATAATAAAGGACGATTTCATAGGAAAGCTGAGGGTGCTATATGATCGGAATCAGTGCGTGTCTAGGCGGTGTACTTTGCCGTTATGATGGAAAACACCAAGCAGTGCCACCATTGATCGAACTGGTAAGAGCAGGTCAAGCAATGATGGTTTGTCCAGAAGTTCTTGGCGGCTTGCCGATCCCACGGGAACCGGCAGAAATCGTTGGTGGCGATGGGGTGGACGTTTGGGCGCAACGAGCGAAGGTCGTCACCATCTCAGGGGAAGACGTGACCGAACAGTTTACTACCGGCGCGAAAATTGCTTATCAAAAATTACAAGAGCAAGGCATCACCCAACTGATCCTAAAAGAGAAAAGTCCCTCTTGTGGCAGTCAGATGATTTATGATGGCAATTTTTCTGGAATCAAAAGAAGAGGGATCGGTGTCGCTTGTGCGTATTTTCGACAACAAGGCATGACTGTTTTGTCCGATGTCGAATGGCTTGCAAAACAGGAGGAAGCAAATGGAAATTGAAAAGACCAATCGCATGAATGCGTTGTTTGAGTTTTATTCCACGTTATTGACGGAAAAACAGATGAATTACATGGAATTGTATTACGCAGATGATTTTTCTCTAGGAGAAATCGCTGAAGAGTATCAAGTTAGCCGTCAAGCAGTCTATGACAACATCAAACGCACCGAACGTATTTTAGAAGACTATGAAAAAAAACTACATATGTTTTCGGATTATATCATGCGGGAAGACTTGCTGGATCAGCTAAGCGAGTATACGAAAACCCACTATCCAAAAGACG
This sequence comes from Enterococcus sp. DIV1067f, assembly GCF_050543505.1. Lineage (NCBI taxonomy): Bacteria > Bacillati > Bacillota > Bacilli > Lactobacillales > Enterococcaceae > Enterococcus > Enterococcus sp. DIV1067f. Next base: position 982,903 of record NZ_CP172940.1, read on the forward strand.
AAACCTTACAGGGGTTTATTCAACAGCTCCAAGAAATTGAAGAATAAAGGAATGAAAAAAAATGGCATTTGAAAGTTTAACTGAACGCCTCCAGCAGGCAATGAGCAAACTGCGCAGAAAAGGAAAAGTATCTGAAGCAGATGTAAAAGAAATGATGCGTGAGATTCGTCTAGCTTTATTAGAAGCCGACGTCAATCTGCAAGTTGTGAAAGAGTTTACCAAAAATGTACGTGAACGGGCAGTTGGGGTAGAAGTATTAGAAAGCTTATCTCCAGCGCAACAGATCGTTAAAATCGTTGACGAAGAATTAACCAAAACGTTAGGATCAGAAACAGTTGGGATTGAAAAATCACCAAAGATCCCAACGATTATCATGATGGCTGGTCTGCAAGGGGCAGGGAAAACCACCTTTGCTGGGAAATTAGCCAATCACTTGATCAAAACCGAAAACGCACGTCCATTAATGATTGCCGGTGACGTGTACCGTCCAGCCGCGATCGACCAATTGAAAGTATTAGGTCAGCAATTGGATGTACCTGTTTTCGATATGGGAACTGATGTCAGTCCAGTTGAAATCGTACGCCAAGGATTGGCTTTGGCTCGGGAAAAGAAAAATGACTATGTCTTGATCGATACAGCAGGTCGTTTGCATATCGATGAAAACTTGATGGAAGAGCTAAAACAAATCAAGGACTTGGCACAGCCAAATGAAATTTTACTGGTAGTGGATGCGATGACAGGACAAGATGCTGTCAACGTGGCGGAAAGCTTCAATCAACAACTGGGGATCACAGGGGTAGTCATCACCAAACTAGATGGCGATACTCGTGGCGGTGCGGCATTGTCAATTCGTCAAGTTACTGGCGCTCCAATCAAGTTCACTGGTACCGGTGAAAAATTGACCGACCTTGAAGTATTCCATCCAGATCGGATGTCTAGTCGGATTCTCGGTATGGGTGATATGCTGACTTTGATCGAAAAAGCACAGCAAGATTACGACGAGAAAAAAGCAGAAGAACTTGCTCAAAAAATGAAGGAAAACTCCTTCGACTTCAATGACTTTGTTGAACAGATCGATCAAGTCATGGGCATGGGCCCAATTGAAGATCTTTTGAAAATGATTCCGGGAATGAGCCAAATGCCTGGCATCGAGAACGTCAAAGTTGATCCAAAACAAATTGCCCGTCAAAAAGCCATGGTTTATTCCATGACACCAGCAGAACGTGAAAATCCTGATTTGTTAAATCCAAGCCGTCGTCGCCGGATTGCCGCCGGTTCTGGCAACAGTGTCGTCGAAGTCAACCGCATGATCAAACAATTTAAAGAATCCCGCAAAATGATGCAGCAAATGAGCAAAGGGAATATGAACATTCCTGGCATGGATCAAATGTTTGGCGGCGGTGTCAAAGGGAAACTTGGAAAAATGGCCATGAATCGTATGGTCAAAAAACAAAAGAAGAAAAAGAAAAAACGCAAATAATCGTTTAGCACTGATAGGAACTAAGAACCGAACCTTCTCTTAGGGTACAATTAAAAAAAACATGACCTGAAAAGACACCAAATCGAGAAGCTGTACCTCCTGATTCTAGCAGCTGCAGCTCCTCAGATTGCCTTCTTTCAGGTCATGGTTTTTTTATGTTCACAGTGTCCTCTTTAAATGAACTCCTTCAAAGAACATCAAATAGAACATCTAAAGAACATCTAAAGAACATCCCTTTTTATAGAGAAAGCCAGCTTTCTACTGAATATCCTAAATCGTCCAAGAGTCAAAAATAGCGAAGAACTATCGTTGCGGACAACTCAAAGGATAAGATAGAAGCAGAACATTCGTGCTTTCTGGCAAATGATGCTACTATTAATTTATAGCAAGTATGAAAGGAGTTTTTACGATGACAAACAAGGATCGCATTGAAGGAAAAGTAACCGAAACAAAAGGGAAACTTACAGGAGATGACTCCGAGGAGTTAAAAGGGAAAACCCAAAATAAATATGGGAAAGCCAAAGATAAGGTTGAAGATTTTGCGGATGATGTTTCTCGCAAAGTAAATGACTTCTTTGACAAAAAAGACGACGACAAACCTAAACATTAAACATAAAAGCGTCCCGGCAACAATTTCTTGTTGTAGGGACGCTTTTTTAAATATTGCTGACCTGTTTGTTTTTTCGTTTGTACCACCAATTCATCAGTGCTTTAGGATAGACAAGCAATAAACTGATGAATAAGCAAGCAACCAGCAACAAGCCAAGCCGAAGGATGATGTTCCAAAGACTGACATCATACCCCTCATAGAGATCACGGTAAAAAATTTCTAGCGGGTAATAAGAAATCATGGATAGATAGAACCAGGTTCCTAAAGAAAGCAGCCAATAAACCGGGGCGCGCAATTTAGGGATCGTTAAATAATCACCGTCATTTTCTAAAGAAATTTTCGAGAACACTTTTTCGGCAGCAAGAATCAGCAAGCCGCTCAAACCGAGGTAAAGGAGCAGTAGCCACCAAGGATAGACATATCCTTGCGGCCAATCGATCCACGTTTGAAAAGGAAGCAGAAAATCCCCATGACCAAGAAATACAAAACTAAAAAACTCGCGGGTACATTGGAAAAAGCTATACCCCATTGTTCCTAGAGAAAGAGTGAAGAACACCGACAGCACGCCAGTAAACAGATTCCCCAGTAAAACGCCCAACAAGATGCCGACAGCAAATACTAGTAGATTCGTTGCCAAAGTACTAAGGGCGGAAAGCAGCACGTCTTGAAGCGGCACAGCGAGATAGCGAGCCGGGATCATTGTGTATTCGATCAGGATATGACCTAACAGGCCCAACACTAAACAAGCGGTCAAGGGTAAGCCGATAAAAAGCAGTTTCTTGCGAAAGACGTGCTTTCTGCTAAAGGGTAAAGCAAATAAAAAGCGATTGAAATTGGTGCGGCCATCGACAAAAAAGGACAAAAAGCCCCAAATAAACAGGAAGACAATCACAAATTGATTCATGGTGGTCATATACGGGCGATTGTAATAAAAATCATCTGAGTACTCTTTGTTGATTGTCAATACCGCATCGCGGTACTCTGCTGCCGAATCAAAGTAAACCGGGGTTTCACCGTTGTAGCTTTTGACATAGTATTCTCGATTTTCGTTAAAATCTTTGATAAATTCCTCAGATGCCAAATAACGTTCTTGCTGGTGCCAAGAATTTTGTGATTGCCAGCCAGCACTAAGATACATGAAGAGCACGACAAAACAAAAACCGATCAACAGCTTACCGTAGCGTTCTTTAAATATATTGCTTAACATCGTTTTCCACCTCTATCCTTCCACCAATGCTTCTTGTCGTAAATTTGCTTCAAACAGATCTTCCAAAGTCAAAGGTAATTCTTCGAAAACCAAAGGATCAAGTTGCTGGATCTCAGCCGCCAGCTCCTCTGTGTAATTGTCAAACAAAGCAGTCAAGACTCGACCTTGTTTTTGAATCAGCTTGGAGTGCTGCTTGATAAGGGGAGGAATCTGTTTGCTGCGAAAGACGAGTTGGAGTTTGCGAGATTGTTCGCGAATCGTTTCCAAACGGTAGTCTCCTTCAATCGTTTTCCCTTTGATCAACAAGGCACGATCAATAATATGTTCTAATTCATTTAGATTATGAGAAGCGATTAAGGCGGTACGATTCGACTCGCTGAGGCTTTCCAGCAATAATCCAATCACTTTTTTACGGACGATCACATCAAGCCCATCAAAAGGTTCGTCTAACAGTAAGAACGTCGCATTTGAGGCAATCGCAAGAATCATTTTATAAAGACCTTGCATACCTTTTGACATCCGTCGGTAGGAAAGCGTCAGAGGAAGACCGTGACTTTGCATCAATTCTAAGTAAAGATTTTGATCGAAATTTGGATAAGCAAGCCGATAAAATTGATTGAGCTTTTTCAAAGAGTAGGCCGAAAGAAAGTTTTCTTTTTCATCAATATAAAAAAGTTGTTCTTTTAATTGCGGGTGCTGATCCAGGCGTTGGTTATCGATGGAAATCTCCCCATCATCTAGTAAATAATGCCCAGCAATCGTCCGAAACAACGTGGTTTTCCCAGAACCATTGCGGCCGATTAATCCTACGAGTTCTCCTTTTTCCAAAGAGAAGTTCACGTTTTCTAAGACAATTGTTTGTTCCATTTTCTTGGTCACATGCTCGATCTTCACTGTGGATCGCCTCCTAACTCTTGTTCAAAGCCATTCATCCAATCGCTCAGCTCACGCATGCTGATCTGTAAATGGCGTGCTTCGATCACCAATTCTTTCAAACGTTCTTTCACTTGTAAGATCCGAATCTCATCGCGTGGCAGATCCTCAGTAACTTTCACAAAGGTGCCTTTTCCTTTGATGGTGACAAGTACTTGCTCATTTTCCAATACTTTGTAGGCTTTGCTGACGGTATTTGGATTCATCAACAGGCGCTTGGCCATTTCACGAACCGAAGGTACTTGGTCTCCGGCGGTTAGAACACCGTTCAGAATATCTTCTTTGATACTTAAAACCAATTGCTCATAGTAAGGTTTGCTGCTGGCTTTGTTAATGCGAACCACAAAATCAGCTCCTTTCATTTATGTGTACTAGTATACGTAGTACACTGGTGGAAGTAAAGTCATTTATGATAAAATAAACAAAAAGGAGCTGATGAGGACAATGGAGCGATGTGAATGGGCCAACAGTACACCAGCAATGCAGGAGTATCATGATACGGTATGGGGAAAACCTGAGTATGAGGATCAGCAGTTGTTTCGAAAACTGGTGTTAGATATGAATCAAGCAGGATTGAGCTGGCAAACGATTTTAAACAAGATGGCGAATTTCGATGCAGCATACGATCAGTTTAATATCATAAAAGTAGCGAACTATACGGAAGAAAAAGTGGAAGAACTGATGATGAATCCAGGAATCATTCGCAATCGACGAAAGATTGAAGCAGCGATCATCAATGCCCAAGAAGTTTTAAAAATCCAGCAAGAATACGGCAGTTTCTCCGCATTCTTGTGGCGATATGTCAATCATGAGCCAGTCATCAATGAATTTCAGCAGCAATCCGATGTACCGACCCATTCGGAAATCTCCGATCAGCTAGCAAAAGACTTGAAAAAGCGAGGCTTTAAATTTGTCGGAACGACAACTATTTACGCGTTTATGGAAGCGGTCGGCATGGTTAATGATCACTTAGTCACTTGTGTTTGTCGAAGGTCAGAAGCAATCGTAAAAATAAAGGAGTGAGCCTAATTGGGAAAAGTGGTATTTTATGGTGCAATCAGCCTCGATGGCTATTTAGCAGGTATGGAGGATCAACTGGACTGGCTGTTTCAAACTGATACCGGTGTTGCAACGACCTATGAAGCATTTTTTGCAACCATCGACGCGACCGTGATGGGAAGAAAGACCTATCAAGAAGCAAAAAAACTGATGGATGATGGACTGCTATATCCTGAAAAGACCAACTATGTTTTTTCTCGTACCCGAAAAGAGCCGCTGCCGGATGCAACCCTAGTGTCAACGGATCCAGTTGCATTTGTTTCAGCATTAAAACAAGAGGAAAACGTATGGGTAGTAGGTGGGGGTTCCTTATTAAAACCATTGCTGGAAGCTGATTTGATCGATGAATGGTTTATTCAAATCGCGCCGGTGTTTTTAGGAGAGGGCAAGCGACTGTTTGAACCGGGGGATTATGCGAGACGCTTGACGTTTGTTGAAACAAAACAGATGGGGGAACTGACAGAACTTCATTTTGTCCGAAAGTCTGTGTCAGGCAGCGAGTAAAAAGCGCAAACGATTATTCTTCACAGTAAAAAGACCAAGAAACTCAGTGCCGAGTTTCTTGGTCTTTTTGTTTGGATTCTTAATTAGTTGAATCGTTGAAAGAGTTCAATATATTTTGCAATGATCGTTTCAAAGAAGCTTACTGTATCTGGGTTGATTTCGTTGTTTTCATCAATCAAGTTGGTGATTCCACCGATATAGGCTTCTGGTTGTTGTAGAGTAGGCATATCCAAAAAGACTAATGATTGACGTAGGTGATGGTTTGCACCAAACCCAGCGATCGCTCCTGGAGAAACGCTGACAACCAAAGCTGGTTTGCCACCCCAACTGCTAGCACCGTAAGGACGAGAACCAACATCTAATGCATTTTTCAATGCTGCAGGAACAGAACGATTGTATTCTGGTGTAAAGAAGAAGACCCCGTCAACGGCGCTTAATGCTTCCCGAAATGCTGTCCATTCAGCAGGAACTTTTCCTTCAACTTCCAAATCTTCATTGTAAAAAGGCAAGTTGCCGATTTCGATGAAAGATGCTTCAAAACCTTCTGGTAATAATGATGCGAATTTTTTCGCTACGAGTTTATTAAATGATCCTTCCCGTAAACTGCCGACGATAAAACCAATTTTTTTTGTCATGTAAATTTCCTCCTTGTTGTTTTCTACTCATTAAGCTTACCAAAAGTAAGTGGATGGTGCAAATAAAACGATTTGACTTTAAAAAGTTTCTCTATTACTAATGATACGCGTCCTGATTCATTCTGGCAAAAGATAACCATGCTTAGAAAATAAGAAAGAAGAAACTTTTTTTAGCTGTAAAGAAAAAACTCTTTACACCATCGGAAAAACCTGTTAAACTAGCTCTTGTGATTAAATCAATGGAGGTGTAAATAATGGCAGTAAAAATTCGTTTAAAACGCATGGGTTCTAAAAAGAAACCTTTTTACCGTATCGTCGTAGCAGATTCACGTTCTCCTCGTGACGGACGTTTCATCGAAACAGTTGGTACTTACAATCCTTTACTAGACCCAGCTGAAGTGACAATCAAAGAAGATTTAGTTCTTGATTGGTTATCTAAAGGTGCGCAACCTTCAGATACAGTTCGTAACATCCTTTCTAAAGAAGGCGTTATGAAAAAACACCACGAAGCAAAATTCACTAAGAAATAAGGTGACTTTGGATGAAAGATTTGCAAGAATTAGTCTTAACGATCGTTTCACCACTTGTTACCAAACCTGAGGATATCAAGCTTGAGCTGGTAGAGTCAGATGATTTCTTGGAATATAATCTTACTGTGGCACCAGAGGATATTGGTCGTATCATCGGTAAACAAGGTCGGGTTGCCAAAGCAATTCGAACAATCGTTTACAGTGTACGGACAAATGGACCAAAAAAAGTTCGTTTGAATATCATTGATGGTAAATAAGCAAGAATGAAAAGCATTTCTCTTTGAGGAATGCTTTTTTTGTAAAATTCATGCTTAAGATGGAGGACAAAAAAAGGTGGTTTTGAGATAATCAAAAGGAGGAGGTGCTTGTATGTCTCAACTAATCGCATGGATCGTCGTTCTTTTGATCCTCGTCTTTATTTATAAAATTGGTTCTTTTCTTTGGCGAACGCTAGGGATCTTGTTGTTGCTCTTTTTAATTTGGGTCTATCGTGAGGAGATCATGACGCAATTGAACCAATGGACACAAAACTTTCGTTGGGGCGACCTATCGACGATCGCCAATCAAGTTTGGCAATGGATCAAGGATGGCTTTCAATCACTGCAAAATTGGGTGACAAATCTTTAAAAAATCAACAAAAAAATGACAGACAATCTGACTTGTTTGTCATTTTTTTTATTGAGGGGTATTCTTTGTATAAGGAGGGGAACATCATGAAAAAAGAACTAGGATTATTCGTTACGCTGCTGACGATGGGCGCCTTAGCTGGCTGCAATAATCAACAGGAACCAGAAACCAGTCAAGCCAGTAGTGCCGAAACAACAGCGACGAGTATGGTGGAAAGTACCCAAACGCAAGCAAGTAGTCAATCAGAAACAAGTCAATCAAGTACGTCTTCTAGTCAGGCGGCTTCTAGGGATTCTTCAAACACGAATAGTACTGCAGATATCTACGCTCAAATACAAGCGGCATTCCCTGATCTTGTCTTGCCCAAGGACATTCCACTTGCTTCAGGTAAAGTGTTGAATGCGGCCACAGCTGGCAGTCAGTCCGATGCTTCGATTCTTTATTATGGACTTGATAAGCAGCTGCCTCTCAATGACAAGGCTTTGAACGAGGAAACACCGATTGCTGCTTTTCAATCAAAAGACTATCAATCAGCGGATGAAGCTGCTGCAGCGGTCAATGTAACAGCTGATGATGGCGGACAAGCCGTTGATCTCGGATATGGCATTACTGGGCATATGCAAGGAGCTGCTGGCTCCAGTTATTTGAGCTGGCAAGAAGGAAATTGGTCATTGACTGTTCGAGCAGTCAATCAAGAGGAACAAGATCCAGTTCCGGTTGCCAAAGAAGTGGTAGCGTATCTGGAAGAAGCTATGCTCCCAGCGCCTGAGGTCGGTCAAATCACTATCGATATGGGAAAAAATGACCATACAGCAACTACAGTGGTTTGGCAACAAGAAAAGACCCTTCGAACGGTGCAACATCAAGATGCACGTTCAGCATTGAAAATGGCCGTTTCTATGAATCAATAAGGTTCATATTAGGACAATGCCCCTTTGATCAAGCGTCGAAGGGGCATTTTTCGCGCGATGATTTTGAGGAAAACATGGGGCGCTAGGAAACGGCTAGAATTCGCTACTTTGCTATGCTAAAATAGAACAGAAGTTAGAAGAAATGGGGAACGAACGTGACAGAATATTTAAACGTAGGAAAAATCGTCAATACACATGGAATCCGTGGAGAAGTACGTGTGATATCACAAACGGATTTTCCAGAAGAACGCTACCGTAAAGGGGCCGAATTGACACTTTTTCGTGAAAATAAAGAGCCAATAACATTGATTGTTTCAGGTCATCGCAAACACAAAAACTTTGATTTAGTGACGTTTGAGGGCTATCCCAATATTAACGATGTTGAACCGTTTCGTAACGGCATTTTAAAAGTTACCAAGGATGATTTGGTGGATTTAGCAGAAAATGAGTTTTACTACCATGAAATTATTGGTCTGGAAGTCGTCGAAGAAGATGGCACAATCATTGGTAAAGTCAAAGAGATCCTTTCACCAGGTGCCAATGACGTTTGGGTCGTTCAACGAAAAGGGAAGAAGGATGCCTTGATTCCTTATATCGAGTCGGTTGTCCACACGATCGATCTTGAAAATGGTCAGGTCACTGTGGAAATCCCAGAGGGGTTGTTAGACGATGAGAATTGATGTATTGACACTATTTCCGCGAATGTTCGAAGGTCCTCTAGGAGAATCGATCATTGGCAAAGCAAGGGAAAAGGGACTGTTAGAAATCAACGTCTCAAATTTCCGTGACTATTCCGACAACAAACATCAAACAGTGGATGACTATCCTTATGGTGGCGGAGCAGGAATGTTATTAAAAGTCCAACCTGTCTATGACAATATCAAAGCGATCGAAGAAGCAGCACCAGAAACGAAGAAACGCGTGATCCTTTTAGACCCAGCGGGGAAACCTTTTGATCAAAAGATGGCAGAAGAATTTTCTACCGAAGAGCACCTCGTCTTCATTTGTGGTCATTATGAAGGATACGATGAACGAATCCGTTCATTGGTCACTGATGAAGTGTCACTGGGAGATTACGTCTTGACTGGCGGCGAATTGGGTGCAATGGTCATGATCGATGCGACGGTCAGACTATTACCAGAAGTTTTAGGCAATCAAACCTCCGCACAAACCGATTCTCATTCCACTGGTTTATTAGAACATCCGCAATATACACGCCCAGCAGAGTTTAAAGGCATGAAAGTACCAGAAGTTTTGATGAATGGCAATCATAAATTGATCGAGCAGTGGCAATTAAAAGAATCATTGCGCCGCACCTTTCAGCGCCGACCTGATATGCTAGAAAATTATCCGTTGACGGAAGAAATGCAGAAGCTTTTAAAAGAAATTGAAGAAGAAGCGAAAGCTGGCAACTAAAATAGTGCCAGTTTTTTTGATATTCTGCGCGATGACAAGAAAATTCTCTTTACAGCCTGTGGTCGACTGTGGTAAGATGTTTCAGTGAGTGTAAACTCAACTATTACGATGTTCCGCTGGAGCTTTCATGCTTTAAGAATGTTTGGGAATAAGGAGAATGATAAACATGAATCCATTGATTCAAGAACTAACTCAAGAACAATTACGTACTGACATCCCAGCTTTCCGTCCTGGGGACACTGTTCGCGTTCACGCGAAAGTTGTCGAAGGAACTCGCGAACGTATCCAGTTATTTGAAGGTGTTGTCATCAAACGCCGCGGTGCTGGTATCAGCGAAACTTATACAGTTCGTAAAGTATCAAACGGTGTAGGTGTTGAACGTACCTTCCCATTGCACACACCACGTGTTGCACAAATCGAAGTTGTTCGTTACGGTAAAGTACGTCGTGCAAAATTGTACTACTTACGTGCATTACACGGAAAAGCAGCTCGTATCAAAGAAATTCGTCGTTAATCATTTATTATCAGATGAAGCAAAAGCCCTTGATTTCAAGGGCTTTTTTCTTTTGTCTGAGGTGACAAAAACTTTCTATTCGTTGTGATAAAATCATGAAACGACTATAAGAATAGGAGGGGATCATTACTGCATACCACTGGGTAAACTTGTATTTTGATGGGAACAGTCGTCTGAGTGAAACACAATGCCATCGACTGAAACTTTTTGTGGTCATTTATCGGCTATCCGATAGTGACAGATTGCAGGTTGAAGATTGTTTGATCGATCACCTTTCAGCATTATTTGCTTTTATGTGCAGAGAAGGAGAAAAAGGGAGTGAAAATTGTTAGGAAAACACTGATGAGGGACATCACGTTAAATACCAATATGAAACTCAGTGCCTGAAAGAAAATAAATCGTAAATCACCGAATTGATAAAAAAAGGATTAGAGAATAATGGGGAAGACCAAGATTACATGTTTATGTAATTTCCTCTTGATAGGTTTTATTAAAACTTTTGTTATTTATATGATGATTTTTTTTCGTTTTTTTAGTCCTTGTAGTTTATGGAATTTGAAATCTAAGAAAAAAACTTGAATTATTTCATTATTTTTTTCTCATAAATGATTACAGAAAAAAAGCAATATATTCCCCTTTTTTTGATGGTTTCTATGGTAACCTTCTCGATAGGGAACTTTCTTTTATCTAGCTATTGCTGACCTCTTCGTGTTAGTTAATTACTTCACAAATAAAAGAAAGTTCTTTATTTAAATGAATTGAAAGAGGTGTCTTTATGAAAGCAGCTGTAGTATCAAACGATAAGGTTGTAAAAATTGAGGAAAAAGAATTGAGAGCGCTTCGTCCGAATGAAGCATTATTGAAAATGGAGTGTTGTGGTGTCTGCCATACGGACTTGCATGTAAAAGATGGTGACTTCGGAGATGCATCTGGAATCGTACTTGGACACGAGGGAATCGGTAGAGTGGTCGCGATCGGTGATGATGTTACTTCTCTAGCAATCGGTGACCGTGCAAGTGTCGCTTGGTTATATGAAAGCTGTGGATCATGCGAATACTGTGTGAACGGGAATGAATCATTATGCCGTTCCGTTAGAAACGCCGGATATTCTGTAGATGGCGGTATGGCTGAAGAGTGTATCGTTGTAGCTGACTATGCAGTGAAGGTACCAGAGGGCTTAGGTTCTGCTGAAGCCAGCAGCATTACTTGTGCAGGTGTAACCACATATAAAGCGGTAAAAGTTTCTGACATTAAACCAGGTCAATGGATCGCGATTTATGGTTTAGGAGGATTAGGAAACCTAGCCTTGCAATATGCAAAAAATGTCTTTAATGCAAAAGTGATTGGGATTGATATCAACGAGAAACAATTGGACTTTGCAAGAGATCATGGCGCTGACCTTGTGATCAATCCTGCGAAAGAAGATGCGGCAAAAATTATTCAAGAAGCAACCGGCGGCGCACATGCAGCTGTAGTAACAGCTGTTTCAAAAGCAGCCTTCAATTCTGCTGTCGATGCCGTTCGTGCGGGCGGTACGATTGTAGCGGTTGGTCTTCCACCAGAAAGCATGGACTTGAACATTCCTCGACTTGTATTGGACGGTATTAAAATCGTCGGTTCCCTTGTTGGAACACGGACTGATTTAGCAGAAGCTTTCCAATTCGCAGCTGAAGGAAAAGTCGTTCCTAAAGTTGTCATGCGTCAGTTAGAAGAGATCAATGATATTTTTGATGAAATGCTTTCAGGAAAAATCAAAGGGCGAATGGTCATTGATTTTCAAGAGAAATAAATAGAAAAACCAACGGGTGAATTTTAAACGAAGGAGAAGATTTCGTGTGTAACTTATTGATCATTGATAGCAAAGAGCATGGAGCAGTTAACGATATGATTCGTTTGATCGATCGTCATTTTCCGAATGTCATCTTGCTTCCGACGGTTTGTTCAAAAAAAGCGCTTCAGCGTACCTGTCTTGAGCAGCCGGTTGAAATTGCAGTGATTAATGCGGATGGCGAAGAGGACTCTTTTGAATTATATAAAGTATTGCTTTCATTTTGCCCTAATGCAAAAGCAATTTTGTATTCTGCTGTAGAAAGTTTTGCTATCGCTCAAAAAGCGTTGCGTTACGGCTTGATTGATTACTTGGTCGAACCGATCACAAATGATTTTGTTTATGCATTGGATCGGGGAATTCAATCCATCAATCAGATTTCCTTGCTACACATCGAGAAAAATAATGAGGCTTCTCCTTCGCTTTCTTTAAGACATAAGATATTGCGCTATATTCATGAAAATTATAGAGAACATATTACGTTAGATACTTTAGCAGATCACCTGCATTTAAGCCGGTATCACACCAGTCGTTTGATCAAGAATACATTAGGAATGACCTTTTCATTGTACTTGATGATTTATCGTATTGAAGTTGCCAAAAAAGAACTATCAACAAGTGATCGATCAATCAGTGAAATCTCTGTCAGAGCAGGATTCAATGATCCAAATTATTTTAGTAAGAAATTAAAAAAAGCAACTACTTATACGCCAAAAGAGTATCGGAAAATTTATCGTGGGAAAGCTACCGTGATCGATTCAAGACTTGAGCTTTAAGTATTGAAAAAAACAGATCAGCTTGCAGTTGAATTGATTAGCGAAAAAATGACTTCTATGTGATGCGTATCTGGTTACTTTTCCATAGATGATAAAAGCAAAAGGCCTTTCATGAAAAGGTTTTTTTGCTTGGAAAAACGAGTTTTGAATGAGCTGATAGAAACCAACGGCGTAGGATAAGGTCTGATGTTTTTGTGAATCCAACGATAGATGCTATAATGAGAGCGGATTCATCAATACAACTTATCAAAGAAAAGAGGCAAGAAAATGGCGAATAAAATGGTGTTTATAAATTTGCCTGTCACTGATATCAAACGTGCAACCTCCTTTTATGAAGCGTTGGGATTTGTCAAAAATGAAGAGTTCTCAAACGAGACTAGCAGCGGAATGGTTTGGAGTGAATCGATTTGGGTGATGTTGTTAGAACATGAGTTTTATCAACAGTTTCTGAATGGCAGACGTATTGGGGATACGAAGAACACGAGTAGTGCATTGATCGCGTTTAGCTTTGATACGCCAGAAGAAGCGAAGAATTTTGCAAAGATTGCAGAAGCAAATGGTGGCCAATCGTTCCAAGTTGATATGGGGATTCCAGAGGATATGATGGTCGGCTATGAAATCGTTGATCCCGACGGCAATCAGCTTGAATCAGCATGGATGAATGGCTATTAGCAAAGTGATTGTTTAAATAAAAAGTAAAAAAGTGGTTCAGGATGCAGTTCCCTCAAGAAGTTAGGCTTTTGTACTAACTTTTTGAGGGCTGCTTTTTCTTGACGGGATCCTCGAGTTTTGTAAGATTGGTCAGTCCCCTTTGTCTAAATGCTAAAAAAGAGGTATGATACAAGAAAAAGGAGTGGAGACGAAGTGAAATACTCAACCAAATACAGCGACGCCATTCACATCCTCGCTTATATCCACCTCTTTAAAGGAACTGATTTATCAAGTGATCGGATCGCCCAGAGTGTTGAAACGAATCCGGCTTATGTTCGTCGGATTATGAGTGATCTACGGGTTGCTGGGTTGATCGAAAGCCAAAGAGGAAAACCAAACCCTAAACTAACGAAGGAACCAAACGAGATTTCTTTGTTGGACATTTATGCGAGTGTTGAAAAAGACCACCATCTTTTACATGCAGACAAAAAAACCAATCCCAACTGCTTGATTGGGGGGAATATCCAAGGGGTATTAGAAGAAACCTATGATGTGCTGCAAAAGAAAATCGAGCAAGAGATGAGCGCCATCTCGCTGCAATCAATCATTGAAGGCATTCAAGGGGAGGCCGATCAAGTAGATTGAACGGACACAACACAGTAAAAAGAACTTTCACCTGCTAAGCAATTTCTTGACAGGAAAGAAAGTTTCTTTTATACTCTAGTTGTAACTCGATTAGTAACAACTGTTTTAGTCAAACAAAAGATGAGGAAGGATGATTATCATGAAAATCGGTGTTATTGGCGCAACAGGAAATGCAGGTTCAGCTATTTATCAAGAAGCAGTACAGCGAGGACATGAAGTGACTGCTATTGTTAGAAATGAAGTTAAAGCCAAAGAACAATTTGGTGATACAGTCAAAACACTTACAAAAGATGCTTTTTCGTTAACAGAAGAAGACCTCGACGGATTTGATGTGTTGGTCGATGCGTTTGCGACAAGTCCTGACCAAGCGTACTTGCATGTGGATCTGGCAGCAAAATTGGTTCATTTGTTTCGAGAAAAGAACACGCGCTTGTTCTTCATTTTAGGAGCTGGCAGCTTGTTCAATGAAGCGGGTGAACGCAATCTTACCGAATTGAAAAAAGCCCCAGGAAGTGAAAGCTGGATCGCGATCCCAGAAAATCAGTTAGATGAATATCTCTTTTTAGAAACCGTCAAAAATGTTCATTGGGTCGGGATTTCTCCAGGAAATCTATTTCAAGAGGGACCAGCTAAACCAGCGATTTTAGGCAAAGATCACTTGCTTTTCAACGACCAAAAGAAATCAGTAACTTCCAGCGGTACGTTAGCCAAAGCAATTCTTGATGAAATTGAAACAGTGCAACATGAAAATACTCGTTTTACTGTGATTGATGCAGAGTAGGTTCAACAAATGATTGACCCAATCGATCAGAATCGATAGCTGCATAGGTTGGCAAGTAGACTGTTTCAGGCAACTTCTTTTTTCACAATTTTTGTTTCCAATACCCAATAATTTAGACAAGACAAATCCTCTGTCTTTGCTTATAATCAAGGACAGAGGTGATAAAATGAATAAAAAAATCGAAGCGTATGAATTGATGCTTCTGCAATTAAAAGGGTTGCTAGAAGCGGAGAGTAATTGGATCGCCAACCTAGCCAACTCTTCTGCTTTACTGAATGAAACATTGGAAGATACAGTGTTTGCCGGCTATTATTTGTTTGAAGAAGGCGAGCTGATTTTAGGTCCATTCCAAGGAAGAGTCTCTTGCACCAGAATCACATTAGGCAAAGGGGTTTGTGGGGAATCAGCAGAGAAAAAAACCACATTGATCGTACCCAATGTCAAAGAACATGAAAATTATATTTCTTGTGACTCAGCAGCGATGTCTGAAATCGTAGTTCCCATGGTGGTTGATGATCAGTTGCTTGGAGTGCTGGATATCGATAGTGGAAAAGCGAACAGCTATGATGCGATCGATCAGAAATATCTGGAAGAATTTGCTGCTTTATTGGTAGCAAGTCGTCAATAAAGTACTTGTTTTTTAATTTTAACTATAAAACAACATAATGTTTTTAAGTGGGGCGTTCATTGAATAATGAACGCTTTTTTTAGTTATTATTTAAAAATGTCGGGCATATTACTTTATTTAATTAAAATTAGATGATAATATGATAATACAATTAGAAAAATGAGTTTTTAAGGAGAGAATTATGGAAGCAGAAACAATTGTATTAGGTAAAGCATATGAATGTAAACCAGTCGGCTTACAAAGCCGCGTGATTGGTGAAGTGGTCAGAAAAATGGAACGATGTGTCGTATTAAATGTGATCCGGTACGATGGGATCGATCATGAAGACATCGAAGAACGTTGCGGACGAGTAGTTGCAAAATACAATGAGATCTATCAACCAGCGCTAGTTGAGTGCTTTTTTAGCTGATCCATTGGTAATCAACCAATCAAAATAAAATGAAACCATGCATGTAAACTAATTCCCTTAAAAAGAGACTGTTTCTCAGAAGCAGTCTCTTTTTTGATTCTTAAACTCAGGTATCTAGCAAAAGAAGTGCTATAATAGGCGAGAAAACAACAGAAAGCAGGGATTAGGATGGAACTAAAAAAGACGATCGTTGAGGAGCAGCAGTTGCTTTTTGAATGGCCGAATGAAGCAGGCCAACTGCAAATTGTTAAGGGAAGTCTAGCACAAGTCAAAGAAAATACTGTGCTATTTTTTATCAAAGACGGCCAAATTTTCTCAGTAGCAGACGATAAAGCCTTTGACGACAAGCTAGAATACGACCGCTTGATGATCCTCACACCATCTTGGGAGATCATGGCTCCTTATTTAGCAGCCTATTATCAAGAACAATATCAGTTAACTAGTGGGTCCAAAGCATCCATCGGCATCCCACAAGAGTTGCAGCAAACCATTGCTGCTAGCGCAAAACCATTTGATCGTTTTATCGATTTTCTTGGCTATGGATCTACGAGCAAAAAGACGACAAAAGAGGCAAAAAAAGGGGGCAAACCAAGACACAAATGGTCAAAAGAATTACAAGATGAACCCTTCATGGTTGACTATCAAGGGAGTAAAGCAAGGGTCTATTGGCAAAAACGCAACGAGGTTCGAATTGAAAAAGGCGCAATTTTGAGTCAAGAGATTCCCTTGAATAAAGACGGATCGGTTGGTTTTTCTGCTCGTTTAGCGGAAAAAATTCGGCAAGAAAACCAAGCGGCGATCAAAGAGGGACACACGATTGAAGACGTTGTATTAAAAAGTGTCAACGAGGTAGGAATGTTTCTTTACTATGGGGGCACCAATGGTTGGCTGCAATTAAAAGATCAGCAAGGAAGAACCTTGAACGAGCGAACGGTGGAGTAGAATTGCCAAGAAGCACAGAAGAAAAAAGCGCCTCTCAAAATGCTCGATCAATCTTTGAGCGTTTGAGAGGTGTTCTTTTCATTAAATAGGAGTAGTAGGTTCTTCATTGATCAAGACAAATTCTTGACCGGTCTTGGACAAAACAAGGTTCGGTTTTGCAGTTCCTTCTTTTTCTGCTCGATACGCCTCTCGGTGCTTTTGCAAATGTTCGGGACGTTTTAACCAAGCTTGAAAGGCTTTTTTCTCGGTCCATTTTGACACCAACTGGAAAACGAGGCTGTCTTTTGATTCTGAAAACCAAGCTTCAGCAGAGTGACAGCCAGCAAATGTTTTCATTGAGGCGGTATCTTTTTTCATTTTAGCAAGAAAGAGTTCTTTTCCTTCTGGAATGACTTCAAAAGCAACGGTACGGATATACATGAAATTCCTCCTTTGACTCGGGACGATTTGGTTTAGTATAGCGCTAATTGAGAATGATTGTCAATTAGCTATGGAATCTTGTAAGCTTTTTATCGATAGTCATTTTTTGATCAAATTCCTCAAAAGCCTTGAACAAATGAAAAAAGTACGTATAATTAATATACGTACTGAAGAGTCCGAAGAGTATTGGAGAAAATGGATACTTGGGGAAGTCTTTCTTTTCTCACGTGCAGTACTCTTCGTTTGTTTAGTGTACCACTCTCATTTTAAAATAGATACGTTTATTTTACTTTCTGAGGAGATTTCTTTTGTTCCTTGAGGTGAAAGCCGAAAAAGTGGGAAGGTTCTGAGAAAGCACTATGAAGACAAAATTTGTGTCTTCTTTTTTTTGCGAAATGTTAGGAAAATAGTGGGAGTTTTTTTATCCATTTTTCTTCGAAATGATGTATAAGAGAGCAGCCAAAGTTCTGATCGCTAGGAGATCAGAACTTTTTTGTGTGGTTTCTTGGAACTACTCCTTTCAACGATATTTAGCATAAAGTCGCTCTTTTCTAATTTTAACATTCAGAAGAGAACTTCTGACACAACTATGTAACCTCTTACATTTTTTGGTCGTGTTAAATTGACAGGCTGCATAAACATGCGGTAAACTCGGTACAACAAACAGAATTTTTTGAATTATCTGAATGTTAGAAGGGGATGAGTAGAAATGGGGAAACGCAGCAAATATGCAGTATCGCTTGTGTTACTAAGCAGCTTTTTTTTAGCAGCTTGTCAAAATGGCAATCAAGAAAACGAGACGGATTCATCAGCAGCTTCTTCCGCAGAGCAAGTGATCAATGTGCAATTTTCGGCGGAGATGGGCAGTGCCGATATTTCTTTAGCAACCGACTCTTATAGCTTTATTACTCTGAACAATGCCTATGAAGGCCTTTATCGCTTGGATGAGAAAAATGTTCCCATGATTGCTGGGGCAAGTGAAGACGCTGAAGTTAGTGAAGATGGGCTGACCTACACCATTTCACTGCGAGAAGAGGCAAAATGGTCGAATGGTGATCCAGTTACAGCGGCTGATTATGTTTTCAGTTGGCAGCGAACGGTTGATCCAGCTACAGCTTCTAATTATGCCTATATGCTGGCACCCATTAAAAATGCGTCGGCTATTTCAGATGGCACGCTGGATAAAAGCGAGTTAGGAATCGAAGCAGTCAATGACCATGAATTGACAATCACGTTAGAAAAACCGACGCCTTACTTTTTATCTTTACTGGCTTTTCCAACCTTTTTCCCACAAAATGAACGTGTCGTGGAGGAATTTGGTGATCAATACGCCTTAACAAGTGAAAACGCGGCGTACAATGGACCATTCCTATTGACCAATTATGCAGGCCCAGGCACCGACATCCAGTGGTCATTGGAAAAAAATCCGGATTATTGGGATGCCGATTCAGTTAAACTTGAAAAAGTTAATTTTGATGTCGTGAAAGACTCATCGACTGCTTATAACTTGTACGAAAGCGGACAAGCCGATGACATTATCTTGAGCGGTGAATTGGCGATGCAGAATGTGAACCATGCTGATTACATTGTTCAGCCTAGTGCAACCACTCAGTATTTAGAAATGAATCAAGCACCAGAAGATTCGCCTTTTCGAAATACGAATCTGCGGCAAGCCATTTCGTATAGTATGAATCGACAACAAATCGTTGACAATATTTTAGGCAACGGCTCGTTACCGGCTGTCGGTTTTGTTCCTTCTGACCTAGCCTTCAATCCAGAGACAAAAGCTGACTTTGTTAAGGATGCGGCAACGACGTTAGACTATGACGAAGAAAAAGCCCAAGAGTATTGGGAAAAGGCCAAAGCTGAGCTGGGGATCGATACGTTGTCTTTCGAGTTGCTGACCTCAGATACCGACCAATCGAAAAAAATGGCGGAATACATTCAAGGAACCTTGCAGCAAACATTGGATGGATTGACTGTCGAAGTCACAAACGTTCCTTTTTCTGTGCGCTTGGATCGTTCAAATAGCGGCGATTTTGAGATGGTCATGAACAACTGGATCGGAGACTATGCAGATCCAATCAACTTTTTGGAATTGTTCAAAAAAGACAGTTCCTACAATCGTGGGAAATGGCTAAATGATGACTACGACCAATTGATCGAACAAGCATCCAATGAAAATGCCAACGACCCAGAAGCCCGTTGGGAAAATATGGTGGAAGCAGAAAAAATCTTAAATGAAGATTTGGGTGTTATACCGCTTTTCCAAAGTGCAGAAGCACATCTGCGGTCATCAAAGATCAAAGGACTTATCGTTCATAGTGTCGGTGCTGCCTATGATTATAAAAATGTATTTGTCGAAGAATAAGTAAAAAAACAATTTTTTCATACATCTACCGACTGACGTAGTCAAACAGTACTGCAGAAAAGAAGAACGCGATTCGAGCGTTCAGCAACTTGAGAACAAGGAATAAAGCCGTTCTTTATCTAGCAGTGAAGAGGAATCATTCATTCCAGCTAGATAAGAACGGCTTTTCTTTTTAGGGGGAACATGAATGATAATCACAGCAGTTGAAACCAAACGAATTCCGATCCAGCTGAATGCACCGTTTAAAACGGCGCTCAGAGAAGTGCACGCCGTCGAAGTGATTCGAGTGTTGCTTTCTTTTGACAATGGGATCGTTGGCATCGGAGAAGCAGCACCTACCGAAGTGATCACCGGTGATACAAAAGAAAGTATTTTAACAGATATCGAAACTGTCTTTGCCCCGTTCCTGTTAGGCAGAAAGGTAGATGCCCAATTGCTGGTAATGGATGAGCTTCATGCGTTGATCCAGCATCATACGAGCCCTAAAGCGGCGATTGATATCGCGTTGCATGATGCACTGGCAAAAGCGGCAAACTTGCCTCTTTACCGCTATTTAGGTGGTTCTGCCAATACACTGACAACCGACTATACGATCAGTGTTGGTTCACAGGAGCAGATGCTGCATGATGCCAAAGCGAAAGTCCAGGCGGGATTTCGCTCCTTGAAAATCAAACTAGGGGTAGGTGCGATCGAAGAGGAGGTTGCGAAAATTCGCTGCATCAATGAACGCTTGGCAGGAAAGATCCCCTTTCGAATTGATGCCAATCAAGGCTGGACCAAAGAAGAAGCGGTGCAGATTTTAGACCAATGGCAAGACATTCCGATCGAGTTTGTTGAGCAACCCGTCAAAGCCAATGATTTTGCTGGACTCAGCTATGTGACTGCTCGGACGACGATTCCGATCATGGCAGACGAAAGTCTTTTTTCCTATGAGGATGCCAAACGTTTGATTGCTGAAAACTGCTGCGATTATATGAACATTAAATTGATGAAAAGCGGCGGGATCAAAGAGGGACAAAAAATTTATCAATTGGCAAAAGAGCATCAAATGCCGGTGATGGTCGGTTCGATGATTGAAGGGTATGGGGGAATGGCTGCAGCCGCCCATTTTGCCTTGGGGATGGCGGATGTCCAATTTTATGATCTGGATGTTCCTTTTATGTGGGAGACCCAAACGACTTCCCCTGAAATGCAAGGGATTCTTCAGCGTCCAGGAAGCTTGAGCGTCACCGAACGCATCGGACTAGGAATCAACGAATAAACAGTTATGAGAGGAGCAAAGATGAAACAAATTGTTCAGGCTGGCTCTTCCTTCTTATGGAAGGAACCCAAAGAAAACAAAGTACTAGCAAAAATCAAAGCATTTCCTTTAGAAGCACTGCACACTTTTTTGACTGATGAAGATACGATGCGGCTTTATCAGGAAAGCTTAGTGGACTCCGAAGTATTATATGGGACGATTGTAGAAGTCATCGCCCAAACGGATGGTTGGTCCCATGTGATCGTCTTGGATCAAATAAGCAATAAACACCCACTCGGGTATCCGGGTTATCTGCCGAACGAGGTATTGAAGCCATTGTCACCAGACTATGCAACAGCCAAAAGAAGGATTGGTGTGATTGCAAAAGAAGCCGTGCTTGTTTTTGACTCGACCACACGACTTGTTTCTTTTGGAACAGTTTTACCACTTGTTGGGGAAACCGCAGATTCCTATCAAGTGGCTACGCCTAATGGACCAGCAACGATCGCTAAAGCTTTTGCTCACGTCCTATCGGACACATGGGCAAAGCTCCCAGAAAAAATAATAGCCTTGGCAGAACAATTTATAAACCAGCCCTATGTCTGGGCAGGCATTAGCGGCAGTGGCTTTGACTGTTCTGGATTCATGTATTCGCTGCATCGACTTCATGGTATTTTAATCCCCCGAGATACGATCGAGCAAGCACAACAAGCAAACATCGTACCTTACAGTCAGGCACAACCAGGGGATCTGCTGTTGTTTGCTTATGAAGAAGGAAAAGGCGAAGTCCATCATGTCGGTCTATATTTGGGGGATGACGAAATGATTCATTCAAGAACACCTGGGTCACGGGTCATGAAAACCAAAATCACTGGCTCTAATTATGAACCAGAACTCGCAGTTGTGGCGCGTTATTGGCAAAACCAGCCGAATGAATCACAGGAATACTCATGAACATTCTTTTCATGATCGTAAGGAAAGGGGCATTTGATGGGAAAAGATGACTTGCGTGTAGCAATTGATCCTATTCTAAAAAACTACCAGGCAACGTTGGAAATGGGGGTATGGATCGGTACGCCAACGGAATGTCTTGTTGACTATCAGGGTCAAAAGTCGTTTTCGGCAGCGAGTATTAGTAAGCTTGTTTTGTACGCGTATTATCTTGAACAAATCATCGAAAAAAAGATCGATCCCCAACAGGTAATTTGTGTGAGCCCTGTTGATCTGACAGGGGGTGCTGGGGTGATCCGTCTTTTTCCTCAGAAGAAAGGTTGGACCATCAGTGAACTTCTCACGGCAATGATCGCCGTATCTGATAATACTGCGACCAATGTACTATTGGACTTAGTAGGGTTGCCCACGCTTCAGGCATGGATTCAGGAGCCGGAGATCCAATTTGAACGGTATATGATGCGACCGATCAAAGACAAAGAGAACCGCTTGACACCCTCGGTGGCTGCCAAACTGCTACTAAGGTGTGTGGAACGAGAAGAAGCTGCACTAGGATTTTCACCTTTAAATCAGCAGCAATTTCAAGATGGATTAGCGGGGAATTTTGCTGAAACTGCGCAGCCTTCTTGCCGCATTTTTAATAAGACAGGTCGTCTTGACCGCATCGAACACGATGTAGCATATTTACAAGCCAATGAAACGACGATCATCATTGCGGCATTTTCCTATGATAAAGCCGGTAGTGGCCGAGGGATCAGTTGGCTAAGAGAAATTGGTCAAACAGTCTATCAGCAGTATTTTAAGTAAAATACGCTGCGTATCGAGTGCCTCTGAGTGAGGATCGATACGCAGCGTATTAATTATTTACAACAATAAAATCCCCCATATCATAGCGGTGCCGTGATTGGGAAAATTCAAAAGGCGTCCCATCGCCGAGGTAAACCGTTTGTTCCACTTCTAAAATGGGATCGGTGGCAGCACAAGCTAAGTATTGCTGGTCGTAGGTGTCTGCACGATCCGCTTTGATACGACGGACAGATGTTCCAATCGAGGAGTGGAGTTGGTTCGTGATGTAGCTATAGACGGAAGAGGCTAAGACTTCTTCGGTAATGCCAGGAATGACATGAAGCGGCATGATGGTATATTCTAAAACAACGGGTATATCGTCAAATAGACGCAAACGAACGATATCATAAATTTGCTGGTCACTGCGAATGTTTAGTTTTTCTTGTTCTTTCTCATCGGGAAAAAGAATGGCAAAAGAAATGATCTTGCTGGTGATCTTTCCTGTTTCTCCAAGGCGCTTGGTCAGCCCGCGATTGATCTTGGCGTTGTAATCGAAGGTTGAATAGGAATCCCTGATAAACGTACCCGTGCCTTTTTTACCGTAAATAATGCCTTCCATTTGTAAAATATTCAATGCTTTTTGAATCGTCACGCGGCTCGTTTGATAATCCGCAGCCAGTTCGGATTGCTTCGGCAATTTTTTCTCTTCTTCGTAAAACCCGTGATTGATTTTGCTCCGTAAATCGGCAGCGATGTCATGGTAGTTCGCCATTTGCTTCACCTCAAAATAATAATAAGTGATAAAACGAAGTATGTAAACGTGGAGCTTTACATACCCTGTTTTAAAGGCTTTTCCTGCGTTTACATTCTTCAATAAATGAATTACATTTGTAATGTAATCGTTTTCCATCAATTGAAGAATAAGGTATAGGAGGGAGTTTTATGCAAGGATTTATGGATCGACTCGCTGACGTTTTGGGAAAATTTGCCAACAGGATCAACAATTTACGCTACATCATGGTCATTAAAAATGCCTTTGCTGCTTTGATTCCAGTAATCATTACAGGGGCATTTGGTACATTGTTTTCAGCAATGGTTTTTGATGCTGAAAATGGATTGGCACAAATCGAGGTACTGCGCTTTTTAGAAAGTTTAAAACCAATCTCATCTGCGGTCAGTTATGTGACATTGAGTTTCTTAACGATCTATGCAGTGTTTTTGATTGGGATTGAGCTAGCAAAACTAAATAAGATTTCTGGGGTCTTTCCAGGAATCATCGCCGTGATGTCTTATCTTTCTGTTAATCCAATGATCTTTGAATTTTTGCACGAAGATGCGACGGTGGTTGCCGAAAACGTGCTGGCTAAGCAATACACGGACACGAAAGGTCTATTTTTAGGCATGTTCGTTGCAATCGTTTCCATCGAGCTTTATGCGTGGCTAGGAAGACAAAAACGGCTGCAGATCACGATGCCTGATAGTGTTCCAGGGAATGTTTCGGCAAGTTTTTCGGCATTGTTTCCAACGATTTTCACCGTGACCATCATCGCCACCGCTGGTTTTGCTATCAAAGCACTCACAGGGATGTATGCCTACGATATCATCTACAATGTCGTCCAACGACCACTGGAAGGAATCGTCCAAGGCTTACCAGGCATCTTGTTGTTGATGTTTATCGCACAAGTCTTTTGGGTCATCGGGATTCATGGGAACCAGATGGTCAAACCCATTCGAGAACCATTGTTGCTGGCAGCGATCGCCGTCAACACGGAAGCTTTTGAAGCTGGGAAAGAAGTACCCAATATCATTACGATGCCGTTTTGGGATATGTATATGAGTATGGGCGGCTCTGGCGTGACGATTGGTTTGCTGATTGCAATTTTGATCGTCGGTAAACGGGAGGACATGCGCCAAATCACTAAATTGTCATTAGCACCTGGGATTTTCAATATCAATGAGCCAGTGATCTTCGGAATGCCAATTATGCTGAATCCCATTTTGGCGATTCCCTTTATCCTGACACCGTTAGTAACAGGAACGATTGGGTACGTGGCGACAAATCTAGGCTTTGCCGCTAAAGCGGTGGTAATGGTCCCATGGCCGATGCCACCGATCGTCAATGCTTATCTAGCTACTGCTGGGGATATCGGGGCTGTGATCACGCAAGTGATCTGTATTGTCGTGGCGATTTTGATCTATCTACCTTTTGTTTTGGTAATGAATCGTACGACCAATGAAGTTGCATAAAGGAGTTTTAAAAAAATGGTAAAAATACCTGAAACATTTATTTTAGGGGCTGCTTCGTCTGCTTGGCAGACAGAAGGCTGGCAAGGAAAGAAAGAAGGGCAAGATTCGTATCTCGACCGCTGGTACAAAGAAGAACGCTTTGTCTGGCATAATGGCTACGGGCCGGCTGTTGCGACGAATTTTATGGAAAAGTTTTCAGAGGATGTTGAACTGATGCAGGAGGTTCATTTGACCCATTACCGAACATCGATCAACTGGGCGCGCTTCTTTACCGACCATGAACAGCTGATCGTTGACGAAGACTATGCTGCTCATATCGATCAGCTTATCGACCAATTGCTTGCGGCTGGCGTCGAACCGATGCTTTGTTTGGAACATTATGAACTGCCAGCTAGTTTGATGGATGCCTATGATGGCTGGAGCTCGCGGAAAGTGGTCGATCTATATACCCGTTATGCCGAAATCGCCTTCGAGCGTTACGGTGATCGAGTCAAACAGTGGTTTACCTTCAATGAGCCGATCGTTATTCAGACTCGTTGCTATCTCGATGCGATCCGCTGGCCCCATGAGCAAAACACAAAAAAATGGATGCTTTGGAACTATCACAAAGTATTGGCGTCCGCCCAAGCGGTGGCTGTCTATCATGAAAAGGGCTACGAGGGGCGCATCGGTTGTGTGCTAAATCCAGAAATGGTTTACGCACGCTCTTCCTCACCGGAGGATCAAAAAGCGCAAAAAATGTATGATCTCTTTTTCAACCGGATCTTTTTTGATCCAATGGTCAAAGGTCATTATCCAGAGGAACTTATCACACTTTGCCAAACCTATGACATCTACTTTGATCCGACAGAAGAAGATTTGGAAACGATCCGCACCCATACGGTGGATTTCTTAGGTGTCAATCAGTACTACCCGAAACGCGTGCGGGCACCACGATATCAATGGCATTCGGATACACCATTTCATCCAGAAATGTTTTATGAGACATTTGATTTGCCAGGAAAACAAATGAATAACTCCCGTGGCTGGGAAATCTATCCGAAGGTCATGTACGATATGGCTAATTATCTTAAAGAAAATTATGGCAATATTCCATGGCTGATCACTGAAAATGGTATGGGGCGGGAAAATGAAGAACAGTATATGGATGCCACAGGTCAAGTCCAAGATGATTATCGGATTCAGTTTATTACCGAACATCTTTACTGGCTGCTAAAAGCCGTCGAGGAAGGCGCCAACTGCGAAGGCTATATGCTTTGGGCATTTACCGATTGTGTTTCACCTATGAATGCATTTAAGAACCGCTATGGTCTCGTCCGAATTGAGTTAAATGAAGAACGGACCCGGTCATTAAAAAAATCAGCCGCTTGGTATCGTTCCCTTATTGATGAACGGTGGCTTCCATTTGAAGAAAAGCCATTGATTCTGTAATAAAAACCCACGATTATTTCCTAAGCCTAAAGGAAATAATCGTGGGTTTTCAGTTAAAAGGGTTGTTTATGAGGAGCAAGTTTCTCCCAGTCAAATATGACACCAATCCCTGGTTCTTCTGGTGCAATCGCACGGCCATCGGATGGATCGATCACTAATGGTCTCGTGGTGTATTGATCGATTGGAAAACTGTGCATTTCAAGATACCCAGCATTAGGCATCGCCGCCAGTAGACTGACGTGTAATTCCTGCATGCCATGTGTAGAAACAGATAAGTTACTTGTTTGTGTTAAGGCAGCAATTTTCAACCAGCCGGTGATCCCACCGCAATTGGAAGCGTCGGGTTGTGGAAAATCGACATTGCCATATTTGATCATATGAGCAAACTCAATAGGGGTGCGCAAGTTTTCCCCGCCTGCGACTGCAATTTGCCCTTCTTTAGCGATACGAGCGTAGCCTTCGTAATCTTCGGGGATTGTTGGTTCTTCAAGGAACAAAATGTCATAAGGCGCCATCAGTTTGGCGGCTTTGATCGCTTTTTCAACAGACCAGCTCATGTTGGCATCCACCATAAAGACAACATCGGGACCAATCAATTCTCTGACCGCTTTTATTCGAGCAATATCTTCGGCAAGTGTTTTTTGGCCCAATTTGATTTTGACCGCTTTTAATCCCATGTCTAAATATTTTTGATTATTGGCTAAGAGTTTTTCAAGAGAAAAGTTTAGATCGATCGCACCACCATAGCATTTGACTTTGTTACTTGCGCCGCCTAAAAGTTTGTAGAGGGGTTCTTGTGCTTTTTTCGCGCGTAAGTCCCATAAGGCAATATCACAAGCCGCAATGGCGAAACTCGCTAAACCGCCTCTGGCAACATAGTGAATGCCCCAGTTCATCTGATCCCACAAGGCCTCCACACATGCTGGATCTTTCCCTAAGAGGATTGCTTTTAGTTCTTTGTCGATCAGTTTGGCAATCGATTCGCCACCGAAGCCACCAGAATACGTATAGCCCACACCTTCACGTCCCTCATCAGTAACGATCTTGACGATAGGCACTTCAAAGTGGGTGTGTAAGCCGTGCTTCGCATCTTCCATGATTTCCGGAAGAGGTATCCGATAATACGCTGTTTGTACATCTGTAATTTTTGCCATTAAAAATCCTCCTCAAACTAATGTTCACGTGTGCATTTTAATGTTAACGTTTGCATATTCATGTTAGCATGGGAATGCGAGATTGACAAGGCTGAATTTCCTCAAATTCAAAACTTTAAAAGAAGGAGGATCGCTATCGAAGGGATCGCATCTCATCAACTGATGCTTCACGTAACGATTTAGAATATAAACAGATATAGGGAATATTAGCTAGAAATGAAGTGAAACCCCTATAAATTGTCACAAAATAGCATTTTGTTTATTTTTAAAGCATAGTTATTGAATAAAAATCATTTTTGTATTATGATTATCTTAACAACGAGCAATGAAGAGTACTGGGGAAAATGAAAGCTTGGGGAAGTCTTTTATTTGGGATACCCAGTACTCTTATCTTTCTTCAACGACAAGTGAAATACAAAAGAACGACTGAACTTCTTTGGTTCAGTCGTTCTTTTGTATTTCATAAAGCGATCGAGAGTAACTTGTAGTAAGGAAGAAAAAGTTTTTTCTCAATTGACAAAAGAATAATCATTGGCGGTTAAAACAGTACGAGCTTGTTCTACCTGATGCTCCTTGATTAAAATATAATCAGTATTGAAGGTAGAAACAGCAAAAATACTGATTGACTCCTCGGCTAGAAGGGAAGAGATTTTTGCAATAATGCCAATCAAGCTAAAATCCAGCACACCAATTATTTTCATCGCTTTCCATCCATCTTCTCTGTTTAGCGTTTCAGCTGGAACGTTTGCAGTTGGTAACACCAAAGAAAGTTCTTCTGACGTATGGGCAAAAAAAAGAGGAACAATCTTCAGTATCGAAGGATCAATACTCTTTACTTGGATGACAGAAAAAGAGGGAGCCAGTAAGGTTAGTTTCATCTAATCACGTCCTTCGTTTGATGCTTTCATCATATCAAATGGGAAGAACTAAGGGAATAAGCTGTTAAACATTTTCAATTATCAAACCAATTAGCAAAGAGAACGATAGTCTATACCTTGATAGGAGCTCAACCTATCGTTCTGGTATTAAACTTTTCTTCGAGTCTTTAAATCACCAATCTGGAGTTCCAGTTTTTCGAGGGAGCTACCTAAGTCTGTGAGAAAAACATGGAATAATAAGGAGCAGGCATGATAATCTCGGATGATTTTCTGCTTATTCACGGGTCTTTTTTTGTCACTGAAAAATTTTTCTAATACACCGAGTGGTTCTTGCCAAGATTTCAATTGCTCCAAAGTATCTCCTAAACCATATATGTCCTGGTAGCTAATTTCTTTTACCGGCTGCTTATTACTCGTCTTAATACCCATCTTTTCTATTTCTTTCAACGTAACGCCTCCATTCTGATTTTATTGATGTTTGTATAGACACCATTTTTAATCCTATTTTACTATATGATGTCTCTAGGAACAACATCTGTTTGCAGAAAAGGTGGGGAACACATGAACAGAAGAATAGAAATAGGCTTAAAAGAGCTTGTAAAAAGCCGAGGAATTTCTCTAAGAGAGTTAGCACGCTTATCGGATATTGAACCTTCGATTATTAATAAGCTGGCAAATGGAAAACGAGAGAAAGTTTACCTTCAACATATTGAAAGAATCGCTAATGCATTAGAAATTGACGATATTTCAGAAATTATCAGACTCACGAAAAAATAACTTTTTGAAAAGTAGGCTAAGGCAAAAAAGAGAACACTTAGAATATCGTAATCACACTGTAGCGACGTGACTATTCTAAGGTTCTCTTTGTTTTTATATCCTATAGAAATCAGAGAAGGCGACACAGAAGGATTTAGGAAGCACGCCAGCGGACGGCATCACTTCTAGCCCACCACTTTTCGGAGTGGCGGGATTTTTTTTGCGTGCTTTTGAAAAAACTATTTAGATTGGTAGTCAAATAGTGTCACATACTGGCACAAGTAAAAAGCCAAAACCCTGTAAAATCAAGGTTTTGGCTCTTAGTGTCACTTACTGACAGTTTAAAATGGAGATGGCGGGAGTCGAACCCGCGTCCAAACATATTGCTACCTAAAAATCTACGCTCATAGTCAACTCATTTGTAGATTCGCTTTACAGCTTGCCGAGTGACAGGCAGTCTGTATCGCTAGTCTGATGATCTCTTTTTTATCTTACAGACGGAAAGATAAAACGTATCCCACTTAGAATAGGACCCTTACTCGAGCACATGGGCGATGCCGAGAGGATCTACGCTAACTGTTTTTAGGCAGCTAAAGCGTAAGAGTTTTCGTTTTTAGCAGTTATATTTAACTGTAACGTTTTAACGTAGACGTAACCTACGAAGCGCAATTCAGGCTCAACTATGCCTGTCGAATCCGTAACATCCCCTTGATAAAAGGGGTATCGCTACCATTCACTAGTATACCATATTTTCGTGCGTGTGCAAAGAATCAGATTAAGTCAAAATGTTTCAGGGCGTGTACGATCCCGCCTTCGGTATTTTTCAAGGTCACGAAGTCTGCCAGCTCTTTTAACTCTTGAATCCCATTTCCCATTGCAATCTTGTGGTCACAAGCTTCTAAAAGGGCGAAATCGTTGCTGCCGTCACCAAAGCCAAAGGTAGGTACATCTTCTAGACCCAATAATTCTACCAAGGTTTTTACGCCAGTCCCTTTAGAAGTCCCGGATTTTACGACATCGATTGAAAAGGGCGTATTACGATAAAAAGTTAGTTCGGGAAAACGCTCATGATAATAAGCATCGTTGCCGACACCTAAAACCAACAACATATTGGTCCGATCAGTTTCATAATGCAGAGGATCGATTTCTGGTAGAGGGCTACGGACGTAGTTATATGCACCAACCATTTCCTCGGTGTGACCAGTCGCCCAATAGCCTTTCTCATTGTAATAACACAGCTCATCGCCATTGTCTTTGACGGCTTGGTACATCCTTGCGCAAAGCTCAGGCTCAAGGGTATCGGAAAAAACTTCTTTGCCATCAATGCGGATAAAAGCACCGTTCATGACGATGTTCGAGGTAATACCAGCTGCTTCACGAATAGCGGTAACTTCAGGTTCGGTTCTGCCTGTTGCAATGATCGGCAGTACTTGGTTTTTTCGCAACCTCGCCATCGCCTCAGCAATTTCCGAAGTGATTTGCGAGTGCGCATCTAAAAGTGTACCGTCAAGATCAAAAAAAGTTAATGCTTTATAGGTCATGTATCTTACTCCTAAGGTTTATAGTCATAGTCCACTCACAATCTTATCAAAGATTGAAAAAAAGGCAAACCTTTATGAATAATCGGTGAAGTTGTTGGTAGAAGAAAGAAATTCGAGTATACTATAGGAAGAATGGAGTGAAACGATGATTTTTTTAGTAATTGGCAGCATTTTTTTCTTGATTGGTCTCACTTTTTTTCTTTTTCCATCAAAAAAAATGAACCTTATTTATGGATACCGTTCCTATCTAGCAAAACAAAATGAACGCAATTGGCGACAGGCCCAAAAACTATCTGCCCGATTCTTTCTGCTTTTTGGCGGAATCATGGCGCTCATTGGGTTTGTCTTGAAATGGCAAGAATGGACCAATTTTTTTCTAGTTGAAATGATCGTGATCCCTTGGTTCATCGTGCCGATCTTTGGCCTGATCGAAGAAAATCTGCAACGATTTGATAAAGAACATAGAGGTGAAGAAAATGAATATATTAATGATTGAAGACAATGAATCTGTTTCTGAAATGATGCAAATGTTTTTCTTGAATGAAGGATGGGAAGCAGTATTTAAATACGATGGCAAAGAAGGACTAGAGGCCTTTGCTGCTGAACCAGACAAGTGGGATATGATCACCCTTGACTTGAATCTTCCTTCCATGGACGGCATGATGGTGGCGCGCGAAATTCGTAAAATCTCTAGTACAGTTCCTATTATTATGTTGACGGCCCGTGATTCAGAAAGCGACCAAGTCATCGGGTTAGAGATGGGGGCGGACGACTATGTGACGAAACCCTTTAGTCCATTGACCTTGATTGCACGGATCAAGGCATTACACCGCCGCAGTGAATTGGTTGAAAAAACAACACCTGAAGCTTCCGATGCCACCTTTGATATCGTCACCGATCATTTCAAAATGAACACAAAAACAAGGGAAGCCTATTTAAATGGCAAACCCATCGATGGGTTGACGCCGAAAGAATTTGATTTGCTTTATACGTTAGCGAAAAAACCGCGACAAGTGTTTTCGAGAGAACAGCTGTTAGAACTGGTTTGGGATTACCAATACTTTGGCGATGAACGGACCGTTGATGCACACATCAAAAAACTAAGACAAAAAATTGAAAAAGTGGGGCCACAGATCATTCAAACCGTCTGGGGCGTTGGGTACAAATTTGATGATGCGGGTGCTGCTTAATGCGCTACCTGTATCAACAGCTGATTGCATTTTTCGTGGTGATCTTCGTGATCTTGATGACGATTGGTATTGCGTTTACTCAAATGACACGCCAAACGTTACAAGAACGAAATTATGAGCAGTTAATGGGGTATGCTTCGTCGGTCGCGACGATTTCGCAAATCAGTGATTCAGAATATTTACAGCAAAATATGACCCGGGATGGCTATCTACAGTATTCCTTGCGTTTGGCTGAGAATATTTTGAGCAACCAAGATATCTCCTTTGCTTTCTTTAAAAGTCCTGATGACATTATTTATCCACTAGATACCGCTCATGCTGTTGATTTTCCGATCTCTGAAAAAGACTGGCAATCCTTAGAAAATGGGGCGCGTCTACAACTGACTTCCGCCACAAATTTATACGGGGAAAAAGAACTGACTTCCTATGTGTTGATACCTTTTTCTGTCAATCGCACGGATTTTTACGGTGTAATGGTGGTTTCGCAATCGGCAAGCAGTATTTTGAATCTTGTCAGTGCTTTTAATCAAAACTTGTTTAAAGTTTGTTTGATCTCGATCGTTGTCTCATTATTGATCAGTTACCTTTTCGCTACGTTCCAAGTAAGACGGATCAATCGAATGAAACGAGCAACCAAAGAAATTACTAATGGCAATTTTGATATTTTCTTGCCGGTGCATAATCGGGATGAATTTGATGAATTAGCCGAAGATTTTAATTTAATGACGAAATCCTTAAAAGAATCCCAAGAAGAAATTGAACGGCAAGAAGAACGTCGTCGGCAATTTATGGCGGATGCTTCTCATGAGATGCGTACCCCGTTGACGACCATCAATGGCTTATTGGAGGGCTTAGAGTACAACGCAATTCCTGAGAATCAAAAAGACAATGCGATCCGCTTGATGAAAAATGAAACCAATCGCTTGATTCGATTAGTCAACGAAAACCTTGACTACGAAAAAATCAGGACCAATCAAATCTCGATGGTCATCAAAAAATTTGATGCGACGCAAACCATCAAAAATCTGTTGACGCAACTGGAGAGCAAGGCAGAAATTGCCAAAGATGTGCTGATTTTAGAAACAACCGAGCCAATCGATGTCTACGCGGATTATGATCGTTTCGTCCAGATCATGGTCAATATTTTACAAAATGCGATCCAGTTTACGGAAGATGGAGAAATTCGGGTCCGAATAGAAAAAGGCTATTTAGAAACGATTATCGAAATCAGTGATACGGGGATCGGTATGTCTGAAGAACAAGTCAAAAATATTTGGGATCGTTACTACAAAGTCGATCCGTCCCGTAAAAACCGTCAATTTGGCGAATCAGGTCTAGGCTTATCAATCGTTGAACAGCTCGTACGCCTGCACAAAGGAAAGATCAGTGTAGAAAGTGAACTTGGCAAAGGTACGACCTTTAAAATCTCTTTTCCAGATATCGACTTAAATGAAGAATAAGGAATCGACCGGCAGCAATTCGCTTAGCCGGTCGATTTTTTTGCGGTTCATTGGCAGCAGCCCAAACAAAAAGACTTGCTTTTGCAAGCAAGCCTTTTTGTATGAGGGCTATGTAAACTATAGATAAGTGGTATAGGGCGTATGGGCAAAGCATTCGTCTTCATGGATCAAATAGATGGCAACAGCAAATTGTTCGGCGATTTCTTGGCACAAAGGTAGCAGGATTTGGACCTCTTCTGTTGTTAACGTGCTCAAGACATTTTCGATTAAAAGGGTTTCTCTTTCTGAAAGTAACGCTAAGAGCAGCTGAATTTTGATCTCCTCAAAGGGGCCTAATTCTGTCCGCTCTTTTTTCAAAGCCGATAAGGGAAGCTGAACATAAGGCAGAACACCCTCTAAATCGCCCCCTTTTTTATTTGCAAGAGATACATTGTCCATGACGGATAAAAAGGGAACGGAAGGCCATTGAGCACGAATCAAGATGGCTTTTTTTTGTGAAAGCAGCAAACTTAATTCAGAAGTTTTTGTTTCATTGTCTTTCGAAACATAATAGAAACCAATTGGTTTCGTTAGCTGAGTTGGTTTTTCCATTGTTTTTTCCTCCAATACAGACTATGTCCGCTGGCAATCAAACCAGTAAAACTGGTAACAGCGGCAAGTAAGACGACAAGTGTGTGGCGTGTGCTTTCAAATAAAATAGCAAGCCAAGTGGTGCTGTTCAAATCGACATTTTGGACCAGAATTTGACTATTCTGCGGAATCGTAATGGCGAATTCTTGTCCAGGAAGACTTTGTACAGCCTCCCAAAAGTTATCAGAAGCACGCTCTCGATCAAGGGCAATGATATGCCCACTAAGTAATTCCCGCTGGAAATAAGGCTGGAAGAGTAGCAATAAGACAAAGGCGATCACAGCGGCTGCTAAGAGCGGCAAGAGCATTTCAATGATCTGCATCGCTACCCATTGTCTGGTGGTGGCGCCACTTGCTAACCAAGCTGTGTATTCCGAGCGTTTATATAATTGATAGTAAACTTGAAAGCCAATAAAGACCAGTGTAAAGGCACTAAAAATCAAATAGAACAGTTGATGATAAATTGTCGTGACTGGTTGGATCTCTTCGGCTACTTTCGTTTGCAGATCTTCTGTCGCCAAGAGATCTCTTGTTTGAGCGATCACTTGATCCATCGAATAGATCAAGGCAAACGTCACGATCAAGCCAATCACGGCAAAGAAGGATACAAGCGTATAAAGCACCATGGCTTTTTTATGATAAAAAATGCTGGCAATCGCAAAATGTATAGTTTTCATCTAAGTCACCTCATCCTAGTACATAGTATAAAAGGGGAGTTTGAATAAAGTATGAAGTTCTTGTAGTAAAATATCGAAGCTAAAAAAGTGGCAAGAAAGTTCGACTTTTTCTTATCAAATAGTGCAAAAAAATCCAGCAAGGCAGGTGCCTTACTGGATTGATTATTGGTTGTTCTTACTTTACTCGCCGCTATCTTGTTCCGTCATCTGCTGGTATTCTTGGAAGGTTTTTGTTTGATACAGATCGACGGTCGATTGATTGCCATTTTGAGAAAAGGCACTAGTTGAATCACTGCCTAGATTCTTTTCAATGTCCATCATTTGCTGAAGGGCGTCTTTGTAGTTATAGGTCGAAGGATCAACTTCTTCTAGACCGCTTTTCGCGTAGAATCGTAAAAGGTCACCATTATTGATCTGATCAGAAACCGAAAGCTGCTTGTCGACTTTGGCTTTCCATTCATCGACTTTGGCTTGCAATTCATCGGATGGATCGTTGATCGGCATGCCGGTACGATTGTCATACAATGTACTGCTGTAGTAGGTGTAGTCTGGTGTCACAAAGTCGCCATCGCGGAAAGCAACCAGTTGTTCGTTTTGATCAGAGAATAAATCTTGTCCTAATTGGATATAGTTTGATGTATCCACACCCAGTAAGTGCAATAGGGTTGGCAAGGCATCGACTTGGCCACCATACGTATGATTGATGCCGCCGTTTGATTGTCCTGGAATATGAATCATATAAGGCACACGTTGTAACGAGGCATTGTCAAAGTTTGTCCATGTAGAACTTGTTTTTCCAAGCAATTCTGCTAAGTTACGGTTACGAGAATTGGAAATTCCGTAATGGTCACCATATAAAACGATGACTGAGTTTTCGTATAAGCCACTTTCTTTCAAGTAATTGAAGAACTCTTCCACGGCTTTATCCAAATAATTCGCGGTTGCGAAATAGCCATTGATCGTTTGATCAGAAGTGTTCGCTAGCGGGAAGCCGCCTTCTTCATTGGTAAATTCAGAATATGGGTAGTGGTTAGAAACCGCAATGAATTTTGAATAGAACGGTTGTTGCAGACGTTCTAAGTATTGTACGGATTGTTCAAAGAACGGTTTGTCATGTAGACCGTATTGGAATGAATTTTCATCATTGACATCATAATAAGATGCGTCGAAGAAATAATCATAGCCAAACCGTTTGTAGGTTTCATTTCGGTTCCAGAAGGTACCGGTATTTCCGTGGAAAACAGCACTGGTATAGCCTTGCGTTTGACCTAAAATATCTGGCGCTGCCTCAAAGGTATTTTTCCCACCCAGTTGAGTGAATAACGCTCCTTGATTCAATCCAAACAGGGAATTTTCGAATAATGTTTCGGCATCACTGGTCTTCCCAGCTTTTACTTGGTGGAAGAAATTATCAAAACTAAAGGTACTATCGCTATGGTATAAACTATTGATAAACGGCATGACTTCATGTTCCACGCCATCTTCATCTTTCAATTTATAATCGATCAAGAATTGCTGAACACTTTCTAAGTGAATATAAATGACATTCTTGCCTTTTGCGATACCGAACAGATCATCATTTGGTTCTGCGTAATGTTCTTTAACATAGCTCTCTACTTCGTTCATGTCGTTGGGACTCGCTTCGGCACGTACTTGCGAAGCTTGATAAGTTTGTACCCCATCATAAACCGTAAAGGCGTTGATCCCAAGATATTTGACTAAATAGTCACGAGAAAACGTTCGAGTAAGCAATTCAGGACGATCCGCCTCTGCTAAGAAAAGGTTGGCAGAAAAGACCATGACAGCCAATGTTGAAATGGCGAAAGCCATCCGTGCCCGTACAGGACGAGTGTCCATTTTGATTTTCTTCATTGAAAAGGCTGCAATTAACACGATAAAGTCAATGAAGTACAACACATCGTAGGGACGGAACAAGCGAATTGCGCTTTCTCCTAGACCACTTGCTACTTTTCCTACACCGAGCATCGTGTTGATGGTGATAAAGTCAGTGAATTCTCGATAGTACGAAACATTAGAGAACAACAGCAGAGTCATCAAGAAATAGATCACAAGCATCGTGATATAAGCTGCTTTGGTTCTTCTTACGTACAATGCGATCGACAGCAACAACAAAGTCGTTGCGATCGGATTGATGAATAAGATGAAGTACTGAATGCTGCTTTCAATACCTAGGTGGAAGTCCACCATATAGGCAAAGATATTTTTTAGCCAAAATAATAGGGCTAATAGGAAAAAAAAGCCCATTCTTGTATTCACAAAGGTGGATACTTTATTTTTTTTCAAAGGAATCGTCCTCTCTTTTTCCAGTATAACCGGTAAATTACGATTTTACATCACAGTACATTTTACTAGGCTGTGAAAGACGTGTCAAATGAATTCCTTGTCATGACGCGGAATTAAGTATTTCTTTACTTTCAAGGATACAGACAATACTGTCGCTTTTTGCTATACTAAAAAGGAGAATGAATGGAGCAGATGAACATGAAAATAAAACTAACGAAGCAAGGATCAGCGAAGCTTCGCAAAAAGAATCCGTTGATCCAACGAGAAGATCTTCAACAAGCAATCGAGACGAAGGAGTGGGTCACCTTTATTGATCAGGCCAACCATTTCTTAGGTGTCGGCTATCTTGGGGAACAAAATAAAGGGATCGGATGGGTCGTATCCTTTGAAGAAACAGTGATCGACCAAGCATTCTTTGCGCAACGCTTTGCGAAAGCAAAAGGCAAACGCATTGCTTACTATCAAGATGACCTGACAGATGCCTTTCGTCTGTTTAATGGCGAGGGGGATCAATTGGGGGGACTTACCGTAGATTTGTATGGCGAGTATGTCGTTTTTTCTTGGTACAATGCCACCCTTTATCAACATAAAAAAGCGATCGTGGCGGCTTTTCGTCAAATATTTCCCGAGATCAAAGGGGCTTATGAAAAAATCCGCTTTACGTCTGAGCTGCCTGAATCAGCATGGGTCTATGGAAAAACGGCACCTGAACCCTTACTGGTGAAGGAAAATGGCGTCACGTATGCGACGTATTTGAACGAAGGACTAATGACGGGCATCTTTTTGGATCAAAAAGAAGTTCGTGGGCAACTTGTTGATGGCTTGGCAGCTGGCAAGACGGTTTTAAATATGTTCAGTTATACGGGGGCGTTTTCTGTCGCTGCTGCTGTCGGTGGCGCTGCTCAAACAACGAGCGTCGATTTGGCAAAACGCAGTCTAGAAAAGACCCGCGAACAATTTGCAGTCAACGGCATTGATCCAGATACCCAGCGTATCCATGTCATGGATGTTTTCAATTACTTCAATTATGCCAGCAAAAAAGACTTGCGCTTTGATGTGATCGTTTTAGATCCGCCGAGTTTTGCCCGCAACAAGAAAAAGGTCTTCTCGGTTGCGAAAAATTATGGCGACTTAGTCACTGATAGTTTGGCGATTTTAGCGCCTGATGGCTTGTTGATCGCCTCAACGAATGCGGCCAATCTTTCACCGAGGAAGTTTCAAGAAATGATCGAAGCATCCTTAGA
Organism: Enterococcus sp. DIV1067f; assembly: GCF_050543505.1. NCBI lineage: Bacteria > Bacillati > Bacillota > Bacilli > Lactobacillales > Enterococcaceae > Enterococcus > Enterococcus sp. DIV1067f. The sequence goes on from NZ_CP172940.1 coordinate 1,021,269, forward strand.
GAAAGCACACGTTGCTTATGAATGTATTCAAAGTTATCGTCTACCAGCTGATTTTGCGGTAGATAAGCATTTTTCCGAAGGGAACTATCTGAAAGTATTCTTTTATCAAATGAAAAAGGAGTGAAGGAGATGAGCCGATCAAAACCAGTAACGTTAGACGGGAAAACACCGTTGATTTGTGTGCCATTGATTGGGAAAACCAATGAAGAGATCTTGAAACAAGCCATTGCTGCTGAGGAATCAGAGGCACAGATCGTCGAATGGCGTGTTGATCATTACAAACATGTCGAAGACCAGCAAGCGGTCTTAGATGCGTTATCACATATTCGCACGACATTAAAGCACAAAGAGCTGCTCTTCACTTTTCGAACCTTGGAAGAAGGGGGCGAGCGGGCGTTCACATTGACCCAGTACAAAGAATTGTGTTTAGCTGCTGCTGATTCAGGCTTGATCGATTGGATCGATGTCGAATTAGAGAAAGCTGAATTTTTAGGTCGAGCCTTTATTCAAGAAATCAAAAAGGCACAGGTAAAGCTGATATTGAGCAATCATGATTTTGAGAAAACGCCAGAAGATGCTGTGTTGATTTTAAAGATCGGCGTAATGAATCAATTTGGTGCCGATGTTGGCAAGTTAGCGATGATGCCCAAGCAAGTCCAAGATGTTTTACGTTTGATGGGGATCATTACTAAAGCGCGTGGCTTCAACCAACTGCCGTTGGCGATCATGTCGATGGGGGAGCTGGGGAAAATCAGCCGGATTAGTGGGGCATTGACTGGTTCGGTCTTTACTTTTGCTTCGTTGCAAGGTGCTTCAGCACCTGGACAAATACCGATCGAACGAATGACCAACTACTTACAAGAATTTTCACTCAATGAGTAAGACCAGCCAAGGCCTTCTCTTAAAAGAAACCAAAACAAAAGAGGGATAAAATGGCGAAGAAGAAACAAAAAACCAATGCGATCCGTCAAGTAGAACAACAGAAAATCGCTTATAACGAATACACCTATGAGTGGTCGGAAGACCATCTCGATGCGCAATCCGTCGCTGTGCAACTAGCACGCCCGCAAGCCATCTACAAAACGCTGGTGGCACTGGGCAACAAAACAGGTCCGCTAGTGGCTGTGATTCCTGGAAACAGAGAAGTGGATCTGAAAAAGTTAGCCAAAGTCAGTGGAAACAAAAAAGTAGAGATGCTGCATCTGAGAGATTTAGAAGAAACGACTGGCTATATTCGCGGCGGCTGTTCGCCGATCGGGATGAAAAAGCTCTTTCCTACTTATATTGATCGTGGGGCGCAGACACTGGAAGAAATCGTGGTTTCTGCAGGAAAGCGCGGGTTGCAGATGGGGCTTGCCCCACAAGCGTTGCAACAATTGACTAGGGCGATCTTTGCCGATTTGTTGGCACCTGAACACGAATAAAAAATCCCCGTGAACCATCTTGAAATGCCGTTCACGGGGATTATTTTGTACTATTTTATTCCATTACTTCAATATCGAAAACCTCAATATTTTCTAAACCACCATAAAAGTCAAACCATGGAGTGGCATATTGTTTTAGAATGGCGTTTAATTCTTCAACATTTTCTTTCCCTTGGGTGTCCAGCCATTCCAGTAATGCTTTGGCGCCTTGCTTCCCATAGATTTCCACACTATCGCGCCAAGTTGCTCGCCCACCTAAGATTCCTGAGAATTTAGCACCGTGTTGACCAGCAAAGGTCAATTCATCGCGAAAGACATTCGCTGGAACTCCCGCACTCAAATAGATAAATGGCCGAGTCGCGGCGTCACTGGCTTCTTTGAAGTAATTGGCTGCTTCTTCTTGCGTATAGACGGCCTCTAAGCCTTCTTTTTGGAAGCCTTCCACTAAGTCGAACTGAACCGGTACTTCGACTTTCAAAATATCGATATGGTAGTGATCTTTCGTCAATTCCTGAATGGTTCGGATGACCTTGCTCGGTTTGATCTTGGCAAAAGCAGGTGATTTGTCATCTGTGATCTCATCATCATAGACGATCGGTTCCACAAATAAGGGAATATCGGCCGCCTGTGCCTCCGTACCTAAACGCTCCAAAAACGCATGTTTGGTATCTAAAATCTCTTGGGGTTCATCTGGATTATAATAAACCAAGACTTTTGCAGCATCCGCACCTTTTTTCACCAAGCGCTGCAACGATTCATTGGGTAAAATCTCTGGCAAACGACCCGGCGTGTTGACATCATAGCCTGTTTTTTCATAGGAAAGGATCAAGCCAGCATTGGGATTCTTTGCTTCGATCCCTAAGAAGCCATATTCCTCATCTAACAGAATACTGCTGACATATTTGGTCAGTTCTTGGGAAACCAACTGTTTGAATTCATAAATGTGTTCCATCGTAAAGTCATCCGGTCCAGTTGCCGCCTTCATCATTTTTTTCATGGAACCACGTTGGTCGATCGCTAGTGCGGCAATCACACCGTCCTCATTTGAAAGTTTTTGCATTCGTTCAAATTTACCTCTTGAAATTCGTTTCATAAAAAAAACCTCCCTCGATCTTGCTATCTTTAGTCTACGCCTACTTTGAGAAAAACCCAACTAATAAGCAAAAAGAGGGGGAGAACCAGGTGTTCGCAGCTACAGGCCAGGATATTGCTGCGAACACCCGGGTCGTCGATCAATAATTGAAATAACTAGCTGTTTCTGCTGCGTTTTTTCCAGAAACATGACCCGTGCAAAACGCAGCGGTGATGTTGAAACCACCTGTATAACCATTGATATCCAGCAATTCACCGGCAAAATACAAGCCATTGATTTTCTTACTTTCCATGGTCTTAGGGTTGATTTCTTTCAGATGGACCCCGCCGCCCGTCACGAAGGACTTTTCTAATGGGAACGTGCGGACAATGGTGATTGAAAAGCCTTTGATCAAGGAAGCGAGCGCCGTCAACTGTTCCGGTGAGGCTTTTTCAGCAACCAGCTCATGCAAGTCTAGCTGCTGCAAAAAGAAGGTCATCAAGCGCTCAGGCAAAAAGCCAGCTAAAGCATTCGGCAATTGTTTCTTCGAAGCCGCAGACTGAATTAATTCTTGGGTCAAGGCTTCCTGGGCTTTCGTCGGCAGACAATCCAGAACAACCGTCACTGGTTGCTGCTTTTTCAATTCTTGGTTCACAAAAGAGGAACAGCGCAAAGCAGCTGGACCAGATAACCCAAAGTGGGTAAACAAAAGATCCATGGTATGGGCGACGATGGGCTTTCCTTTTTGATCCAAGACGCTCAAGGTGATGTCTTGTAAGGAAATGCCCTGCAAGGTCCGTTCTTGAATAAAAGATTCTTCTGAAACAAGCGGCGATTCGGTTGGATAAAGCGGCGTAATGGTATGCCCGACTTTTTTCGCCATCTTATAGCCGTCCCCCGTCGCGCCCGTGGAAGGATAGGTGCGGCCACCCGTCGTCAAAATCACGCTTGGGGCAGAGAACTCATCGGTTTCGGTTCGTACGCCGCGTATTTGGCTGCCATCATGGATCAGCTTGGTTACGACCGTATTCGTCAACAGGGTGACGTGATGATCGTTGATTGCTTGAAGCAGCGCTTCGACGATGGTTTTTGATTTGTTCGTCACAGGGAACATCCGTCCGTGGTCTTCTTCTTTTAAGACGACACCTAAGTCTGCGAAAAACGCCATTACATCATAGTTATTGAATTGGGAAAACGTACTATACAAAAACTTGCCGTTTCCTGGAATATGAGCAACTAAATCATCTACCGGCCGATTATTGGTTACATTGCAGCGTCCGCCGCCAGTCATCAATAGTTTCTTGCCGATTTTTTTGTTTTTTTCGATTAATAAGACCCTAGCACCTTGTTTGGCAGCGGTGATCGCAGCCATCATACCGCTCGTACCTGCACCAACAACGATGACATCATAGGTTTTTTCCATTCTTCTCACCTCTTTGGGATTGTAACACATCGCCTATGACTGCTGAAAGGAGAGGGCGATTTTTTTCGAATGATAAAAAATTCTGACAATTCTAAAAAAAAGCGTGCAATTTCAGAAAATTTCTTTAAAATAGAAAATATCTTAAAGGAGGTAATGCACTATGACCAAAGCTTCAGCTTACGTGAAAGAAATTCAAGCGAAGATTCACGAGAAAGACCAACACCAACCGGAATTTCTTCAAGCAATTGACGAATTTTTGCCTACGATCGTTCCCTTTTTAGAGGAGCATCCAGAATATATTGAATCAAATATCCTTGCACTCTTAACTGAACCAGAACGTTTTATCCAATTCAGAGTCCCGTGGCAAGACGATCAAGGCAACTGGCAAGTAAACCGTGGCTATCGGATTCAATTCAACTCTGCAATGGGGCCTTACAAAGGCGGCTTGCGTTTTCACCCAAGTGTAAACTTGAGTATTTTGAAGTTTTTGGCGTTTGAGCAAATCTTCAAAAACAGCTTGACGGGTCTGCCGATCGGCGGCGGCAAAGGCGGAAGTGACTTTGATCCAAAAGGCAAATCAGATGCCGAAGTGATGCGTTTTTGCCAAAGCTTTATGACGGAGCTGTCAAAACATATCGGACCTGACCTAGATGTTCCTGCTGGCGACATTGGTGTCGGAGGTCGGGAAATCGGCTATTTGTTTGGTGCCTACAAACGATTGAAACAATACGATGCCGGGATTTTAACCGGTAAGCCACTAGACTTCTGGGGCAGTAAAAACCGCACAGAAGCAACGGGTTATGGCGCTGTTTATTTCGTTAAGCATTTATTGACAGACTTAGGTGAAACATTTGAAGGCAAAAAAGCGATCGTTTCTGGAAGCGGCAATGTTGCGATCTATGCAATTGAGAAATTGCAAGAATTAGGTGCGATCCCTGTCACATGTTCTGATTCCTCTGGTTTTATTTATGACAAAGACGGCATTGATCTGGCCTTATTAAAAGAGATCAAAGAAGTGAAACGCGAACGGTTGATGGCTTACGCCAAGGAACGGCCAACAGCGGAATATCATGAAGGGGCAACTGTCTGGGATTTTGATACTCCAGCGGAATTAGCCTTTCCTTGTGCGACCCAAAACGAGATTGATCTCTCGCAAGCCAAACGTACAAAAGCCAATGGCGTCCGGGTCGTTTCTGAAGGCGCGAATATGCCTAGCTCATTAGAAGCAGCAGAATATTTTATTGAAGAAGGAATTTTCTACTGCCCAGGAAAAGCAGCCAATGCCGGCGGCGTAGCCGTTTCTGCTTTAGAAATGAGTCAAAACTCCCAACGATTGCAATGGGAAAAAGCCGAAGTCGATGCCAAATTGGATGATATCATGAAGTCGATCTATGAAGCATGCCGTGATACAGCTGAAACCTTCGATCAAAAAAATAATTTTATGTTAGGTGCGAACGTAGCAGGCTTTGAAAAAGTTGCTAAAGCAATGTTTGCTCAAGGACTTGTCTAAAATCACCTGACAGGCTATCTATCAGGAATTACTTGAAAAAAGTTGGAAAAAAACGTAAAGTAGGTAGTGTATGAAAAACTATTTTTTCAAGGAGGACAAATCATGTCACACATCAAGTTTGACTATTCGAAAGTAGCACCATTCGTGAACGAATACGAATTGAGCTACATGCAAAGTCAAGTTACAGCAGCAGACAAACAATTACGCGAAGGAACAGGTGCTGGTAGCGACTTTTTAGGTTGGATCGACCTTCCTAAAAATTATGACAAAGATGAATTTGCGCGTATCAAAAAAGCGGCGGAAAAAATTCAATCTGATTCTGAAGTACTAGTCGTGATCGGGATCGGCGGATCTTATTTAGGAGCGAAAGCAGCGATTGATTTCTTAAATCATTCTTTCTTTAACTTGTTACCAAATGAAGAACGCAAAGCACCACAAATCTTTTTTGCCGGTAATTCGATTTCTTCAACTTACTTAGCAGATTTGATCGAAATCATTGGTGACCGTGACTTCTCTGTGAATGTGATCTCAAAATCAGGAACAACTACTGAGCCAGCGATCGCTTTCCGTGTTTTCAAAGAACGTTTGATTGAAAAATACGGTAAAGAAGAAGCCAACAAACGGATCTACGCAACAACGGATAAAGCGAAAGGTGCAGTAAAAGTTGAAGCAGATGCCGAAAACTGGGAAACCTTTGTGATTCCAGATGACGTCGGCGGCCGTTTCTCTGTATTGACTGCTGTTGGTTTATTACCAATCGCTGCCAGCGGAGCAGATATCGATGCCTTGATGCAAGGGGCAGCAGATGCTAGCGATGCTTACGTAAGTGACGACCTTGAAAAAAATGAAGCGTATCAATATGCAGCAATGCGTAACATCCTTTATCGCAAAGGCAAAGTAACCGAATTGCTGATCAACTACGAACCAGGCATGCAATACTTCTCAGAATGGTGGAAACAATTATTCGGTGAGTCTGAAGGAAAAGACCAAAAAGGGATCTATCCTTCAAGTGCAAACTTCTCAACAGATTTGCATTCTCTTGGTCAATACATCCAAGAAGGCCGTCGCAATATCTTTGAAACTGTCGTAAAAGTTGAAAAACCACGCAAATCAATTGCGATCCCTACACAAGAAGCAGATCTTGATGGTCTTGGCTACTTAGAAGGAAAAGAAGTTGATTTTGTTAATACGAAAGCTTTTGAAGGAACGTTACTTGCCCATACAGATGGGGATGTACCTAATCTGTTAGTAAAAATTCCTACAATGGATGCGTACACGTTAGGTTACACGATGTACTTCTTTGAGATCGCTGTAGGTATCTCTGGTTACTTAAACGGTGTGAACCCATTTGACCAACCAGGGGTTGAAGCGTACAAGAAAAACATGTTCGCCTTACTTGGCAAACCAGGTTTCGAAGATCTTGCAAAAGAATTGAACGAACGTCTATAATTCGACAAAGAAACGCCTTGTGCCAGTTCTGATTGGCACAAGGCGTTGTTTTATTTTCGCGTTTGTTGTGTTACTCGATAGTTGATCCAAAAAATCAGCGGTCTTCTTTTAATCCCCAAAGCAACGCAGCAGACAATAGTCCAAAGATACAGGTTTGAATAATTGGCATTTGACTCATCTCCTTTTGATTTCCTTTAGTATAAAATGCTTTTTAAGAAGTGGCACGAACAAACCAGTGCGTTTGAACGAACGAAACTGTCATTTCTTGGTGACAAATGCGTGATAAATTGAAATAAAACGTTTTCAATTTGATGCTTTTTTGTTATTATATCTTTATGAAAGAAAACGGTTGAGGTGAGGATATGGAGAATATTACGATCGGTGAAAAATATGTCTGCCGACCTGTCGGGGCGAGCAAGCCTGTGATTGGTGTGGTGGAAAAACTATACGTACATACGGCGTTGATCGTCGCTTCAAGTTATGAAGAAGAAGATCAAGCACAAGTAGAAGCTTGTAATCGTCGGATGATCGTCAGTTTCAATAAAATTTGTACGCAAACGAACGTTGCCTAACCAACTAGCAAAAAATGCTGCTCAACGGATCACCGTGAGCAGTATTTTTCTTTGTGTGAGATCAGCCAACGCCAATCACGAAATTCAATAGTTTGTCTGAATAAGTCATGTCTTCTTCCGACAAACTCAACTCTTCATTTAAAATCCCCATTTGGTCAGTAATGATCCCGTCTACACCGTAAAAACGCATTCGGCTGATAGTATCCGCATCATTGGGGGTCCAAACGAACACTTCCTTGCCATCGGTCCGGGCAGAAGCGATGAAATTGCGGTTGATCGTACTGTATTCCATTGTCAGAAAGTCGGCACTGGTCAGTGGCGGCCCTACGACATTGAAAGGCATGATGTATCCCGACGTCAATTCAGGCGCCTTCTCTTTTAATTCTTCAACTACTGTATAGGAGAGGCTTTGCATGATATGCCCATTTGCAACTAAATCCTCTTGGTATCGGTCTAAGAAGGCATCTACGAGTGCCGCAGTATCTTTTTGTTGGGTTTTGATCTCCACCAGTAATTTTTGGTCCAACTGATTGGCAAGCGCCAAGTACTCGTCAAAAGTTGGAATACGGGCTGTCTGGTTGTTTTCTGAAACCGTCAGTGATTCGGCGTAACTCAAGGGCAATTGCTCGGGTTTTCCTTTGCTGCCTGTCAAAGGCCGGTAAGAAAAATCATGGTAGACAATAAAATGACCATCACTTGTTTGCTGGACGTCCATTTCCACGTAGTCCGGCTGATATTTCTCACTAGTAAAACGTAACGCTTCAAGGGAATTTTGGACCCCTTGTCCGTCGCTTACCCCTCGATGGGAGATCGTTACCGGATGGATCGAAGCAGCTGAGGTCAGATAGTTCATATTATACAGACTAACCCCAACACCAAAAAGTACCGTGACCAAGGTAAACAAGGAACTTTTCAGTCCTAGAAAATGTCGCTGGTTCAATGGTTCTTGGTGGAACCACGAAGGGATCTCTGGTAAAAAGCCTTCATCATCCATGAAATCAACGATGATGTAAAAAATAGCCACGGTCGATAAAATGACATTCAGTAACAAAATAAACTGCAAGAAAGTCATAATAAAAACAGCACTATACAACGCATAGTCCGGTGTAACAACTTCAATCACCGCTTGAAGGGTAATCAGCAGCGTGAAGCCCAGAGTCGTGATCAATAAGATACTACCACCGATAAAGACAAATTGACCAACGATGGCAAAAAAACGGCGTTTTGTTACTTGGAGGCTTTCTTTGATCGCTTTTCGAAAGGGCAGATCACGTAAAATCATTTCCGGTAAGGCAAAGATCACGCGAATCCCCAAGTAAATCAACAAAACATAAACCAAAAGCACTGCCCCAATGATCAAGACACGATTGGCAAAAATAAAGTCCATGATAAAAGCAGGGATTTTGATTTTTGCGAGTAAATCCGAATTAAAACTCAATCCACCGATGGGTAAAATCAGTAAGAAGTAAAAAAGGAAAAATAAAAAGGTCATCGGCCGTAATTTGCGCAATTGCAAAATAGTCATTCGTAACAATTGCCGCAAGCTGATGGGCTGCTTCTTTTTGATAAAATAGACACTCAGCAGCAAGAAAGTAAATTCAAAAAAGACGGCTAATAAGATCAAAAGCAAAATCAGGGTTAATGAGAGCAACACAACAGGGTGATCTGTAAAGATACTACCGATATTATCGAAAGAAAGGTAAGGCAAGCCGCCGCGCTTTAAGACGAACTTGGTGGAAGCCGATAATATCGGGATCACTAAGAACAACAAGGCACCGTGCATCAATAAAACATCACGGAAGTAGGCATTGCTGTCTTTCAAAAAATCCCACGTGTTGACTAAGCTGTTTTTTAAATAATTCATGGTCGTCATCCTAACAAAGTAAGTATTGTGGTTCAATTTATTCTAGAAAGGCGGTAAAAAAGAGCCGAACAGTTTTAGAAGCACATTTGCCACAGGCATAGTTCCCTGTTTGAAAAGCAGCTTCTTTACGTTCGGCTCGCTGAATTGATCGTTGTTTTTCTTACATATGATTCTTATCCGCCTAACAAACCAGTTAAGAATGTTCCACCGTAAATCAATGCCATACTGTACAAGAAAATTGAAGCAGGTTTTGCCAACAAAATAATCAACGTAAATTTCTTCACTGTCATGTTGGTCAAGCCAGCCATTAGACAAAGGGCATCATCTGGGGCAACCGGTAGAAAGATTGCAAGGGCGAACAGTTTTTCAAATCGGCTTTGGTTGTCTAACCAGCCGATATATTTATCGTAAGTTTTGTCACTGATCATACTTAAAATGAATGGTTTACCGTATCGTCGGCCAAGCAGGAAAATAATGACAGAACCAATACTGATTCCTACATAGTTATAAACGAATCCTAGATAAGGACCGAAAATCAAGACACCTGCAGCGCTGGAGACACCACCGGGAATAATCGGGATTACTACTTGCAAGATCTGCAATAGGATAAAGACGATTGGTCCTAAGATAACGGAATTTCCAACTAGACCTCGCAGTGCATTAATGTCTTTGAAAACACCTAGATTGATAAAATAGATGGTTAACGCGATCGATAAACCTAAGCCAATAATAGAAATCGTATTAATGATACGACGAGAAGTTGCTATGCTCACAGGACTTCATCTCCTTTATGTTTCATAATCTCACTATACGGGGTGAGACCAGAAAAATCCAGTAAAACAAATGACAAACGTCAAACAGTTTTGTAAGGTATGCCCTTATTATAAAAGAAGTCCGAAAAGAAAACATTGTACTAAAGTCTGAAATAAGAAAAATTTATAGTTTCTGCGCGCCAATAGTTTCAGGAGATTTTTTTATCTGGATGACGTTTTTTTGTGCGTTTCACTTGCCAGCGATTGACGATCTTTTCAACCACACTCGTCATCATGAATCCGCCGGCAATCGCCCCAGCGGTGATGACAACGATCATCAGATTTTCAAAACCGACAAAGTTGTCGCCCAAAGCGAATTCTCGAACGGCTTTGTAGGCAGGGCCACCCGGTACGAGGGGAACGAGGCTGGGAATGTTAAAAATGATCATGGGCATTTTTTTTCTGCGGGAAAAAAAGATGCTGACGCAACCGACGGCAAATGCGGCTAAGAAGTTGGCACTGCCTAGACCGTAGCCAATCGTTTGCAATGACCAATAGATCATCCAGCCAACCGTTCCAGCAATGCCTGTGGCAACTAAGGCTCTTTTAGGAATATTGGTCAAGATGCCGAAGGTTACAGTGCTTAAGAAGCTGAAGGAAAGGTGAATAAAAATCGTCATGAGATCCCTCCAAATAAGGTGAAGACCGTGGCAATGCCGACACCGATCGCGGCAGCAGTAAAGATGGCCTCTGTTCCCCGAGCTGTGCCACTAATGAGATGGCCTGCCAAGATATCTCGAAAGGAATTGGTGATTGCTACACCAGGAACTAAGGGCATGACGGCACCGATAATCAAATTATCGACGTTTTCTGCGATATGAAGAGAGACCGCTAAGACAGACAAAGTACCGATCAGTAAGGAGGCACAAAACATATCCAAAAAGCGAATGTCGATCAGTTTCTTGACCCAATACGCACACAAAAAGCCAAGGCAGCCAATGACGAAGGTCGCTAGAAAGTCAAACCAAGCACCGCCAAAAATAATCATTAAGGTACTGCTGACCACGCCAGCACTAAGAACCTGTAGCCAGTAAGGAAAACTTGGTGTTGTCTGATTGACCTTTTTTAATGCCTCATGCAGTTCCGCTAAGGAAAGTTTATTTTCCGCATAGGCGCGAGAGAGCCCATTGACGGCAACGATTTTTTCGAGATTGATGACTCGATCATGAACATTTTCTACTTGTGCATAGTGGCTACTGCGTAAGCCCATAAAAAGTCCAGTTGCTGTTACATAACTAATACTACCTTGCTCTCCAGCGTTTGCCGCAATTCGATTCATCGTATCTTCCACGCGATACACTTCCGAGCCGTTTTCCATCATGATTTTCCCTGCTAATAAGCAGGTCTCCAATAATAGCTCTTTTGATTCAGCCATTTCCAAACCCCTTTTTCAATCGAATTTGCGTGCTACACTCTTAGTGTACAATTTCAGCGAGTTTTCAACAAGAAAGAAAAGTAGATTTGAAAAATAACTAGAACGCCATCCGTTGGATTTTTTGTGATAAATGAAAAAAGCAGAACATTTCCTATTACTAAACATTCGTTTTTAGTGAACAAAGTGAATAGAAATAAGATAACGGAAGGAGTGTTTTATTTTTAAAAAATGAATATCTCGGTTACAATTAAATAAATATAAAAAGGGGGATTTATTGATGCGAAGGAAGGTCTATACAAGAGAACACATTTTGAAGGCCGCTTATGAACTGATCAATAGAGAAGGTTTTGGCAACTTTACGGCCCGGAATATCGCTAAGCACATGGGAATTTCTACTCAACCAATTTATCTTGAGTTCGAAAATATGCAGGACTTAAAAAATACCTTGGTGGAGGCTGTTTTCAAAGATTTATCGGAAAATGTTTTTCCAGTCGTTCGAACAGGAGACAAACTTGTTGATTTAGGCCTGAATTATATACGCTTCGCGCAAGAGCAGCACAATCTCTACATCGCCCTTTTTATCGACGACTACGGCGGTGGGAAATTGATGCATGATTTTTCATCCACCTATTTCAAATCCTTGATCAAATCAGAAGAAAAATATGCAGATCTATCCGAAGATGCGATAAATGCACTACATAATGGCGCATGGATCGTTGTGACTGGTTTGGCTTCCTTAATGTCGGCGGGTATCATCACACCCACCGATGATCAGATCATCAAAATCATCAACGAGACGATCGCAGGCGTAATCGAAAAGAAAGAAAACTATATTTTCGATTAAAGAACAAAAAATCTGTATCCATTTCCATTTTGGATGCAGATTTTTCTTGACATTTTTTGTAAAACTAGCGAAAATAACTGTTATGGAGAGTTGGCAGAGTGGTAATGCAGCGGACTCGAAATCCGCCGACCCGGTTCATCCCGGCGCGCAGGTTCAAATCCTGTACTCTCCTTATACCAACGCTTTGGAGCGTTTAGCCTATCTTTCGAGATAGGCTTTTTTGTTTGTTGTGGGCAGAAGAATATAAATGACTGCCGAGGTTGATCGATAACCATCTGAAAAGCGATTAACCTACACTCGGTCTAGAAAACAGCATAATTGTTCCGTCAACTTGCCGATATCTTTTTTGCTTGTGGTCCTGCAACAAACGAAAAGAATCAATCGGGCAAACGTGCTAAGGCGTATTCAATTTGTTCAGAAGTAAAGCCTTCAAAGGAAAGTTGGCTCGCCACACGCTCATCCGATAAGGATAAATTTTGCGAGTAGCGAATCGCTTTTTTCAATGCTTGCTCGTTCCAATCGGCATCCACGGTGGCTACGGCAAAGTCTGCTGCGCTCTCAGAAAAATCTTCATAGAGTAGTTGGCGTTTTAAGCTCGACTGAGAAAACGCATTGCTGGATAAGTATCTTTCTGCACGATTCAGTGCATTTCTTTCTTCACGAGAAAGTTCAGGTGTATGTTGCTCGTTGTTCGCGGGTTCTTCTTGTTGTGCGCTACTTGCTTCGTTGTTGCCAGCTTTTTGTTCTCCTTGTGGTTGTTCCATGGAAGCAGCGGCATCGCCAAAGGATTCGCTTTGCCTTGATTCGTTACGTAAAGAAAGGCTTAATTGCGCAGTGATGCTATCGAAAGATGTCACATCTTGGTAGAAGGACAAGCCACCATAAGAAAACAAGGCAATAAAAGCGGAAGCGACAATGATCAAAACGTTTCGATCTCGTTTTGCATTTTGTTTTACTAGCCCAATATAAAATAAGACAATGCCAAAAACGAAACAGAACAATCCAATGAAAAACAAAATGGCGAAAAACGTAGCCATAAAAATTCCTCCTAAATAAAAGTCTCCTGAAAAGACAATAGTACTATGTTCTGTACCAGAAAACAGATTTGTCTTTTCATGAATAGAGGAAAAGGATGATTTGACAAATGTAACGTGTATGCTATTAATGGATCATTCATAAGTATTAAAGGAATGACGCTCAAGAATGACTAGTGAAATAGATGGTAAACTTAATAAAAGCACAGTTGTATCAGCAGGAGGCAAGAAGATGGATTTTGAAGAAAAAGATTATTTTATGCGTTATACAAAAGTTGCGGCACAGGGATTGAGTAAGTTTATTACGCAAGGATCTGTTGATGAAATCTTACAGCTAGATGAACAGCAAAGTGGACAGAAGCAAGAAGTGGATGCTGCAAAAGACAAAAGCGAGCCAAAAAACAAGAAAGCACCTAGCTAATTATTTCCTTAGCGAGGTGCTTTCAGTACGAATCGGTATCCTTCATTTGGATAAACTCCTTATGCAGTTTTTTTCAATTCTTGTACAGCTTGCTCGATCGTAATTCCAGTCGCAAAATGATTCGCATCTTTTTTATCGAAAACGATAAATAAATTCAATTTGGTATCCAGAGTTACACGATATTGTAGATCTGTGTTATAGAATGTCATAGTCATTCTCCTTTCTTAAAACTTGTCATTGAAAGGCAACGGTTAGTTGATAACGAAATTCCATAGTTAGAATAACACTTTTTTTCACAATAGTCCAATAAAACTATCAAACGAACAAATCTGACTGATTATTTTCAGGAAATCAATGCTGAAAATGGAAGCAAAAGAAGTTTGCTGGAGTCAGTAAATTCGGGAAAAGTATCTTTGTATATTTTCAGAAAAATAGAATTCATAAAAAATTTCTTAAGAATTTTGAGGATAGCTATTTTCTTAGATAACAAATTTGTAAGATTGAGAGTATGAGATGATTGGAAACCTTGATATCATAAGGTTTATCTTCAAATTATGTTTTGTGCAAAAATATATTGATTGTATTTTTTTGAAAAAGAGATCGTATCTCTTGAATTCTATGGTATGATTTACTTTAGAAAATGAAAATGGATTATGAAAACGGATGTGAAAATATGTGCGGAATTGTCGGCTTTGTCAATTCAAAAGACCAAAAAGAAATCATTATTGAACGCATGATGGACCGGATCGTTCATCGCGGACCAAACAGTTCAGGGAAATTTACCGACGACCGAGTGGCATTAGGGTTTCGTCGTTTATCGATCATCGACTTAGAAGGTGGCTCACAACCAATTTTTAATGAGGATCGAACAAAAGTAATCATTTTTAATGGTGAAATTTACAACTTTCAAGTATTGCGTGAGGAATTGATCCAAGCAGGTCATGTCTTTTCTACCCATGCGGATACCGAAGTAGTCTTACATGGCTATGAAGAGTGGGGGATTGATGTTTTGCAACGCCTGCGGGGAATGTTTGCTTTTGCCATCTGGGATACTCAAAAACAAGAGCTTTTCGGCGCGCGGGATCACTTTGGCATCAAACCGTATTACTATGCACAAATGAACGGCAGTTTCATGTTTGGCTCTGAAATCAAAAGCTTTTTGCCTCATCCAGATTTCAAGAAAGAATTAAACCAGGAGGCGTTGAAACCTTATTTGACGTTCCAATACTCGCCTTTGAACGGAGAAACCTTCTTTAAAGGCGTTCATCGTTTGCAAGAAGGGCATTATTATCTGTTTAATGAACAGGGATTGACGATCAAGCAGTACTGGGATGCAGATTTTTCAGTGAAAGAAAATCATTCAAGAGAAGAATGGGTCGATAAAATCGATCAAGCAGTCCAAGAATCAATTGCCGCTCATCAAATCAGTGATGTTGAAGTCGGCTCATTTTTATCCAGTGGTGTCGATTCAAGTTACGTGGCCTCGGTCTTGCGCCCAGATCACTCATTTTCAATTGGGTTTGATGACAAAACCTACAACGAAGCGATCGAAGCCCGCAAATTGACGGAAAAGCTCGGCTTGAACAACACAGCAGCGGTCATCGATGGTGAAATGTCCTTTGAGGCATTTCCGCTGATTCAGTATCACTTGGACGAACCGGATTCTAACCCAAGCTGTGTCCCTTTGTACTTTTTAGCCAACCTAGCAGCACAGCAAGTGCGGGTCGTTCAATCTGGGGAAGGGGCAGATGAATTATTTGCCGGTTATGCTGCCTATGGCTTCCACACAAACTCTAAAGCGGTTCGCGTTTTTGCCCAAGGCTTGAAAAAACTGCCGCAAAACATCCGCTTTCGTTTAGGGCGTCAAATCGGCAAAATGAAAAACTTCCATGGTCGAATTCATCTTTATGAAGCAACGGCACCTGCCCAAGACTTCTTTATCGGGCAAGCCCTGGTCTTTGAAGAAGAGGAAGCACTACAGCTTTTAAAACCAACGTATCAAAAAGGACCATCTGTTGCTGAAATCGTTGCGCCTCATTATGAGAAAGTCAATGGTCTCAAAGACGAGGTCAACAAGATGCAATATTTGGATCTTCATCAATGGATGCCGAAGGATATTTTGTTAAAAGCAGACAAAATGTCCATGGCGAGTTCTTTAGAATTACGGGTTCCGTTACTGGATATCGAGATGCAAAAATTGGCGCAAACGATCCCGACGAAATATTTGATCAATCAAAACAATACGAAAGATGTGTTTCGACAAGCGTCAAACCGTCATTTGCCAAAAGAATGGGCAAACCGTGAAAAGCTAGGCTTTCCTGTACCAATCAAGGCATGGCTGAAAGAAGGAACAGGGTATGAAGCAGTTAAAGCCCTTTTTGAGTCAGACTTTGCAGCAACCTTCTTTGATCAAACAGCGATTTTGCAAATGCTAGAAGACCATCGCCAAGGAAAACCGAATCTTCAGCGAAAAATCTGGACGATCTTTACGTTCTTGACCTGGTACAAAGTATTCTTTATTGATGAATCGATTCCCGAAGCCAAAGAAATCGTTTATGAAACACTTTGATTTGAATATGGAAGCAAAAAAAAGCTGATGCGGACAATCCCGCATCGGCTTTTTTTATAGACCTAAATATTTTTCCAAGTAATCGACCATGCCATCTTCCGCATTGGTTTTGTCAGTAACATCATTGGCGATCGATTTTAATTGTTGCGTGCCATTTGCCATAGCAACGCCCCACCCCGCATAATCCAGCATCTCCAAATCATTGTGTTCATCACCAAAAGCGATGATATCTTGCCGATCCAAAGACAAAGAATCCGCGATCACCGAAAGACCAAGTGCTTTATGGACCCCTTTTGGTACGATCTCTAAGATGGCTTGAGGCCCGCCCCACGTGCGAACATCGACTGCATCGTCAAATTGATCCTTGATACGTAAAGAAACAGATTCTGCTAATTCATTTTCGGTTTTCACCAGTAATGAAGTGGGATCCGTTTTTAAATTTGCTAATAGATTTTTTTCGGAAGCATTACCCGAAAAGAAAAAGTGTTGATCAAATCCGCTTAGGTCATCGATGAAAAAGGTTTCACGATTTTCTGCTGCCACAAACGTCAGGCCCAGCTGCTCTTTTTGTGCCATGAGCTCAAACGCAATTTCTCGAGAGATCGAGTGCTCCATTTCGTTTGCCCAGACTTGTCGAGGTTTATGGACCAACCCACCGTTAAAATTGACCATTGGTGTTGTGAGCGCCAATTCTTTATAGAATTGATCACTCATACGAAAAGGTCTTCCTGTAGCGATGGTAACAAAGTGTCCCGCTTTGGTGGCGCGAACCAGTACCTCACGTGTGCGAGGGGAAAGTTGGGATTCAGTATTTAAGGTTGTGCCATCTAAATCAATGGCGATGATTTTTGGTTTCAAAAGACTCGCTCCATTCTCTTATGGTAGTGGCTTAAGTGTAACATATTTCTGTCATTTCACAATACAAGTAAGTTTTCATAATAGTTACAAAGTAAAACACGAACATTAAACGTTTTTGGTTCGTTTTATTCGGAAAAAGGTTTGAAAAGCGAAAATTATTCCCTTATAATTTGTAATTGTTCGATGAAAAGCGCAATTATTCATTTTTTCTTTTCATAGAAACGATTAAAGTTCAGGAGTGAAACATAACATGGAAAAGTTTTTCAAATTAAAGGAGAATAAAACGACGGTTTCCACAGAAGTGATGGCTGGGGTCACCACCTTCTTCGCGATGAGCTATATTTTGTTTGTGAATCCGACGATTTTATCTGCTGCAGGCATGCCGTTTCAAGCTGTTTTCTTAGCAACAATCATCGCTTCAGTGATTGGTACCCTGATCATGGGCTTATTTGCAAATGTGCCTTACGCGCAAGCGCCTGGAATGGGACTTAATGCATTCTTCACCTTTACCGTTGTTTTTGGTTTGGGGTATACGTGGCAGCAAGCATTAGCGATGGTTTTCATCTGCGGCCTGATCAACATTTTTATCACGGTGACTCGAATCAGAAAAATGATCATTCATGCGATTCCAGAAAGCATGCAGCATGCAATCGGCGGCGGGATCGGGATCTTTGTGGCTTATGTAGGGATCAAAAATGCCAACTTGCTAAACTTCAGTGCAGACACTGCCGCAGTGACGGGTTCAGTTGTCGACGGTGAGACGATCGTGAGTGCTAATTTTAATGGGGGGATCGTCCCAGCTTTGGCGAATTTCAATAATGCACCTGTTTTGTTAGCAGTGATTGGTTTAGTAGTGACTACTTTATTAGTGGTGAAAAATGTTCGTGGGGCAATTATTTTTGGTATTTTAGGAACGACGATCATTGGTATTTTGATGGGTGTGGTGGATTTAAGTGCCATTGATTGGCACGGGAATTCATTAGGAAGTTCCATCAGCGAACTAGGCATCACCTTTGGGGCTGCGTTTGGCTCTGAAGGAATGGGCTCATTATTCAGTGATTCTGCCAAAATCCCTCAAGTAATCATGACGATTTTAGCGTTTAGTTTATCAGATGTCTTTGATACGATCGGTACCTTTATTGGGACCGGACGTCGTACTGGGATCTTTTCGAAAAAAGATGAAGAAGCGGTTGAAAACAGTAATGGGTTGAATACGAAGATGGATAAGGCTCTTTTTGCAGATGCCGTAGCCACTTCTGTAGGGGCCATCGTAGGGACCTCAAATACAACGACTTATGTGGAATCAGCAGCTGGCATCGGTGCTGGTGGACGCACGGGCTTGACTTCCGTTGTGGTGGCAGCACTCTTTGCGATCAGCAGTATCTTTTCTCCACTGATCTCAATCGTTCCCGCACAAGCGACAGCACCGGCGTTGATCTTGGTTGGGGTAATGATGATGGCTTCTTTTGCGGACATCAAGTGGACTGATCTAGAAGAAGCAGTTCCAGCCTTCTTCGCGTCCATTTTTATGGGCTTGTCTTACAGTATTTCAAATGGGATCGCTGTTGGTTTCATTTTCTATGCATTAGTGAAAGTAGTGAAAGGAAAAGCCAACGAAGTGTCTCCGATCATCTGGGTCGTCAATGCGTTGTTTATCCTGAACTTTGTCATTTTGGCTTTGATCAGTTAAGTTTAATGATGAAAATCTTTCTGTATTTTAAATGCAGAAAGATTTTTTATTTGATTATTACTCACGATACGGTATAGTATTTGTGAAAGAAGGTTTGTAAATGAAGATTGATTGGAAACGAAATCTACTGATTTCATGGGTAGGTTGTTTTTTTACGGGTGCCAGTTTTAGTCTTGTCATGCCATTCATTCCCTTATATATAGAAGAGTTAGGCGCTCCAGAGAGTCAAATTGAGTTGTTTTCTGGATTAGCAATCTCAGTAACGGCGTTTGCGGCGGCTATCATTGCTCCAGTTTGGGGAAATCTAGCAGACCAAAAAGGTCGTCGTTTAATGATGATTCGCGCGGCTGCGGGGATGACAGTGACGATGGGTTCTTTGGCTTTTGTACCGAATGTCTATTGGTTATTGATCATGCGTTTCTTTACCGGAATTTTATCGGGGTATATTCCAAATGCGACTGCGTTGATCGCTTCGCAGGCGCCTCGAGAAAAAAGCGGTTGGGCGCTTGGGACATTGGCTACAGGAGCCATCGCAGGGAATTTGATTGGTCCTTCCATGGGTGGGGCGTTGGCGCAATGGTTCGGCATGAAAAATGTTTTTATCATTACCGGTGTCGTGCTGCTAATTACGCTCTTGCTCACGATTTTTCTCGTTCAAGAAGATTTTGAGCCGGTTGAAAAGGGCGATCTGCTGTCCATCAAAGAAATTTTTGGTCAAATCAAAAATATGCAGTTGCTTGTTGGCTTGTTTATTACGTCACTGATTTTACAGCTAGGTGTAACCAGCATCAGCCCAATCCTCACATTGTATATTCGTGATTTAAGCGGGGATACGGGCAATATTTTGTTCGTCAGCGGATTGATCGTCTCTGTTGCCGGTGTTTCAGCGATTATCTCCTCGCCGTTTTTAGGCAAAATCGGTGATCGTTATGGCAATCACAAAGTACTATTGGGGGGCTTAGTGCTATCATTTTTCTGTTTCATTCCGATGGGCTTTGTTTCTACTCCGTTTCAATTAGGCGTGTTACGCTTCTTGCTTGGTTTTTCTACCGGTGCCTTGATGCCGTCCATCAATACACTGATCAGCAAGATCACCCCGATGGAAGGGGTCAGCCGCATCTACAGCTACAACCAAATGTTTTCTAACTTTGGGCAAGTGTTAGGTCCGATGGTCGGTTCAACGGTGGCAGCTGGTTTTGGTTATCCCGCTGTCTTTTGGGTAACTAGTGGGTTTGTACTGATCAATATTTTTATCTCAGGATTTAATTTCCGTAAAAGCTTACGTAAAACGGACATCAGTGAATAGTTGAAAAGAAAAAAAAACCAGTTACAATAAAGGTAACTGGTTTTTTTTTAATGGCTTGTCTTTTCAGGCGCTGGTGCGATAATACCAACAAGAATGATCACCACACCTGTGACCAAAGAGATGATTGAAGTTAATTGAAAATCATAAGTTGCTCCAGCAAGTGAGCTGCCTAGATAGCCAACGACTTGACCTAATACAAAAGTCCAAAATAAAGTGACTAGGTAACGCATGACGACACCTCTTTTCTGCGTATCTTCCATTTCGACTTTAGTTTATCACAAAAATATTTATTGTAAAGATTTTCACTTTTTCATTTTGTTTTTCAAATCTATTTACTAGCAGAAAGAAAGAGAATTTTCATTTTTGGAGGGATTTCAATGTATTCACAGCTCACCACCTTAAGCGCCTATTCGTTGCTGCAAAGTACGATCAAAATTCCTCACTATATAGAGCAAGCCAAAAAGATGGGCTATCAGACATTGGGGCTGACCGATCATAATGTTCTCTATGGCGCGGTCGAGTTTTATCAACAATGCCTAGCACAGGGCATCAAGCCGATTTTTGGCGCTTTGTTCGACTGTACCTTCGGAGAGGGATCAATGTCCTTTCCATTGTACGTATTTGCCAAAAACCTCAAGGGCTATCAAACCTTGATGCGTTTATCAAGTGAAAAAATGATCACCGAGCAGTTGAATTTAGCTGCTTGTGATTCTTTGCAGGATCTCTTTGGTTTGCTGCCTGAAGGCGAGGGGTTTCTGCCTTCTCAGCACGATGATCTAGAAGCCAATCAAGAAGCACTGCGAGCAATCAGCCATAAATTTGATTCTGAGAGCTTGTTTTTAGGGATTACTAGCAAAGGGCTAGATCCAGAAACGATCGCTTGGTTTAACGAGCAAAACATTGCACCATGTGCGTATCAACCCATCGCGGCTTTAGCACAAGAAGAAGCCTTTGCAGTCAAAGTGATGACCCATATCAAAGATGGTTCGCAAATTGAAGACTTTCGTCAGGCAAAAGAGCAAGCGACTACGCAGCTTTTTTTACAACCGGCAGACCAATTGACTGCGTCATTTGGCGAAGCGTCGCAGGCATTGATGAATAATCAGCGGATTGCAGCTGAATGCGCCGTCGAGCTGCCGCTGCATCAGCGGCTGTTGCCTCATTACCCGCTACCAGCCGAAGAAAGTGCTGCGGACTATTTGCGGAAAATTTGTTTTGAGCGTCTGCCTCAGCGTGTTGCCCACGTTACATCGGCGTACGAACAGCGTTTGGATTATGAGTTGTCCGTTATCCATAAGATGGGCTTTGATGACTATTTCTTGATTATTTGGGACGTCATGGACTTTGCCCACCAACAAGAGATCGTTACCGGCGCTGGACGGGGATCGGCTGCTGGAGCACTGGTGGCATATGTTTTATCGATCACCGACGTAGATCCAATCAAATACGATCTTTTGTTTGAACGATTCTTGAATCCAGAACGTTACACGATGCCTGATATTGATTTAGATATTCCTGACAATCGCAGAGACGAGATTTTACAGTATGTGCGCCAAAAATATGGGCAAGAATATATGGCACAGATTGCCACGTTTGGTACCATGGCGGCCAAAATGGTTTTGCGAGATGTTTCTCGGGTCTTTGGTCTCTCGCAAAGTGAAGCTAATCGCTGGTCAAAAGCCATCCCCAATGCCTTGAAAATGACCTTAGATCTTGCTTATGAACAATCCAATCAGCTGCGAGAGCTGGTTTCGTTCAATGAGCGGAATCAAGTAATGTTTCAAGTCGCCAAAATCTTAGAAGGACTGCCCCGTCACGTATCGACCCATGCCGCCGGTGTGGTGATCAGTGACAAGAATCTGCTTGATTTGGTGCCTTTGCAAGAAGGCAGCGATGGGATTTGGCTGACCCAGTTTACCATGAATGACGTGGAAGCCATTGGCCTATTGAAGATGGATTTTTTAGGTTTGAGAAACTTGTCGATCATTGATAATACCTTGAAAGGTATCAAACGAATCAGCCAACAAATCGTAACCCAAAAAGAGATTCCTCTTGATGATCCAGCAACATTGCGTTTGTTTCAAAAAGGGGAGACGGCAGGGATCTTCCAATTTGAATCAGCGGGAATACGCAATGTCTTGCGCAAGCTAGGGCCAGAAAGTATCGAAGACATTGCTGCAGTCAATGCCTTGTATCGCCCGGGACCGATGCAAAATATTGATACTTTTATCAAGCGGAAAAAAGGACAAGAGCGGGTCTCTTATCCGGATGACAGCTTGATTCCAATCTTGCAAAACACTTACGGAATCATTGTTTATCAAGAACAGATCATGCAAGTAGCTTCCAAAATGGCTGGTTTTAGCCTAGGACAGGCAGATATTTTGCGGCGAGCAATCAGTAAAAAGAAAAAAGACGTGTTGGATGAAGAACGTCGCCATTTTGTGCAAGGTGCGTTGGCCAATCATTATGACGAGAAGACCGCCAATTTGGTCTATGACTATATTGAGCGCTTCGCCAACTATGGGTTTAACCGTTCCCATGCGTTTGCCTATTCCTTTATCGGCTTTCAAATGGCGTACTTGAAAGTGCACTATCCGGCACCTTTTTTTGCTTCGATCTTGCACTCGGTACGCAATACTGCAAGCAAAATGAAAGAATACTTAAATGAAGCCGCACGTTATGGCGTAGAAGTATTGCCACCATCGATCAATACCAGTGGGTTTAGTTTTCAACTGCAAAATGAGAAACAAATCCGCTTTGGGTTCAGCAGTATCAAAGGGATTCGGCGCGACATGATCCAAGACATTTTGACAGAACGAAAAGAGCATGGCAATTTCACGTCCATGGATCAATTTTTACTTCGCTTGAATCAGCGGAACAGCAAGTGGTTAAAGTTGGACTATTTATTGCCGCTTTTGAGCATCGGTGTATTCGATGTGATTGCGCCTAATCGAAAACAAGCATTGATCCAACTAGAAGGGAAAATCCAAAATATTACTTATAGTGGCGGCAGTTTGGATCTCTTAGAAACCATGGCTTTAAAAGAAGAAGCCGTTGCCGATTACAAACTGGAAGAGAAACTGGCTTTGGAAGAAGAATACTTAGGTGTTTATTTGTCTGGCCATCCCGTAGAACAGTTTCAAAAATTGCATCAATTAAAACAAATCACCGATATTGCCGATCTGGTTCCGAATGAACGGGTCCGCATCCTTTTGTATGTCCGCAAGATTCGGGAGATACGTACAAAAAAAGGCGAACAGATGGCATTTGTTGAAGGAACGGATGCTAGCAAAGAAGTTTCAGTAACGATTTTTCCCATCGTTTATCGACAAGTGCGTTCCTTGATCGAAGAAAATGCTGTTCTCTATATTGAAGGAAAGGTCGAGGTAAGTCGTTACAATGGTGAAATCCAACTCATTGCTGATAAAATAGACTTAGCAGAAAACGTTCAAAATAAAATTGCGCCACAAACTTGCTACTTAAAGATTTCTGCTGAAGCCGAAACGTCGCACCTGCAAGCATTGTCGAAGGAAATGAAGCAGCATCAAGGAAATATTCCAGTGGTGATGTTTTATGAAAGTAGTGGCAAAAAAGTGTTATTAGCAGAAGAAAACTGGGTAACGGATGAGCCGAACTTTGTCACACAACTGAAGGCATTATTAGGAAATGGAAATGTAATTTTCAAGTAATTTTCCGAAAACGATAATTCAACTTACACTTTTTTCAACTTTTTCCCACTATTTCAAGACATTTTCATGGAATAATGGTAGAATATGTCTCGTGGTTATTACTTGAAAACTAGCAAACAGGGGCTTCCCTAAACAAAATCTTTTGATGAGGTGAAAGAATAATGAAACGCATTGGAATTCTAACCAGTGGCGGCGATGCACCAGGAATGAACGCAGCGATTCGCGCAGTTGTCAGAAAGGGTATTTTTGACGGACTTGAAGTATACGGAATCAACTATGGCTATGCCGGACTAGTCGCAGGCGACATTCGTCGCTTAGATGTTGCTGATGTTGGTGACAAAATTCAACGTGGTGGAACATTCTTATATTCAGCACGTTATCCAGAATTTGCGACACAAGAAGGGCAATTAAAAGGAATCGAGCAATTAAAGAAATTTGGCATCGAAGGGCTAGTCGTGATTGGTGGAGATGGATCTTATCATGGTGCGATGGCACTTACTCGCCACGGTTTCCCAGCAATCGGGATTCCAGGAACGATCGATAACGACATTCCAGGAACAGATTTCACGATTGGTTTTGATACAGCAATCAATACTGTCTTAGAATCGATTGACCGTATCCGTGATACAGCGACATCACATGTCCGCACATTTGTGATCGAAGTAATGGGACGTGGTGCTGGCGATATCGCTTTATGGTCAGGTGTGGCCGGTGGTGCAGATGAAATCATCATCCCAGAACATGATTTTGACATGCAAGTTGTTGCTGATCGTATCCGTGAAGGACGCGACCGCGGGAAAAAACATTGCTTGATCGTTTTAGCCGAAGGCGTGATGGGCGGAAATGATTTTGCTGACAAACTTTCTGAATACGGCGATTTCCATACACGTGTATCAATTCTAGGACACGTTGTCCGTGGTGGTTCACCAAGCGCTCGTGACCGTGTGTTAGCAAGTAAATTTGGTTCATATGCCGTTGAATTATTGCAACAAGGCAAAGGCGGTCTATGTATCGGTATCGAAAACAATGAAATGATTGCTTCTGATATTATCGAAACCCTTGAAAACAATCGTCACAAGCCAGATCTTAGCTTGTATAACTTGAACAAAGAAATCTCATTCTAAAGAGATTTTTTAGAGCAACGCAACAGTAATTTTGTAAAAAAAGCTTATTAGCTATTTTAAATAAATGAATAGGAGCGTTTAGTAATGAAAAAAACAAAGATCGTAAGTACATTAGGACCAGCAAGTAACAGTGTGGAAATTATTTCTCAACTGATTGAAGCCGGTGCGAATGTCTTCCGCTTTAACTTCTCTCATGGAGATCATGAAGAACAATTAGCGCGTATGACAATGGTTCGTGAAGCCGTGAAGAAAACTGGTAAAGATGTCGGTATCCTTTTAGATACAAAAGGTGCTGAAATCCGTACAACTGTACAAAATACGACAGAAGCTGACTTTGGTCGTGCTGGATACATCCAATTTAACGTTGGCGATGAAACACGCATTTCAATGGATCCAGAACACAAAGGAACAAAAGAAAAAATTGCTGTAACTTATCCTGGTTTATTTGAAGATGTTCATGTGGGCGGACACATCTTGTTTGATGATGGTTTGATCGACATGGAAATCAAAGAAAAAGACGAAGCAACCCGCGAATTAGTGGTTGTTGTTAAAAATGCTGGAATGTTAGGATCACGTAAAGGGGTCAACGCTCCTGGCGTATCAATCAGCTTACCTGGTATTACTGAAAAAGATGCAGAAGATATCCGTTTTGGTCTTGATAACGATATCGACTTCATTGCCGCTTCATTTGTACGTAAAGCGCAAGACGTTTTAGAAATTCGTGAAATTTTAGAAGAAAAAGACATGACTCATGTGCAAATCTTCTCTAAAATCGAATCACAAGAGGGTATCGATAATATCGATGAAATCATCAAAGTTTCTGATGGTATCATGGTTGCCCGTGGGGACATGGGTGTTGAGATCCCTGCTGAAGAAGTACCAATGGTTCAAAAGAGCATCATTAAAAAATGTAACGCTGCTGGTAAATCAGTTATCACAGCAACACAAATGTTAGAGTCAATGCAACAAAACCCACGTCCAACCCGTGCAGAAGCTTCTGACGTTGCCAATGCTGTCTTTGATGGTACCGATGCAACAATGCTTTCTGGTGAATCAGCAAACGGTGACTACCCTGTTGAGGCAGTAGCAACAATGGCACGGATCGACGTTGAAGCTGAAAAAGCTTTATCAGAAAACAGCACATTCCAAATCAACCAATTCGATAAAACAGATGTAACAGAAACAATCGGTTTATCTGTTGCTCGTGCGGCGAAAAACCTAGGGGTTAAAACAATCGTTGCAGCGACTGAATCTGGCTACACTGCAAAAATGATCTCTAAATATCGTCCAGATGCTGACATTTTAGCTGTTACATTTGATGAACGTACAAAACGTGGCTTGATGCTTAACTGGGGTGTCTACCCAACCGTTGCTGAAAAACCATCAACAACTGATGAAATGTTTGAATTAGCAGCAAAACAAGCAGTTGATTTAGGTTTTGCTAAAGAAGGCGATCTAATCTTGATCACAGCCGGTGTTCCTGTTGGTGAACGCGGAACAACCAACGTCATGAAGATCCAATTGATCGGTTCAAAATTGCTTGAAGCGCAAGGGATTGGTGAAAAATCAGTTGTTGCCAATGCCGTGATCGCTCACAGTGCCGAAGAAGCAATTGCGAAAGCAAAAGATGGCATGATTTTAGTTGTACCAACAACAGATAAAGAATATATGCCAGCAATCGAAAAAGCAGCAGCTTTAGTTGTTGAAGATGGCGGCTTGACTTCTCATGCAGCAGTTGTCGGAATCGCGAAAGATCTACCAGTCATCGTTGGTGCCAAAGACGCAACAACAACCATCAAAGATGGCGAATTGGTTACTCTTGATTCTCGTCGCGGTATCGTTTATCGTGGAGAAACAACAGCGATCTAATGATTTTTAACGATTGATCAAGCAACAGGCAAGTGCACGTTGTGCGCTTCCTGTTGTTTTTTTGAGAGGGTCGAAATCCCTTGAGAAAGGGCATTAAAATGACACGATCAAAAATGAAAAAGGTGTCAAGAAAATTTCATTGACAAAGCCTCAGAAGCCCTGTATAATTGCTTTTGTTGCTTAGGGGTGATAAAAATGAAATGGTCTTTATTGGAATTAAAAAAATACCAAGAGACACCGCTGATGTTTGAAGAAACACTTGACTTAAAGAGTCAACTGATAAAACGCGATGGACAGATCATTGATTTGTCTCCTGTAAAAGTAAAAGGGCTGATGAGTGTTGATAAGCAAGGATACTTGCTGCACTATCAAGTAGAAACGACGATGACATTGCCATCTACTCGTTCTTTGACACCTGTAGCGATTCCTTTTGATTTTTCAGTGGATGAACACTTCATGACACCAGAGCAATTTCAGCGTCGCGATGAAACGATCGTCGAAGAAGAAGTTTTGATCGTTGAAGGTCAAACCATCAGCTTAGATGAATCAGTCGCTGATAACCTATTACTTGCGATTCCTTTGCAAGTCCTGACAGAAGAAGAAAAGCAAGGTTCAGCAATGCCATCTGGCAACGATTGGGCTGTTTTGTCAGAAGAAGACTTTGCAAATCAAAAAGAAG
The DNA here is from genome assembly GCF_050543505.1 of Enterococcus sp. DIV1067f. Lineage (NCBI taxonomy): Bacteria > Bacillati > Bacillota > Bacilli > Lactobacillales > Enterococcaceae > Enterococcus > Enterococcus sp. DIV1067f. Next base: position 1,048,853 of record NZ_CP172940.1, read on the forward strand.
CGCAAGCTCAACAAGTTGATCCTCGTCTTGCAAAATTATCCGAATTATTCACTGAATCAGATGACGATAACGCGTAGGATTGGAATAAATTGCAGCCTCAAGGTTGCGTTCATTAACAAGGAGGTGTAGCAAAATGGCAGTACCAGCTAGAAAAACTTCGAAAGCGAAGAAAGCAAAACGTCGTACACATTACAAATTGACAATCAACGGTTTGAACGCATGTGCAAACTGTGGTGAAATGAAAAAAAGCCACCATGTCTGCTCAAACTGTGGTCATTACGATGGCAAAGACGTAGCAACAAAAGAAGCATAATTCCTTTTTTTCAGAAAGAGGATTCTAAAACCTTAGGCTAACCATGGAGCCTGAGGTTTTTTTGTTTTTTTGACTAATATGGAACTTTTCAGAAATATTTTTGTCCAGCGAAAGAGAATAGTTCAAAAGCAGGTACATTTGCGCTATAATGAAAAAGATAATTGAATCTTAGGAGGATGAAAGATGACAAAACAACAAATCGGCGTTGTCGGTATGGCTGTTATGGGCAAAAACTTAGCGTTGAACATCGAAAGCCGCGGTTATTCAGTTGCCTTATTTAACCGTACTGGTTCAAAGACAGAAGAAGTAGTAAAAGAACATCCAGATAAAAATTTTAAAGCAACCTATACGATAGAAGAATTTGTTCAATCTATTGAAAAACCACGTCGTATTTTATTAATGGTAAAAGCAGGATTTGCGACAGATGCAACGATCCAAGAATTATTGCCTCATCTAGACAAAGGCGATATTTTGATCGATGGCGGAAATACCTTCTTTAAAGATACGGTTCGTCGTAACGAAGAGTTGGCAAACTCAGGAATCAACTTTATCGGTACAGGTGTATCTGGTGGGGAAGAGGGCGCCTTGAAAGGTCCTTCGATCATGCCAGGAGGACAAAAAGAAGCGTATGAATTGGTTGCGCCAATCTTGGAACAAATTTCTGCAAAAGCCGAAGATGGAACACCTTGTGTGACTTATATTGGACCAAACGGTGCAGGCCATTACGTAAAAATGGTTCATAACGGGATCGAATATGGGGACATGCAGCTGATTGCTGAGTCTTATGACTTGATGCAAAACATATTAGGTCTATCTGTTGATGAAATGGCTGATATTTTTGCTGAATGGAACAAAGGCGAATTGGATAGCTACTTAATTGAGATCACAGCGGATATTTTGACTCGCAAAGACGATCAAGGTACAGGCAAACCAATCGTTGATGTGATTTTAGATGCTGCTGGTAATAAAGGAACTGGGAAATGGACAAGCCAAAGTGCCTTAGACCTAGGCGTACCACTACCATTGATCACTGAATCTGTTTTTGCCCGTTATATCTCGGCTTACAAAGAAGAACGGGTCAATGCCAGCAAAGTCTTACCAAAACCAGAAGCAGTTGCTTTTGAAGGAAACAAAGAAGAGTTTATCAATAAGATCCGCGAAGCATTATACTTCAGTAAGATCATGAGCTATGCACAAGGATTCGCGCAATTACGTACAGCATCAAAAGAGTATGATTGGGATCTTCCTTTTGGTGAAATTGCCAAAATTTGGCGTGCAGGCTGTATCATCCGGGCTCAATTTTTACAAAAAATCACGGATGCTTATGACAAGAATGCCGACATTGAAAACTTACTATTAGATGACTACTTCAAAGATATTACGAAACGTTATCAATCTTCTGTACGTGAAGTAGTTGCACTAGCTGTCCAAGCCGGTGTACCTGTGCCGACGTTCTCATCTGCGATCGCGTACTTCGATTCTTATCGTTCTGATCGTTTGCCAGCGAACTTGATCCAAGCACAACGGGATTACTTCGGAGCGCATACGTATGAACGGACAGATAAAGAGGGAATTTTCCATTATTCATGGTATGACGAAGCGTAAGCTTTAAGAGAATCCAAAAGAGAAAGGCCGAAAGTGAGAACTTTCGGTCAATCTCTTTTTTATTTTTTAGATACATGATAAAATAAGACAGATAATGTCTAATTTAAAGGCAGAATAATCAATAAAGGGGCTATCAATAATGAGTAATATTCTAATCATTGAAGATGAAAAGAACTTAGCTCGATTTGTGGAATTAGAATTGAAGCATGAAGGGTATAATACTGAAGTTCATTACAACGGACGGACGGGACTGGATGCGGCGCTGAATAATGAATGGGATGCGATCTTATTGGATCTGATGCTTCCTGAGTTAAATGGGTTAGAAGTTTGCCGCCGCGTGCGTCAATCGAAGAACACCCCGATCATCATGATGACCGCACGAGATTCCGTGATTGATCGAGTATCAGGTTTAGATCATGGTGCCGATGATTATATTGTGAAGCCTTTTGCAATTGAAGAATTGCTGGCACGCTTACGTGCGTTGCTTCGCCGTATCGATATCGAAGGGGACAAAAACGTTGCAAAACAAACCACGATCACATACCGAGACCTAACGATTGAAAAAGAAAATCGTGTCGTTCGTCGCGGAACAGATGTCATTGAACTAACGAAACGCGAATATGAGCTATTGTTGACTTTAATGGAAAACGTTAATGTCGTTTTGGCCAGAGATGTTTTATTAAACAAAGTCTGGGGCTATGAGACAGAAGTTGAAACCAACGTTGTCGATGTTTACATCCGCTACTTACGGAATAAAATTGATGTACCAGGGGAGGAAAGCTATATCCAAACCGTTCGTGGTACAGGTTATGTGATGCGGTCGTGAACCTTAAAAAAAGAATGAAAAAATTAAAAGAACTGAAGGGGCCTTCTTTAACTGTAAAGTGGGCCTTCGCAAGTTCTTTCTTTATATTCGTCGTATTTACGATCTTTGCCGTGATCACCTATAAAACATCGGTGAATTTGATCGTCGCTAAAGAAGAAAACAATGTGGAGCGGACGATGTCAGAGGTTGCTTCTCGTTTAGCCAATTCGGATCAAGAACTAACATTGGTCCGAACGTATCGTAATTTAACCAAAAATGATGCGGGAACGACGAGCATTTATGATCGCACTTCAACAATCGATGGCAACTTAATGAAAATCGACTCCTTTATTTCGGAATTAGGCCAAGCACCATTGAGCCTGTTTGTTTATAATTTGAATGAGGACCTTGTGTTTAAAACCCATGAAAATGATTTAGCACTGATCGACACGCAGCGCAAAGCGCCAACTATCGTAACGCTGGATGGTATCACAGGCTTTCTCTCGATCCAACCCATTTATTCAAAAGGCACCAGAGAGCGGATTGGCTATGCACAAACCTTTTATGAGTTGACTTCTTTTTATGAAATACGCAGCAAACTGCTGCTGACTTTGATTATCTTAGAAGTCGTCTCTCTGATTCTCAGCAGTGTACTCGGGTTCTTTTTATCAGCATATTTCCTTCAGCCGTTAAAGGTACTACGGGATACGATGGAAACTGTTCGGAAAAACCCGCAGTCAACCGTGCATATGCCAGAATTAAATACGAATGATGAACTGTCTGATTTAGCAGATATATTTAATGAGATGTTGGATCGCATGCGCCTGTACATTGAGCAGCAAGAGCGATTCGTTGAAGATGTTTCTCATGAGTTACGGACACCCGTAGCAATCATTGAAGGACACATGAATTTGTTGCAACGTTGGGGGAAAGATGATCCAGAGATCTTGGATGAGTCCCTCGCAGCCAGTATGCAAGAGATCAGTCGAATGAAGACGCTAGTACAGGAAATGTTGGATCTCTCAAGAGCGGAACAAGTGGATGTTCATTATGCAAATGAAACAACTAATGCAAAAGAAGTTGTCTATCAAGTGTTCAATAACTTTAAAATACTGTATCCGGATTTTGTCTTTACATTGGATGATGATTTGTATCATGAGTTGAAGCTGAAAATCTATCGCAATCATTTTGAACAGATCATTATTATTGTCTTGGATAACGCAGTAAAGTATTCCACTGATCGAAAAGAAGTTCATCTATCCATTTCATTGGATCGTCAATCTTTTGAAATTGCCATCCAAGATTTCGGGGAAGGCATCTCCAAAGAAGACCTCGATAAGATCTTCAATCGTTTCTATCGGGTAGATAAAGCTCGTGCTAGAACCAAAGGTGGCAATGGTTTGGGGTTATCTATAGCAAAACAACTATTGGAAAGCTATAAAGGAAAAATCACGGCGGAGAGTGTCATTGGCCAAGGAACAATCTTTCGAATTTATATACCGATTCTTCAAACGGAAGATCGGACGAAAAGAGAACGTTAGGCGAAAAGCTTAAGTTCTCTTTTTTTATCCATTATTGATAGATTTAGCCGTGAAATACTTCTTATAAGCGAACGTTCGAATCGTTTGACAATGAATAATTCGCTTATAAAAATAGTTGCCCAAAAGCCTATTTTTTTAGTTGATTTTTCCTTTAAGAATTGCTATATTATTACTTGTCCTTGTTAAGACATTTGTAACAAACACTGATTGAACTTTTTTGAAATTAGTTGTTGACGAAACATTTTACAAGTGTTATTATAACAAAGTCGAAAAAATATCATCTCTGAAAAACCTAATAAATCAAAAAAAATTTTCAAAAAAGTGTTTGACATATAACGGTTGAGATGGTAAGATGAAAAAGTCGCTGAGGTTAAGAAAGAAGTTAAATAACAACTTCTTGAAAAAAACTTTTAAAAAAGAGTTGACAATCAACTGTCGCTCTGATATGATATAAAAGTTGCTAACACAGCACGGTAGACCTTTGAAAACTGAACAAAGCAAGCAAACGAACCAATGTGTAGGACGTTTCAATTTATTGAAACAAATACATGCAAGCAATAGCTAGCAAAGTTAATTTTTATGAGCTTAATGACCGTATGGTCATTCAAACAAATCATTATGAGAGTTTGATCCTGGCTCAGGACGAACGCTGGCGGCGTGCCTAATACATGCAAGTCGAACGCTTTTTCTTTCACCGGAGCTTGCTCCACCGAAAGAAAAAGAGTGGCGAACGGGTGAGTAACACGTGGGTAACCTGCCCATCAGAAGGGGATAACACTTGGAAACAGGTGCTAATACCGTATAACACTATTTTCCGCATGGAAGAAAGTTGAAAGGCGCTTTTGCGTCACTGATGGATGGACCCGCGGTGCATTAGCTAGTTGGTGAGGTAACGGCTCACCAAGGCAACGATGCATAGCCGACCTGAGAGGGTGATCGGCCACACTGGGACTGAGACACGGCCCAGACTCCTACGGGAGGCAGCAGTAGGGAATCTTCGGCAATGGACGAAAGTCTGACCGAGCAACGCCGCGTGAGTGAAGAAGGTTTTCGGATCGTAAAACTCTGTTGTTAGAGAAGAACAAGGATGAGAGTAAAACGTTCATCCCTTGACGGTATCTAACCAGAAAGCCACGGCTAACTACGTGCCAGCAGCCGCGGTAATACGTAGGTGGCAAGCGTTGTCCGGATTTATTGGGCGTAAAGCGAGCGCAGGCGGTTTCTTAAGTCTGATGTGAAAGCCCCCGGCTCAACCGGGGAGGGTCATTGGAAACTGGGAGACTTGAGTGCAGAAGAGGAGAGTGGAATTCCATGTGTAGCGGTGAAATGCGTAGATATATGGAGGAACACCAGTGGCGAAGGCGGCTCTCTGGTCTGTAACTGACGCTGAGGCTCGAAAGCGTGGGGAGCGAACAGGATTAGATACCCTGGTAGTCCACGCCGTAAACGATGAGTGCTAAGTGTTGGAGGGTTTCCGCCCTTCAGTGCTGCAGCAAACGCATTAAGCACTCCGCCTGGGGAGTACGACCGCAAGGTTGAAACTCAAAGGAATTGACGGGGGCCCGCACAAGCGGTGGAGCATGTGGTTTAATTCGAAGCAACGCGAAGAACCTTACCAGGTCTTGACATCCTTTGACCACTCTAGAGATAGAGCTTCCCCTTCGGGGGCAAAGTGACAGGTGGTGCATGGTTGTCGTCAGCTCGTGTCGTGAGATGTTGGGTTAAGTCCCGCAACGAGCGCAACCCTTATTGTTAGTTGCCATCATTTAGTTGGGCACTCTAGCGAGACTGCCGGTGACAAACCGGAGGAAGGTGGGGATGACGTCAAATCATCATGCCCCTTATGACCTGGGCTACACACGTGCTACAATGGGAAGTACAACG
>NZ_CP172940.1:1060000-1625000 GCF_050543505.1 Enterococcus sp. DIV1067f
ATTGAAAGCCTTTTCTTAATCTTGTATAGTTTTTACATGAATAGCTGCAAGGAACAGGAAAGAGGGGGGATCAAATTGAAATGGTATGAGAATAGAATCAAATCAGCGATAGATGGGACAAATCCAATGGTGATCAAAGAATTGTCTGGCAGTTTTGCTGTTTATGGCGATGTCCAATTTCTTCCTGGATATTGTGTATTATTACCTAAAAGAGAGGTGGCTTCTTTAAATGATCTAGATTTAAATGAGCGACAGGTTTTCTTAACTGATATGACTCTTTTAGGAGATGCTATAATACAGGCTTGTTCTCCATTGAGAATCAATTATGAACTATTGGGAAATACCGATAACTTTCTTCATGCACATCTTTTTCCCCGTTATGAATGGGAAACCGACGAAGCGAAAAAAATGCCTGTTTGGTTGTATGACAAATCCCATTGGACTAATCCAGAGTATCACTATTCAGAAAAAAGAGATGGAGAGTTAAGACGAGAGATAGCCTCTTATTTAGAAATTGCCTATCGTTTGTCTAATGAACCTTTCTGAATCTAGTAACCTCTATAAAAGAACCTCCATGAAGCGATCGCTTCATGGAGGTTCTTTCCTTAGATCATTCAATATACTTAAGGATTGCGACTTCTTTTGGTTTCAGAACTGCCAACTGTTTGGTTTCTTTGGTTAGAAGGTCTTCTCCAGGGGCTTTCAGCTTCACTTCTGTTGTCTGCTCGGTATGGTTTAAGAAAAAGACGAGTGTATAGCCAGCACCTTTGCGACAGGTAACGGAGATTTCAGTAGGAGCAGCCAAGAAGTGCTGGGCATGAGTCGTTAATTTGTGATTTTCCAGAATGGTCGCTAAAAATGTAGTTAGTCCTTCAAGAGACAATTCTGTTCCCACGTAATACGCATACCCATCGTCGATCCGGTTCATGGTAATGGCGGGCTTATCGGTCAAATAACCGGAATGGAAGGTTGCCAAAGCTTTCGCACCTTTTAGATGGATGACTTCCTCCCATAGAGAATTGTCGTACCGACGACCTTGGAAGTCAATTTGGTGATGGGTAGCCGCTTTCATTGGGTAAAACTCTTCTACAATGATCCCTAAGGTGTCCCTAAACAGTCCTGGATAGCCCCCAAGATAGACTTGGTCATATTCATTGACGATCCCACTAAAGAAATTGGTCAAGAAGATGCCGCCTTGTCGCACGTAATCATGGATCTTCTTACCGAATGCTTCGGGTGCTGAATAGAGATTTGGGGCGATCACTAAAGGATAGCCGCCTAGGGATTCGGAAGGATGGACAAAGTCTACGCTCAGATTTAACGCCCTAAGTGCGGCATACAGGCTGCGTAACTGATGAATGTATTTTAAGGTTCTTGGTTTGGCATCCAATTCCAGCGCCCACCAATTTTCCCAGTCGAAGACAACTGCGACATCAGCCAAGAAGCGCGTCCCAACGATTTCGGATAGTTGCGAAAATTCGTTGCCTAATTGTGCACATTCACGAAAGATACGGCTTGACTGAGGATCTCCGTGAGGCACCATCGCACTATGAAATTTTTCCGCACCGCCACGAGACTGTCGCCATTGAAAGAACATGATACCATCAGCACCATGAGCTAGCGCTTCATAACTCCAAAGACGCAACTGGTTGGGGGTCTTGGCCCCGTTGATTTGTCGCCAATTAACGGCGCTGGTGGCTTGCTCCATGATCAAGAATGGCTTTTTCTTCAAACTGCGGGTTAAATCGTTAGCAAGAAATTGCGGGTAAGGGATTTTTTCAAAGGGATTCGGGTACGAATTCCAGCTGACCACATCTATTTCAGGTGCCCATTTAAATCCATCTACGTATTTGTGTAAGCCCATAAGATTGGTCATATAAGGAATGTCATGGGAATATTTTGCAATCGCCGCCTTTTCAATTTGATAAAGTTCCAGATTCATGTCGGAAAGAAACCGACGGTAGTCTAATTGCTGTGCAGGATTTTTGAAGGTTGGCATTGCCTCTGGTAAGAAAATTTCCTCCCAGCTGCCATAGGATTGACTCCAAAACTTCGTTGACCAAGCATCATTCAATCCAGCGATGGTCAGATATTTCTCTGCTAACCATGTCTGAAATCTTTTCCGACAATGATCGCAATAACACTCGTGGATGTGACACGTATATTCATTATTGATATGCCACATGACCAGCCCTGGATGATTAGCATAACGGTTTGCGACTGCTTCAGACAAATCGGCGGCATATTGACGATAGATAGGGGAAGTCGGACAGTAGTGCTGGCGCGCACCATGAACCAGTCGATTGCCATGAATGGTCACAGGCAGCATCTCAGGGTGTTTTTGAACAAGCCAAGCGGGAGGAGAAGCTGTTCCATTGGCTAGGTCGATCATGATATTGTTTTCATATAAAAGATCCATCAACCAGTCCAGAAAGTCAAAATCATAGGTGGATTCATCTGGCTGCAGATTGACCCAGCCAAAAATATTGATACTTACATAGTTCACACCTGCTTCTTTCATTAAGCGCATATCTTCAAGAATGACTTCTTTAGACCATTGTTCAGGATTGTAGTCGGCACCATAGTAAAGCTGACGTTGCGTTTTCATCAAATCGCTCCTTTATAGACGTTTCTTTAGTATCAAGATACTTGAATCATATCAAATATTCATCTGTTTGATAGCGGTATCATTTGAAAATCATGAAATGATCCAAAAAAACAAAGATAGTTCAATCTGGTTTCGCAACTAGGGCTATAGTCCGCCAGTTCTTTTGCCTTGCTGTTTTTTTAACAAAAATATACAATTGAAAAAGGCGGTAAATTAAAACATCTAAAATTTATCTCTCTAAGTAGTTGTTTTTTTATTAATAGTTTCTTTATAAAAAAATGCATGTTTATAACCAACAGATCAAAAAAACTATTAAACATTAGCAGAAGATTACTATGAGTCAAAGAAATGAATAATTATGTGTCGAGGAGTCATAAACGAGGAATGACATAAGTTATTCCACAAAAAATGCGAAAAAGGAGAGACACGTCCATGAACCAGCCAATACAGATCTTTTCTGAGATTGCGCCCTTAAAGCGGGTGCTGTTGCATCGTCCAGGAGCAGAATTGGAAAACTTGATGCCGGATTATCTTGATCGCTTGTTGTTCGATGATATTCCTTTTCTAGACCAAGCACAAAAAGAGCATGATTTTTTTGCCGAGACGTTAAGAAACAGAGGGGTGGAAGTCCTTTATTTGGAAGATCTTGCTGCAGAGACATTGTCGACGACCGGTGCCAAAGAAGCTTTTTTAGAAGATTATTTAAATGAGACAACGATCCTTGATGAAGAGATTCGCAACGAAGTGCGCAATTTTTTCCTGTCGATCAAAGATAATCGCTCCTTTATCGATCATACGATGGCGGGCTTGAAAAAAAGTGAGGTAGAAATTCCAAGAGCTAGCAAGTTAACGGCGATCGTTGAAACGGAATATCCTTTTTTGATCGATCCAATGCCAAACTTGTATTTCACGAGAGATCCGTTTGCTACGATTGGTCATAGCGTTTCCTTGAATCGAATGTATTCTGCAACGAGAAGACGAGAAACCCTCTACGGAAAACAAATTTTTACGCACCACCCGATGTTTTCCCGCAATGAGACGAACTTTTTGTATCATCGGGACGAAACGACGCGGATGGAAGGCGGCGATCAGCTGATTTTATCTGATAAAATCGTGGCGATCGGTATCTCTCAACGAACCGAGGTTGCTTCTATCGAAAAAATTGCCGAAACGATTTTTGCTACAGAACCGAGTTTTGAACATATCTTGGCATTTAATATTGGTGAAGAACGAAAATTTATGCACTTAGATACGGTCTTTACGATGGTGGATCATGATAAGTTCACGATCCATCCAGAAATCGAGGGAGAACTTTCGCTGTATTCAATCACTAAACACAAGGACGGTGTGCGAGTATATGAGGAAAAAGATACGTTGGAAAACATTCTTTGCCGTTATTTAGATTTGCCTGAAGTACACTTGATTCGCTGTGGTGGTGACGACTTAGCGGCAGCAGCCAGAGAACAATGGAATGATGGTTCCAATACATTGGCGATCGCCCCAGGGGAAGTCGTGGTCTATGACCGCAATACCATCACCAACGGGTTGTTAAAAGAGGCAGGCGTCAAGTTGAATGAGATCTCAGGAAGTGAATTGGTTCGCGGACGTGGAGGTCCACGCTGTATGAGTATGCCATTTATTCGTGAGTAGGACGAATCTTTGTTATTTTAATTACGGATTTTTGCTTTGAAATTATGAAAGTTAAGAAATAGAAGAGAGAAAAATAAAAGAAAGATTTGAAACGGCATTCTGTTTCTAATCTTTCTTTTTTGTCATCATTTAACCCCCTATAAATTGAAAAGGATTTCTTTTTGTGAAAATGTGTAATTTTTGTGACTTTTATATGTAAAGACTATAAAAAAACGCTAGGAACCTTGTTCTATCGCTAAATTTATGGTACGGTTATATTAGAAAACGGAAATAGGTGAAGGTATTTGCCACTTATTGATTTTTGACACCCTACGATCAGCGAATGCCATATGCTTGATTTGTAGTGGTTTTTTTTGCGGAAAAAAAGGGAAAGCAGGTGAGAAAATGGCAGTAGATGCAATTCGATTATTACAAGAAGCAGAGCAATTTGCTGAAAATAAAAACCAAGAAGCGGAAGCAGAAAAAAAACAATTGGCACAAGAACGCGAAGAACGGTTGAAGGCGTTTAAAAAAGAGTTGGCAGAAAAAGAAGCCCAACAAAAAGAAGCAATCAATCAAAAAATCGCAGCTGAGTTAACACAGTCAAAAGAACCGCTCATGGCTAAAACGAAAGCAGAAGTGGAAACACTACGAACGATCCCTAATGAGTTAAAGGAAGAAGCATTGGCAATAATAATAAATAAGGTTGTGACATAAATGGCAATTGCAAAAATGCAAAAGTTCAGTCTGTTGACCTTTTACGATCAGAAAGAAGCTGTTTTAGAGCAGCTGCAAGACTTTCAGGGCGTAGAACTGCTTTCTTCGGAGAAATACTACGATTCTGAAGAAACGACGGGTGTTTTGACACCGGTTCGCGAGGAACAGTCTGAAGAAGAAATGGAGAACCAGTTTGGTCAAGTCAACTGGAGCTTAAATTTTTTAGAAGAATATGTACCCAAAAAAGGAATGCTGGCACAACTGCGGCAACCAATCAAAAAATATACCCTTCAAGAATTGGCTGAAACAGCCCACACCTATCCCTGGCAAGAATTATGCCAGACCCTTCGTAAACAAGACAAACGTCTTCGCTTGATCGATCAAGAAAAACGCGATGTATTAGCACAAGAAGCAGAGCTGTCGATTTGGAAGTATTTTAAAGAGCGTCCAGCGGTTTTAAAGGAATTAAAAAAATCAGGTGGCTTGCTAGGTTCGATTCCCACTTCTGAAATGGCTGACTTTACGACGAACAGTGAGAAGCTGCCGCTCGTCTATGTGGAAACTGTTTATCAATCACAAACAACCACTTATTTACTGGTCCTTTTCCACAAAGATGTAAAAGAAAAAGTAACTTCACTTCTTAAAAAAGTAGCCTTTGAGCAATACATCTACCCTTATGAGGGCATCCCAGAAGAAGATCTGCAAACGATGAAAGAAAAATCCCAACGTTTAATTGATGAAGAAAAAGAGATCAAAGCCTCTCTTCGTGCAATGACAAACGAGCAAGAAACTTTGCGGATCGTTGCCGAGTATTTAGATGGAGCAATCACCCGCTTAAAAAGCAATAAGATGCTTTTACGTTCTACTCATGCGGTCTCGCTTTCTGGCTGGGTTCCTGTTGATGGAACGGCCGAATTAGAAAAACGCATCAAAAAAGGAACCACGGATAACTATTACCTCGAATACCAAGAAGTGACGGAAAAAGAGATTAGTAATGTGCCGATTTTATTAGAAAACGCACGTTGGATCAAACCTTTTGAAGGACTTGTTCGGATGTACAGCTTGCCGCAATATGACGAGTTAGATCCGACACCATTTATGGCGCCTTTTTATATGGTGGCATTCGGGATGATGGTTGCCGATTTTGGCTATGGTTTGCTTTTGTTTCTGGCGACGTTTCTTGGTAAAAAGCTGTTCCACCTCAGCAAAGGGCTGGAACAAAACTTGACCCTCTTTCAGTTATGCTCGATCCCCACGATTATTTGGGGCTTGATCTATGGCAACTTCTTCGGATTTGAATTCTCATTCCAACTGTTGTCTGCCCAGGATGATGTCAACCAGATCTTAGTCTTATCCGTGATCTTTGGGTACATCCAGATTATGTTTGGTTTGGCGCTGAAATTCTATATTCTATGGAAGAAAAAAGACCAGAAACTGGCTGCGATGTTCCAAGCCGGTTCATGGATCGTCTTTTTGATCAGTGTGGCTTTTGTTGCCGCAGGAATGCTGCTTTTCCCTGACACACCGTTACAAATGATTGAGATCGTAATGATCGCTGCCAGTCTATTAGCAGTGGCCATCGGAGGCAGTTTAGAAGGTAAAACCTTAGCAGGAAAAATCGGTTCTGGATTGTACGGATTGATGGATGTGACCAATTATGTTGGTGACTTGATCAGTTACACCCGTCTGATGGCGTTAGGGGTTGCCGGCGGAAGTATCGCCTCAGCCTTCAACTTGATCATCAGCTACCTGCCGCCAGCAGCCCGGTTTACGGTTGGTATCTTATTATTTGTGGCATTGCATGGCCTAAATATTTTCTTAAGTTACCTTAGTGCGTATGTTCATGGTATCCGTTTGCAGTATTTAGAGTATTTTGGAAAATTCTTTACGGGGGGCGGACGTGCCTTTGACCCCTTCAAATCAAATGAAAACTATGTAGAGATCATCTCAGAAGAGAAGTTACAGGAGGACAATAATGGAAAATTGGATTAGTTTCTTTTACGAAAATGGTGGAATTGTTTTTGCAGCTTTAGGTGTAGCGACCGCAACGATTTGCGGCGGTATCGGATCAACGATTGGTGTTGGGATGACCAGTGAAGCAGCGTCAGGCTTGATCTCAGAGCAGCCAGAGAAATTCGGACAAGCGTTGATCTTAGAGTTGCTGTCTAGTACTCAGGGGTTATACGGGTTCGTAATTTCCTTTATGATCTTTGGTCAAATCAGCGGTTCGCTTTCATTCGATCGCGGATTGTACTTGTTTATTGCTTCATTGCCAATCGCATTAACAGCGATCGTAGCCGGAAAATGGCAAGGACGTGCCGCAAGTGCTGCGATGCAGATTTTAGCCAAAAAACCAGAACATGTGACCAAAGGAATTATCTTGGTAGCGATGATGGAAACGTATTGTATTTTAGGGTTCGTTATTTCCTTCTTGCTTGTCTTGAATTAAGAGGAGGGAAAAGTGAATGTCTGATATTACACGTTTAACTGACAAAATAACCGCTGATGCGGAAAAGAAATACCAGCTGCAAATCAAAGAAGCGAAAAAAGAAAGTGAAAATCAAGAAAACTTGAAGCGAACGCAATTAGAAAAAGAGCTTAGTGAGCGGTTAGCTTTTTATGAAAAAGAAAAACGTGCGGCGATGTATTTGGAAATCTCAGATGTGCATATTCAATCAAGAAACAAGGTCTTGGCAGCAAAGCAGTCGGTCTTAGATGAGCTGTTTACTGAGGCTTTGACCCGTTTAAATACGATGGATCAAGCAGCATTTTATGCGTTTATCGCTAATGGCTTGGCGAATGCAAGGTTAACTGGTGAGGTTGAGTTGCTTTTAGGTGAGAAGACCCGCCATTTAGTGGATGAGGAGCTCCTCGCTAAATTGCAGGCATCTGCCCCAGATGTTCAGCTGAAACTGGTAAATAAAACGATCCCTCGTAAGGGTGGCTTTTTGTTGCGACAAGAAGCGATCGAGTTGAATTTTACTTTTGATGCGCTACTAGAAGCCAACAAAGAAGAGTTAAGCAATACGTTACTGCAATTGATTTTTGAACAGTAAGCAGGTGCAAACAGATGAATGACATCAAATACAATACCTTAAATACGAGAATTCGGACGTATGAATCGCAATTATTCGATCGCAGCCGCTATGAGCGGATGCTCTCGGCTGCTAGCGCAGAAGAAATCTACGGTATGTTGCAAGAAACGGTTTATGGTGACTTCATAAACGAGGATGATCGTGTACACGACTTTGAACATGTGTTGATGGCGGAGTTGAAACGGGTATACGACACGATGTATCAGCTGACACCGGAAAAAGCGATCGTTGATTTCTTTGCTTTGAAATATGACTATCAAAATCTGAAAGTCTTGGTAAAAGCGGCGTACATGCAAGAAGATTTTTCTGAATATCTTGTCCCAATTGGTACCCAGCCGCTTTCCGTCCTTAAGGATCTGGTCAAGACCAGAAAAAGCAATCTTGTTGCCAAAGAGATGGTTGATTGTGTGGAAGAAGTCTTCTCTTATATTGAGAACTACCATGAGGTCCAATCGATCGACATCATCTTTGATAACCACTATTGGGAACAATTGTGGACGATTGGCAAAGAATACGACGACGATCTGCTGCAAAGCTTGATTCGTCGACAAATCGATATTTTCAACATTTCAACAACGTTGCGCAGTTACGCGATGAAACGCAAGCGCGGCTTTATCAGCGCAGTTTTAGCCGATCATGGAAACCTGCCTGCAAAAGAATTGTTAGCTGAGATCACGACTTCCCTTGAGGCATTTGTGGCATATTTGCAAGGGACTCCTTATAAAGAACTGATCAATCACAGCTATGAAGAGTTGGTAGAGAAGAAGACCTTGAATACCTTTGATATACGCAAAGACAATTTTCTAATGGCGAAGCTCAAAGAACATAAAATTGTTCCTTTTGGCCCTTCAGCATTGGCAGGGTACTTGTACGCCAAGGAAATTGAAAGCAAGAACTTGCGTATTCTCCTGATTGGGAAAATCAATAAGGTGCCGGAAGAGATTTTAAGAAGTCGGGTGCGTGATAGTTATGCATAAAAAAATAGCAATGATGGGTGGTAAGAACTCGATCTTGCCTTTCAAAGGGCTAGGGATCGACATCTTTCCAGTCAGCGATTTGGATGAAGCCGCCCAACAACTAGAAGAAATGGCTGAAGCCTATGGGGTAATCTTTTTGACTGAGCGACTGATCGAACAATTAGAACCGATCGTTCGCCGCTATGAAGAAGTACCGACACCAGCGATCATTCCGATTCCAAGTAGTACGGGTAGTTTAGGGATCGGCATGGCACGAATTCAGCAAAATGTGGAAAAAGCGGTAGGAATGAATATATTAGATTCATAACAGACAAGTCAGCCAGCTAGGAGGAATAAATGTGGCATTTGGCACAATTGAAAAAGTATCGGGACCACTGGTCACCGCCTCAGGATTAAGTGGCGCAAAAATCCACGAAATCTGCAAAGTCAGTGACAAGGGCCTTATCGGTGAGATCATTGAGATCAAAAAAGGGCTGGTTTCGATCCAAGTATACGAAGAAACAGCGGGAATCGGACCAGGCGAGCCCGTGGAAACGACAGGCGCACCATTGTCTGTCGAACTAGCACCAGGTTTGTTGACTCAGATGTTTGATGGGATCCAACGACCATTAGATACGTTTATGTCGCAAACAGAAAGTGATTTTTTGGAACGAGGGGTTACCATCGATCCACTGAATCGCCAAAAGAAATGGACCTTTGTCCCTCAAGTACAAGTCGGTGATACCGTACAAGGTGGCGACATTTTAGGTTCAGTACAAGAAACATCGGTGATCGAGCATAAGATCATGGTGCCACCAAACTATGAAGGAACCGTCAAAGAAATCATGGTAGGGAATTTTGCTATTACTGAAGTGATCTGTGTCTTAGAAACCATTGAGGGTGAAAAAAACTTGACGATGGTTCAGAAATGGCCGGTTCGTCAACCACGTCCCGTTACTGCTAAATTAAATCCAGGCGAACCGCTGGTCACTGGTCAGCGCGTCATCGACACCTATTTTCCAGTGGCAAAAGGCGGCTCAGCTGCCGTTCCCGGACCATTTGGTGCCGGAAAAACGGTTGTTCAGCACCAAATTGCTAAATGGTCGGATGTGGATATCGTTGTCTATGTCGGCTGTGGCGAGCGAGGCAATGAAATGCGGGATGTTATGAATGAATTTCCTGAACTGATCGACCCAAATACCGGCAAGTCCATCATGGAACGAACGGTCTTGATCGCCAATACGTCGAATATGCCAGTTGCTGCTCGGGAAGCCTCAATCTATACAG
This sequence comes from Enterococcus sp. DIV1067f, assembly GCF_050543505.1. Lineage (NCBI taxonomy): Bacteria > Bacillati > Bacillota > Bacilli > Lactobacillales > Enterococcaceae > Enterococcus > Enterococcus sp. DIV1067f. Next base: position 1,070,293 of record NZ_CP172940.1, read on the forward strand.
GAATCACGATTGCAGAATATTACCGAGACATGGGCTATAGTGTTGCTATCATGGCAGACTCAACATCACGTTGGGCAGAAGCGCTGCGGGAAATGAGTGGACGATTGCAAGAGATCCCAGGAGATGAAGGCTATCCGGCGTACCTTGGAAGTCGAATTGCGGAATACTATGAGCGAGCAGGGCGTTTCCATTCATTAGGCACACAGCCTCGGGAAGGAAGCATTACCGCAATTGGTGCGGTTTCACCTGCTGGTGGAGACATCTCAGAACCGGTCACCCAAAATACCTTACGAATCGTGAAAGTCTTCTGGGCATTGGATAGTATGCTGGCGCAAAAACGGCATTTTCCTTCCATCAACTGGATGAATTCCTATTCCCTTTACGAAGATCAAATCAATTCTTATTTAGATCAATTATTAGGCGATCGCTGGTCGGAGCTAGTCAATGAATCAATGGCGATTCTCCAAGAAGAAAGCCGTTTAGAAGAAATCGTTCAATTGGTAGGGATGGATTCTCTTTCTCAAAGAGACCGTTTGACAATGATGACAGCCCGTTCTTTGAGACAAGATTACTTGCAGCAAAACGCCTTTGATGATGTTGACACGTATACATCTCGCAATAAGCAGTTCAAAATGTTGGAGAATATTCTTTACTTTAATGAACAAGCCCAACGTGCACTGCAGCTAGGTGCTTACTTAGATGAGATCACAAAAGGAACGGTTGATCTGCGTGAGCGCATCGCCCGCAGCAAATACATTCCTGAAGAAGAATTGACCCGCTTGGATACGATCAAGCATGACATCAAAGAAAAGTTACAACGAATCATTGAAACTGGAGGTGTTCATTGATGTTAAAAGAATATCGTACAGTTTCCGAAATTGCCGGCCCTTTAATGGTGGTCGAAAATGTTCGAGGCGTTAAATTCGACGAACTCGTTGAGGTCCGCATGGACACAGGCGAGATCCGTCAAGGTCAAGTACTGGAAGTCAGTGATGACAATGCTGTTGTCCAAGTATTTGAAGGTACCAGTAATTTGAGTGCTGAAGAAAGCAAAGCAAGGTTTCTAGGAACTGGTTTAACTTTAGGGGTTTCTCTAGATATGATGGGTCGGGTTTTTGACGGTTTAGGAAAACCAAAAGATAATGGCCCGAGAATCTTGCCCGAAAAACGCATCGATGTAAACGGTGAAGCCATCAATCCGATGGCACGGGACTTCCCGGATGAATTTATCCAAACTGGGATCTCAACGATCGATCATTTAAATACATTAGTTCGTGGACAAAAATTACCAATCTTTTCTGCTTCTGGTTTGCCTCATAAAGAGATCGCTGCTCAAATCGCACGACAAGCAACAGTACCCAGCCAAGAAGGCAATTTTGCGATCGTCTTCGCAGCAATTGGGATTCCGTTTGAAGAAGCTGAATTTTTCGTGGATGAATTCCGCAAAACCGGTGCATTAGATCGATCTGTTTTGTTTATGAACCTTGCCAACGATCCAGCAATCGAACGGATCGCTACTCCTAAGATGGCATTGACTGCAGCAGAGTATTTGGCTTTTGAAAAAGGCATGCACGTCTTAGTGATCATGACCGATATGACGAACTATTGCGAAGCATTGCGAGAAATCTCCGCTGCCCGCCGAGAAGTTCCGGGACGTCGCGGCTACCCAGGGTATCTATACACCAACTTAGCTACACTGTATGAACGGGCAGGACGTTTGATGGGCAAAGAAGGATCGGTTACACAGATTCCGATCTTAACGATGCCAGATGGCGATAAAACCCACCCGATTCCTGATTTGACTGGCTATATCACAGAAGGACAAATCATTTTGTCGCGGGACCTTTACAAACGCAATATCAATCCGCCAGTGGATATTTTGCCAAGTCTTTCTCGGTTGAAGGACAAAGGAACGGGAGAAGGTAAGACCCGTGCAGATCATGCGGCAACGATGAATCAAATTTATGCCGCCTATTCCGATGGGAAAGCTGCCAAAGAGTTATCGATCGTTTTAGGAGAGTCTGCCTTGTCTGATCTTGATAAAAAGTACGCGCGTTTTGCAGATCTTTTCGAAAAAGAGTATGTCAACCAGGGATTTGAAACCAACCGGACGATTGAAGAAACGTTAGATTTAGGCTGGAAGCTATTAGCTACCTTGCCAAAACAAGAGTTGAGCCGTATCAAAGAAGAATTTATCGACGCCTATTACCCAACGGACGAGGATGTGAGTTCTTAATGGCGATCTTAAATGTCAATCCAACTCGGATGGAACTAAGTCGTTTGAAAAAACGGCTGACGACGGCAACCCGTGGTCACAAATTATTGAAAGACAAGCAAGATGAGCTGGTGCGCCAATTCATTCAGCTAGTAAAGAAAAACCAGAAGCTTCGTAAAAAAATGGAAACTGCGCTGCAAGCAGGGATGGAAGAGTATGTGCTGGCTTCTAGTAGTATTCCCGATGTCGTTTTGCAAGAAGCATTTATGATCCCTTTAAATAAAGTGACCCTAGATGTACAAAGTCGGACCATCATGAATATGGATGTGCCAGTGTTAAATCCTGTTTACGAAGAAGAGAGCTCCGATGATGACTTTTCCTACGGTTTTGTAAGTACCACCAGTGAGCTGGATCTCTCGTTGTCTCATCTTGATCAGATGCTGCCAGTGATGCTTCAGTTGGCCGAAATCGAGAAAACCTGTCAACTGATGGCCAATGAGATCGAGCGGACGAGGCGAAGAGTCAATGCGTTAGAGTATATGACGATTCCCAAGCTGACGGAAACCATTCAATACATCGAAAGCAATCTGGCAGAAGACGAACGAGCAACATTGACCCGCTTGATGAAGGTCACAGATATCATTGCGGAAAATGAAGCAAAGTAAGGATTTTGCCAATCATTTGGAAGAATCAAAAAAGGCACGTAGAAGGGGGTTCCTTTCTACGTGTCTTTTTGCTTGTTAAGAGCGTAAGAGCAGTTGGTCATCTTTTAATTCAGCACCGCTATTTTGATGGAACATTTCCATCAATTCAGGGACGGTTAAATGTTGCTTTTGCTCACCGGCAATATCCACGACGATCTTGCCTTGATGAAGCATGATCAGGCGATTGCCATAGCGAATGGCATCTTCCATATCATGAGTAACCATGAAGGCCGTCAACTGCTGTGAACGAATCAATTGATCGGTCAATGCCATGACAGTCAACGAGGTTTTTGGATCTAGGGCAGCGGTATGTTCATCTAATAAAATCAATTTAGGTTGTTGCAACGTTGCCATCAAGAGGGTAATCGCTTGACGCTGTCCGCCTGATAACAAACCGATCTCGGCAGAAAGACGATTTTCTAAGCCTAAGTTTAGACTGGCTAATTTTTCTTGGAAAAACGCGCGATTTTTTGCTTTGACGCCTGTCGCAAACCCTCGGACTTGGCCCCGTTTGTAAGCAAGTGCTAAGTTTTCTTCAACAGTCAAACGAACCGCTGTCCCCATACGTGGATCTTGAAAGACTCGGCTAATATCCTTTGAGCGTTTCGTAACGGATAAACGGGTGATGTCTTTCCCATCTAAGGTGATTTTTCCTTGTTCTGTTGGGATCGTTCCTGCAATACTGTTTAAAAGGGTCGATTTTCCGGCACCATTGCCACCGATGATCGTGATAAAATCTCCGGCATTCATCGTCAGGTCAATGCCTCGCAAGACATGGTTCTCATTGATCGTCCCTTTTTCAAAGGTTTGGTGTAGATTTTCGATTGTTAAGACTGAAGTCATTAGGATTGGCCTCCTTTGGTTTTTGGCAGCATCTTTTTAAGTCCTAGTTTTGAACGAAGCTGCGGTAACGAGAGGCAGATGACTAAGACGATTGCGGATGCCAGTTTGATATCATTGGCTTCGACATTGAACTCGAAAACGACGGCCAGGATAAAGCGATAAACGATCGCTCCAATCACGATGGTGATCAACCGCAAAAGCAAAGATTTATTGGCAAATAAAACTTCTGCAATAATGATCGATGCTAAGCCAATCACGATCGTACCGATTCCGGAGTTTAGGTCAGCAAAACCGTTGTTTTGGGCTAAAAGAGCACCTGAAAGGGCGATACAGCCGTTAGAGATCATGTAACCGATGATCTTCATATTATCGGTGTTGATGCCGTTGGCTTCACTCATAGCTAAATTATCGCCTGTTGCGCGCAATGCTAAGCCGATCTCTGTACGGAAAAAGAGGAACAAGCACAAAATGACGATAGCTGCGAAGAGAAAGCCCGCAAGAATCACGGCATTGTTTTTGGTCAGACCCATTGCTTGAAATTGGGTGAAGACCGTGTCTTGTCCTAACAAGGCAATGTTGGGAGCACCCATCACACGATTTGTGATGGAATAAAGCCCAGTCATCGTGATGATCCCGGCCAACAAGGCTGGGATCTTTAGTTTTGTATGCAGTAGTCCGGATACCAAGCCGGCTAACATGCCACCGCCAAAGCCCATCAAACTGGCTAGTATGGGGGAGACGCCATTCGTAATACTGATTGCAGCGATCCCTGCACCTAATGGAAAACTTCCTTCTGCAGTTAAATCAGCGATATCCAGAATACGGAAGGTCAAAAATACTCCGATTGCCAGCAATGCCCAAAGGATCCCTTGAGAGGTGGCAGATTGTAGTAATAGTAAGAACGTGTCGACTAAATTCATATGATTTCCTCAAATCTAAAATAGTATGGTTATTCTGGGGCAGTGATGCTGGCAGGATCAATCCCTAAAGCTGCAGCCATTTCTTCATTGACGACTAACTCTAAATTCTCCGCTGTTTCAACGGGTGTGGTAGCTGGTTCTGCATCGCCATCTAAAATTTTTGCTGCTAGTTTTCCTGTTTGAATGCCTAGTGATTTATAGTCAATACCATAAGTTGCTAGAGCTCCATCATCGACTTGTTCCACGGAACCTGCGACGATCGGTGTTTTGGTTTCTTTCGCCACTTCACCGACGATTGCAGCAGCAGAGGCAAAGGTATTATCTGTTGGAATATAAATGCCATCGACATCTTTTGCCAGGCTAGTGGTCACTTGCTGCACATCATTGGTGGTATTGGCGGTCAATACTTTAACGTCGACTCCAGCAGCTTTTAAGGCTTCTTCTGCCAAGTCTGCTTGAATTTTCGAGTTAGCTTCACCTGCATTATACATAATGCCGATCGTCTTGGCGTCAGGGACGATGCTTAACAGCAAATTGATCTGCTGCTCAATGGGTACCATGTCTGACGTACCGGTGATGTTGCGACCGGGTTCTTCATTTGAGTCGGCTAATTTTGCCCCAACTAAGTCAGTAACTGCGGTAACCACGATTGGGGTATCAGTGGTTTCATTTGCTAACGAAACAGCAGCAGGCGTAGCGATGCCCAATAAAAGATCAGGGTTGGCATTCACTAGGCGTTCGCTCATACTTTTTAAGTTGTCTTGACTGTTTTGCGCATTTTGGTATTCGATCATCAGGTTTTCACCTTCTGTGTAGCCCGCTTCTGCTAAGCCTTCTTTAAATCCTTCGTAGGCGGCATTCAAGGAGCCATGTTCCACGAGTTGCAAGACACCGACTGTTTTTGATCCGTCGTTTCCCTCAGAAGCATTGTTTGATTCCCCACAAGCTGCCAGTGCCAGTAGTGAAGCCGTTAATAATCCAGTTGTGATCCATTTTTTCATTTTCATTGTAACTCCTCCTATAAACGTTTCTTTTTTAATTGGGGTTTACCTGAACAAAAAAATCCATTCAGACAATCGTCTAAATGGATTCGATCCTATACCAAGCGTAAACGTATATTGGCAACCATTTAGAAGATTTTCTACATGGCTGCAAGTTCAAGTTAAAATGCTTTAGCCATCATAGATACAAACAAAACTCGTTTTGCGGTTTGCATCCATAATGTGTTATGAATACAAACTATCTAAAGTAGCTAAAGTAAAAGATATTCAGTTGTGGGGACACGGTCGTTTTTAACATAAAAAAGTTCCTCCATACTTGAATTGTTTTTAGTATAGACAAAAAAAAGCGGACTGTCAAATGTTTTTCCTGAATTATCTGAAAATTTTTGAATAACAATCAGAAAAAGTCTGAAAAAGATGCTTTGTTTCAACAAATTAAAAAGAAAGAAAAAAACTTTGTTTCATCAAGCTTTCTTGCTTGAAAATAAACAAAGTTTTTCTAAACATCACTCGTTTTCTTCTTTATAATAACGAATGGTATTTTTGATTTCACGAATACTGTAAAGCAGATCATCCTCAAAGGATTGATCTTGATCAATATCGATGGTCTCATTGAACATTGCTTCGTATTCAGCGATCGTTAGTTTTTGACGGGCATCAAGTAACGTTTGGTGAGCAGCTTGTGCTAACTGTTTTTCATAACCGGGTACCAATACGCCGCTGAAAAATTCAGCAACCGCTCCTGAGCCGTAACTAAACAGTCCTATCCGATCATTGGCTTGCAAGCTGGAGGAATTTTCTAATAAAGAGATCAAGCCTAGGTACAATGAACCCGTATACAAGTTGCCGGTCCGACGACTGTAAACGATCGATTCTTCATAGCGAGCCATCAGGCGTTCTTGTTGCGTTTCTTCTTCTTCGGCAAAAACAGCCAATAAGGCTTTTTTTCCCATTTTTGTATAAGGAATATGGAAACTCAATGCAGCGTAATCTTTTGCTGTGCGTTGCGTTTTTTCGCAATGGGCTTGCCAAACTTGTTTAAAGGAATCGATATAGACGGCATTTGACAAGTGGCCATCTACCATTGGATATTGATGACCAACGGGACGCCAAAAATCATAAATGTCTTGCGTCAACATCAAATTATCGTTATCCAACTGCAAAATCGCTGGATCTGCAGAGATCAGCATAGCAACTGCACCTACGCCTTGAGTGGGCTCTCCACCGGAAGCTAAGCCATACCGGGCGATGTCTGAAGCCACCACCAAAACTTTGCTTTTTGGATTGGCTTGTACGTGGGCTTTAGCAAACTGTAAGCCTGCTGTTGCGCCATAACACGCTTCTTTGATTTCAAAGGAGCGGGCAAATGGTTGAATACCCAATAGGCGATGCAAAACCACTGCCGAAGCCTTTGATTCATCGATGCCGGATTCTGTGCCGACGATCACCATATCAATTGCTTGTAAATCTTCTTTTGTGAGGATATCTTTTGCCGCATGCATGGCAAAGGTGACGATATCTTGCGTTTTTTTATTGACCGCCATTTGATCTTGACCGATCCCGATCGTAAATTTATTTGGGTCGACCTCTCGGGCGTGAGCTAGATCAACCATATCTATAAAATAGGGGGGGACATAAAAATTTATTTTATCAATACCAACGTTCATTCTGTCGCTCCTTTATGTTCTACGTACTTAGTAGGCTACACGTTCTAAGGTATCATATTTTTTGAAAAAAATGAAAAAGAATTGATTAGAATTTAAACTTTATTAAAGAAAGTAGAAAAGGGCACAGCAAGCTGATGTGGGGTATTCTTTTTTGGAGGATTTAATGATATATTTCAAGAGGAGGTGACGTACGTGGAAGAAGTTGTCATTATCGACGCACTAAGAACGCCAATTGGCAAATACCATGGGTCATTAAAAGAATATTCAGCAGTAGAATTAGGAACAATTGCTGCGAAAGCCTTGTTGGCAAGAAACCAACAAGCAAAAGAACATATCGCACAAGTGATTATCGGAAATGTCCTGCAAGCAGGCAGTGGGCAAAATCCAAGTCGCCAAGTTTCCCTGCAAAGTGGGCTTTCTTCAGATATTCCAGCCTCAACGATCAACGAAGTTTGCGGTTCGGGAATGAAAGCGATTCTAATGGGCATGGAGCAAATTCAGTTAAACAAGGCATCAGTCGTCTTGACTGGTGGGATCGAAAGTATGACGAATGCGCCGCTATTCAGTTATTATAACAAGGCGGATGATCAGTATTCAAATCCAGTATCAACAATGATGCATGATGGCTTAACAGACGCTTTTAGTAGCAAACCGATGGGCTTAACGGCTGAGACTGTTGCAGAAAGATATGGCATCACTCGACAAGAACAAGATGAATTTGCCTACCACTCCCAAATGAAGGCTGCCAAAGCACAAGCGGAAAAGAAATTTGAGCAAGAGATCGTACCCGTGACCGAAAAGTCTGCTACCGTTTCCCAGGATGAAGGCATTCGCGCCGCTACGACAGTCGAAAAATTAGCTGAACTAAAAACGGTTTTCAAAAAGGACGGTACGGTGACTGCTGGGAATGCCTCAACCATCAATGATGGGGCTGCCATGGTCTTGATCGCCTCAAAAAGCTATTGTGAGGAGCATCAGATTCCTTATCTGGCAGTGATCAAAGAGATCGTTGAAGTTGGCTTTGCCCCAGAGATCATGGGAATCTCACCAATCAAAGCAATCGATACTTTGCTGAAAAAGCAAGCACTGTCGATTGAAGACATCGGTATTTTTGAAATCAATGAAGCCTTTGCAGCTTCCTCGATCGTAGTAGAACGTGAACTTGGTTTGGATCCCAAGAAAGTCAACCGTTACGGTGGGGGCATTTCCCTTGGCCATGCGATTGGAGCAACCGGTGCTCGGATCGCAACGACCGTCGCTTATCAGCTAAAAGACACACAAGAACGTTATGGGATCGCCTCTTTATGTGTCGGTGGCGGGTTAGGGCTAGCGATGCTGTTAGAAAACTCTTCGGCGGCAGCAAGTCAAGCCGATTTTCATGAAGAGTCGGCATCAGAAAAAACAGAAAAAAAAAAGTTTTACGCCCTTACGCCTAACGAACGACTAACCTTTCTTGAAGCACAAGGGGCGATCACAGCAGCCGAATCCTTGGTTTTTCAAGAAATGGCATTAGACAAGGAAACTTCCAATCACTTGATCGAAAACCAGATCAGTGAAGTGGAGATTCCCTTAGGTGTGGGGTTGAATCTGCAAGTGAATGGCAAGAGATACAATGTCCCGTTAGCCACAGAAGAACCTTCTGTGATTGCAGCGATGAGCAATGGAGCAAAAATGGCTGGGCCCATTACAACGACCAGTCAAGAACGTTTGCTTCGAGGCCAGATCGTCTTTATGACTGTTCAGGACCCGGATGCCATTTTGGCAAAAGTCAACACAGAGCAAGCGGCGATTTTTGCAGTGGCGAACGCGGCGTATCCCTCGATCGTAAAACGCGGTGGGGGCTTACGACGAGTGATTAGTCGGAACTTCTCGCCAACAGAATCTGAATTAGCAACAGCCTATGTCTCAATCGATTTGTTGGTTGATGTCAAAGATGCCATGGGCGCCAACATCATCAATTCGATTTTAGAAGGAGTGGCCGACCTCTTTCGGAAGTGGTTCCCAGAAGAAGAAATTCTCTTTAGTATTTTAAGTAATCTTGCCACGGAATCGTTAGTAACAGCCACTTGCTCCGTGCCTTTTGACAAACTGAGCAAGATCGGAAAGGGTAGACAAGTTGCCGAAAAAATCGTTCATGCAGCTGATTTTGCCAAGATTGATCCATATCGTGCCGCCACCCATAACAAAGGGATCATGAATGGCGTTGAAGCGCTGATTTTGGCTACCGGAAATGACACTCGCGCCGTTTCGGCAGCTTGTCATGGCTATGCTGCCCGTAATGGTCGCATGCAAGGGCTGACTTCTTGGAAAATAGTAGAAGACCGTTTGATTGGTAGTATCACACTTCCGTTGGCGATCGCCACAGTCGGGGGTGCCACAAAAGTATTGCCAAAAGCCCAAGCGGCGTTGGCTTTGACCGGTGTTGAAACGGCGAGTGAGTTAGCTTCGCTGGCGGCAAGTGTCGGGTTGGCTCAGAATCTGGCAGCTTTGCGGGCATTGGTTTCAGAAGGAATTCAGCAAGGCCATATGAGCATGCAAGCCCGTTCATTAGCTATTTCAGTTGGGGCAAAAGGAACTGAGATCGATCAGCTGGCAGCTAAGCTGCGAGCGGCGAGTCAAATGAACCAAGAGCAAGCCCGTAAATTTTTAACAGAAATACGCAACTAAAAAAGGTTCTCTAGGGAAATTCCTAGAGAACCTTTTGTTTATCGTTTAGAAATCGCCGTGTGGGCATACGCCTCGATCAATGGAATGACTTCTAGTTTAACTTTGTATTTGCGTTCTAGAGCGGTTTCGATGGTAAAAGTATCACTTTCTGTTTCAGAAATTGTTGCTAGAACACGATCTTCTTTCGGGGAAGCTTCGATCACGGTCGTTTCTCCTGAAGATTGTTTTGCAGAAAATTTAGGGAATGCTGCGATTTTTTCGGCAAATGCTGAAAAAGTCATGGATTCGTCAGAATCATCAGCCGTTGATTTTTCCACTTCTTTAGTTTTAGTTGATGCAGGTATAGTTGGTGCCGTTTCTTCCTTCACTTCTGCTGGTTCTTTCGCAGGAGCGGAGGTAGGTGCCGCACTTTCTTGCGGATTGGTCGGTAACCAGTAAGCAGCGATCTCATCGACTAAGTTATCGCTGAAACGATCAAGTAAGCCAGCTTCTAAGCGTTGAATTCGTTTCACGACGATTTTGAAGTTCTCATCTAAAGGAACAGCGATTTTTTGTTCTTTGGGTGTTTCCTTCAACAATTCAATCAATAATTCCTCTTGATTTTTAGGATTGATATAAACAGTTGTCGGAAGGTCGAACTTATCTGCTGTTTTGCGCTCGATCGCTGTAAACAACTGTTGTCGAGCTGTTTCATAAGACGGGCGGAATTGTTGTTTCAATTTTGCTAATTGTTTCTTTTTCATAATCTTCTCCTCTCGATCACTATCGATTATAAGGAAAATTTGCAGAAAAGAACAGTCATTCTCATGAAAAAATACAAAAAAAATTATATATTTCCTGAAAAAACGCCAGCGCTGCTAAAGAAGCGGCGTTGGCGTTTCTACTAGATCATTGATTTGATGGTACTTAGGCATTAGGATCAAAAGCTCCTTGTCTCCAGTGGCGACTAAGTAGTTTTCCCAAAGAAAAAAGCGTACTTCCCCAGTGAGTTTCTCAGCCAGCATCTGCTGATAGTCGCTAGACGACCATTGACGCGCCGGAAAATGTTGGACTTTGTCTGGCCATACAAGAAAAACAAAATCAGCATGTAAGGCTTTTTGAACAGCAGGGGAGAGGTGAATCAAATCAGTTGTCTTCATAGGCTTCTCCTTATAGAGAGTAAAATTAAAACCCTGTCGTATCTGGATTGGTCGCTTTCCCAACGACACCATCTAATTGATCGATCGTTTTCATGTCTTCTTCAGATAGCTCAAAATCAAAGACATGGATGTTTTCTTCGATCCGACTCGATGTGACTGATTTTGGTAATGGCAAGAAACCATGTTGTAAAGACCAGCGTAATGCAACTTGAGCGATTGATTTTTGATGCTTTTCAGCTAATGCTTTCATTTCTGGTACATCAAATATCTTCCCGGTACCTAATGGGCTGTATGCTTCAAGCAATACATCGTGTTCTTGGCAATAAGTTACCACTTCTTCTTGTAACTCGCCAGGTGCAAGGAAAATCTGATTGACCATTGGGAAGATGGTCGCTGTTTTTTTCAATTCTTCAAAATGATGAGGCAAGAAGTTGCTGACCCCGATCGCTTTGATTTTGCCTGCCTGATACAGTTCTTCAAAAGCGCGCCATGTTTCTGCATTCGCTGTTTGCCAGTTGTCACGAAAGGCTACTGGGTTTGGCCAATGGATTAAGAAAAGATCGATATAGTCTGTTTGTAGTTTCTCTAAGGACTCTTCAAAAGAAGACATCACAAGATCATAGGAATGGTTCGCATTCCACAATTTTGTAGTCAAAAAGAGTTCTTCGCGGGGAATGCCGCTTTCTTTGATCGCTTGACCAACACTGGCTTCATTTTTATAGCCTTGGGCTGTATCAATATGGCGGTAACCTACTTCCAGTGCTTTTTTGACTGATGCTACGGCAACGTCGCCGTCTGGTGTTTGCCATGTGCCAAAACCTAACTCAGGGATGGTTACATTGTTTGATAACGTATAGCTGTTCATGTTCATTCCTCCGTTTTCTGTGATACCTTTAGTTTAGCAGACGAGGACGGATTTTCCAATGAATGCATCTTTCAAAAAGGAAGTGGCCAATAAGAAAAATGACGTTTGGCTCTTGTCAGTTCGCCTATTTTTTTTGTACACTAGACAAATGGATAAGGAGCGTAACTAATGGATATTTATTTGAAACATGCGATATTACACATTATTGACCGTCAAACTGGTGATCCGGTTTTTTCTCAAGTTGAACTCGATTTGACCACGGAATACATCCGCGATTATTTGACGAAAAAAATACAGAAACTTGCAACACCGCAAACCAAAACAGGGCGTTTACTCGAAACATCAATGATCGCTCAACTGGTCAAACAAGCACCCGAAGACTTTGTCGCAGCCAGTGAAGCGATCGTCCAACGGTGGTATGAAGCGTACAAGGAAAGTGAAGATGCACCAAGTGCGGATGCCTTTGTGGTCTTGTATGAATTTGATACAAGAATGCAGTTGGCGTTTTTGAAGGTCAACTATCAAGACGGCTATACGCACTTTATTGATAATGGGGAAGCTGGGATCGAAAACAATCTGATTTTGCATCGTGCCTTACTAGCAGGTAAAACTCAAAAGGCCGATGAAGGGATCACAATTGATGTGGAGAGCTTAGACTTTGAACTGATTGAAAAGAAATATAGCTTTTCAGGTGAAAAATATGCCTACTTTTCAACGAAAGTCATTGATGCCGAACCGATTCCCTCGTTAGAAGAAAACGTCAAAGTCATCAAAAAAGTAGCGGAAAAAATTGGTCAGAAATTTGAAACACCTACCTATAACGTTGTTGCCGATCTAAAAGAAGCGGTTTACGACACGATCGAAGAGTCAGGACACATTGATGTCAGTGAAGTGGCGCAAAAAGTCTTTAAAGACAATATTACCGCTCAGCTTTCTTTTCAAGAAGAAGTGGCTGAAAAAGGATTTGTCAATCAGGCACCAATGATGCGGGATGTCCGTGAGATCTCAGAGAAAAAATTCGGGAAACAAAAACTAAAATTATCTAACGGGATCGAATTGATCGTTCCTTTGGATGTTTACCGAGATCCAAATTTGATCGAATTTATCAATAATCCAGACGGAACGATTTCCGTAACGATCAAAAATGTAGAAGAAGTAATTAATCGGATGTAGGACAAAGGTCTTATGTGTGGATGATGCGGAGCTAACAACATAGAACGAGCACAAAAAAGCAGAGATTCCTCTTTAAGTAATGAGGAGTCTCTGCTTTTTTTCTGGATATCTTTGATCAATATCAGCAATTATTGATCGGTCAGTTTCTCAAGGGCGGCTTTGGGAATGTCTTCTTCAGAAACTTCTTCCCAGCTCAGAACACCTTTATTAGGATTGACCAATAATTTCAAATAGGCACCTTCTCTTAAAGGCGCGGAACGGTGCTCATTCATTTTGACCGTTTTGACTTCTCCAGAGGAACTGTAAGCGTCTTGTGTGTAACGGTAGACATCTTCGGCAACTCCGTTATCACTAATTTCCGTGTCGTGCTCGCCGGCATCCCTGATGACTGTATAGTAGTCACTTCCACCATAGTAATAATGATAAGTAGCAAAACAGCCACCAAGGAAAATTGCTGCAAAAACCAGCGTTGCAATGATTTTTTTCACATTTCTCACCTCATCTTCTATTATTCATAAAAATTGTCCTACGTCCAATAGATCGAAAAAAGCAAAGAAATTCTTAGGGATTAGCAGACGAGACATCTCACTTGACTTTGACTAATTTTGACCTATAATAAGAGTAGATTTAAACTTACAAAAAATAAGTTGATACTTATGAATTTGGAAGCGTAAATCGCAAAATATGATTCGAGTCAAAGAACGACTCAACTTTCTCTAGGAGGGAAACAATATGGCAAAACAACATTATGATCGTAGCAAACCCCATGTTAATATCGGAACGATAGGACACGTCGACCATGGGAAAACAACCTTGACTGCTGCTATTACCACAGTTCTTGGGAAAAAAGGACTTGCCAATCCGCAAGATTACGCAAGTATCGACGCGGCTCCTGAGGAACGCGAACGTGGTATCACCATCAATACTGCCCATGTAGAATACGAAACAGAAAAACGGCACTATGCCCATATCGATGCACCAGGACACGCGGATTACGTGAAAAATATGATTACAGGGGCTGCCCAAATGGACGGCGCAATCTTGGTCGTATCAGCGACAGATGGCCCAATGCCGCAAACCCGTGAACATATTTTGCTTTCTCGTCAAGTGGGTGTGAAACATTTGATCGTCTTTTTAAATAAAACAGACCTTGTCGATGATGATGAGTTGATCGATTTAGTTGAAATGGAAGTCAGAGAATTGCTGACTGAATATGATTTTCCAGGTGATGACATTCCTGTGATCAAAGGCTCTGCCTTAAAAGCCTTGGAAGGTGACCCAGAGGCTGAAGCAGCGATCTTAACGCTGATGGATACGGTAGATGAATATATCCCAACACCTGAACGAGACACTGATAAACCATTATTATTGCCGATCGAAGATGTCTTTTCAATTACTGGACGGGGAACCGTTGCTTCCGGTCGGATCGATCGCGGAACAGTAAAAGTCGGTGATGAAGTAGAAATCGTCGGAATCAAACCTGAAACACAAAAAGCAGTCGTGACAGGAGTAGAAATGTTCCGTAAGACGATGGACTTTGGGGAAGCTGGTGATAACGTAGGGGTATTATTACGGGGAATCACCCGGGATGAAATTGAACGGGGCCAAGTGTTAGCAAAACCAGGTTCCATCACACCACATACGAAATTCCAAGCAGAAGTCTATGTGTTGACAAAGGAAGAAGGCGGTCGCCATACCCCATTCTTTAATAACTATCGCCCACAATTTTACTTCCGTACAACGGACGTAACTGGGAATATCGTTTTACCAGAAGGAACGGAAATGGTTATGCCTGGTGACAACGTAACGATCGATGTGGAATTGATCCATCCAATCGCTGTGGAAAATGGAACGACCTTCTCCATTCGTGAAGGTGGACGAACAGTTGGTTCTGGTATCGTGACCACGATCGAAAAATAAAAAACAGTGAAACAGTGCTTCCATTATCTGAAGGAGCACTGTTTCCTTTTTCATGTCAAACCAGCAACAATTCCTTCATCAGCTTAGGATTGCTTGTTTTTTTCTAAATAATCTTGTGATTTTATTAAGGATTTTTTAGGAGAGAAAAAATTCTAGTCAGCCTGTTCATTTCATAGTACGATAGATTCTGACTTAGAAAAGATGGGATGTATTTGATGAGAAAAATTCGACGTTTCCTAGGATTTGTACTGAAGCTTGCACTCTTGGTGCTGCTGATTGGAGCAGGGGTTTGGGGCTATCGAAACTACACGGCATTGAAAGCTGTCTATGCGTATGAAGCGGAAATCGCACAGCAGACACAAGCCCACGACATCTCTGAATATCAGTCTTTAGCAATGAGTATCATGCTGACGGAGTCAAAAGGACAAGGCAATGATCCGATGCAAAGTTCTGAAAGTGTATATGGAAAACAAAACCAATTTGATACGCCAGAACAAAGCATCGAACAAGGGGTTTCTTATTTAGCCGAGTTGATCGAAAAATCAGAGCAAATGAACTGTGATCTTTGGACCGCAGTCCAGGCTTATAATTTTGGTACAGATTATATTGATTATGTCGCTGAACGGGGTGGCGTGAACACCTTAGAATTAGCAGAAACATATTCCAGAGAGGTTTTATCCCCGTTATTAGGCAATGATACAGAACAAACCTATCGTTATTGGGGCATCCAATCGGTCTTTTATAATGGCGGTCATTTGTATCACAATGGCGGCAACATGTTCTATGCGGATCTAATAAAATTGAACCGATGGAAAATCGATGTTACGGCAGGGTTCTTTTCCTGATCGTCACAAAATAACTGAAGTAAAAAAGCTTGAAATACAAATAGAATATGGTAAAATCATTATGAGTGATTCCGTCTAATTATTCTTCGCACTGATACCTATTAGTGCGTTTTTTTACCTAGTAAACGATGAATACTTACCAAATGGAGGTGAGTGGATGGCACGAATTCCTCAAACGATCATTGACGACATTCGCGAACGTAGCAATATTGTTGATATCGTGGGACAGTATGTCCAGTTAAAGAAATCTGGAAAGAATTATTTTGGTTTGTGTCCCTTCCATAATGAGAAATCACCTTCTTTTTCCGTTGCAGAAGACAAACAAATTTTTCATTGTTTTGGTTGCGGTCGTGGGGGCAATGTTTACGGTTTTTTGCAAGAGCTTGAAGGCATCAGTTTTCCTGAAGCAGTCGTCAAAGTAGCAGAAATGAACGATATTCCTCTTGATCCGCAATACCAGCAATCAGAAGGCATCAATGAAGCGACCTCACAAACGAGTCAATTGATTGCGCTGCATGAAAAAGCCGCCGAGGTCTATCATCACATGTTGGTGAATACGGCTGCTGGCCAAGAAGCGCTTGATTATTTATTGGATCGCGGATTGACGATGGCATTGATCGAAGAATTCAATATTGGTTTTGCGCCGAATGAACGCTCGTTTTTGGAGAAAGTCTTTTTGAATGAACAAGCCAAAGCTGAATTTTTTCCTGATACAGGGCTCTTTGTTCAACGAAACGATGGCTCATTGGCAGACCGCTTTTACCAACGAATCATGTTTCCGATCCGTAATCCTCAAGGAAAAACAATTGGTTTTTCTGGTCGTTGGCTAGCAAGCGAAAAAGTTGGTGATCAAGACCAGCCGAAATATTTAAATAGTCCAGAAACGATCCTTTTCAACAAGCGCGAGGTTCTGTTCAACTTTGACAAAGCACGCCGTGCGATGCGCAAAGATGGCCAAGTGTATTTATTTGAAGGATTTATGGACGTGATCGCCGCTTGGCAGGCAGGAATCGAAAATGGGATCGCCTCAATGGGGACCAGCTTGACCAATCAGCAGATCGCCCATATCGAGCGAGTGGCACAAGAAGTGATTCTTTGTTACGATGGAGATAGTGCAGGGGTTGAAGCGACAAACCGCGGGATCGAGCTTCTGCAAAACAATAGTCGTTTGAAATTATCTGTGGTGCGAGTGCCGGAACGGATGGACCCAGATGAGTATTTGCGCAAATATGGGACAGAAGCTTTTTATAAACTAGCTGTCCACGGCAAAGAAACCGTTTTTGCCTTCAAGATGGATTATCATCGGATGAATCGCAATTTAGCCAATGAGAAGGAGCAACTGGACTATGTCCAAGTTGTTTTAAATGAATTGCAGCGTGTGGATTCTTTGTTGGAGCAAGACCGCTATTTGACTCAGTTGTCTACAGAGTTCAATTTGAGTCGTGAGACCTTGCAGCAGCAGCTCAAGCAAAACCGGCAAGAGCAACGGACGATGCAAGATGTAGCGCCACCGCCGCCAACAGACACCCCTGTGGTCTTTACGCCGCCTACACGGCAGCAGCCCAAAACACAGGTGGAAAAAGCGCAAGAATTATTATTGTACCGTTTGTTTCATGACAGTACGTTAAACCATCGCTTTCGAGCGAGTGGTATATCCTTTATTCATGATCGTTATCAACAACTGTATCTGCTGTTTGATGCGTATATGGAAACAGAAGAACACTTTGTTTTAGCAAAGTTCTTAGATTTTTTAAAAGAAGATTCAATGAAAAAAATGGTGATCGATATTGCAGATCTTAAAGCTTCTGAGGAAGGGACTGAACAAGAATTTCAGGACATTCTGCAGGTCTTTCAAAAGTCGGGCATTGCTGAAGAAATCAATCAAAAACGAATCCAGCAGCAAGAAGCAAGACAAATAGGAAACCAGCAATTAGAACTTGAACTTGCAATCGAAATCATTGATTTGACCAAACGGTTGAAACAAGCTAAATAGCGAACTGAAAGGGGCTTTCTTTCATGGCAGAAGAAACAAAAAAAACGTATGACAAAGCAGTTGCCGAATACATCCGAGAAAACAAAACAAAGGGGCAAGTTGTTTACGATGACATTACCAATCGTTTAGCAACGCCTTATACTTTGGATGCTGATGCAATGGACAAACTAATTCAAAAACTGGAGGATTCCGGCATCAGTGTCGTGGATGAAAATGGAGAGCCTTCAGTCCATAGTTTAAAGAGTAATGAAAAACGACAAGAAACCCAACCTCAAGAAGATTTGTCTGCACCGACTGGTGTGAAAATCAATGACCCTGTGCGGATGTACTTGAAAGAGATCGGTCGGGTACCGCTTTTGACCGCAGAAGAAGAAGTGGCTCTCGCTCTGAAAATCGAAGAAGGCGACCAAGAAGCGAAACAGCGTTTGGCAGAAGCCAACTTACGTTTGGTAGTCAGCATCGCCAAACGTTATGTGGGTCGGGGAATGCAATTTCTTGATTTGATCCAAGAAGGAAACATGGGCTTGATGAAAGCCGTTGAGAAATTTGATTATCGCAAAGGGTTTAAATTCTCGACCTATGCGACCTGGTGGATCCGTCAAGCGATCACTCGTGCCATCGCTGACCAAGCTCGAACCATTCGGATCCCAGTGCATATGGTGGAAACCATCAACAAATTGATTCGTATCCAACGGCAATTATTGCAAGACTTAGGACGCGAACCGACACCAGAAGAAATCGGCGCAGAAATGGATTTGCCAACGGAAAAAGTTCGTGAAATCTTGAAGATCGCTCAAGAGCCCGTTTCATTAGAAACACCAATCGGTGAAGAAGATGATTCTCATCTAGGTGATTTTATTGAGGACCAAGATGCTACAAGTCCGGCAGAGCATGCGGCTTATGAGCTTTTGAAAGAGCAATTAGAAGATGTATTGGATACGTTAACTGACCGTGAAGAAAATGTGCTACGCTTGCGTTTCGGAATCGATGATGGCCGTACTCGGACCTTAGAAGAAGTCGGCAAAGTCTTTGGGGTAACCAGAGAACGGATTCGTCAGATTGAAGCAAAAGCGTTACGGAAACTACGCCACCCATCTCGTTCAAAACAATTGAAAGATTTCTTAGAATAATTAAGGTTTATTGACTTTCCAAAGACCCCCTTTGGAAAGTCTTTTTTGTTCAGGTTTTGTCATCTCTCCATAGGATAAGTAAAGAACTTAATAAAAACGTAACCAAGCAAGTGTTGGCTAATTGCCTAGAATGTGATAAATTTAATTTTGTGCATCTGCACAATTGAGTAATAAAAAAGAAATGCGAAAAAAGACCCATTATTTGTCGGTCTTTGAAATAGGAAGCAGTGGGCGCATCAAGCGTTTGATCTGGTAGGGTACTGCTTCATAGAAGGAAATGCAAAAAACAAAAGGAGTCAGTTTGAATCAATGAAGAAGACATGTCCTGAATGTGGATTTCAAGCAATAGAAGAAACACCCGTTTGTCCCAATTGCGGGTTTCAATGGAACCAAGCAAAGGAGAATGAACAGGAACCATCATCTGACTCTTCCGTTACGCCAGAAGAGCTACAAAACAAAAACGATGATATTCGCTGGTCTGACTTTAAAAATGTTCCGATTGGAAAAATGGAGGAGCACTTAGGCGATCGGCCATCCTCGAATGAAGAAACGATCGACCTTGCACAGCAAGAGGCTTTTTCTGATGAGCAAAAAACAACACTTGAATCAGAGTCTAAACAAGAACCAAAAACAGTGGAAAACTCTGAGTCTACAGAAGAACACACAATTTCAGCCAGTGAAGAAGTTAATGAGACCGATGCACTGAGTACGGATGAACAGCATGACTCTGAGATTTTGGCCGCTTATATCCGACAGCACAAACTTGATGAAGAAGCAAAGGCAGCAGCTGCTCTAGAAGCAGAAGAAACCGCCATTGATCTTTCCTCTGCTGAAGAGGAAAGTCAGATGCAAGCCAGCGAGGAACCTCTGCCGTCAAGCGAGGAGGAAGTGGTGACGGAGCCAGTTATTGAAGAAGCTGAGAAGCAGCCAGAACCAGTCATCGATCCAATTCCTGAACCAATCACCGCAGCGGATGAAACGCCACAAAAGGCGACTGCTGAAGAAGAAACATCTTCTTCCAGTGAAAGCAAGAAGAGCCCTCGCAAAGCACTCTATATTACAGCGGCTTGTTTGTTAGTGGCAGCGGGTGGTGGTTGGGCTTATTACTATCAACAGCAGCAACAAGAAACTGCCCGACAAACGCAACAGGCGCAAGAGAACCGTACGTTAGATCAGATCGAAAATGAGTTGAATGATTTTTATACAAATGATGAGCGAGTGTTCATTAAAAGCGACAAAACAGCAGAACAGCTGACGGCTGTGACGAATCAGTTGGCAGATTTTCAAGACCACGAACGATACGATATCTTGTCACAAGAAGCAGAGACAATTGCTGACAAATTAGCAGCTTTGACAGAGATCAATAGCTATTTCAGCAGTCCTGCAGTTGTGGAGGATCAGTTGGAAGAAGTCTCGTTGAAAGAAGCGACTGCTGTCACAATGGCGAAGCGTGAGAATGGGGATGCCTTTGATGAGTTGATCAATCAAGCCATCGACATGGGACAAAAAGAGTTCAGCGCGATCGAGGAAGTTCAAAATGCAGTGAAGAGCATGGTGGCTTTAAGTGGTGACGGTGAAGCACCGGCGAGTGTCACTCGTGAGAACTACAATGCCTTGATGAAAAAAATCCAAGCTTTGCCAATCGATTCACTGGTTGAAAGTCTTACGACGGAACTACGTAAAGTCGATACTGCCTTGACGAAGCGTGAAACAGCTACCCAACAAGCAGCGGCGCAACAACAAGCTGCCCAAGAAGCAGCACAAGCGGCGGCTTCCGAGAACAACGCTTCCGCTTCGAGCAGCGGATCTACAAGCGCTGCGACGCCCGCGCAAAGTACTTCTGAAGAAGAGTATGTGCTTTCGCCGGATACACCAACAAATACCAACAATCAGCCAATTATTCCAGCCCGCCAAAGTGATTTGAATGATGTAAACAATAGCGCCTGGGTGTGGGCAGATGGTGTCCAAGAAAAAATCATCGCCACAGCGATTGCTCGCGGTTATGTGGTAGAAGGCGGCTATACTTTTGAACGTGTACGAATCGTCAATGGTGAAGGCTATTACAATTTTTATGCGACAAATGCCCAAGGCAGCTTGCTTAAAGGAACGGATGATTCAGCGTTCCCGCTATACTTATTTACGGTAAACGCCAAAACTGGCTATTTCAGAGGCAATGGGAACGATCACACCGTTCGCTAAGTCTCCTGAGACACTAGAAAATTTTCAGAGTTATTACATGCACATGTGAAAAATACTTGTTTCCCCTCCTTGTTTTCGATATGATGAGAGATAATCGTTCAAACAAGGAGGGGTTTTTGTGCAGAAAATTGAGAGATATGATCGGTTTGAAGACGGGGTCATTGCTTGTGTACCAACGATTCTTGGGTACCTGGGCATTGGTTTTGCAATGGGGGTTGTGGGAAAAGGCGTTGGGTTGTCTATTCTAGAAATTATTTTAATGTCTATTATTGTTTATGCTGGCAGTGCTCAATTTATCATTTGCGCCTTACTAGCGATTCAAGCACCTTTCATGACAATCGTCGCAACAGTTTTTTTAGTGAATTTACGACACTTTTTAATGAGTTTGTCAGTAGCTTCCTATTTTAAAAAGACACCGTTGCTTTCTGCCATTGGTATCGGGACACTTTTGACTGATGAGTCCTATGGCGTTTTGACGACGGCATTGCAACAAGACAAACCAGTCACAGCAAAATGGACCCACGGGTTGAACGTAATGGCTTATTTGAGTTGGATTTTTGCGACGTTTTTGGGTGGTTTATTGGGTTCCTTTATTCCAGATCCAGAAGCGTTAGGCTTAGATTTTGCCTTAGTAGCTATGTTTGTTGGTCTTTTTTTATTTCAAGTAGAGCGACCGCTTAAGAAGAAAACCCAGCAAACGCTCTTGATACTAGGGACAGTTGGGGGGACCTTGATTTTATTTATGCGTTTTTCGACCGCAGAGATTGCGGTAATTGCGGCGACACTGGCAGGATGTTTGGTTGGGACGGTGACACACCATGACTAATTTTGTTATACTGATGCTAGTATGTGGATTGGTTACTTGGCTTCCGCGGATCGTTCCTTTTTTATTTTCTAAGAAGCTCGTCTTCCCGGAAACTTTCACCGTTTTTTTGAGTTATTTACCGTTGTGTATTTTGGCGGCATTGTTGGTGCAAAATTTACTGACCTTTCGTGAAGGCCAATTCCCCATTTTGAAAGTTAAAGAAACCATTGCCTGTATCCCGGCATTATTGGTGGGGTATTATACCAAAGATTTGATGAAAATCGTTATCACAGGCGTTATTGCTATGGCGCTGTTGCGTTTCTTTTTATAGGAACGAGCAGTTTTAAAGAAAAAGGAGAGAATAGATGAAAGACTTATTAGCATCCGTATTCAGCGGATTGATCATTGATGAAAACGAACAGAATTATTTTGTTCAAAAAGGCGGGGTTACCTTCCGACTAGCCAAGGAAGAAGGCGAACATCATTTAGGTGAAGCCGTCGAAGGGTTTGGCTATCAAAATCAAAAGCAAGAAAATGTGCTCACTACGAATATTCCGAAAAGCCGCAAAGGGCATTATGCCTTTGGTACAGTCACAGGAAGCCGTCGCGACTTAGGCGTTTTCGTCGATATCGGTTTGAAAGACAAAGATATGGTGGTTTCATTAGATGAATTGCCAACAATGCGGGAACTTTGGCCCAAAAAAGGCGACCGTTTGATGGTCAGCTTGCGGGTCGATGACAAAGAGCGTATTTGGGCTTCATTAGCAGATGAGAAAATTTTTAAGGCATTGAGCAAAAATGGTACGGAGCAAATGAAGAATCAAGATGTTACAGGTAGCGTGTACCGTTTGAAGTTAGCGGGTACTTACTTGCTGACGGATGATTTTTATATTGGCTTCGTCCATCCATCAGAACGGTATCAAGAGCCGCGCCTTGGGGAAGTGGTCAAAGGGCGAGTGATTGGGATTCGTCCAGATGGTGTCTTGAACCTTTCATTGAAACCAAGAGCCCACGAGGCGATCTCAAATGATGCCGCCATGGTTCTAACCTTTTTAGAACGAGCACCTGAGAACAAAATTCCTTTCACCGACAAATCAGCCCCAGAAGAGATTTTGCAAACATTTGGTATTAGTAAAGGCCAATTTAAACGGGCATTAGGAACCTTGATGAAACAGCGTTTGATTGAGCAAAAAGACGGCTTTACGATTCTTATCAAAAAACCTAATTGAGAATACTTGTTTCTTTTATCGTTCTAATTTATAATGATTACAATGTTTGTCTTGAGTGATTTTCACTCAGATTAGAATCGTTATAAATTAACGGCATACGGAGGCAACTATGAACACAACAGCAGCGTTAAAAAAGACCAAGAAACAATTGCACGAGTCGGGGTTTAAATTAACTCCTCAGCGAGAAGCGACGTTGTTGGTCTTATTAGAAAATGAGAAAGACCATTTATCCGCAGAAGAGATTTTCTTTTTTGTGCGAAAAAAAAATTCTGAGATTGGCTTGGCAACCGTCTATCGAACATTGGAGATCTTAACGGATCTGAAAATTGTCGATAAAGTCAGCTTTAATGACGGTGTCGCTCGCTATGATCTACGTAAAGAAGGTGCCAAACACTTTCATCATCACTTGTTGTGTTTGGAATGCGGCAATATTGAAGAAGTCGAAGAGGATCTGCTGGGCAGTGTCGAAGAGATCGTTGAACAAAAGTACCATTTTTTAGTAAAGGATCATCGGTTGACCTTTCATGGTGTCTGTCAAAAGTGCCAAAGCAAAGCCGAGTGATTGTACTTTGGCGATCTTAAATAAACGTTTGTTATCACCCGAATGATAGTCAGATGGTTTCCAATAGGAAGAGTGCTCTTTTTTCCGATTTGAAAGAAACCGAAAAATCTGCTATGATTCGGGTGTTTCCTTGGGCAAAAGATACGGGTAGATGCCTCTTTTTTATTGGCAAGCTACTATCTTAACGAGCCAGAATTTGATATGATAAAAAAGCTGAAAGTAGAGGAAGCCCATGAACGAACAAATCATTGATTATCTTCATTATTTGACCATTGAGCGCGGGCTATCCCAAAATACCCGTGCCAGCTACCAGCGAGATCTGCAACAGTATCTTGCGTTTTTACAAAAAAAACAAGTCACTCAGTGGCAGCAGATCGACCGAGTGATCGTTTTGTCTTTTTTGCAAAGTCTGCAAGAAGCGGGAAAATCCTCGGCAACCGTGATTCGGATGGTTTCCAGTTTGCGAAGGTTCCATCAATTTTTGCGTCAAGAACGGTTTACCGATCATGATCCAATGCAGCATATTGATTCACCAAAAAAACAGCAGAAGCTGCCTGATACCTTGAGTTTACAAGAAGTGGAGCGGTTGATCGAAACACCGGATACGCGAGCAGTTTTGGGCATCCGTGACCGAGCGATTTTGGAAGTGATGTATGCGACGGGCTTGCGCGTCAGTGAGTTGATCGGGTTAAAATTAAACGATCTGCATTTAAGTATGGGATTGTTGCAAACAACCGGAAAAGGCGACAAAGAACGGATCGTTCCATTAGGGGACTTAGCGATTCAATGGATCGAAACCTATCTCAGCGATGCGCGTCCGTATTTGACGAGAAAAACGCCGGATGAAAGCCATCTGTTTGTAAACAACCATGGTACGCAACTGTCTCGTCAAGGGATCTGGAAAAATTTAAAAGCCTTGGTTCGACAAGCTGGGATCACCAAGAATGTGACTCCCCATACGCTGCGCCATAGTTTTGCGACCCATCTATTAGAAAACGGGGCAGATCTACGAACGGTTCAAGAGTTGCTAGGGCACGCAGATATCTCGACCACTCAGATTTACACGCATATAACGAAGAAACGGATGACGGAAGTGTACAAGCAGCACTTTCCGCGCGCCTAGAAATCGAGGATGGAATGGAAGAAATCAAAATAAAATTAGCTGTCTTTGAAGGACCGTTGGATTTGCTGCTTCATTTGATCAAAAAACTGGAGATCGATGTTTATGATATTCCAGTTGCTACCATCACCGAACAATACATGCAGTACATCCATGCCATGAAAATTTTAGAATTAGAAGTCGCTGGAGAGTATTTAGTCATGGCGGCGACTTTGATGGCGATCAAAAGCCAGATGCTGTTGCCTAAACAAGAGTTGATTGCTGAAGTCGAAGAGTACGAAGAAGATCCGCGGGATATGCTGGTGGCACAACTGCTAGAATACCGAAAATTTAAGTACGCAGCCGAACAGCTTTCAGAAAAAGCGGAAGAGCGCAGTTTGTATTACACGAAAGATCCGATGGATGTCGATGAATACAAAGAGGAAGAAGATCAATTAAGAGCCAATCAATTCAACACGATCGATCTCTTTTTGGCTTTTCAAAAAATGATCGAGAAAAAGAAAAATCGCCAAGTACTAGAAACCAAGATTTCTCCTGATGAAAGCACCATCGATGAAAAGATGGCGGCGATTCAGTTGGAGATGCAACATGTGAGTGCTAAAAAAGGCCGCAGCTTTGATTCGTTTTTTACTTCTTACAATAAAACAGAAGTTGTGGTAACCTTTATGGCATTGTTAGAATTAATGAAAAAAGGAACGATTCGAGTAGAGCAATCAGACAATTATGCGTCGATTCTGCTCTATCCAACAGGTAAAGAAGATGAGTAAATATAGTGAATTAGAAGCGATCTTATTCGTCGTCGGTGATGAGGGGATCGGACTTGAAGAACTGAGTTATTTAGTCAAAAGTAATACTGCCAGTGTCTATCAGCATTTGCAGGAACTAAATCAGCAATATGAAGAAAATGAACATACCGCGTTGCATATTCTAGAAGTTGGCAATCATTTTATTTTAACCACTAAAAAGCAATTTGCCCCTTTATTGAAGAAATACGCCGAATCACCGATGGGGAGTTCATTGTCGCAAGCCGCTTTGGAAACTTTGTCGATCATTGCTTATAAGCAACCGATCACTCGGATGGAAGTAGAAGAGATTCGCGGCGTTCAATCCAGCGGTTCTGTCCAAAAACTGGTGGCAAAGCGGCTGATTGAAGAAAAGGGACGCGTGGACGGACCAGGACGAGCGATCCTATACGGTACGACGGAATACTTTATGGATTATTTTGGCTTAAAAAGTTTGGCTGAATTGCCTGACATCCAATCAATGGAAGATGAACTTGAAGAAGATGCACCGTTTGATCTTTTTTACGACCGCTACAAACAAGCAGAAACAGAAGGAGAATGAAGATGGAACGTTTGCAAAAAGTGATTGCCCATGCCGGCATCACCTCAAGAAGAAAAGCTGAAGGATTGATAACCGAAGGCCGTGTGCGAGTCAATGGACAAGTAATCAAAGAATTAGGGGTCCAAGTCGGTTCAAAAGACGTCGTTGAAGTGGACGGCGTTCCGATCGAACAAGAACAACATGTCTATTATCTGTTCTATAAACCTCGTGGCGTGATCTCAGCTGTAACAGATGATAAAAAACGCAAAGTCGTTTTGGATTATTTTGCTGAAGTCCCTGAACGGGTGTATCCAGTCGGCCGCTTGGACTATGATACCTCCGGTTTGCTGCTACTGACAAATGATGGGGAATTATCACAGACACTGATGCATCCAAAACACGAAGTCGAAAAAGTGTATGTTGCCAAGGTCAAAGGCATTGCGGATAAAAAGCAACTGCTCCCATTGACAAAAGGAATTCGGATCGAAGGGCGTAAGACCGCGCCTGCTCGCTTTGAAATCTTATCGACAGACCAAACGGCACAATCTAGTATTGTGCAATTGACGATCCACGAAGGTCGCAATCATCAAGTCAAAAACATGCTAAAAGCAGTTGGTTTGCCTGTGCAAAAACTAAAACGGGAAAACTATGGTCCGTTAGATTTAAAAGGTCTTCGTCCAGGGGAATACCGAGAGTTGTCGAAGAAAGAAGTCAGCCAGCTGAAAAACAGTGCAAAATAGTTGAAAAGTATCTGAAAACGTAACTATTGTTAATTTTTAGATTTTGTGTATAATAGAACATGTAATAAATAGAATAAAGGTTCGTCTTCAGGGGCAGGGTGCAATTCCCGACCGGTGGTTATAGTCCACGACCTATTTCTTCGGAAATAGCTGAATCGGTGAAATTCCGATACCGACAGTACAGTCTGGATAAAGAAGATAGAGCGTATTTGATTTGCTTATGGCTATTTCGAATGCCCTCTTTTTTCCCTGTGGAAAAAAGAGGGCATTTTTTGTCTGGCGCCGACAAGAAAGCCGAGGAAATTTAATAGGTTCGTTTGAAGAGGAATCCTGAACTTAGGAGGATTTATACTGATGAACAACAAAACAAGAAAAATGGTGACGATCGCCATGTGTGCTGCTATGGGAACAATTTTGCAATTTATCGCTTTTCCAATTTTTCCGGCATTCAGCTTTTTAAAGATCGATTTTAGTGATATTCCCGTGATGATCATGATGTTTTTATTTGGTCCTTGGAGTGGGGTAGTGACTGCCTTCATTCGTTCGGTCCTGCATTTGTTCTTATCTGGTTTTTCACCTGCTGATATGGTGGGAGATACGGCAAGCTTTTTAGCATCATGTGCCTTTACTTTGCCAATGTACTACTTTTTCCGCAAAGGTATCCACACCAAAAACAAAATGGTTGGTGTCATCAGCGGTATCTTGTCGGTAACGATTTTTATGAGTGTGGCGAACCTATTTGTGATCACACCGCTTTATCTACGCTTTTTCGGGGTCACAGCCGATCAATTTTTAGGGATGTCTTTGCCGCAATATGTGGCGATCGGGATTTTACCCTTCAATTTGGTTAAAGGAGCGATCGTCAGTGCCGTCTTTTTAGCACTACATGCCAAACTGCTCCCATGGTTGGCTCGTAAGCAGCCCCATCATTCTGCTATAGGAAAATAAAAAATGAGCCGACTTGCTGTGGCAGACGAAAGGTCTGTTAATGGCAGGTCGACTTTTTTATTTTTCTATAAGGATCGCTCTGGTGGGGCATTTGCGATAAGCAGTTTTGACTTTTTCTTGTTGTTCTTCTATGATAAACTGTTGCCGTGCACTCGGTTCTTGGGCAAATAAAACGATCCCATCTTCATCATAATCGAAGATCTCGGGAGCATAGATCGCACATAGTCCACAAGCAATGCAGCGCTCAGGAACAATTTTACAGCGTTGTGACATTTTTTAGTCCTTTCTGGGAGGAAGATATGGATTCTTTTATTTTAGCGCTGTTTTCTGATACTGACAAGTTGCGTCCATCGACACTTTATCAAATTCTCATTGGTAAGCGCACTAGCTCTGTCTTGAGTTATGCCTTTTTTTATGATCGATTAGGTCTTTTTCAAGCGTTGCCACAGTTGAATGAGAGGGAGTATCAACAGACGATCGCTGACTTGATCCAACAAGGGATGCTAAGTCGAGATTCAGATGGTCTGCTGCTCAAAAGGACCGCTGCAAATTATGAACAGTCAAAAGAAATGTTGTTGCATCATACGGATTATTTTCGGTATGGACGAACGACGGAGGAGGCGTGGCGTTTTGTTCGACTGCTGGTCCAAGCAGCTGCATATCAAGGGGTGACCAATCAGTATATTCCTGTTGAGAACACGCCTTTATATACAGAACCTGTGCGTCGACTGATCCATCAATACCCTGAAATCAAAAAGATCACTCATCGAGAACTTTCGGCAGTTTTTGCCCAACTTCCCGCAGAAGTCGCAGATTTTTTAGCAGGCACCTTATCTGGTCCCGATCTTCTGGGGCAGGCGTTTTTCCAACTTTTGCCAGAATCTGTACAAGGTAAGCCTTGGGACAATCTTTATGTAGGAGCTGCGATCCATCAATTTTTAGCCCTGGTTGAAAAAGAGTCTCAGATGGTTCTGTTTCAAGGATTGTCGCCTTTTCTAAATAGGAATCTGAATCAAAGTATGCTGGAAAGTCGTGCATTGTTCTTGCAAGGAGCTTCTGTTGAGCAGATCATGGAAAAAAGAAGGATCAAACGAGGAACCGTTAATGATCATTTGATTGAGTGGGCACTGCTTGATCTGACATTTCCGTATCAGCGCTTTGATACATCATTGATGAATAAGCTGCCAGAAACTTCTTGGAAAAACAGCTATCAAGAATTACAGGAGCTTCTTACGACTGATTTTTTGACGATCCGTTTGTTACAGATTGCTCAGAAACGGGGGATTCGATGTTAGAAAACGCACTGAATCAGTACTTTGGCTTCAAAACATTTCGTCAAGGACAAAAAGAAGTCATCGAAAGTGTTTTAGCGCAGCAAGATACGTTAGCGATTTTGCCTACCGGGAATGGCAAAAGTCTCTGTTATCAGCTGCCAGGGTACCTCATAGATGGCATCGTAATCATTATCTCACCGCTTGTTTCTTTAATGGAAGATCAAGTCTATGGCCTACAAAAGCAAGGGGAAAAACGCGCGATTGCGTTTAATAGTCAACTAGACCCTACCGATCGTCACTATGTGATGCAGCATTTATCGCAGTACAAATTTTTGTTCTTAAGTCCAGAAATGATCGTGCAAGAAGCCATTTTGCAGCAACTCGAACGAGCTAAGATCGCTATGCTCGTGGTGGATGAAGCTCATTGTGTTTCCCAATGGGGCATTGATTTTCGACCAGAGTACTTGCAGCTTGGTGAAGTAAAAAAACGTTTGAAGACACCCGTCACATTAGCATTGACGGCTACTGCTACGGCGCAAGTCGAAGCAGATATTCGGCAAGTGTTGTTAGCAAAGAATGCCAATGTCTACCGTTATTCGATGAACCGCAGCAATATCGGCTTGTTCGTAGAGAAAACGTCAGACAAAGATGCGGCATTAGCAGACTATCTCAGCCGCTTAGGCGGGGCTGGGATCATCTATTGTTCCACAAGAAGCAAAGTCGAAGAAGTCTATAACAAACTGCGTCAGCGCTATTCGGTAGGCTATTATCATGGTGGTCTAGCGAGCGATCAAAGAAAAACGTTGCAGCAGCAGTTTTCTCAGAATAAACTAAAATTGCTCGTCGCAACCAATGCGTTTGGGATGGGGATCAATAAAGAAGATATTCGTTTTGTGATCCATTATGACTTGCCTGATTCGCTGGAAAACTACAGTCAGGAAATCGGTCGAGCAGGCCGCGATGGCAAACAAAGCAGTGCGATCTTGCTTTATCAGGAACACGATGAGCAGATTCACTACTTCTTTCAGCGAGAAAACAAAGAAGAACGCCGTGCTTTAGAACGAATGGATCAGAAAAAGATGAAAGGACCTTTGACACCGCTGCAAGAAAAATGGCAGAAGAAGATGAAGGAGTTGGGGGCTGCGTTTTGGCTGGAAACGCTAAAACAAAACGAACAGCAAAAGCAAGAACAATTACAAAAAATGTTGGCTTATATTCATTTTACCGGCTGTCGTCGCCAGTTTTTATTGGCGCACTTTGGGGAAGAAGCATCAGCAAATCCTTATTGTTGCGACAATGACGGGATCGAATTGGCAGTGGAAGAAGAGCTTTTAGAAAAAAAAGTCATCCTTCATTGGCAAGAACGTTTAATAAAAATTTTTAAAGATATAAATTGAATCGTATTTTGCAGGACAGTTTTTATTTACCTATGGTATAATACATCGGAAGGAAACTAGGAGGGAATACGAGTGAGCAAGAAAGACAATGACTACAATTCAGAAAATCAAGAACCGTGGGAACAACCAATATATGATACAGAATACGATGATTCTGCATCAAGATCCCAACAAAGAAAACAAAAGCGTGGGAATTCACTCTTTTTGACGATCGTTTTAGTTTTGCTTTTCTTGATCGTGGCAATTCCGGTTGGTGCCGGTATTTGGGTATTGAATCATAACAGTGATGCCCCGACCGCAGCAAGTTCAAGCAGTACAGTAGAAAGTACGACAGAATCTTCGACAACCGAGTCATCAACAACGGAATCATCAACTGCTGAATCGACAAGTGAAACGAGTTCGTCAACAAGTGAATCAAGTTCTTCATCAAGCAGTAGCAGTTCTGCACCAGCTTCAACAACGCCATCAAGTAGTAGTGAGCCGGCTCAACAGGAAAACAATGCAGGGCAAGACACTACGCAAAATAATCAAGGGCAAGGAGCGACTGGTACCGAGGAATACACGACGGTGCAAGCAGGTGAAGGTCCTGAACAAGTGGCAGCCCGTACAGGCATCTCAGTTGAAACCCTATATCAATTAAATGGGATTGATCCAAACAACTACATGCTATACCCTGGCGACACATTACGAATTAAATAAAAAACCGCTTTGGCGGTTTTTTTTCTTGGTAGGAAGAAGCCAAGGTGAACGATAAGCAGAAACGATGAAGGAATACACATCGTTGGGAAACGAGGAGTAAGAAAAATGAAAAAAATCAACATCGCTATTGATGGTCCGGCGTCATCTGGGAAAAGTACCGTGGCAAAAATCATCGCCAATGATTTAGGGTTTATTTATACAGATACCGGGGCCATGTACCGCAGCATCACGTATTTGGCCTTAAAAAGCGGCTGTTCATTAGAGGATGAAGCGGCGATCGCTGCTTTGATCGATCAATACCCCATCACTTTTGAACCGACTGAACACGGTCAAGAGGTCTTTGCAGGAGGAGAGCAAGTCACAGAAGCGATCCGTCAGCCAGAAGTAACCAACGCAGTTTCGAAGGTATCGGCATACCCTGCGATCCGCGAAAAACTAGTCCAACAACAGCAGATGATCGCTAAAGATGGCGGTGTCGTGATGGATGGCCGCGATATTGGTACGGCGGTTTTACCACAAGCAGAAGTCAAGATTTTTCTGGTAGCAAGTGTGGAAGAACGGGCGCAGCGCCGTTTCAAAGAAAATCAGCAAAAAGGGATCGGTACCGATTATGAAACTTTAAAAGAAGAGATTCAGCAAAGAGATTACTTGGATTCTCATCGGGAAGTCTCCCCTTTGAAACAAGCAACAGATGCCGTTCGAATTGACACCTCCGGTTTAACAATCGAGCAAGTCGTAGAAGCGATCAAAAAAACGATCCAAGAAAAGATCGACTAGCGAAAACAATGGGTGTTCCCCATTGTTTTTTTATTTTTCCTACGAAAAAGATGAAAGCAAGCAAGAAAACAGACGTGAAAAGACTTTTTCAACGAAAAAACCGTAGTTTTTTAGGAAAATAAGAGAAATCGCTTTATTTTTTTTTCATTCTATTTTAAACTAAAAGATGTAGTGCAATTATTGCAGAATTGTTGGTTAGGAGGACATGAGAGATGACAGAATTTGAAAATAATCAGGTTGAGAGTGGAAATGAATCAATGGAAGCCGCTTTAGACAATTTCCAAGAAGTAAAAGTTGGAGATATCGTTAAAGGCGAGGTATTGGCCATTGAGGATAAACAAGCGATCGTAGGGATCGAAGGCGCCGGTGTCGAAGGCGTTGTTCCTGCAAAAGAATTATCGACTTTACCTGTTGAAGACATCAACGAAGCAGTCAAAGTAGGGGATGTCTTAGAATTAGTTGTGATTTCAGCAATTGGGAAAGACAAAGAAAATGGCAGCTATCTCCTTTCTAAACGTCGCTTAGATGCGAAAAAAGTTTGGGAAGATATCGAAAAAGATTTCCAAGAAGGAAAAATCATCGAAGCACCAGTCACCAACGTCGTTAAAGGCGGATTAGTGGTTGACGTAGGGGTTCGTGGGTTTGTTCCAGCATCAATGGTCGAAGATCATTTTGTTGCGGATTTTGAAGATTACAAAGGGAAAACATTGACCTTTAAAATCGTTGAGATCGAGCCTTCTGAAAACCGCTTGATCCTTTCTCATAAAGCTGTTGTTGAAGCAGAAAAAGCAAAACAAAAAGAAGCTTTACTAGCTGATTTATATGAAGGACAAGAAGTAGAAGGAAAAGTAGCTCGTTTGACTGACTTTGGTGCCTTCGTGGACCTAGGCGGCATCGATGGACTTGTCCATGTCTCTGAAATTTCACATGGGCATGTTGGCAAACCGAGTGACGTTTTGTCTGTGGGAGATACCGTCAACGTCCGTATCTTATCTGTTGATGCAGACAAAGAACGTGTGTCTCTTTCAATCAAAGACACATTGCCTGGACCTTGGACCAATATTGAAGAGCAAGCGGCTGTTGGCAGTGTCTTAACTGGGACTGTTAAACGTTTGACAAGCTTCGGTGCGTTTGTGGAAGTCTTCCCAGGTGTTGAAGGGCTGATCCATATTTCACAAATCTCCCATAAACACATTGCGACACCACATGAAGTCTTACAAGAAGGCGATGAAGTGCAAGTGAAAGTGCTCGAAGTGAACCCTTCAGAACACCGAATCGCATTAAGTATCAAAGCATTAGAAAAAGCAGAAAATACCAATGAAACACAAGAAGTTTCAGAGGATGATTATCAATTGCCAGAAGAATCAACTGGGTTTACCATGGGTGATATCTTAGGCGATGCCTTAAAAGACAGCGACGAAGAGTAATTGTATGCCATCAGCTTATAACGATTCGATGTTTGAATTTGTTATAAGCTGATTTTTTGTTTGCCGAGAAAGCTTGCAACTTTCCATGGCTTTAGGTAAACTAAGTAAGATTGAATACAAGAAGCAGCGTACAAGGACTGCTTTTTTAAATGGAGGGTAAAAAATGTCAAATCCAACAATAGCGATCGTTGGACGTCCGAATGTGGGGAAATCGACCATTTTCAACCGGATAGCTGGAGAACGAATTTCGATCGTTGAGGATACTCCAGGAGTGACCAGAGATCGTATTTATGCCACTGGTGAATGGCTAGGCCGTGAGTTTAGCGTAATCGATACTGGTGGGATCGATTTAAGTGATGAGCCGTTTATGGATCAAATCAAGCATCAAGCAGAAATCGCCATCGATGAAGCAGATGTCATTGTTTTTATTACGAGTGCTCGTGAAGGAGTAACAGATGCTGACGAGCTTGTGGCTCGTTTGTTATACAAAAGCAACAAACCCGTGATTTTAGCGGTCAACAAAGTTGATAATCCCGAGATGCGCAACGATATCTATGAATTTTATGGTTTAGGTCTGGGCGATCCATACCCAATCTCAGGAAGTCATGGATTAGGGATCGGTGATGTCCTAGATGAAGCAGTCAAACACTTTACCAATGAAGCGGAAGAAGAAGACGATTCCATTATCAAGTTTAGTTTGATCGGTCGACCAAACGTCGGGAAATCCTCCTTGATCAATGCGATTCTTGGAGAAGAGCGAGTAATTGTTTCAGATATCGAAGGAACGACTCGTGATGCGATCGATACCCATTTTACTAGCGAAAGCGGTCAAGAATTTACCATGATCGATACCGCCGGCATGCGTAAAAAAGGGAAGGTCTACGAATCTACTGAAAAATACAGTGTCATGCGAGCAATGCGGGCCATTGAACGTTCAGACGTCGTCTTGATGGTCTTGAACGCCGAAGAAGGAATTCGCGAGCAAGACAAACGGATCGCTGGCTATGCCCATGAAGCAGGCCGTGGAATCATTATCGTTGTCAATAAATGGGATACATTGAAAAAAGAAACGAATACGATGCGTGATTTTGAAGAAGAAATCAGAGATGAATTCCAATATTTGGATTATGCACCAATCATTTTCGTTTCCGCAGTGACGAAACAGCGCTTGAATAAGTTGCCGCAGTTGATCGAAGAAGTCAGCATGAATCAAAACATGCGTATTCCATCTGCGTTGTTGAATGACGTCATTATGGATGCGGTGGCGATCAACCCAACACCAACAGACAAAGGCAAACGTTTGAAGATTTTTTATGCGACGCAAGTGGCTGTCAAACCGCCAACTTTTGTTATTTTTGTCAACGAAGAAGAACTGATGCATTTCTCTTATGCGCGTTTCTTAGAAAATCAAATCCGCAAGGCATTCACTTTTGAAGGAACGCCGATTCGGATCATTCCACGCAGAAGAAAATAGAGATTTTATCATACTTTGTTTCTTTTTACAAAGAAATCTGTCCTTTTCTAGAAAAATGGGAAAAAACCAAAAAAAAACCCCCTAAAAACGTTAAAATCCTTGATATTACAAGGTTCTTATGATAACGTTATATCAGAATATTGATGGTAATCAATATTTGACAAAAACCTTGGACCACTCAAGATTTTTGTTGATGCATGACATCAAAAAAAATATCAGGAGGTGAAACCATCCATGGCAAATAAAGCAGAATTAATCGAAAAAGTTGCAGCAGCTACTGACTTAACTAAGAAAGACGCAACTGCAGCAGTAGACGCTGTATTCTCAACAATTCAAGACGCTTTAGCTAACGGTGAAAAAGTTCAATTGATCGGCTTTGGTAACTTTGAAGTTCGTTCTCGTGCAGAACGCAAAGGACGCAACCCACAAACTGGTGAAGAAATCAAGATCCCTGCTAGCAAAGTACCTGCATTCAAACCAGGTAAAGCTCTTAAAGACGCAGTGAAATAATTGAGTCTTGTAGAAACCCTTGAGTAATCAAGGGTTTTTTCTTTTGTCTAACTAGGGACTGCCACCATGCAGGCGGAACGAATGGGAAAAGAATCGGTTGTTATTGTCAGAAAATTCAAAATTATTTTTTGTTTTTCTTTTGATCTTAAAAAAACATGGGTTGCTGGCACACTTTAATTCTCAAGCAAGAATAAAGGTGATTTAAAAGTCATTTTTATCAAAACAAGCAAGTGATTAAATGACATCTGATGTGAGAAAGGGTTCCTTAGAATTGTCATTATTGAAAAAAAATTCAGAAAATTCGTTGACAAGTGATTTTGCAAAGGGTATATTGGTAAACAATTACAAGAACGTTACTATTTCTAATGAAGGAGCCATTTTCTATGCGTAATTTTAATCAATATTTATTAGTCATTATTATTGATACCAGGACTTAGAACACGGAAGCAAAAATTATCCGTTTGTTTGAGTCCTATTTGCGTAAGTAAAATGGGATTCTGGCAAAGCATCCCAGTTTTTTATAACCGGGATGCTTTTTTTTATTCCAAAATGCAGGAGATGATGAGTGTGAGAAGTGATCAAATTAAAAAAGGGATCGATGCAGCGCCAGCTAGGAGTCTGCTCTATGCCACAGGACAAGTTAAAAATATCCATGATATGAACAAGCCATTTATTGCGATATGTAATTCCTATATCGATATCGTGCCTGGGCATGTGCATTTACGGGAGTTAGCAGATATCGCAAAAGAAGCGATTCGTGAAGCTGGCGGCATCCCTTTCGAGTTCAATACAATCGGCGTAGATGATGGCATTGCTATGGGACATATCGGTATGCGATATTCGCTACCTAGCCGAGAATTGATCGCTGATTCTGCAGAAACCGTCATCAATGCCCACTGGTTTGACGGCGTATTTTATATCCCAAATTGTGACAAGATCACTCCTGGCATGATCTTAGCAGCCATGCGGACCAACGTACCAGGAATTTTTTGTTCCGGCGGTCCTATGAAAGCCGGCATTGATCCTCGGGGACATCAAATAACCTTATCTTCCATGTTTGAAGCCGTTGGGACGTACAAGACGGGTAATATGACAAAAGAAGATTTTGAGTTTATGGAACAAAATGCCTGTCCGACTTGCGGTTCCTGTGCAGGGATGTTTACTGCCAATTCAATGAACTGTCTCTTAGAGATCTTAGGATTGGCAATGCCAGGCAATGGTACGATTCTTGCCGTGTCTGAAGAACGACGAGAACTAGTTAGACAAGCCGCCTTTAAGTTGATGGATCTTGTTGAAAAACAAGTGAAACCTCGAGACATCGTGACCAAAGAAGCTATTGATGATGCCTTCGCTTTAGACATGGCGATGGGGGGGTCCACCAACACAGTGCTGCATACCTTAGCGATCGCCAATGAAGCTGAGATCGATTATGACTTAAGACGGGTCAATGAAATCGCTAAAAGAGTGCCTTATCTCTCAAAAATCGCGCCATCATCAGCCTATTCAATGCATGATGTCCATGAAGCCGGTGGGGTTTCAGCGATCATTAGGGAGCTATGTGATATCGAGGGAGCGATTCATCCCGATCGACCGACTGTTACCGGTAAGACGTTGCGAGAAAATGTCGCTGAAGCGAAGATCCACAACGAAGAAGTCATCCATCCGAAAGAAAATCCGTATAGTCCAGTTGGCGGTCTATCGATCTTGTACGGAAACATCGCCCCAGAAGGCAGTGTCATCAAAGTTGGCGGGGTTGATCCAAGTGTCCAAGTGTTCAAAGGGAAAGCGATCTGTTTTGATTCTCATGATGAAGCAGTCGCAGCAATTGACAATCATACCGTACAAAAAGGACATGTCGTAGTGATCCGCTATGAAGGCCCGAAAGGGGGGCCGGGAATGCCGGAAATGCTGGCGCCTACCTCAAGTATCGTTGGTCGTGGGTTAGGCAAAGATGTCGCCTTGATTACAGACGGCCGCTTTTCAGGAGCGACGCGGGGGATCGCAGTTGGACATATTTCTCCGGAAGCTGCAGCCGGTGGTCCATTAGGACTAGTCAACGATGGCGATGAGATCATTATTGATTTGCCAAATCGAACGCTAAATCTGCAAGTTTCAGAAGAAGAGCTTGCCAAGCGTGCGCAAGAACGACCGAAGTTTCGTTCAAAAGTAAAAAAAGGATGGCTTGCACGTTATACCGCTTTAGTGACCTCTGCGAATACGGGCGGGATTATGCGAGTACCTGATGAGGAGGAGTAGCAATGGAAAACATCGACTATCAAGCATCGCATCTAAGGACTGGCGCGCAAGTGTTAGTGGACAGCTTGCAAGAGCAAGGCGTCGAAATGATCTTTGGCTACCCGGGTGGCGCCGTCTTACCGTTATATGACCAATTATATGATGCAGCG
Source organism: Enterococcus sp. DIV1067f (assembly GCF_050543505.1). Lineage (NCBI taxonomy): Bacteria > Bacillati > Bacillota > Bacilli > Lactobacillales > Enterococcaceae > Enterococcus > Enterococcus sp. DIV1067f. The sequence continues at coordinate 1,108,264 of NZ_CP172940.1, forward strand.
ATTCCGAATATTTTGACGCGTCACGAGCAAGGCGCGATCCACGCCGCTGAAGGCTATGCCAAAGCTACTGGCAATGTTGGGGTCGTTTTAGTGACAAGTGGTCCAGGTGCTACGAATGTCGTTACTGGCATTGCCGATGCTATGAGCGATTCCGTACCGTTGGTGGTTATCACGGGGCAAGTGGCCGTACCAGGAATTGGCAAAGACGCTTTTCAAGAAGCGGATATTCTAGGTATCACGTTGCCGATCACGAAACACAATTACCAAGTCCGTTGTGTGGATGACTTACCGAAAGTGATCGCTGAAGCCTTTCACATCGCTTCAACTGGGCGTAAGGGACCTGTTGTGATCGACCTTCCGAAAGATATTACATTGCAAGAAACCGCTGAAACCTGCTCATTGCCGATCACAAGGAAAAGTTATCAACCGAATGCAGAGCCTTCCCGTCTGCAAATTGAAAAATTGATGCACGTTTTAGAAAAAGCACAGCGACCAGTGGTACTGGCTGGTGCAGGCGTGATCGCGGCTGAAGCTGCGGCTGAATTAAATGCATTTATTGCCAAGTACAAGTTGCCGACAGTCACAACGTTGCTCGGCTTAGGCTTACTGCCAAATGATCATCAATTTTTCTTGGGCATGGGCGGTATGCATGGAACGTATGCGGCGAACATGGCTTTATCAGAAGCCGATTTGATTATCAATATCGGCTCTCGCTTCGATGATCGCTTAGCGACTGCCGGCAGTCAGTTCGGTAAGCAGGCCATCGTTGCTCATATCGACATCGACCCGGTGGAGATCGGCAAGATTGTAGAGACAAAGATCCCAATCGTCGGCGATGCCAAGGCTGCTTTGAAACAGATGCTACGGTATCCGCCAACTAGAGGAACGTGGTCTACCTGGTCGGATCTATGTCAAAAACGGAAGACGGAAAAACCTTATCGCTATGATCGCACTCAAGCACAAGAAATCAAACCGCAAAAAGTCATCGAAGAAGTAGGGCGTTTGACCAAAGGAGAGGCTTACGTCATCACCGATGTTGGGCAGCATCAAATGTGGGTCGCGCAGTATTATCCGTTTCGCTTTCCTAAGCAGTTGATCACCAGTGGCGGACTAGGCACGATGGGCTATGGTATCCCTGCGGGAATTGGCGTCCAATTTGCTCATCCAGAAAAAATGGTCGTGGTGTTTGTTGGCGATGGCGGGTTCCAAATGACAAACCAGGAATTTGCTATTTTGAATGAGTATGGCTTGAATGTCAAATTTGTTTTGTTGAATAATCGTTCGTTAGGAATGGTCCGCCAATGGCAAGAAACATTTCATGGCAAACGACGCTCTGCCTCTGTTTTTGCACAGCAACCTGATTTTGTTAAACTAGCACAAGCTTATGGCATCGAAGGCTGTCGGATCGATGAACCCACTCAGCTTTCTGCTATGCTAGCGGAAGCTTTTGCACATACGGGGCCGCAACTGATCGAAGTAATGGTCTCGCCCTCAGAGCATGTGTTGCCGATGATCCCACCGGGGAAAGCCAATCATGAAATGATGGGGGTCTAAGGGGATGAAACGGGTATTAGCAGCAATCGTCCATAATGAAGCAGGTGTTTTGAGCCGCATCACGAGTGTCTTAAACCGCCGGCAGGTCAATATCGAGAGTATTTCTGTCGGCACAACGGAACGGCCAGAGTTTTCACGAATGACGATCATTGTCAACGTGAACGATTTGGCAGAAACAGAACAAGTGACCAAGCATTTAAATAAACAAATAGATGTCTTGAAGGTTTCTGATATTACAGAAGTTCCTCATATCGAACGAGAGCTGGTGCTGATCAAAGTCAATGCACCAACCACTAGCCGCTCGGAGATCCAAGCAGTGATTGATCCGTTTCGAGCGCACATTGTCGATGTCGCACTGAAAACGATCGTTGTGCAAGTTGCCGGCGATACGAAAAAGGTAGAAGCATGCATCGAAGTTTTGCGTCCCTACGGGATCAAACAGTTGGCACGAACGGGTGTCACTGGCTTTACAAGAGGGTAAGTGCAATTTTGAATTGCTTAAAATAAAGAAAGAATTCGGAGGAAACAAGTATGGTAAAAGTATATTACAACGAGGAAGTTACAGATAATCTAGGAGACAAGAAGATTGCGATCGTCGGCTACGGCTCTCAAGGGCACGCTCATGCGCAAAATTTACGGGACACAGGTCATGAAGTCTTTATCGGCATTCGTGAAGGAAAGTCAGCAGAAGCTGCAAGAAACGACGGATTTGAAGTCTTTCCAGTAGCCGAAGCCACTCAAAAAGCGGACGTAGTCATGATCTTGGCACCCGATGAGATCCAAGGATCGTTGTATAAAAATGAGATCGAACCGAATCTTTCTGCCGGCAATGCATTAGCATTTGCGCATGGTTTTAATATTCATTTTGATGTGATCGCGCCGCCAGAAGAGGTGGATGTGTTCCTAGTTGCGCCTAAAGGACCGGGCCACTTGGTGCGTCGAACCTTTACCGAAGGGTTTGCGGTGCCAGCCTTGTTTGCAGTCTATCAAGATGCGACTGGCAACGCACAAGCGACAGCTTTATCTTATGCAAAAGGCATTGGTGCCACACGGGTCGGCGTTTTGGAAACGACCTTTAAAGAAGAGACCGAGACCGATCTTTTCGGGGAACAAGCCGTACTTTGTGGCGGTTTGACCAGCATGATCGAAGCGGGCTTTGAAACATTGGTAGAAGCCGGGTACCAACCGGAATTGGCGTATTTTGAAGTTTGTCATGAATTGAAACTGATCGTTGACTTGATTTATGAAGGAGGATTCAAAAAAATGCGCCATTCGATCTCGAATACGGCAGAGTATGGCGACTACGTTTCCGGTGCTCGGGTGATCACCGCACAAGCCAAAGAAAACATGAAAGCCGTATTGACAGATATCCAAAATGGTCAATTCGCGAAAGGATTCATTGAAGACAATCAAAATGGCTTCCCTGAATTCTATAAAATGCGTGAAGAAAACAGCAACCATCAAATTGAAAAAGTCGGCAGCGAGTTACGGAAAATGATGCCGTTTGTTGCGAAAGATTAGAGGTGGCGCGTTTGTTGGTGACAGTTTCTGCAATCGAACAAGCATATGAACGACTGCGGGGAGCAGTTAGTCATACACCGCTGCAGTATGATCGCTTTTTATCTGAAAAATACCAAGCGACGGTTTTGTTGAAGCGAGAGGACTTGCAAAAAGTCCGCTCCTTCAAATTACGAGGTGCCTACTATGCGATCACCCAAGCAGATCCTGTGCAGACCAGTCGTGGCGTCGTCTGTGCCAGTGCCGGAAATCATGCCCAAGGCGTTGCTTATACCTGCCAAGAACAGCAGATCCATGCGGTCATTTTCATGCCAACAACGACGCCGCAACAAAAAGTCGCGCAAGTTCTCTTTTTCGGCGGCGACTACGTCAAAATCGAATTGGTGGGAGATACCTTTGATGCGGCGGCGCAGGCTGCCAAACAATTTGCAAAAGAAAAGCAAATGGCTTTCATTGCTCCTTTTGATGATCCCAATATTATCGCAGGACAAGGAACAGTAGCCGTGGAAATGTTGGCGGATGCTGAAAAAAAACAAGTATCGATCGATTTGGTGGTGGCAGCCATTGGTGGCGGTGGTTTGATCAGCGGGACCGCAGCCTATTTGAAAGAAAAGCAGCCAAATATAAAAGTTGTTGGAGCAGAACCTGTAGGGGCCGCCTCGATGCAAGCAGCCTTTGATCACCAAGGACCGGTGGCTTTAGAGCATATTGAAACCTTTGTCGATGGTGCGGCAGTCAAACAAGTCGGAGCTCAGACCTATGCCCATGCCAAACGCTATGTGGATCAATTGGTAACGGTGGAAGAAGGTGGAATCTGCCAAACGATTCTAGAATTATACAGCAAACAAGCGATCGTCGCTGAACCAGCTGGTGCCTTGAGCGTGGCAGCTCTGGATGAGATCAAAGAGCAAATCAAAGGCAAGACGGTCGTCTGTATTGTGAGTGGTGGTAACAATGATAGTTCCCGCATGGCAGAGATCGAAGAGAAATCACTGATTTATCAAGGATTGAAACATTATTTTATCGTCAATTTCCCACAACGTCCCGGTGCGTTGAAGGAATTTGTTAGCCATGTATTAGGGCCTGATGATGATATCACGAGGTTTGAATATACGAAAAAAATCAATCGTGGAACAGGACCAGTAATGCTGGGAATCTTGTTGAAACAAAAAAACGATCTACCCGCATTACTGTCACGAATTGAACAGTTTGATCAAGGCTACATCAACCTTCAGCAAAATCAATCACTTTACTCGCTTTTGGTTTAGAAAAAAACATGGTTTCCTTTGTAATACAGGAAACCATGTTTTTTGCTTTTTGGCATAGAATCATGGGACAAATCGGCGAAAATACTTCCTAATGGTTAGCGATTTAGTAGGTGTTTCAACGGCTTCTTGCTATAATAGTAAGTAGTAGCAACAAAGGAGTGAGCCGATGGAAGCTGTTTTTTACAGAAATGAGCAAGAAACCCAGATTTCTTACGGGGAAACATTGGCATCGGTCATGAAAGGACAGTCGATCGAGCCGCAGCAGGTGATCATTTTGACGAATCAGCGTTATTATGACCGCTTTTCAGAAAAAGTAACCCGCCTGTTTTTGCCGCGCGAGGTCAATTGGTATATTTGTACCAACCAAATGTATTGCAACAACTTTAGTGAATTTAAGGCCGCGATGGATTTCTTCGGTCGCTTTTCAAAGCAAGAGTCCTTGTTGATCGTCGGGTTTGGGAATGAAGGTGTATTGGCACTGAGCAGTTTTATCCATGCGACTTCGGTCCTATCGACACAGCTTTGGTTGATTCCTGTTTCCTTGCGGGCCTTAGCCAAAAGTGTCAAAGAAACAGCGATCGTTGTGAAAAAGCCAGATATCCCGATGCTGGAAAATCCTAATGCACCACAATTTGTTATTTTCGATCAGACGATTGCCGAAAAGCAAATCGATGGGAAACTTGTCGACTTTTTGACCCTGATCCGTGGTGGCGTGCTTGCCGATAGCGATTTTTTAAAGGAACTTTATCGAACGTACCCCAGTCATCAGGCATTGATGAGACACTCGTTGGCAGCTTATACCAATCAGCTGATCCAATTGTATCAGCAGTCGGGACGCGAATTAGAGGAGTTTGGGCAACTCTTTGCCGATGCTGCTTATCAAACAGAAAATGGTCACTTGCTGTCTGATGCGATGAAATTGTTCTTTGGCTTTTTGTTTCATTTTATTTGGACAGTCCAGCAGCAGCAGTTGACTGTCGATCTGCCAGTATTTTGCCAATGGCTTGCACGATTAGGCTTTCCTATCGAATTGCCCGAGTCTTTTTCCTTAAGCGAATATTTCAGCCGTGTACTAGAATTGCAGCAAAAAGAAAAAAAACTGTTATTTTTGGCAAAAGTTGGTACAATAGGGGGCAGAACGGAAATCGAGGAGAAAGATCTTGTCCAAACGATGGAGACTTATCAGCGATTAATCAATGAGATTCGAGGGGTCTAAATGGAAACTTATAGTGAAAAAATGTTAAAAGCACTAGCCGCAGAAGAGTTGGCTGAAGCACAATTGAATTTTACCGAAGCACTGCAAAAAGATGATGATGAAACACTTGGCGCTTTAGGCGATGAATTACTGCAGATCGGTTTTTTAGAAGAGGCGAAAACGTTATTTGAAACCTTGCAGCAGCGGCATCCTGAAAATGAAGCTTTGCTGCTTCCTTTAGCGGAAATTGCGATGGAAGAAGACCAGATTGAAACAGCCTTCACCTATATCGATCAAATACCACCAACGAGTGAAGCTTATCTGCAAGCCTTGTTATTGAGTGCGGATCTCTATCAACTGATCGGTATTCCGGAAGTCAGCGAAGCCAAATTAAAAGAAGCGCAAAGCCTTGTGCCAGAGGAACCCTTGATTCGTTTTGCCTTAGCTGAGTTAGCTTTTTCAACGGATCGCTATCAAGAAGCTGTTGACCTTTATCAAGGATTGCTGGAAGAAGATATTACGGATATTTCGGGGATTTCGATCGTTGAACGGACCGGAACGTCATTGAGTATGGCAGGTAAGTTTGAAGAGGCGTTGGAATATTTTGAAGCAAGCTTAGAAGACGAACAGACGGACGAGCGTCTCTTTCAAACGGCTTTAGTCTATTTGCAGCTGAAGGAAAATGAACAAGCGATTCGCTACTTGCAGCAGTTGCGGGTCATGAATCCCCAATACCGGGCCTTGTATCTTTATTTGGCTGAAGCATTGCAAGAAGAAGAACAGCTGGAAGAAGCGCAACGTGTGATCGAAGAAGGGATTCATGAAGATCCATATCAAGTGGATTTCTATCATTTTGCTGCCGAGAATGCTTACCGACTTCATGACAGTGAAGCAGCCGAGTCATTTTTACTTAAAGCACTGGAAACTGGTGAAAAAGAAGAGGATACATTACTGACTTTAAGTAATTTATACTTGAATGAAGCGCGTTGGCAAGAAGCGATCTTGGCGATCGAGCGAATGGAAGACAATGAACAGCCTCACGCTTTATGGAATCTAGCGCAAGCCTTCAATGCGTTAGAAGATTTTGACAAAGCAGCAAAATATTACGAAGAAGCCAATGCTGATTTGCACCATGAACCGGCGTTTATGAAGGAATACGGCATTTTCTTACGTGAAGAAGGGCGTTTACCTGAAGCTCTTCATTTGCTACAACATTATTTGGCACACGAACCAGGTGATTTAGAAGTACAGTCGATCGTGGAGGACTTATTAGAAAGATAGGTGAGAGAAATGAACATCAATGTACAAGAAAAGAAAAAGTTTCTTAATTGGTTAGTTTCGACCGTTTCCTTCAGCCGCCGAGAAGTCTCTTGGGTGTTAAACTATCTGGCGAACCATGAAGCGATCTTGGCCAATGTTCATTTTGTAGAAGGGGCAGCCGCAGCCAAACGGGGCTTAAGTGTCCGCAGTACGGAAGTTGGAGGCGAACCCTTTGTCTTGAGTATCGAAGGACAGACCTTTTATGACATTGATCAGATTTTTCACGAGATTCGCATGAATTGGAAACAACCCTTGTATCTTGAATGTCTCTTTCCAGATTCTTGGTCGCAATCCTTTTATTTAGCAGTTTTAGAAGACAATCCTTATGAACGTTGGAACGACCACTTGGATCAAGAAATGACCCAACATGTTACCCAGTACCTTGAAAAAGAAGAAGCAAAAACCAAAATTGATACCTTGTATCGGCAGATCGATCTAGCATTGGAAAATGGGGATCGTGATGCCTTCTTGGAACTTTCCGATGAAGTAAATCGGCACTTGCTCCAACAAAAAGAAGAAAGCCGCTGACAAATAAAAAAGCAGTCCTTTAACCGGGACTGCTTTTTTAGTCTTTATTTTGTTTTAGAGACCGCTGCTTTGCGCTGTAAGAACCGTGACTTAGGTCTTAAGTAGGTAAAGCCTTCGCCTTCGACTTCATGGACATTGATGACAGAAACAAACGCTTGCGGATCAAAGTCATGAACAATGCGCTTGACTTCAGAAATCTCCCGTCCGCTGACCACCATATAAATGATTTGTTTCGATACTCTTGAGTAAGCCCCTTCGCCCTGTAAAAACGTGACACCGCGTTCCAATTCATCCATTAAAACAGGAGCTATCTCTTCGCTATGATTGCTGATCACTAAAATCCCTTTGGCTGAATAGCCGCCGTCTAAGATCGAATCGATCACACGAGTGAAGACATAAGAAAAAATCAAGGTATACATCATGCGGTTCAAATCTATATAGGTCAAAGAAAGCAACAGGACGAACACATCAAAGATCAAAAGCGACCGCCCGATCGTCACCCCAAAGTTTTTCTCTAAAATGCGCGCCAGTACATCGACGCCACCTGTTGTTCCACCGACTTTGTAGACGATCCCACTACCGATCCCTGCAATCAAACCAGCCAAGAGTGCGACGATCAGTAGATCATGCTGTAGATCGATCAACAGGGGAACACTCTGCCAAAATGCCAACCAAAAAGACAAACCAAAGGTTCCTAAAATCGTATACACTAATGAGCGTCGACCAAGAATTTTGCCACCGATCAAAATGATCGGAATATTTAAGATCAATGTACTAATGGCAGGATTGATTCCCCATAAGGCTCGCAGGATCAAGGTGATCCCTGTCACACCGCCTTCTGCTAAGTCATTTGGGATATTTAAATAGACTAGACCGAAGCCATAAATACTCGTACCGAAAATAATCAAAACAATGTCGCGAATCGTTCGCCATGAAAAAAATGCCCGCATCCTGTTTCCTCCGTTATTCAACTTCCACAAGTATCAATGTAGCACGAAATCATTGAATGTACAACAAATCCTGAGGGGGCTCTATCTAGGCAGGCAGCCATTCTTTTGGTAAGATAAACGAGAAAGGGTGAAGAAGATGACAGATAAACGTTCCTTGGCATCGATGCAAGAAGAAGTCGACGCCTATATTCAACAATTTAAAACTGGCTATTTCAGCCCCCTCGCCCAAATGGCTCGTTTGACTGAAGAAGTTGGCGAATTGGCGCGAGAAGTAAATCACTATTACGGGGAAAAAAATAAAAAAAGCGATGAAGTTGAAAAGACCGTGGCAGAAGAACTGGGCGATGTACTCTTTGTGACGATGATCATGGCCAATTCACTAGACATCGACCTGACTGAAGTGTTTGAGGAAAATATGGCAAAATTCAATCAGCGGGATGCGTATCGTTTTGAAAGAAAAGATGGGAAAGTACATGAAGCTGACTAAACTACCAAAAGAATTTGCAGAAGCTGCGCCACTCCTAAAAAAAATCGAAGCCGCGGGCTATGAAGCATACTTTGTTGGCGGCAGCGTGCGGGATACGATTTTAGGCCAGCCGATCCATGATGTCGATATTGCTACCAGTGCGTTTCCAGCCGAAATCAAGGCGCTTTTTCCTCGAACCATTGACATTGGTATCGAGCATGGGACGGTGCTGGTCTTGTGGGAACAGGCGCAATATGAGATTACCACCTTTCGAACCGAAGCCGCCTATCAGGATTATCGCAGACCTGACAAAGTTGATTTTGTCCGTTCCTTGAAAGAAGATCTAAAGCGGCGGGATTTTACCATCAATGCATTGGCACTTCAAGAAGATGGGGTCATCATTGATCTTTTCGATGGTCTGGCAGATATCGACAATCAGATTTTACGAGCAGTGGGTCACCCGCAGGAACGTTTCCATGAGGATGCCCTACGAATGATGCGGGGGCTGCGTTTTGTCAGTCAATTGGGCTTTGTTTTAGAAACAGAAACATTGGCTGCTATCCATGCGAATCATGCCTTGTTGGGGAAAATCTCTGTTGAACGGATCATGATTGAATTCGTGAAATTGCTGTTAGGCAATCATCGGAACCAAGCACTACGAGCACTAGTAGAAACCGAATGCTATATCTATTGCCCAGGCTTACGGGAATACGGTGAGGCGTTACTGCGGATGGCAGACCTGCCAGCGATCCCATTAGAAAACGAAACGACGGCTTGGGTATTGCTCATTGACCAAATCGGTTTAGCTCCTGAGGCAGTCCGCAGCTTTTTAAAAGCTTGGAAATGTTCGAATGACTGCATCCGCCAAGTACAAACGGTCTATCAAGCACTGCTAATGCGTCGAAACGGCGAATGGAACGATCTGCTGTTGTATCAGTTCGGTTTAGAAGCAACCTGTTTAGCTGAAGGATTATTGCGTTATGACAAGCTGCCCAATGATCCTGCAAAAATCAGTCAGCGCTATCAGCAGCTACCGATCCATTCACTGAAGGAGCTGGCGATCAATGGACGTGATTTACTGCAGACAGTTGATCGTTCTTCTGGTCCGTGGCTCAAAGAAGTCTTGGCCGCTGCCGAAGCTGCAGTCATCACACGAAAAATCCCTAATGAAAAAGAAGCACTATTGGCGTTTGCCCAAGCATATTTAGCGAAGGAGGGATAACTGAAGAATGGAAAGCAAAAAAGACTTTCTCGTTGACCTTCAAGACACTGCGGCTGTTTTGGGTTCTGGCGGTTTAGCGGTTTTAGCAACCCCTCGACTAGTCGCAATGGTGGAAAACACCTGTTGGGAAGCACTTGAGCCTACTTTAGATAAAGGGTTTACCACCGTCGGTACAAAGTTTTCGATCGATCATTTGAAACCTTCACCAGTCGGAGCGACAATCACAGTTCTTATACAATGGGAAAAAGAACAAGGATTCCAGTTTGATTATCAGGTGACCGATGGGGCGCAACAACTCATTGCTAAAGGGACTCATCAACGAGCGGCGGTGGAAATCTCTCGGTTTATGAAAAAAGTCAACGAAAACCAAAGTTAATTTGTGTCCCAGTAGCGACTATGTGTTAGAATTAAAATGTATTATTAATAAAAAGGAGCGTTTTGTCATGGCTAGAGAAATGAAAGCTTTAAAATTTTATTTCCGTAATGGAGAAACATGGACGATCGAGCGCCGTTACATCGGTGACTTATGGATCAAACAAATCACGACCAGTTTTGGCCGTATCCACGGAAGCGAATTCGTTGAGATTCATCCATGTGCTGGGTTCAAAATTGAAATCTTTCAAGAAGGCGATCATGTGGCAACACATGACATCAACTTAGGCGGACTTGAATTAGGGATGTTTGCTCGTGCGTTGAAATATGAAGATATTGAACGGATGGAAATTCTTTACCGTAACGGTACACCGGATCTTGTTTATTTCCCATACAAGGACAAAGATACGGAAGGATTGGATAATGTATACCAATCAACAAAAATCAGTGAAAAAACGAAGAGTCTGTATATCGTGATCGACCCAAATCAAACGGTTGATGATGTTTATCAAGAACATTTCGAAGAATAAGAAAAACGCAGAACCAGTTGGTTCTGCGTTTTTTTTTAGAATGTTTCTTGGAACATATCCGTATACTTTTTTAATAAAAGATAATCTTCGGCATATTCATCCTTTAAAACGATTGTATCGCCAAAGAAACTCTTACGAGCATGTTGAATGATCCGATGCTGAATATCTTTTTCCAGAAGGTAATCGATCTCAGACTGTTTCAGGTTTTGTGCAGCAGTCGCCCGATTCTTTTCTAAATATTGCAGCAAATCGTACTCAAGGTGTCCCGCACCATTGATGACTCGTTTGTATTCGATTTTGTCAATTTTCATCTGCTCACACTCCTTGCTATTAAAGTACCTTAGAAAGAAGTAAAGGGGGAGATGGGGGCCTCGAAATTACATAAATCTTTAAAAAATGGATCGTTTGTTAATGTTATCTTAAGATTTGTCATCGAAAAGGAAAGAAAAACGAGTCAAGTGCCAGTATTTTTTGAACCATCAGCAAACGGTTCTTTTTCTTTTTGCTGATGGACAGGTCCTATGTTGGCGATCCCATCTAGACCACCAGCGTGACCACCGACTAATTTGCTGCGTGCAATGGCACGAGCGCCTTCCATTCGGCTTGTGGCATGAACGATCGAAGTGAAGCCGTATTTCTCACGAATCTTATCGATGATCAAATCTAATTTACGCTGGCGTAATTGCGTTTCTGCTTGCTCAAAAAGATCCAGCTGGACATTTTCTGTATAAACCAATTTTGAATAGGTGATACCGATGTGGCGAACGACTTGCCCGGTATAAAATTTTCGAAAGAGAAATAGGCAATGAGCAACAAGCTTACGTGTATTGTCAGTTGGCGGGATTTTCATTTGTCGGGAAAAGCCAGAGGCAGTTTCACCAAAGGCTACGCCGATGTAAACATTGATACAAGCGGTCTGACAATGATGGCGGCGAATTCGAGCGGCAACTTGCTCTGCCATTTCCTTGATGACGATCTCGATTTCTTCTTGTAAATAATAATTGCGATGTAGGACCTGACTATTGCCGTAGCTTTTTTCCATGACCTGCGGTGTCGGTTCGGCTAAAATGGTGCGGTCAATGCCGTGAGCGTGATGGTAGAGCTGCTCACCAATGATTCCCATGCGACTGCGCAAAAGATCAGGACTGGCATGAGCCAATTGTTCAATAGATTCAATCCCCATCAAGTGAAGTCGTTTTTCTGTGCGTCGACCGATTCCCCAAAACTCAGTCATGGGGCTGATTTGCCAAACTTTTGTCGGGACATCTTCGTAGGTCCATTCGGCAATCAAGGAACGGTTGTGTTTGGATTCGTTATCTAAAGCTAGTTTTGCTAACAAAGGATTGTCACCAATACCGATGGTGACATACAATTTCGTTGTTTCGTAAATGTCTTTTTGAATTTGCTGGGCAATCAGCCAACGTTTTTCTTCGCGAGAAATCGTGTTATCAGGAATGAAAAGATCCAGTGTACGGGTCAGATCCATCATCGTTTCGTCGATTGAATAGAGCAGCAAATCATCTTGTCCAACATATTTGCGAAAGACATCATTGACTTTGGTGTTTTCTTTGATATAAAAACTCATACGTGGCGATGCTTTGTACAAATCGGGATGCGTCGGCAGATTGTCATTGCGGGTCACATTTGAAATTCCTAAAGCCGATTTTGCCTTTGGGGAAGCCGCTAAGATTAAGCCGTTTCCAGTATTGTCAGAATGAGACATGACGACCAGCATCGCTTGGATAGGGTCTAAGCCGCGCGAGATGCATTCGACAGAAGCATAAAAACTTTTGACATCGATAAATAAGATATCGCGTTTTGGCTCGAGCGCATAATTAAAACCACCCATTTTTATCACTCCTTACCGAGATTATACGAACTTTTGTTCTTTTTTGTCAAGCGAACAGGAGCGGATGGGTGGATTTGTTTTTTTATAGAGAGATTATTTTTGGCTTATAATGATGGGAAACGTTGTTTTATAAGGGATACATTCATTTCAGGTTATCAGAATCCGATTGGACATAAAAACGTGATTTTGTCTTTTTACCCGAAGGTGTGATTAAAAAAACAGCCGATCCATTGGACCGACTGTCGTAGCTTAAATCAATTTTCGGCAGGTAGCATTGCAAACAAACTTAAGAGATTGCCGTCTATATCTTTGACGATGGCATAGCGTTGCCCCCAAAAGGCACACCAAGGTTCTTTGAAAGACTGATACCCGGCAGCTACGACTTTTGCATGAAGGGCATCAACCTCTTCAGGGGAATCACATAAAAAGGCTAATTCAATTGTGTCACCAACAGTCATTGGTGCATGTCCGTAGATCCCGGCAACCATCTGGCGGCTATTCAAAGAGATGCGAACCCCGTCGTTTGCTAATTCCATATAATCTTCTGAGTGCTGACCTAATGGCGTGAAGCCAAGTACTTGATAAAAAGCCAGTGCCTGTTCCATGTTTTTTGTGATAATACCAACCATATCTAGTTTCATTGTTTTCTTCCTTTCTTGTGGGAATTCTTTCCATAACAGTCAATGCAGTTGCTAGCAATGAAGATTACCTCGTTTCTGTCAGACGGTAATGGTGCAACCGTTCAGCCAACGTACCAGTATGTAGTTCAAACAAATGGTTGTCATCGTCGTAAAAGTAAATGGAAGCACCTTCGCCTTTGATACGAGAACGATCTTTTTCGATCTTCAATCCTAGTCCTTGGATGCGCGTAATCAAGGAATCGATTTGAGTTTGATCGATTTTAAAGGCAATATGGTTATACGTTTTCGGCAGCTTCTGGGAGGCATCCTCCATAACAGCAAGCCATAAGCCATCGATCAAAAAGAATTTTTCTGGGAAGTAAGAATGGGGCTGGTCTCGGCTATCATAAATTTCCTCTGCTTCAAACAATGTTTCCAGCATCGTTGTCGTCTTTGCTAAATTCTGTACGATCAACGTGATATGGGAAATCTCCATCGCATCAACACTCCTTCGTTATGACGAAATAGGGGAAAGAGAAACAATTAGTATCAAAATAAGCATTATGTTAGTGATTGTAAAATACCAATAGGAAGAGCAGAACATAAAACAGTGCATCAGTTGTGCAAGGAATAACTTTCTTCTTGTATTTTGTCCAAAAGAAGACATTTATTAAGAAGAGGATAATCACTGTCGGTAAGCTAAAGGTCCAAGCAGGGTGTTTAATGAAAATGAAAAGCATATTTCCAATAAGAGCAAAAAGAAAAGCGCCATAAAACAGACGATAGTTACTAGGTAGATACGTAAAATTGCCAAGCATGGGTTCACCTCCTATAGGCAGTATAGCATGAAAGGATCGACTGGCACTCAAAGTATATTGAAAGGACAGCTAGAAGAAAAAGCTAGTTCATGTTCTATGTGCCGCCTTTGTTGAACATTAGTTTCTTTTTTACATTATACATTAAAATTTATTTATACGTCGCTTCAAAGAAAAAGTTGGCTCAAAAGTTCAAAGCAAATAAGTGAAAATAGGGGAGTGGTTGTGTAAAGAGGGAAATAAAAATGCAGCAGCTATCATTGCAAAATGTCTGAAAAAAAAGAAGTTCGCAAACGCCTTGGTTATCAGCGTTTGCGAACTTCTTAAATAGTATTATTTTGTTTCGCGGTGTAAAGTAACTTTTCTTTCACGTGGGCAATATTTTTTCTTTTCCAAACGATCAGGATTGTTACGTTTGTTTTTGTTTGATAAGTAGTTGCGTTCTTTACAAGAAGTGCACTCTAATGTGATGTTTACGCGCATGATTTTCCCCCCTAACGATACAAGAATCCTCTAAGAAATCTCTCAGACTAAAATATAATAGCATGTTTTGTGCGGGAATGCTAGCTTTTTCCTGAAATTTGTTAAGTAGTTTTACTTGACGAATTACTTGAAACGCATTAGTCCAATTTGCTCTGGATATCTTCGATCATTTTGGTATAGGCGATAGGACCGTTGTAGAGCCAGCTTGATTCAGGACCGAATTCCCATAAATGATTGTTTTTGACTGCATCAAGATTTTGCCAGACTTGTTCGCTGAAAAAATCAGCGCCTTTATCACTATTCACTAAAATCAAGTAATCGGCATCCAATTCTGCCAATTTTTCCAGAGAAACGGCAGACCAGTCAGCAGTGGCACTTTCACTGATTTCTGAAACAAGCGAGGGAACTTCAAAACCGAGTTCGTGATACAGCAGTTGACCACTTGATTTTGTTTCTGAAACCATGAAGACAGAATTATTGACCACCCATAAAACAGCAATTGACTTGCCTTGGATTTGATCAGCGTACGTTTCCTTGGTAGTAGCGACTAAGTCATCATAATCAGCTTCTACTTGGGCAGCTTCCTCTTCTTTGTGTAAGACCTTTGCGATATCTGTCAGACGTTCACGCCAGGTTACTTCCTCGCCATTTGTGACCACATAGGTCGGCGCGATCTTACTGTACTGATCATATTTGTCGCCTTCCACCATGGAATTGCTATCCATCAGCAGCAGGTCTGGCTCAAAGCTCAAGACATCTTCATAGGGCAGATCATAGTTGATTCTTGGCACATCTGCTAGTTTGTCTTGCAAGTATGCTTGATCACTGTCATTGCCGACTGTCCATTGAGCAACCGGGGTTACCCCTAAAGCGACCAAATAATCTTCCAAGTAACTACCGATCACCCGTTGTGGGTTTTCGGGAACAGTGACTTCATTTCCCATCGCATCGGTAAAGGTTGTTGCTATTTCTGAAGAAGTAGTGGCTGATCCACTGCTATCCGTTGAGTCATTATTCGTACCGCAAGCACCCAGTAGAGTAAGGGAGCAGGCTGCTAGCAGGGTAAGCCAAGTACTTCTTTTTGACCATTGTTTCATAGAAAAACTTCCTCCTTTGTTAAAAGATGAGCACTTATCATTTTAATTGAGAATAATTCTCATTTGCTGATTGCTATTATTACGGAGAAACGCTGATTTGTCAATCTTATTTTTTTATTTCCTTTTTTTAGAACTATTGACGAATAGTAGGATTACATTCATAATTGATAAGCATTATCAATCAATTATTTTGGGGACGAATATGGCGAAATTACGAACAGTTGACTTGAGTGTCGGCTATCAAAAACAAAAAATTGTGCAAAATCTAACAATTGAGATTCCAGAAGGGAAAATCATCGGCTTGATTGGTCCGAACGGCAGTGGAAAATCGACATTTTTAAAGGCACTCGCCCGAATTTTACAGCCTTTGTCTGGTGAGGTCCTATTAGATACACAAAACCTCCAGAACATCAAAACCAAAGAAGTGGCTAAAAAGATTGCGCTGCTTTCACAAGTTAGCGACTCATCGATTGGCTTGACGATTCGCGAAATTGTTTCTTACGGTCGTTTTCCCTATCAAAAAGGACTGAATAGTCTATCGGAACAAGATCTTGCAGCGATCGACTGGTCTTTGCAGGCAACTGGTTTGACGGCACTGGCAGAAGAAGTGATCAGTACGCTGTCAGGGGGACAAAAGCAGCGCGTTTGGATCGCCATGGCACTGGCGCAAGATACGGATATCGTGATTTTAGATGAACCAACAACCTTTTTAGATCCTGCGCATCAATTAGAAATTTTGCTCTTATTACAGCAAATCAATAAAACCTATGGGAAAACGATCATTATGTCGATTCATGACCTGAATCATGCGTCACGTTTTTCTGATTATATTTACGCATTAAAAGGTGGAGAGCTTTTGGTTTCCGGTACACCGGAAACGGTGCTGACCAAAGAATGGCTGCAGCGTTTGTTTGAGATCGATGCCGTGTTAGGTACCTTTCCTAATAGTACAAAGCCGCTGGTCTTGACCTATGAGTTAGGAGCGCAGATATGAAAAAGTTTCCTTGGCTGCTGCTGCTTTTTAGTGGCTGCTTTATTATCTGTTTCTTTTTAGCGATCACTCAAGGAGCAGCGGACCTTTCTTTTGAAACGATCTGGGATGCCGTCTTTGCTTTTGATTATGAGAATCAGCTGCATCAAGTCTTGCGCAATATTCGGTTGCCACGTGTTTTGGCTGCTTTTCTAGTAGGAAGTTGTTTTGCTGTTACAGGAGCCATCATGCAGGGGATTACGAGAAATCCCTTGGCAGATGGTGGTCTTTTAGGTGTCAATAGTGGGGCTGCCTTGGGACTAGCGATCGCATTTATCCTCTTTCCTAGTGTGCAACCGAGTCAAGCGGCGCTGTTTTCCTTTTTTGGTGCGTTTGCGGCAACTGGGCTGCTTTTTTTACTGACCAGATACGCCAAACTAGGCATGTCGCCCACGGGACTGATTTTGGCTGGTGTGGCATTAAGTTCTTTTTTCTCAGCCATTAGTCAAACTCTGTCATTGCAATTTGATTTAAACCAAGAGATAGCCTTTTGGTTTATCGGTGGTGCGGCGAATGTGACTTGGCAGCAACTGCGTTTTGTGGGCCCCATCTATCTGATCGCCATCGTTTTTGTGCTACGGCTAGGAAAAGCCCTCAATCTGTTAGCACTAGGAGATGACACCGTCATTTCATTAGGCAAGCACCCGCATCTGATTCGGGCATCTGCCTTACTGTTAGTCGTAGTTTTGGCGGGAATGGCGGTTTCGCTTGTAGGACCGGTCAGCTTTGTCGGCTTAATGGTTCCTCATGTCGTGCGGGGGATGGTGGGCAAAAACTATCAACTGATTTTGCCTTTGACGATCCTTGGAGGGGGAACACTGGTGATGGCCGCTGATCTGGCAGGTCGCTTGATCAATCCCCCTTTTGAGACACCCTTTGGGATACTGATGGCATTGATCGGTGTGCCTTTTCTATTGGTCAAGATACGGAGGGAAGACTGATGAAAAAAACACTCTTTGTTTTTTTTCTACTGGTGATGGCCGCTTTTTTAGGAAGTGTCATGGTGGGAAAAACAATCTTAACCTTTCAGACATTAGGGGCAATCTTTCAAGGTACGGCTTCTTCGAGTCAGGTACTGACGTTTACTGAGTTTCGACTACCACGGGCTTGTCTGGCGCTGATCGCCGGCGGTGCCTTTGGTTTTTCTGGTTTTGTCTTGCAGGGGGTGACGAGAAACGAGCTGGCTGATGCAAGTATCGTAGGAATCAACAATGGCGCGGGTCTCTTTGTAATGATCTACTTAGGGGTTTATACCCAAGGATCGCAGCTTTTACCTGTCGTTGGGATCTTCGGTGGCTTGTTGGCTGCTGTACTGGTCTATTTGATTGCCTATAAACACCGCCAATTGTTGTCGATGGAGCGAGTGCTGCTTGCGGGAATCGCCGTCAATGCAGGGTTGGCCGCGGCTACTTTACTTTTTACGGTGGAATTATCAAAAGACCGCTATCGCTTTGTAACAGCATGGCTTTCTGGATCTATCTGGGGAACCTCGTGGCAGCAAATTACCAGTCTGCTTCCTTGGGTCATCGTATTGTCTGTCGCAGCTTTCTGGACCGTACCTAAACTTAATCTGCTTGGTTTTGGTGAGGAACAGGCAATTAGCTTAGGGGTTTCTTTGACACGGTTGCGGACGTGGTTTTTAGTGATTGCGGTTGGTTTGGCTGCCAGTACGGTTGGCTATACCGGTAATTTAGCCTTTGTGGGCTTATTGGCGCCTCATATCGCCAAGGGACTCATCGGCAGAGAATCTCGCAGTGCCTTTTTCTTAGCGGGAATGATCGGCAGTCTGCTGGTCTTAGTAAGTGATACGATCGGTCGTTTACTATTGACAAGCGGTGAGATCCCAGCTGGTATCATCATTTCTATCGTGGGGGCACCGTACTTTGTCTTTTTACTGATCCGGCGTAAAGAAGGATGAGCAGATAGTCATGATCTTGCCAAGAAATCTGCGATTCTAGTTTGCTATTTGGACACAGTTTTTGGTACTATTTCTGAGAGGAGTGATCCAATGGAAAAACCAGTCATTAGAGAGCACATGATCCAAACATTAAAAAAAATGCCGAGCAAACAAAAGCAGCAGAAAGAAACGGTGATTTTGCAGTTGCTGTTTTCTTCTCAGATTTGGCAAACGGCTAAGTCAGTAGGAGTGATCCGTTCGTTGCCATTTGAATTTGATACAGCGGCTATTTTTGCTAAAGGATTTGAACAAAACAAACGAATCGCAGTGCCGAAAGCACAACAAAAAAAATTGCAGTTTTATCATGTGGAGCCGGCAACGCGTTATGAAACGTCGGCATTTGGGGTTGAAGAGCCGATCAGTGAGCAAGAAGCCCATCACTTGGATTTACTCATTGTTCCCGGCTTGGCTTTTTCGAAAAAAGGCTATCGCATCGGCTTTGGCGGCGGCTATTATGATCGTTTCTTGTCAGCTTTTGATGGCAAGACCGTTTCTTTGGTCTTCGGAGAACAATTCAACGATCAATGGACACCAGATGTATTCGACATTCCAATCGATAAAATCTATACGGATTCGCTTATTCGCACGTAAAGGAGCACGTCAATGAATTCTCAAATGAAAAGATGGCTGAATCAGTCGATCTTCACGTATCTATTTTTAGCTATCCAAACTATTGTGTTTATCTTGGGTTATTTTAGTCCCTCTATTCAATCAGGCGGGGTGATGTTTGGTCCGTTTGTCGTCTATTTAAATGAATATTGGCGTTTCGTTACCCCAATCTTTCTGCATTTCGGGTTGGCACATTTTGCAATCAACTCTGTGATTCTCTATTATATGGGGCAACAAGTAGAAGCCATCTATGGTCATAGCCGTTTTTTTGCCTTGTATTTACTAAGCGGCATCATGGGCAATACCATGAGTTTTGCTTTCAACCAAATAGGGGTTCAATCAGCAGGCGCTAGTACTTCATTATTCGGGCTTTTCGGGGCATTTTTGATTTTAGGTTGGCATTTTAGAAATGATTACCGCATCCAAGCAATGGTACGGCAATTTGCCCTATTCGTTGGATTGAACCTGGTTTTTGGGGTGTTTGATCAAACGATTGATATGTGGGGACACATTGGCGGGATCCTCGGTGGGTTATTGTTAGGGAATCTTTTGGCATTGCCAAAGAACTATGGAAAATATTCGATCCACACCAGAATCCTCTCTGGCGGACTCTTTGTTTTCTTATTGGCTATTTTTGTGATATATGGTTTTAAAAAATATTAATTACTTGTATAATAAGCAGGAAGTGGTTAAATGGAAACGTTATATGACGTACAACAATTACTGAAACAATTTGGTGTTTACGTATATGTCGGCAAGCGGATCTACGATATAGAACTGATGCAAATCGAGTTGAAAAACTTTTATGACAGTCGCTTGATAGATCGGGATGTATATCTGACTGCCCGGCGAATTCTTACGCGGGAGCATCGAATTGAAGAAAGCCGGGAGGAAAACAAGTGATGGACAAAAAAATCATCGGAATTGATTTAGGCGGAACAACGGTGAAATTCGCTATTTTAACGAGCGAAGGCGAGATTCAGCAAAAATGGAGTATTGACACCAATATTCTTGATGAAGGCTCACATATCGTGCCAGAAATCGTGGCATCGATCAATCATCGCCTAGAATTATATGGCTTACAGCCGGAAGCATTTATCGGTATTGGTATGGGGACACCAGGAAGTGTCGACCGTGACAAAGGAACCGTCATAGGTGCCTACAATCTGAACTGGAAAACACTTCAGCCAGTCAAAGAACTGATTGAAAAAGGCACAAAAATCCCATTTGCCATCGATAACGATGCCAATGTAGCAGCTTTAGGTGAGCGTTGGAAAGGGGCAGGGGATAACAATCCTGATGTCATCTTTATCACACTAGGTACAGGTGTTGGCGGCGGTATCATCATGGAAGGGCAATTGCTTCATGGGGTTGCTGGTTGTGCCGGAGAAATCGGTCATATCACTGTTGATCCTGAAGGGTTCGAATGTACTTGCGGCAAACGTGGTTGTTTAGAAACGGTTTCTAGTGCGACGGGTGTTGTGCGAGTTGCTCGACAGTTGGCAGAAGAATATGCTGGCGACTCGGCATTGAAACAACAGCTGGACAATGGGGAAGATGTTTCAAGTAAAGATATTTTTGAAGCGGCTCAAGCAAACGATTCATTTGGCTTGATGGTCGTTGATAAAGTGTGCTTCTACCTTGGGTTGGCATGCGGAAACCTAGGAAACACATTAAATCCATCAAGTATCGTTTTAGGTGGAGGCGTATCGGCAGCCGGTGAATTTTTACGTGAACGGGTTGCTGCCTACTTTGCTCAATTTACCTTCCCACAGGTAACGGAAAGTACTGAAATCAAATTGGCCGAACTTGGGAATGATGCCGGTGTGATTGGGGCAGCATCATTAGCTTTGCAGTTTGCAGCAAAAGCATAGATGACAAGCTGCTAGGCAAGGATAGATTAAAGCAGCATAAATCAAAAAAGAATGTTTGTTACAATAGAGAGGAATAGAAGAAATGACACCAATTATGTGGCTAAACTTGGTTTTGGCATTAATAATCTTAGCAATCGCTTTGAACTGGGCGTATTTTCAAATTATGGGACGCCGTTCAGCAACGATCATCTCAGAAGATGAATTTAAAGCAGGAATGAAGAAAGCCCAAGTGATCGACGTTCGGGAAAAAAATGAATTTGACAGTGGGCATATTTTAGGGGCGCGTAATATTCCCTTTACTGTTTTAACCAATTCCTTCAGCGCATTTCGTAAAGATCAACCGATCTACTTATATGACACGCGTAAATCGTTGAGTATTCGCGCAGCAAATAAATTACGAAAAGAAGGCTTTACCAATGTCTATATCCTAAAAGAAGGTTATGAAGGCTGGAGTGGCAAGACGAAAAAGAAAAATAGTTTATAAAAGAGAGAACTTAAGGCAAAAGAACACAAGCAAATTTGAATGAGCGACGAAACACCAAACGGAGTGTTTCAAGTAAGTCATTGTTCAATTTACATTGTGGACTTTTGCCTTTATTTATAGAACTTAGGTCTATCGATAAGGAGAGTGTGCGTTGATCAAGCGAAAAAGAATTTATGAAGTGGCGGAAACGACAGATGGCTATCGGGTATTGGTGGATCGCATCTGGCCTAGAGGAATGAAAAAGGAGGCAGCCCAGATCGATCTATGGCTCAAAGCAGTCGCACCAAGTACTGAATTGCGCAAATGGTTTGGGCATGATCCTGAACGTTTTGATGCGTTTAAAGGCCGCTATCTACAAGAATTAGAGAAAGCGCCAGCTAAAGATGCCTTGGCACGGTTAAAAGCGTTGGTTGCTGAACAACAGACCGTGACCTTACTTTACGGAGCGAAAAATGAAGAACAAAATCAAGCCGTGATTTTGCAGGACTTACTGGAGAAGGCAGAATGATTACCTAAAAGAGCCGCCAGCCTATTGAAGGCTGACGGCTCTTTTGTAGCAAATGATTAGCGGGCAACGCTTTTACGCATCGCGCGTTTCCGTTTTTCATCATGATCTGCTTGTTGTTCGTCAATTGGATCAATCACTTGTTTCTTGACCGTCATAACAACACTTGCAGCTGCAGCAACCGTTGCGACTGTTCCTACTAAAAATCCTGAAAGAAATCGTTTCATCATTAAACACCTCGCCTTTAGTTATAGGTTCATTATGAATGAAAACGGAAAAAATATCAAAAAAAATCACTTTTGGGATTGAAAACGCTTGAAATAATTTAGTAAATAATTTACAATAAGTTTACTAAAAAGAAAGTGGGAGTGAGAAAAATGGAGCAATTGCAACAGATATTTATTGATAAATTTGGAACAGCAGGCACAGGCATGTATTTTGCGCCAGGGAGAATCAACTTGATCGGTGAACACACAGATTACAATGGCGGTTATGTTTTCCCGGCGGCAATCACATTAGGCACGTATGCAGTAGCACGAAAACGTGAAGACCAGTTGATCCAACTCTATTCAGAGAATTTTCCAGAAAAAGGCGTGATCTCCTTTCAGTTAGATGAACTAGATTACCGAAAAGAAGATGATTGGACAAACTATCCGAAAGGGGTCGTTCGTTTCCTAAAAGAAGCGGGGCAAGGGATCGATCGTGGCTTTGACATCGCTTTTTATGGCAACATTCCGAATGGCGCAGGTCTTTCTTCTTCTGCATCGATTGAATTGCTGACGGGGGTTTGTCTAAAAGATCTCTTTGATTTAACTTTGAAGACCTTGGACTTAGTTAAAATCGGCAAAAAAGTCGAAAATGAGTTTATTGGCGTTAACTCAGGGATCATGGATCAATTTGCGATCGGAATGGGTCAAAAAGACCATGCATTGCTTTTAGATACGAACACTTTAAATTATGAAGTCGTACCAGCGGCATTTGGTGATTATGTCGTAGCGATCATGAATACCAATAAGCGCCGCGAATTGGCTGATTCTAAATACAATGAACGACGTGCAGAATGTGAAGAAGCATTAGCTCGTTTGCAAAAATCATTAGCCGTTGATTCATTGGGTGCATTAGACGAAGCAACCTTTTTTGCAAATACAGCATTGATCGATGATCCACGCTTGATCAAACGGGCGAAACATGCAGTGACGGAAAACCAACGGACATTAAAAGCAAAAGCCGCTTTGACTGCTGGTGATCTTGAAGAATTCGGCCAGTTGTTAAATGCTTCGCATGCTTCATTGCGGGATGATTATGAAGTGACAGGGCGTGAACTAGATACATTAGTCGCAGCTGCTCAAGCGCATCCTGCTGTTTTAGGTGCGCGGATGACTGGTGCGGGCTTTGGCGGCTGCGGGATCGCATTGGTCAAAGCAAGTGAATGGGCTGATTTTGAAGCGTCCGTCAAAGCAACCTATTTAGCAGAAATCGGCTACGCAACCGACATTTATCAAGCAAGTATTGATGATGGTGCACGAAAACTGTAGAATAAGAAATGATGAAGGAATTTAGAAAGAAGGCTGAAAATATGGCGATTTTAGTATTAGGAGGAGCCGGCTATATCGGTTCTCATGCAGTCGATCAATTGATCGGACAAGGAAAACAAGTCGTTGTCGTTGACAATTTGCTGACAGGACATCGCCAAGCGATCCATCCAGCAGCAACCTTTTATGAAGGGGATATTCGCGACAAAGCATTTTTACAATCGGTTTTTGAAAAAGAAACGATCGATGGCGTGATTCACTTTGCTGCTAGCTCTTTGGTGGGTGAATCCGTAGAAAAACCATTGAAATATTTCAACAATAATGTGTATGGGATGCAGGTCCTCTTAGAAGTGATGAAGGAACATCAAGTGAAACATATTGTCTTTTCTTCTACAGCAGCAACCTATGGGGAACCTGATCATAGTCCAATCACGGAAGAAACCCCAACAAATCCTAAAAATCCTTATGGCGAAAGCAAGTTGATCATGGAAAAAATGATGCGTTGGTGCGATGAAGCCTATGGTATGAAGTATGTCGCATTGCGTTATTTCAATGTGGCTGGCGCGAAGTCGGATGCTTCGATCGGTGAAGACCATGATCCAGAAACACACTTAGTACCGATCATCTTACAAGCTGCTTTAGGACAACGAAAAGAAGTCGCGATTTTTGGGGAGGATTACGATACTCCAGATGGGACTTGTGTTCGTGATTATGTCCATGTCGAAGATCTGATCGCTGCTCACCTGTTGGCATTAGAATATTTACAAAAAGGCAATGAGAGCAATGTCTTCAATTTAGGCAGCAATCATGGGTACTCTGTGAAAGAAATGGTGGAAGCGGCCCGCAATGTAACGAAAAAAGAGATCCCAGCCAGAGTGGCGCCTCGCCGTGCCGGTGATCCAAGTACCTTAGTGGCATCGAGTGAAAAAGCACGAAAGGTTTTAGGCTGGAAACCAGTCTATACCGACGTCGAAGCAATCATCGAGACTGCTTGGAATTGGCATGTCAGCCATCCAAATGGGTATCAAGGGCAGGAGGAATAACCAATGACGATCAGCCAAACAATCAGCGATTTCGTCACTTTAGCAATCAAGGCTGGCGGCTGGATGGAAATGGATCGTATTTATTTGCAAAACCGAGTACTAGCTATGATCGGGGAAGCTGTTTTTGAGCCCAGCGAAATTCGTTCTGTTGCTCGTTCCTCGATTGAAATGATGGACGAACTGGTGGCATGTGCATTGAGCAATCAGCAAATTGGCGATTCTCACGCAGAAAGAGAAATCTTTGAAGCCCAGTTGATGGACTTTTTGACGCCACCACCTTCAGTAGTCAATGCTTTTTTTGCGCAACATTATGCCAATGATCCTAAAGAAGCGACGGATTATTTCTTTGAGCTGTGCCGTCAAAATGATTACATCAAGACTCGGGCCATCGCTAAAAATATCGTCTTTCCTGTTGATACGGAGTATGGGGAGATCGAGATCACGATCAATTTATCAAAACCTGAAAAAGATCCGAAGCAAATTGCCCAAGAAGGTACCGCTGCTTCTGTAGATTATCCGAAATGTATGTTGTGTTTGGAAAATGAAGGCTACCAAGGAAGGGTCAATTACCCAGCGCGGACCAATCATCGGATCATTCGTATGAATTTGGATAATGAAGCGTGGGGCTTCCAATATTCTCCTTACGCCTATTACAATGAGCATTCGATTTTTCTTTCTTTAGACCATCGGCCTATGAAAATCAATTTGCAAACCTTCGCTCGCTTGTTGCAGATCATTGAAGTGATGCCGCATTATTTTGTCGGGTCCAATGCCGATCTGCCGATCGTTGGGGGTTCGATCTTGTCCCATGACCATTACCAAGGAGGGCGGCATACGTTTGCCATGGCAAAAGCGCCAATCGAACAACACTTTTCTTTGACTGGGTTTCCTGATGTAGCTGCGGGGATCGTGAAGTGGCCAATGTCGGTGATACGATTACAAGCGAAAAACAAACAAAAATTAGCCGCCGCTTGCCAATATGTGTTAGCCCAATGGCAACAGTACTCAGATCCAAGTGTTTCGATACTTGCTTTTTCAGAAGATGGGACGGCTCATCATACAGTGACACCGATCGCCCGCAAGCAAGGAGAGCTGTTTGAAATGGACTTAGTCTTGCGGGATAATAATGTTTCCAAAGAACATCCTGACGGCATTTTTCATCCACATCAAGAAGTGCAGCATATCAAAAAAGAAAATATCGGATTGATTGAAGTCATGGGTTTGGCAGTTCTCCCACCGCGTTTAGCTCCGGAACTAGAAGAAGTGACTGCTTATCTATTGGATCAGCCCAATCAGATCGCGGCTTACCATATACCGTGGGCAGATGCGATCAAAGCCCAGCACCCAGAATGCAATGCCGAAAACGTGTCGCAGATTTTGCGCAATGCATTAGGAGAAGTCTTTACACAAGTATTGACGCATGCAGGCGTCTTTAAACGAGACCAGACAGGGCAAGCGGCCTTTGCTCGCTTTATAGCTACTTTATAAAAAAGTTCCCCGCAAAAAAAGGAGGCTGGAAGATGGCAACGATTAAAGATATTGCACAACAGGCTGGCGTCTCGCCAGCCACTGTATCACGGGTGCTGAATTACGATTCAGAATTATCGGTCAGTTCTGAAACCAAAGAGAAAATTTTTAAAGCCGCAGAAGCACTCAATTACACAAAACATAAAAAAAAGAGTCAGCCAGAAACCAGTAGTATGCGCTTGATCCAATGGTTTGATACCGAGGAAGAATTAGCGGATCTTTACTATTTAGCGATCCGTATCGGGATTGAAAACAAAACCGAAGAATTAGGGATCCGTTTGCTGAAAGAACCCTATGAAGGATTGTCTGATACCGCCGTCGATGGAACGATCGCGCTAGGGAAATTCGATGATCACCAGATTCGTCAATTGAAAAAAAGCCAATCCAATTTGTTGATGGTCGATTTTGACGCATTGGCCCAGGGCGTCAATTCTCTGGTGGTGGACTTTCAACAAGCGGTCGATTTAGTGATCGATGACTTTATTGCAAAAGGCCACCAAAGGATCGGCTTGTTATCAGGCGTTGAGTTTACCAAGGACCATCACCAAGAAATCGATGACCCTCGGCGCCGGATTTTTGAGGAACGGCTTCGTCGGTTGAAGTTGCACCACCCGCAATATCATCTCAGCGCACCGTTTACAGTAGAGGGCGGTTATGAGGCGATGAAAGAGTATTTGCAGCAAAACAAAGAGTTGCCAAGTGCCTTATTTGCTTCCAGTGATGCCTTAGCGATTGGCGCTATGCGTGCTTTGCAAGAAAAAAACATCAAGATTCCAGATAAGATCGCAATTATCGGCTTCAATGATGTCAGTGTCGCAAAGTACGTCTTTCCGACTCTGTCAACCATCAAAGTTCATACGGAATGGCTGGGGGAGCTGGCAGTGACGACCTTGCTGGATATCATTACGAATGCAGCACCCGTTCCTCGAAAAGTTACGATCGCAACGGAGCTGATTACGCGCCAATCTTCTTAGCAACCAGTTGAATCATCGGAGGATACCGTTACACACGTCAACTGAGTTTTAATGAAATAACAAAAAAATGAATATCGCCTTACCCGAACCTTTAAACAGCCCCGCTGGTTTGCAACTGCAGCCGTGCTTGCTTTTTTCAAAGGTTCGGGTATTGTTGTCCTATTGCTTTTTTTCTAAACGCAGGCATCTTTTTGGAGACTTGGTTGGGCATTTGATTAGAATATGGTAGAATATGAGAGAGTTTTTTGAATGGGGAGAAGATAGATGAAAACATTAGCGATTGATACCTCAAACCAGACACTGGCGGTTGCGGTGGTCGATGGTCAAGAAGTGTTGGGACAAAGCCAGACGATGGCGATCAAAAACCACAGCACAGCATTGATGCCTGCCATTGATGGATTGATGCAGGCGGTGGGGATGGCCCCTAAAGAGCTGGAGCAAATCGTTGTTGCGAAAGGTCCTGGCTCGTATACGGGTTTGCGCATCGGTGTCACAACAGCAAAAACGCTGGCACAAACATTGAACATCCCGCTGATTGGTGTTTCTAGTTTGAAAGCAGTCGCTGCCAATTGCGTGGGCGTATCGCAAGTGATCGTCCCGTTGTTTGACGCTCGCCGTCAAAATGTCTACGCAGGTGCCTACCAATGGCATAATGGTACCTTAGAAACAAGGATCAAAGACCAGCATATCTCACTGTCTGAGTTATTGACCCAGCTAAAAGCAGTTGATGGTCAAGAAGTGCTATTTGTCGGCGCCGATACCGTCAAATTTAAAGACATGATCGAGGCGGAACTGCCGACAGCCCATATCAATCAAGTGTCGTTTTGGAATTACCCGAATGGCGTTGTTTTAGCTGCTATTGCGAAAGAAGAAGCGCCGGTGGCTTCGATCCATGATTTTGTACCGGACTATTTAAAATTAGTTGAAGCCGAAGAAAAATGGTTAGCCTCGCATGAACCGGGAGTGGATGCCTATGTTGAAAAAATTTAAAACGATGACGGGAAAGTTGGCTCTTTTCCGTCAGATTCAATATCCAGAGCGTAAAAAAGAGATACGAGGGGAAACGTATGTTGTTCGTGAATTAGTCGGTGATGACATTAAAGAGCTGCTGCAGGTGGAGCGTCTCGTGTATGCTGGGGAACTGCCTTGGACCAAGAGCGCCTTTTTGTCAGAACTTTATTCACGGGTCAAACATCTTTATTTGGGCATCTTGCATAATGAACGGATGATTGGGTTTATCGGGGTGCGGATTTTAGGCGCTGATGCCCATATCACTAATATCGCGATCATTCCTGATTATCAAGGAAAAGGGATCGGTTCTTTCTTGATAGGAGAGATGGAACGTTATGCAAGGAAAAACAAATGCGACCGTTTGACATTAGAAGTTCGCCTGGGCAATCGTGATGCGCAACGTTTGTATCGGACCCTCGGGTTTGTTTCACAGGCGATCAAAACGGCGTATTACACTGAAGGCAATGAAGACGCATTGGATATGGTGAAATTTTTAAATGACTAACGAACAAGCAGAACAAACGATCCCGACACCGCAAATGCTCTGGTCATTGGCGGATCAGAGCTATCCCTTTGGCTCGCCTTGGAATCTGCAGCAATTTCAGCAAGATTTGCAAAACAGCAACAGTCGCTATTTGTTTCGTTATGGAAAAACCAAGCAAGAGCTGATTGGGTTTCTCTGTTTTCAGCAAGTGCTGGATGAAGCAGAGCTGTTTAATGTAGCGGTTTTACCAGCATATCAAGGGCATGGTTTGGCGAAAGAATTGTTGAAACAAATGGAATCGCTCGTGGAACAAACCGATGGTCGGCGGATCTATCTTGAAGTACGTGTGTCGAATTTACAAGCACAGGCCCTTTATTTGCGCATGGGCTATACGGTCATCGGTCGTAGAAAAAAATATTACAGTCATCCTGAAGAGGATGCGTTGATTATGGAAAAGAAAGTAGGCGGAAAAAAATCAAATGAATGAATTGATTTTAGCCATTGAAAGCAGTTGTGATGAAACCAGTGTGGCAGTGATTAAAAACGGCGACACCATTTTAAGTAACATTGTTGCTTCGCAGATCAAGAGCCACCAGCGCTTCGGCGGTGTCGTACCAGAAGTCGCTAGTCGTCACCATGTCGAACAGATTACTTTGTGCATCGACGAAGCATTGACCCAAGCCAACACACAACCAGAAGAATTATCAGCCGTGGCTGTCACCTATGGTCCAGGGTTGGTTGGGGCACTGTTGATTGGGCTTTCTGCAGCGAAAGCCTTTGCGTGGGCCCACAGCTTACCGCTGATTCCGGTCAATCACATGGCAGGACATATTTATGCAGCTCGCCTAGTGAAGCCATTGGTTTTTCCTTTAATGGCATTATTGGTCAGCGGCGGCCACACCGAATTGGTGTATATGGCAGAAGATGGCTCTTTTGAGATCATCGGAGAAACGAGAGATGATGCCGCTGGTGAAGCCTATGACAAAGTCGGTCGAGTTCTCGGTTTGCCTTATCCTAGTGGGAAAGAAATTGATCGCCTTGCACATCTAGGTAGTGATACGTATCACTTTCCTCGAGCAATGATGCAAGAAGATAATTTTGATTTTAGTTTCAGTGGCTTGAAGAGTTCCTTTATCAACTTTGTGCATAATGCACAGCAAAGAGAGGAAGCATTGTCAGTAGAAAATCTAGCAGCCAGTTTTCAAGCCAGCGTAGTCGAAGTATTGGTTCACAAAACAGTGCGGGCATGCCAAGCCTATCCGGTAAAACAACTGATCGTCGCTGGCGGGGTCGCCGCGAATCAAGGCTTGCGTGACGCTTTACAAAAAGCAATGCAGGAATTGCCGGAGGTAGAACTGTTGATTCCACCGTTGCGCCTTTGCGGAGATAATGCGGCCATGATTGGTGCCTATGCCCATGTTGCGTTGAAAAAGCAGCACCTAGCAGACCTTTCATTGAATGCTGATCCAAGTGTCAGCTTTGCCCATAGGATTTCTTAAGATGATTGCACCTAAGATCCGTTCTTAGGTGTTTTTTTTGTTTCATTTATGAGCAAACAGAAGATATAGTTGTATTATATTTCATTATTTGATATTCTGATGTATATTTATTAATTATTTGAGAGGCGGGTATGCAATGACATCAGTTTTTAAAGGACGCAGTTTTTTAGCAGAGAAAGATTTCACAAAAGAAGAACTGCAATATTTAATTGATTTTTCCCAGCACTTAAAAGGGATGAAAGCCAACAATCAACCACATCGCTACTTAGAAGGAAAAAATATTGCACTTTTGTTTGAAAAGAATTCGACACGGACACGAGCAGCCTTTACGGTTGCAGCGGTGGATCTGGGGGCACATCCGGAATTTTTAGGGGCCAATGATATTCAGTTGGGGTCTAAAGAATCCATTGAAGATACCGCCAAAGTATTCGGCCGCATGTTTGACGGGATCGAGTTTCGCGGCTTTAGCCAACAGGTTGTCGAAGATCTGGCCAACTATTCAGGCGTGCCTGTTTGGAATGGCTTAACGGATGACTGGCATCCAACACAAATGATCGCTGACTTTTTAACCATTCAAGAAAACTTCGGTGAACTGACTGGCTTGACCATCGCATACTGCGGGGATGGGCGCAACAATGTCGCCAATTCTTTGTTAGTGACGAGTGCGATTTTAGGGGTCAATATTCATGTCGTCACCCCGAAGGCCTTGCAGCCAGAAGCAAACATTATCGAACAAGCACAAGCCTATGCTCAGCACTCTGGCACAAAGATCCTGGTGACGGATGACGTGGATCAAGGTGTTTTAGGCGCTGATGTCGTGTATACCGATGTTTGGGTTTCAATGGGCGAAGAAGAAAAATTTGAAGAGCGGATCGAACAGCTGCTGCCTTATCAAGTAAACCAATCGTTGATGGAAAAAACGCAAAATGACCAAGTGATTTTTATGCACTGTTTACCGGCTTTTCATGATGAACAAACTATTTATGGCAAAAAAGCAGCGCAGGCGTATGGGATTTCTGAGATGGAAGTCACTGACGAGGTCTTTCGTAGCAAGTATGCTCGTCAATTTGATCAAGCCGAAAATCGTTTGCACTCAATCAAAGCGATCATGGCAGTGACTGCCGGGGATCTATTTATTCCTAAAGTATAAAAATAAAATTTTTGAAAAATGCCAGAATCTCGCTAGCCAAACAAACATTTCTTTGCTATACTTTCTGGGAAGTAAATAGCCTTGATTTGATGAAACAAGAGAAGTAGCGATTCGAGTATCAGTTAGCGAGTTCGGGGTGGTGGAAGCCGAATTGATCAGATTGTGAAACGCACTTGTGAGAATTTGCTAAGCAAACGGAATTCTGCCGTTATCAGAAAAAAGTGGGTCCGAAAAGGACAATCAGAGTGGTACCGCGGGAAATCTCGTCTCTAGTGCAAGTTATGCGCTAGAGGCTTTTTTGTTTTTATCAATCATTTCTTGCATGAAAAACATACAACTGTTTGCTTGCTTCAAACAACGTTTCATCAAAAAATGGGTTCAGTCATTATAGGAGGGATACTATGAATAACAAAGAAATCGTCGCACAAGCGATCCATCAAGTAGTAAAAGAAGATCTATCGATCGAACAAGTTCAGCAATTACTGGAAAATCCAAAGTCAGCCGACCATGGGGATGTGGCATTCCCAGCCTTCTCGCTAGCAAAAGTCTATCGGAAAGCGCCGCAGCAAATTGCCGCAGACTTAGCAGAAAAAATCGATCAAGCGTCTTTTGAAAAAATTGAAGTGGTCGGTCCGTATTTAAACTTCTTTATGGATAAAAAAGCAATCTCTGCCCATGTCTTAGAGCTGGTTCTCAAAGAAAAAAATCATTTTGGCGATCAAACCATCGGCAATCAGCAAGCAGTACCGATCGATATGTCTTCACCAAATATTGCCAAACCCATCTCAATGGGGCATTTGCGTTCCACTGTGATTGGTAACTCGATCGGCTTTATTTTAGAAAAAATCGGTTATCAGCCAATTCGCATCAACCATTTAGGCGACTGGGGCACACAATTTGGGAAATTGATCGTTGCCTATAAGAAGTGGGGGTCAGAAGAAGCGGTCAAAGCGGAACCAATCAACGAACTATTACGTTTGTATGTTGATTTTCATGAAGCAGCCGAGACAGATAAGCAATTAGAAGATGATGCGAGAGCTTGGTTCAAGAAACTAGAAGATGGTGACCAAGAAGCAATGGATTTGTGGCAATGGTTCCGTGATGAATCATTAAAAGAATTCAATAAAATCTATGATATGTTGGAAGTTTCCTTTGATTCATTGAATGGCGAAGCTTTCTATAATGATAAAATGACAGAAGTCGTGGAATTATTAGAAGAAAAACACTTGCTAAAAGAAGACCAAGGGGCAGAAATCGTTGATTTGGCTGCCTATGACTTAAATCCGGCATTGATCCGTAAGTCCGATGGTGCGACCCTTTACATCACACGGGATATGGCTGCAGCGCTTTACCGCAAACGGACCTACAATTTTGCAAAATCATTGTACGTGGTAGGGAATGAACAAAGTTATCACTTCAAACAATTAAAAGCTGTTTTGAAGGAAATGGGCTTTGAGTGGGCAGATGATATGACCCACGTACCATTTGGGTTGATCACCAAAGATGGGAAAAAACTGTCTACAAGAAAAGGCAAGATTGTTCTTTTGGAAGAAGTATTGAATGAAGCGATCGATTCAGCGAAAGAACAAATCACTGAAAAGAACCCAACACTTGAAAACAAAGAAGAAGTAGCAAAACAAGTCGGTGTCGGGGCAGTCGTTTTCCACGATTTGAAAAATGACCGTTTGAATAATTTCGACTTTACGCTAGAAGAAGTCGTCCGTTTTGAAGGAGAGACCGGACCATACGTGCAATACTCTCATGCCCGTGCCATGAGCATTCTTGAAAAAGCCAACTTTGATCCCGCTGCTGTCAGCAGTCTGGCGTTGGCAGACGCTGAGAGCTGGGAAGTTATCAAATTGATTCAGCGCTACCCAGAAACGGTCATGCAAGCGGCGGAAAAATATGAACCATCCGTCATTGCCAAACATGCCATCAAGTTGGCACAAGCCTTTAACAAGTATTATGCCAATGTCAAAATCTTAGCCGAAGATACGGAAAAAGACGCACGTCTAGCTCTTGTTTATGCAGTAACTACTCTATTGAAAGAAGATTTACGGTTGCTTGGTTTACACGCACCCGACAAAATGTAACAAAAAAAGCTGTGCTTCTTGTTTCGACAAGGGCACAGCTTTTTTGTAGTGAAGAATGCAGCTAGATCCTATAGCTGTTTTTGCGCTATAAGACCGCGTGGTTTCTGATAAATTGATAAAAAGTTTCAGCGTCTTCGTCGCTGCGGGAAATCACCGCTACTGTATCAAAGCCCGCCAACGAGCAAACTTTTTCTGGCATGGTCACTTCATCGATCGCTGCCGAAAGCAAAGGCGCATTGTCCGCAACGGTATGGATCAAGGTCATGAATTGCACACGATCTACTTTAGTGACAACGTCTTCGATCATCTGTATCAACCGCTGCTCTTCTTCTTTTTCATCCTCAGAAGCTTGCATTCCTTGAAAAATGACAAACTTTGTCTGACCTGACTCATCGGGCACTTTCACGATTTTCAAATCACGAATATCGCGAGAAATAGTCGCTTGCGTGGCGGAGACGCCTTGGACTTCCAATTGCTGCAATAATTCTTCTTGCGTGCGTACAGTATGTTCAGTAATGATTTGTCTAATAAGTAAATGGCGATCAGCTTTTCGCATAGGTAAACTCCTTTAAGCATGATTGATTAAGTCAGCCTTATCATAGCAGATAACGCCGAAAAAACCTAGATATTATAAGAAAAGATTTAGAGTGTTAAAAAAAGCT
The DNA here is from genome assembly GCF_050543505.1 of Enterococcus sp. DIV1067f. Taxonomy (NCBI): domain Bacteria; kingdom Bacillati; phylum Bacillota; class Bacilli; order Lactobacillales; family Enterococcaceae; genus Enterococcus; species Enterococcus sp. DIV1067f. The sequence goes on from NZ_CP172940.1 coordinate 1,142,485, forward strand.
GGATCGTGAATCGTAGTTTTTCATTTGAATCAGTTGCATTTCTTTTTTAGCTACTGTATACTGTTTAAGGCGTGAGTTTTTCACGTCAATCCCACATCTTGTTCCATCTGCGAAGCGGTGCTGATCGATTCAGTTCTTCAAGGAGTAAAAGAGCAAGAGAGGAAAACAAAAAACCAAATTGGAGGAAACACAACATGGCAGTAATCTCAATGAAACAATTACTTGAAGCCGGCGTACACTTTGGTCACCAAACTCGTCGCTGGAACCCAAAAATGAAGAAATATATCTTCACAGAAAGAAACGGCATCTACATCATTGATTTGCAAAAAACAGTGAAATTAGTAGACGCAGCTTACGACTACATGAAAAATGTTGCTGAAGAAGGCGGCGTTGCATTGTTCGTAGGTACTAAAAAACAAGCACAAGAAGCAATCAAAGAAGAAGCAATCCGTTCAGGTCAATACTATGTTAACCATCGTTGGTTAGGTGGAACATTGACAAACTGGGAAACAATCCAAAAACGTGTTGCTCGTTTGAAACAAATCAACAAAATGGAAGAAGATGGTACATTTGCTGTTCTTCCTAAAAAAGAAGTCGTTGGCTTGAACAAAGAGCGCGAACGTCTTGAAAAATTCTTAGGCGGTATCGCTGATATGCCAAGAATTCCAGATGTAATGTACGTTGTTGACCCACGTAAAGAACGAATCGCGATCCAAGAAGCACGCAAATTAAATATCCCGATCGTAGCGATGGTCGATACAAACTGTGATCCAGACGAAATCGATGTTGTTATCCCATCAAATGATGACGCTATTCGTGCCGTTAAATTGATCACTGCGAAAATGGCAGATGCTTTCATCGAAGGTAACCAAGGCGAAGACCAAGTAGCAGAAGAAGATTTTGCTGCTGAATCAACAGAAAACGCAACTTCAATCGAAGAAATCGTTGATGTTGTCGAAGGCGACAACGCATCAGCTGAATAATAAATGATGGAGCTGTTTCAAAGGCTAGGCGCCAAGCCTCACTCTCCTTTGAAACAGCTTTTTTTAAAGACAAGCAATCTTGTTTAAAAACATTTAGGAGGAAACAAAAAATGGCAGAAGTAACAGCTAAATTAGTAAAAGAATTACGCGATATGACTGGTGTAGGAATGATGGACGCAAAACGTGCATTAGTTGAAGTAGAAGGCGACATCGAAAAAGCCGTTGACTTATTACGTGAAAAAGGTATGGCAAAAGCTGCGAAGAAAAACGACCGTATTGCTGCTGAAGGTTTAGCATCTGTAGCAATCAACGGCAACACAGCAGCAATCGTTGAAGTGAACTCAGAAACTGACTTCGTTTCTAAAAACGAAATGTTCCAAGACTTAGTAAAAGAAATCGCTGAAGTAATCGCAGCGAACAAACCAGCTGATATGGATGCTGCTTTAAAATTAGAAACCTCTAAAGGCACAATGGATGCTGCGTTGATCGAAGCAACACAAGTAATCGGAGAAAAAATCAGCTTCCGTCGTTTTGAAGTTGTTGAAAAAGATGACAATGCTGCTTTCGGCGGTTACCTACACATGGGCGGACGTATTGCGGTATTGACTGTTCTTGAAGGAACAACTGACGAATCAGTTGCGAAAGATGTTGCAATGCACGTTGCAGCGATCAACCCTCGCTACGTGAACGAAGCACAAATCTCTCAAGAAGAATTGGATCATGAAAAACAAGTCTTGACAGAACAAGCATTGAACGAAGGCAAACCAGCGAACATCGTTGAAAAAATGGTTGAAGGACGCTTGAAGAAATTTAAAGCAGAAATCGCTTTGGTTGACCAACCATTCGTTAAAGACCCAGATATGACAGTTGAAAAATATGTTGCATCAAAAGGCGCAACTGTGAAATCTTTTGTCCGCTTTGAAGTCGGCGAAGGTATCGAAAAACGCGAAGACAACTTCGTTGAAGAAGTAATGAGCCAAGTGAAAAAATAATTCTGTTCCTCGAACAGATGGGAACGCATGGAAGTGCGCTCCCTTTTTTTAAGCAAAAACGGTTTTTGAAGAAATAGTGTAGATAATTTTCAACGAAAGAGCACCAATATGCTACAATAGTATTGGAGAATGTACGGAGGAATCATGATGGGCAAACCAAAATATCAACGTGTTGTATTAAAATTAAGTGGTGAAGCATTAGCGGGTGACGAAGGCTTTGGGATCAAACCACCGACCATCCAGGAGATCGTTAAAGAGATCAAGGAAGTCCACGAATTAGGTGTACAGATGGCGATCGTGGTCGGCGGCGGAAACATTTGGCGTGGACAAATCGGTGCGCAAATGGGGATGGAAAGAGCCCAAGCTGATTACATGGGCATGCTAGCGACTGTGATGAATGCTTTAGCATTACAAGATACACTAGAAAACGCTGGTGTACCAACGCGTGTCCAAACTTCAATCGAGATGCGTCAAATCGCTGAGCCTTATATTCGTCGTAGAGCAGAACGCCACTTAGAAAAAGGACGGGTCGTCATTTTTGCTGGCGGAACCGGGAATCCTTATTTCTCAACTGATACGACCGCAGCCTTACGGGCAGCTGAAATCAACGCCGATGTCATTTTGATGGCAAAAAACAATGTTGATGGCGTCTACTCAGCAGATCCTAAAACGGATCAAAGTGCTGTGAAATTTGAAGAATTGACTCATTTAGAAGTCATTTCCAAAGGATTGCAAGTAATGGATTCAACCGCAAGTTCATTAAGTATGGACAACGATATTCCATTAGTCGTATTCAACTTGAATGAGCATGGAAACATTCGCCGCGCCATTTTAGGTGAACATATTGGAACGACAGTAAGGGGGAAATAACATGGCTGACAAAATTTTAACAGAAGCAAAAGACAAAATGAAAAAAGCAGCAGAAAACTTGCAGCGGGAATTAGGACAAATCCGTGCTGGCCGCGCGAACGCGAGCATCTTAGACCGCGTAATGGTTACTTACTATGGTGTACCAACACCCTTGAACCAAATGGCTTCAATTACGATTCCAGAAGCAAGAATTTTGATGATCACACCTTTTGACAAAACAATGATCCAAGAAGTAGAAAAAGCTATCATGCAAAGTGATATTGGTATCACACCTGCCAATGATGGAACGGTCATTCGTTTGGTGATTCCTCAATTAACGGAAGAACGCCGTAAAGAATTAGCGAAAGACGTGAAAAAAGAAGCTGAAAATGCGAAAATCGCCGTCCGTAACATTCGTCGGGATGCCATGGAAGCTTACAAGAAACAAGAAAAAGCTGGCGATATCACAGAAGATGATTTGCGGGAATCTGAAAAAGAAGTGCAGACTGCTACAGATAACAGCATCAAAGAAATCGATGCCATCGCAGCTGAAAAAGAACAAGAATTACTTGAAGTTTAAAAGGAATGACGAAGAGTCGCTTCAGCGGCTCTTTTTTTATGGGCGAAACTATCTCATGTACTTGAATATGACAGCTGTTTTTTTGTTTTTTCTTAATATAGAAATCTTTTCTTGGTTTTCATAGGCAAGAAATCTGATTATTGTTATAATGTAAAAGATGAATTTCAAGAATTGGAAGAGGAGCGAATACGATGCTGCGTTTTTTTCCACAAAAAGACAAATATATCAAAGAAGCGGCTGAACATGAATTTGATCCATCACTGCCGATTCCCCAACACATCGCGATCATTATGGATGGTAACGGCAGATGGGCGCAAAATCGGCGCTTGCCAAGAGTAGCTGGCCACAAAGAAGGCATGGAGACGGTAAAGAAAATCACGAAACACGCTTCACACTTAGGTGTGAAGGTATTGACGCTTTATGCATTTTCGACAGAGAATTGGAAAAGGCCGAACGAGGAAGTAGACTTTTTGATGCAACTACCAGTCGACTTTTTCGACACCTTTGTTCCTGAGCTGATCAAAGAAAATGTTCAAGTCAAAGTGATGGGGTTCACGGATTCTTTACCCGCGCACACGCAAGAAGCGGTCAAGCGAGCGATCGACCAAACCAAAGATAACACCGGGATGATCTTGAATTTTGCTTTAAATTACGGCAGCCGCGCAGAAATTTTGACAGCTGTCCAAGCGCTTTATGAAGAACTCTCGGCTTCCGGCGAAGCCCTACCAGAGCTCACGGAAGACATGCTGGGGACGCATTTGATGACTGGTTTTTTACCAAGCCCTTTGCGGGATCCTGAATTGGTGATTCGAACGAGTGGTGAGGAACGTGTCAGTAATTTCTTGTTATGGCAGATTGCATACAGCGAGTTATTCTTTACGAAGGCGCTCTGGCCTGATTTCGATGCTGCTTTACTAGAAGATGCGATCGGGAGCTTTCAACAACGAAACCGGCGTTTTGGCGGTTTGAAAACAGAGGAGGAAGAAGAGTGAGACAACGTGTAATCACTGCGGTCGTCGCATTAGCCTTTTTCCTGCCAATTATTTATGTTGGCGGCATTGCCGTCGAATTGCTGGCAGCAGCAATGGCAGGAATTGGTGTTTATGAATTATTTCGGATGAAAGGACTAGCTATTTTCAGTTTTGAAGGAATTCTTTCAATCCTCGGAGCGGTGATCTTAGTTTTGCCTCAAGAACGCTGGTTTTTCTTTTTGCCAGAGGGGACAGATAAAAGTGCCTTGTACTATCTGATCGTTCTTTTGTTACTAGGGATCGCGGTTATTTCGAAAAATACGTATACCATCGATGAAGCTGGGTTTCCGGTGATCGTTAGCTTATATACTGGTGTCGGGTTTGAACGTTTCTTGACGGCACGGTCAGCAACGGATGGATTAGTTGTTTTAGTTTTCGGGCTGTTTATCGTGTGGGCAACGGATATTGGGGCTTACATGGTGGGACGGCGTTACGGCCAACGAAAATTATGGCCGGAGATTTCTCCTAATAAAACCATCGAAGGGGCCCTAGGCGGGATTGCTGCTGCGGTGGTCGTAGCTGGTTTGTATCTATTAGCATTTCCTGGGAAAGATTATTTTGGACACGGTAGTGCCATCATGATTTTATTGACGGTCCTCTTTTCGATCGCTGGGCAATTTGGTGATTTAGTGGAATCCGCGATCAAACGTCACTATGGCGTGAAGGATTCAGGGAATATCCTGCCAGGTCACGGAGGAATCTTAGATCGCTTCGATAGCATGTTGTTTGTGTTTCCAATCATGTATTTATTCGGTGTCTTTTAGAAAAGTTTTAAGAAGTGCAGGCTTGGCTTGCGCTTCTTTTTTTAAATTCTTGTTACAACGGGAATGTGAGTTCCTCAACGGGAACCGGTGTGATAAAATAAGGAAAGGCTGCCCTGAATGAGAGGGATGCTGTGAAAGAGAGGAACGAGCATGAAAACGATACTTGTATTTATCATTATCTTTTCCGTGGTGGTAGTGATTCACGAATTTGGACACTACTTCTTTGCAAAACGGGCAGGTATTTTAGTAAGAGAGTTTGCCATCGGTATGGGGCCTAAATTGTTCGCGCATCAAGCGAAAGATGGGACGACCTACACGATTCGGATGCTGCCATTAGGCGGGTATGTCCAAATGGCAGGCTGGGGCGAAGATGAGACTGAATTAACGCCTGGCATGCCAGTCTCCTTGGTTCAAGATGCAACTGGCAGAGTCATCAAAATCAATACAAGCAAAAAGATCCAATTGCCGCAAGCGATCCCCATGGAAGTGACCGACTTTGACTTGGAGGAGAAGTTGACGATCACTGGCTTCATCAACGGCAATGAACAAGAAGCGGTTACGTACGCTGTGGATCATGACGCAACGATCATTCATGAAGATGGCGTTGAAGTTCGGATCGCACCAAAAGACGTTCAATTCCAGTCTGCAAAGCTGTGGCAACGAATGCTGACGAATTTTGCAGGACCGATGAATAACTTTATTTTATCCTTGGTTTTATTCACTGGATTGGTGTTTGCGCAAGGTGGTGTCGCGAATCAAGATGCAACCGTCGTGACAGGAATCGAAGCAGGAACCCCGGCAGCTGAAGCCGGGCTGAAAAATGGCGACGAAATCCTAGCAGTTGAAGGCGTCGATGTTTCCAACTGGTCAGAATTGACGACAGAGATCCAAAAGTACCCAGCTACTAAGATTACTCTAGAAGTCAAACGAGGAGCGGAAACACTTGATTTGACAGCAACTCCTGCGAGTCAAGAATCAGGGGAGACCACGATCGGTTTCTTAGGGATCACGGCTTCGTTAAAAACTGGGATCGGAGACATCTTACTGGGTGGCTTACAAACGACCATTGACAATTCGCTGGTTATTTTTAGAGCAGTCGGCAACTTGATCGCCCAACCAGATATCAATAAATTGGGCGGACCGGTAGCGATTTTCCAACTGTCTTCTCAAGCCGCATCGCAAGGTGTCACAACGGTGATCGCCATGATGGCGATGATTTCCATCAATTTGGGGATCTTTAATTTATTGCCGATTCCTGGATTAGATGGTGGGAAACTGGTTTTAAATATTTTAGAAGGTGTGCGAGGCAAGCCAATCAGTCAAGAAAAAGAAGGCATCATTACCCTGATTGGGTTTGGGTTTTTGATGCTGCTGATGGTTCTCGTTACCTGGAATGATATCCAACGTTTCTTCTTTTAAAAATAAGACGCACAAGCAAATCAATTGTTGATCGGGTGAACATGTTTTTTTTAGCAAAGGAGAAAAAAATGAAACAGTCAAAATGTTTGATTCCGACATTGAGGGAAACCCCCAGCGATGCGGAGACGTTAAGTCATCAACTGTTAGTTAGGGCAGGGTATATTCGACAAGTGGCGGCAGGCATCTATGTCTACTTGCCATTAGCTCAAAGGGTGTTAGAAAAGATCAAACGGGTCATTCGTGAGGAGCTGGCAGAAATCGATGCTGTGGAGATGGCGATGCCTTCTTTGCTTCCGTATGAACCATGGAAGGAGTCTGGACGGGCCTCATTGTATGGTGAGTCTTTGTATCGGTTGACAGATCGAAACGAACGAGAGATCGTTTTAGGGCCCACTCACGAAGAGCCGTTCACGACATTGATCAAAAACGAGATCACGTCTTATAAGCGGCTGCCTTTGAGCTTATATCAGATCCAAACGAAATATCGGGACGAACAGCGGCCGCGTTTTGGATTGATTCGCAGCCGTGAATTTATCATGCAAGATGGCTATTCTTTTCACGCCGATGAAGCCAGCTTAGATCAAACCTATAATCGCTACGAAATGGCTTACCATGCCATATTGAAACGCTGTGGGATCGAGTATCGGGCAGTGGTCGGGGATAATGGCTTGATGGGTGGCCGAGATTCAAAAGAGTTTTTGGCATTGTCTGGAATCGGCGAAGAGCTGATCTGTTATTCGACTGAAAGCGACTATGTCGCCAATTGGAAACTAGCAACTAGTCAGTATATCGCTAAAAAATCTCATGAGACCTACTTAGAGTTACAAAAAGTCGTTCATAAAGAATCATTATCGTTAGAGGAACTGGCGAAAACACACGATACGGATTTGCAAAAAATCGTTCAAGTATTTTTGCTGCTCGTTGACGAGCAAGTCATTATGGTATTACTTCGAGGTGATCACAGTCTCAATGAAACAAAAATCAAGCATTTTTTAGCGGCTGATCAAGTGAAGGTCCTGACTGCTGAAGAAGCCGAGTCCTATCTGACCAGTGACACACAACTTCGCAGCCCCATTGAGCTTGCTGATTCGATCCAATTGTATGCGGATCAGCATGTCCAAGATATGGCGAATCTGATCGTCCCAGCGGCAGAAAAACAGAGCTATTTTCTCAATGCAAATGTAGGCCGTGATTTTCAACCACTAGCCTTTGCCGATTTTCGCTTGGTTCAAGAAGGCGATCTTTCCCCAGATGGAAAAGGAACCTTAACCTTTACGCGAGGAATCGAAGTTGGGCATATCTTCAAGTTAGGAACCAAGTACAGCGAGGCCCAAGAAGCGACGGTTGTCGATGAAAATGGCGATGAACAACCAATCATCATGGGCTGTTATGGTCTGGGCGTTTCTCGGCTGCTTTCAACAATCGTCGAACAATACGGCAATGAGTTTGGGATCGATTGGCCCCAAGAAATTGCCCCATTTGATGTGCATATCATCCAAACGTCGATTGAAGATAGCTATCAAAATGCCTTAAGTGAAGAAGTAGAAGAAATGATGAACCAAGTCGGCTATCAAGTATTGGTGGATGACCGCAATGAACGTGCAGGGGTCAAATTTGCAGATGCCGATTTGATTGGTTGTCCGATTCGCTTGACCATCGGTAAAAAAGCCGTAGAAGGCATCGTGGAGATCAAAATCAAGCATACTGGCGCAACCGTTGAAGTGAGGAAAGAAGAAGTCGCTTCGACCTTGACGATTTTATTAGCCAACCAAGAATAAATCGGAACAAATGGTAGATCGAGAGAGGAAATCCTTTCTCGATTTTTTAATGAAAGTGAAGACAAAAAGAGGTATACTAGTGAGTACTGAGAAAAGGAGGATCTTCAATTGTCAAAAGAAAGAGAGACCTTTGAGATATTATTAGACCAAATTGCAGCTGCCCCAAATCTTCGGCAGCATCCGTTGATGCAGACTGCCCAAATCAGACAAGTAACCGTGCATCGACAATCAAAAGCGTGGACGTTTTATTTCCAATTTGAACGTTTATTACCGGTGATGGTGTATCAATCCTTTAAACAACACATTGAACTAGCGTTTAAAGAGATCGCGGAAGTTCGCATTGTCATTGAAGCTCAAGATGGTTCCTTCGATGAGCAGTTCATTCAAGAATACTGGCCATTAGCGTTAGCCAATCAAAATTGTGATCGGCCGTTAGTTCATCAAGTGATTAAAAATCAAATGCCTATGATTCAAGAGAACAAAGTGATTTTACCCGTCAACAATGATGCGGTCATCACGATTTTGCAGCAACAGTACTTACCGATCATTGAGGAAAATTATGGGACTTTCGGGTTTCAAAAATTTCGGATCTTGCCGCAGCTAGACAAAGAACAGGCTGAGGCAGCCTTGAAAGAACTTGAAGCACGAAAAGAAGAACAAACGGCAGCCTTCCAATTGCAAGCCGCTGAGAACTTAATGGCCCACGAGCAACGCAAAAAAGAAGTCAAAACAGTCGAATTTGACGGACCAATTGCCTTGGGACGTAATATTCCTGCCGATGAACCTGTGACACCGATGATCAATATCATTGAGGAAGAACGCAGAGTTACGATCCAAGGGTATGTCTTTGATAAAGAAGTTCGAGAATTGCGTTCAAAACGGAAGATTTTGATTTTGAAAATCACCGACTATACGTCGTCGTTTAGTGTGAAAAAATTCTCCAATAATGAAAAAGATGAACAAGTCTTTGATGCCATTGCTAAAGGTAGTTGGGTCAAAGTGCGTGGTAGTGTTCAAGAAGATACTTTTATGCGAGATCTCGTTATGAATGCGCAAGATTTGCTGGAAGTCAAACACGAGGCCCGCAAAGATTATGCACCTGAAGGCGAAAAACGGGTCGAACTTCACCTGCATTCTAATATGAGTACGATGGATGCAACCAACAATGTGGCAGACTTTGTCGCTCAAGCTGGCAAGTGGGGCCATAAGGCGATTGCGATCACCGATCATGGTGGCGCACAAGGGTTTCCTGATGCCCATCACGCCGGAGAAAAAGCCGGGGTAAAAATTCTTTACGGTGTGGAAGCCAATATCGTGGATGACGGGGTAGCGGTTGCCTATAATCCGAAGCCTGTCCCACTGACTGATGCCACTTATATCGTGTTTGACGTGGAGACCACCGGATTGTCTGCAGTGTACGACACCATCATTGAATTGGCCGCTGTGCGGATGCATAAAGGCAACGTGGAAGGCTCCTTTGATGAATTCATCGATCCTGGCCATCCTTTATCACGAACGACCGTAGAATTGACGGGGATCACCGATGAAATGGTTCGGGGGTCAAAATCGGAAGAAGAAGTCTTACGTTTGTTCCGTGAGTTTTCTGAAGGAGCCATTCTAGTTGCCCACAATGCGTCATTTGATATGGGCTTCTTAAATACAAGTTATCGAAAATACGGTATTCCAGAAGCAGAAAATCCCGTCATTGATACATTGGAACTCGCTCGTTATTTGTATCCAGAGTTTAAGCGATTCGGTTTAGGTGTCCTTTCCAAAAAATTCGGCGTTAGTTTGGAGCAACATCACCGAGCGATCTACGATGCCGAGGCAACCGGTCATTTAGCGTGGATCTTTGTCAAAGAAGCGATGGAAAAACATGACATGCTGCTGCACGAAGATTTGAACCGACACGTTGGGGGCGAGAACTCCTATAAAGCAGCTCGGCCTTTCCATGCCACGATCTTAGCCCGAACACAGGCGGGATTGAAGAATTTATTCAAGCTGATCTCGATGTCGAATGTGAAGTACTTCCATGATAAAGTCCCGCGGATCCCGCGCTCAGAATTGGTGAAATTGCGGGAAGGATTGTTAGTCGGAACCGCTTGTGATAAAGGGGAAGTCTTTGTCGCAATGATGCAAAAAGGGGTCGATGCAGCGCGGGAACTTGCTAAGTTTTATGACTATATCGAAGTCATGCCCAAAGCAGTTTATGCCCATCTCTTAGAAACGGAGCTCGTGAAAAGTGAAAAAGACCTAGAAGACATTATTCGGAATTTGATCCAAATGGGTGAAGAGTTAGGAAAAATCGTTGTTGCTACTGGGAATGCCCACTACCTGAACGAAGAAGATGCCATTTATCGTAAGGTCTTGATCAATTCGATGGGGGGCGCCAATCCCTTGAATCGGCATAGTTTACCGGATGTACACTTCCGAACAACCGATGAGATGCTGACCGCTTTTCAGTTTTTAGGTCCAGAAGTAGCGAAAGAAATTGTGGTGACGAACCCAAATAAAATCGCTGATCTCTGTGAAAAAGTCATTCCGGTAAAAGATGATCTGTATACACCAAAGATTCCCGGATCTGAACAAGAGATCACCGACTTGAGTTACAACCGTGCCAAAGAGCTATACGGTGATCCATTACCAGAAATTGTGGAAAAACGTTTGAAAAAAGAGCTTGATTCGATCATTGGGAATGGGTTTTCCGTGATCTATTTGATCTCACAAAAACTGGTTCATAAAAGCAATCAAGACGGCTACTTAGTAGGGTCACGGGGATCAGTCGGTTCTAGTTTCGTAGCAACGATGACTGGGATCACTGAGGTCAATCCATTAGCCCCTCATTATTATTGTCCCGATTGCCAGTATTCTGAGTTTTACGAAGACGGCTCGTATGGTTCTGGTTATGATATGCCAGAGAAAAAATGTCCAAAATGCGGCACACGTCTGAACAAAGATGGCCATGATATTCCTTTTGAAACCTTCCTTGGTTTCCATGGCGATAAAGTCCCCGATATCGATTTGAACTTCTCTGGGGAATATCAGCCAGAGGCCCATAACTATACGAAAGTGCTCTTCGGCGAAGAATATGTCTATCGTGCCGGAACGATCGGTACAGTAGCCGATAAAACAGCCTTCGGTTTCGTAAAAGGCTTTGAGCGCGATCATAATCTCCATTATCGAGCAGCTGAAGTCGATCGATTGGCTAAGGGTGCAACTGGCGTCAAACGGACAACTGGTCAGCATCCGGGGGGAATCATCGTTATTCCAGACTATATGGATGTCTATGATTTCACGCCGATTCAATACCCAGCAGATGATCAAAATTCAGAATGGAAAACGACCCACTTTGATTTCCATTCCATTCATGACAATATTTTAAAACTGGATATCCTGGGACACGATGACCCAACGGTGATTCGGATGCTGCAGGATTTATCAGGAATCGATCCTAAAACGATCCCCACGGATGATCCGGAAGTGATGCGTATTTTTGGTGGTACGGACGTGCTAGGTGTGACTGAAGAGCAGATCTACTCAAAAACAGGTACATTAGGCATCCCAGAATTTGGGACCCGATTTGTGCGGGGGATGTTGGATCAAACCCATCCATCGACGTTTGCAGAGCTTTTGCAGATCTCTGGTCTTTCCCATGGTACCGATGTATGGTTGGGCAATGCCGAAGAACTGATTCGTCGCGGAGATGCCAGTCTAGCAGAAGTAATCGGCTGTCGGGATGATATCATGGTGTACTTGATCCATGCTGGCTTAGATGACGGGATGGCCTTTAAAATCATGGAGACGGTTCGTAAAGGGCAATGGAACAAGATCCCTGACGACTTGCGGGACACTTACTTGCAAGCGATGCGGGAGAACAATGTCCCTGAATGGTATATCGATTCTTGTTCGAAGATCAAGTATATGTTCCCGAAAGCCCATGCGGCGGCGTATGTTTTGATGGCGTTGCGGGTGGCTTACTTTAAAGTGTACTTCCCAATTCTCTATTACTGTGCTTATTTCTCTGTCCGGGCGGATGATTTTGATTTGATTGCCATGTCAAAAGGAAAAGACGCCGTAAAAGAACGGATGCAAGAAATCACTGACAAAGGATTGGATGCGTCAACGAAAGAAAAGAATCTGTTAACCGTTCTGGAGTTAGCCAATGAAATGTTAGAGCGCGGTTATGAATTTGGGATGATCGATCTGTATAAATCGGATGCGGAAAACTTCGTGATCGACGGAAAAAAATTGATCGCACCATTTCGAGCAGTGCCGAGTTTGGGACTAAACGTAGCGAAACAAATCGTGGAAGCACGGAAAAATGGTCCTTTCTTATCGAAAGAAGATCTCGCCAATCGCGGGAAAGTTTCTAAGACTTTGATTGAATACATGACGGATAACGGTGTTCTTAAAGATTTACCTGATGAAAATCAGTTATCGTTGTTTGATATGTTGTAAACCACCGGCTGTTCACTTAAGATAAAAAATAAGCACATCATCATAATGGCTAGTATAGCTAGTTTCTGCATGATGTGCTTTTTTGTCTTGTTTGTGAAATCGATCTAAGCAGCCACAATCTGACGAAAATCAGAAAGATCGTGGTCTATTGTGGGAAATCATAGGGGCCAGCCTTGGTAGCGAATCAATCGAACCTTTACCATACAAAGAGGAGAAAAATACTCGTTACCGAAAGAAGCGAATGCCTTTGGTAACGAGTATTTTTCGACAAAGTTCGTTAAATAGCTAAAAAAAGAAAAAAAGCAAAACAGGCAAATACACCATGTACAGTAAGACGGAATAGCCTAAACATGAAGTTGCAAATTCTTCATCCCCTTGGTAGTTTCGTACAAGGATCGGGACAGAGTTTTGGACGGGCATAGAGGCTTGAATAATAAACACAGAAAGCATCAATTCAGGAACAGGGATGATTCTGCTTAACAGCCACACAACGAGGGGCGAAAGAACGAAACGACCAAACAAGACACCGACAATGTCTTTCGTCATTCGCAAATTTTTGAGTCCCCCAAAGTAGACGATGATTCCGATAATAAACATTGATAAGGGTGTCGTCAAATCTGCTAGATAGCTTCCAAGGCCATCAACAAATGAGGGCAGCGGTAAGGTGAATAGCATCCAGATCAAACCGATGATGAAACCAATCAAGGCTGGTGAAAAAATCTTTTTTAGCATGACCAATGGATGAAAGGAAATCCGGGCTTCACCAAAATCAGGATTGTCTTTTGCTAACTCAAAAATACCGATGGTCCAAAATAATGTCGTATTTACAATATAGTACAACAACACATAAGGAACGGCTTTTTCACCAAAAATAGCTAAATTGATCGGTAAGCCGATGAAGATCGTATTGGAAAAGGTAAACATGGCGGAAAATGCGCCTTGGTGTTTGGCTTCAACTTGCGCGAAACGTCGCCATAAATAACCAGCGAAGTAAGTGATCATCATGGAAAGTAATGGGATGATCATCCCCGAAACCAATGAAAGAAATTCATCTTTCGTAAAGTTTTTAATAATCGTTAAAAACATATTGGCTGGTAATGAGACATTTAATACCAATTTTGAAAACGTATCGGCGGTTCGATTAGAAAACCATTGTTTGTAAGACAACCAATAACCGATAAACATGAGACTGAAAATGACAAAAATATTGATATATGCTTGAAACATGTGCTCACCTCTCATTTACTATAGCGAAAGGCAGAAGAAGAAGCAACTGATTCCCATTTGAAAACAACAAAAAACCAAACCACTCATTGAGCGATTTGGTCAAGAATTACTAACGTTGCTGCTTGCCTGCGTTACGACCTTTTCCATTAGGCTTTGTCGTGTTCAACGCTTTTTTGACAGCTTCTGTTTTTTCAGGAGTTACATCTTTGCGAGGCGTAACCACCGTTTTTGGCGGATTGGCTTTCATTTCTGCTTCGACTTGGGCACGAATTTTTGGTTTCATGATGACATTCGTGATAAATGTTTGGATACAACTGAAGACCCCACCGACTACCCAATAAAGCGTCACACCAGCTGGTGCACTCATTGACATGAAAACGATCATCAATGGAGAAACGATCAACATGGTTTTCATCGTTTTTTTCTGTTCTTCCGGAATCCCAATGGTTGAGATGTATCCTTGTGCCAGGTAGGAAATACCAGCAATCGCTACAAAGAGGATGCTGGGGTCACCTAATGATACGCCAAAGAACTCAGAGTTTTGGATTCCTTGTGTGTAACGGGCGGTGAAGTAGAGGGCAGAGAAGATCGGCATCTGAATCAGTAAAGGCAAACAACCGATACCGCCAAACATACTGACGTTGTTTTCAGAATAGATTTTTTGCATCTCCGCTTGCGCTTGCATTTGTTCTTCCCGAGTGGTTGCTTTCTTCAAATTGGCTTGCGCAATATCCACTTGAGGTTTCAGAAACTGCATTTTTTCACTTTGAATCATCGTTTTTCGAGACTGATGGATCCCTAATGGTAAGATAATGACGCGGACAACGATCGTTACGGCGATGATCGCCCAGCCGTAAGACCAGTTGAAGTTTTCAACGAGCATCGTGATCATATCACCTAAAGGTTTCACCAAAAAGCGATAAATCATTCCTGTTTCTTTCGGCGTACCATCAGCATTGGTACTGACACAGCCTGATAATGCTAATAACAGGCCAAATAATCCTGATGAAAGCAACCATTTATTCATTTTAGACATTCTATTCTTCCTCTTCACAATAAATTTAGACAAAAATAACTATACTAAAAAAGACCGACTATTTCAATGTACAAAGAGAAATTCATTGAAAAATCAATCTTTCGACTTAGAAAACATTCAATTATCAATAATAGACTACATCAAAGCTAGTACGTTCTTTAATGGTATCGTCTGGTTGGATGTCGATTTGGTTCACTTTTCCAGCGGGAGAAGGAGAATCTTTCACTCCGGCAACAAAGGCATCGATGATTTTTTCATCTCCCATCGCTTCAATCGAAACAGAACCATCTGCCTCATTTTTTACAGATCCTGTGACCCCTAATTGATCGGCAAGCATTTTCGTGGTATAACGAAAGCCGACACCTTGGACACGCCCTTGAACATGGATTCGTAGTTTCTTCATGGACAATCCCTCCTCTGCTTATAATGATAGCGTTTTTTCAGTAAAAGAACAAGTTAGATCGATTGACTCATGCTATAATAAATCGAGGTGACCACATGAAAGAAATTCAATCGAAAAAAAATACCTTTATCAAGGAAATCAAAAAACTAACACAAAAAAAACACCGTACACAGACCAATACGTATTTGATCGATGGCTGGCATTTAGTGCAAGAAGCGCTGCAGGCCAAAGTACCTATCAAAGCGTTGTTGGTGACACCGCGAGGGTTAAGTGAAGCCAACGGGCAGCTCGATGATTATCAGGAAGAAAGCTATTTGATCACAGAGGAGATCGCAGCGATGCTTTCTGATTTACCAACACCACAAGGAATTTTTGCCGTGGTGGAAAAGCAAGAGCAAAACTTACAGACACTGACGGGTAATTGGTTGATTTTAGATAATGTGCAAGATCCCGGGAACGTTGGTACCATGATTCGAACAGCGGATGCTGCTGGATTTAGCGGGGTGTTTCTCGGCGAAGGAACAGCAGATCTTTACAGCACAAAAGTCTTGCGCAGCATGCAAGGAAGCAACTATCATTTACCGATTTTAGAAGGAGCGATCCCGCCATTTCTAAAGCAGCTACGCTCAGCTGGCGTGACGATTTATGGCACCGAATTAAATAAAGAAGCCGTTCCTTATACCGAGCTTCCTAAAGAACAAACAGCTGCCTTCATTTTAGGTAACGAGGGACAAGGGGTTCACCCAGAACTGTTGGCTTTGACTGACAAAAATGTGTATATTCCCATCTATGGTCAGGCGGAATCATTGAACGTCGCCATTGCAGCCGGAATTTTGATGTATTTTTCTGTCAGTTAGATTTTTAAGGAACTGTTAAACTATTTGAATCTATTGCACCTCACCTAGAATCTTCGATGAATAGGTGCTATACTTTGTCTTGTAACAATCAAGCAGATCAAAAAAAGGTGGCAGACAAAAATTTATGACAGAAAAATGGCAAGAAGATAGCGAATATATGTCTTACGTGGCTGACCTGTTAGAAACAGAAGCTGTAAAAAAATTAGCCAACTTTGTGCAGCATATGAACTCCACACGTTTGGAACATTCGATCAGCGTCTCTTATTATAGTTACAAATTGGCCAAGAAATGGGGCGGCGATGCTCGTGCAACAGCTCGTGCAGGACTCCTTCATGATTTATTCTACTATGACTGGCGTACCACAAAGTTTGATGAAGGTACCCATGCGTATATGCATCCACGAATTGCAGTAAAAAATGCTGAAAAAATCACTGAACTAAGTGATCTAGAAAAAGATATCATCTTGAAACATATGTGGGGAGCAACGATTGCGCCGCCACGTTATAAAGAAAGCTATATTGTCACAATGGTTGACAAATATTGTGCGATCAAAGAAGCATCAGAACCACTTACAGAAAGTATGAAAGAAAAATGGCAACAACGTTTCTGGAAGAAACATCGTACGATTCAATAAGAAAAAAGTTCTTCGAACCAGCCGGTTCAAAGAACTTTTTTTGTTTGCTTAGCCAAAAATAAGTTGGAGGATCGCTGCGCCTACATAAAGGATCAGTAAGGTGATCAATACCGTTAAGTGTCGTCTTTTGTGCATAAAAAGGATCGCTACGAATTCTCGTAAGAAGGCATTTGGTAAATAGTAAAAGGCGGTGGGTGCTCCGATACCATCCGCTTTAAGTTGTGCTTGATCTGCATAGAGACCGGCACGAAAAATATGGTAATTGTTGGAGGAAAAAATAACTTTGTAGCCATTTGGCTTTAAGGAATCCATGATTTCTTTCGAAAACTTCATGTTTTCATAAGTAGTCGTGGAATTTGTTTCTACTAAAATCTCTCCTTCGGGCACTCCTTGCGCAACTGCATATTCTTTCATCGCGACAGCTTCTGGCAGCTTTTCATCGCTTCCTTGGCCGCCTGACATCAG
The DNA here is from genome assembly GCF_050543505.1 of Enterococcus sp. DIV1067f. Taxonomy (NCBI): domain Bacteria; kingdom Bacillati; phylum Bacillota; class Bacilli; order Lactobacillales; family Enterococcaceae; genus Enterococcus; species Enterococcus sp. DIV1067f. The sequence continues at coordinate 1,159,961 of NZ_CP172940.1, forward strand.
TAACCGAGGAGCGGTTTTTTTCGCTTTAAATTGCGCTTCGTAGAACGAGATTGCTTTATTGATACGCTTGGCCAATAAAGGGGAGACCGTGGTGCCATTCAAAAGACCTGCTCCTAAGACGATGATAAAATCTTGATTGTAACGAGGATGATTGAACTGATAAATGACTGAAATCGATAAAAAGTTCAAAAAGACCACAAATAGATACATCAGACTTAGGGGAACAACGCCGAATAAGGTTCGGATCCAATCCGGGAAAAAGTGCAAAAGGGTATCTGAAAATAATAAAACGGTCAAAACCACTGCTAAGATCAGGGTCAATAGATTGGCGATTGATCGCGACTCTCTTCGTAAAACAATAATGGAATTCCAGTAAAGAAAGACCACGAGAATGGCTAAGCCGAATAATAATACAGCAAAGAAGATCGCTAGCAAAACAGCCAATAGACCACCTACAAGAATATCTTGTGTTCGGTATAGATTAATGACTAGGTAGCCACCAAATGCTAAGACAAACAAATTAAAGAGCAAGCCATTTACGAGTCGGTGCTTGTTGCGCCGATAAGAAAATAAAAAAAGGCCGGCGAAGGCGACTGGTATTAGAATAAAGAAACTGCCTGTCCGTAATTCTGAGACGGCTAAATAAATCAGCAGGGCTAAAATCGTCCAACAGCACTCAAAAAAGAAAATATCTGGCTCATCTTTACTCTTGCGCCACTTTTGAACGACGATCACACCCGTCAAATAGCTGATGGCAAAAATCAGCAATTGCGTAAAATCCATGTTTTTCACTCCTTTAACGATACACCTAGTATACCGAAAAATGACAAAAATTGCTTGTTGCTAAGGTCAAAGTTGCTGAATTTCTTGCAATTCGCTAAAATGAAGAAAAGAAGGAGGAAGGAACATGCAATTAGGTGAAGTGATTCGCGTTGAACGGCCCGCTTTTTATGTGATCGGAAAAGAAGGCAAGGGATTAGCGGAAGAAGGAGCTTCTTGGGTACCAGCGCTATGGGAACTTGCAACAAAGGATTTTGAAGAGATCGAATTTCTAGTGAGCGATCAAAAGGCAGAAGAACTGGAATTTTGGGGCTTAATGAGTGATGGCACTAATTGGTTAGAGCCTTGGCAAGAAACCGGCCGTTATTTGGCAGGCGTTCAAGTCCATACAGAAAATTTTCCTCCCGTCGGTTGGGTCCGTTGGGAAATGCCCGCAATGACCTATCTCGTTGTAAAAACGGATGAAAAAAACTTGACCATGATGACTGAAAAAATGTTGATGGAAGTTTTACCAGAAAATAACGTCCACTTGTCAGCAGCGATCCAAGAAAGATATCTTCCTCATTTTAAAGAAGGGGAAGTTGAATTGTTTTTCCCTGTTGAGCCTTTGGCAGCAGCAACGGTGGAAACGGTAGAATAAAAAAAATCTGTCCGAGAAGCAATCTTTGCTCAGGACAGATTTTTTCTTTGGTTTGGATTAAAAAAGATTCTCGAAAAAGGTAGACACACCGCGCCAAGCACGAACAAAGATGTTGGCTTTTTCTACCGTTTGTGTTGTGACCAATCCTGCAGTTTCGTCATGATCAGAAGCATCAATATAACCAAGCGTATCAGCTGGAATCGAAGCACTTACAGTACCGACTTCTGTGCCCTCAGTCAATGGCGCTTGCAGGGCAGAATCACGATAATGCTCATTAAAGTCAATGGTTGTTTCAAAGGCTGTTGCATCCATATCTCCACGTACCCATAAGGTCAAACCTTGATTTAAGGCAACGGGAACACTCAATTCTTTCCCATCTTTGACTGACACCGTCTGTGTATCTTCTAACTGTGCATTTTCTGGTAGAATTTCTACTTGTTCCCAAGCATCGAAGGAGTAGTCCATCAACCGACCTGTTTCGATAAAACGTACGCTTGGATTTTCCGCATGACCATTGACGTTTAGCACGACGGTGATAATTCGTTGACCATCCTTGACGGCGGTTCCGACAAAGCAGGCGCCTGCCATATCTGTCGTACCAGTCTTAAGACCGTCAACACCATCTTTAGTATTCGTAAAACCTGGAAGCATCCAGTTCCAATTGACCATCTCGACAGGCGAATAGGAACCTTCGCCAAATTGTTTGGTGGAAAGACTTGTTACTTCTAAAACGTCTGGAAAGTCTTGCAGCAAATGGCGAGCAATCAGGGCGACATCTTTTGCGGATAGTTCGTTTTCGTCAGTGGAAGTTGACCCGGGATAGATATTGTCCCCTAAATAAGTATTGTTCAAGCCAGAAGCATTGACGATCTTTGCATCGGTAATGCCCCATGATTGCACTTTTTCTTGCATTTGATCAACAAAGGCACTTTCAGACCCAGCAATCAGCTCCGCGAGCGCTACGATTGCAGCATTTGCAGATTGGATATAACTGGCATCATACAAATCTTTTACTGTATAGGTAACGTCTTGATGCAAAGGGACATTCGATAAGTTTGGCGACACGCTGAGATTCGCGGCATAATCTGAAATAGGGACAGGATCATCCCAAGCGATGGTTCCTTGCTCTACTTGCTCAGCTACAAGGTAGAGACTGATGATCTTGGTGATGGAGGCGATGCCCATGGCGGTCTCACCATCTTGATCATACAACACTTTGCCTGTGTCAAAATCAATGGAGTAAGCGGCTTTTGCATCGACTGAAAAATCTTGGATCTCTTCGGCGCTCATAGCTGTATCATCAGCATACGAAACGACGGGTAAGCCGGCAGCAGCAAAGAGGATTGCCAAAGCAGCAACGATGGAATACCCGAACTTGGTTATTTTCTGCATATATGTAGTAGCTCCTTTAAAGTTGTATCTAAGCAAAAATTTTAACAAAGAGTATCCACTGTTGCAATACTCTAAGAGAAAACTTAGCATTTAATTGCGTAAGACCGATCCCTCAGTAGACAAACTGAGACGTTACGTGACTAAGGTTGTTTACTGTAAATAATAGCTAACAAAAAAACTTACCTTCCTATAAAATAGAAGGCAAGTTTTTGTGAATTGACATAGGGTCAAACTGATTCACTTAGCGACGATTGGAATGGATTCTCGGGTTTTGGTTTTGGACTCTGACGGGAACTTTCACCGCCTTCGTTTCTTGTTGCATAGCCAATTTTGCTAAAAAGAATGTCCCAGCTAACAATGCAGCTAAAGCAAAGATGGAAAAGAGTGAAATAAAGGTCGTTAACATAAAAATCCCTTCTTTCTATTTAAAATAAATGTGGAAGGTAGGAATCGAACCTACACCTTAATCTATGAACGATCAAACATCACTCAACGGAACACCTTGTTCAACCACTTGTTAAGTTAATGATAGCATGGATTGCCAAGAAATGCTGATAAAAAGTCTGAGAATTGACCGAAGAAAATGTGAAGAAAACATGAACTTGTCTTTCTCAGCGATTTTAGATGATTTTTGTCAAAGAATAGTGGCAATCTTCAGCTTCATCATATAAAGTAATGACGGAGCCTTTTTGTTCAAGAACTAAATGATAGCCAAATGTGTCCAGTAAAACTAACCGCATCGGAGTCAATTCAACGATGGAAGCAGTCAAAGGCTTGCCTTCGATGGTCAACGAATAATCATTGGCTATTTCTATCGTGACATCTTCTTTTGTCTTGGAAGTAAAACGCCAATTACCAATGAAATTCTGGCGATTCTCATTTTTTTGTTTTTCTTTTCGCAACAGCAAGGAGCTGACCACGCCCGTTGCAAGAGATAAACCAATCAAAATAGACCTTTTCTTCATTTATACACGTCCTATCATTTACGATTCATCAAGTTGTGCCTTGTGGACAGGTGTCCACTTTTTCGCACTAGAAAATAATTGCCATAAGTATACCATGAGAAGGTAAAAAAGCATGGTACTTTAGTTTGAAGTTTAGAAGTTTTTATCAAAATATGCTATGATTCAAAAGAGCAGGTGAGAAAATGAATTATCCGAATACCCTTTTAGCCACGTTTCTCGTGCGAGACAACCGGTTCATTGCCCGATGTCTCGTTGACGGTCAAGAAGTAATCGTCCATGTAAAAAATACCGGACGAGGAAAAGAGCTCTTGCACAAAGGTGCGCTTGTTACCCTGCAATATTGGGACAATCCGAAACGCAAAACCAATTACGACTTGATCTCAGTCAAGAAACAAGACCAATGGATCAACATCGATAGTCAAGTACCGAATCGTTTAGGCTATGAAGGCCTCTTGGATGGCACGATCCAGTTGCCAAATATCAAAGGGAGAATCGCGCTTTTGCGAAGGGAAGTTGTCTATAGGACATCAAAATTCGACCTTTATTTTGAAACAGATGAACAAGAAAAAGGCTTTTTAGAAATCAAGGGAATGACCCTTGAAAACAAGCAAGTCGGTGCTTTTCCAGATGCACCAACCATTCGTGGCTTGAAACACGTCAATGAATTGATCCATGCCAAAGAAGCTGGCTATTATGCGGCGGTTTTGTTTATGATCCAATTTGAAGCGGTGCAAATCGCCACGATCCATCGACAGATGCAACCGGATCTGGCCACTAAAATCGCTGAAGCGCAAAGCAAGGGTGTCGAAGTGTTTGCCTATAATTGCCAAGTAAACCAAGGGATGATCACGGTCAAAGAACCAATCCCTTTTGATTTGAATGTCGTCTTTGACGACCCTAATCTATAGAAGAAAGAAGGAAAAAACATGATTCATTTAGGGATTATCGGCACAAATTGGATCACCGATCAATTTGTACAAGCAGCCCACGAAACCAAACGCTATCAATTGGTTGCCGTATACTCAAGAAAGTTAGCAACGGCACAACGTTTTGGAGAAAAATATGGGGACATCGAGTATGCGACCGATCTGGACACTTTTTTTGGCTTAGCTCATATGGACACGGTCTACATCGCGTCTCCGAATAGTTTGCACTTTGAACAAGCCAAGCAAGGTATTTTAGCAGGAAAAAATGTCATTGTGGAGAAGCCAGCCTTTTCAACGCCTGAGGAAATGGCGGAGATCATCGAATTGGCAAATCAGCAACAGGTATTATTCTTTGAAGCAGCTCGCAACATCCATGAAGCAAGTTTTTCTACTGTAGCCGAATTCTTACCGACACGCGGTGCCATTCTTGGGGCGAACTTTTCTTATATGAAATATTCGTCTCGTTATGACGCTGTACTAGCTGGGGAGGAACCAAATATTTTTTCTCCACATTTTTCTGGCGGTGCCTTAGCGGATTTGGGCGTCTATCCGATTTATGCGGCGGTCGCTTGGTTTGGCAAACCGCAAGATGTTCATTATTTTGCCCGTAAATTACCGACTGGTGTAGATGGTATCGGGACTGCAGTGTTGCGCTATGCTGACTTTGATGTCACAATCCAAACAGGAAAAATCGCTGATTCAGAGTTGCGTTCAGAAATCTATTTTGAAGACGGTACATTAGACCTAAATGCCGTCAATGCCATCGAAGAAGCCGCATTTTATGAGCGAAAAACAAAACAAACCCAGGCATTAGCAGTAAGTGCTTTAGAAAACCCGATGATCGAAGAAGCACAAGACTTTGCAGACATCATCGAAAACAAAAATGATCCCCAACAAGGACAACGGTATGAGGAATGGGTGGAACTTGCTCGCAGTGTCAATGAAACCATCGCTCTTATGCGTAAACAAGCAGGCATCATTTTTGATGCAGATAAAAAATAAGGAATGGAACATTTATGACAGTATTTGAATTGACACAATTGCCAGACATCTGGCAAGAAAAATGGCAGGCGGCAGGGTATCACGCACCGTCCTTGATCCAAGAGAAAACCTTTGGCCCTTTAAAAGATGGTGAGTCTGTCATTGGAGTCTCACCGACCGGTTCTGGTAAAACTTTGGCGTACCTCTTGCCACTGTTAACAAAAGTCGAGGCAAAGCAAGGTAATCAGTTGCTGATTTTGACTTCTTCACAAGAATTAGCGATGCAAGTCACAGAAGTGGCCCGGGAATGGGCCCAAGCCATTGGTTTGACCGTTCTGCCGCTAATTGGTGGCGCAAGTACAAAACGCCAAGTGGAAAAACTGAAAGACAAGCCCGAGGTCTTGATTGGCACCCCAGGCCGAGTGTTAGAATTGATCAAAGCAAAAAAAATCAAGACCCAGCAGTTGCAATCGTTGGTATTAGATGAGGTTGACCAATTATTGAAAGAAGGGGCCTTCACACTGGCTGCCAAGATCAATCAAACATTGCCAAAACAAATCCAGCGTAGTTTCTTTTCAGCAACCGCTAACGAAGTGATTGATGAGATTCGACCATTGGTGACAAAAGAGCCGCTGATCATTGATGTTACCCAAGAAGATCAGAGCAAAGGCGTGATCCATCACTACTATTTGAATTATCCGCAACGACGAATCGTGGATGCTTTAAGGCGCTTTGCTCATTTACCAAACTTTCAAGCCTTGGTTTTCTTCAATGAATTAAGCGCAATGGGAAATGCAGAAGAAAAACTGCTGTTTCACGGCTTGCCGGTGGCATCATTAGCATCTGACCAAAACAAACTTGCCCGAAAAGGCGCACTGGAGAGCTTCCGTCAAGGAAAACTAGTAGAATTATTGACGACCGATGTCGCCTCTCGCGGCTTAGATGTGGTGGATTTGCCTTATGTCATCAATACGGAAGTCCCGTTAGAAAAAGAATCCTATCTGCACCGGGCAGGACGTGTTGGACGAATGGGCAAAGAAGGAACCGTCGTCACGATCGTTCAAGACCATTCGTTGAAGGATTTGAAAAAAATCGCGAATCAATTGTTCATAGAACTCAAGGAAGTCTATCTGCATGGGGGACAATTACACACAGAAGCACCTGTTATCGAAAAGGAAAGCAAGAAAGAAACGAAAATAGTAAGTGTGCAGAAAATTTCCAAGAAAACATCTGAAAAATTACACACTCCTGTTAAAAAGACCAAGAAAAAGACGAAAAAGCAAAAAGACAAAGGAAAAAGACGCCATTGAGCGTCTTTTTGTGTTACCATTAACGTTGTTTATTATTAGTGTGTAAAAAAATGAGGAGGCTATCGAATGAATTCGCGAAAAGAAGAGATTTTTCAAACGATCGAACTGCATAAGCAAGGGTTGACCGCAGTTGACGTCGCTAAAATCTTACAAATCGATCGCAGCAATGCAAGCCGTTATCTCAGTGAGCTTTATAAAGAAAAGAAAATCGGCAAACGTTCCGGCCGTCCGGTCGTTTATGAGCCATTAGAAGAAACGGTGCATGTGGATGTTTCCTCTGAAGTGAGTTTTGAAAGTCTTGTTGGGGTTCAAGCTTCTTTAAAAGTAAGTATCCAGCAAGCCAAAGCAGCAATTTTATATCCGCCTAGAGGACTCCATACCATTATTTTTGGAGAGACAGGTACCGGTAAATCCTTATTTGCCGAATGTATGTATCACTTTGCGGTTGAATCAAATATGTTAGAAAAAGATGCTCCTTTCGTATCGTTTAATTGTGCGGATTATGCACAAAATCCGCAGTTGTTGTTTGGTCACATCTTTGGCATCAAAAAAGGGGCCTACACAGGTGCTGCAGAAGATAGTCCAGGACTTATGGCAAAAGCCGATGGCGGTATATTGTTCTTGGATGAGATCCATCGACTGCCGCCAGAAGGCCAAGAAATGCTCTTTACCTTCATTGACAAAGGGATCTACCGCCCATTAGGGGAAAGCAACCAAGTTCATGAAGCCGCCGTGCAGATCATTGGTGCCACCACTGAATCATCAGAAACCTTTTTGACGACCTTCAATCGGCGAATTCCCATGGCTATTACTTTGCCAAATGTGGAAAGTCGTTCGCTAGATGAACGGTATGAAATCATTTCCTTGTTTATCAAGCAAGAGGCGACCCGTCTAAATCAGCGGATCGATGTCGAGCGAGATGCGATATTGGCCTTTATGCTCTATGATGCAGAAGGCAACATCGGTCAAATCAAGCGAGACCTGAAACTCGTCTGTGCGAAGGCATTCTTACATTATCGGACCTATGGGAAAAAACACCTCCTGATTCGAAAAGGCGATTGCTCACTGCAAGTTCAAAAAGGGCTGTTGAAGATCAAAGAAATGTCAGAACGCTTGGATCGGTTTTTAGATGGCAAAGGCGACTTTCTGAGTTTCGAACCCGGCGACCCAGATGTTGTCTGGTCTCGTGATCCGCAACGGAATATGCAGGTGTACAATGAGATCGAAGAAAAAGTCAGCACACTGATTGAAACCGGTGTAGCCAATGTTGATTTAGAAAACTTGATCTCTAAGGATGTGGATGCCTACTTTGAAAAATATGTCGAAGAATTGATCCAAAACCCTGTTCATAAAGAGTTGATTCCAGAAGACATTTGGAAACTGACCAATGTTCTTTATGACTTGGCAGGTCAGAGGTTAGATCGAACTTATAGTGAAAAAGCCCGTTTTGCCTTTGCGTTGCATTTGCAAAGTACGCTGGAACGTGTTAAAGAGGGACATATGATCGTTCATCCCGATTTGAACACGATTAGAAAAAACTTAAAATCCGAATTTCAAGTGGCAATGGATTTATCGACGATCATTGAAGAGGAACGTCATGTCGAGATCCCATTTGATGAAATAGGCTTTATCAGTATGTTTTTAGCGATTCAAGTCAAACAGCCTTCGCCATTGCCCCTTGAAAAAATCGAGATCATTGTCTTGATGCATGGCAAGGCAACTGCCAGCAGTATGCTGGAGACAGCCCAAGAGCTGCTGGAGACCGACTATGGCAAGGCAATGAATATGTCTTTGGATATGGAAGTCGGGCAAATGTATGACCAGCTGTTGAATTATATCAATGAAAACAAAGAGAAGATGAGCAATGGCTTATTGCTTTTAACCGATATGGGCTCCCTCAATTCATTTGCGAATTTGATTTCCGAAGAGACGGGGATTCGTACGAAAGCTATTTCGATGGTCAGCACGATGATTGTTTTAGAAGCTTTGCGGATGGCAGAGAGTGGGCGCAGTTTAGAAGATATCTACCAAAACATTCAGCGTTCTTTTGAAACCATCGTACAAGAACAGTTCCGTACGGTTCGTGAAGCAAAAGGAAATAAAAAGGCAGTCATCGTTACTTGCTTTACTGGGGAAGGTGTCGCTGCCAAACTTTATCAACGAATTTATCCCGTCGTCGATCAATCAAAAGTCGAGATCATCCAAATGCAATTTATTGAAAAAGAAACCTTCAAAAAACATATTGACGGCTTGCTAGAAGAATATGAGATCAAAGCTATTGCCGGCACCGTCGAGATCGATTATCAAAACATTCCGTTTTTCTCCGCCTATGATGTTTTTGATGACAATCGCTTGAATGTGCTAAAACGAATCGCTTCAGATGAAGTGCCGATCGAAAAGATCGTGCGTTCATTGGAAAATACGATAACTCATGTTGGGTCCGTCTATCATCTGATCGAAAGCCTGCAACGAATCGTTCATCAGATTCAAAATCAATTGCATGTGATTGTAGAACCAACCGTCGATGCAGGATTAGTCATTCATTTAGCCTTTTTGGTAGAAAGTTTATTGAAGAAGGAGCCTTCCCGTACTTTCGTCAACTTAGCTACTTTCCAAAAACGGTACCGAATTGAAATGGATGTTTTACGAACCCATTTATTACAAATTGAAAAAAATTATCAAATCAAATTTTCTGAAGATGAGATCGCCTATTTAACCCAAATGTTTTTAGAAAACAAAATCAAAAATTATGATGAATCCGCACACAATTTTAGTGTGTAATGAAAAAACTGCGAGTGTGTAAACGAGAAATTGGTTCAGACCATTGATAAATAAAGGTCTGAACTTATTTTTTTTTGGCACGCTTTTTGCTTTATAGTAAAGTGTAACTTACAACAGAAAGGAGCAGATGCGCGATGGCGAAAAAAACGATTATGCTGGTTTGTTCAGCAGGAATGAGTACCAGTCTATTGGTGACAAAAATGCAAAAAGCAGCCGAAGCTAAAGGAATGGAAGCAGATATCTTTGCTGTTTCAGCTTCAGAAGCCGACCAACATTTGGAGTCAAAACCAGTCGATGTTCTATTGTTAGGACCACAAGTACGTTTCATGAAATCACAATTTGAACAAAAATTAGCACCAAAAGGCATTCCTTTGGACGTGATCAACATGGCAGACTATGGCATGATGAACGGCGAAAAAGTATTGCAACAAGCAGAAACATTAATGAACTAAGATTTTTTAGGATCGAAGTGTAAGGAGGATTTTTAAAGATGGATGAGCAAAATTTGGAAGCCATTATGGGATTGATCATGTATGGTGGTAATGCAAAAAGTGACGCAATGGAAGCAATCGCGGCAGCAAAAGAAGGGAACTTCGAATTAGCTGACCAAAAAATCAAAGATGCTGAAGCATCTCTTGTGGAAGCGCATCATTCGCAAACAGGATTGTTGACACAAGAAGCGCAAGGCAATCATATGACCGTGACATTGTTGACCGTGCATTCACAAGATCACCTAATGACATCAATCGCATTTACCGATTTAGCGAAAGAAATCATTGATGTCTATCGACGTCTAAATAACGAATAATCTTTGAACGGATAGAAGTAGTTATTGTCGATGAATCAAAAAATCTTCTTTGACGAATAGAACTTATAGGAGGAATTAAGAATGGATGGATTAACAAGTTGGATGGAGAGACACATTCTCCCGGTTGCAGCTAAGATTGGTGCGCAAAAGCATTTGGTTGCCTTGCGGGATGCTTTTATCGGAATGATGCCAGCAACGATGGCTGGGGCAATTGCAGTATTATTGAACGCCTTCATGCGTGATTTTCCAAACACTTATCTTGGTGCGGACAATGCAATTACGAAATTTTTCACGCCAGTGATCGCAGTCAATGGTTTAGTTTGGACAGGTACCTTAGCAATTATGGCGGTTATCTTCTCAGCTTCATTCGGTTATAATTTAGCGAAGGCTTACAATGTTGATGCACTATCAGGTGCGTTGGTCTCTTTAGCAGCATTTATTATGGGTATTCCACAATCTGCTTCTCTTTCTTTAGCGTTAGAAGAAGCACTACCAGCAAACGTGGTAGACATGATCAACAGTACAAGTGCTACATCAGGATTTGCAGCAGATGGTTCAACGATCAGCGCTGCAGGCTGGGGCTACTTCCCATTTAGCGCCTATATGGGTGGCTCTGGATTGTTCACGGCAATCATCTTTGGTTTCGTTTCAGTTATTATCTTTGCAAAATTGATGCAAAAAAATATTATTATCAAAATGCCAGATTCAGTGCCACCAGCAGTTTCCCGTGCCTTTGCAGCGATTATCCCTGGGATTGCCGGACTATATGCTTCAGGTTTGATTTACTATCTATTTGAACGCTTTGTCGGTATGCCGATAATTGACTGGATCTCCGAATCGATCCAAAAACCATTATTGGGTCTCTCTCAAGGGTACTTTGCCGTATTTATCATTGTTTTACTTGTCCATGTCTTGTGGTTCTTTGGATTACATGGAACAAATATCATGGGACCTGTTCTACAATCGATCTACGGTGTGGCAATGGTTGAAAATACTAATGCTTATCAATTAGGGGAAGCTGTTCCTTATAAATGGGTAGCAGGTTCATTCGAAGCATTTGTTTGGCCTGGTGGAGCAGGTGTGACTTTAATGCTCTTGATCGCAATCTTGCTATTCTCTAAACGTGCCGACTATAAGACAGTTGGTAAACTAGGGATTGGACCTGGGTTGTTCAATATCAATGAACCAGTAATGTTTGGTCTACCAATCGTGTTAAACCCATTGTTTATCATTCCATTTATTGTTGCACCGTTAGTTACAGCAACGATTGCTTACTTTGCAACAACTTTAGGGTTAGTTGCACCAGTTGTGGTAAATGTGATTTGGGTAATGCCAACGATCCTAAGCGGCTTCTTAGCTACCGGTGGAGACTGGCGTGCGATCATCTTGACAATTATTAATTTGGCTGTAGCTTTATTGATCTGGGCACCATTTATTATTGCTGCCAACAAAATCAATCCAGCAGACCAAGAGAACTAATCAAATAAACTAGATGGGTGGCTTCACCCATCTAGCTATCTTTTTTAGGAGGAGAAAAAATGATTATTGTAAATTCCGCGATGCAACAAGACAACATCAAAGCATTACTTGAGTCTCTGACAGAAGGTGAGATCAAGTATACCTTTAAAGAAAAAAAAGGGATTCAGTTGATTTTTGAAACAACGGCAGAAGACAAAGAAAAAGCAGCGAAACTTGCCAAAGACGCAATCAAAAATACTGATTGGGGTCGAGTACTATACTTTAACGTCGTTAGTCAATAGTGAGGTGATATCATGTTTAAAAATGGATTGTTTTTTATAAGCATCGGTAGTATGTTATTTATATATAGCGCTAACGCGCAGTCAGGTGAATACCACTGGGTGAATCTCATCACGTCAGTCATTCTAATGGCTATTGGAGGAATCATGGCTTCAATTGGACACAAACGCAACAAGAAAGACAAGGAGGCGCAAGATGGAAATCACTAAAAAAATGAATGTACCCGCTGACTTTTTATATAAAACGATCATCGATTCCGTTTTACATGATATTAAACAAGCGACAGATCAAACACTTACTGAAGAGCAATTAGAAGGCTATAGTTATCTAAAACAATTTTATAAAGATAGCAATGCCACCATAACGATTGAAACAGTCAAGAAGAATCAAGCCTATGCGTTCCAAACGGCGACGAAAAAAAATACCTTCCGTGTACACTATCAAATTGAAGCGATAGATGACGCGCATTGCACCTTGCACTATGAAGAGAAAATGACTTCTGAAGGCATGATTCAGCAATTAAATGACATGCTCTTAGGTACGATTCTAGGATATTTCAAACGCAAGCAATTTAAAAAAATGTTGAGTATGATGGAAGAAGCATATTAAGGGGTCGACTGACGCCTTTTTTGCGTTTCTTGCGTGTTTTCAAGTAGAGGAGATGAAGGAATGACAGATGTCAAAAAAATGACCGAATTTGGTTCGCAAGAAGTACTGGACTTGGTTTCTTATGCCTTTCAGTGGGAATTGAATGAAACAAATATCAAGCGCTATCGCAAGCTTGCGGAAAATTCTTGGAATTATGGTTCCTACGATGGGAATGGAAAATTGGCGAGCCAAATCATGGCAACGATTTTTGATGTGAACTTTCATGGAACGAGTTATCCGATGGCAGGGATCGGTTTTGTGGCTTCGTATCCAGAGTATCGCAGCCAAGGTCGGATCGATCGGATCATGAAACAAATCATTAAGGACTGCTATGAACAAAAAATCGTTCTTTCCTATCTGGCACCTTTCTCCTTTGCTTTTTATCGCAGATATGGGTATGAGTATACTTTTGAACGGACGGTTTATGAAGTCGATGCGCATCAATGGCCCGATGGCAAGAAAGTGAATGGAACGATTCAACGCATGAATTGGGAGGAAGCACAGCCGATCATTCATGAGATTTATCATCAATTGCCGCGCCATCAAAAGGGCGGACTGATTCGCCAACCCTGGTGGGAAGAAATCAAGTTTGTTTTGCGCCGACCGTATACGTTTGCGATTTATCGCAATGAAGCAGGGGTCCCTGAAGGCTACTTGATTTACTTTATCGAGGGAGGACGTTTCGATATTCAAGAGTGGGGCTATTTGACTGCGAATGCTTACCAAGGATTTAATCGGTTTATCGTCTCCCATGCAGATTCAGTAGCACAGATTAACTATCGACCAGGGTTTGATGGGGAAGTCCTACAAGCAAACGCGGCCAAACCATTGGCTCACTACCAAGTGCGCCCGGACATGATGGCGCGCGTCATCGATGTGGAAGGGTTTCTAAAAAGTTATCCATTCACATTGAAAAAAGCCGGCGGTTTTGCCATAGAAATTCAAGGGGATGAATATGCCCCATGGAATAATGGGTGTTATGAAGTGACAATCGAAAACGCTCAGCATCAAGTCACGAAAACGGCGGCCACCAAGCTGCCAAAAGCAACCTTGTCGATTCAGCGTTTTGTGCAGCTGTTCTTGCAGGCACAATCCCTCGATTCTCTGGTCTTTTTCCAGCAAATGGAAACGGACCAGGAAGCTGCAGTGTTGATTCAGGAAAACTTGCCAACAGGAAAACCACTATTGGAAGACTATTTCTAAGCAAATCGACACAGACGCATTCACTTTCTAACAAAAAAAGATTCCTTAAAAATAAGGAATCTTTTTCTTCAAAAAACGTTCCCTGCCGGAATCGAACCAGCAACTAATCCTTAGGAGGGACTTGTTATATCCATTTAACTAAGGGAACACAATAGCTATATTTTACCTGTTATTCGTGTTTCTCGCAAGATGAGAAGGAAAAGAAAGGAAGAAAAACATGGTCAAACGATTGATAAGTGCAAACTATAGTGAAATCAAAGAAATGTCGGCGCAAGAATTGAAACAATCCATTAAAGCGAGCGAAGGACGAGTAATCGTCTGTGAAACGGTGGTTCAAACCATGCCGCAAGCTGGCGATATCACCAACGCAGAAGTCGCGGCAGCTTTTGGGGCTGACTTAATTTTGTTGAATGGGTTTGATTGTTATCGTCCAGCTATTTTTGGGATGCCTGGTATCACATTGGAGCAGCTGCTTGATCCTACACAACCGATTGAAAACCCGATTCCTCAACTAAAACAACTGATTGGACGACCTGTCGGCATCAATCTTGAGCCGATCCCAGCTACGACGGAGATGATGAGTGAAAAGATCAGCATCAGTCAAGGCCGAACAAGTTCGGTTGACACCATCAAAAAAGCCCAAGAACTCGGGGTGGACTTTCTCTGCTTTACAGGCAATCCTGGAACAGGTGTGACCAACCGAGAAATCGCTAAAGCAGTAAAATTGGCAAAAGAACATTTCTCTGGGTTGATCATCGCTGGAAAAATGCACAGTGCCGGCTCAGATGAGCCTGTGGTTGATCGAGAAGCCATCATTTCTTACGCTGAAGCTGGGGCAGATATTTTGTTACTGCCTTCCGTTGGCTCGATTCAAGGCTTTCTAGAAAAGGATCTGATTGAAGCTGTTCAAATTGCCAAACAATATGACTTATTGACGATGTCAGCGATCGGAACGAGTCAAGAAAGCGCACGTCCAGAAACGTTGCGGCAATTAGCCATTATCAACAAAACCTGTGGGGTCGATCTGCAGCATATCGGTGATGCCGGCTATGGCGGTATGGCACCGACCGAAAATATTTTCGAAACATCGGTTGCAATTAGAGGCATGCGCCATACGATCAATCGTGTCGGGCGTTCAATTAATCGTTAAATCAGAAAAAATTACTAGCGAAGGAAAACGAAGAATCGTTCTGCTTCGCTTTTTGCGTTTTTTTCGCTAAGTTAGAAAGAAAGGAGGAAACACAAAATGAAACAAGCATTGATCATTTACGGAGGATGGGAAGGACACGCCCCAAAAGAAACCAGTCAGTTTTACCAAACGTTGCTGGAGTCAGAAGGATATCAGGTGACACTCGCCTCAGATTTTGAACCTCTCTATCATAAAGAAGAATTAAAAAGGCTGGATCTGTTGATCATGAATTGGACGCGTGGAGAATTGCCTGATGAGCCGCTGCAAAATGTCACTCAGGCTGTAGCAGAAGGAGTAGGATTAGCAGGAGTTCATGGCGGCTTTGCTTCGGCTTTTCAAGCCAGTAAAGGCTGGTTGTTTCTGACTGGCGGCTGTTTTTTGGCACATCCTGGCGGCTTGGAAACGACCTATAGCATCGATCTTAAGACAAATCACTATATTACGGCAAATACGCAATCGATCCCTCAGTTGACGACGGAGCAATACTATTGTCTGGTTGATCCAGCCGTCACTGTGTTAGCTACCTCAACATTTGCCGCTAAAGATCATCCGAATGCAGCTAACCAAGAAGTCATACTGCCAATGATGTGGATCAAAAAATGGGGCAAGGGCCGAGTCTTTTTCCAATCTGTTGGACACAGTCTAAAAGAGCTGAAAGAGCCGACCATTCAGACTTGGACCAAGCGAGGCTTTCTATGGGCCACCAGAAACACATTGACAGATCCGTTGAAGAATAGTCGGTATAGTGAGTCATCAGAAAAACGAATGAGGAAATAAAATTGTGCAATCGTTTTACTTTATGGAAGAAAATAAGCATGGTACACTTTATTTGTATTTGATTAAGCAGGAGGTAATGTGGAATGGGAAAATTTGGAAAAAGTTTTTTATCGCAGGTAATATCTGACGGAATCAAAGGACCATTTGTCACGATCATGCTCAATACGCATGTCGGCCACCAGAATGTCGAAAAGGATCAAATCAAATTTAAGAACTTTGCCAAAGATGCGAAGCGCCGCTTTGAAAAGAAATACCCAGAACATTCTTGGGATCTTTTTCAAACGAAAGTTGATGAACTGCTTGCAGATCAATCATTTTGGCGCAACAGTACAACAAGTGTGGCGGTGATTATCACCCCAGAAGAGGTACTGGTCCATCGGTTAAGTATTCGTGTGGATGATCAATATTACGTAGGGGAAACCCCTTATGTATTAGCTGTCATCAAAAATGCACAATTTAATTACCCATTTTATCTCTTAGCGTTGAATCGCGATTCAATGCAAGTCTATCAAGTTGAAAACAATCAAGTGCGTGAAGTCGAGTTGCCAGAAGAGGCACCGACGACGATTGAAAAAGCGCTGGGGGAAGAAGTCACTGGTGGTGGTAACTTTAATTACAGTGCTCAAGGTGGCCCTAACTCAGGGGGAGAAGGCGTTGCTTATCACGGCTTTAGTGCCAAAGATGAAGAAGTCGAGATCGATCACGTCAACTACTACCAAGCAGTTGATGCATTTTTCAAGAATGATTTTTCAAATGAAGAGCATTTACCAATGTATCTGTTTGCATTACCAGAAAATCAAACGCTGTTTAAAAAAGTGGCAAAAACGAACTTTTTCAAAGCAGAACCAAGTATTTCCTCTTCCCCAGCATCGTTATCCTTGAAAGAGATCCAAACGTGTACGCATAAGTTGATTGCAGAGTTGACACAAAAAGAAGTTGGGGAATACGGTAAGCTGTTGGATCGAAAATTTATTGACCAATTGGTTGATATCGTGCCTTCAGCCAAAGAAGGCCGGATCGCCAATCTGTTTGTGGCTACCTCAAATCTCGCCGATGGTTTTGGAGAAGATCCTGATACAGAGTACGATCGGCGGCAAGTGTTAAATACACTGGCAATCGATGTTTTAGAGAACGGCGGTGAGGTATCTATCTTGGAACAAAAAGATGCCCCTGGAGAAAAAAGTTTGACGGCGATTTTGCGCTACTAAACGCAGTTGCGTCGTTAGCCAATAAATCGTTTCCAAAAAAGAGAAGGCTGTTGCAGATCTTTAATGCAGCAGCCTTTTTGCGAATTATAAAAAAATAAAGGCGTTTTCATTTTTTTTGATTTTCTATTAGTCATAATGAAGATAATGTGCTATAATACAAAGTGTAGTTTTTGTTACGGTAAATTATGGTAGCTTGTTTCATCTTAAACATCTTCCACATTTTCACCTTATACAAGTAATTGCAAAATATGTGTATAAACACAAGGAGGATTTTTATTATGGAAACAGGTACAGTGAAATGGTTTAACTCAGACAAAGGTTTTGGATTCATCACTGCAGAAAACGGTAACGATGTATTCGTTCATTTCTCAGCTATCCAAGGCGAAGGGTTCAAAACTTTAGAAGAAGGTCAAGCAGTGACTTTCGATATCGAAGACGGACAACGTGGCCCTCAAGCGACTAACGTTAACAAAGCATAATTAGTGAATGCCTTTTAAGAGCAGCTTAGCTGCTCTTTTTTTGTGCGCGAGATAGTTGCTTGCAGACAAAGGAGTTGTTATACTCTTAAAAAAAGGAGGCACATTTATGGGATTGAATGAATTTATTCTCGGATTGGCTAATTTAGAGAAGATCCAACGAGCGCCAGGTTTTTTTAAGTTTACTGAGCACAGTGTAGCTGCTCATTCATTTCGAGTAACGATGATTGCCCAGACCTTAGCTGATATCGAAGAAAAGGCGGGGAATCAAGTCAATTGGCAAATTCTCTACGAAAAAGCCTTGAATCATGATTACACTGAACGTTTCATCGGTGATATCAAAACGCCGGTCAAATATGCGAACAAAGAATTGCGGGCAATGTTATCAACCGTTGAAGAAAAAATGACCGATGCCTTCATCGAAGAAGAAATTCCAGGAAGCTTTCAAGCAACGTATCGCAGACGCTTAGCGGATGGCAAAGACAACAGCCTTGAAGGGCAGCTATTAGCAATTGCGGATAAGATCGATCTTTTGTATGAATCTTTTGAAGAGATCTCAAAAAGCAACCCAGATAAAGTATACAAAGAAATGTTTCGAGAGGCCGTTTTAACCGTCAAAGAGTTTCAGCATCGACCGTGTGTCACTTATTTCTTTGAAGCCATTTTTCCAGAGTTACTAAATGCAGATTTTTATGGCAAGACTGCTTTTCTAGAAGAAATCGCGGCTTTGGTGGAAAAATAACCCAAACGAAAAAACGAAAAATCAAGAAATGATCCATCTCAAGGGCTTCAATGAAACAAGTGAGGGGATCAGGTTTGATTTTTCGTTTTTTTGTTGGATTAAAGCAAAGATTCTGCTCCATCAATATAGACTTCCGTTCCAGAAATATTGCCGGCAGCCTCTGAAGATAGAAAAAGCACAAGGTTGGCGACTTGTTCTGGCACGCCTGTTTCTTGCTTTAATGGTCGAGAACGTTCTGGATATTTGACGGGGATCTCAACGCGAGCAACCTCTTCTTCAATTTCTGTGCTGGCATCGATATTCGTCGCGATCGCCCCAGGGCAGATGGCATTGACCCGAATATTATAACCAGAAAGTTCCAGCGCAGCCATTTTTGTAAAGGCGACTTGACCTGCCTTAGACGTACTGTAAGCAGTCGCACCAAAATTGCTGAAGATGCGGTTTCCATTGACTGAACTCGTAATGACAATGCTGCCACCGTTCGTTTTCATAAAGGGAATGGCTGCTTTGACGGTAATAAAGGTACTACGTAAGTTTGTGTTGATCGTCTGATCCCATTCTGCCACTGTCAGCTCTTCGATCGGTGTCCAGGTACCGTTGATGCCGGCATTGACATGGAGTACATCGAGACCGCCTAGTTCTTCTACAAGACCACTTATTGCTTCTTGCAGCTTATCCGCTTCAGTGACGTCAACAGCTCGATAATGGGCTTGTGCTTGATAGTCAGCAAGAAACTCCTGCAGCTCTTCTTCGTTGCGATCAATTAACCCAACAAGTGCGCCCTGTGCTAGAAATTGTTCTGCCACCGCTTTTCCAATCCCTGAAGCAGCCCCCGTTACAATCACTCGTTTGTTTTTGAAATCATTCATTTTTTTCGCCTCCTTACAGTAAATTATAAAAAAGATCCCTTTTTTTGTCGAAAAAAGCGATCAGCGAACAGCAACAAACTTCTTCAGCTAGGAAACGCCAATGGTTGGTTTTCTAATTTTACCTCCCGAGAACCCTCTTATCTAGTGGGAAAACAGATGTAATCGCCATTGATTTTGTAGTATAATGCAGACAGTGTGCAAGGAGGAATACAATGAAACCCATATACGCTGTGGTGGATCTTGAAACAACAGGAACCGATTCGACGATTGATCGAATTATTCAATTTGGCTGTGTCTTAGTCCAAGATGGCAAGATCATCAATCGTTTTGCCGCAGATATCAACCCTGACCGCAGAATTTCTAAGCAAATTCAACGATTGACACACATCACAAACCAACAAGTAAGCAAAGCGCCATATTTCGAAGACGTAGCTGATACGATCTATAACTTACTCAGCAACACGATTTTTGTGGCGCATAATATTTATTTTGATTATCATTTTTTAAGCAATGAATTTGTGCGTTGCGGGCTACCGCCTTTATCACTTCCCGGAATCGATACGGTGGAATTGGCGCAAGTGTTTCTACCAACAGAAAGCAGCTTTCGTTTAGGCGATCTGGCAGATAGCATCGGCTTTCGTCATGATAACCCGCATCAAGCTGATAGTGATGCAGAAGTGACCGCAGCTTTATTTTTGTATATCGAAGCGATCATGCGAGAACTGCCCCGAACGACCCTTAAACAAATTGCGCTTTTAAGCGGTCAAATGGGCATGCAAACGAGTGACTATATCCATGGAATCTTAAAAGAAAAAGGCCCAGAGTTGGCAGAAGATTTAGAAGTGATCGACGGTATCGTCTTGCGGAAAAAGACCGTCCCGCTTTTTGAATCTACGCATTTTCAAGAAACGTATCCGAAAGTTAAAACGGAAAAAGAACAGCGCTTTGGCCAGCACTTAGTCTATCGGAAACAACAAGCACGCTTGATGAATGCAGTGTATACGCATTACACCCAGCCAGAGAAAAATCTGATCATTGAAGCAGAAACAGGCATGGGGAAAACCATTGGTTACTTGTTTCCAGCCGCCTATTTAGTGACACCAGAAAATCCGTTGATCGTTAGTACCTCTTCAATTCTATTGCAAAATCAAATCATCAACAAAGACATTCCTTTGGTAAACCAAGTACTGCAGCAACCTTTGCAAGCAGTTTTGGTCAAAAGTCATCGTCATTACATTGATTTGCAGCGTTTTAAAGCGACCCTTGATCAACCGATAGAGCAAAAGCAATATGCGCAATACCAAATGGGGATCTTAGTTTGGCTGACTAAAACAGAAACGGGGGATTTCGATGAATTGAACTTGGTTCGACTTGATCATCCTTTATTTACCGACATCCGCCATCGCGGCGTTGCTTTTTTAGCCAAAGATCAACCCTTCTATGAACAAGATTTTGTTCGACATTTATATAAGCGGATGGCGCAAAGCAATGTTTTGATCGTCAACCATGCCTTTTTGATGCAGGAAAACCGGCGAGCGCAGCCACTGTTGCCAACGAGTGATTACTTATTGATTGATGAAGCCCAACAGTTGCCGCAGCAAGCAGAAGGCTTTAGTCAACATGTTTTTGACTCTGCTCACTTCAAGCGGCAGTTTTTACAGCTAAATGAAGAAGGGCTATTTGAAGAAATTGCCCAAATCATTACCGAGGATGACTTTCTGCAACGGATGTTCTCGTTGTATCGAAACGCGTTGTCGATCTTGGTCGAAACACAAGAACAGTATTTTCGCAGTTTGTCGATCGATGCGCCAGAGCTACAAGTCGTGCACCATGACGACCTCTATGATGGCACGTTAGAACAAGACAAGCTTCATCAGAAATTGAGCCTTTACTATCAAGAAATCAATGAGATCCAACAACAGTTGCGTCAGCGATTCGAGTTGACCAATGATCGGTGGTATGCAAGACAACGAATCGTGATTGCTCGTTTGTTTGATTTCTTTGGTCAAATGGAAACCCAGGAACAAACGGTGACCGCATGGTTGACTTGGTGGCATCCTCGTTACGTTCATTGGTTGAAAAAGCATCCCCAGTCAGGAAATGCTGTGATTGAATTAGCTGATCTAGAAGGGCATTCGATCGTGGAAAGCACGTGGTATCAACGCTATCAGCACATCATTTATCTTGGGGGGACATTGAAGATCCCAGGAAATAAAGAATATTTTGCCCATCAGATTGGCTTGACCGATGTGCCAGTCAAAACGATTCCCGCTTTTTATGACTACAGCAAACAAACTCGACTCTATGTAGTTAAAAAAGGACTCTCGATCCAACAAGCATCAGCTGCTGAATACGCGGATTATTTAGTCGAAGCGTTAGTCCCAATTTTGTTTGACAATCCGCAACCAGCGCTTGTGTTGTTTACGGCGCACGAAACTTTGAAAAATGTCTATGATCGATTGAATAAAAAAGCCCTGCATTATGGCAGAGAAATCGTTGCTCAAGGAACTGGCGGAACCCGTGAGAAAATCTTAAAGAAATTTTTATTAGCGGAAAATGGCATCTTATTAGGGACTAGCAGTTTTTGGGAAGGGGTCGACCTACCAGGTCAGGCCTTGAAGATCGCTGTGGTGACTCGCTTACCTTTTGAGAATCCTAAGCAACCAATGGTCCAAGCACGGCATGCCTTCTTGGAAGCAGAAGGCATCGATTCTTTCAAAGAAGATGCCTTACCTAAAGCGATTCTACGGCTACGCCAAGCGTTGGGGCGCTTGATCCGTTCTGAAGAGGATACAGGCGTGATGGTCGTCCTTGATCGACGCTTGTTATCAACGAAGTATGGCAAACGGATGGTCAAAGGTCTGCCTAAAAACTTACCTCTGATTGAAGCTAGTCCAACCGAAATTGCCGAAGATATTCAACATTTTTTTGCGCAAGAGGAAAAAGCGGCGGTTGATTTTGAAAAATGAGTCGAACATCTGATATAATGAGTTTTATTTAAGATTGGAGTACGAAGTGTGAAAACAAAAGACAAAGAACATCGGCGAGTGATTATTTTGCTGAGTGCGATCACGGTTTTACTGGTCGTTATTCTCTTCGCTTCTATTTTCTATCTCCGTTCTTCTCGTCCAATGCGGCAAGCAAGAAACGAAGCGATCGAAATAGCAGAAAGATACACCGATTTAGCAGAGGTCGAACAATTTTATTGGTTCACCCGTGAGGAAACATCTTTTAGCATTGTTGGAAAAGATACGAATAACAATGAGATCGTCGTGATCATTCCTAAAAGCGGCGAAAAGGTTTCCGTTTTTAATCAAGGGGATGGATTGACGGAAGCACAGGCCAAAGCCTTCGTTCGCGACAACCATCAAGGGCAGGAAATCCAAAAAGCAGCATTGGGTATTTTTAAAGGCGAGCCCGCTTGGGAAGTCATGACTAAAGACGACCAAGGCCGCTTGAACTATTATTTGATTGGTTTCAAAGATGGAGAAGAAATCAAAGCGGTCACTGAACTATAAAAAGGCGCTTTTGATAGACAGAAATTTGGATCGTAGGAAGGATGATAAACATGGTACTTTCAAAAAGAGCAGAAAAATTAGAACCCTCCGCTACGTTAGCGGCATCTGCTAAGGCAAAAGCATTAGCAGACCAAGGTGTAGACGTATTAAGTCTAACCGTCGGTGAGCCCGACTTTATTACCCCGAAGAACATTCGCCAAGCAGCGATTGCAGCGATTGAGAGCGGCAAAGCTAGTTTTTATACAGCAACTGCTGGGATTCCAGAGCTAAAACAGGCGATTCTTGCTTATATGAAAGAGTTTTATGGTGCTGACTATGATTCAAACCAAGTGATCGTGACAGATGGCGCGAAATTTGCCCTGTATACGTTGTTTCAAGCGCTTCTTGATGAAGAGGATGAAGTACTCATTCCAGTTCCTTACTGGGTCAGTTATGCGGAACAAGTCCGTTTAGCAGAAGGGACACCTGTGTTTGTTGAAGCTAAGCAATCAGCAGATTTTAAAGTTTCTGTTGCTCAATTAGAAGCCGCTCGTACAGAGCAAACGAAAGCCATCATTTTAAACTCGCCTGCCAACCCAACAGGGGCGATATACTCAAAAGAAGAATTAACGGCAATCGGCAACTGGGCAGTGGAAAATAATATTTGGATCATAGCGGATGATATCTATGGTCGTTTGGTTTATAACGGCAATACCTTTACATCAATCGCTAGCCTATCTGAAGAGATCCGCAAACAAACCATCGTGATCAACGGCGTTTCAAAAACCTATTCTATGACTGGGTGGCGGATCGGATTTGCTGTCGGCGATGCAAAAATCATCAAAGCGATGGTCGATATCGCTTCCCAAGCTACCAGCAACCCGCCGGCTGCTAGCCAATACGCAGCAGTTGAGGCACTGACTGGTAATCAAGAATCGATCGAAGTGATGCGTCAGGCCTTCGAAGAACGCTTGAATAAACTATATCCGCTAATTGCCGCTATTCCTGGTTTTAAGGTGACGAAACCCCAAGGCGCGTTTTACTTGTTCCCAAATGTCAAAGAAGCCATGACAATGTGCGGCTATCAAACCATTGATGCCTTCGTAGAAGCTTTACTAATGGAAGCCCACGTGGCAGTAGTGACTGGTGCTGGTTTTGGCACACCGGATTATTTACGGATCAGCTATGCAACTGATTGGGACACGTTAGCGGAAGCTACCAAACGAATCCATGATTTTGTTGAAAAGAAGCGCCAAAAAGCTTAAAATGCTCTATGGTGCCTTTATTAATTAGATAGGAGAGAATCAAGTGGAATCTATTCAAATTTTAGATGCAAAAAAACACGTTGGCGAAACCGTTCAAATCGGAGCATGGGTTGCTAACAAACGTTCTAGCGGCAAGATCGCCTTCTTACAACTTCGCGACGGAACAGCATATTTTCAAGGAATCGTTGTAAAAAGTGAAGTAGGGGAAGAAGTTTTCCAATTAGCGAAAAATTTAAATCAGGAAACTGCCGTACTGGTCACTGGGGAAATCAGAGAAGACAGCCGCTCAAAATTTGGCTATGAAATTGGCATTTCTGGTTTAGAAGTTGTCGGTGAAAGCCACGATTACCCAATCACACCAAAAGAACACGGAACAGATTTCTTAATGGATCATCGTCACTTATGGTTGCGTTCTTCAAAACAACATGCCATCATGCAAATCCGAAACGAAATCATTCGGGCAACATATGAATTCTTCAACAAGAATGGCTTTATCAAAATCGATCCACCGATCCTAACCGGATCAGCACCAGAAGGAACGACCGATTTATTTGAAACCAACTATTTCGATCAAAAAGCATATCTATCTCAGTCCGGTCAATTGTACATGGAAGCTGCCGCTATGGCGTTTGGCAAAGTCTTTTCTTTTGGACCAACTTTCCGTGCCGAAAAATCAAAGACACGTCGTCACTTGATTGAATTTTGGATGATTGAACCAGAAATGGCCTTTATGCACCAAGAAGAAAGTTTAGAAGTCCAAGAGCAGTACGTGGCATTCTTAGTGCAAAATGTGCTCGATAACTGTGCCTATGCGTTAGACGTCTTAGGTCGTGACCGTGAAGTCTTGAAAAAATACACCAAATTACCATTCCCACGAATCTCTTACGATGATGCAGTGGAATTATTACAAAAGAACGGCTTTGATGATATTCAATGGGGCGATGACTTTGGCTCACCACATGAGACTTTTATTGCCAATTCATTCGATCAGCCCGTCTTTATCTTAAACTATCCAAAAGCCATCAAACCTTTCTATATGAAGCCACATCCAACGAGAGAAGATGTCGTGATCTGTGCCGATATGATCGCACCAGAAGGCTATGGCGAGATCATAGGTGGTTCTGAACGTGCCATCGATCATGAATACCTCCTAGAGCAAATCCGCGCCCATGGCTTGGACGAAAACGAATACTCATGGTATTTAGACCTACGCAAGTACGGCTCAGTTCCTCACACCGGCTTTGGACTTGGACTAGAACGGACCGTTACCTGGTTATCAGGAATCGAGCACGTAAGAGAATCCATTCCGTTTCCACGGTTGTTGAATCGGATTTATCCTTAGGGAAATGCAGATGGTTGGTAACTATTCAATCATCTGTTATTTTTTTATTTTGAAGTTTCATTTATGTTTCATTATTGGTAACAATATAACGGTTTTATTACAATTATTTTCTTTTAGATGAATATCGGGTAAAATGAAAGGTAGCGTAAAAAAAGAAAGGGATACTGTGATGAAATCATGGCTTCTTGCGAAAATTAAGCAAAGTTATTTATTCACAATTAAGCGATTTGCTAAAAAAAATAAGAAACAGCATCAGCAAATTGTTTATTTACTTAGTTTTCCTAGTACAAGCAATTATATAATTGAGAAGTTGTTTCAGAAATATCAAAAACGACTGACAATTTGTTATACAAAGAACGCAACTGATTTAGCAAGAACTTATCAAGAAAAAGGATGTCCAATTTACTGTATCGATTCACAACTGATTTTATTTAGACATATTGTTCCTTTATTGAAAAGCGCAAGAGTTATATTGTGCGATAACTATTTTGCTATATTAGGTGGGATTGACTTTTTACCCAAAACAAAAATAGTTCAACTATGGCATGCTAATGGAGCAATTAAAAAATTCGGTTTAGAAGCTCACTATGCTAAAAAAGCAACCCAGGCCGATCAAAAACGTTATAAGGATGTTTATCGTCGATATACCCACTATGTGGTAAGTTCACCTAAAATGGCGTCAATTTTTGAGAGAAGCTATCAACGTGAATTGACTTTTTTACCCTTTGGCTATCCACCAACGGATCAGTATTTTAAACGTGATGATGAAAAAATAAAAGAAATGAAAAAAATTTTTGGAGGAAAAAAATTGCTCCTCTACGCACCAACCTACAGGGAAGAACGAGGAGATTTTTTTATTGATTTTAACAGATTACTAACAGAGTTACCTGAGTGGAACATTCTTGTGCAACTTCATCCCCATGATTTAAAGCAGTTACAACATTTAAAAAAAATTGAAGGAATCATAACGAATTTTGAAGGCTACAAAATCCAAGATTTATTTCCGATAATCGACTGTTTAGTGACTGATTATTCTTCAATACCTTTTGAGTATAGTTTAAGCAACCCGAGTGGTATGATTTGCTATTTTTGTTATGATTATGATTTATATGATAAAACTGTTGGTATCCAAGATTGTTTCAAAAAACAAAAGAGCATAGCTAAAACACAAGATGAACTTGTCAGAATCATACAAAAGGGAACAAGTGATTTAAACCAATTCAACCAAGAATGGAACACATATGTTAAAGGGAATGCCATAGAACAACTAGTAGAGTGGGTGAACGCACAATATGAATACTGAAGTAATCATGGGATTACCTGTTGATCAGGTTACTTATCAAACTATTTTGGCAGAATTGCCTTTATATTTTGAGAATGGAAAGAAAATGACGGCGATTAGCATAAATCCACAAATAGCTGTTGACGCAAAAAAATATCCTGACATAGTAGAATTTATCAAACAAAGTACACATCGTATTCCCGATGGAATTGGAATAGTGCTAGTTTCCCAACTAACTGGTGGTAAAATTAAAGAACGCGTAGCTGGATTTGATTTAATGGTGAAATTTTTAGAATATGCTAATAATCATCAAAAAAGAGTTTTTTTTTATGGAGCGAAACCCGAAGTTTTATTTGATGCCATAGAAAATACTCGTGAATTATATCCTAACTTGACAATTACTGGTGGAATAGATGGTTACACTTCTTTATCAGAAGTGGAAGTAGTTGAAATGATTAATAGAGCAATGCCAGACTTTCTCTTTGTAGCATTGGGATTTCCACGTCAAGAGCAATGGTTGGCTCGTAACACATCTCGCTTAAATGTTACTGTCCTACAAGATGTAGGAGGGAGTTTCGATGTTTTAAGCGGACGAGTAAAACGAGCGCCAAAAATGATTATAAACTTACATTTAGAGTGGCTTTATCGTTCGTTAAGTAATCCGAAACGGATTGGTCGGATTATTCAGTTGCCTATCTTTGTGGTGAAAAGTTTGTGGTGGAAGGTTAGAGGAGACGATTAAGTTATGACAAGAAAAATAGGAATAGTTGGTTATGATTTATTTGGTACAGGAGGAACAACTCGAAGTAATACAAATCTAATCAATGAATTTTTAGCAGATAATAAAGAAATTATCTATTTCAATTTATTACCTTTTTCTAGCCTGAAAGTGAAAAAAATAAAAAAATTATTTATTAATCCAGACAAAATTCAATTTTATCAGTTAAAAGATTTCTCAGAGAGTCAGGAAGCAGATACGTATATCATCACTCGAGAAAGCCTTTTTGTCTTTGCAAAAATAATTAAGGAAAAATTCCCTCAAGTAAAAGTGATTGGAGAAGTCCACACACCTCTGAGTTTAATTGATCCAGAAACCGATTTTGCACCTGATGCTATTGATACATATCGAGTAGCAACAGAAAAGATCAAACAAACACTAAAGGATAAATTTAAAGATAATAATATTGTTGTTTTTCCAGTAAGTATTCGTCATTTGGCAAACAAGGTACAAAATAAAGATATCTCTTTGAAAAATATAAATTCGGAAGTCAATTTTTTAGTATATTCAAGATTTGATGAATCACAGAAAGATATAGCTTATAGTATTAAGTTAATGGATTATCTAGTTCACAGAGCAGGCAAAAATCATTATAAATTATATATTAATGGAACTGGAACCGGTGAAATTTTATATAAAAACCTAATTGAATTGTATCAATTAAGTGAGAATGTTTTCTTGAATCATAAAGTGCCTGAATATGGAATCTATTTGTCAACAGCTCGTTATGAAACTCTTGGTTATTCTATTATTGAAGCATTTATAGATGGCCTTCCAATCGTTTTATACAAAGGAGACGACAATTCACTAAAGGATATTTATCGTGACTTCAAAAGTTTTTGTTGGTTAGAGAAGAACATTATAAAAGATGCACAAGAGATTATTCATTATGTAAACGATAATTACTCTGAAAAGCTGCATTTGTTCAAACACGACATCCCTTTGGTTGAAGACTTGAGCCCCTTGGAAGATTATGGCAAGAAATATGAAGAAACAATTCTATCCGCGCCGCTAGTAAATAAGCAACGTTTCGAAGGCAAAACAGATAATCTATATCAAATGATTTATGATCAGAATAATCTAAGTAAAGATACATTTGCTCTTAAGATTTATCTTAGATTAAAAGAGATGAGGGTTATCGGACCTGTTGTTTCTTCTGTGAAAACTAAAGAAATGTTAAAGAGATTGATGAGAAAAACAGAGGCAACTCCTACAAGTGATATACTGTTAAAGGGAAATCTGAGGGATGATTTTGTTTTTGTAGAATCTTTTCATGGCAAATCTTTCACAGGTGATCCGAAATATCTTGCCATAGCGTTAAAGAAAAATTTTCCTGAATACACGTTTTACGTTAGCTCAGTGAATGAATTAGTTGACATGGAAATATATTCTTACGGAATGATACCGGTGCGTCTAGGCGGAAAACAATATGTCACAAAGTTTAGAAAATCAAAGTTAGTGATATTGAACGGGAATTCGTTGGATAAAGCAGGCAAAGTAGAGGGCCAGATTTTTTTAGAAACTTGGCATGGTGTTCCTCTAAAAAAAATGGTTGCAGATTTAGTTGATTTTCGTCAAAGAGAAACTGAAGTATCCGCATTTATCCCAAGAATGAAAAAATGGAATTACTTGATTACTTCTTCTCCACGGAATTTAAAATTATTTGAAAGTGCTTTTCAATTAGAAAAAAACACGCAATTAAAAATTTTAAAAAGTGGCGCACCAAGAAATGCTTTTTTGATAAAAAATAAAGATAATACGGCATTAAAAAATAAGCTGTTAGGGAAGTATTTTAATTATAATTTCGAGTTAGGGAAAAAATATATTTTGTATTGTCCAACTTGGAGAAAACAAAAAAGAGATGCTATCAGTCAACTTGATTTTATAAAAGTTTTAAATCAGTTGCCAAATGAATATGAACTAATTGTAAAATTGCATCCTTTAGAATCAGAGTTAATCAATTATTACAATAATTTAGACCCACGTATTCATTGTTTCTTTAATGAAATATCTGATATACAGGAATTATACTTAATAGCTGATATATTGATTACAGATTATTCATCTGCTATGTTTGATTTTGCTCACTTAGATAAAAAAATCATTATTTTACAAGAAGATGCTGTAGATTATGAGAATAGTATAGGTTGGTATTTTGATCTAGAAAAATTAACGGGCTTAATAGGACATTCATATACAGAAGAGGAACTTGCCTGTGAAATAAAGAATAATAACGAAAAATTATATAACCAGAAAATACTTCAGAATCTACTTTCGTGGGATGCGATTGATACCGAAAAAAATATAATAAAACAATTGATGATAAGGTGGAATAGTTAATGAAAGAGAAAATAGCAATATTATTACCATGTTACAATGAAGAAAAAACCATTGAGAAAGTTATTAAAGACTTTAAAAATGTTTTACCAGAGGCTGACATTTATGTTTATGATAATAATTCAAGCGATAATACTTTTGAAATAGCTAAAGCCGCAGGAGCAATTGTTCGAAAAGAATTTAAGCAAGGAAAAGGGAATGTAGTCCGATCCATGTTCCGAGACATTGATGCAGATTATTACATCATGGCAGATGGGGACGATACTTATCCAGCTGAAGAAGTTTTTAAACTATTATCGCCACTTCAAGAAAAGCGCGCAGATATGACGATTGGTGACCGATTATCAAATGGGACTTATGCAGAAGAAAATAAACGTGCTTTTCATGGGTTAGGCAATAGCTTGGTCAGAAGTTTAATTAATGGATTGTATAAAGCAAACTATCAAGATATTATGACAGGGTATCGAGGATTCAACAAGTTATTTGTTAAAAGCTTTCCTGTTTTAAGCCCAGGTTTTGAGATTGAAACAGAGTTAAGCATTCATTCTTTGGATAAACGTTTTAATTTAGTAGAAGTTCCTATTGAATATCGTGATCGACCAGAAGGTAGTGAATCCAAACTAAATACTTTCACTGATGGATTTAAGGTTTTGAAAACAATATTCAATCTATTTAAAGACTATAAACCATTAATTTTCTTTTCTTGGTGGGCGTTAATCTTTTTAATTTTTGGCTTAATTGCGGGAATTCCAGTTTTAAGTGAATTTTATAGAACAGGGTTAATCGATAAATTACCATCTGCAGTGCTAGCTGTCGGACTTGTTTTAATGGCTATGTTAGCATTTGTTTGTGGACTAATCTTAGATACAGTGGCTAGAAAGTCAAGGGCTCAATACGAAATGGATGTCTATCGTCTGTTATTTGAGTTAAAGAGGGAAGGGAAATAATTGCTAAACAGGACCTATATTAAGTATTTCTTCTGGATGACAGCATCGGTATTATTCAGCATGATGCTTTTCCAAGATATAAAAGTAATAATTGGAATGTCTGTAATTAATTTTATTCTATTGTTTTTTTTAAGTGATAGTGTGAAAAAAAGACCCTATAGTAGGTTGACCAATTTTTTTATATCTTTTCTATTTGCAACGATCATGGGAATTAGTTTAATACCTTCAGAAATATTGACAACATTTAATCTAATATTTAGTATGCAAGGAATCTATTTATTGGGTACATTTGCTTATTTTCTTTGCTTTTTTTCCGCTTTACAAGATTACTTATTAATTTCTTCCCAAGAAAATTCTAAAAGAAAAGTCACATCCTTTTGGGTATATACTTTAGCTTTTTTTCTTATGTCAAGTATTTATTTATATGCATATTATCCAGGAATATTTTTCCCGGATTCTATCAATCAATGGGATCAAATCCAGACAAGTAATGTACCATGGAATGATTGGCATCCAGTGGGGCACACATTTGTTATTATGGCTACTTCGTTAGGAAAATATCCAATAGGATTTATAGTATTCCAAATTGTTATTTATAGTTTGATTATGGCATATTTTTGTGATTTTATTAGAGAGTTTGTGGGAAGTAAATTTGCGACGATATCTTGTATCTTTTTTATAGCTATACCGATCTTTCCGTTAGCTAGTATATATATAGTTAAAGACTCTCTATTTACTTATACACTTTTATTAGTTACCTTATACTTGGTAAGAATCATTATAAGCCAAGGAAAATGGCTAAATAAAATCTCAAATCTAGCTCTACTGTATTTTACTTTATTAGGATTTGTTTTTTTTAGACATAATGGATGGCCGGCATTGCTTGTATCTACATTAGTATTTGCAGTATTTTTATTTAGAAAAAAATTTATTAAATTATTCCTCGTAATCGGATTAGTTGTTTTTAGCTATCAAGTTATTACGGGTCCTATTTATAATCACTTCAACGTTATTAGAAGTGATTCAACTGAATCTTTAGGAATTTTTGTTCAAATTTCCGCTGCTATTATCAAGTATGACGGGACTATATCTAAAGAGGAAATGACATATTTGGAAACATTGATGCCAAAAGAGGATTGGAAGAACCTATACCAACCGAATAATGTTGATAATATAAAATTTAAAGAACGATTTAAAAAGCAAGTAATAAAGGATGATCCTAAAAAATTTTTAGAAACAGTTCTTGGTCTCATAATTAGAAATCCTGGCTTAACATTAGAAGCATATATGAAGCAAACCGAAATTTTATGGCACGCAAACTTTTCTTTAGAACTGGATAATTTACGACCAATCTTTAGAAACCAGTTAAGCGGTCAACAAGGTCCTTTTTTCTTTATGACTAGAGAACAGAGAGAGGAAATTGATCCGGATTACGAAGGGTTAAATTTAGATGAAATAACTAAAGGGAATAACCGTGTAAGAAACCAATTGCTCGAGTTACAAAATTGGATTCTAAAAAGTAGACTTTATGTTTTATTAATGCCAGCTCTTTACTTTATTTTGTTTCTTTTTTCAATGGTTATGCTTATTGTCAAAAATAAAACAAAACTAATAATTGCTTTTATGCCGTATGTATTAGTAATGGGTACAATTTTTGTTGCAATTCCTGCGCAAGATATTAGATATGCATTGCCTAATATATTTATCGGGATTTTGGGGCTGGCTACTGTAAAGGGACGATTCTCAGAAAGGGTGTCCGAAAATGCAGAAAACTAGCCAACGTGTAGGAAGTTTTGATGTGTTGAAAATATTGGCAATTCTGGCTATCATAGTCCACCACTACGCGTTGTGGTCAGGATGGGATTTTTCCTCGGGTTTTCAGTTGAACAAATTAGCAGCTCAGACCTTATTAATCGGAGGAAAACTTGGAGTAAATATTTTTGTAATGATTACTGGATATTTTCTAATTTCTTCCATTCCTAAAATTAGAAGCTTATTTCAAGTTTGGGTAGAAACAACTTTAATTTCGCTAATTATCTATTTCTTTTTAGTTTTTAATCCAGATATTGGTTTTCATTTTGAATGGAAAGAGTTTATTTTCAGACTATTCCCAGTTGTTTTTGGGAAGTATTGGTTTGTTACCTCTTATACATTAATGTATTTTTGTATTCCCGCTATAAACAAATTAATGGTAAGTACGGATATAAAAAAAATAAAACAAGTTTTGATATTTTCTTTTATTATTTTTAGTCCATATACGTTTATTTATTATAATAAAGGATTAAATTTCTCTCATCCAGTCTGGTTTCTTTTTTTATATGCCATCGGTGCTTATATAAAATTGAACGAGAAAAATATTAAGAAAATTAAAATGATTCCTTTATTTACAATGAATATTTTGATGTTGGTTATAGGGATTGGAATTAATATTAGTTTGCAGATTATTTTTGCAAACAAGGATAGTTTTTTTGGAAATGTTTTTACTGCTTTGGGATGGAATGAGACAATTTTTTATACACGTGATTCTAGCCCGTATTTATTGATATTTGCAGTGCTTATCTTTGTATTTTTCCTAAAATTACAAATTAGACCACGAAAGATATATTCATTTGTCGCAAGAGCTTCTTTTGGAGTTTATTTGATCCAGAGTAGCCAATGGTTTAGCACTGAGTATTTGTGGCCTATACTTGTGAACGGCAGTCAATTTGATTCGGGTAAAAATATTGTGTTGTATGGATTTTTCATTTCTATACTTATATTCCTTACGGGAATTGTCATCTATATCGTTTTATTACCTGTAATAAATGTGGTGATGCATTTATTTTCTACAACACTTCATCATCTTCAAGAAAAAGTATTTGGTACAAAGGAGAAAAAAAATGGATTTTAAAGGCATACTTAAAAACTTCAGTAGGAATATGCTAAATGAAGAATTCTCGAGAAGAACTCAGTTCACTAAAAATTACATTAGAAACAAGGTGAAAAGCAATATTGTTTTTTATGAGTCTTTTCATGGAAAAGCAATGAATGATAATCCATTTGCAATATTTAAATATTTAGTAAATAGTAATGAGTATGATCATTTAATTCATGTGTGGTCTTTGAACGATGTTACAGATAATGAATACGTAAAATATTACAGTAAGTTTAAAAATGTCAAATTTGTAACACCTTATACGAAGGATTACTATTACTATTTAACGGTAGCAAAATATATCTACAGTAATGTTACTTTGCCTCCTTATTACATCAAAAACGAAGGCCAAGTATATGTAAATACTTGGCATGGAACTCCCTTAAAAACATTAGGAAATGAAATGGCTGGTAATGTTGCTCAGAACTACAATGTTCAAAGAAATTTTTTGCAAAGTGATTTTTTACTATCCCCAAATACGTTTACTACAGAAAAAATGGTTTACTCCTATGATATCGATGGCATTTACAAAGGAAAAGTGTTAGAAAATGGGTATCCCAGAATAGATAGCATTTTCAGCAACAGTGAAGTTGTAAAAAATTTTCTAGAAAAAAATAACATTGATCTAAATAAAGAGTTAGTTTTATATGCGCCGACTTGGAGAGGAATTACTGGTCGAGTACAAGATACAACTACGGATATGGTTGAACGATTGAACGCGATCTCTCAGGGGATTTCTGGAAGTAATAAACAGTTTATTGTTAAAGTACATCCTTTAGTTTATCAATTTATAAAAGAGATTCCCTTAGATGATATCTTTCTAGTACCAGATTGGATCGATGCCAATGAATTACTTCACTTTGTAGATATTTTGATTACTGATTACAGTAGTATTTTCTTTGATTACTTGGTTACAGATAAACCAATTTTGTTTTATATGTATGATAAAGAAGAATATGAGCACTCAAGAGGTCTATATTTCGATTTAAATGAAATGCCTGGAGAAATTTGTACTACAACGAAAAAATTAGTGGATTCTATTTTGTCGGCAGATAATGAAAAATTTCATGCTAATCCGAATGTAACTATTTTTAAGGAAAAATATATTTCTCACGAGGACGGTCACGTAACAGAGAAGTATATAAACTTTATAATGAACGGGAATAAGGCTGTTAATGTTCGCTCTTTTGATAATCACAAACCGAATGTTGTTGTATATGGCGGAGGGCTATTAAATAATGGGATTACCTCTTCTTTAATTAATCTAAGCAAAAATTTTGATTATGATAAGTACAATCTTATCATTGTTGATAAAAACAAGGTTAACCAAGAATTTGAGGCAAATATTGGTAGATTATCGGAGAAAGCACATGTTGTCTATAGAAATAATGGGTTAAGCCTTACTTATTCAGAGTGGATTAAGTATAATAGATTATTTAACCGTTCTTCTGTAGAAGATATCAAAACACATCAGGTATTTGTAGCTAGAGAATGGAAACGGCTTTTGGGGAACACTCAAGTTGATAGAGCTATTGATTTTGGCGGATACGCTCCGTTCTGGTCATATATGATGGCATTTTCTAAAGCGAAAAGAAAAATTATTTATCAGCATAATGACATGCAAGCAGAGTTTGATAAAGTTGTAGAAGGTCGATACGTTCATAAGAAAAATTTAACCACTATTTTCGAATTCTATAAATACTTTGATTATATTGCATCCGTTGGTAAACTTACAATGGAACAGAACAAAAAAAATCTTTCGAAATTTGTTTCAAATGACAAATTTGTTTATGTTCCAAATTTATTGGATAAGGAATACCTTTTCGATCATCGAAATAATCCCCAACTATCAATCAAAGAGATTCTAGGGGAAGAAAAGTTAATTATTGAAGAAGCTAGTGAGTTTGGAAGAAATATGTTAGTGGGAGTGACTGCTCCTACTAAGAATGCCAAAAACTTTGTGACAATTGGTCGGTTATCACCTGAAAAAGATCAAGAAAAACTATTGTTTGCTTTTAAAGAAATTATGATGCAATCAAATGATCAGCACCAGCTTTATATTATTGGTTCTGGAAAAGAAGAGAAAAAACTTAAGACCACAGCATATGTATTAGGCTTAGAAAAAAATGTTATTTTTGTAGGGCAAACTGTACATGCAATGGAGATACTAGATAAGTGTGATTTATTCGTCTTTCCTTCAAATCACGAAGGACAACCAATGACTTTGCTAGAATGTCTAGCACTTCAAATTCCAGTTGTTGCAACGGATATTCCAGGAAATATTTCTGTTTTGGAAGATCAAAATGGAATGATAGTGGACAATAGTGTTGAGGGGCTGGTGGGCGGTATGAATCGCTATTTGGCTGGAGAAAAAATTCCTTCATCATTAAATGTGGATCAATACAATCAAGACGCATTAAATCGCTTCTATGCATTGATTGAATAGAATAATACTCATAAATCACTGATTGGTATAACTAACTATGTAACAGCATATACTAAGTAGTATGGTATGTATAACTACTGAATTTAACCTGAGACAGAATAGAGTTTTTCTGTCTTAGGTTTTTTTTATGTAGAGTTGTTTGAAAGAGTGTTCATTAAATTACCAATTTGAAAGGAATTTAGAAATAAAATCCCAGACAGTCATAGATTGCAGATGAATTTATATAAAATAAATTCATCTGCAATCTATAGCCTTGATTTGTTTTATGGTACAATTTAAAAAGTAAGCATCTAATAGGATTATCAAATTTAGTTTTAATTATTCAAGGAGGTATTATGAAAAAAGTACTTATAAAATTACTAAAAGTATGTATGTTCGTAGCTATACTAATGCTCCCTACTAATGCTCATGCGGATGATATATTTGACTCAAATATTCTTAATGATGAAATCACTGCATTATTAAGGAGTCAGAGAAACTCGCAGATTATTAGTAAAAACTACCCATTTCTTAAAATTCAAAAAGACTATTCTGGTAATTTTGATAAGATGAACTATCAAGATGGATATGCTTTGCCTACTGGTGTTGTCATACATGAAACTGCAAATTCAAACTCTACAATCCAAAATGAGATTGCATATATGAAAAGAAATTGGCAAAATGCTTTTGTGCATGCTTTTGTTGATCATAATAATATTATTGAAATCCATCCTACAGACTATTACAGTTGGGGGGCCGGTCGACAAGCTAATCCCAAATTTATTCAAATAGAATTGGTGCGAGTTTCTAGTTCAAATTTTGATCGATCTGTATATAACGACGCTTTTTATACAGCATATATGTTAAAAAAATATAATTTGTTTCCAGATAATGCTCATAGTGATGGGAAAGGAACTGTTTGGAGTCACGATGCAGTTACTAGGTTTTTAGGAGGAACGGATCATACTGATCCTGTGGGATACTTTAGTGCAAATAATTATTCAATGTATGATTTCTATGAATTAGTTGTTTATATATATAACAAGATTGGTGGGTCTGTTGCTACGAAGATAGAAAATATAAATAACGATGCTTTAGTGACTGGTACCGGGTACATTTTTTCTGAACCTCAAGGTAATATTGATTCTAAAATAACTGGGAATATTAGCAGTTATGCTAATAAAAAATTAAATGCAATTCGAGAAGTTACTATGCCAGGCAACAGTAAATATTATTTAGTTAAAGAGGGATCTAATTATTTAGGCTGGGTAGCTGAAAAGAATATAAAATTATATGGCAAAGTATTATCGAGTAAAACATTAGATAACAATGCTACAATAAAAGATCTTAAATATTCGGGCATCTATAATGTTCCTTGGAATACGCCTGGTTATACAAAAATTGGCGATCTATCAAATTATAATGGTCAAAAATTAACAGTGATTGAAGAAGCATCGACTGCGACAGATAAGTACTATAAATTTAAAGACTCAAATGGGACGATTGTTGGCTGGGTTGATTATAGAACCCTTACTTTATATGACAAAATTCTTTCTAGTAAGACTTTGGACCAATATAGCAAAGTACAAGTAACCAAGTATGATGGTATTTATGCAGGCCCATGGAATACGTATGGAGCAACACGAATCGGTAATACGAGCGCCTACGTGAATAAAGATGTGAAGCTAATTAACTATGCGAAGACGGCAAGTGGTGAATATTATCAATTCCAAACAGTAGATGGTAGTATGACTGCATGGGCTGATATTCGAAACTTCAAGATGTACGATACGATCATCGAACAAAAAGCAATGAATCAATATAGTAAAGTACAAGCAACCAAGTATGATGGTATTTATGCAGGCCCATGGAATACGTATGGAGCAACACGAATCGGTAATACGAGCGCCTACGTGAATAAAGATGTGAAGCTAATTAACTATGCGAAGACGGCAAGTGGTGAATATTATCAATTCCAAACAGTAGATGGTAGTATGACTGCATGGGCTGATATTCGAAACTTCAAGATGTACGATACGATCATCGAACAAAAAGCAATGAATCAATATAGTAAAGTACAAGCAACCAAGTATGATGGTATTTATGCAGGCCCATGGAATACGTATGGAGCAACACGAATCGGTAATACGAGCGCCTACGTGAATAAAGATGTGAAGCTAATTAACTATGTGAAGACGGCAAGTGGTGAATATTATCAATTCCAAACAGTAGATGGTAGTATGACTGCATGGGCTGATATTCGAAACTTCAAGATGTACGATACGATCATCGAACAAAAAGCAATGAATCAATATAGTAAAGTACAAGCAACCAAGTATGATGGTATTTATGCAGGCCCATGGAATACGTATGGAGCAACACGAATCGGTAATACGAGCGCCTACGTGAATAAAGATGTGAAGCTAATTAACTATGTGAAGACGGCAAGTGGTGAATATTATCAATTCCAAACAGTGGATGGTAGTATGACTGCATGGGCTGATATTCGAAACTTCATTGGATTAAAAGCTGTTCCATCTGTAAGTGAACAGCCACAGACTGAGGAAACAACTACTACATCTAAAGACAGTGTAGCAGAAACAAAAGATTCATCAGAAGCAATATCAGAAACTAGTCCAAGTATCTCTGAAGAATCTAGTATGATGGATTCGAGTAGTATAGTCTTTTCTTCGGAGGATAAAGAATAAGTTTTACTAGCTTTAGAACGAACAATCGTAATTGTTGCTTTCTTGAATAAAAATAGAACATAAGATGGAGACAACGCTTTTGGTTCATATAACATTTAAAAAATGTGTTTAATTACAAAGTTTCATGGTGATTTGAGTGAAATAATAAATTTGAAAAGGTATTAATGATGAAACGCAAATAGGAATAAGTTGTTTATCGAAAAGAGATTCAGTGATATCGTAAAGTTTATTAAATCCAATGGTAAAATTGATTCCACTCCTCCTAACTTTCGTGTATAATGGTACAAGCCAGTATTACGAAAGTTAGGAGGAGTTGTTTTGAGTAAACAACATCCAGAGGATAAATCCTTTAAAGACGAAGTATTAGGAGCTTTAAAGCAACCTCAATCAGATCAAACCCATGAAGACCAAGGTTTGAACGAGCGTCCTATTCAACAACCTCAAGAAGAGGTGGGTTCGCGAACTGCAAGTGGAAAGACCAAAAATAAACAAGCAAAGCAAGCTGCTACAAGTCGTAGGGCAGCAGCGGAAGAAGTGCCCATAGCTGAAGGTGGGGAAACGCAATTGCGCAAGCAGCAACGCAAAAAAGAAGATCGGATTGTCAATCGGATCGTTTTGATCGTAGTCCTTGCTCTGCTCGTCATCGGTGGTGTTTTAGGATTTTCAATGTATCGTTATGTAACATCAGGATTGCAGCCGTTGAATCCAGAAGATACAGAAACGGTGGCAGTTGAGATTCCTAGTGGATCGTCCAACAAAGCAATTGGAGAAATATTGGAAGAAGACAATATCATTAAAAGTGGTATGATCTTTAACTATTATACGAAATTCAATAATTTAACTGGATTTCAAGCAGGAAATTATCATTTTTCTCCTAGTATGACATTGGATCAAATCTCAAAGATGCTGCAAAATGGCGAAGGTTCGGTCACCTCTGATGCAAAAGTGACGATTCCAGAAGGATTTGATGTGGATCAAATCGGTGATGCTCTAGCGGAAGCAACAAATATCTCGAAAGACGATTTCTTAGCTTTGATGGAAAGCGATGAGTTCTTTGAAAAAATGAAAGAGACCTATCCTGAGCTTTTAGCAAGTGCCGGCGATGCGCAAGGCGTGCGTTACCGACTAGAAGGATACTTGTTCCCAGCGACGTATGACTACTATACAGGGAATACCCTAGAAGAAGTCGTTACCCAAATGGTGGATAAATCAAATTCAGTCTTGTCCAAATATTTCGATCAAATTGCTCAAAAAGAAATGACGGTTCAAGAAGTCCTTACATTGGCTTCACTTGTTGAAAAAGAGGGTAGTAAGCTAGAAGATCGTAAAAATATCGCACAGGTATTCTTCAATCGTTTAGCGATTGATATGCCGCTGCAATCGGATATTTCGATTCTATACGCGTTAGGTGAGCACAAAGAGCTAGTCACTTATGAGGACACTCAAGTTGACTCTCCTTATAATCTCTATGTGCATACTGGCTACGGACCTGGACCATTCAACAATCCAAGCGAAGCAGCGATCCAAGCGGTCTTAGATCCAACACCGAACAACTACTATTATTTCGTTGCTGAAATTCAAACCCAAGAAGTTTACTTTGCGGAAACCTATGAACAGCATATGCAATTAGTGGAACAATATGTAAACAATACCTCAAATTAAATTTTCATAGGTTTATAGTTTACATTTAAAAAAAAGCATGGTAATCTTTTGTGGACTCATCGCAAAAGATTACCTTTTGCGATTTATTAGAAGTTACTAAAAGGAGAAAAGAACTATGGTAGAAAAAGTTTACCCAATGACACTTGAAGGAAAAGAAAAGCTAGAACAAGAATTAGAAGAATTGAAAACGGTAAAACGCGGGGAAATCATTGAACGTATCAAGGTAGCCCGCAGTTTTGGCGATTTATCCGAAAACTCCGAGTATGAGTCTGCAAAAGATGAACAAGCGTTTGTCGAAGGCCGAATCACTACTTTAGAAAATATGATTCGTTTTGCAGAGATCATTGATAATGAGGGTGTAGACTCTGATGAAGTTTCCATCGGAAAAACTGTGATTTTTGTTGAGTTGCCTGATGGTGACGAAGAAGAGTACATGATCGTTGGTAGTGCTGAAGCAGATCCGTTTTCTGGTAAAATTTCCAATGATTCACCAATCGCTCGTGCCTTGATTGGGAAAAAAGTCAATGATGAAGTGACGATCTCAACGCCAGGCGGAGATATGCAAGTAAGAATCACAGAAGTAAAGAAAAGCTAATTGCTTGATCACTCGATCAAACTAGTTGACCCTGTTGTTCATTCTCCTTAAGGGAATTTGATCAAACAGGGTCTTTTTTCGGACCAGCGACGGATGGACAAACCATTTTTTTCGGGTATGATAAAGTAGAATTACTAGGAGGAGGAGCTTGAATGAAAAGTCCTTGGCGTTTTTTCTTTATTGTTGAAGCGCTCTTACTGCTTTTTGCGGTATGGCAAATTTTATCTAATCCGCCATTATTATTTTTATTAATACTTGGTGTGACGTGCTTGGTCCTTGTGAACCGAAGTGAGCGCAAGAGCAATTTTAAAAATTTCTTGATGGTCTCAAGTTCCATTGCTATTTTGATCAGTTTGTTAAATAGTCCAGCACTGTGGCTGATGCTGATTTTTGCGATTTTATTTATTGGTTTAAAAGGAGTCGAGATTACCGGAATCGACTTAACTAAAAATTCATTCTGGCGCAAAAAACAAATGATTATCGTTGAAACTGAAGAACCCAAAGCTGATCATCCGCTGAAACAAAAGCAGCAATGGTTAGGCAATGAACGGATCGGCAGTCAAGTCTATGAATGGGACGATATCAATTTAGATATCTTGACGGGAGACACTTTCATCGATCTAGGCAACACTTTATTGCCTAAGAAAGAAAACGTCGTGATCGTACGAAAAGGCTTTGGTAGAACTCGTATTTTAGTGCCTGCTGGCATAGCGATCAAATTAGAGCACAGTACTTTTATTGGCTCTGTTATCTTTGAAGGCGAAGAAACGAGCTTGAAAAATGAAAAAGTGACGATTTACAGCCCGGATTATGGCGAAAATAGTCGGCGTTTGAAAATCTTAACGAATACCCTTGTTGGTGATGTTGAGGTGATTCGGGTATGATTGGGAAATTTTCAAGAGGCATGATCGCTTTTTACGCAGGATTAGCAAGTTTTTTCACCATGATATTGATGCTGTTTTCCTATTTGTATGCCAGTGGGAAAAATAATTGGCTGATAGAAGTCTTTCAAATCAAACTCTTTTTTATCCCAATTATCTTTCACTTACTTGTAATATCTGCATTGATTGCTTTAGCTGTCTTTTTACTGATTTCTTTTTTTCGCAACCGTCAATACGGTCCGGTGGAAGAAAAGCTAAGACTGTTAGCCAGCGGCTATATCGATAGCCCTTTATTGGAAACAAAGATCCCACATGCGTCTGAAAACCATTTGATTGCGAATGTGGATCGTGATATTGCCAGTATCCAATCGAAGATGAAACAGATGTCGATGGAATTACAGCAATTGAATGCGAAACCGCAGTTTGTTGATGGTCAGACGAAAGAAGAGATTTTAGAAGAAGAAAGGCAGCGTCTGGCTCGTGAACTGCACGACTCTGTTTCTCAACAGCTGTTTGCCGCCATGATGATGATGTCTGCACTGAATGAGCAAGCGATTCGAACAGATGCTCCAGAAAGCCAAAAGAAACAGTTAGCGATGGTCACAGACATTATCAATGCTTCGCAATCTGAAATGCGGGCGCTCTTGCTTCATCTACGACCTGTAACTTTGGAAGGGAAGAGTCTAAAGCAAGGAATCGAGCAATTGTTAAAGGAATTAGAGACCAAAATCAAAATTCTATTGACTTGGGATATTGAAGACTTTACGATGCCTAGTTCGATTGAAGATCAACTCTTTCGTGTGATCCAAGAACTCTTGTCTAATACACTGCGTCACGCGAAAGCTGATGAGTTAGAAGTATACTTGCATCGCATCGATAATAACGTGTTATTGCGGGTGATCGATGACGGAGTTGGCTTTGATCCCCAAGATCAAAAGGCCGGCAGCTATGGCTTGATGAATATCCGAGAACGGGTAAGTGCTGTTGGCGGAACGTTGAAAATTATTAGTTTTAAAAATCAAGGAACCAGTATTGAAATCAAAGTTCCACTGTTGAAGGAGGCATAACGTATGATTAAAGTGTTGTTAGTTGATGACCATGAAATGGTTCGTCTGGGGGTCTCTTCTTATCTATCAATTCAAGACGATATAGAAGTAATTGGGGAAGCGGAAAATGGTCGAGTCGGGTATGAAAAGGCATTGGAATTACGTCCAGATGTGATTTTGATGGATTTGGTGATGGATGAAATGGATGGGATCGAATCTACGAAATTGATTTTAAATGATTGGCCAGAAGCAAAAATCATCATTGTCACTAGTTTTATTGATGACGAGAAAGTCTATCCTGCAATTGAAGCGGGTGCGGCCGGTTACCTGTTAAAGACGTCTACTGCTCATGAGATTGCGGAAGCCATTCGTGCAACCCAGCGAGGAGAGCGGGTCTTAGAACCCGAAGTCACCACGAAAATGATGGATCGTTTGACGAATCGGACACCAATCCTACATGAAGATTTGACCAATCGGGAACAAGAAGTGTTACTGTTGATCGCTGAAGGAAAGAGCAACCAAGAGATTGCGGATTCACTCTTCATTACGCTGAAAACAGTGAAGACACATGTGTCAAATATCTTATCAAAATTAGAAGTAGAAGATCGTACACAAGCTACGATATATGCTTTTAAACATGGCTTGATAAAATAAAATCTTAATAATCATACCTCCTCATGGCAAGCAGGGGAGGTTTTTGTTATACTAAATAATGATCTGGCAAACAAAGGAGCGTTTGTGGTGAAGCAAAATTATGCAATTATTGGATTAGGTCGTTTCGGTGGAAGTATTTGTCGTACGTTGATTGAATCAGGTCAAGAAGTGTTGGCAATCGATAGCAACGAAGATCGTGTCAATGAGTACATGAATATCGCCACCCATGCGGTGGTCGGCAACGCACAAGATGAGATGACGTTACGCTCATTGGGTATCCGTAACTTTGACCATGTCATTGTTGCGATTGGTGAGGATATTCAAGCTAGTATTTTGGTGACCTTGATGGTCAAAGAAATGGGTGTTCCTAATATCTTAGCGAAAGCCCAAAACGAATACCATGCCCGTGTACTGGAAAAACTCGGCGCAGACCGTGTCGTTCATCCCGAACGTGACATGGGGATTCGCATCGCCCATAATCTTGTTTCCAAAAATATTTTAGATTATATTGAACTATCTGACGAATTTTCTCTAGCAGAGATTCGCGTGTCCAATCCACGCTTTTTCAATAAATCCCTGATTGAGCTGAATTTTCGACAAAAGTATGGTCTGACAGTCGTTGCGATTCGTCGGGGACCAGGACAAGTGATCGTTTCGCCTGATGCAGAGGCGATCGTGCGTGAAAATGACAATTTACTCGTGATCGGCAATACAGATGATGTAGATATACTTGATGAACATATGAATGATTAGGAGTGAAGAAAATGAACTTAACAATAAG
This sequence comes from Enterococcus sp. DIV1067f, assembly GCF_050543505.1. NCBI lineage: Bacteria > Bacillati > Bacillota > Bacilli > Lactobacillales > Enterococcaceae > Enterococcus > Enterococcus sp. DIV1067f. The sequence goes on from NZ_CP172940.1 coordinate 1,204,528, forward strand.
TCCTGAAGCAATGCAATGGTTCAAAAAAGAATTGGTGGTAGACCAAGGAAGCGGAATTCGTTTTTTTGGAAAAATTTATGGAAAGACACAAGTGCATGACGGATTTTCCGTGGGGATGTCAGTAGACAAACCAGAACGTCCGATCGTTGAACAAACCATTGACGGATTGCTTTTTTTTATTGATGAAGCGGATGAGTGGTTTTTCAAAGGCTATAATCTGACAGTTGATTATGATCAAACGTTGGATGAACCGAAGTACGATTTTAGTGAAGATAAAAAATAATGTGGATTCGGTCATAGCTGACCGGCTTTCCACGATTGGCTCTAGGAGATGAAACCGATGTTATCAATTGTTGTACCTTGTTTTAATGAAGAGGCGAGCTTGCCGATATTCTTTGAGGAAACAGAAAAGGTGAAGAAGCATTTAAACATGCCTTTTGAATATATTTTTGTTAATGACGGCTCTTCAGATCAAACACTACCTGTTTTAAAAGCGTTATATCGTGCCCATCCTGAAAGTGTTCGCTATTTATCTTTTTCGAGAAACTTTGGCAAAGAAGCTGCACTTTATGCAGGTTTACAAGCGGCGAAAGGCGATTTTGTCACTGTGATGGACGCAGATCTACAAGACCCGCCGACATTACTGCCAGAAATGTTTGCGATGCTGGAAGCAAAACCAGACCTTGATTGTGTGGGGACCAGACGAGCAGATCGCAAAGGAGAACCGAAAATTCGTAGTTTTTTCTCAGATGCCTTCTATAATATTATCAACAAGATTGCCGATACCGAAATGGTAAATGGTGCCCGAGATTTTCGCTTGATGCGTCGTAATATGGTGGATGCCGTTTTACAACTGTCAGAGTACAATCGCTTTTCAAAAGGGATCTTCAGCTGGGTCGGCTTTGATACAGAATACATCGCCTATGAGAACCGGGAACGAGTCGCTGGCGAAACTTCGTGGTCATTTTGGAAACTGTTTCAATATTCGATCGACGGGATTGTTAACTTTTCAGATACGCCTTTGAATATTGCTTCGTTTATTGGGGCGCTTTCCTGTTTTGGCTCTCTGATTGCTTTGGTATTTATTGTGATAAGAACTTTTATTTTTGGAGATCCGACATCAGGATGGCCTTCGATGGTCAGCATCTTCTTATTTGTTGGTGGACTACAATTGCTTTGTTTAGGAATCATCGGCAAGTATATCGGAAAAATTTTCTTAGAGACTAAAAATAGACCCTTGTATTTTTTGAAAGAAACCGAAAAAGATCAAGAAAAACAAAAATAAAAAAAGTGTACAAGTTGAAGGGTTTGCCTCCGACTGTACACTTTTTTTGCGGAAAGAATATGTTAGTAGCCTTTATCCAAGTTTATCTCATTTTTTACAAGTTCTTGTTTTGCCAAAAAATGTTGGAAGTTCGCTAAGAAAATGGCCATAAATGCCTTTTGAAAATGGGGCGTATGCCCTGAGATATGGGGGGTTATCAAAAGGTTTTCGATGTGCCATAACGGATCATTTTCGGGCAATGGCTCTTCTTCAAAAACATCCAGTGCGGCAAATGCTATCTGCTTTTTTTCTAGGGCTTTTGCTAATGCAGTGGTATCCACACTAGGCCCACGGCCGACATTATAAAAAGAAGCAGAAGGTTTCAATTGTGCAAAAAAGTCTTCGTCATACAAATGTGTGGTTTCTTCTGTCAGGGGAAGAATATTGATGACGCAATCAGCGGTTTTTGCGCAAGCGTGTAAGTCAGATAACGCAAACGTTTTTTCAAAACCTGTCACGTCATGCCCGCTAGTATTGATACCAATAGGACTTACACCAAAAAAGGTCAATGCTTGAGCTAACTTTTGGCCAATTTGTCCTGTACCAACGATCAAAATCTCTTGGTCCGACAATTTTGTATAGTGAATTGTATTCGGTGACCATTGCTGTTTTCTCTGTTGCTGAATTGCTTGGAAAATCCCGCGGTTTTCCATAAATAGTAGAGCCAACAAATGGTCTGTGATCGATTCGGCATGGATGCCGCTGCCATTAGATAAGCGAATATTGTATTTCGCAAACTCTTTTAATGGTAAGGTGTCTACGCCAGCTGAAATCGCTTGGACCCATTTCAAATTTGTTTTCTCCGTTAGCAGGTAGTCCTTCCATTCCGACTTCCAACCAATGGTGATTTCTACTTGTGACCAATCAATTGCTTGGTCCTTTGTGTACACAAGAAATTGATAGTCTTTTTCGATTTGTTTCACATATATGTCGCGAAACTCTCGAGTAGCTAAGATTATTTTTTTCATTGCCTAGCCTCCTTTTAACATAAGTGTAGCAAAGAATGAGAAAAAAACCATGTTCAAGGAATTGAACATGGCTTAGATCAGGTTTTAAACTGAATTTTTGGAGAATGTTTGACCCCTTGTGTGAATAAGAATAAAGAACCAAACAAAATAAAGGTGGTTGCATCGAAGGAAGGCAATAGTAGTTGTACGATTACACTAATAAGCGTAGGCAATGCAGCACTTACGATTAGAATCTTTAAATTTTCAAAGAAGGTATAGGAGAATCGTTTTAATCTTGTATAGATCGTTGCAATAAAGGTCCCCATCACTAAGGTGATCAGCAAGCTGACAAATGATGGATACAATGCAACAAAAAAGACAATGAGTTTGATTAGCCAGGGGATCGCTTGGTTTGATAGCGCTTCTCGAATCGCCTGACCGTTAAGATTGCGCAGCGCAGGCTCACTGTAATCAAATTCTAATTGATTAGAATCTAACATTGACGTCGATAAGCCAGAAGAGGGGATACGGATGACCAGCTGATCTTTTAACAAGCCAACAGCGATGACAGAGCCAGTGACATCAGATGCAATATCTGCTGGCGTACGGTTGCCATCTGGATCGAAAGTAAAGATGATCGAATCGGTTTGATAAATGAAACCTTGCGTATCCGACGCTGCAGCAAGCTGCCCATTTGCAATCGTAAAATCTGGGATCGATTCGCCTATTTTTTGTCCGTCTGCTTGCACATCGCGAAAGACACCTAATACATTGATGGTCATCGGTACCGCGATAAGCACGGAGGCGCTTAATAGAAAAACGATTACTTTGGAAAATTCTGCTTTTTTGACAAATTTTAAATCAGGTATTCGGAAAAAAGCAATTTTAAATAGTTGGACGATAGTCATTTGCTGATGAACTCCTTTGTGGTATAACTAGAGTAATTGTAACGAAGGGTTCTTTGAATTACAAGGAATTCACAAAAAAAGAACCAATTATCGTAGGAATGAATAAATAAAGAAATGAAAGTAGGCAAAAGAATGCAAAAGTACAACGAATACAAACAGTTCTTGCAGCAAAAAAAGTTGTGGGAGCCGATTACGTATTTATTTTTTGGTGGATTAACGACTGTAGTCAACATTGTCGTCTATCTCATTTTTCGTGAATGCTTGAAATTCTACTATGATATATCAAATATTAATTTTAGTCTTCTTTTATGTGATGAATATTGAGGTTACTTGAATTTTAATTGGACGTGTAAAAGCATGGATGAAGCTATTATAACAACAATTTTCCAAAATGTTACCTCACTGACTTGACTGAGTTTGACAAATTTATATAAGGCACTTTTTAGCTTTGCTATCAAAATCATTTCAACTCTTTCTCTACTGTTTTAACAAAAATGATTGTATGGAAGTTGAGAAAATAGTATAAGAAGCTCTCCAAGGTATTTATGAATGAGTGTAAAAAGAAGTGAGAAAAAGATAAACTTATGAAAAAATTCGTATATTAATTACTTATAGGATATAATGTGATATAGAAAAAAGCGTTAATATAATAGGAGTGTTCTTTTTGAAATTTTATTTAAGGTTTAAAGAGACATTAGAAGAAAGAAAATTGTGGAGCCTTTTTATTTATCTTTTTTTTGGTGGCCTTGCAACGATTGTTAATATTGTGACGTATTTTATTTGTATAGAATGGCTCTTTCTGCACTACTTATTGGCAAATGGAATCTCTTGGGTAGCTTCCGTTTTATTTGCATTTGTAACAAATAAATTATGGGTGTTCCATTCAAAGACAGAAGGCAAGTTAGATCTTTTAGTTGAATTTGCTAAGTTTATTTTTTATCGTGTCCTTTCCCTAGGGATGGATATGGGGGTGATGTATGTCATGATCGATTTAATGGATACAACGAATTTAACGGCAAAAATTATTACTCAAATCATTGTTGTCCTCGCTAATTATTTATTTAGTAAATTCCTGATATTTAATCAGGTGAAAATAAAAAATTTTGAAGCAAATGATGAAAGATAGTAAGCATATTTTTTGAACAAAGTCTGATAGTCTGATAATGTTACTTATGTAAACATTATCATTGAGGAGGAATTTTTTTATGACTTACACATTACCAGATTTACCTTACGCATACGATGCATTAGAACCATACATTGACGAAGAAACGATGCATTTGCATCATGATAAACACCATAACACTTATGTAACAAACTTAAACGCAGCGATTGAAAAACACCCTGAATTAGGTGAAAAAACAGTTGAAGAATTATTAGCTGACTTTTCTTCTGTGCCAGAAGATATTCAAACAGCGGTTCGTAACAATGGCGGCGGCCATGCTAACCACACGTTCTTCTGGGAAATCTTAGGCCCAAATGCTGGCGGTGAACCTACTGGAGCTATCAAAGAGGCAATTGACGAAGCTTTCGGCAGCTTTGAAGACTTCAAAGAAGAATTCAAAACGGCTGCAACCGGACGTTTTGGTTCAGGTTGGGCATGGTTAGTCGTTAAAGATGGCAAATTAGCAATCACCTCAACAGCGAATCAAGATTCACCATTGATGGATGGCCAAACACCTGTTTTAGGTTTAGATGTTTGGGAACATGCGTATTACTTGAAATACAAAAATGTTCGTCCAGATTACATCAATGCTTTCTGGAGTGTTGTTAACTGGGACAAAGTAAACGAATATTTCGCAAAAGCTTAAACAATTTACTAGAAAGAAGCCTGCTAAAAGGCTTCTTTTTTTGTGGATAGAAAGAATCGTTTTGATATTGCTAACGCTTACATAATCCGCTATAATAAAGGCGACGGAATCGTCGGATTATAATTATTGGAGGCTTTACACACTATGGAACATGGGAAAGTAAAATGGTTCAACAACGAAAAAGGGTTTGGTTTTATCACAGTTGACGGTGGCGATGATGTATTTGTTCACTTTTCTGCCATTCAAGGAGACGGTTTTAAGTCACTTGAAGAAGGTCAAGAAGTTGAATTTACGATCGTTGAAGGTGCCCGCGGACCTCAAGCAGCAGAAGTGACCAAAGTCTAAAGCAGAACGGAAAAGCTGAGTAAGCCCTCAGCTTTTTTAATTTGCTATTTCTCGCCATATTTGGTATCTTCAATACATTAGTAAGACTAGGAAGCGAAGAGGGATAAGCATGAAACGAGTAATTACTTACGGAACATTTGATTTATTGCATTATGGACATATCAATCTTTTGCGTCGTGCAAAAGAGCAAGGCGATTATTTGATCGTGGCACTATCAACGGATGAATTTAATTGGAACGAAAAACAAAAAAAATGCTACTTTTCTTATGAGAAAAGAAAGCAATTGTTAGAAGCGATTCGGTATGTGGATCTAGTGATTCCTGAAGAAGGGTGGGCACAAAAAGTTTCCGATGTCAAAGAATATCATGTGGATACCTTTGTTATGGGAGACGATTGGGCTGGCAAATTTGATTTTATTCAAGAAGAAACCGATGCTGAAGTGATCTATCTAGCACGGACCCCGGAAATATCAACTACTCAAATCAAAAAAGATTTGAAACTTAACAATTAAAAGGACTATTATAAAAAAGCATCTTTTACAGATGTTTTTTTTATTGAGCCCAACTTCAAGAAATTAAGATTTTATTACTAGTTTTTCATTGATTATTTGTTCAGAACACAAAATATGGTATGATGTTTTGTGAGTTGACTCGATCAATTAGAAATTCTATGAGAATGGATGAAGAAAGTGGAAAAAGAAATCAAAGTCCGTGCAACTTTAGTGACGAAAGAATACGACTTATATAAAAAGAAAGCGGATAAAGTAAAAGCGCTATTCAAGTTCTATCATCGCAATGTTCCTCGATTTTGGGCCTTAAAAGGGATCAGCTTCGATGTGAAAGCCGGCGAATCAGTAGGGATCATTGGAATCAATGGTTCTGGGAAATCAACTTTATCCAACGTGATCAGTGGGATTATCCCACCGACATCTGGTACGATGGAAGTAAATGGTGACACCTCGATTATCGCAATCGGTGCGGGGTTAAAATATCAGCTGACTGGGTTAGAAAATATTCGGCTCAAAGCATTGATGTCTGGAATGACTAATAAAGAAATTGATGAAAAAATGCCTGAGATCGTGGCCTTTGCTGATTTGGGTGACTTTATCAATCAACCAGTTAAAAGCTATTCCAGTGGGATGAAATCACGGTTAGGCTTTGCTATTGCTGTTCATAATGATCCAGATATTTTAGTTATTGATGAAGCTTTGTCTGTCGGTGATGAAACTTTTTATCAAAAATGTGTGGATAAAATCATGGAATTTAAAGCAGCCGGAAAAACCATCTTTTTTGTCAGTCATGCTTTAGGACAGGTAGAAAAACTGTGCGACCGAACGATTTGGATGCACTATGGTGATTTACGGATGTTTGGTCCTACTGAAGAAGTAATGGCTGAATATCGCAAATTCATTGATTGGTTCAAAAAGCAGCCAAAGAAAGAGCAAAAAGCGTATCAAGACAATTATAAAGAAGACCAGAAAGCCTTTAATTTGGAGAAATTAGCAGAAAAAAGCCGTGAAGATCACTTCTTGCAACAACAAAATCTTTCGGACCAAATGATCCAAAAAAACTTGAAACGTACACCTTTAGGGGAAAAAATGAGCTGGCCAACCAAAGGGATCCTAGGTTTGGTAGTAGCCGCAACGATATTTTGTTCGCTGGTTTCTTTTAGTGGGCGTTCGATTACTTACGCAATTAAGAATCCTATTGAAACGATTAGTCAAGTTTTCAAATAAAGAAGATGTTTCTTTGTTTAGTTCATATAGAAAAGGAAGAAGTTTGTGAAAGAGATTGCTGCAGTTATAAAAGAACAATTTAAAAATGCGGGGATTATTTTTCGGATGTCCCGTTATGAAGATAAAGCAACCTATCAAAGTCACTATCTAGGTTTAGCTTGGCAGATTTTAAATCCCGCTATTCAAGTAGGAATCTATTACTTGGTTTTTGGTCTAGGCGTTAATCAAAACGGAAATGTTGACGGCGTACCATTTATTATCTGGATGTTGATTGGGATCACGGCATGGTTTTATATTAGTGCGTCAATCTTAGGAGCCTCGAATAGTATTCACCGACAAGTAGGAATGGTAGCGAAAATGAAGTTTCCAGTCAGTATTCTACCATCGATCAATATTATAAGTAATTTATCATCCTACATCCCTATGGTGGCAATCGTGGTAGGTTCGTTATTCATAGCTGGTGTGACGCCAAGTATCTATTGGTTACAATTTATTTATTACTTTCTTGCGATGATTGTTTTCTTATTTGCATTTGGTCTATTGAACGCCACAATAACAGTACTAGTTCGAGATTATCATATTTTCTTACAATCAGTACTTCGTTTATTATTCTATGTTTCAGGACCTATTTGGAATATCAATAATCGTAATTTACCAGATTGGCTAATTAAAGTGTTACATTTAAATCCAATTTACTATTTAATCGAAGGATTTCGTGATGCTTTCCTTTCTCGTGCATGGGTTTGGGAAAAAACAACTTATACACTTATCTTCTGGTGTCTAACTTTGATGCTTCTTATTTTAGGAAGCCATCTGCATATGAAGTTTCGTGCTCGTTTTGTGGATTATATTTAAAAAAGTGACTATTTGTGCTGCACTCTCTAACTTAGAGGGTGCACTTTATTTTTGTTTTATTTTTGTTTATTTCAAAGAAGTTACGGAAGGATTAAATATGAAGTTGATGCATGATAGCGATTGCTGAAAGATGCGTTTTGTGGGAAAATTTATTTGATGAGTGAATTTTTACTGGTGAGGTGTAAGATGCGGAGATATCAAAAGGTAATTTTAGGTATTTTAGTCGTGTTAGTGGTTGGAATCATTGGAGTAACGATCTACGGGATGCAGGTTTATCAAGAGACGAATGCCACTTTTAATCAAATCTCTCACGCTGTTGATCGGAAAACAGACAAACGAGAGGAAGCGATCAGCATTGAAGATCGAGATCCGTTTTCCATTTTGCTAATGGGAATCGACACTGGGGCTTTAGGGCGAACCGAACAAGGTCGTTCGGATAGTATGATGGTGGTGACGGTCAATCCAGAAAAAAAACAGTCAACGATCATTAGCCTTGACCGTGATATTTATACACAAATCGTTGGGTACAATACGATCGATAAGCTGAATCATGCTTATGCTTTTGGTGGGGAGGCCATGGCCATGGATTCTGTTGAAAATCTTTTGGACATTCCTATCGACCATTATGTGACGATCAATATGCAGGGTATGCGGGATCTGATTGATGCAGTTGGGGGCATCGAGGTGACAAATGCTATCGATTTTACTTTAGAAGGTGTTCATGTCCCTGAAGGGCAAATTACTTTAGATGGTAAGACAGGTTTGGCTTATGCAAGAATGCGAAAACAAGATCCGGAAGGGGATATCGGTCGCCAAATACGGCAAAGAGAAGTGGTTACGAAAATTCTTCAAAAAGTTATGAGTCTGGATGGTATCAGTAATTACCAAAAGATTCTTAAGGCGGTTGAAAAGAATTCGAAGACGGATCTTACGTGGGATGATATGATGGACATCGGTACCAATTATATCCCTGCTTTTACGACCATCAAACAAGAGCAACTCCAAGGAGAAGGGCAACTGATTGGTGGAGTGTATTATCAGTTATTGGGGACGAATCAGTTGTTGCATACGCAAAATTTATTAAAGGAGCAGTTGCAGCTTCCGACGAACGATGGTTTGACCCAAGGCGACGAATTTACTAACGGATCGCCTAATTATCAGTTATACGACGACAGCCTGACCTTTTCAGAAGAAAACTCAACAACTGGAGAGTAGCTAGTTTCTTTAGAAGCCTAAAAAGTAGGATGACCGAAAGTCCTCCTGCTTTTTAGTTTTCCACAAAAGCACCAACGAAAATCTTGTTTCACGAAACCATCAAATGAAAAAACATAAGAAAGCTTAAAAAAACAATTTTTTCATGAAAGAATGAAAATGAAACAATCAAACTGTGAAACATTTACTCGGATTCACGCCAATTTTTATAGTTTTTTCTAAGGATTAATGGATATTTTTTGTTTTTTCTGTTTCGAATCGAATTTTTTGGTAAAATAGGACAGTAGTCATTATAGATTGGAAGGATAGATGAGATGAAGAATTTGAAAGATAAAGTTGTCCAAGGGATACGCAAGGGGCCAGAAGAACCAAAGGCTAAATCGTATCGCAAATCTCATGTTCCATTTCGATTGAACTTTTTGTTTTTTATTATTTTTGCTTTGTTTGTGTCCTTGATCGTTCAATTAGGCTATCTACAGATCGTCAATGGCGACAATATTGAGCAGCAGTTGAAAGCTTCATCTGTAGTGGAAGTCAAAGGAAGCGCCCCTCGGGGAATGATCTATGACGCTTCTGGAAAAGCGCTGGTGGAAAATCAAGCCAATGCAGCAATCACATTTACCCGCGGAAACAAAATGACCGCTCAAGATTTATTAGAAACGGCCAAAAAATTGAGCGAGTTGATCGAAGTACCTGTGGACAAAAACTTGTCTGATCGTGATCTTAAGGACTTTTGGCTGGCCGATGAAGAAAATTTTGAAGCAGCAACTGACCGATTGAGTGATGAAGAGCGTTCTTTAGGTACTTCTGAACAATATGCGGCAACCGTTGATAAAGTGACAGAAGATGAAATCAATTTCTCTGATGCAGAATTAGAAGCAGCCACGATTTTTAAGCGGATGAATAGCGCCCAATCTTTGAGTACGGTCTTTATTAAGACGTCGGATGTGTCTGACCGTGAATTAGCTGTTGTCGCTGAAAATATGGTTGATTTACCGGGAATCTCCACGGGGACTGATTGGACGAGAAACATCGTTGAAGGAAGTTCTCTGGCTAGTTTGATCGGAACGGTGACTAGTGAAGAACAAGGAATTCCGGAAGAAGTTTTGGATGAATTTTTAGAAAAAGGCTATGCTCGTAATGATCGCGTTGGACGTAGTTATTTAGAGCAGCAGTATGAAGAAGTCTTACAAGGCACAAAATCCATTTCCGAGATTTCCCTTGATAACAATAATAATATTGAAAGTCAAAAAGAAACCTTTGCTGGGGCAAAAGGGGATAACCTTGTATTAACATTAGATGCTGAGTTTCAAGCGAGAGTTGATAAAATCTTGCAAGACAATTTCCAAAAACTGATTGATTCTGGGGCAGCAGAATATTCTCCAGGGGTTTACGCAGTGGCGTTAAATCCAAAAACCGGCGGCGTTTTGTCAATGTCCGGCTATCATCATGATACAGGTTCAAATGAATTGCAGGAAAATGCCATTGGTACCTTCATTAATTCCTTTGTACCAGGGTCCGTTGTCAAAGCAGGGACTTTGGCTGCCGGCTGGGAAAATGGGGTCTTAAACGGCAATGAAGTGTTATTGGATCAACCAATCAGAATTGGCTCCGATGTAAAAGCCTCAATTTTCAACCCAACTGGGGCAAATAATCGTAACCTTTCTGCGGAGCAGGCGTTGGAAGTTTCTTCTAACTCCTATATGATGCAAGTCGCTTTACGTTTGATGGGCATCAATTATCAGTCAGGTATCTCGATTCCAACAGTGGATCGTCAAGGGGATGTCTATGAAAAACTACGTTCGTCTTTTGCCTCTTTTGGTATGGGAACTGAAACTGGGATCGATTTACCAGGAGAAGCGACTGGTATCAGCACATCGATCGATAACATGGACCCGGTCAGTGATGGTGGGAAGATCCTTGACTTGGCTTTTGGTCAGTTTGATACCTATACCACGTTGCAACTGGCACAATATGCAGCAACTGTTGCTAATGGTGGCAAAAGATTGCAGCCTCATATCGTCGACGGTATTTACGGCAATGATGAAACTGGCGGTCTTGGCTCACTGATTGAAGAGATCGAACCAACGGTATTGAATGAAGTTGGTTTAACAGATGCTCAAATGCAAATTGTTCAAAATGGATTTTATGATGCAGTCCATGGAACGGATGCTTGGGCAACTGCCAAAGGCTTGGCTTCTGCGAAAATGGAGGTCTCTGCCAAAACAGGTACTGCCGAAACACCAATTGTGGATAGTAATGGCAATACCATCAGCTTAGTTAACCTAAACATCGTTGCCTACGGGCCAAGCAGTGATGCGGATATTGCGATTGCGATCGTAATGCCTCAATTAAAAGGCGACACAGATACCCATCCAAATATTCAAATCGCCAAAGAGATCATGGATGCTTACTACGACTTATATATGAAATAAGCATAAAAAATCGCAGTGAAGACTGCGGTTTTTTTGTTTTATAAGAAAACTGATAGAAAACCAACATTTAGTGAGAAAGACTTGCTATTTTTGAATGATTGGCTTAGAATACTAGCGGTCAAGAGATAATTTTGATTTGCACGTTAAATAAAAAGATAAACTGATGATAAAAGGGGTAAAAAACGTAATTATGAACAAGGAATGTTTAAGTAAGCAAGAACTAATGAAGCAGTTGGGACAATTTACACCAGCTGAAAAAAAGGAGATTCGGGATTATTTGCAACGGAAAAATCCATTGCTTTTCCGAAAATTTGAACGAATGAAACACGATTTATATCGCTTGGAATCACGGCGTGTCCAATGCGAGATTGAAAATAACGAAAAGGAGTTAGGTCTTCTAAACGACAAGATCCTTTTAAAAAAAGAAGATTTTCTTGAGCTGTTATTAGCCATTCGAAAGAAAAGAGGGTAATGGATGGAATTTATTGAACTCGTCATTATCATTGCAATTCTTGTCACATTATCAAATGTGGCGAGCAAAATATTGCCCTCAGTACCGATCTTTTTTATTCAAATCATCTTAGGAATTTTATTAGGTCTTACAGAAATGGGTCAAGAGATCGCCTTTGAACCGGAAATGTTTTTAGTAATGATCATTGGTCCATTGCTATTTCGAGAAGGGGAACGAGCAGATGTACCTGAGATCCTAAAAAACAGCAAGATCGTGCTGTTTTTGGCTTTTGGTGGCGTTTTAATGACGCTGTTTGCGGTCGGCGGAACCCTCCATTGGTTGATGCCGACGATACCTCTGGCTGCTTGCTTCGCTTTCGGGGCTGCGTTAGGACCAACTGATGCGGTGGCAGTCTCCTCATTAGCAAAGCGTTTGAAAATTTCCAAAAACATTATGCATATTCTTGAAGGCGAGGGCTTACTGAACGATGCTTCGGGGGTTACCGCATTACAGTTTGCTATCGTGGCTTTGACTACCGGGAGTTTTTCAGCAGCCAACGCAGGCTTCCAACTTCTTTTCTCTAGTATCGGTGGCGGGCTTGTCGGTTACTTGATCGTGTGGCTGAAACGCCGGATTTTACGTTTTATTGAAAAAATCTCGGCACAAGATGTCACAGTATACTTATTGATTGAACTGCTCTTGCCATTTGCTGCCTATTTGCTGGCAGAAATGATTGGCGTCTCAGGGATTATCGCAGCAGTTGTGGCAGGTGTAGCCCAAGCCCAAAGAAAACGCCGGATCTCGTTGTTTGATGCAGAATTAGCGAACATTTCGGAAAGCACGTGGTCGACCATTGTCTTTACATTGAACGCACTAGTGTTTCTCTTTCTAGGGATCGAGTTGTCACAAGTCTTTTCACCGATCTGGGAAAGCAAAAACTATGCAAACTGGCATCTAGTCATCACGATTTTAGTCGTCACAGCGGTGATTTTCCTCGTACGTTTTATCTTTTTGCTATTTTATTATTGGTTCTTACAGTCAAAAAAACAAGTATCCATGAATCAAGTCGCCTTGTTGACCTTTGGTGGCGTCAAGGGAACAGTCAGTTTGGCAGCCATCTTCATTTTACCGGTGATGGTGCATGATACACCGTTTCAGGAACGGAGCTTGCTCCTGTTTTTGACCGCCTGTGTAATTTTGCTGACATTGATCATCAGCGTGATGGTCTTACCTTATTTGGCAGATGGTGAAGCTGCCGAAAGTGTCGACTTCAATCACTTGCTGATCTTAGAAGACGTCATCGAACAATTGGAAGCAGAAGAAAAACAAGAGCTTTCTGATAAAGGTCGCTTAGCGATCGATGCTGTCATCAATTCCTATGAAAATCGTCGTTGGGAATTGTATCGCAATAGTTTGACTGATTCAGAAAAACAAGAAATCCAAGAAATTCAAGGATTGATCTTATCGATCGAACAAGACGGCTTGGATGAAGCTTATCGAAATGGGAAAGTCAGCCTAAATGGCTATCGTTTTTATTCACGCTTTATTTCTCAGCAGCAGCATTCCCTCGCAAAACAAATTCTCTCATTCTTTAGTTTTTGGCTCTTCTTTATTCAGCGTTTTATTCGTGTACTGATCCATCCACGTTTGTTTTTACAGCGGCAGCAGCAACTGAAAGATGCCTTGAAACAACGAGACATTTCTGAAGTACAAAAAATCTACTTAAAAAACAGCGAATACATTTTTCACAGTTTGAGCAATTTAGAAGATGTTTATGATTCCTCGCTGATCAATTTCTTTATTCGTCAACGAGAAATGAGCATCAAACGGTTTGAACATAGCAATTTCATTGAAACGATCATGATTGAGCAAGACCCGATTTTTGTTAAGAAAGTCCTTTGGGGCTATTATCTTGAGCGCAAGACGATCGATGAATATGAAGTGGCAGAGAAGATTTCAACGATTTCTGCAAATGAGTACCGACGCAATGTCAATCTGTTAGAATCGTATGCGATGTCTCGAGCGGAAGAACAACCGAAACAGCGGATGTTCCGCCGATAATATGTCTCAAAAGGCGCGCAACTTGATGCACGTTTTATGGAGTGTCTCCGTCAGGTTATTCCTAAAAGATGATCAACATCGATGATCAGAGGGAATAAACTGACGAAGGCATTCTTTTTTATTGCAAAAACTGCTCCTTTCTCTCATCGTTTCCTCGGATGAAATGTGGTACAATGAGCGAAGAAAAAACTCAGGAGGGATTCTGTGAAAGAATTAAAAGTAAGTGAATTAACCAAAACTTACGGTGAAAAAACACTGTTTGATCAGCTTTCTTTTCTGATACATGAAAAAGATCGGATCGGTTTGATCGGTGTCAATGGCACGGGGAAATCAAGTTTGCTGCGAATCTTAGCAGGTTTGGATCGTGGAGATGGTGATCGCCAAACTGTTTTTGCTAGTCAAGATTATCGAATTGGCTTTTTAGCGCAAGACAATCAGCTACAAGAAGAATTATCCGTTGTAGATGCTGTTTTTCAAGGGACCAGTCCGCTGATCCGCGTTGTTCGCGACTATGAAAAAGCGCTGATTGCTTTAGAAAATAATGGTATGGATCAACAAACGCAGCGCAATTATCAATTGGCAGAAGAAGCGATGAATAAAGCGGATGCTTGGAACACAGATACAACAGCCAAAATTATCCTCCAAAAACTTGGGATCAGTGATTTAAAGAAAAAGGTCAGTGAGTTATCTGGAGGTCAAAAGAAACGAGTGGCTATGGCTCAAGTATTGATCGATGAGCCAGACCTGTTGTTATTGGATGAACCGACTAACCACTTAGATTATGATGCGATCCAATGGTTGGAAGGCTATCTAAAAAATTATCGGGGTGCGTTATTGATGGTGACCCACGATCGCTACTTTTTGGATCGAGTCGTTAACCGGATCTTTGAATTGTCCTTTGGCAAGCTGCATGAATATCAAGGCAATTACGAGACGTATCTTCATGCTCGAGCAGAACGAGAACGAGTGGAGGAGACGCAAGAAGACAAGCGCAAGCAGTTATACAAACATGAGTTGGCTTGGATTCGCACCGGAGCGAAGGCCCGTACAACGAAACAACAGGCACGGATCGATCGTTTCGATGATTTAAAAGAAAACCTACATCAAGTAAAACGGAACGGCGAAGTGGCCATTGATGTTGCTACGACACGCTTAGGCAAACAAGTCTTAGCGCTAAAAGATGCGAGTTTCCAGATTGAAAACAAAACGATTTTGTCTCACTTTGATCTGTTGATTCAATCAAGAGAACGCTTAGGGATCACAGGAGAAAACGGTGCGGGCAAATCTACGTTGCTCAATATTTTAGCTGGTCGCCTGCCTTTAGAAGAAGGGGAGCGGACGATTGGCGTGACTGTGAAAATGGCTTATTATACGCAAACGATTGAAGCGATGAACCCTGATCAGCGAATGATTGCTTATTTGCAAGAAGCAGCCGAGGAAGTGCAAAAAGTGGATGGCTCACAAGTCAGTGTCGCAGAAATGCTGGAACAGTTTTTGTTTCCGCGATCCATGCACGGCACTAAGATCGGCAAGCTGTCTGGCGGGGAAAAACGACGCCTATTTTTGCTCAAGCTATTGATTGGGCAGCCAAATGTTCTCTTGTTAGATGAACCGACCAACGATTTGGATATTGATACCCTGACGATTTTGGAAAATTATTTGGAAACATTCCCAGGTGCAGTAATCACTGTTTCCCATGACCGCTACTTTTTAGATAAAGTTGCCCAAAAATTGCTGATCTTCGAAGGAGACGGCAGGATTAAGTCCTACTTTGGTTCCATTAATGAGTACCTAGCAGCCAATACCAATAAAGCTAGTTCAAGTGTACTAGAGCCAAAAGAATCAAAAAACGATTCACTTTCTCCTGATAGTGAGGAGTCTGCTGCAGCGCCTGTCAAAAAGAAACTGAGTTATATGGAACAAAAAGAGTGGGCGACAATTGAAGATGATATCGCGGCGTTAGAAGAAAAAGCTGCCGCTTTGACTGAAGAGATGAATCATCAAGGAGCTGACTTTACCAAGCTCCAAAAATTACAGCAAGAAATCAGCGAGGTTGAAACGCAACTTGCAGAAAAAATGGATCGTTGGGAATATTTGAGCGAGTTTGTGTAGAGTAAAGGAGAGAACGATGGAACAAGCATATTTAGATCTAGGAAGAAAAATATTAGCAGAAGGCAATGATAAAAGTGATCGTACAGGAACGGGAACACGCAGTGTCTTTGGTCACCAAATGCGTTTTGATCTGTCCCAAGGCTTTCCATTGTTGACAACCAAGAGAGTTCCTTTTGGCTTGATCAAAAGCGAATTATTGTGGTTTCTAAAAGGAGATACCAACATTCGTTATCTCCTAGAACATAATAACCACATTTGGGATGAATGGGCGTTTGAGCGCTATATTAAAAGTGATGCTTACACAGGTCCTGACATGACGGACTTTGGCCGTCGTTCCCTAGTGGATGAAGCTTTCAACGAACAGTACCAACACGAGTTGAAACAGTTTTGTGAAAAAATCTTATCTGATGATACTTTCGCTGAAGCCTTCGGCGATTTGGGACACGTTTATGGGTACCAATGGCGCCATTGGGAAAAAAGTACGGGCGGGTTTATCGATCAAATCAAAGAAGTGATCGACATGATCAAGACGACGCCAGATTCTCGTCGTTTGATCGTCTCTGCTTGGAATCCAGAAGATGTACCGACGATGGCGTTGCCCCCTTGTCACACGATGTTTCAATTTTATGTTCATGATGGTCGCTTAAGCTGTCAGTTATATCAACGCAGTGCCGATGTCTTTTTAGGCGTTCCCTTTAATATTGCTAGTTATGCGCTATTAACGCACCTGATTGCTCATGAAACTGGACTAGAAGTCGGAGATTTTATCCATACATTAGGTGATGCTCATCTGTACAGTAATCATATAGAACAGATGAAGGAACAGTTGACTCGTTCAGTACGTCCGGCGCCAAGCTTACAGTTAAATCCTGAAAAACAGTCAATCTTTGATTTTGAAATGGAAGATATTACCCTGGCAGGGTATGATCCGCATCCAACAATCAAAGCACCGATCGCAGTTTAAGTGGTTGTTTGGTTTCATTTCATAAAGAAAGGAATGAGGCGTAATGGAAAATACCCACAAACGAGGCTTTGCGGCGACCTTTCATCAGAGACATGCTGGATCGATTCATGCATTGCTCATTGATCAATGCATTGATTTCTTGCATCAGCACTATGATACAGTTTGGCTATCCGTATCCGAGGAAACTGTGCCGGAGCTAAAAGAAGCCATTCGATCAAATCAGCAGTGCACTGCCCTTTTTATACCAGCTAAAGGGGCGGCGGATGCCCGCAGAAGGCTTATTTTTGCGGCACAGCATACTTTACCAATGCTGGATTCATTGCATATTTGTGATTTTGATCGCGTAGTGACTTGGATCGAGACGTATCCAGAAGAACTTGTGGCAATAAGCAAACAGCCGTTACCAGAGAATACGTATTGTATCCTAGGGCGAACTGCAAGGGCGTTTGCGAGTCATCCGCAAACGTGGCAAAGAACGGAGCGCTTGATCAACGAGATCGCAGCTGACTTTTTTCAAATACAAGAAATTGATGTCGCAGCTGGTAGTGCTCTCTTTCCTATCTCCCTGATACCGACCTTACTGAAAAACAACAACGCGCGTTTAAACGATGGGGAATGGCCGAGAAATGTCCAAAGAAGCGGCGGCACAATTGTTTACCAAGCCTGTGATGGCTTGCGCTTTGATGAACGCAACAAAGATCCATTTGAGCATGAATCAGCTTTTCAGCTGATGCAGCGGCTGCAGGTTGCTGCTACTATTTCTGAATCATTTTATACAGAAGGGATGTAATTTTTATGTTGATCGCACTTTGGGCACAAGATCAAAAGGGTTTGATCGGAGCGGATGGCACGTTGCCGTGGCATTTGCCAAATGATTTGAAATTTTTTAAAGAGCAAACCATCAATAATACGATTATAATGGGGCGCAAAACCTTTGAAGGAATGGGAAAAAGATTACTGCCGCAGCGTACGACGATCGTTTTGACAAGTGATCCACACTATCAAGCCAACGGCGCGTTAGTGATGCATGACCGAGAGGAAATCTTAGCGTATGTGAAGCAACAAGAGCATCCCGTTTTTTTAACTGGTGGAGCGGGTGTTTTTGAAGCGATGATTGACGATTGCGATCAATTGTACCGTACAGTGATCGATGCGGAATTTAACGGAGATGTGTATTTCCCAGAGATTGATTGGACGCAATGGAAACTTGATCATGTGATCGATGGGATCGTCGATGAAAAGAACCGTTACCCCCATCAATTTGAATTTTATCATAGAAAATAAAAGAACAGGAAGCTTTCTGCAGCGAAAGTTTCCTGTTCTTTGTTTGTAAGCAATGCTTCATTTTTAGGTATACAACAAGACGGAGAAGTACATCAGTCCAGCACCTAACATAACGAATAAGTGCCAAACCACATGCATGAATCGAACGGATTTTAAACTATAGAATAGCGCACCTACAGTATAAGAAACACCACCGCTTGCTAGTAAAAATGTTCCCCAGTAGCCTAAATGTTCGATCAGAGGTTTGAAGGCGACGACACATAGCCAGCCCATGATGATGTAGATCAGGGTGGAGATTTTTGAGACAGTCTCTTTTTTATGAAGAGTCAGTGACTTATAAACGATGCCGCTAATTGCTAGTAGCCAAATCAAGACAAAGAGTGACCAGCCAAGCCAGCCTTGGATACTAAGCAAGCAAAAAGGTGTATAGCTTCCGGCGATCAGCAAGAAAATGGAGGCATGATCAAAGACTTGGAAGACCTTTTTTGCTTTGGTAAAAATCAAACTGTGAAATAAGGTAGAAAAGAGGAAGAGCAAAATCATCATCGACCCATAAATGGCATAGGAAACGATGTGGATAGGTGACCCTAGATTTGCCCCCTTGATTAAGAGGATGACCAGTCCTGCGATACTCAGTCCTAATCCGATCCCGTGGGTTACTGCATTTAATACTTCATTGACGATCAAATATCTGCGACTAAACTTCATGTGCTGCATTCGGCACCGTCCTTTCGAATCGAAATTAGATGAAAAAAAATTTTCTCTCTGTTATACTTAGTATAAATGGTCTGTGGTTATTTTACCACGAAAAAAGACTTGATTTAAAGAGAGAGTGAATATATGATGGCAAATCTTAAAATTGTGACAGATTCTTCCAGTACGATGGAACCAAGTGTCCGTGATGCTTTGGCTATCCATGTCGTGCCTTTATCTGTAATGATCGATGGTGTCGTTTATCCAGATGATGAAACGCTGCCGGGAGAAAAATTTATGCAAATGATGGCGCAAGCCAAAGAATTACCTAAAACTAGCCAGCCGCCGATCGGTCATTTTGTAGAACTATATGATGAATTAGGCAAAGATGGCAGTGAAATACTATCGATTCATATGACCAAAGGGCTTAGCGGAACCGTGGAAGCGGCTCGTCAAGCCAGTCATCTATCAAAAGCCAAAGTCACTGTGATCGATAGTGACACGACAGACCAAGCGTTGGCTTTTCAAGTGATTCGGGCAGCAGAATTGGCTAAAGCCGGTAAGACACTAGAAGAAGTTTTACCAGAGGTGGATTTGGTGCGGGAGCATACGAAATTATTTATCGGCGTTTCAACGTTAGAAAACTTAGTAAAAGGCGGTCGTATCAGTCGTGCCAAAGGTCTTTTATCGAGTTTGCTGAACATGAAAGTGATTATGGATTTTGATCATTCAGAACTGATTCCAGTCGTCAAAGGACGTGGTGTCAAGACCTTCAATAAATGGTTTGAAGAGTTAAAAGCTGAACTGAAGAGTATGCCTAAAGTGACGAAAATTGGTATTTCTCATGCTGAAGGGTTAGAAATCACAGAACGTTTCCAAAAGGAATTAGCGGAACTATTCCCCGAGTTGGATATCCCCTTGTTGCACACGACACCGATCATCGCCACTCACACAGGTAAAGGTGCCTTTGCGATTACTTATAGTACGGAATAAAAAAGCATGTTTTCTTTCAGCGATTCGTTTAATGACGAATCGCTTTTTGGCGTATGACAAGCTGTCAGGAAGAAAAAACAAAAAAAGAAGCTGCTGTTGCTTGTCGACTCTTTGGCAGGTAGCTGTTTTCTTTCTTAAGTTTGAAGGATTGCGACTAGGAATTTTATGAGAATTTTGTTAAAATAGCAAAGATTACAAAGGAGTTTGAATACCTGTGAAATGGAAGAAATTAGTAACTTATCTACTCGTTGTGGGATTGATAGCTATTGGAACTGGCTTACTGTTTCATTTTACTGTTCCCAAAGCCCAACCATTGCTGACCCCTGTGGACAAGCTAGCAGCCAATGATTCAAAAAAATCCGCCATTGAATATCTCGCTCTTGGGGATTCCTTGACAGAAGGGGTTGGTGATGAAACAGCTCGTGGTGGCTTTGTGCCCATTTTGGCTGGGGATCTAGAGGATCGCTATGATTTGAGCAATTTGGTAACTAAAAAT
Organism: Enterococcus sp. DIV1067f; assembly: GCF_050543505.1. NCBI lineage: Bacteria > Bacillati > Bacillota > Bacilli > Lactobacillales > Enterococcaceae > Enterococcus > Enterococcus sp. DIV1067f. The sequence goes on from NZ_CP172940.1 coordinate 1,225,154, forward strand.
TATGGGGTCGCTGGTGAAAGAAGCGATCAGATTTTAAAGCGAGTGAAAAACGATGAAGACTTACGCCAAGATCTTAGTCAAGCGGATTTGATTACCTTGACTGTCGGCGGTAACGACGTACTAAAAGTGATTCAGAGCAATTTCTTCGGCTTGAGCATTGAGACGTTTACGGAACCGATGGAAGATTACCAGGAACGTTTAAAAGACTTGTTTGCTCAAATCCGCGATTTGAATAGTGATGCACCAATCTATGTCTTGGGCATCTACAATCCATTTTATCTGAATTTCCCAGAAATCACGGATATGCAGACGATCATTGATAACTGGAATAAACAAACGGAAACGTTCGTCAATCAGCAAGACAATGCCTTTTTTATTCCTATCAACGATTTGCTCTATAAAGGGTTAAGTGATGAGGTCGGTATTGCTGATACAGAAGAAGGAGAATCAGAGAAAACTGCCGAATCATCGGACACAGAACGCTTATCTGATTCATCGACGACAGCTTCGGACGAATCACAAAGCAGTACTTCAACGACAACTGACTCATCGCAAACTGTCGGGAATAATATCACAAACAATGTTTTGTATGAAGGCGATCGCTTCCATCCCAATAATCTTGGGTATCAACTGATGGCGAATGCCGTTCGCGATGAAGTGATCAAAACGCAAAATTATTGGTTGCTAGAGGAGGAAGCAAAATGAAACCAAGCGAATCAACGAAGCAGCCGGAAAAAACAGCTGCAACGAAAAAAAAATCGATCAACTACTGGAAAATTGCTTTTCTAGTGTTGGTCGGTATCCTTTTAGGCACAACGGTTTTCTTTGCTTCAAGAATTTTTCAACAGCGAGAAACCGGCTTAAATGAAAGTGCTGAACTTGTTCAACGGGAGGGCAGTCCTGTTCTGACCGTTAACAGCAACAAGAGCCAGGTCAACCAATTGATTGATTTTTATCTGTCAGATTTTCAAAAAGATCAAGAGGTCAAGTATAATTTTGAGCTAAGAAATGAGGCATTGTTGACGGGAGAGTTTCAAGTATTAGGATTTCCTATCACCTTCTATCTCTATTTTGATCCTTACGTGACCGAAGAAGGTAACGTTCAATTGAAAGCCAAAAGCTTATCAATCGGCACCTTGGATCTGCCCACCAGTGAAGTAATGAAAATGATCAAACGTAGTTTTAAATTTCCTGACTGGATCGATGTCAATGCCGATGAACAAATCATTTTGATACGTTTGGATCAATTCCGTATGCAAAATGGCTTGTTTATCAAAGCCAACAAAATCAATCTTGTGGATGATGAAATTCAAATGAGTTTATATTTACCAGCTGAAACGGAGGATGAATAATGGAACGAGCAATTTTTGCCGGTGGGTGCTTTTGGTGTATGATCCAACCCTTTGATGAATTAGAAGGGGTGCATTCAATTTTTTCCGGCTATACCGCAGGACATACCGAAAATCCAACCTATGAAGAAGTCAAAAGCCATCAAACAGGGCATACTGAAGCAGTGGAAATCATTTTTGATCCTGAAAAAATCAGTTATGAAGACCTTTTGACGATCTATTGGCAGCAAACGGATCCGACAGATGCTTTTGGTCAATTTGAAGATCGCGGCGACAATTATCGTCCGGCTATCTTCTATTTTAATGAAGAGCAGCGGAAAAAAGCCGAAGCCAGCAAAGAGGCGCTTCAGGCTTCCGGTCGATTTACCGATCCGATCGTGACCACGATCGAACCAGCCCAACCTTTTTATTTAGCGGAAGAAGAGCACCAAGAGTATTACAAAAAGAATCCTGAGAATTTTGCTCGCAATCATGCCCGTAGAGCAGCCTTTTTAGAAAATCATTGGGAGCAAGAACATGCGTAAAAGTTTTTATACCTATTTAATGGCAGTCAAAGGACCGAGTCATACAGATGAGGCCCAGATCTTTGCTACTCATGCAAGTCATGATATCCAGTTTCCGAAGCACAGCGATGACTATGATGAAGTCTCTTCTTATCTGGAACTAAATGTTGATTATTTGCCATCCATGGATATTTTTGATCGTATCTGGGCAGAGTATCTCGAAAATAACAAATAAAAAAACTATCCTTCGTTTTGTATGGTTGCATAAAATCCGCAGAACGGAGCTGTTTTTTCTCAGAGAGGTGTTGTGAATGAAAGGTTTAACGACGAGCCGATATATCGTTTCTCTCGTTTGTGTCGCAATTTTGTCAGGAGGCGGTGTCTATTTATGGCAAACGGCTCAGCAAAATCAGCAGACGGCGCAACCGGTGACAGAAACGACCACAGAAGCCAGCGGAATGGAGAAAATCCAGTCGCTATATGACCAGATCCTTGCGAATTATTACCAAGAAGTGGATGAGGATGCCTTGATAGAAGGTGCCCTTCAAGGGATGACTGATGCGCTAGATGATCCTTATACGACGTATTTGAACCAATCAGATGCGGATAGCTTAGAACAATCACTTTCTGGAAGTTTTGAAGGGATTGGTGCTACCTTGTCGATCGTTGAAGACTATCCAGAAGTCGCACAAGCGCCGATAAAAAATACGCCTGCTGAAAAAAGTGGTCTGCGGATCAATGACCGAATCGTTAAGGTAGACGGTGAAGATACGCAGGGACAGGAATTATCTGAAGTTGTGGGTAAGATTCGTGGTGAAAAAGGGACGAAAGTCACCTTAACGATTCAACGTGATCAGGACACCTTTGATGTGGAGATCACTCGTGATGTGATCCCAATCGAAACGGTCCATGGAGAAATTGCTGAAAATAATGACACAATCGGTCGTATCGATATTACTTCCTTTGGTGAAAACACAGCAGCTGAGTTGAAAGAAACCATCACCGAACTGCGAGAAGCCGGCGCAAAGTCGTTTGTCTTGGATTTAAGACAAAATCCTGGCGGACTGCTGGACCAAGTACAGATCATGGCAAGTATGTTTTTAGAAAACGGCCAAACGATCGTGAAGTTTGCCAACAATCAAGGGGTGGTCAGTGAGACCAAAGCGAGCGAAGCATTGGATGAAGGATTCAAAGTCACAGAGCCGGTCGTTGTTTTAGTCGACGGCGGCAGTGCCTCTGCATCGGAGATTTTTGCCGCAGCCTTGCAAGAATCAGCGGATATCCCAGTTGTTGGTACAGAAACCTTCGGCAAGGGAACCGTTCAGAACGTGAAAGATCTGGGGGATAATAGTGAATTAAAAATGACGGTCATGAAATGGCTGACACCGGATGAAAATTGGGTCAATGATCAAGGTGTGATGCCGGATTATGAAGAGGACTATCCAGAGTATGCGTATTTCCCGCCATTACCACGGGACAATGCCTTAAAAGCTGGACAATCATCAACGGCAGTCAATAACCTAAATCAATTTCTTAAAGCGTTAGGGTATGCCACTAGTGGTGATACCTTCAATGATGAGACGACAGCAGCAGTGAAGACTTTACAAGAGGCTCATGATTTAAAAGTGACTGGGGAAGTCGATGCAGACACTGCCCAAGCGATCGAAAAAGAAGTAACGGAGAAACTCAAAGCAGAGGACCCAGCATATTTAAAAGCACTGTCCTTGCTTTCTGAAGAATAAACTAAGTGAAAAATTGGAGAGGAGGCAGACGTGTGGAGGCGAAAAAATTCTGGGTTGATCGTTTTTGGCTAGTAGTGAAATATGCGTTGATCGCTTTTGCAACAGCATTCTTGATTCGGGCATTCTTGTTGATCCCAGTTCCTGTTGAAGGAAATTCGATGGAAGGAACCTTAAAACAAGGAGACATGGTGGTCATTGAGAAGATTTCGCCAATCCAACGTTTTGATGTCGTTGTTTTCCAGTTGCCGGATGGTTCGACCTATATCAAGCGGGTGATTGGCTTACCGGGTGAGTCAGTGAAATATGTCAATGATCAGCTTTACATTGATGATGAACCGGTAGATGAAGATTTTCTAGTGAAGAACCGCAGCAATGATCACGAGTCTGTCTCTTACACCAATGACTTTGATTTGGAATCTTTATTAGGTGTTGAGAAATTAGGGAAAGATAGTTACTTTGTCATTGGAGACAATCGACGTGCCTCCAAAGATAGCCGTTCCTTTGGACCAATATCAGGAGAGGCCATTTTAGGCAATGCTCGTTTTGTTTATTATCCATTGACTCATATTCGATTGATTTAGTCTGTGTAAAATCAATAAATAATTAAATAATGAATCCCCCCTTGGAATCATCCGTTGATTCCAAGGGGGGATTTTGTCTAGCTTTTTATTCTTTTTCCAAAGGGAAATGGTTAGCATCGAAAAAAGCGTTTGTTTAGTCACTAATTGCTGTTAATTTTTTTATTTTTTCATTAAAAGCATTCGATAGTTTCTGACATAAATTCGTTTCAAAATCACGATAGCGACAAAAATCAATGATCGCCGAGTTTTCTTCGGTTGTAAAAGGGGGTAAAAGCTGTGGTGAGCTCAAAATATAAAAGTCAAAAGGTTCTTCAGTTGGCAGCGTGATCCGTTCAATTTCAACGTAGGGCAACCGTTCACATATATTAAAAACTTCCATGGAAACCAAGTAGTTAGATACATAGACAAAAGCAACTTTAAGTTTATATTTTTGTTCCTTTTCAATGTAAATGGGATAAAGCAAACAGGCTTGATAAAAAGCAAGATCGGTATAACAGGTTTTTAACCACTCATAACCTTTACGATTTGCTATTTTACGCCAAAAACTTTGAATGGTATTTGTCAAAATCGTATGTAATGGGTATTTATCCTTAATGACATTTGCTTCGAAAAAATTTGAAAGGGGGACTTTTTGCTTAAATATACAGAACTTCAGCAACGTAAGATATGTATTCATATAAAGGAACGACTGATGGTCGAAGTCAAAATCACAGAGAAATTTTTGGCAATGTTCTTCAAACTCAGTCATCAGCTCTTTTAATTCTAGCTTTTCGTGATTGTAACAATCCGCTACAATCGGAAGACGCACATCTTTGGCAGAAGTCAGCATCGGCCAGTAATAAAAAAGAAAGAACAAAGAATTGATCTCAAGAATGTCTATTGCAGAATCAATGATCATAAAGAAAGCAGAGAAGAAATCAAGCTTTTCACCACTGGGGATAAATGATCGGTTCGTTAACTGATAAAGATTTGTCTTGTGACCATCCTTTAAACGAAACAGACAAATCTTGCAATGAAGTAAGGCTTCTTTTTTGCCAATTTCATACTTGCTTTTGTATTTCGTTCCTTCATAGGTAACAAAAAGCTCTTCGATCTCTTGGTCAAAGGCCTTCACCAAACTATCCCCTAAAGAAATGTGCCAGATAAAATTAAACAATAAGATGCGAATCACCATCTCTGAACCGATAAGCGTCATGGCGGATTGATTTAAGGTTACGTTGAATTCCTTTAAATGATCCTGAAGCTTTTTAGTTTGTCGGAAACAAGTCGAACGACTGATATAGTTTCTTTGGCAAAATGCCAGCAAACTTTCATCTTGATTGGTCAAGATACTTAACAACATTTTATAAGAAATACTTTCTTGGGCTAAAAACTGCTGATATTGATTGTATTCAATCAAATTTTTAGGGAGACTAAGGGTGTTTTTATGTAATGAAAGATTTACTGGGGAGAGGTTTTGCAGGTCCTCTTGGATCGAGGAAAGTAAACTTTTCAATCTCGTTGCACTTAAATGGGTCAGATTTTTCACGAACTCTATGTTGTATTCACCCGGAGCAATTGATAGTAGTTTTCCGTAGAGTCCGATTTTGTCTAATGCTCGGGTATCTAAGAGTATTTTTTCAATCAAATGATCACCTTCTTATTTTATTAATAACTTATTTATATTACTGTGTAAAGACACGTCTCAAAACTTTTGCTTTTTTTTAGAAAAACTGAGACAAATTTTTGCCAGAGCTGTCTCATAAAGAACAAAAATAGAAATCGCATGTGAAAAACGCTAGTTTTTTTTAGTTATTAAATAACGTTGGTTAATTGGTTCCGCTTTGAAATAAAAAAACTTTTTTATTTATGAATAACTACAGATGCGTAAATTTTTCCTGTTTTTCAGAAAATAAAAAAAAGAGGTGTCTTTCGCTTCTTTCTTGTATCATCAGCTTGTAATTTTTGATTCTTTGAAAGGAGGTCTTTTTATGTTTTTGACAAAGAGACACCACTGGTTCTCTTTCATTTTCTGTATGTTAGGGGGGATATTATTTTTCATTTATTCGAGTTTGCAAACAAATGGGATAGCAAGTGCACAAGAAGAAAATACGATCGCTATTACCGAAACGGAGCAGATCAAGTTGACAGGTCAACGGGAGGGCAATCAATTTACTTTACGATATCAGCTATCACAAAAAAACAAACAGCAACGCATCTGGCTGCAATTATATGCACTTGATGAAACAAAAGAACAACCGCTAACGAAAACGAACAACAAAGAGGTGGTTTTTATTGAGGATGAATCCGCGCAGTCTTGGCTAACAACACAAGACTTCTTGAAAACACCCTGTGAACAAGAAGTAACGTTTCAACTACCTAATGAAACAAAAAAACTGAAGTTGGCGATTCAGATTGAAGAATATGATCACGAAAATCAAGAATCGCACAAATTGGCGTCTTTGGATGAATTGATAGTTGACATTCCGCTTGCGACAGAATCTGCTTCCTCAGATAGGGTGGAAGTCAGCTCAACTGATTCACAAGCTGCAGAAACCGGCACGGAGTCAACTTCGGAACAAGTGTCGAATGAAGACTCAAAAGGTGTTTCGAATGAAGAAACGCAGGAAGAGACAAAGGAAACAGGAACAACGACAAGTTCTTCTGAAGACGAAACACTCATTGAACCGTTTAAACAAGAACGTCTTTATCAAAAAACGACCGTTTCACAGGCTTTTGCTTCGATTGAACCAGATTATACGACAGACCAAAGCGGGACGTATCCTTCGGCTAATTGGACAATTGATGAAAAGAGCAATGTCTTAAATCATCAGGGGAACAAAGATGCAGGCGAAACCTGGGATGGCGTAACTACATGGAATGGTGATCCAGAAAATTTGACCAACTCGTATATTGAGTATGGTGGTGTGGGAGATGAAGCGGATTTTGCTTTACGGAAATTTGCAAAAGAGACGAATACTCCAGGACTGTTTGATGTCTACCTAAATGTACGAGGGAATGTTCAACGCCAAATTGATCCGATCGATGTTGTGTTGGTAGTGGATTGGTCAGGGAGTATGAATGAGATGGGACGCATCACTGAGGTAAAAAAAGGTGTGGATCGCTTTTTGAATCAAATTGAAGGAAGCGGCATTCAAGACAGTGTCTACATGGGCTATGTCGGTTATTCCAGTGATGGTAACAATTACCAAAACAAAACCTGCCAGTTAGGAAAATTTTCTGAAGTCAAAGAGACGATCCGAACGATGACGCCAGAAACAGCAGCTGGGGGGACCTTTACCCAAAGAGGGCTTCGCCAAGCTGGGGATATGCTATCAACGCAAAATGGACATAAGAAAGTCATCGTTTTGCTAACAGATGGCGTGCCGACCTACAGTTATCATGTGTCCAAAGTGCATACACAAGCAGATGGTAGTTATTATGGAACCGCCTTTTCTCTTTCTCAAGACCAGCCGATGAATACTTCACATCTCTACAACGGGTATTTTGCATCTGATCAGTACGGTAACTCTAAATGGATCAACAATACGTTTGTCGCCACGATCGGTGAGGCGATGGCGTTAAAAGAGCGCGGGATTGAGATTCACGGATTGGGGATTCAACTGCAAGGGGATCAAACAGCTGGGTATACAAAGGCCGATGTTGAGAACAAAATGAGACAGATGGTTTCTGCTGATGAAGAGGGGCATCTTTATTATGAGTCAGCCAATGAAGCAGCGGATATTGCCGACTATCTCGAGAAAAAAGCCCTTCATATTTCGGCGACAGTCACTGATGGAGAGATTACTGACCCCATTTCGCAGCCATTTTTATACGAAGAAAATAGCTTGTCCATCAAAAGTGTCGGTTCTGCTGCTCTAACGGTGCAGCCTGAGGTCACGATATCTGACAATACACTCAATGCTTCTGGTCTTTATTTAGGCGAAGGACAGGAACTGCAAATTCATTATCAAGTGCGGATTCAAACGGAAGCAGCGGATTTTAAACCAGATACTTGGTATCAAATGAATGGAGAAACGGTGTTTTATCCGAATCATCAGTCCGATCAAAAGGCATTGTTTGGTGTGCCTTCTGCCAAAGCACCTGGGAAAGAGTTGACGATCAAAAAAGTCTGGGAGGAATACGATGGCGATACGTCAAGTCGCCCAGAATCTGTCTATTTTGAAATAAGCAGAAGCCCAGTTACTAGCAAGGAGAGCTGGCAAACAGGATATCTCAAACTTACTGAGACCGATGCACAAGATCAGACAAGTTGGGAACGAAGCAAGGTTTCCGCGGTTTCTGAAAAGGATGGAACGGATTACGAAGAAACCCGGCTACTGCCGCTTTATAACAATCAAGGAGAAACGTTTAATTATCAAGTCACAAATGAACTGGCAGTATCAGGCTACGAATCGACAAGAGTGGACGTTTCTACATGGAAAAACACAAAGACATTTGTGCCCCTCGCATTAAATCTGATCAAAAAATCCGCTGTAGGAGAGGTGAAGCTGACAGGTGCTGTTTTTGAATTGACGGGCGCTGGAAAGACAGTAACCCTTGTGGATCAAGGGGATGGAACGTACGGGATGCCAGCAGATACTACGTTGCAAAAAAGTCAGACGTATCGTTTAAAGGAAGTCACTGCACCGGCGGGACATCATTTGGCTAAGCAAACAGAGTGGCTGATCCATATTGATGAGCAAGGGCATGCGACGATTGATGGACAACCTGTCACACTGGTCGAGCATACGATTATCCTGGAGATTACCAATCCGTTTACAGAAATTCCAGTCGCTATTCGAAAATATTCGTTGCAAAATGAGCAGCAAGTATTGTTAGCAGGCGCTGTCTTTTCTCTTCAACAAAAAACAGCAGGAGGGGATTATCAAGAAATCGCCTCAGAAACGTCGGATGATGTTGGGATGGCTGAATTTACGATCCTTGAGCCTGGCGCTTATCGTATCTCAGAAACAGCCGGTCCGCTCGGATATGATACGGTTGCCGGTGACTATGAATTTGTCGTTGGTACAGACGGAAAAATCCAGTATCAAGGGGAAAATGTCGACGGGGATGCCAACTGTTGGACCCTTACCCATGGCAATCAGTTAAAACCTTTTGATTTGGTGGTCAATAAACAGGATGAACTGGGACAAGCACTTGAGGGGGCAAAATTCCGGCTAAGTGGAAACGGACGGACTGTCGAACTGCCTGAAAACGGAGAAGCACTAGCGGTATTTCACTTCCAAGATCTCACACCCGGCAGCTATACCTTGGAAGAAACTGGTACACCCGCAGGCTATGCAGGTTTAACAGCACCTGTCCAAATCAAGATTGAAGAGGATGGTCAGGTCTTTATCGATGAAGAACGACTACCGAATCTTCTTGTTTCTGGAGAAAAGAACAATCAAATAGAATTGATCGTAACCAATCAAGTGAAAGTGTCTCTTCCTGAAACCGGAGGGAATTGGCATGGATGGATGGTCATTCTTTCAGCAAGTCTGCTAGTCCTTTTAGCTGGTAGCTATTTGCACGTTAAGCGCAAAGATAAGCCTTCATTAAAGTAATTTTTCCATTAGCGAATGAAAAACGAAAAAAAATTTAGAAGAGAGGAAAGAACAATGAAAAAGATTTTTAATCATACGAAAATGGTTTGTCTCCTATTTTTACTTTTGCCATTTGTCTTTTTTGGAACAAAAAATCAGCAAGTGTCTGCAGAGAGCAATTTGGCACAGATCCATCTCCATAAAAAGAAAATGGTCAATCTGCCAGGTTCATTGATTCAAAATAGTGGGACTGAGATGGAAGAGTTTGATCAATACCAAGGCTTAGCCGATGTCACTTTTTCTGTCTATGATGTGACAGCAGCATTTTATGAAAAACGATCTGCAGGGGCATCCGTTGAAGAAGCCAAGCGTCAAGTTCAAACCTTGACGTCTGGTTCCCCTATAGCTAGCGGGAAAACAGATGCAGCCGGTGATTTGGTTTTTGAATTGCCGAAAAAACAAGCCGATCGGGATGCAGTTTACACCATTGTAGAAGCCCCTAAAGACGGCGTTACAACTGCTGAGAATATGGTGATCGCCTTTCCCGTATATGAAATGATCCAACAAGCTGATGGCTCATATGTTTATGGAGAAGAAGAGCTAGACACGATCCATCTTTATCCGAAGAATATCGTCACAAATGAAGGAACGCTCCTTGTGAATAAGCGAGGAACGGGGGAAAACGAACCACTGAATGATGCGGAATTTGTTGTTTCAAAGCAAGAAGGACGCGAAAATACCAAGAAATACATTTTAAGTGCAGCCGATGGACTTTATACATGGACAACTGACAAACAGGCAGCGTACCGTTTTTTGACAGGCAAACAATATGCTGCTGGAGACGCTGGTATCGATGTGAGTGAGAACCAAAAAGGACAGCTAAAGATTGCGCAACTAGAAACAGGCGCCTATCAATTAGAGGAAACGAAAGCCCCAAGTCAAGCCGCCTTAATCGAGGAAGAAAGAATCAAGGATTTCTCGATTGATTCAGGAAGTAACGTTACTGTTGAGCTAACAATCAAGAATGACACAACAAATGTTACAAAAACAACACCACAATTAGACGGCAAAGACGTGGAGATCGGCGAAAGAATCCAATATCACCTAACGGTCAATATCCCATCAGGTATTCAAGATAAAGTAGGATCAGAAAACAAATACAAACATTTTCAATTGATCGATGCCCATGATCCAGCATTAACTTTTGAAAATACAGCTGAAGGAGAAACGGGCTATGCATTGTATGATGGAGAGCAGAAAATCGATGCGACGAATTACCAAGTAACGGAAAAAGAGCATGGCTTTACGGTAACTATCAATCCAGAATTCGTGCCGCAATTAACGCCGGGAAATCAATTGCGCTTTGTGTATTATATGTATTTAAATGAACAAGCTATGCCTATCAATGGCTTTACGAATAAAGCAAATGTAGAAACGGATTTCATGACGGATCAAACGCCTCCAAGCGTGGAAGTTTTGACAGGGGGCAAACGGTTCTTAAAAGTCGATGGGGCTGTGACCGCTACCGAAGCATTGGCAGATGCAGTTTTTGTTGTACGGGATCAAGACCGTGATGATGCCAACTACCTGAAAATCGAAGAAGGAACCAAACAGGTATCTTGGGTGCAAACAGCGGATGAAGCGACGAAATTTACCACAGGGACAGATGGATTAGTTGATATCATCGGGTTAAAATTTGGCACCTACTATTTGGAAGAAGTAAAAGCACCAAAAAATTATGTACTGCTAACAAATCGCATCGCTTTTGAAGTACATGAAACGTCTTATGGAACGAAAGAGCAATTGGGAGATCCAGAAAAAGTCCCTAACCGCCGCAAAGGAACCTTACCGGCAACTGGTGGTGCCGGCACGTATTTAATGGGCGCCATCGGAGTGGTGATCGTTGGTTTAGCTGGGTGTTATTTTGTTAAACGGAAAAAAGGGTAAGTAAATGAGATGAAAATGCACGATGACAATCAAAAGGAAAAGAAATGGCACGAAAGTACCTACTCAAAAAGTGACTTTGTTGGATGTTCTAATGGGTATTCTGCTGCTGCTAGGTGTTCTGATCATCAGTTATCCTTTTGTAAGTAATCAGCTCAACACCTTTTTGGATCAACAGTTGATCAGCTACTACCAAAGCCAAGCTAAAAAAATGAGTGAAATAGAAAAACAACAAAAAAGGAACCAGTTGGAACGAGTAAATCAAGAGCTGGCACAGCATCCCAGCAATCCTGGAATCAAAGAAACGCAAGATTTATCAGAAACAAGGGACTCAGAATCAGGCGATACACCTGATTACTATGAACGACATACGATCGGCGTTTTAAAGATCCCCGTGATTGGTGTCGCTCTCCCGATTTTTGATCAAACCACCGATACGTTGTTAAAAAGAGGAGCAACATTATTGGAGGGCGCTTCGTATCCAATAGGTGGTGAAGATACCCATGCAGTTCTGTGCGGACACCGTGGGTTAACGAGTGCAACCCTCTTTACGGATCTGCCTAAGCTGCAGATCGGCGATGAGTTTTATATCGAAACGTTTGATGATACGTTGGCGTATCAAATAGATCAGATTAAAACGGTCGCCCCTGATGATACCGAAGCACTAAAAATTGTCAAAGGCAGTGATTATGTCACCTTACTAACCTGCACACCCTATATGGTCAATAGCCATCGTTTATTGGTTCGCGGCAAAAGGGTTTCTTACAATGAAGAAAATGAAACAAGTGCCGCAAAAAAAGCAAACCAGCAGGATTTGTGGGTGCTGCTAGTTGTAAGCACCATACTATTACTACTCCTGCTGGTGATTAGCAGAATCAAAAGAAAAAAACAGCATGATTTGATCACTCCCAGTGATAAGAAGAAAAGATAGCAGGTTTTCCTCTAGATCCACTAGAAAATGACTTGTTAACCTTACTCAGAACGAAACATGTCGTGTGAAATATGGTACAATAACGAAGATAAAAGGTAGTAAAAAGCAGTCGGTCTAATGGTAAAGGTGTCAGAAAAAAGGAAGAATGAGTGGATAGACAAGCTTTTTCCAACCACTTCCCCAAAATTAAAAAGCGAGAAAGCGCGTATGACGCATGAGAATCGCGCTGAAAGCTTTACCTATGCACGAGGTTGGAACAAGAACATTGTCCTAAAGCAATTTTAGCAAAATGCCCAGTGTGACTAGTTTCTCTGATGGTTTTAGAGCAAATAGTCCTCGTTCTTGTCAGATATATACTGCATGGATTTAGACACTACTGTCTTTTTACCAATTCGAAGAAGTACCAAGGAGGAAAACGTTCAAATGACCATTCAATGGTTTCCAGGCCATATGGCGAAAGCCAGACGTGAAGTAAGTGAAAAATTAAAATTCGTGGATATCGTTTTTGAACTCGTGGACGCACGCTTGCCGATCTCATCCCGCAACCCCATGCTGGACCAATTATTACAGCAAAAACCACGATTGATCTTGATCAATAAAGCGGATTTAGCAGATCCCGTTCAAACCAAAAAATGGGAGCATTATTTCCAAGCACAAGGCTATTTAGCCTTGGCGATCAACGCCCAAGACAATCAAGGCGTCAAAGCCATTGTCCCGACGGCTAAGCAAGTCTTGAAGGAAAAAATCGCTCGTGACAAAGCCAGAGGATTGAAGCCCCGTGCGATTCGAGCGATGGTGATTGGCATTCCGAATGTCGGAAAATCAACCTTGATGAACCGTTTAGTAGGGAAGAAAATTGCTCAGACGGGTAATAAACCCGGCGTGACCAAAGGACAGCAATGGCTGCGTTTTGGGACTGATCTAGAGCTGCTAGATACGCCTGGGATCTTATGGCCAAAATTTGAAGATCCTGAGATTGGTAAAAAATTGGCATTGACGGGGGCTATTAAAGATCAGCTGATCCATTTGGATGATATCGCATTGTATGGACTTGATTTTTTTGCCCGTTATTATCCTGAAAGAATCGCCAATCGTTACCAACTAAAGGCGGAGGAAGAGGCGTTGTTAGCGCCAGACCTGTTGATGAAAATCACTGAAAAACGTGGGTATAAAGATAACTATGATCGAGGAAGCGAGCTTGTTGTCTTTGACATTCGGCAAGGAAAATTAGGCCGTTATACACTAGATCGAGTGGAGGAAATGGAAAGCCAAGATGAAACAACCGATTAAGTCAATCAAAGAGCGATTATTTGATCCAACATTTAATGACCTGGCATTTTTACAGGAATTGCAGGCAGATGAACGCGCGGGGGTCCAAAAGCTACTGCAACAATATGAGAAACAATTAGTTAAACAGCAGCTTTTGCAGGAGAAATACGAAGAAATGATGCGTTTTGAAAACGAAGCATTTCAACAAGGTGCCCGTTTTATCGCCGGTTTAGATGAAGTGGGGCGTGGACCATTAGCAGGACCCGTGGTGTCAGCTGCGGTCATTCTGCCTAAAGAATGTCAGATCTTAGGTCTGAATGATTCAAAACAGCTTTCTGCGAAGAAAAGAGAAGAACTGTTTATCGAAATTCAAAATAAAGCCGTGGCTGTCGGTATCGGTGTGGTTAGTCCTGAAGAAATCGATCGGATAAATATCTATCAAGCGAGCCGCCTGGCGATGAAAGAAGCTTTGATCGACTTAGCGGTCAAGCCGGAACATTTGCTCATTGATGCGATGACCATCGAGACCGACATCCCTCAACAAAGCTTGATCAAAGGCGATGCCCGCTCCATTTCGATTGCCGCAGCAAGTATCATTGCCAAAGTCTATCGTGACAATTTAATGAAAGATTTTCATGATGTGTATCCTTTTTATGGGTTTGATCAAAATGCTGGGTATGGGACCAAAGTTCATTTAGAAGGGTTAGCTGCCCATGGAATTTGCCCTATTCATCGAAAAACCTTTGCCCCAGTTAAACAATACCTATAAATTTCATCCAACCCTCTTTTTTTAGCGAATCTTATAAGTAAGATCACTAAGAAAAGAGGGCTTTGTTTATGAAATATCAACAAGCAACAGATTTTGAAAAACAGTTGATAAAACTGTACTACTGTCAGGGAATCGGTCTGCAAGGTTGCTGGAAGATTATTTGGCATTGGCTGGAAACAAAAGAAATGCGTTGTTCGTTGGAAGAGATGATTGCCATCGGCGTCCTTCCACAGCATAGGACGGTCTTTCGCCGATCGTGGGAGCAAATGACAGAAGAGCATATCACACAAAAGATGGGGGGACAAAACTACCTCACCTTCTTTTCAGCGGAGTATCCGATGCTTTTAAGACAAATTGCGGACCCACCATTATTACTATTTTACGAAGGAAATCTGCAATTGTTGCAAACGCCCATGATTGGATTTGTCGGCGCAAGAACAGCTTCTCGCTACGCGCGTAAAGTTTGCGAAAAGCTGATCCCGCCTTTAGTGACAGAAAACTATACGATCGTCAGTGGATTAGCAAATGGCGTCGACAGTTTTGCCCATGAATCAGCCATCAGAAATCGGGGACAAACCATTGCCGTGATTGCTTCTGGTTTGGAACGTTGTTATCCTACTTCTGCGTATCCGTTGTTCCAGCAGATTCGTCAAGAACATCTAGTACTGAGTGAATATTCTCACGACACCAAACCGCAAAGACATCACTTCCCCTTACGCAATCGCATCATTGCCGGTATTTCAAAAGCAATCTGTGTGATTGAAGCTAAAGAAAGAAGCGGTTCTTTGATTACGGCACAATTAGCAATGGAAAATGGCCGAGAAGTTTTTGCAGTGCCTGGTGAAATGATTTCCGATCAGTCAAAAGGTTGTCACCACTTGATTCAAGATGGCGCAAAATGTACGATTAGTGTGTCAGATATTTTACAGGAGTTAGCCTTTTTTTGATTTTTCCAATCAACCTTCCTTGACAAACCTTTTCTTGAAAGCTATGATAAGCTACGATTTGTATGTTTCATCTGCATACGATAGGTTCACTGATTGATAGAATATAATAGTAGGAAAAATTCAGGAAGGAGCCATTCTTTATATGGCATATAAATATTTAGTAATCGTGGAATCGCCGGCAAAGGCGAAAACCATTGAAAAATACCTTGGACGAAATTACAAAGTCGTCGCAAGTGTCGGTCATATTCGTGATCTTCCTAAAAGTAAAATGGGAATTGATGTCGAAAATGACTACGAACCGCATTACATTTCGATCCGTGGCAAGGGCGATGTGATCAAAAGTCTCCGCTCAGCTGCGAAAAAAGCCGAAAAAGTCTACCTCGCAAGTGACCCGGATAGAGAAGGAGAAGCTATTGCGTGGCATTTAGCTTTTCTACTAGGGTTAGATTTAAAAGATAAAAACCGAGTCGTCTTTAATGAGATCACTAAGGATGCGGTCAAGGCAGCTTTCAAAGAACCAAGAACGATCGATGTAGATCTCGTTGACGCTCAACAAGCGCGCCGGATTTTAGATCGATTGGTGGGGTATTCATTGAGCCCGATCCTTTGGCGTAAAGTGAAAAAAGGCTTGAGTGCTGGCCGTGTTCAATCGGTGGCGCTTAAGATTATTATAGATCGTGAAAAAGAGATCCGTGAGTTTGTTCCTGAAGAATATTGGAGCATCGATGGGAACTTTAAAAAAGCCACGAAAAAATTCAAAGCCAATTTTTGGGGCCTAGATGGCAAAAAGAAAAAATTACCGAATGCTGAAAGCATAAAAGAAATCACCGATCGTCTTTCTAGTAAAGAGTTTCAAGTGACGAAGGTTGAAAAGAAAGAACGCAAACGCAACCCGGCGGCACCGTTTACCACCAGTAGCTTGCAACAAGAAGCAGCCCGTAAACTGAACTTTCGAACGCGGAAAACCATGATGGTCGCACAGCAGCTCTATGAAGGGATCGCTCTTGGTAAACAAGGAACCGTTGGTTTGATCACCTATATGCGTACCGATTCGACCCGAATCGCAGACACAGCCAAAGGCGAAGCGGCCGAATTTATTGAAAGTACTTATGGTTCAGAGTTCTCGGCGCACGGTGGCAAAAAACGCGCGAATGCACAAGGGGCACAAGATGCCCATGAAGCGGTAAGACCAACAAGTGTGATGCGTACGCCAGAAGCCATGGAGAAATTCTTAGACAAAGACCAACTGAAACTGTATCGCTTGATCTGGTCTCGCTTTGTGGCTAGTCAAATGACGCCGGCGATTTTGGATACAATGAAAGTTACCTTGGATCAAAATGGTGTCATCTTTATTGCCAATGGTTCAAAGATCAAATTTAAAGGGTTTATGCAGGTCTATGTGGAAGGGCGCGATGATGGCAAAGAAGACAAAGAGAACATTTTGCCAGAGTTAGTTGAAGGAGATGTGGTCCAATCCGTATCGATCGAACCAAAACAGCATTTCACTCAACCACCTGCCCGCTACAGTGAGGCCACCTTGATCAAAACCCTTGAAGAGAACGGTGTGGGTCGTCCTTCAACTTATGCACCAACGTTGGAAACAATCCAACGACGTTATTATGTGAAATTGACACAAAAACGTTTTGAGCCAACTGAACTTGGTGAGATCGTCAATTCATTGATCGAGGAATTCTTCCCGCAAATCGTTGATATGCATTTTACTGCTGAAATGGAAAATAGCTTGGATAGCATTGAAGCTGGGAAAGAAGAATGGGTCAAAGTCGTCGATCAATTCTACCGTCCCTTTGAAAAAGAATTGACGACCGCAGAAGAAAGTATCGAAAAAATCCAAATCAAAGACGAACCTGCAGGCTTTGACTGTGACCTTTGTGGCCATCCAATGGTGATCAAATTAGGTCGCTACGGAAAATTTTATGCCTGCAGCAATTTCCCTGACTGTCGCAACACGAAACCAATCGTCAAAGAAATCGGCGTTGAGTGCCCGGTCTGTCACCAAGGCCAAGTTGTTGAACGCAAATCGAAAAAAAATCGGTTGTTTTATGGATGTACCCGCTATCCGGACTGTGACTTTACTTCTTGGGACAAACCTGTAGGCCGTAATTGTCCGAAATGTGATAATTACTTAGTCGAGAAGAAAGTCAAAGGCGGCAAGCAAGTCGTGTGTATCAATGGGGACTATGAAGAAAATGTGCAAAAATAACTAGCAGGATTCCCTGTTAAAAAAAGAATCGGCGCATTCTTTTGAACGGTCAGCCTCGATGTTGGCTGACAAAAGAAAGTGCCGGTCCTTTTGATTAATACAAGCAGTTTCTTATGAGAAGAGGCGAGCTTTTGAAATAAAAGGAGAGCACTATGAAAGAAATCAATGTTATTGGTGCCGGTTTAGCCGGAAGCGAAGCTGCTTGGCAAGCAGCGCAAGCAGGTGTCGCAGTAAAGCTTTATGAAATGCGTCCTAAGAAATCGACAGAAGCCCATCACACAAATAATTTTGCTGAACTTGTTTGTACGAATTCACTTCGGGGCAACAATTTAACGAATGCGGTCGGTGTTTTGAAAGAAGAAATGCGCCGCTTAGATTCAGTCATTATTACCTCTGCAGACAAAACAGCTGTTCCAGCAGGGGGTGCTTTAGCTGTGGATCGTGATGATTTCTCAGAGTTAGTAACCAAACGTGTAAAAGAACATCCTTTAGTCACTGTCATCGAAGAGGAGATCACTGAAATTCCAGAAGGGATTACCGTGATTGCAACTGGACCTTTGACTTCTGAACCTTTATCAAAAGCGATCCAAGCTTTTAACGGATCAGAAGGATTTTATTTCTATGACGCAGCAGCACCGATCGTCGATAAATCCACCATCAATATGGATAAAGTTTATTTGAAATCACGCTACGACAAAGGCGAAGCAGCCTATCTGAACTGTCCAATGAACGAAGAGGAGTTTTATGCGTTTCGTGAAGCTTTAGTCAATGCGGAAGTGGCCCCTTTGAAAGAATTCGAAAAAGAAAAATTCTTTGAAGGATGTATGCCAATCGAAGTTATGGCTGGCCGTGGACCGAAAACTATGTTGTTTGGTCCGATGAAACCCGTTGGTTTGGAAGATCCGAAAACCGGCAAGCGTCCTTATGCAGTGATTCAGCTGCGGCAAGACAATGCAGCTGCTTCTCTGTACAACATCGTTGGTTTTCAAACACATTTGAAATGGGGCGAGCAAAAGCGGGTATTCCGGATGATCCCTGGTTTGGAAGAGGCAGAATTTGTGCGCTACGGCGTGATGCATCGGAATAGTTTTATGAATTCACCAGAGTTGTTACAACAAACGTACCAATCGAAAAAACGTGAAGACCTCTTTTTTGCTGGTCAGATGACAGGCGTTGAAGGGTATGTTGAAAGTGCAGCCAGTGGATTGATGGCCGGGATCAACGCTGCCAAACTTGCAAAAGGGGAAGCGCCGATCATTATGCCACAAGAGACGACAATTGGCAGTATGGCGTATTATATCACTCATGCAGAAGGCAAACACTTCCAACCGATGAATGCCAACTTTGGTTTGCTGCCAGAACTTCCAGAACGAATCAGAGATAAAAAATCTCGTTATGAAGCATTGGCAAACCGGGCATTAGCTGCCTTAGAAGAAGCCAAAGAACAACTATAAGAGCGATGAGTCATCACCTTCTTACTAATAAATGGTAAGAAGGTTTTTTTTTAATTTGTCTTGAAACTTTAATCAAGGTGACTTATGATAGACAGTAACAATGACAGAAGGTGGTGAAGATGGTGATTGGAGAATGGATTCATTTGATTCAAAACTATTTACAGCGTTTTCCTACAGTAATTCAATTTTTAGGATGGCTGATCCTGTTGGTCGGGGTCATTTTCGTTGTCTTTGTTTTATTTAGTTTGCTGTTAGGTCCCATTATGTGGCTTTACAATCGCATCACAGACAAAAACCGCAGCAATGTCATTAGTCGCAATGATTTTGTGATCGGTGAACTGACGGAAAAGATTGTCGGAGATACAATCGGCGAAGTCATGGAGATAGGGAGTCAAGGTGCACGTTCTGTTTATCCTGCACGTTTTTTTCGGGAAGAAGATCGTGAAAACAATGTTCGATTGCCAGTCGGAACCAAAGTCATCATTGTCGATTTTGATAAAAAAGGGATCGCGTTGGTGGTGGAAAGTAAAAATTTTATAGAATAGGAAGTGTTACGTTATGGTGGATACAGGATCAGCAGTAGATTTTTTAAGTAATCCGATTTTATGGGGTGTTGTCCTCGTTGTTTTATTGATCGCTTTTTTGATGATACGCTATCGCATTGGGAAACCCGATGAAGCATTGATCGTTACGGGGTCGTTTTTAGGAAAAGAAGGCATCAAAATCTTAAAAAACAGTGGGACGTTTGTGATTCCTATTGTTCAAAAAGCCCATAAATTAAGTTTATTGACCCACAAGTTAGAGATTGGGACACCAGAAGTTTATACGGAACAAGGCGTACCGATCAAAGCCAGTGCGACGGTGCTTGTAAAGGTCGGCAACAGTACCGAGTCGATCAAGACAGCTGCTGAGCAATACTTAGGCAAATCCACAGGTGAATTGGAAGATGAAGCCCAAGAAGTCTTAGAAGGTCACTTACGGGCGATTCTAGGAACGATGACGGTAGAAGCCATCTATAAAAACCGCGATGATTTTGCGGAACAAGTGCAAGAAGTTGCCTCTACGGATTTGAAGAAAATGGGGTTGGAGATCGTTTCGTTTACGATCAAAGATGTCAGCGACAGCAATGGCTACTTGGATGCGTTAGGACGCCCTCAGATTGCTGAAGTGAAAAAAAATGCCGAAGTAGCGGAATCCAATGCCTTAAGAGAAACTCGAATCAAGCAAGCTGAGAATGAGCAATTGGCACAGCATGAAGAGATCCGTCGCCAAACAGAAATTGCAGAAGCGACAAAAGATATGGCATTGAAACAAGCACAATACAAACAAGAACGCGAAGTTGCGGATGCGAAAGCGGAACAGATCGCGGTCGGCGAACAAATGAAAGTTCAATTGATCGAACAAGAAAAAAATATCGAGATTCAAGAAAAACAAGCGGAATTGACGGAAAAAGAATTGAATGCAACTGTCCGTAAAAAAGCCGAAGCGGATAAATATGTGGTTGAACAAAACGCTTTAGCAGACAAAGCAAGAGAAATCGCACGAGCACAAGCGGAAGCGGAAAAAGTCAAATTAGCTGCCCAAGCAGAAGCCGAACGAATTGAAAAACTAGGTAGTGCCGACGCGGAACGGATCGCAAAAGTCGGTCAAGCCGAAGCGGAAAGCCGTGAAAAGATGGCGATTGCTTTGACCAAACTGAACGAAGCTGGTATTTTGATGGAGTTCATCAAAGTGCTGCCTGAAATCGCGAAAGAGGTCAATGCGCCACTGAGCAATATTGATAAAGTGGTTAGCTTTGGCGGCAATGATGGTCTTCAATCAATGGGGGAAGCTGGTTTAGCGCGAACCTTTGATACGATCAAAGAGACAACCGGATTAGACTTAGTTGGGTTAATCAATGACACGATGTCCACAAAACAAGGAAACAAAGAGCTAGTTCAGGTTGTATCTGAAAGCACTGGTTCGCATCAGCCAACAACTGATCCAATCGAATAAAAGCAAATAAGTGGAAACGTATCAGTCCCTCTTTCTTTTGAGGAGAGGGACTGGTACGTTTTTCTGGCGCATTTAACGGATCTTTCTGAACAAAGATAAGAATCTTACGTAGATTCTTAGAAAGTTTTCACAATTATGTCTAAACTTTGAAATATTGATTAAATTCTGACAATTCATTTGTTTTTTTTTGTGGTCTATGCTAAAGTTATTTCGAATCATGAAAAGGGGGGTTAATTTGCAAACAGATCAGTTTCAAGAAGAGTTTTTTCGTTATCTTATTGTTGAAAGAGGGTATTCGGAAAAGACAAAAAAAGCGTATCAAGAAGATATGGGCGATTTTTTTCACTTCTTAAAAGAGTCTGGCAATGAAGACCCATTAGCAGTGGAATACCGCGATGTTCGCGTCTATTTAAGCTATTTGACGGAACGAGAGTACAGCCGTAATTCCATCAGTCGTAAAATGGCTAGTTTGCGATCTTTTTATCAGTTTCTAACCAAGCATGAGATCGTCAAAGAGAATCCTTTCGCCTACATTCATTTAAAAAAGAAAAACGCCAAATTGCCGCGTTTTTTTTATGAGAAGGAAATGGATGCTCTCTTTCAAAGTGTTGCTGGCGATGAGCCACTACAACAGCGCAATCAAGCATTGTTAGAAGTCCTTTATGGTTCAGGTTTGCGGGTCAGTGAGTGCAGCAGTCTCACACTGGGGGCAATCGATTGGGAAAGTGGCGTATTACTGATCCATGGGAAGGGGAATAAGGATCGCTATGTTCCTTTCGGTAGTTACGCACAAGCAGCAGTCAAACGCTATCTTTCCTCAGGACGCAAACAGCTGATGGAAAAGCAGAACAAGGAACACGAGATCCTTTTCGTGAATCATCTTGGTGACGGGATCACTGCAACTGGGATCGAATATGTTTTGAATCAAATCATTCGAAAAAGCAGTTTAGACAGTAAAATCCATCCTCATATGCTTCGGCATACGTTTGCAACCCATTTATTAAACAACGGCGCCGATATGCGGACCGTTCAAGAATTGTTGGGGCATGCCAATCTATCGACGACACAGATTTATGCGCATGTCACCAAAGACAGTTTACAAAAAAATTATCGCCAATTTCATCCACGCGCGTAAAATTGGTACAGGAGGAACATAAATGAAGTCAGAATTTCATTCAACCACCATCTGTGCGGTTGAAAAAGATGGGAAATTTGCCATGGCCGGTGACGGACAAGTAACGATGGGAGAACAGGTCGTTATGAAAGGAACCGCTCGGAAAGTCCGTCGAATTTACAACGGTGAAGTGATCGTTGGTTTTGCCGGCAGTGTGGCAGATGCCTTTACCTTGGAAGAAAAATTTGAAGGAAAACTAAATGAATACAACGGAAATTTGCAGCGAGCTGCAGTAGAATTGGCACAAGAATGGCGGACTCAGCAGTCGATGCAAAAATTAGAGGCGATGCTGATCGTCATGAATGATAAGGAGATGCTTTTGGTCTCTGGGACAGGCGAAGTCATTTCGCCAGATGAAGGGATCTTAGCCATCGGTTCAGGTGGAAACTATGCCTTGGCAGCAGCCCGTGCGATGAAACGTTATGGCGGTGAACTATCTGCCAAAGAAATTGCTGAAGGTGCCTTGAATATTGCCGCAGACATTTGTGTCTTTACGAATCACAATATCATTGTAGAAGAGTTTTAAAGAGGGATGACGATATGACAAACCAAAACAAATCACCACGAGAAATCGTGAAAGAGTTAGATGAATACATCGTTGGACAAACCAACGCCAAAAAATCAGTGGCTGTTGCTTTGAGAAATCGCTACCGCCGGCTGCAATTAGATGAAAAGATGCAACAAGATGTCACACCAAAAAATATTTTGATGATCGGACCAACAGGGGTTGGTAAAACGGAAATTGCGCGACGCTTAGCAAAGATCGTTGATGCACCTTTCGTTAAGTTAGAAGCGACGAAATTCACGGAAGTCGGCTATGTCGGTCGAGACGTAGAATCGATGGTACGTGACCTCGTTGAGAATGCGATCCAAATCGTGAAAAAAGAACAATATAAAAACGTGCGGATCCAAGCAGAGAAAAAAGCCAACCGTCGTTTAGTAAAAGTCTTAGTTCCTGGTATTAAAAAGGAACAGAAAAAGAATACCAATCCTTATGAACAAATGATGAATATGTTCAACGCCGCACAACAACCAGAAGAGCCAAAAGAAGAATTGACGGATGAGATTCGCAGCAACCGTCAAGCCATTTTTGAGCAATTAGAAAAGGGCCTTTTAGACAACCGGGAAGTGACGATCCAAGTCGATGAGCCGAAAAATCAAGCACCGATGATGAACAATGGCTTAGAACAAATGGGGATCGATTTGAATGAAACCTTAGGAGCATTGAAACCGCAAAAGAAAATTGAACGCACAGTAACCGTAAAAGAAGCACGAGAATTGCTGATTCAAGAAGAATCCTCAAAACTGGTCAACGACGCGGATATTCATAGTGAAGCATTACGTTTAGCAGAATCTAGTGGCATCATTTTTCTAGATGAAATCGACAAAGTATCTTCGAAATCACAGCAGTCAGGAGAAGTTTCTCGTGAAGGGGTGCAAAGAGATATCTTGCCGATCGTTGAAGGATCGCAAGTCAATACGAAATACGGAACCCTACAAACAGACCATATCCTTTTTATTGCTTCTGGGGCATTCCACCTGTCGAAACCAAGCGATCTGATCCCTGAATTGCAAGGGCGTTTCCCGATTCGTGTGGAACTAGATGATTTGACAAAAGAAGACTTTGTTAAAATTTTAACGGAGCCCAACAATGCCTTAGTCAAGCAATACATTGCCTTGTTAGGAACCGAAAATGTCAAAGTAGTCTTTACGATGGAAGCTATCGAGAAAATTGCCGAAATTGCTTATCAAGTGAATCGCGATACCGACAATATTGGTGCTCGTCGTTTGCATACGATTCTAGAGAAACTACTTGAAGACTTATTATTTGAAGCATCTGAGATGCAAATGGGTGAAATCACCATCACAGAAGCGTATGTGGAAGAAAAACTTGCGTCCATCGCAAAAGATGAAGACTTAAGCCGGTATATTTTATAAAGGGAGCGGACCAATGAAAACATTATTAGAAAAGACAAGACAAATCAACGAATTATTGCAGCAAAAAAACACCTTTAATTTAGCTTCTGATTTGCCTTACGACAAGATGGCTGTCATTTTAGGAAACATCCTAGACAGCAATGCGTATATTATTAGCATTGACGGTAGCGTGTTAGGTTTTGTTGAGAACCATGATGTCAATAATGAACGCATCAAAAAAATGTTTGTTGAAAAACAGTTTCCTAAAAATTATACAGATTTAGTCGATCACCTGACTTCCACAGAAGCTAATGTGCCAATCAGTGATGATATGACCGCTTTTCCTGTAGAAGGCCGTGAGTTGTATCCCAACGGACTAACGACCATCGTACCGATTTACGGTGCAGGAGAACGTTTAGGTACGATCATTCTTTCCAGAATCGATAAGTCCTTTGATGACGACGATTTGGTATTAGCGGAATACAGTGCGACAGTTGTTGGTATGCAATTCTTGTACCAAAAATCCCGCAGTATCGAAGAAGATGTTCGCAGTACCACAGCTGTTCAAATGGCAATCAACACCCTTTCTTATAGTGAGTTGAAAGCTGTTCAAGCGATCTTTGAGGCATTAGAAGGCGACGAAGGTCGTCTGACCGCGTCAAGTATCGCTGATCGCATTGGAATTACACGGTCGGTGATCGTAAATGCTTTGCGTAAACTAGAGTCTGCCGGCATTATAGAATCCCGCTCTTTGGGGATGAAAGGCACCTATTTAAAAGTGCTTAACAGCCGCTTTAAAGAGGAATTGACGAAACATCAATATTAGGAGATGAGACCATGACAGTTACCATCACGGCGGGTCATCTGCAAGCAAAAATTGCAGAAAAAGGGGCTGAGCTACAAAGCTTAGTTGATACAAGCAATGACCTTGAATATATTTGGCAAGCTGATCCAAACCACTGGGGAAAGCATGCGCCAATCTTATTTCCGATTGTTGGCGCCTTAAAAGAGGACACCTATCAGCATGAGGGCAAAAGTTATCATTTGCCCCGTCATGGGTTTGCCAGAGACATGGTGTTTACTGTCGTTGAAAAACGTACAGACTATGCCTTGTTTCTATTAGAAAGTTCAACTGAAACCAAAGTGAAGTATCCGTTTGATTTTCAGCTGTATGTCAGTTACGAATTAGGCGGTGATGGCTTAGTCGTCAAATACCAAGTAAAGAATAGCGGTCAAAAAGAACTATTCTTCTCCATTGGAGGACACCCTGCATTCAACGTCCCACTTGAAAAAGGGCTGACATTTGAAGACTACTACCTTTCTTTTTCTCCAAAAAAATCACGAGTGAAATTGCCATTAAAAGGCAATTATATTGATTATGAACAACGCACACTCGGTCAAACGAATACGGATTTGCGCTTGACCCACGATATGTTTGCAAATGATGCGCTGGTTTATGAAACGAAAGGATTACATTCCTACACGATTCGCAGTGAGAAATCGCCTCATAGTGTTACGTTAAGCTACAATAATATGCCGTATGTCGGTTTTTGGTCCACGTATCCCGTAAAATCGCCGTTTCTATGTATAGAACCATGGTGCGGTATCGCAGATACACTGGAAGCTTCCGGTGAGCTTTCAGAAAAATTGGGTATTCAAGCACTTTCGCCTGAGGAGTTATTTGAAACAAAGTACTCGATCACAGTCAAATAAAAGCAGGCAAAAAGAAGCTGAGAAAAGTCATTGCACTTTTCTCAGCTTCTGCTTATTTGTTCGCTTGACGCTTATTCAGACCAAACGGTACCCGACTTTCAGTCTCGTCTTTAATACGTGAAATATTTTCGCGATGGCGAATAAAGATAAAAATCGTTACGCCGATCGCGATGAAGGTCAGCAACCAGTTTTGCTCAGGCAATATCGCAGGGGCGATAAAAGGCAAAACGACCGTCGATAAGGTGATCAAACACGCCGCGATCATACTGGTCAGGCTTACCATACTTGTCACATAAAGACAGATAACAAAAATCAATGAAGAATAAATGAAAAAGAGCGGATTGTATCCTAAGAGCATCCCAGCACTTGTCGCCACCGCTTTGCCGCCTTTAAACTTGGCAAAGATCGGAAAGGTATGACCTAAGATCGCGCAGACCCCAAACCAGAGCGGATTGACGGTATGGAGACCAAAGAGGACAGGCAAACTGGTTGCCAAAGTTCCTTTTAAGATATCCATCAATAAAACAACGATCCCGGCTTTCTTTCCTAAAACGCGAAATGTATTGGTCGTTCCCGTATTGCCGCTGCCGAATTGGCGAATATCTTTTTTGAAAAACAATTGGCCAATCCAAACACCCGAGGGGATCGAACCTAAAAGGTAAGCAACAATAAATAAAAGAATCGTATTCATAATAACCAACTTTCTTTGCAAGGCTAGGGCAATTTTAGCATGAAAACGCCTTTCCAACAATAAGAAAATCTTTCGCTAGTCAGGGAAAGAAGAAAAACAGCTTTCCTCGGAGCTGTGAAACACAAACAAGCCATTTTGTGACTCTAGCTTGTGCAAACAAAGGAAAAAGGATAAGATAGTTTAGAAAAATGTTCGCTTGAAAAAAGCGTATTTTGTGTTAAGATTTTTTTTGCAGTCCTTTCAGCAGTAAAAAAGGACTGATCAAGATTAAAGGAGCGGTGGGTTTGGCAAAGAAAACCACAGAATATAATGATGCTTCCATTCAGGTCTTAGAGGGCCTAGAAGCAGTAAGAAAACGGCCAGGAATGTATATTGGCTCGACCGATAGCCGCGGCTTACATCACTTAGTGTATGAAATCGTCGATAATGCGGTTGATGAGGCACTCTCTGGATACGGCAATGAAATCGATGTTACGATCCACAAAGACAATAGTATCAGTGTTCGAGACAATGGGCGAGGAATGCCGGTCGGGACACATGCATCGGGAATCCCTACTGTTGAAGTGATCTTCACAGTGCTACATGCCGGCGGGAAGTTTGGCCAAGGAGGCTACAAAACTTCTGGCGGCCTTCATGGGGTTGGTGCCAGTGTTGTAAATGCTCTATCCAGCTGGCTGGAAGTAGTCATCGTTCGTGATGGCATCGAATACAAACAGAGCTTCAAAGACGGTGGGAAACCAGCGGGTACTTTGAAAAAAATCGGCAAAACTCGTAAACCAACTGGAACCACAGTCACCTTTAAACCTGACGACACGATCTTTTCAACAACCAAATTCTCCTATGAAATTCTCGCAGAACGTTTAAGAGAATCGGCTTTCTTGCTAAAAGGGGTCAAAATCTCCCTGACGGATGAACGTGGGGAAGAACCAATTCATGAAGTTTTTTTATATGAAGAAGGCATCAAAGAATTCGTTGATTATTTAAATGAAGAAAAAGATACCTTGACCCAGGTGGTTTATTTTTCCGGTACCAAAGAAGCAATCGAGGTAGAACTTGCCTTTCAATACAATGATGGCTATTCGGAAAATGTCTTGTCCTTTGTCAACAATGTACGTACCAAAGATGGTGGTACCCATGAAGTTGGGATGAAAACATCAATGACGAAAGCTTTCAATGAATATGCCCGCAAGGTCAATTTGTTGAAGGAAAAAGATAAGAACCTTGAAGGTAGTGATTTTCGTGAAGGCTTAGCGGCCGTGCTGTCGATCCGTGTTCCAGAAAATCTTTTGCAATTTGAAGGACAGACCAAAGGGAAATTAGGAACACCCTTAGCAAGAAATGCTGTAGACAATGTGATTGGCGAGCAACTAGGCTATTACCTGCAAGAAAACAGTGAAATGAGTCAAATGCTGGTTCGTAAAGCGATCAAAGCAAGAGAGGCCCGTGAAGCTGCCAGAAAGGCGAGAGAAGAAAGCCGCACTGGAAAGAAACGCAAAAAAGGTGAGTCACTGCTTTCTGGAAAATTAACGCCTGCTCAATCTCGTAATCCTAAGAAAAATGAATTGTATTTGGTGGAGGGGGACTCAGCCGGCGGGTCAGCGAAGCAAGGCCGTGACCGCAAGTTCCAAGCGATTTTACCGTTACGAGGCAAAGTTATCAATACAGAAAAAGCCAAGATGCAGGATATTTTGAAAAATGAAGAGATCAATACCATGATCTATACTATCGGTGCCGGTGTTGGCCCAGAGTTTTCGATTGAAGACTGCAATTATGACAAAGTCATTATCATGACCGATGCGGATACCGATGGGGCGCACATCCAAGTGCTGCTTTTAACGTTTTTCTACCGGTATATGAAACCTTTGATCGAAGCGGGAAAAGTATACATTGCTTTGCCACCTTTGTATAAAGTGTCTAAAGGGTTAGGGAAAAAGGCAGTAGTCGAATATGCTTGGACGGATGATGAACTAAGCAAACTGACCCAAAAAATCGGTAAAGGCTATATGCTTCAGCGCTACAAAGGGTTGGGGGAAATGAATGCCGATCAATTGTGGGAAACGACGATGGACCCAGAAACAAGGACGCTGATTCGGGTAAGAATCGATGATGCGGCTCAAGCAGAACGTCGCGTCACCACTTTGATGGGGGACAAGGTAGAACCTCGTCGGAAGTGGATCGAAAGCCATGTTCAATTCAGTTTAGAAGAAGATGGCAGTATTTTGGATAAAAAAGAAGATACGGTACCGGAATTAGTTGATGAAAAGTTAATGGATACCGAACAAGCAGAAAGCAAACATTTAGTTAAGGAATAGGAGGTGGTCTCTTGGAACACAGAAGCAATATACAAGAATTGACATTGGAAGAAGTGATGGGAGATCGCTTCGGTCGATATTCCAAATACATTATTCAAGAACGGGCATTGCCAGATATTCGTGATGGGTTAAAACCGGTTCAGCGGCGCATCTTGTTTGCCATGAACCAAGACGGCAATACGTATGACAAAGGCTTCCGAAAATCAGCGAAATCAGTCGGGAATATCATGGGGAACTTTCATCCCCATGGTGACTCGAGTATTTATGAAGCAATGGTCCGCATGAGCCAAGACTGGAAATTGCGTCAGATTTTGATTGAAATGCACGGAAACAACGGGAGTATGGATGGTGATCCGCCAGCTGCCATGCGTTATACCGAAGCACGACTTTCAGAATTAAGCGGTGAGCTGTTAAAAGATATCGAAAAAAACACCGTCGAATTGGTGTGGAATTTTGATGATACCGAAAAAGAACCAACGGTCTTACCAGCAAAATACCCAAATCTGTTAGTCAATGGCTCAACTGGGATCTCAGCTGGGTATGCAACGGAAATTCCCACCCATAATTTAGGGGAAATCATTGATGGAACGGTCTATTTGATCGACCATCCGCAAGCTTCTTTGGATCAGCTGATGAAGTATATTCCCGGCCCTGATTTTCCAACAGGAGGGATTTTACAAGGGAAAGAAGAAATCAAAAAAGCCTATGAAACAGGCAAAGGCAAAGTGATCCTGCGTTCGAAAACCAAGATCGAAGACATCAAAGGTGGCAAGCAGCAAATCGTTATCAATGAGATTCCCTATGAGGTCAATAAAGCCAATCTAGTCAAAAAAATGGATGAGATTCGTTTGAATAAACGGATCGACGGGATTGCTGAAGTGCGTGATGAAACTGACCGTACTGGTTTGCAGATCGTTGTCGAGCTGAAAAAAGAAGCAAATGCACAAGGAATTTTAAATTATTTATTTAAAAATACCGAATTGCAGATCAACTACAACTTCAACATGGTGGCTATCGACAATATGCGCCCCCAACAAGTCGGTTTGAAACGGATTTTAGAAAGCTACATCAAGCATCGGCGTGAAGTGATCGAAAAACGCAGTCGTTTTGAACTGCAAAAAGCCCAAAAGAGACAGCATATCGTCGATGGGTTAATCAAAGCTTTATCGATTCTTGATGAAGTGATCGCCACCATTCGCGGCAGTAAAGACAAAAAAGATGCCAAAAACAATCTGGTTGTTCAGCACGGTTTTACGGAAGAGCAAGCAGAAGCCATTGTGAACTTACAGTTGTACCGCTTGACCAATACGGATATCACACAATTGCAAGCAGAGGCGAAAGAACTTGCTGAAACGATCGCTGAATTGACAACGATTTTAAATGAGGAAAGTGAATTACTGAAAGTGATCAAAAAGGAATTGCGGGAGATCAAGAAAAAATATTCGACACCGCGATTGACTGAGATCGAAGCCGAAATTCAAGAAATCAAGATCGAAACACAAGTTTTAGTCGCGCAAGAAGAAGTCGTCGTGACAGTCACAAGAGACGGTTATGTCAAACGCAGCAGTTTGCGTTCTTACGGTGCCTCAAAACCAGAAGAGATCGGCATGAAAGAAGGCGACTCTTTACTTTACAGCAACCAAATGAATACGTTGGATCATCTGTTATTGGTAACCAATAAAGGAAACACGATCTATCGTCCGGTTCATGAATTGCCTGATTTAAAATGGAAAGATCTAGGCGAACATATTTCGCAAACGGTTATGACACTGGCGCAAGATGAAATGATCATTGGGGTCTTTGCCTACAAAGAGATCGATCCGTTGAAAAACTTTGTGCTGATCAGTAAAAACGGCATGATTAAACAAACACGAATGACGGAATTTGAACCTTGGCGCACCTATAAGACACGGCCAATGACGATCATGAAGCTGAAAGATGAATCAGATGAATTAGTCAATGTCTTTTTGACTGATCAAACAGAAGAAATGGATGTCTTTTTAGTCAGTCATCTTGCCTTTGGCTTACGGTATTCGCTTAATGAAGTGCCCGTTGTGGGACCAAAAGCAGCTGGGGTCAAAGCGATGAACCTTAAAGCGGATGATTATCTTATCAATGGGTTGTTAGTTTATTCAGAAGGGGATACACCGATCGTTCTGATTACCCAACGTGGCGCAGCAAAACGCATGCTAGCCCAAGAGATCACCCAATTAGGACGGGCGAAGCGTGGATTGATGGTCTTACGGGAATTGAAGAAAAACCCTCATCGCGTAGTCTATATGGGGAATGGAGAGAACCAGCAGCTACTGGTAACCAACCAAAAAGGACAAGCCTTTGAAGTCATCACGAATCAAATCCCGATCAATGATCGGACCTCCAACGGCTCATTTATCATGGATGAGAAAACAGGGGGGCAAATCTACGAAGTGAAAACACAAATCAGTCCTGCAATCGCAGAGGATTCTGTACTATAAATTATAACAAAGCAACCATTCTGTACCAGTACAGAATGGTTGCTTTTTTGCCTCTTAATTAATCTTTCACATTAATAAAAAACGAACTTTAATAAAAGATTCACATTTGATAAATGCTTATAAATCAACGTTTTTAATAATAAAAATCTTAAAAAAAACTAAATTGTTCAAAATAATTCTTGAAAACACTTGCAATCATTAGGGTGTGTGTTATACTGTTCACGTAAAGCTGTTACATTAGTGAACAGAAAATTTAAGGAGGTCCATCAGATGGAACAATGGAATGGATTTAAAGGAAAAACTTGGAAAGAAGAAGTAAACGTACGCGACTTCATCCAAGAAAACTACACACCTTATGACGGAACAGATGAATTCCTAGCAGATGCTACTGAAGCAACGACGAAGCTATGGGATCAAGTCATGGAACTGAACAAGCAAGAGCGTGAAGCTGGCGGCGTATTGGATATGGATACAAAAGTCGTTTCAACGATTACTTCTCATGGACCTGGCTACTTAGACAAAAACTTAGAAACAGTTGTTGGTTTCCAAACGGAAAAACCATTTAAACGCAGCTTGCAACCATTTGGCGGCATCCGCATGTCAGAACAAGCAGCAGAATCTTACGGCTATGAAATCGATGCGGAAGTTTCTCACATTTTCCGCGACTACCGTAAAACACATAACCAAGGGGTATTTGATGCCTATACACCTGAAATCAGAGCAGCTCGTCGTTCTGGTGTAATCACAGGTCTTCCTGATGCATACGGCCGTGGCCGGATCATTGGTGACTACCGTCGTGTTGCATTATACGGAGTGGATTTCTTGATCAAAGAAAAACAACAAGACCTATTGTATTGCGGAAACGGAACCATGTCTGAAGACATTATCCGCCAACGTGAAGAATTAAGTGAACAAATTCGCGCTTTAAGCGAATTGAAAGAATTAGGAAACATTTACGGATTTGATATTTCTAAACCAGCTCAAACGGCGAAAGAAGCATTCCAATGGTTATATCTTGGTTACTTAGCAGCCATCAAAGAGCAAAATGGTGCGGCAATGTCATTGGGACGTACGTCAACTTTCCTTGATATTTATGTTGAACGCGATTTAAAAAATGGCGTGATCACTGAAGAAGAAGCACAAGAAATCGTTGACCATTTTGTCATGAAACTACGTCTTGTGAAATTTGCTCGGACGCCTGATTACAACGCATTGTTCTCTGGTGACCCAACTTGGGTAACTGAGTCAATCGCTGGTATGGGTGAAGATGGACGCCACATGGTAACAAAAAACAGCTTCCGTTTCTTACACACTCTAGCAAACTTAGGTCCAGCACCAGAACCAAACTTGACTGTTTTATGGTCAACACGTTTGCCTCATAACTTCAAAACATTCTGTGCGAAAATGTCGATCCAAACATCAGCGATTCAATATGAAAACGATGATGTGATGCGTGGACATTGGGGCGATGATTACGGAATCGCTTGTTGTGTATCCGCAATGCGCATCGGGAAACAAATGCAATTCTTTGGTGCTCGTGCCAACTTAGCGAAAACATTGTTGTATGCAATCAACGGTGGGGTCGATGAAAAATCAAAAGCACAAGTTGGACCAAAATTCCAACCAATTACTTCTGAATACTTGGATTACAACGAAGTAATGGAAAAATATGACACAATGATGGACTGGATTTGTGATCTGTATGTGAACACATTGAACATCATTCATTACATGCATGACAAATATTCTTATGAACGCATTGAAATGGCGCTCCAAGATACAGATATTCTACGTACGATGGCTACTGGTATCGCTGGTTTCTCTGTTGCAGTTGATTCATTATCAGCGATTAAATATGCCAAAGTTCGTACGATTCGTGATGAAAACGGCATTGTTGAAGATTACGAAATCGAAGGCGATTATCCTAAATACGGAAACAATGATGACCGTGTAGATGATATCGCAGTCAACTTGTTGAAAGCTTTCATGAAGAAAGTAAAACGCACAAAAACATATCGTGATGCAAAACATACAACTTCGATCCTTACAATCACTTCTAATGTGGTTTATGGGAAGAAAACAGGGAACACGCCTGATGGACGTCGTGCAGGTGCACCATTTGCTCCAGGTGCAAACCCAATGCATGGCCGCGATACGCATGGTGCATTAGCAAGTCTTTCGTCAGTTGCGAAATTACCATATGATTACTCATTAGATGGTATTTCAAACACCTTCTCAATCGTACCTAAAGCATTAGGTCGTGACGATGAGACACAACAAGAAAACCTAGCAACAATGCTAGATGGCTATGCAGCAAAAGGTGGTCACCACTTAAATATCAACGTATTTAACCGTGATACATTACTTGATGCGCAAGCTCACCCAGAAAAATACCCACAATTAACGATTCGGGTTTCTGGTTATGCGGTTAACTTCATTAAATTAACCAAAGAACAACAAGATGATGTCATTGCTCGTACAATGCACGAAGCAATGTAATAAGCAACAACTTCAGGCGGCGGACGGGAAAATCCGCCGCCTCTTGTTTTGAGAGTATCAGACGGAGCATGGTTATCCGTCGTTTCGAAGAAAGGAAGAGCATTATGGCAGTAACAGGACAAGTACATTCAACAGAAAGTTTTGGATCAGTAGATGGACCAGGTATCCGTTTTATTGTATTCATGCAAGGATGCCGCATGCGTTGCCAGTTTTGTCATAATCCAGATACTTGGAAGATTGGCACGGGTATCGAACGAACGACTGATGACGTCTTAGAAGAGGCGTTGAAATATCGCGAATTCTGGGGACAAAAAGGTGGGATCACCGTTAGTGGTGGGGAACCGTTACTTCAAATGGACTTTCTGATCGATCTGTTTCGCAAAGCCAAAGCAGAAGGGGTCAGCACAACACTGGACACTTGCGGAAAACCATTTACACGAGAAGAGCCTTTTTTCAGTAAGTTTCAAGAGTTGATGACTGTGACTGATTTGCTGTTGTTTGATATCAAACATATCGATAACAAAGCCCATAAAGAGCTGACCACCCAATCCAATGATAATATTTTGGATATGGCAAATTATCTTTCAGAGATCAATCAGCCCGTCTGGATTCGTCATGTGCTGGTTCCTTTTAGAAGCGATTATGATGACTTCTTGATCCGTTTGGATGAATTTATCAAGACGTTGAAGAATGTCGATAAAGTTGAGATCTTACCTTATCACACGATGGGGAAATACAAGTGGGATGAGCTAGGCTTGAAATATCCCCTTGAAGGGATCGAACCACCAACCGAAGATCGGGTGAAAAATGCCAAACGTTTGCTCCATGTAGATGACTATAAAGGCTACTTAACCCGTTGATCAAAACAGGAAAGAAGAGATTGCTATTGCTTCTTTCCTGTTTTTTTACTATGATTAGAAAGTGAATATCAATTGAAATAGGAGCGATGAAGAAATGTCGAAAATATTAGTATTCGGTCACCAAAATCCTGATACCGACGCTATTGGTGCAGCGATTGCCTTTGCAAACTTACAAAATCAACTTGGGAAAGACTGTGAAGCGGTGGCGCTAGGTACACCGAATGAAGAAACACAATTTGCACTAGACACCTTTAGCCTGGCTGCTCCTCGTGTAATCGATTCAGTAACTAAGGAAACACAAGAAGTAATGCTGGTGGATCACAATGAGTTTCAGCAAAGTGCGGCAGATATCGCTGATGTTACAGTGTTGGCAGTGGTTGATCATCACCGTATTGCTAACTTTGAGACAGCCAATCCGTTGTATTATCGTGCAGAACCTGTTGGTTGTACCAGTACGATCGTATTGAAGTTATACAAAGAAAATCAAGTGGAAATTCCAAAAGCGATCGCAGGAATCATGCTTTCAGCGATCATCTCCGATACATTGTTGTTCAAATCGCCAACATGTACCGATGAAGATGTAGCGGCAGCAAAAGAATTAGCGGTTTTAGCAGGTGTTGAACTGGAAGCATACGGATTGGATATGTTGAAAGCCGGCACAAATCTTGGAACGAAATCAGCCGCAGAATTGCTGGATCTTGATGCAAAAAGCTTCCCAATGGGCGGGAAAAACATCCGTATCGGACAAGTCAATACAGTCGACCTAAAAGAGGTCTTTGACCGTCAAGCAGAATTGGAAGCTGCCATGAAAGAATCAATGTCAGCAAATGGCTATGATTTGTTCTTGCTTGTTGCTACTGATATCTTAGACAGTAATTCTGAGCTATTAGTTGTTGGTGAACCAATTGCCCCAGTAGAAGCAGCGTTTGAAACGACATTAACGAACCATCGTGCCTTTTTACCTGGCGTTGTTTCTCGTAAAAAACAAATCGTTCCTCAATTAACAGCGGTTTTCGAAGGATAATAAGGATAAATGTCAGAGTGCTGGTGAGATCTGTTTTGGTAGATCAAGCCAGCATTTTTCATGATTTTTTTAATAAGGAGTACACACAGTGAAATTTTTTTATAGTCCCCATTATCGTTCGTTGCAACCGATCCTGGCATCTTCTGAATTCCATGATTTGGTTCATGTGCTTTTAAGCTGTCAGGAACCGCCGACACTACGAGAGCTAAAAGCGAAGTTTCCAGAGGTGTCATTTGATAAAACCCTTGACCGTCTGATCGCATCAGCTTTGATCATCCGCCAAAATCGACGCTATTTTTTAGGTTTTCCTGTTTATACTGAAGAAGATCAAAAGCAGCTGCAAGAAAGTGACGGTTTTTATCAAGATGCCCTTGATTGGTCAACACAAGAAATCGCTGGTTTTCTCAAAAACTTTGCGACATTAAGTAATGAAAATAAATACTTCTATGGTTGTTTGCAGGAGGTGGAGCAGGGGATTGTTTATTCCTTGGCCCATGAAAGTTTTCAGATGATCTCATACGCAGAAGCGCCATGGCCACCAACGCTGCCGGCTTTTTTTGAAGCAAATCGCCAGCTGCAAAATCTATCGGTTTATGACGAACTAATGGATTTGATCGGCGATGTCGATCCGGTCTATTACTTAGATCAAGTAAGTGTCATCTTTGAACGTATCCGTAAAAACAAAAAAGTGCGTCCGAGTATTTTTCTAGAATCGCTTCAACAGTTGAAAATCGTTAGTTCCGAGCTAGATTTCTTGCTGGAAGAAATAAATTGTGATAATCTAAAAAACGGCCGTTATCCATCTGCTGAAAAGGATATTTTCTTGCAACGATCAGTGCTCGCTCACTTAGCGAAAAAAGCAGGTTCATACAACACGTTTTTTTTCAATGATAATTGAGATTTCTAATAATTATGTTATTTGTTTTAAATTTCTGAATATTACAAAGCTGTTAGATGTTATTCTAATAGCTTTTTTTCTTGTTCGCTAAAATGATAATTTGATGAATAAAAATTAAAATATAACGATCGTTTTGTTTGGAGATTTGATTTCTGGATGATATGATGATTTTAGAACGTTGAAAGGGGATATAAAAATGGAAGGATATAAAACGGTTGATTTTGAACAGTTGGAACGGAATAAAACGAAAGCAGAAATGATTACATTCGTATCAATGTCAGAGATAGAAGCGGCACGGCAAGCAATTACAAATGCGGGGATCGATGAAACGCGTTTTTCTGATGGAGATCTCATTCTCGCATTAAAGCAAAAGGAACGATTTGGGGCAAATACGATCGTTTCAGTGGTTATTGATTGGCTAGTGAATCAAAACTATTTAGTGAATCCCGCGAATGCCCTTCGTTATTTGGCGAAAAAAATGGCAGATGGTCCATTAACGAGTTATAAATTATTGAGTGAGGGAGAGTTTGACTGTGATGGCAATTATTACTTAATTGGTCACGCAGACAAGTCCTTGGCAGTAAATAAAGCCTATAAAGTTTACACCGATGGGCAAGTAAAAGAGCTTTGGCAAGCAAAATAATTGAAGGTGATTTCGGCTCTAGCGAAGAAGGGAAACGGCTGTAGAAGCAGTTGTTTTCGTAAAAGGATCGAAGATTGAAGGTTGTGAAGGACGCGTGAAACTAAACATTCGAATCAGCTTAGCTGGCAGTCATCTTTTGATTGGTGCATTCAGTTTGATCGGTGCATTGCTGACGCTTTATAAAGTACCAACTAGTTTTGGTACGATCCAAGTAATGTTAGGTGAAATTTATTATACCGATACGGTATTTGACCGATTTACTCAGCTTTTCTTATTGGGGATTATTAGTCTTTATACCGTAGTGACGAGTTTTTACGGGTTTCGATTCTGGTGTTTTTGCTCCGCCTCTTCTGCATTTGGGACACTGCTGGCATATGTTGAATTAACTGAGACATTTCCGGTGATGGTTGTTTTCATCCTGGTTTTGGCAAATTTGTTTCAGTTAAGTGTAGTCACATACTTCATTTTCCAAAAGCTAAAAAGTAGAGCTGAAACAGGTTGAACAGATACGTTCAAGCTGTTTTTTTCTGTCCTGAATAATTCGTTCGTATCATAGGGTTATTAGGTTACTAGAATTTTATTTTATGCTATGCTAACAGTAGAGATCGTTTGATTGCAAATGCTTCTCTATTAAAAAATGGGACAATGATCGATCGTTAAAGAATAAGCGATCAAGATGAGTCGAAGGAGGACTGATGAGAGAGTGGTTACCAAACAACAGGTACTGACTGCAGAAAAGGACTTTCTGAGCGGTGAAAATTTTTATGTCCAACATTTCTTAGGAGCCCATCAAGCGGATGATGGCTATGTGTTTCGTGTTTGGGCACCAAACGCTCAACAAGTTTGGCTGGTTGGTGATTTCAACCAATGGACAGACACTTTGCCAATGAATAAAAGGGCAGAATCTGGGGTCTGGGAGATTGAGACCAACCAAGTAAAAGAAGGACAGCTTTACAAATACAAAGTCAAACAAGCAAATGGACGAGAAGTATTGAAGATTGATCCTTTTGCTGTCCATTTCGAAGCTCGACCAGGAACTGCTGCCGTGTTGCATTCGATCCCACAAAAAAAATGGCGGGATGGACTATGGCAAGGCCGCAAAAAAAGACAGAAAACATTTAATCGACCTCTAAATATTTATGAAGTTCATGCCAGCTCGTGGAAGCATCACGAAGACGGCACCCCTTATCGCTTCTCTGAATTAAAAGATGAACTTATTCCTTATGTGAAAAAAATGGGTTATACCCATATTGAATTTATGCCTTTGATGGAACATCCATTAGGTACCTCGTGGGGCTATCAGCTGACAGGTTATTTTGCGCTCAGTTCCTATTATGGGACACCAGAAGAATTTCAAGACTTTGTAGAGGCATGCCATTTAGAAAATATTGGTGTCTTTGTTGATTGGGTACCAGGACATTTTTGTGTCAATGATGACAGCCTAGCTTATTATGACGGCACGCCGACATTTGAATACATGGATGAAAACCGTGCCAAAAATGTTCGCTGGGGTGCGATCAACTTTGATCTCGGCAAACCACAAGTCCAAAGCTTTCTGATCTCAAGTGCCTTGTTCTGGATCGAATTTTATCATATTGATGGTATTCGGGTAGATGCCGTTTCCAACATGATCTATCGAGATTATGATGAAGGTCCATGGGAACCAAATCACGAAGGGGGCAATCGCAACTTTGAAGGCTATTACTTTTTACAGAAGCTTAATTCTGTTATCAAGTTAGCCCATCCAGCAGTGGTCATGATTGCAGAAGAAAGTACGTCTGAAACCAAAATAACAGGAATGGTCGAAGAAGGCGCCTTAGGATTTGATTATAAATGGAATATGGGCTGGATGAACGATGTCCTGCGTTTTTATGAAATGGACCCGATTTTCCGTAAAGATCATTTAAATCTGCTTTCTTTCTCTTTCATGTATCGGATGCAAGAAAATTATATCTTACCACTTTCTCATGATGAAGTCGTTCATGGTAAAAAAAGTTTGATGCATAAAATGTGGGGGGACCGCTACAAACAGTTTTCACAACTACGAAATCTCTATACGTACATGATGATGCATCCAGGGAAAAAACTGTTATTCATGGGTAGTGAATGGGGACAGTTTTTAGAATGGAAATATGATCATGGACTTGAATGGGGCGATTTAAACGACACATTAAATGCAAAAATGCAATTCTTCACCCAGACCTTGAATGAACTATACAAAGAAGAAAGAGCCCTTTGGGAATTGGATGATCAAGAAGATTCATTGATGGTGATCGATGCAGACAACTTAGATGAAACGACATTGACTTTCTTACGACAAGGAAAAACGAAAAAAGATTTCTTGATCGTTGTTGTCAATCTGACACCAGTGGAGCGTCACGATTTTGCGATCGGCGTGCCATACGAAGGAACGTATCGAGAGATTTTAAACACTGAACGGGATGTATTTGGTGGAACTTGGGTGGCTAATAACCAAGACTGCCAGACCAGTAATGCCCCTTTTAAACAATACGACTATCAAATCAAAACAATTTTGCCTGCACTTGGGGCTTTGATTATCAAACCAGAAAAAATCAAAATGACTCGTAAAAAAGCAGTAAAGAAAGCATAAAAAAAGAGTAGAGGGGGAACGGTGAGTAGATCACCAAACAAAATGAAAACAGAAATGTTAGCAATGATCCTCGCAGGAGGACAAGGGACTCGTTTAGGGAAACTAACAAAAAATATTGCCAAGCCAGCAGTTCCGTTTGGCGGCAGGTATCGGATCATCGATTTCACGTTGAGTAATTGTGTCAATTCTGGAATCAAAAATGTGGGTGTAGTCACGCAGTACCAACCTTTAGCACTGAACAACCATATCGGCAATGGTGCCAGTTGGGGATTGGATGGAATCAGTACCGGTGTGACGATTTTACAGCCATATTCAAATTCAGAAGGCGAAAAATGGTTTGAGGGAACTGCCCATGCCATCTATCAAAACATCGCCTATATCGATGAGATGGACCCGCAATATGTCTTGATTTTGTCCGGCGACCATATCTACAAAATGGATTACGAAGAAATGCTGGAAAAACACAAAGAAAATGATGCTTCATTGACGGTTGCAGTTCTCGAAGTTCCGATGAAAGATGCTTCTCGTTTCGGGATCATGAATACTGATAAAAATGACCGCATCATCGAATTTGATGAAAAACCAGCCGAACCAAAAAGCAATCTTGCTTCGATGGGGATCTATATATTTGATTGGAGTCGTCTACGCAGTATGCTATTGAGTAACTACACAAAAGACGGCGAAATGGTCGATTTTGGGAAACATGTCATTCCTTCTTATCTAGAAAGCGGCGACAACGTTTTTGCCTATCGCTTCTCTGGCTATTGGAAAGACGTAGGAACGATCGATTCATTGTGGGAAGCCAACATGGAATTTATTGATCCAGCCATGGAGTTGAATATCCGGGATAAAAGCTGGCAAGTGTTCTCCAAAAACCCAATCGCACCACCGCACTTTGTAACTGAAACCGGTGCTGCTAAAAATTCGCTTGTGATGGACGGCTGCTATGTTGCTGGGGAGATCGAGCACAGTATTTTATCAGAGAACGTGCAAGTGAAAGAAGGCTCGACTATCAAAGATAGCGTGATCATGCCTGGAGCGGTGATTGGTAGAAATGTCAAATTAAATCGTGTGATCGTTGGGGAAAATGCAGTGATTGGTGACGACGCAGAGATCGATGGAACAGACGAAATTGCCGTAGTCGGCTATTCTGAAATTTTAGGGGTGACGATTGATGAGAACTAATAAAATGTGTGCAATTTTAGGGAACCTACAGCGATACCAAGACTTGATGCCATTAACGGAGAATCGTCCGCTGTCGACCTTGTTGTTTGACTGCAAATATCGCTTGCTGGATTTCAATCTTTCAAGTATTGAAAATGCCAACATCAAACAAGTCTACATGATTTTCAATGAAGGAGAGACCCAGTCAGTTTTTGATCATATCGGTGGTGGAAAAGAGTGGAACTTGGACGGTGTTCAAAACCGGTTCTTTATCCACTTATTCCAAGACTCATTGAAAAAGCAAGCCGAAGGGCAAGAGTACTACTATAACGTCATTGACTATTTGGAAAAATCAAAATCAGATCACACTGTATTTATGGGCAGCAAAATCTTATGCAACATCGATTTGCGTGCTTTGCTGAAAATTCATCAACTACAAGGCAATGAAATGACTGTGGTGTATAAACGCATCGGCAGTGACAATGTTTCTGAAAGTGACTTGTTGTTTAATGTTGACAGTGAAGGACACTTAGAAGAAGCGATCCAAGCGAAAAAAGGGGAAGTTGGCTCCCTAGTCAACTTGTGTACGGATATTTTTATCATTCAAACGGATCGTCTGATCGCGGCTCTTAAAGAAGGGCAAAAAGTTGGCGCAACGGCAGATCTCGGTCAATTTTTACGAGAGATGATCTCTGTGGAGAACACTGGCCTATATGAGTACACTGGTTACTTAAGTAACATTTATGATATCTCTTCTTATTATCAAACAAATATGGACATGCTAGATGTGCATAAATTCACCTCATTGCTTTATTCGAATCAAAAAATCTATACCAAATTGAAGAATGAAGTACCAA
Source organism: Enterococcus sp. DIV1067f (assembly GCF_050543505.1). NCBI lineage: Bacteria > Bacillati > Bacillota > Bacilli > Lactobacillales > Enterococcaceae > Enterococcus > Enterococcus sp. DIV1067f. Next base: position 1,267,221 of record NZ_CP172940.1, read on the forward strand.
CCTATTATTCGGAAACGTCTGAGGTGAAAAATAGCCACTTTGCTTCTGGTTGCATCGTTGAAGGCTCTGTCGAGCAGTCACTGGTTGCTCGCCGTACGAAAATCCATCCTGAGGCAAAAGTCAAAGGCGCGATCATTTTCGGAAATAACGAAATCAAAGCAGGTGCCGAAGTCTCTTATGCAATCTTAGATAAAAATGTAACCATCGCAGAAGGTGTAAAAGTGCAGGGAACCAAAGAAACGCCGATTGTCATTAAGAAGAATTCTCATGTGACAGAAGATGTAATCGGAGGAGCAAGCGCATGAAGGTTTTGTTTACAGCAGCAGAGTGCGCTCCGTTTTTTAAAACAGGCGGGTTAGGGGATGTTGCAGGTGCATTGCCAAAAGAGTTGGTCAAAAAAGGCGTCGAGACAGTTGTCGTCTTACCTTATTTCACGAAAATGCCTGCCGAATACCAAGACCAAATGGAAGAATGTTTTTCCTTTGAAGTGGCGGTCGGCTGGCGCAAGCAATATTGTGGGATCAAAAAATTAGTTCTAGGCGCTGTGACTTATTATTTCATAGACAATCTCTACTATTTTGGTCGCGAACGGCTCTATGATTTTTATGATGATGGGGAACGCTTTGCTTTCTTCCAATTAGCCGTGATCGAAATGATGGAACGCATTGAATTTATTCCAGACGTCGTACATGTCAATGATTACCATACGGCGATGATTCCGTTCTTGATCAAAGAAAAATATCATTGGATCCAAGCGTATCAAAACATACGCACCGTTTTGACGATCCATAACATTGGGTTTCAAGGGTGGTATAGTCGCGATATTTTACCGGATCTTTTTGGGATGGGTACGGAAAGATATGATGATGGAACCTTGCGTTTAAACGATTGCTTGAACTTTATGAAAGCAGGAATCTTGTATGCGGACCGCATCACGACCGTCAGTCCTTCCTATAGTGAAGAAATCAAAACAGCTGAGTTTGGTTGTGGTCTTGAAGTCATTTTACGCATGGAAAGTGGCAAGCTAAGCGGTATCTTGAATGGAATTGATTATGAAATGAATGATCCAGAAACCGATCCTCATTTGGACTATCCTTTCAGTGTCGAGGATTTATCAGGAAAAGCTAAAAACAAGCGAGCGCTACAAGAACAGTTTGGCTTGCCAACTCGTAAAGAGGTTCCGCTGATTTCCGTTGTTAGTCGTTTGACCACTCAAAAGGGGTTCCATTTAGTTCTTGAAGAAATGGAAAACCTCTTGCAGTTTGATGTCCAGTTTATCCTATTGGGAACCGGTGAGCATGATTTTGAAGAAGGCTTTCGCTACTTTGCGCAGAAATATCCTGACAAATGTGCTGCCGCGATTTCTTTTGATATTGCACTGGCGCAAAAGTTATACGCAGCAGCGGATCTCTTCTTGATGCCTTCGGCTTTTGAACCATGTGGACTATCGCAGATGATCGCGATGCGTTATGGTACATTACCGATCGTTCATGAAATCGGTGGCTTGAAAGATACGGTGGATTCCTATAATCCGATCACGAAACAAGGAACTGGCTTTGGCTTCCAAGAGTTTTCACCTTTTTACTTGATGAATGCCTTAAAACAGGGGATTGAATTATATGAATCGGATCCGACAACATGGACGGCATTAGTCAAGCAAGCAATGAAAAAAGATTTTAGCTGGAATCAAAGCTCAGATCTTTATGTTGAGTTGTATAATAATATCAAAGTTTGATTGTTTTAAGACAGAAGAATCCTTGTCTGCAACAGAGCGGCTAGTTGTATGACTAGCCATTCTGGCGGCAAGAATTCTTCTTTTTTATAAACGGTTAGCATAAAGGAGTGTAACCCTATGACAAAAGAACGATTGCGTGATCTGTTAGAAACCAACGTGCACGAACTGTTTGCGATAGAGATCGATGAAGCATCGCCGCAGGAATTGTTTCAGGCACTAGCCAATGTGGTGAAGCAAGTGTATTCAGAAGACTGGCGCCAGACCAGAAAAAATCTCTTGTTGGAGGATCAAAAACAAGCATATTATTTTTCAATCGAATTTTTACCCGGCAAAATGTTAAAGAGTAATCTGTTAAATATGCAGTTGTTGGAGCAAGCGGAAGCCGTTTTTGAAGAGTTAGGGGTTTCACTTGACGATGTTGCAGAGACGGAAAAAGACATGGCTTTAGGCAACGGGGGCCTCGGTCGCTTAGCGTCTTGTTTTATGGATTCATTGGCTTCTTTAGGTTTGCCAGGAAATGGCAATGGGATCCGCTATCGCTACGGATTATTTAAACAAAAATTTATTGACGGCCATCAAGTAGAGTTGCCCGATGACTGGTTGCGTTCGGGAAATGTTTGGGAAGTCCGCAAAGAAAGCAAGGCGGTGCCTATTCGTTTCGGGGGCCAGGTCTATCTCGTTACGGGAGAGGACGGAAAACTAGCACCGGTCTATGAAGGTGGCTTTACCTGGCGGGCAGTTCCGTATGACACCGCGATGGTTGGCTATCAGAATCAACACATCAACACACTGCGCTTGTGGAGTGTCGAAGTACCTGCTGAAGATGAGGCGCATTATGCGACATTGGAATCACGGCAAGCTTTAGAAAATTTGACTGCTGTTTTATATCCAGATGACTCAAACGAGATCGGCAAACGCACACGATTGATGCAAGAATACTTTTTTGTTTCTGCAGGCATTCAAAGTATCATTCGCTATTATAAAAAATCGAATCTGCCTTTAGCAATGCTCAGTGAACGAGTAGCAATCCATATCAACGACACGCACCCAGCCCTTTGTGTCCCAGAACTGATGCGCATTTTAGTTGATGAAGAAGGTCTTGCTTGGGAACAAGCGTGGGCGATCACCGTGAAAGTCATGAGTTATACGAACCATACAATCATGGCGGAAGCCTTAGAAAAATGGCCCGTGCGCATGATTGAAGAAGTTTTGCCGAGAATGGATCAGATCATCAAAGAAATTGATCGCCGTTTTGTGGAAACGATGCAAGGGGTCCATCCGCAAGCGTTACTGGAACGGACACGAATCATTATTGATGATCAAGTCCATATGGCACATCTCGCGATCATCGGCAGCCACAGTGTCAATGGGGTAGCCAAGCTCCATTCTGATTTACTAAAATCAGTGGTACTCCATGACTTTTATCTTATTTATCCGGCCCGTTTCAACAATAAGACCAACGGCATCGCGCAACGGCGTTGGCTTCAGCTAGCCAATCAACCGTTAGCCAAAGTATTGGATCAGTCCATCGGTACAAGCTGGCGCAATGATCCATTAGACCTGCAACTACTCAAAAACTATTATGAGGACGAAACTGTTCTCCAACAAATTGCCGACGCAAAAATGAGTAACAAGCGTGCACTGGCACAGTACATTCAAAAAGCAACGGGCATCACAGTAGATCCGACGGCAATATTTGATGTGCAGATCAAGCGTCTGCATGCATACAAACGACAATTACTAAATCTTATGCATATTCTAAAGCTCTACTTTGAGGTCAAAGACGAACCAACTGCTGCGTTTCATCCAAGAGTCTTTCTCTTTGGTGCCAAAGCCGCACCAAGCTATCACTACGCAAAATCGATCATTAAAGTCATCAATGAAGTGGCGAATCTGATCAATCATGATGAAACCATCAATGATAAAATCAAGGTTGTTTTTTTAGAAAATTACAACGTTTCTTTAGCAGAAAAAATTATCCCAGCAGCGGATGTCAGTGAACAAATATCATTGGCCTCCAAAGAAGCTTCAGGGACAAGTAATATGAAGTTGATGCTAAATGGGGCAGTAACGATCGCCACTTTAGATGGTGCCAATATTGAGATTCGAGATGCAATCGGTGATGAAAACATCGCGATCTTTGGGCTAACCGAAGAAGAAGTGTATCAGTATTACGCCCAGCGTAATTATTCTGCCTATGCGTATTATGAGTCAGATCCACTATTGCAACGTGTAGTCAATGCCTTTATTGACGGGACAATCCCCAATATTCAAGTAGAAGGCCGCGAGATTTTTGATTCACTTTTGAAATACAATGATGAGTACTTTTTATTAAGAGATTTCCACGCCTATTGTGATGCACAGCATCGGGTGGATATTGCTTATCAAGATACTCATCGCTGGCAAAAAATCAGTCTAATGAATATTGCGAATGCTGGGAAGTTTTCGGCGGATGAAACGGTGCGAAATTATGCAGCAGATATTTGGCAGATCGATCCATTATTTGCCCATATCAAAGAACCAAATGCGGCAAGCTTGACGGAGTCAGTGCCTCCAAGGGGAGACAATTGAAGCGACTTCGGTTGAAATGGCGCAGTCTTTCGTGAAATTCTCTTTTATTTGTGGTATGATGAAAAAAATGCATGTAAGAGGATGAGTACAGTGGCAAATTATTTAGATGTGAAACGAAAACACTTCCGTTTTCCTGCTTATGATGATACAGACGGTGTGAAGCTTCAATCCGAGCATCGCCCCGCATTCAGTAAAGCAGATGATTGGATTTTAACCGAAATCAAAGATCCCGTGAGTCATTCTCACAAGGAAGAAAATCAATCTTTGCAGCGTAAAGTGCAGTCCAGCCAACGCGATCGAGGGCACAATGTTCGTCAAAAAGAAGAGCTTGCCAATCACCGTGCCAACTTGCCTCAGTACGGAAAACGTCCGGTGAAAGAGCAGATGCCGACAGGAAAAACCAATTTTTTTGGCAAAGAAGCGAACCATTCTTCTTATCAAGTGACTAGTAAGAAGGAAAAAGCTGAGGTTCCTGTTTCTTCAAAAAAAGAATATTCGGGACGCTCTTACTTCGTGCCTAAATATATTCCTGCATCAATTATTCCAGATGAGCAAAAACCTGAAATTACGCCGAACGATTTGATGGATGCAATGGCAAAAAAACAAGAAAGTTATTTGTTATTTGACACTGAACCAGCAGCTTATCAAGTCAAAGAAGAAAGCGATCCAACCGTCAAAAAATTCAATCGCCACCCCTCTGTTGGGATGACACGCAGCGAGTTTCGAGCCAACAATAAAAAAAATGGTGAGAAAAAACGGTCCGTTTTAGATCGATCATTAAAAGGAATGATTGAAGACGATCAACAAGCAGAATCTTCAAATGGCTATTTTCGTTCTAAATAGCAGAGACAGTTACTTTTAATAGAAGTAGTCCTTTGAGCATAACGATGAATGATTTCAGCTAGATGGCGAACATCTAGCTGTTTTTTTTGTGTGCTGAAACTGCCGATTTCACAAAATACTTAGTCGAATTACATTTTTCACCGACTGAGGAATATTCTGATTTTACTAAGCAATAGCGTGGGCTATAGAATAAAGTGAAACGATCAAAACCATCGTTATTTATAATGTTTGTTATTTTAATTGGCGATTTCTTTTGTCATTTAAAATCGATGGCAGGATTGTGGTTTTCTGATCAGCCGTAATTGAAAAAAGGAAGCAAGCGTCCTGATGGTTAAAGCTGCTCTTTGGGAAGGACTGATCCATGATCGATTTCAAGGGAAAGATACGCTGAAAGGTGGGGCATCAACAAATGAACAAGAAAAAGAGAAAGGTATATTTCACCATCATTATTGGTTTACTTGGAGGACTCTACTTTTTTTCAACCATGAGTGTGTTTTCTTCAAACATTTTCTTTGCTGCACAGCTGGAGGAAGAAACGGTTGCGAGTGACCCATTCGAACCGATACGAGAGAAAGAGGCTGAGGAAAAAGTTGCCATTTATTTTGATGAATCAACGAAAGCCGGGACTGTAGGAGACATGTTACTAGTTGCGTTTCATACGGGCCGTCCCATTAGTGAAATAGCGATCCGGTTGCCGCAATCTGCAGTTTTTGTTGAAGAGAAGTTGCCAAAGGGAGTCAAAATTACGTCAACCACTGAAGAGAATGGTTGGAAACTAACGACTGATATCCCTAGAAGTGATTTTTTGGTTCCATTGGTAGTTGATACAGCAGGGGCGTTTCCATTTGAAGTAGCAGAATCAATGATAATACTTGAAATAAAGGAAGCACGGGAGACAAACCCTACGGATACACAAGAGGATGCGCTAACCGATTCGAGTGACTCCACTGATCAATTCGATCAAGAGGACAAAGAGGATCAATTACCAAAAGAGAAGGAAATAGAAAGCCAGATTCCTGACGAATCAGAGTCAGATCCTGGCAATCTATATCTGTTAGGCGACGACGTAAAAAAGAGAGGGGTTGCTAACTGGGTCGAATTTATGGCTGCAATGGTCGATCCGACGGTCAATTATATTTATTTGACAGCCAGTTTTCAAACGAACGATAATCCTCGTTTAGGCATTACGGGAATTGACGGCTGGAGCAGCAGTGCCAATCCTAATGGCGGATTAGCCTATGTTTATATCAATGCCTCGAGAGTTTCAAGAACGTTAATCATCGATGGTCTCGACACCTTTCAGATGGATCTTAGAGCCGTAGCGATCTGTTTCCGCGATTCCAGTGTCAATCCTGATTCCCCATGGGACATTACCTTGCAAAATTTGGAACTCTACCATGGAAACTTTTGGGGGGCAATTGAATACCATGATTTGAACATGTCAAATCAGCAGCGTTCAATCATTCGGTACCACAATCTCAACCATACGGGCAATCAGTTGTTTTACGGGTTGCACTCTCGAGCCAGCTTTTCTGGACATTCGGTTTCACACCAAACGCCTAGATATACATCAGACTTCAATGCTTCTTGGATGATTCACTCGAACACCCAAGCGAATTTTGAAATCAACCAAATCGAGCTTCGTGAGGGAGCAAACGTCGAAATGTCGACGATCAGCTCAGGAAATCTTGATTTTTATAATATAAATGCGCGTCTCGTATTAGGGGATAATGCCCGACTATCATTAAATGCCAACGGTTCAGCTGGTGAAGCAGGCGGTGCTAATATTCGCTTTGTCGCTGGCAATGGACGCATTGAGTTAGGAAAAGGCGCGGAATTGACACTAAATACACAAAACAACAGCCCAGCAGTCATCACATCAGGCACGCCCCATGATATTCGCTTAATGGAAAAAAGTCGCTTGTCGGTTGCTGCTGCAAACCGAACGTTGTACAGTCATATTTTCTGGTTAAGTGCCAATACGCATGTCACCTTAGAAGACAGCAGCACCTTAGAGGTTGAAGCAACAAATCAAAATACAACCGCAAATATCTTCCACTTCTCTGGCACGACTGGCAATCTCAACGTGGGCAAAGATGCTACCTTAGATATTCGTTCGGACAGCCCACAAGCTGTCCAACGGCTACTTTTCTTTACCGGTGCCAACAATCCCGCAAGATTGACGATCGACGATGCCAAGCGTGTCAATTTGCAAAGAACCCGCGCCATAACGACCACCACAAATGGTCTAATTGAAGGGGGAGGAATCACTGCAAAGAATCAGGCGATTCGCCAGTGGCGGCATGGAAATACAGGAGAGACAGTTGATTTTCAGTGGCAACCGATTTTGTCCATGACTGCGGCGATTTCAGGAACCAATACCAATGTGACCAATGTATCTTCGCTAAATGAGGAAACAAGTCGAGGGTTTGCCGCGCAGTTTGCTTCTCGTTCGCAACGGCTATTGTTTGAGAACATACCAGACGTCACGGTGACCATCGATCCTTTGACAGAAGATAGAACCTTACCTAATGCCTATACGATTTCGGGAACCGCCAATCCTGGTAGCTACCTTCGATTCCAAAGAGAGGGACTGATGCCAGAACCGACGCTTGAAACGACAGTCGATAGTGCTGGCAATAGCACGTATTTTCACACCCAAGCGGATGAAAACGGGCATTATTTACTTGATCTATCTGATTTAGAACCTTTCCAGTATTTTACTCAAGGTGAGGTGGTCACCGCTCAGGCATTTCTTGATGGCAAATGGGCAGAAGCATCAACCACTGTGGAACCCATTGGTGACGTAGACCCAAAAGATCCCCTTGATCCTGATCAACCGATTCTACCTGAAAATCCACCCTTGATACCAGAAAATCGCGGGTTTATCAGTATAGACTTTGTTTCACAATTCGATTTTGGTACAGTACCGATTCGCTCGTCGACAAGCCGCTATCCGGCGCGTCCGCAACGAATTTCTTTAGTGGATGATCATGAATCAACCGAACGACCAAACTACATTCAGGTTTCCGATCGTCGATTTCTTCAAAAGGGCTGGACCTTGAGTGCCCGATTATCAGAGGAAGGGTTCGTTAGCACGGAAGCGTTTAAGCACCACTTAAAAGGAGCGAGTGTGCATTTGACGAATATTGAAATGGTTACCTCTAGAGAAAATCCCTCTGAAGCACCAGACTACTTTGATGCAATCGAGCTGGGACCGCAGAACCAAGTGATTGCACGTGCCAATGAAAAGCAAGGGGCGGGAACTTGGATTCAACGCTATGGAAACGAGGATACCATGCAAAAAAGTGTCGAGCTGGAAATCCCTATTGGCGCGAGGCCGCAAGCAACAAGTTATCAAGGAACCATCCATTGGGAGCTGAGTTTCGTACCTGGTGCTGACGAATAACCCCTTGGAAAACAAGTAAGTATGTTCTGCAATCGTGAATATGATCGAACACTGTAAAAGTTGATCAGACAAAAAGAAGTCCATTTGCCATTGGACTTCTTTTTTGTCTGAAACAGACGAGCGGTGGTTTAAACTGCTTTTTCCACTTTGGTGGATATGCTTTTCGATCAATAGAAGAGAGTGAAACCACAGGCAATGGATCAATGAGTAAAATCATGACATGGTAGTGATCAATGAAATCACTTAAGCACTATATCTTCCCCAGTATAAATTTTATTTAGCTATTTTAGTAATTAAATCCTGCTCAAATATTTTAATTTTCTCTTGCCTTTTGATATGCTAAGAACAAGGGGGAATCAAAGATGGAAGTTGATCTACAAATGCTGGCGATGATTTTCTTTATCAATCTCGCCTATGTTACATTGAACACACTGCGATTTTTATTGACAATGAAAGGGTATCGCGTGATTGCCCCATTAGTGAGTATGATCGAAATCACGATCTATATTTTAGGCTTATCTATGGTATTGGATCGTTTGGATAACCCGCTGAATCTCTTATTCTATGCATTAGGTTATGCTGCAGGAGTCAGTATTGGTATCAAAATCGAAGATAAGCTGGCTCTGGGCTATACAATGGTCACAGTGATCCTACCTAGTAATACGGATGAGGAAAAAAGTTTGCCTAAGATCTTACGACAAGAAGGCTACGGAGTTACACAAAGTTATGGAGAAGGCTTAGAAGGGCCACGACTGATTTTAGAGATTCTTTCCCAAAGAAAAAGTGAGAAAAAGCTCTATCAAACCATCAAAGCGGTGGAAGAACGAGCGTTTATCATCAGCTATGAACCCAAGTATATCTCAGGTGGATTTTGGACCAAAAAAATCAGTCGCCGAGAAGCAAAGTTGAAAAAACAAGCACCTGTTGATTGAAGAAACTCAGTCAGCCGTGATTCATTTGAGAAGAATAGCAGAGTAAAAGACAGGGAATTTATTGATGAGAGGAAGCGTAAGGTGTGGAAAAGAAAGCAAATGGTATGATGGCGGTCATCGCTGCCCTGATCTCAAATATTTTGGTGGCTATTAGTAAGTTTGTCGGTTATGCACTAAGTGGCAGTGCAGCCATGTTGAATGAAAGCATTCATAGTGTCGTGGATTGTAGCAATCAAATCTTTTTATTGATCGGGGATAAACGGGCAACAAAGGGCCAAAGTGAACTGCATCAGTTTGGAGAAGGTCGGGCGAAATATTTTTTTAGCACGATCGTTGCGATGATGCTCTTCTTTGGTGGGGGCGCACTCGGTGTGATGGAAGCGGTAGAAAAGCTGCTGCATCCTGCCCATGAAGTTGGTAACGCTTGGTTGGTGATCGCTATTTTGATTTTCGGGATGATCGTTGAAGGAAGTTCGTTGTGGATCGCGATCAAGGAGATCCGCGAACTGAATGTGGAACGTCAACCAATCTATCGTTTTTTGAAAGAAAGTCGGCATAGTGAGATTCTGATCATTTTCACAGAAGACTTTTGTGCAATGATCGGCCTAATGATCGCACTATTTGGTACGATTTTAACCATGATTACGGGTAACGCATTTTTTGATGCCTTCAGTGGTTTATTGATTGGTCTTTTATTGATGGTAGCAGCCATTTTCTTAGCCCGCGAATTTTACAGTCTACTGATTGGCGAAAGTGTCACAAAACGGGATCTAGCAGTGATCAAAAGAGCATTTGAACGGCCAGATGTTGATCGCTTGATTGATGTTAAAACGGTGCATTTAGGACCATCAGAAATTTTGATTGCGGCAAAAGTTGATATTGCCTCGAAACAAGAAGAGGTCGGCTATGAGATCATTAATGAGATTGAAGCCGAGATTCGACACCAGATGGCAGATAAAAAAGTCTATATTTATATTGAGACAGATGAGTATGACCCTCACTATATGGAGAAACGGCGCAAACTTGTGCGACCTTCCCACTGATTTAGCTAGAATAAAGCAGCTTTTTTTGATACAATAGACAAGGATTATCACATAGTGAAGGAGATTTCAAAATTATGATCAATGCAAGTGACTTAAGAGCTGGAATGACATTCGTTCAAGACGGCAAACTTATCAAAGTATTAGATGCTAGCCATCACAAACCAGGTAAGGGAAATACGGTTATGCGTATGAAATTACGGGACGTTCGGACTGGTTCGACTTATGATACAACCTTCCGTCCAGAAGAAAAATTTGAAAAAGCGCATATTGATACGAAAGCTGTACAATATCTATACACAATGGATGATACAGCATTCTTCATGGATCTGGAAACCTATGAACAATATGAAATTCCAGTTGAAGTGGTAGAAGAAGAAATGAAATTTATTCTTGAAAACATGGAAGTAAAAATCCAATTCTTCGGCAGCGAAGTAATCGGCGTTCAACTACCATCAAGCGTAATCTTAAAGGTTGTTGAAACACAGCCGTCGATCAAAGGGGCGACTGTGACTGGTTCAGGCAAGCCAGCAACGATGGAAACGGGCTTAGTTGTCAATGTTCCTGACTTTGTTGAAGAAGGCGAAATGCTAGAAATCAATACAGCTGAAGGTACCTACTTAAAACGTGCGAAATAAGAAAAAAACCGCGACTTGTTCGCGGTTTTTTCTTTTGCTCTGGAGGAGGGATCAAAAGTGAATCATTTCCCGTCTGCCAATGATTTTTGTAAGGGATAAATACTATAGGGTTTACTGATAAAGTAGGCGACGGAGCAGACGATCACAAACAAGGGCAGATTTTCAAAGCCAAAGACTTCCCCACCGATAAAGATCGGTGCAAATAAAGTGCTAGTAGCACTGCCAAAGACACTGGCATAGCCTAGGGCTGCCACCAGTTCGATAGGCAGTCCGAAGAGCGGTGCCAGCACGACGCCCAAAGAGGCGCCGATCGCAAACAAAGGGGTGACTTCTCCGCCCAAAAAACCAATACTGATAGTCAGTACAGTTAACACCATCTTAAGCAGCCAGTCATAAGAATAGATTGGTTGATTCGTGAAACTAGCGCTGATCAAATTCGTTCCTAAACCTGAATAACGACCATGATACAAAAGGACAAAAAGTAAGACTAGCACGAGTGAACCGATGCCGATGCGCCAGAGAGGATGAGGAAAGCGTCGTTTCATGATCCGTTTCATCGTTTCTAATAATCCCGCAAAGCTGCCACCAACAATACCAAATAGTAAGCCAATCAAAAGTAATTTCAGAAAAACAGCCAAAGTCAAATCGGGGGAAGGTGACAAAGCAAAACTAAATTTTTCTAATCCTAACAATTGAGAAGTCGTACTAGCAGTGAAAGCAGCCAGCAAAGTTGGTAAGAGTGCATGATGACTGAATTTACCGATGACAAGTACCTCCAGTGCGAAGAACGTCGCAGCGATCGGGGTTTCAAATAAACCAGCAAATCCCGCAGCCATCCCAATCATGATCAGGGTGCTGGCGTACTTTTCTAGTCGCAGCCATTTTCCTAAGCGATTGGCGATGGTGGCACCTAACTGAACCGCAACCCCTTCTCTGCCAGCGCTTCCTCCAAATAAATGCGTCAGCCAGGTTCCCACCATTACAAAAGGAATCAAGCGCAACGGAATGTCTTTTTCTTCTTCATGTCCGACTAAAAACACTAAATTCATTCCCTGAGGACTTCGGTCACCGTACTTTTGGAACAGGTAAGTAAAACAAATGCCGATAATGGGTAAAAAGAGAATCAAGGGCAAAAAATGACTATCACGAAAGGCGCTTAAGGAAAGTAGGATCTTCCCAAAGAAGGTGTCGACGGCTCCAGCGAATACGCCAATAACCAGACTGACCACACCTAAAGCAGTCAGTTCCCAATTAGTTGTTTTTTGTTTCATCATTTCTATCACGATCCTTTAAAAAGAATATAGGAACAATGCTCCTGCAAATACGACGACCTAGTGAAAATAAAAAAATGACTGCTACACACTAAAAAAAGTGGTAGAAGTCATTAGCAAAATTGCGGTTTCAGTAAGAACTGAGGGAGACATTCATTCCCGATTAGCATCAATATTATCTGATAAAACCCTCCTTTTGTCAATGGATGTTTGTTGTGAAAAGCAATTCATCTAACACTTATCTTTTCTACATAGTTATGGTAAAATTAATCTCATAAGAACTTATATGGGAATTGAGCGCCTTGAGGATAATTGGCATGAAAAGGGATGAAAGGACGATCCTTCTACTGTTTTACCAAGGGTAAGACAGTGAGTAGTGAGGAATCGAAGAGGAATAAAAAATGGTTGCATTTATGACGAGCGAAAAATGGCTGCAAAGTGAGCGTTTTTATTATGTGATCCTACCAATTCTCATGGTAGTTGGTCTGATTGCGTTATTAGGGTTCCTGATGGTTCTGCTTTATCGAGAAAACCGCAACCCAAAAGTGACGCTATTGCTTGGCGGCATAGTCGTTACGTGTCTATTAGGTTTTTTTATTGGGGATCAAGTGTATGGTGAATTCAAAACGTATAATGCGCTGATCACACCGAATATCCGAGATCGCGAAAAGATGTTTCTAGGCTATAAATATTACGAATCTGATACTACAGCAATTTATCAGCGCATCCAAAGCAATGAAGCGATTGAAACTTTAGGAATCTATCAAGCAATACCGGTGGAACGGGCGATTGAATTTCTTGGTTCTGCTCATAACTCCGTATATTTTAAAATGGGCGCCCAGGTTTACTATGCTCGCTATCAACCGACTTTTGTGGATGAGGAAACAACTGCTAAACTGCAGGGGGTTCAATACCATTTGACTGATCCTTCCTTTGAAACAATTGGTTTCTATTCCGAAACCAACAACTATTTAACGGCAATTACGATTCCAAAGTCCCAAGAAACCCTCGAATATCAATCCGTTGATTCTGTGATCCCGAAAGAATTTGGGAAAAGTCAAACCCAATGGGCGTTACCGAATAGGAATGAATAACGATAAAAAAACTACCTAAGTCACGAAAGAAAGCTCCCTCAAGAAGGAAACTTCCGTGCGCAGGTAGTTTTTTGCATGCTTGGTCAGAGAACATTGCTTTTCCTATGACTGATCAGGTAGTCCTCTTTCTTTTTGCGAGGCAATTTTTTGAAGGCGGCTTCTGCTTGAGTGGCTTTACTGCGAGTGGAAAAGCTTTCCGCATGGATCATTTGCAAGGGTCTGCGACTAGCGGGACGGGTATATTTTGCCCCGATCCCTTTGTTATGCTCTAATAAGCGGCGACTCAAATCGGTAGTATAGCCGCCGTAAAAGGATTGGTCGTTGCAACGTAAGACATAAAAGTAATGGTTGTCAGCAGCCATAGAGCATCGCCTTCACTTCTGGACTATAAGAGCCCGTTTCATCATAGGTAATGAGAGGAGAATCAATTTTAAACCCTTCCGCCTTACCATCCTTGATTCCTTCAATCAATAAAATATTGGCCTCTTTGCCTACTTTCGGATAGACGAAGCGGACTCGTTTTGGCGCGATTCGATGGGTGCGCATATGGTCCAAAATATCGAGAAAGCGATCCGGGCGATGAACCATCGCAAACCTTCCATTCATTTTTAACGCTTTACTGGCGGTTTGGATCACTTCATCTAAATTTGTGGTGATCTCGTGCCGGGCGATCGCTAAATAAGGATTCGGGTTTTTGATCGCCGTCGGTATATTTTTAAAGTAAGGCGGATTGCAGACCAAAAGATCGACGGAATCAGGTTTGATTTTTTGAAAGAGATTCTTCAAATCCATAGGATAGACCGTCAGCTGTTCTTGCAAGTCATTTAATTCGATACTGCGCTGCGCCATATCCGCTAAGCGTTCCTGCAATTCGACCTGATAAATATGAGCAGTCGTTTTTCTGCTGATAAATAAACCGACTGCGCCATTCCCTGCACAAAGGTCAACGATCACACCTCTTTTTGGTACTCTAGCGTAATTGGCTAATAAGACAGCATCTAATGAAAAAGAAAAAACTTCGGAACTCTGAATAATCTTGATGTCATCGGCATACAATTGGTCAATGCGTTCGTTCGGTTGCAACATGAAGCATACTCCTGTTCTAAATTCATTTCAATGTATTATACTACGATTAAGAATAATGGGAAACGCTAAAAAAGGCTTGTCATTTAAACCGTTTTTTTGCATACTTGAATAGGAGAGAAATAGAAAGGAAAATGAGTATGTTTTTTCGCTTTATGCGCGGTGTGGTTCGCGTAGTATTATTTTTGATCAACGGCAATGCTCGTTATCAAAACAAAGAGGTTTTACCTAAAAATGAAAACTATATTTTAGTGGCTCCTCACCGAACCTGGTGGGATCCATTGTACCTAGCAGTGGCTGCTCGGCCAAAGAAATTCAGTTTTATGGCGAAAGAAGAGCTGTTCAAAAACCCGATTTTACGGTTCATTTTGATTCATGCCAATGCTTTTCCAGTCAAACGGGACAAACCAGGACCGAGCGCGGTAAAGACGCCAGTCAAAATCTTGAAGGAAACCGATCTTAGCTTGATCATGTTCCCAAGTGGTACGAGACATGCAACGGCCTTAAAAGGTGGCATGGCGTTGATCGCGAAAATGGCCAAAGTCAAGATCGTTCCCTCTGTTTATCAAGGACCGCTGACATTAAAGGATTTATTTAAACGCAAGCGAGTGACTGTCCGTTTTGGGGAGCCAATCGATATCAGTGACATCAAAAAGATGGACAAAGAGGGCTTGGCGGAAGTGGAACGGCGCATACAAGGTGCATTTGACACACTGGATCAAGCGATCGATCCGTCATTTGTTTATCAAATCGATGAGTCCAAAAGAGAAGATTAATACCTAAGAAAAGCCGTTGATCCTTTTGTGATCAGCGGCTTTTTTCTAATGATTTAATCCAACAATTCGAAAGCAAATTTGGTCCATGGTTTCAAATATTCCAACAAAGGCAACTCCTCTTTTGGGATAGCACCGACTTTGTTTTTTCGGGCGTCTTGGTGAGGGGTCAAAACGATCTGCAATTCGTTTTTGTACTGACCAAAGGTATCATTGCCGATAACGATGTCCCCATAAGCAAACGGTTCTTGGTTTGTATGAGGGAGGTTTTCGATGGGACGGTATTTCACCCGTGATTGTGTGGACCGAGCGACTAACGCATTACTGTCACCGCGACGAAAATGATTGGTTTCAGCTAATATCCTCCGTTCGATTTCGCTGGCTTCTGCTTCTACGGAAACGCCAAAGGTCAGTTTGTAGCGATCGATCGTTGCCAGAGCTTTCAGTTCTGCATCCGACGCATAGGCATTGCCAACAATCACCGTATCGATCAACCCAGAAGCAAAAAGCAGCTTTCCTTGCAACGCCAAAGGTAAATCGCGACAAGATTCTAAGGTTGGCAGGCCATCATTGACTTCCCAAGGGCCAATTTTGGCTGATTGACTAGTGATGAAGGCGGCTGTTTTCAACCCATATTTTTTAAAACGTTGACTGCAGTTGCGGAAAAAAGCCTCCGTTAAGCCTGTGCCTCGTTGGGGGTAAAAATTGTGGCAGCCATATAAAAAAGGTTCATTGGCTTGATAAGAAAGGATATTTTCTAAATAGTTCACATCATTACTCATGTTTAATTCAATCGCCAAGCCGAATGGATTGAAGGTCAGTTGGGCTTCTTTGCTGCCATCAAACCCTTGATCCAAGCGGATACCGTCCGCACCTAATTCTGCAAAGAAGCTTAGATCGTCATAAGAGATCGCCAGATCACTAAAAACAGCTGGGGAAATATCTAAAATCGTTTCAAACCCAAGGTTCTTGGCAAACCCGATAATCGAAGAGAATTTTTTTCTGACGGTCTCTTTGCCTTCACTGACTTCTAGCATACTCATAAATAAGCGAGAGTAACCAAGGGCAGCAGCTTTTTTTAAATAGTCTTGATCCAGTAAAGGATCGCTATGGTCGGGGTAAATCGAAAGGCCAATTTCTCGTTTCAATGGTTTTCCCTCTTTCTAAAAAAATCGTACGAAGCACCTCTTAGTATCGAAAAATGCTGCTGTGGAGCGCTTCTTCCGATTGTCTTGATGGGTGCTTCGTCCGACCTTTATCAACAAATTATTGTGTGACTGGTTGATTTTCTTTTTCCAATTCGTTTTTGTCATAGATTTTTACGAATGGGTAATAGATCAGAATCGATAAAAGAATCAAAAGAACATTCAGCACGATCGCACGCCAATCGCCGCCAGTCGCTAAGAAAGCACCAATTGGTCCAGGCAATGTCCAAGGGGCATTGACCGTGACGGCATTGACTAAACCTGCTGAGGTGGCGACCCATGCAATGACACCATTGATTAAAGGCGCAATGATGAACGGTGGGATCAAGATTGGATTCAAGACGATCGGTGTACCGAAAATCAGTGGTTCGTTGATGTTGAAAATAGCTGGAATTAAGGCTGTTTTTCCTAGTTTTGAACCGAATTCCGATTTTGTGCGAAAAGCTAACAAAATAGCCAAACCAATCGTTGAACCAGCCCCACCAATCCAGATGAACCATTGATAAAATGGTTCGGCTGCAATATTGGGAATCATATCTCCCGATGCAAGCGCTGTTGTATTTCCTTCTAACAACTGTAACCATAATGGACGAGCCAGTGAACCAACGATAGAAGCACCATGGATCCCGAATGACCAGAAGAAGGTCGTCAAGAAGGTGATCAAAAGCACACTTGGCAAGGTATCTGCGGCACTGACTAAAGGATCGACGACTTTTGCCACGATCGTGTGCCAGTCAAAACCGATATAGTAAGTGATCGCGCCCATTCCTAAAATGATCACTAAAGTGGGAGTCAAGGCTTCAAAAGAGCGAGCAACTGCAGGTGGGACTTGTTCTGGCATCGTGATTTTGAATTTCGATTTGTCCGTTAACCGATAGATTTCAACGGCAAGAATCGAGGTGATGATCGCCACGAACATACCAGCACTCCCTAAATTGGCCATTGGCAAGACAAAACCGACCGTTCCAGCTGCATCCAACGCTTCTGCTGGGATATTGACCGGGGTGAAGGTCAGTAAGAAGGCGGTCGTTGCTAAGATCCCGCCTGAAAGACCATCAAGCTTATAAGAGCGAGAAAGACTGTATCCGATCCCGAATGCAGCATACAAGCTCATAATGTACATCGTCATTCGATAAGGCAATAAGATGGTTGTGGCATTGCTAGACAAGAATTGATAGATGCCCCAACTTTGAGGCAGCGGTGGAAAGGCTAAAATCATAAAGAACGAACTGACGATAATCAATGGCAATGTTGAAACGATCCCGTCACGAACCGCTCGCAAATGACGCTGGCTGCCAAGTTTTTCCATCGGTCCTGCCAGATGGCGTTCGATGAACTGAGTGAATTTATCTAACATGGTTTATCCTCCTAAGATGTTTTACATTTTTGTTTCCCATGGATTCGGAATGATTTTTCCTAAAATCACGCCTTGGGCTGCCCCGGTTGCTGCAGGGGCATTGTTGACACGGCTGTGAAGGGTTTCATTTCCTAAGATGGCGAAAGCCACCGCTTCTTTGGCATCGTTCGAACCGCCAATGTCATCTTGTGTTACAACGGCTACTGTTTCGGGTAAATAGCCTTTGATCATCTCAATCAGCAGATGGTTATGGGCGCCACCACCTGAAAGAATCACTTCAATATCATTTGTTCCCAACTGAGGGAAAATGAACCTTTGGTAACTGTCAGCAATGGAAAATGCGGTGAAATCGGTTAAAGTTCTCACCAAGTCTTCCGATGCTACTTGGGGATATTCGGTCATTAGCTGCTGCACAAAATGTTTGCCAAATTGTTCACGTCCAGTGCTTTTCGGCGGTTGCTGGGACAAATAAAAATGAGTTCTTAATTCCTTTTGCAAGGTGGGTATAATTGCTCCCGCTCGGGCTGTTTCACCAAACGCATCATAAGGCTGACCGAATAGCTGAACCATTAGTTCATCGATGACCATGTTTCCTGGACCTGTATCAAAAGCATATAATTCGCTTAAGCCACCATTTTTAGGCAGAACCGTAACGTTGCCGATGCCGCCAATATTTTGCAATAAGCGATTTTTATCGCCTGATTGATAAAGCAGATAGTCCGTATAAGGTACAAGGGGCGCTCCTTGCCCGCCAGCAGCCATATCCATCACTCGGAAATCGGCGACGACTTTCGTTTGTAAGCCATAAGCAATAATCGAAGGTTCGCCAATTTGCAAGGTGCTGTTATTCGCTGGATCAGCATCGGGGGAGTGCCAGATCGTTTGTCCGTGGCTGGCAACAAAATCAATGCTTTTTTCTTCAATACCGGCTTTTTGGCAGAGGATTTGACACGCTTTCAAAAATTGATACCCTAATTCAGTATTTAATTGGCAGATGAGGGGAACATTTGATTCCACCGGATCACAAGCAGTTTTTATTCGTTCCTTCAATTCTTCACCAATGGGCAGTGTGAGCATTTCCATCAGCTGGACGTCAGTTTCGGTACCGCAGCCGTTGATTTTTACTAAAGCAGCGTCGATTCCATCCAAACTGGTTCCTGACATGAGTCCTATTGCAAGCATATCTTTTCTCCTTTCTTTTAGAATAGTGATGAAAGCGATTGTTGAATTCGATTTCACACTCATTGTAAATGAAGTGTAATTATATTTCAAGATATAAATTTATAATTGAAAAAACATTTCAACATAATGATGTTAGGTGTTCGCTATTTTTATCAAAAATGGGTGGTAAATGAAATTTCGCTGGAAGAGAGATGTCTAACGATCAGGGAAAGTGGTATAATGATTGGAAGGATATTTTTTAAGAAGGTGAAGAAATGCGCTTTATACATACAGCTGATTGGCACATCGGAAAAAAACTACATGGCTATGATCTGCTGGAAGACCAACGAGCAATCATTGATCAAATCATAGCGCTAGCAAGAGCAGAAAAGGTCGATGCCATCGTCATTGCGGGGGACCTTTATGATCGTTCGGTTCCTGCTGTTGATGCAGTCAAATTACTAAATGAAAAAATCGCTGAAATCAATTTAACGAATGAACTGCCATTATTGGCTATCTCAGGAAATCATGATAGTCCAACTCGTTTAGAAACCGGCAGTCAGTGGTTTCAACAAACACGCTTTTACCTGTCCACCAGCATCGAACAAAGTTTGCACCCGGTTGAGTTTGACGATACACAATTCTTTTTACTACCGTATTTCGAACCCATCGAGGCCCGCTTGTTTTTTGATGAACCATTAATGAAGATTTCTGATAGTGTCCAAAGAGTCATTGAGGAGATGACCAAGAACTTTGACTCGTCCAAAAAGCAAGTGCTAGTGACCCATTTCTTTGTGGCGGGTTCTAGCCAAACAGATTCAGAAACAAAAATTCAAGTTGGCGGATTGGACAGCGTACCGACCACCGCTTTTGCGCCTTTTGATCGGGTTGTTTTAGGCCATTTACATGCCAATACGGCTCTCAAACACCCAAAGATCGGGTACAGCGGCTCACCACTGAAATTTTCCCTTTCTGAACGGACGAACCAAAAAGGGATCTATCTTATTGATACCGTAAAAGATACCAATGAATTTATTCCATTGACACCAAAAAGGGATATCCAGCAGCTGACGGCGTCCTTTGAGGAGTTGATCGATCCGGTTTTTTACCGTGATCTGGATCGTGAGGCGTTTTGGCATTTTCTGCTGACGGATCGTGCTGTGATTCCAAATATGATGAATCAGTTGCGAAAAATCTATCCATTTATTTTGTCTGTCGAACGGTTGAATGGACGAGAACAGACGAAAAAAAGACAGCTAACGACACGAGAAACCGACCCGCAGACCTTGATCAGTCATTTTTTTCAAGAAATGACGGGAGATTCATTGCTCGATTCACAAACCAAATGGATCGAACAAGGATTAAATGAAGCATTTGTCGTGGAAAAGAGGGAATAGTCATGCAACCGAAGTCTTTACAAATGAAAAATTTTGGTCCATTCATTGATGAAAAATTGGATTTTAGTCAGCTGCAAGCTGGCGGGTTGTTTTTGATCAGCGGTAAAACTGGTGCAGGAAAAACGACGATTTTCGATGGAATGACGTTTGCCTTGTTCGGTGAAACATCGGGGAATCTGCGCTCAGGCAAAGAAATGCGATCGATGTTTGCTTCACCAACCGAAGAGACCAGCGTCACCTTTACTTTTGAACATCAGCGTTTTACTTACCAGATCCAACGGAAACCGGAACAGACCTTAGCAAAAAAACGTGGTGACGGGGTCACCAACCAAACGGCAAAAGTCCAGCTGACAATTTTTGACGCCGAGGGCAAAGAGAAAAAGCAGATCAGTAAACGGACAGAGGTTGATGCATTTATCAAGGATCTGCTGCAGCTGGATGCCAAACAGTTTTTTCAAATCATGATGTTGCCGCAAGGAGAATTTCGTAATTTTTTGATTGCCAGCAGCAATGAGAAAGAACGCGTTTTACGGAATTTATTTGGCACGGAAATGTATCAACAATTTAATGAATGGTTGAAAGAGCAAGTCAAAGCACAAAGTAAAAAGCTTGAGCATCAGCAGCTGCTCGCCTCGCAAATCATGGAGCGCTTTGAATGGGAAGAAGCGCAGGAGGTTTTAACGGTTGCGGAAGGTCTTACTTTGTGGGCGCAGGATTTAGAAAAACAACAGGCGCAGCTTCAGCAGTTATTGCACAAAAAAGACCAAGCGATCCAAGAAATGAAAGCTGCGCAAGACGCTTTTTACCGTGCAAAAGAAATTGAAAATGCACGGATCGAATGGCAAGGTCTACAAGAAAAAGCCCGAGAGCTGCATGCTAAAAAAACCGAGATCGCTCAGAAAAAAGCCCAGTTGAACCAGTTGGTGTGGGCGCTTGAACATCAAGAAATCATGCAGCAAAAAGAAGAACGAGTGAAAGAAGCACAGCAAGCTACTCAGCAAATCAACGAAACAAAGCAGCAGCTGCAAGAAATTCAGCAGCAACAAGTAAGCTGGCAAGACCAACGAGCGTTGATTGACGGCATCAAGAAAAAACAGGAAGCTGCTAGTCAAAAAGTTCAACGAATCCAGCAGCAGATCCCGCTAGCACAGCGCACACAAGCGCAGCAAGAAGAAGTGGTGCAACTTGAAAAAGCCGCACAAAAACAGACCACCGAATTAACGAAGATAAACCAAGCGCAAGCAAGTGCCAAAGCGCAAGCGCAGCATCTGGCAGAAGAAATCGAAGCATTGCGAGGGTTTCAAGCAGAAGCGGTGAAATTAGTAGAAACGCAGGCTCTGGTAGAAAAATGGCAGCAAGCAAAAGCGCAGTTTCGTGAAGCCGAGCAAAAAGCAGGGGAACAGCAACAAATTCATTCGGAGTTGGTTCTTGAAAAACAGCAATTAGCAGCATCCTTGCTGGAGCTGCAAAAAACGTTAAAACAAGAAACCAGTCAAAATGCTCGAATGCAAATTGCTCGGCTTCGTCTTTTGCTGGAAGAAAATGAACCCTGTCCGGTTTGCGGATCATTGGATCATCCGAATACACAGGAGCACACGACCTATCGCATCGAAGACATCATTGCCAGTGAACAAAGACTTGAGCAAACACAAGAAAAATTGACGAAGATCCAGCAGCAAGTATCGGCAAATCAAACGCTGCAGGAGCAAGCCACATTGCGAATCAGCGAATGGCAAGCCACCAGTGTTGCTGCGCAGAAGCAAGTGGCATTCGCTTGGACTGCAGTTCAACAGGCATTTGCTGCCTTGCAGCCGATAGAAAACCAAGAGACGATTACCGAGGAAACGGCGGTAGCGGAACTAAAGAAACGGCAATCTTTCAATCAACAAAAAGCCGCTTCTTATGAAGACGCGCAGAAGAAACATCAGGCAGTAAATGAGAAATTAGCAACGTTAAATGAGTCCTATCAGCAAGTCAGTGAGCAAGCGAAAAAAGCCCAAGAAGCGCGCCAGCTTGCGGAGGGGAAATTGGCTTCTTTACAGGAACAACTTGCAGGCGCAACGTATGAACAATTACAAGCCGATTTAGCAAAAACCAATGGTTTACTGAGGGAATATACGCAACAAATTGAGGCTGATGCCCGACAAGAAGCGCAGCTAAACGAACAGCAAGCGATTCTTTCAGAGAAGCTGAAAAATCTGCAGCAATTTTTTGAACAAAAGCAAGCGGCTAAGACAAAAGCAGAACAACGACTGACGCAGCGACTTCAAGAAGCTGGTATGACTGAGGAAACGATGCGGGAATTGATTGCCCAAGCCGCTCAAACAACCGTTCTCTCAGAAGAAATCAAAACCTATGAGCAAGAAACGGTGTTTGTTCAGCAACGGCTAGCATTGTTAGATGCACAGTTAAAAGAGCAAGCTGCGATTGATTTAAACCAATTGGAAGCTGACTACCTTCAGTTGCAGACCGTGATGGAGGAACTACAGCAAGAAACAGTTCGCAAACAGGAGAAAGTCAACGGCAATCAACGGTTGTTTGACGAGCTGCAGGTCATTTATCAGCAAAATGTCGAAGAACTGGCCCAATTAGGCCAACTTCAGCAGTTGGCAGAAACCATCAACGGCGAAAACGTCAAAAAAACCAGCTTGGAACGGTATGTACTGCAGCAATTTCTGACAGAGATCTTAGAAGTCGCCAATGAACGCTTGGCTCGGTTGACTCGTGGCCGCTATCAATTTGAATTAGCGGATAAAGTTGGGAGCTATCGAAGCTCAACAGGCTTAGAAATTGACATCTATGACGATAATGCTGGTCAAGTCAGAAGAGCACATACACTGTCAGGCGGTGAAAGCTTTATTGCAGCCTTAGCGTTAGCAATCTCTTTAGCAGATGTGATCCAGCAACGAGCTGGCGGGATTGAGATCGAAGCACTTTTCATCGATGAAGGGTTTGGCTCGCTTGATGAAGAATCATTAGAAATGGCGATGGAAGCATTAGAAATGATCGAAAATGAAGGGCGCATGATTGGGATCATCAGTCATGTTCGAGAACTGCGGGCAAGGATCCTGCAGCAAGTTTTCGTAGAAACCAACGGCAGCGGGCAAAGCCGGATCCGAATAAAAGAATAAGGAGAGGAGGGCTCTTATGAAGTGGAGTATTCCAGAAAAAGTAATCGAGCGGGGGAGAACGTATCTTAATGAAGGCCGTGTCCTGTCTGTCACCCCGGATAAAGAAAAAAATGTGTGGCATGCAGAAGTACTCGGAACAGAATTGTATTTAGTTACTTTGGATGCTACTGCCAAAGAAGTGGATTATTGCCAATGTCCCTATTGGGAAGAACATCATTATTGCAAACATACGGTGGCCGTCGAACTCTATTTACGCCAACAAGGAAAAACACGGAAAATCAATGAACAAACCCCCATCAAAAAAGCCTTTTCTGCTTCAGAGATGTTTTCCAATGGTTTTGCTCGCTTAGACAGCGAAAAGGAAGCGAGTAAACCATTACAGATTGAATTTCGGGTAGATACGATTGCGACAAATCCTTATCACCAAGAGATGGATATTTTAGGGGTCTCTTTGAAGGTCGGGCATCGCGGCACGGCCAGGACCTATGTCGTCAAAAACATTTATAAATTTTTACAGATGTATCAAGAGAACAAGCACTATGCGGCCAATAAGCAACAGACCTTTTTGCTTTCTGCGGATGCCTTTGATGAGAAAAATCGAGCTTTATTGAATCGATTGACAGGAATCGCGCAAACCCAACAATTAATGGGGCAAGCGGGCATTCAAATCAATGGCAAACTTGATAAAAAATACTTGCTTCTGCCCGTTGAATTCGGCAAGGAACTGCTATTGCAATTCAATGATGTCTACACGCAAATCACCATTGGTGAAACCAAGGTCAGCCAAGTAGACTTCCAATCGGGGGAACCATTGACGTTTTCAGTTACAAAAGAAGCGGATCATTTTCCGCTGCAGTTCGTAAAAGACTTCGACCACTTACTTAGTTATTATAACTGGGGGCTGTTGGACGGAACATTTTATGAATTGACTGTCGAGCAAAAGGAGATCTATGTCACGATGCAGCAGCTGTTTAAACGTTTTGAACAGCCAATCATTGATTATCCAAAAGAAGAGCTGGCGAATCTCTTTATGAAAGTTTTGCCTTATTTGCGAAAAATTGGGCGTGTCCAAGTGGCTCCTGAGGTTCAAAATGACATCGAAGAATCTGAATTGAAAGCAGTTTTCTCCTTGCGGAAAATCAAAGGTCAAGTAGATCTACAAGTTGATTTTACTTATGGAGAAGTCGTTTTTTCAAGTGATGAAAAACATCAATACATGCCAGAAAATCATCCAGAGATTTTACGTGATTTCCAACAAGAAGCACGGATCGAAGCCATTATTGAAACCTTTGGCTATCAAGCCAGCAGCAAAAATTGGCAAAAAAATCTACCGCTAGGTGAGCAACTCTATACCTTTTTTACGAGAGAGATCCCGGTCTTGAGACAATTAGGGGAAGTGCGGATCGGCAAGAAGCTGAGGGAACTCTACCTTGATGCCCAGCATCATCGACCAGAAATCGTGATTGAAGAGAATGGTTCTTGGTTGGATATCAAGTTTGATGTTAGCGGCATTCAAGAATCAGAGATCAACGATGTTTTGCGGAGTCTGTTGCAATCTGCGCAATTTTATACCACAGAAAATGGGCAAGTTCTTTCGCTGGAGTCGGAAGAGTTTCAAGAAGCAAGTGCTGCCCTCAAAAAATTACGGCTATCGTTAGATACGAAAAACGGGGCAATCCAAGTCCCATTGAATCAAGGGCTATTACTGCAAGAACAGTTTGCCGATCAAGCGAGTTTTAGTACAGGCTTTCAGCAAATGACGGAAGATTTGATCCATCCAGAAAACTTTGAGGCACAGTTGCCAGACAACTTGCATGCTGAGTTGCGGCAGTACCAAGAAGTTGGCTTTCGTTGGCTAAAAATGTTGAGCCATTATCAATTTGGCGGCATTCTTGCTGATGAAATGGGGTTAGGGAAGACCGTCCAAACCATTAGCTATTTGCTTTCTGAGAAACAAGAGCATCAAAAATTGAATGCGTTGATCGTGGCGCCAGCCAGTCTAACATTCAACTGGCAGCAAGAAATCAAACGGTTCGCACCTTCAATTTCAGCGACTGTCATCAGTGGAACGAAAGAAGAGCGAGAAGCGCAGATGGCGCAATCAGCGGACGTCCGAATTACTTCTTATGCAAGCTTGCGTCAGGACATTGATGCCTATCAAGCACTAGAGCTATCGTGTTTGATTTTAGATGAAGCACAGATGGTCAAAAACAGCGCGACCAAAACGGCACAGGCATTGCGATCCTTGGAAGTTCCGCAGCGGTTCGCCCTCAGTGGCACACCGATCGAGAACAATTTAGAAGAATTGTGGTCCTTGTTCCAAATGATTATGCCAGGCTTTTTCCCCAACAAGCAGAAATTTAAGGAACTATCTACACAGGAAATTGCAAAAATGATCAAACCCTTCATTTTGCGAAGAGATAAAAAATCTGTGTTACATGATTTGCCGCAAAAGCTGGAAACAAATTATTACAGTGTCCTAACAGAGGAACAAAAGAAAATTTATTTGGCGTATTTGCGACAAATGCGAGAAGAAATCGCGCAAATGGATTCTACGTCTTTCCGCAAAAATCGGATCAGTATTTTGGCTGGCTTGACTCGTCTACGGCAAATCTGCTGTGACCCTCGATTATTCGTGGAGGACTACGGAGGGTCTTCTGGGAAACTTGAACAGGTCAAAGATTTACTCTTAGCAGCCAAAGAAAATGGCCGTCGTGTCCTGCTATTTTCTCAGTTCACCAGTATGCTTTCGATCATTGAAGAAGAATTAGCCCAGGAAGGGTTTGAATCCTTCTATTTGCGTGGCAGCACACCGCCGCAAGATCGTTTGACGATGGTCAATGCTTTTAATAGTGGCGAAAAAGATGTCTTCTTGATCTCATTAAAAGCAGGAGGAACTGGACTAAATCTGACTGGTGCAGATACAGTGATTTTATACGATTTATGGTGGAACCCGGCAGTGGAAGAACAAGCCGCTGGACGAGCCCATCGGATCGGTCAAAAAAATGTAGTCGAAGTCTGGCGAATGATCGCCGAAGGAACCATTGAAGAACGAATGGATGCATTGCAACAAGAAAAGCGTGAGCTTTTCCAAAAAGTGATTCAAGGCAATGAAACCCAGCTTCAACAAATGACCGAAGAAGATATTCGCTTAATTTTGAGTATCGGCGAAGAAAATTAAGCATTCAAAAAAACATGGACCCGCTTGAAGCGAAGGTCCATGTTTTTTTAGTTATAGGCGTATGCAGGAAGCTGCAAGAGGGCGTCAATACTTTCTTGGAGCTGCGAGAAAGCAGTGATCGACACATCGGGTAAATCTTCCAATCCATTAGGCGCCTGACGAAGACGATGATTGAACCACAAGGCTTGCCAACCGGCTTTTTTGCAGCCCACTACATCATTATCAAAGTTGTCACCTACGTACAGTGTTGTTTCTGGATCAAGAGCAAAGGCGGTTTCTGCCAATTGGAAAATTTCTAGCTCTGGTTTCTGATAACCGGTTGCTTGTGAAATGATCATATGCTCTGGTTTGATCCATCGAGTCAGTTGCAACTGATTCAACTTCTTTTGTTGGTGGTCGGTGGGACCGTTAGTAATAATTCCTAATTTGATTGGCAATTTGGACAAATAACTCAAGGTTGACTCAACTTCCGGATGTAGCGTGATAGCATCTAGTTCTTGTTCATAGCACAGCTGAAACTGGCAGCTCTCTTCCATAGTAATAGAGAAATAACCTAAGTCCGTTAGAGAATGAGTCAGCCGGTAATAACGAAAATGCTCCAGCGTCCATTCATTCGCCAATACCCTTCCAAACTGTTCATCGCTATGTACGCGAAAACGCAAATAAAGAGCGGTTAGGTCCTTGCGGGCAATTTGTGGAAAGCATGAGGTTATGGCATTACGAAATGGTTGTTGCTGGTCATATAAGGTATCATCGACATCAAAAAGAATACTAGTGATCAAAAGAGACACGCCTTTCAAAGTTAGTGAAAATTTTCAGTTTGTTTTCGAATCAATCATAAGCCATTATGACTCTAAAAAAAAGAGGAAAAACCTTGTGAAATAAAGGTTTTATTTACTGTTTTTAGAAATCCGCGTCTTGATACGTTTTCAAAATTATAGTGAATTTTACCCATTTTCACATGTTTCTCATTTTGCATTTCTTCAAAGAGTTGCTTATAATGAAAGCTATTGAGGAGGGGGAAATGTGTTAAAAAGGTTTTTTCGTTATTATCGACCGTATCGGTCACTATTTATGCTAGATTTTACTTGTGCGGTATTTGCTGGTTTATTAGAACTGGCCTTTCCCGTTGCCGTCAACCAAGTAATCGATAAGATCATGCCCCAGAACAACTTTCGCTTGATACTATTGGCTTGCTTAGGCTTGTTCTTGTTTTATGTGATCAATACTGTGTTGCAATATATCGTGGTTTTTTATGGTCATAAACTTGGGGTCAATATTGAGACAGATATGCGTCAAGAACTGTTTCGACATCTGCAGACCCAATCTTTTGAATATTATGACAATCAAAAGACCGGCAAGCTGATCAGTCGCTTGACCACGGATCTCTTTGAAATCTCTGAAGTCGCTCACCATGGGCCAGAAGATGTTTTTATTACTATCATGACTTTGGTGGGGGCATTCCTATTGATGTTGAATATGCACGTTCAATTAGCGATAGCGACATTTGCGTTGATTCCATTGATTACGATTGCCTTGGTTTTTTTCAATAAGAAAATGACCAAAGTCAATACACAGATCTATGACAACCTCGGTGAGTTCAACGCCGGAGTGGAAGCATCTGTTAGCGGCATTCGAGTGACCCAATCGTTTGCTAATGAAACGTTCGAACATAAACGCTTTGATGGATTGAGCGAAATCTATCGGCAATCGAAGATCCTTTTTTATAAGGTAATGGCGATCAGTTCAGCGTATAATTACTTTCTGATTCGCTTGATCAACTTGTTTGCTCTGATTTTTGGTGCTTACTACGTAATTCGTGGTGAACTGACGAATGGCCAGTTTGTTGGGTTTATTTTATTATCGAATGTCTTTGTTAGACCAATTGAGAAGGTCAATACGATGATTGAAAGCTATCCGAAAGGCATCGCTGGCTTCAAACGATTGACCGAAGAATTGGATAAAGAACCGACGATCAAAGACAAACCAGGGGCACGGGCTGTTCAATCATTAAAAGGGGATATCGTCTACCAAGATGTTTCTTTTTCCTATGCGGATGCGACGAAAGTCTTGAATCACATCGATTTATCGATCAAAGCTGGCGAGACGATCGCCTTCGTCGGGCAAAGTGGCTCAGGGAAAACCACGTTATGCAACTTGTTGCCGCGTTTTTATGAAGTCACTGAAGGCGCCATTACGATTGACGGCATCAATATTCAGGAGATGACCCTGGCTTCTTTACGTCAGCAGATTGGGACTGTGCAGCAAGATGTCTTTCTTTTCCCGGGAACGATTCGAGAAAATATTGCTTATGGCAAACTTGATGCAACAGAAGAAGAGATTTTAAAGGCAGTCAAATTAGCACACTTAGAAAAGGTCATCGATCAAATGACGGATGGGTTAGATACGGTCATCGGTGAACGAGGAGTCAAATTATCCGGTGGTCAAAAGCAGCGGGTAGCGATTGCTCGGATGTTCTTAAAAAACCCGCCGATTTTGATATTAGATGAAGCAACATCAGCGTTGGATACGGAAACCGAGCAAGTGATTCAAGAGTCATTGAATTCTTTGGCAGATGGCCGTACAACCTTGATCATTGCCCATCGCCTCGCAACGATCAAACATGCGACACGCATCATTGTCGTTAGTGATAAAGGCATCTTAGAAGAGGGGACCCATGAAGATTTGATGGCGAAAAAGGGACATTATCGCGCATTGCATGATGCGCAATTCGCTCGTGATGGAGAACCTTCTCTTCCTTAGAAGAAAGAAATGAACGATCAATCCAAGAAAACACTAGTCTTTTTATACTTTGTCAGGAAAAAGCATAAAAGACGGGTTTCTTAGGTTGATCTTTTTTCACTAAATTTTTGTGAGAAACCCTTTTCATTTATAAGCAGATATTCATTTCTCCTACTGTTTTATTGTCGATTATGACAGAAATGCTTGTATGGTTTTCTGATTAAAAAGGAATGTGATACAATGGAATCAAGAATGAAGACATTGGTTGAGAATCTTCTCTGGAAAAAATAACATATATTTTTATTGTAGCCCTGTCGTTTCCAAGGCAACAAGGTATCGTGAAATTTTTCCTTTGAAAACGATTGAGCCATGGACTTGGTTTTTTTCTCCATTTTTTTGATTACACATGTAATTACAGAGGGGAAATTAAAAAACGCGGGATTCAACTAAAAGAGTATTTTAATATTCTGACATCTTTTTGATACACCTTTGACACACTGTTGTATAAAAGAAGTAATATTAAAAAAAAATTTGATTTTTCTCATTTAAAAATAAACTTTTTGAGTGAAACCTTTTGCCTAAAAGGTTTCGCTTTTAATATAACTTTCGAGTTTTATTAAAAAATATGAGATTTAGACTAGATTTTTTTTAGTTAAACCTGTATAATTGAAATCAAGCGAGGGAACAGGACTTGCTTGATTGAAAATTAAAAAGGAGAGATGCACGTTGTTGACACTATACACTTCCCCAAGTTGCACATCTTGTCGCAAAGCTCGTGCGTGGTTACAAGAGCACGAAATCCCTTTTGTTGAAAGAAATATTTTTTCAGAACCGTTAAATATTTCTGAGCTTAAGGCAATTCTACAAATGACAGAAGATGGCACAGAAGAAATTATTTCCACCAGATCCAAAGTATTCCAAAAGTTGAATATGGATCTAGATGACCTGCCCCTAAAAGATTTATTGACACTTGTTCAAGAAAATCCAGGATTATTGCGTCGGCCAATTATGATCGATGAAAAACGATTGCAAGTTGGGTTTAATGAAGATGAAATTCGTCGGTTCTTACCTAGGGATGTTCGCCAACTGGAACTAAGACAAGCGCAATTAATGGCAGGCTTATAAATTTGACTTCATCGACTCGCTTTCTCGTAGAAAGTGAGTCTTTTTTTGAGTTTTTACGTTTTTCTTAAGAGGATATTCGTTTTCTCTTTACTTTTTATCAGGTTTCGATACAATGAACCTATAGTGAGTAGCAAAAGTGAGGTGTAGCTAATATGGAAATGGAACATATCAATGAGAACACCATTCGTGTATTGATCAAAAGTGAAGACTTAGCTGCGAGAGGCATCACTTTTCTTGACCTTCTAGGAAATCACAATGAAATTGAAAACTTCTTTTACAGTATTCTTGAAGAAGTTGATATTGACGAAGAATTTAAAGGCAGTGAAGCTGTAACTTTCCAAGTCTTGCCTAAAGGCGATGGGTTAGAATTGTTTATTAGCAAAAATCTTCCACCAGAAGGAATGGAAAATTTTGATGAGATGAACGATGAAGCGAATGAAGACATTACCGATATGTTGAAAAAACATGTGGCGGCTCAATTACAAGAGTCAGAGCAAGCAGAAGAAATCGGCAATCGTTTTGTATTCGAGTTGTTGCGATTCGAAGATATGATTCAATTGGCATCCGAAGTATATTTGGATTCCGTTGCAACCAATCTTTACCAAATGGGCAATCATTATTATATTGAAATTCGATTTATGGATGCAGATATTACTGATATTGAAGTGGAAAATGCACTTTCTTATTTGATGGAATTTGCCCAAAGGACTTCAGTGACGCCCGAAGTTTTATCAGAATACGGTGAGTTGATCATGGAAAACGATGCACTTGAATTGACTCGTTTCTATTTCAAGAATGATTAATGAATGAAAATCATTTCCAGCCAAGGACATTTTGACAATGTTTTTGGCTTTTTTAATTGTGTTTGACGAATCTGGCGTACCTCTTATTGAGGTGAGCCAGATGTTGAAAGCGTTGAACCAAAGAAAAGAAGTCATCCTAGCGAAAGGGGCAAAGAAATCCTCGGGCCCTTTTTATTGCCCAGGCTGTCAGAAAGAAGTGATTTTGAGGCAAGGACTTAAGCGACAATCCCACTTTGCCCATCAAGCCACCACTGATTGTCAGACATACAGTGAAGGGGAGACGAAGGAGCACTTGGAAGCAAAACAACTTTTGTTTGAATGGTATCAAGAGATGGATATTGAACTTGAAGCCTACTTGCCGCAACTTAAGCAGCGACCTGATCTCTGTTACAAAAATATTGCCGTTGAAGTCCAGTGTTCTTCACTCAAGGTTTCACGATTTCTGGAACGAACCAGCACTTATTTAGCAAATGGTTATCAGCCTTGGTGGATCCTAGGGACCAAAATGTATCCGAAACGCCATTGGTCGCTTTTGGCAAAAGCCTGCTGTACTTATCAGTCTACTGGCTTTTGCTTGTGGCTCATTGATACGCGAAATCAGGCATTGGTGCGGCTGCACCAAATCAAATGGCACTATCAAGAAGGGGTAATCAGTCGACGAAGCGCTATACAAAAAGGGGAGCCATACAGGAAAGAGACACTTCGACCTTTGTACGAAGCAGATGAATCAGATACCCACCATTCTATTGAATGGGTAGCGGTCGATTATCGTTTGTGGGTGATTCGAAAACTGCGAAACAGACTGCCTAAAATCAGAGAGATTCAAGAAATAGTATACCCGTTGAATGGGAATGTCTCACAGTTGCCTCTTTGGTGCTATTGTGAAAGTCGGTTTGGCTTTTTATTTGAACACCACATACTGATTTTTCGCTTTCTCTATTTAAGTGAATGTCCCATTAGTTTTGAACAGTGGTTGATTCAATTGAGGAAGCTGCATTGGCAATGGTGCTTTCCTTTGCTTGATCAAAGAGAAATACTGAGAGAAATCTTTCAAGAATGCCAATATTTAGAAAATTCGGTTTCTTTTTCAAGCCAATGATTTGGTTTCGTTGAAAAGTGTGATAAGATATTTTTAACCAATGAACAAGGAGTGAAGGGAATGTCAGAAACAAAACAATTACCAGCACGTGAATCGATTCCAGTCGAAAAAACGTGGGACTTAACGAAAATCTATGCCGATGATGCGGCTTTTGACATAGAATTTCAAGAAATCCAAGCACAGCTCAAAGAAGCTAGCAGTTACCAAGGCACTTTAGCAGATGGGCCACAAGCCTTCCTATCCGCTTTAGAATTTGTCTTAGATCTTTCTCGCCGTTTAGAGAAACTGTATGTTTACAGTCATTTGAAAAATGATCAAGATACCGCTAATACGACTTATCAAGGCTTATATGCGAAAGCCAGCAGTTTAGTTGCGCAAGTAAGTGAAGCCGTTGCTTGGTTTGATCCCGAGTTATTGACGATGTCCGATGAAACCATTTGGGGCTATTTCGATCAAGAACCGAAACTAGCTGTTTATCGTCATATGATCGAAAAAACTATTAACGAGCGGCCCCATGTTTTGCCTGCCGATCAAGAAGCGCTATTGGCCGGAGCAGGCGAAATTTTTGGAGCATCCGGCAACATTTTTTCTGTTTTAAACAATGCTGATTTGGATTTTCCAGTAGTTGAAGATGAAAACGGGGAAAAAGTACAGCTATCTCATGGTGTATACGGTGAGTTGATGGAAAGCACGGATCGGTCTGTTCGGGAAGCGGCCTTTAAAGGTCTCTATGGCGTTTATGAGCAATTCCGCAATACCTTTGCCCAAACCTTAAGTACGAATATCAAAGCCCACAACTTTAAAGCCAAAGCCCGTAAATACGACTCGGCACGCCAAGCCGCTTTGAGTGCCAATCATATTCCTGAAAGTGTCTATGATACCTTAGTGGACGTCGTTAATCAGCATTTGCCATTATTACACCGATATATGGCATTAAGAAAACGCCTGTTGGCTGTCGACACGCTTCATATGTATGATGTGTACACGCCGATTTTAGGGGAAGCACCGATTCGCTATACCTATGAAGAAGCAGTCGAAAAAGCGAAAGAAGCGTTAAAACCATTAGGGGAAGAGTATCTAGCTGTAGTTGAAGAAGCCTTCAGCAATCGGTGGATCGATGTCGTTGAAAACAAAGGCAAACGCAGTGGTGCCTATTCTTCAGGTGCTTATGACACACTGCCTTATATCTTAATGAACTGGAATGATCGATTGGATCAACTCTTTACCCTCGTTCATGAAATGGGACACAGTGTGCATAGTTACTTCACACGGAGTAACCAGCCTTATGCCTATGGGGATTACTCGATCTTCTTAGCAGAAATCGCTTCAACCACGAATGAAAATATTTTAACGGAATACATGCTTCAGACTGAGACTGATCCGCGGGTCAAAGCCTATGTCTTGAATCATTTTCTTGATGGCTTCAAAGGAACGATTTTCCGTCAAACGCAATTTGCCGAGTTTGAACACTTCATGCACGTGGAAGATGCGAAAGGAACGCCGTTGACCAGTGAATTCTTAAGCGAGAACTATGCCGAGTTAAATGCAAAATACTACGGACCATCAGTTGAAAAAGATCCGGAGATTCGTCTTGAGTGGTCACGCATTCCGCATTTCTATTACAATTACTATGTTTACCAATATTCAACTGGTTTTTCGGCAGCTTCTGCTTTGGCGAAGAAAATCTTAGCTGGCGAACCTGATGCCTTAACTAACTATTTGAACTATTTGAAAGCCGGACGTAGTGATTATCCAATCGAAGTCATGAAAAAAGCAGGCGTAGATATGACGAAAGCAGATTATATTGAAGATGCAATGAAAGTATTTGAGCAACGCTTGAATGAATTGGAAGAACTCGTAAAAGAAATCGAAGCATAATTGAAAAGAGTACAAACCAGTCCGAAAAGGATTGGTTTGTTTTTTTTGTTCCTCCCGCAATGAAAAACGCTGCGCAGCGAGCCAAACACAAGATCATCGTTTGGCTCGCTGCGCAGCGTCGCTATTGAATAGGGTTTCATAAAAGAATCAACCCTCGATCAATTTCATGAATAGTGGAAAGTTTTGGTGCTTTCAAAGACTGAGCTTTTTGCATAAATGTATCGAGTTCTGTTGCTGTACCACAGACGAGAGGAAGACTTCTCAGTTCCTCTGATCCTTCTAAAAGGACCCCATATTCTTCTTCACTTGAAAAATCATACACCACAGCAGAAGGTGTGATCGTGATGCCCATGTCTTTCGCTACCCTCTGATCAGTGGCAAAGTTCTTTTTCACTAACTCAGATGTACGATCTTCTAGGAACATCTCTAAATCACCATTCGTTTCTGAAAATAGATCTTTCACTAAGGTGTCACAATATTCCTGTTTTTCGATCCCTATCCGTTGTTGCAATTTCAATAAGAAATCCCGAGCAATTTTTTTTCCTTGCAACTGGGCTGCTTTATAATCCAATGACGCAGCATAGATTTGGTTGGTCTGTTCATTTCGCAAGACCAAATCCGCCTTATTCATGGACAAATAGTCCATTGAAACACCTACGGAAAACAAGTTAACGAAAGGCAGGATCTGCAAATGGATTTTTTTGCGGCTCGTGTTTAATTTGTTGAGAATCTCTTTTTCGATATCATAACAAATAGGCCCAATCGGATTAATAAATAAAAAAAGTTCGATCATTTGAATCTCTCCCCAATTAAGATTCTTGAGTAACTTGAAAAACAAAATAAGTATGTTTTATTAAATATAGCAAAAAAACGCGAAAAAAGTAAGCAAAAGGGCATCCTACAATGATTTTTCTTCAACGGCTCGAATGATCTTGTTTTTTGCTGGTCGGTAAGGAACACCAAAAGAATGCAATAACGATTGAAAGGCAAGTTTTCCTTGAATTGGCTCACTGACTTCTAGCTCTAACTCATAATCATGCTGTTGACCATACCAGCTTTCATCCAAAGCAAGTAATCCTTCATTGATCGGAAATTCCGCCCGTTTCGTTTTTAATGCTGCGATCATGTGTAATGAATCAGGTTCGATATTCGCTGCTTTTAAGCGTTGAGCAACCACACCTGTTTTTAAAATTTTTTCTGATGCGATCAATGACGCTGCGGTTTCGATTGTCAAAGGATCAGTCGTTTCTAACAGACCGTGTTCAATGGGGGTCTTTAGCGTTAATTCTGCATTGGTAGGAGTCGTGCGAATGCGTAAGCCAAAATGCTTTTCTCGCAGTTTATAGTCTTGCGTATCAAAGTAATAATTGGTTTGCGTCTTGAAGGCTTTTTCTGACAATTTGTAATAAGCAAGCAACTGGTGGTATTCTTTTTCCGTCAACATTGTTTTATATTCAATCTCTACTTGTTCGACCATTGATTTTCACTCTCTTTCTATTGCAAACATAGTGTACGCTGTTTCAGCTATTCCGTCAAAGAAACTAAACAAAGAAAAGCGGAAACGATTGGGGCAGACAAAAAAATCTTTTGCTTCTGCACTTCTGTCCATTCAGTTTTATTCCAAGAGTATGGTAGAATAAGAGGTATGTTATGAACAGAATCGAGGGAGAAGAATGATTCGAGATTGGGAAGAATTCTTAGCGCCTTATGAACAGGCGGTTTCAGAATTAAAAGTAAAATTAAGAGGCATAAGAAAACAATATCGGGAACAAAACAAACATGTTCCCATTGAATTTGTCACGGGGCGTGTCAAGCCAGTAGATAGCATTTTAACAAAAAGCAAATTACGAGGAATCGCACTGGATCGTCTTGAAGAAGAAATGTCTGACATCGCCGGTTTGCGAATCATGTGTCAGTTTGTGGAAGACATTCACCAAGTCGTTGAACTGTTGCGGACACGTAAAGACATGAAAGTCATTATTGAACGTGACTATATTACCAATAAAAAAGTCAGTGGTTACCGCTCGTATCATCTGGTGATCGAGTATCCAGTTCAATTGATCGATGGAGAAAAAATTATCTTAGCAGAGGTACAAATTCGTACACTGGCGATGAACTTTTGGGCAACGATTGAACATTCATTGAACTACAAATACCAAGGGGAATTTCCCGATGAAATTAGCGAGCGACTACGACGTTCGGCAGAAGCAGCCTACCAGCTAGATGAAGAGATGTCTAATATTCGTGAAGAGATCCAAGAGGCACAGCGATTGTTTTCTCATGGGAAAGGCAAACGCGGCGGACATGACACGCCCAAGTTGCCGAAGGAGGAATCAGAATGAAAGGCATCCGCGTGGCAATCGTCCATAATCAAGAAAGCAAGTCAGTAGAAGTGACGAAGCGTTTAACTGTCCTCCTGGAGCAGTCTGAAAACAAGATCGATCAAGAGAACCCTGAATTAGTGATCTCTGTTGGTGGAGATGGTACGCTTCTTTCTGCTTTTCACTTGTTCAACCATAAGTTAGATCAAGTACAATTTTTAGGGGTCCATACGGGACACCTCGGCTTTTATACAGATTGGCGTGACTATGAATTGGATGAATTGGTAGAGTCTTTATGCAATGACCATCAAAAGAGTGTCAGTTATCCTTTATTGGATGTCCGAATCACTTATGCAAATGGCAAACCAGACAAGCATTTCCTGGCATTGAACGAATCAACGATCAAACGCGGCAATCGCACCATGGTTGCCGATATTTCTATTAAAGAAGACCTCTTTGAAAAGTTTCGCGGGGATGGCCTCTCGATCTCAACGCCAACCGGCTCAACTGCCTATAACAAAAGTGTTGGTGGGGCAGTATTGCACCCAAGTATCAATGCGTTTCAATTAGCAGAGATTGCTTCTTTGAACAATCGCGTCTTTCGGACACTTGGATCACCGATCGTCGTGGGTCATCACGAGTGGGTCAAAGTGCAACTGCAACAAAGTACCGACTATTTAGTGACGATTGATCAATTTACCATCGAGCAAGAAGAAATCGATGCAATCTATTACCGGATTGCCGACGAACGGATTCATTTTGCGTCTTATCGGCATATGCATTTTTGGAATCGTGTCAAAGATTCCTTTATTGGAGAAGAATAAACTCATGGAATTTACGTATCAATATACTGGACAAGGGCAGCAAGTCAAATATTTTTTGAAGGAACAAGGAGTATCCAAAGGTCTGCTAGCGAAAATAAAATTTCAAGGCGGAAAGATATTTGTGAACGACCACGAGCAAAACGTCTTGTTTTCTTTGGCGCAAAATGATAGGGTAACTATTGTAATTCCTCCTGAAGGGGAACATGAAACGATGCTGGCTGATCCGACACCTATTGAGATTGTGTATGAAGATGCCCATCTGTTAATCGTGAATAAGCCGGCTGGCATCTCATCGATTCCTGCGCAATATCATCCGACTGGCACGATGGCCAATCGAGTCAAGGCCTACTATCAAGCGCAACACTATGAAGATCAAGTGATCCATGTAGTGACTCGCTTAGACCGTGACACATCAGGATTGATGCTTTTTGCAAAACACGGCTTTGCCCATGCGAAGCTGGATAGCCAGTTACGGAAGAAGCAAGTTGTTAAAAAATATCAAGCCCTCGTTGCGGGAGATCTTTCCGCATTATCCGCCCATAGCGAGATCGATTTGCCTATCGCTAGGGACCTGACCTCGCTTTTGAAACGCAAGGTCAGTGAAGAAGGAAAAGAGGCACGTACGGAGTATTGGCTAAAACAGCGCAATTCAGATTGCGCATTAGTCGACATTCAACTACACACAGGCCGGACACATCAAATAAGGGTCCATTTTTCTGCAATCGGTTGTCCCTTACTAGGAGACGAGATGTATGGGGGACCAATGGCTTTTGGGATCAGACGACAGGCACTTCATTGCTGTCAGCTGCAATTCCAGCATCCCTTTACGAATGAACCGTTGGCTTTTGAACTGCCTTTACCTGCAGACATGGCCGCTGTTTGTTCAGCTATCGATAAGCAATAACAAATGAGGTGAAGAGATTGGATGAAAATCAAGAATTAACCAAACGATTTGATCAACTGAATCAAGCACTAAAAGACAATGATATCCAGGGATTTCGTGAGGCATTCTTGGATCTGCATATCTACGAGCAGGGTCAATTCTACCAATCTCTAGAAGCAGACGATCGACAAATCGTCTATACGTATCTATCGCCGAAAGAATTGGCAGACATGTTTGACGTCATTGAAGAAGACGATGAAAACATGGTGGACTATCTTTCAGAAATGCGGCCGGCATATGCTGCAACGATGTTAGCAGAGATGTATACCGATAATGCTGTCGATCTACTGAATACATTGGACAAGAAACAAACGGCCAAATATTTGAGTCTGATGACTGCTGAAGCCGCTAGCGAGATCAAAGAACTATTGCATTATGAAGATGAAACAGCTGGATCATTGATGACAACCGAGTTTGTTTCCATTGTTGCCAACCAAACGGTTCGTTCAGCGATGTATGTCTTAAAAAATGCCGCAGATGTTGCTGAGACGATTTATTATATTTACGTCGTGGATACCGACAACAAACTTGTGGGCGTTATTTCTTTAAGAGACTTGATCATCAATGATGAAGATACCATGATTGCTGATATTTTGAACGAGCGGGTGATGTCGGTTCATGTTGGAGATGACCAAGAGGATGTCGCTCAGACCTTCCGGGATTATGACTTTCTCGCATTGCCAGTCACCGATTATGACGATCACCTATTAGGGATCGTGACCGTCGATGATATCATCGACGTTATCGATGATGAAGCAGCCAGTGATTACTCGGGTTTAGCAGGGGTCAATGTAGAAGAAGTCAGTGAAAACCCGATCAAAGCTTCTTCGAGAAGGTTACCTTGGCTCATCACCTTACTCTTTCTCGGAATGGCAACCGCCAGTTTAATCAGCCATTATGAAGAGTTAGTTAGTGAAGCAAGTATTCTCGCCGTCTTTATCTCACTGATCACCGGAACTGCCGGCAATGCCGGTACCCAATCTTTAGCGGTAGCCGTACGCCGCTTGGCGATCAATGATGATAAAGAAAATAGCTTTATGAAAACAGTGGTCGGTGAGGTGCTTACAGGACTTTTCACAGGAGCTATTACCGGATTGACGATTTTTGCTATTGTGGCTGTCTGGAAACAAAATCCGATTCTAGGGTTTGTGATCGGGATGGCTATGATGTGTGCCATCACAGTAGCCAACTTAGCGGGAAGTTTGATTCCGATGCTAATGGATAAGCTTGGGTTTGATCCGGCAGTGGCGAGCGGTCCGTTTATTACGACCCTCAGTGATTTGACCAGTGTTTTGATCTATTTCAATATTGCCAGTCTTTTTATGAACTATTTTATTCAATGAATAAAAAATAAAAGCAAGCCGATGATTTTTCTTCGAGTGAAGAATCATTGGCTTGCTTTTTAATTTTTTGGTTTTGGCAACACCCCAGAAGGAGAGACGCCATAAAGTTTTTTAAAAGACTTGCTAAAGTGATAGGCATCTTGATAGCCAACTGCAGAGGCGACTTCCTTGATCGTGAGGTTGTCATTTTTTAGCATGTCTTTGGCACGTTTTAGGCGGATTTCTATCAAATAGTTAATGGGGCTGACCCCTGTCGCTTCTTTAAAAATCTTGGAAAGGTACGTTGGACTGAGAAATTGATCTTGTGCCAGTTTTTCCAAGGTGATTTCTTCTTTATAATGATTTTCCAAATAATAGACGGTATAGTTGACGATTTGTTGTTGTCTTCTTTGGCTTTTGGAAAGGTAAGGAACGACATTGATGTGGTCTTCATTTAGTCCGCGTAAAATATAGACGAGCATCTCCATCAAGACAGCTTTTTGCATCAACTGAAACTCATCCCGCTCTTCACTGCTTTCTCGCACCAACTGCCACGCTTTTTCCAAAACTTGATGATGGTATTTGCCTAATTCTAACAATGGGTGTTTGTTGGGGAAAAAATTTCGCTTGAATCCTTCCAAGGAAATATTCTTCAGTCCAATATGCAACTGGTGGGAGCGAGTGCCTTTAGGCTGTAATTCGCAGTGGTCGACACCAGGATTAAAAAGCATGACACTGCCAGCACGAATTTTCTTCGCTGGTTCTTTTTCAAAATAATACGTACTTTCTCCTTCTAACAAGACGCTGATTTCTAAAAAGTCATGATGATGCATTTCTCCATGACTTTCTGCTTGCGTCCATGGGTCAAAGAGATAGATGATTTCGGGATTGAAGGTCCGAGGGTTAACTAAATTCATGGCTGATTCACTCCAATTGGGTGCCCATCTCCGATAAAAAAAGGGAATGGTGCTTCTTACTAATATTTTACATCAAAATGAGTAAGAAAAACCATTCAAATCGCTTTTCAAAACGCTAAGCTTAACAACGAGAGGGGGAATTAGATGAGTAATACACAATGGATCTGGCGCTATGCCAAAAAGAACCGGGGAAAAATCATATTGGCAGTCCTGTTTTTAGTGATCAATGCAGCGCTGATCATTGTTAATCCGTACTTGGGAGGAATGGTGATCGATGATGTCATCAATCAGCAAAAAACGCACTTATTGATTCCATTATTGTTGATCATGATCGCAACGACCGTCATTCGTACCATTGTCCGCTACAGTTATCAAATTTTATTTGAACGGGTCGGGCAAAATACGCTATACGATTTACGGGAAGATTTGTATCAGAAGCTGCAAGAATTGGATTTCGACTTTTTCAATCACACTCGCGTGGGAGATATTATGGCACGGATGACTGGTGATACCGATGCCATTCGCCACTTTGTTTCTTGGGTGACTTACAATATCGCTGAATGTATCTTATGGTTCTTTTCAGCGGTGGTGGTCATGAGCTTTATTGATTGGAAATTGATGTTGGCGCTGGTGGCTGTCACACCGATCATATTTCTGTTGACCAATCGCATGTCTAAGAAAGCACACCCGTTGTTTTTTGACATTCGTGAGAGCTTTTCGCGCTTGAATTCAATGGTGGAAGAAAATATCGGCGGCAATCGAGTAGTGAAAGCTTTTGCTCGTGAAAATTTTGAGATTGAAAAATTTCGCTCCTACAACGAAGATTTTAAGACCCGCAATATGGCATCTGCCAAAGTATCCCGTACCTATCTGCCATGGCTTGATGGCTTAGCAGGAAGTTTGTCAGTCATTGCCTTAGTCTTAGGCGGAATTTTCGTAATCAATGGGGAGATGACATTAGGTGATCTCGTTGCATTTAATGGCTATCTATGGATGTTGAATAACCCTATGCGTATGAGCGGTTGGTTGATCAACGATGTTCAGCGATTTTCTGCAGCTTGTATCAAAATTCGACAAATGCTAGCACAAGAATCGAAAATACCGGTTCACCAACAAGAAAAATTAGAACCGATCAAAGGGTTTGTGGAATTCAAAGATGTCTCGTTCCACTTTTCAGATGACCCGGATCAAAATGTGTTGGAAAACATCAACTTCACCATCGGGCCAGGACAAACGTTAGGGATTTTAGGCGAAACTGGGTCTGGGAAAACGACCTTAGTGAATTTAGTCGGTCGTTTTTATGACCCGACTGAAGGGGAAGTATTCATTGATGGGAAAAATGCCAAAGAGTATCCTGTGCGACAAATGCGGGAAAACATTTCAATGGTGATGCAAGATGTCTTCTTGTTTTCTAATACCATCTCTGACAATATTGCTTTTGGAAATCCTTTAGCAGATGAAGGCTTTATTCGGCAAATGGCGGTAGTCGCCGATGCAGATACCTTTATTTCTCGAATGCCTCAAGGCTATGAGACGATTGTCGGTGAAAGAGGCGTCGGACTTTCTGGTGGTCAAAAACAACGGATCTCCCTCGCACGGGCTCTAGCGAAAGATCCATCGATCTTGATTTTGGATGATACGACATCTGCCGTCGATATGGAAACAGAATCGAAGATCCAACAAGAACTAACGAAATTAACTGGAGAGAAGACAACGTTTATCATTGCGCATCGCATCTCCTCCGTTCGAGAAGCCGATCAGATCTTGATGATGGAAAAAGGGCGGGTCGTTGAACAAGGCACCCACGAAGAACTTGTCAAACTGCGAGGTAAATACTATGAAGTGTATCAAAAACAATTAGGTTTGTCAGGAGGTGAAGACGATGGCGAGAAATAAATTTGATGTGGATGAGGAATTAGACCAGGAATTTAGCTGGAAGGATTTCAAGCGTTTGTCCCAATACGTCGTACCGTATAAAAAAAGCATTGGGAAAGTACTATTTACGATCATCCTGGCAAACTTAGCAGGAATGCTGGCGCCCGTTTTCACGAAGATCGCCATCGACTCATCGATTCCTGAGAAAAATGTCAATCAATTGCTGCTTTTAGGAGCTGCCTTTCTAGTGACCTTGATCGTTATTGGCGTCTGCATGCGTTATCGTATTTACCATATCACGAATATTGGGCAAGATGTTTTGAAGGATATGCGCTTTGATATTTTTGAACATCTGCAGCGGCTGCCGTTTTCTTATTTTGATACAAGGCCCCATGGCAAGATCTTGATCCGCATCGTAAACTATATCAATACACTGAGTGACCTGTTGAGTAATGGCCTGATCAATTTGATTTCCGATGTTTTCAACGTCATCATCACCTTGATCTTTATGTTTGCAATCGACTTCAAATTGACCCTATATTCCCTTGCGTTGCTGCCAATTTTGTTCATCATGGTGATGGTAATCAAAAATAACCAGCGCAAAGCCTATCAGGAGTTGAGCAATAAACAGTCCAATTTAAATGCTTACATTCATGAAAGTATTGCCGGCATCAAGATTACCCAATCCTTCGCACGGGAAGAAGAAAATGCAGAGATTTTCCAAGAAGTCAGCAATGATTATCGGACTTCCTGGATGAAAGCTGTCAAAATTCAGTTTCTCATGTGGCCTGGGGTGCAAAACATTTCAGTCATTACGACTTGTTTGATTTATTTTGTCGGCATTCGCCAAATCGGTGTCGCTGTCAGCACAGGTACTCTGATCGCTTTTATCAGTTATATCAATAATTTCTGGAATCCAGTCATCAACATCGGGAATTTTTATAATTCTTTGATTACAGCAACAGCCTATCTTGAACGGATTTTTGAAACGATGGATGAAGTCCCAGATATCGAAGACAAACCAGATGCAAAAGTATTGCCGACGATGAAAGGGACCGTTGATTTTGAACACGTGACCTTCCGATACGAAGAAGGCAAAAACATTCTTTCTGATGTCAATTTTCACATCGAACCCGGGGAAAGCATTGCCTTGGTTGGCCCTACTGGTGCAGGAAAGACCACGATCATCAATTTGCTGAGCCGCTTTTATGATGTCAATGAAGGCAGTGTTAAAGTAGATGGGATGGATGTTCGTGACGTGACGCTGGAATCGCTGCGTTCACAAATGGGGGTCATGCTGCAAGATACTTTTATTTTCTCAGGAACGATCATAGAGAATATTCGCTATGGAAAATTAGATGCGACAGAAGAAGAGATCATTGAAGCAGCGAAAATCGTCCGTGCTCACGACTTTATCACGGAGTTGAAAGACGGCTATCAAACCGTCGTCGAAGAACGAGGAAGCACTTTATCTGCGGGGCAAAGGCAACTGATTTCCTTTGCCCGAGCGTTGTTGGCTGATCCAAAAATCTTGATCTTAGATGAGGCTACTTCTAGTATCGATACGAAGACAGAAGAATTGCTGCAAGAAGGACTGTTGAAGCTGTTAGAAGGCAGAACTTCATTCATCATCGCTCACCG
This sequence comes from Enterococcus sp. DIV1067f, assembly GCF_050543505.1. NCBI lineage: Bacteria > Bacillati > Bacillota > Bacilli > Lactobacillales > Enterococcaceae > Enterococcus > Enterococcus sp. DIV1067f. The sequence continues at coordinate 1,311,532 of NZ_CP172940.1, forward strand.
GCTGTCCACAATCAAAAATTCTGATCGAATCTTTTACGTGGCAGGGGGCACGATTGCTGAATCTGGTAACCATGATCAGCTAATGGCACAAAAAGGCTTGTACCATCATTTGTATCAATCACAATACGACTTATTGCAAGCCATATAAAAAGAATCCCCACAAACGATGCGTTCTCATCGTTTGTGGGGATTTCTTTGCGTGATTCTTTTGTGTCACGCAAGCTCAATCATTAAAGTCGACGATTCTGGTTCCATGAACTTCTTTTACACCTAATGTATCAGCAACTTGTTGGGCATTTTCAAAGGAAATGCCACCGCCAGGTAAAATCGTTAAACGCTCACCAGCATAGGCGATCAATTCTTTCAGATGATCGAAGTTGTCTTCAATCGGAGTCCCTGCAGCACCACCATGGGTCAAAATCCGCTGTACGCCATGCTCAGCTAACCAATCGATCGCTTTAAATTGGCGCGCTGCAGGAATCGCGTCGAAGGCCATGTGAAAAGTAACCTGCAAGCCTTCTGCGGTTTCTAACAATAGCTCCAATGCTTCTTCGTCTAACCAGCCGCTAGGAGTTAAGCAACCTAGAACAACGCCGTCTGTTCCTAATTTTTTTGCTTCGATCAAGTCGGTATGCATGATTTTCAACTCAGTGTCATTGTAAACAAAATCACCGCCTCGAGGTCGGATGATCGTCATAACGGGTATTCCTTTTTCGCCAGCATACTGCAGGACTTCTTCTTGCACGCCGGTACTTGGTGTTGTTCCGCCGACCGCTAAATTATCACAGAGTTCAATCCGCTGTGCGCCTCGTGCGATTGCTAAGGGAATATTGGTATAATTTTCTGCACAAAATTCTTTTAACATGATTTACCTCCAATAGATGGGTGTTCAATTGATTTGTTATTCTATCCACTAGCATTCTACCACAAGAATATGCTAAAGTAGAGCAGAGATGAGGGAAGTTGAATGTTAAAAAAAATCGATCGGGGGCGCCTTTTTTTAAACGCCCATTATCACTTATTTGAATGTCCATTGTGCCGCCAAGCATTTTTCCCAACCGAAAATGGCTTGGTTTGTCCAAATCGTCATCGATTTGACTTATCAAAGAAAGGCACACTTTTCTTTTTGGATCATCAAGTTAAAGCAGATTATGATCAAGCACTGTTTTTGCCGCGTCAACGTATGATCGCTAGCGGCATGTATGCACCAGTCCTTGAGACCATCAAAGCAGCTTTGGGGGCTGCTGAGTATCTTTTAGATGTCGGCTGCGGTGAAGGCAGTTTCCTTGCGCAGATGGTCAATGAAAAGACTCAGGCGGCTGTCGGCTTTGATATCGCCAAAGACGGGGTCTATCTAGCAACCAATCAAAACGTACCGGCTTTTTGGTGTGTGGCGGATCTGACCAACCTGCCGTTTGCTGAAGCGAGCTTTGATACGATTTTCAATCTGTTTTCACCGTCAAATTACGGGGAGTTCAACCGCATTCTAAAAAAGGGTGGCCAGTTGATCAAAGTCGTCCCAGCAGCGGATTATTTAAAAGAACTACGAGCCGCTTTTTATCCTGATGACGAAACAAAACAGCAGTATTCGAATGAACGGGTCGTTAGCAAATTTTTTGAACACTATCCCACCGCATCCCGTCAAAGAGTAACGCATGTTTTTGCGATTCCTGAAGAAAATCGGCAAGATTTACTTGCCATGTCGCCGTTAGAGTGGGGGGCTTCGGAGGAAAGGAAAGAAAAGCTGCGTCAAACCCCTTTGGCACAGATAACTGTTGATGTTGAGGTGTTGATTGCGAAAATTTCCTGAAAATATTTTGAACTTTTTTGTTATTTACTCTTGCAATCATGCCATGGGAGTGATATATTGTTCTCAAGTCATTTTTCATTGGTTTTTATCAGGTTCCTGTTCTGATAAAAGTTAGTGAAAAGAGCTTCACTAACGTAACGACTCGCAGTGATCGACACCGAGTTGGTACGTTTTTTTTTATGCCCAAAATTCAACTTAAAAAATGTCTTTTTCAAAAAACAAGCGTGCCAAAATATGGTACTATAGAAGTTATTGAAGAAGCTATTGAGAATCAATTGTAAAACGCAAGATACAGAGACACAAATCAATGCGAGAACCGATCGGCAATATCCGATCGAAAGGAGTTTTTATCTATGAATCACATCGTTCTTTTTGAACCTCAGATCCCGGCCAATACGGGGAACATTGCACGTACTTGTGCAGCAACAAATACTCATTTACACTTAATAGAGCCACTAGGCTTTTCAACGGATGACAAGCAATTGAAGCGGGCAGGACTTGATTATTGGCATGATGTCAATATCACCTATCACAAAGATTTGGCTACTTTTATGGACTTTTTAGGAGAGCGTCCGTTGTACCTGATCTCGAAATTTGCCAATCGCGTGTATTCTGACGTCGATTATACCGCAGATGATGATCAGTTCTTTATTTTTGGGAAAGAAACGACGGGGCTTCCGGAAAGCTTTATGCGTGAGCATGCCGAAAAATGCCTACGCATTCCGATGAATGATGAGCATGTTCGTTCCCTAAATCTATCAAATACGGCTGCTTTGATCATTTATGAAGTTTTGCGGCAGCAAGGCTTCCCACAGCTGGAATTGACACACCATTATGAGAACGACAAACTAGATTAAGAAACGAGGCTTGTTCGATGCAATTATACTTTACCCGTCACGGAAAAACAGAGTGGAACCAAGCGCGCCGCTTTCAAGGGATGCTAGGGGATTCACCGTTATTGCCGGAAAGTCATGAAGAGATCAAACTGCTCGGTGATCATCTGGCTGCTATTCCTTTTGAGAAGATTTATTCAAGCACGTCTTTACGAGCAAAAGTAACTGCCCAAGAGATCCAAACAAGGCTCCATCACCCTGTTGAAATTATTTATAATGAGAACCTGCGTGAGATCGGACTTGGTGAATTAGAAGGACGTTCTATCGATGAAATGCATGAGAAGTATCCTCAACAATTGACTGATCTGCGTAATCATCTTGATCGCTACGATCCCAGTGCCTTTAAGGGAGAGCCGATCCAAGAAACATTGAGCCGGATCGAGACCGTCGTCATGGATGCGGTGATGCAGCATGAAGGCCCATTATTGTTCGTCGGTCATGGGGCATCCTTTACGGCTGCTATCCAGTGGCTTGCAGGCAAACCATTAGCCGAATTAAGAGAGCAAGGTGGACTAGTCAACAACAGCTTAAGCCTTTTAGAGACCAATGACCAAAAAGTACTGCCTTTTGAACTGAAACTTTGGAATGAAGCAAGCTTTTTAAGCAATCAGGCAGGGTTAGACGCTTTATTGTAAACCATGAAAGGAGCGGCACCATGATTCCAGAAAGAACGTTTTTTGTCGGCCATGTTGCCGCCATCTTTTTCCAGAATCCCAGCAATTTTTATAAAGTACTATTAGTTAAAGTCACTGAGAATAATGCCGACTACAAAGACTCGGAGATCGTCGTTACTGGTAGTTTCGGCGAGATCCAAGAAGAGGAAAAGTATCGGTTTTTTGGTGAGCTGGTCAATCATCCCAAGTATGGCGTCCAGTTGAAGGCTGAGAGTTACCAACAAGAACAACCGACCTCTGAACAAGGATTGATTGCCTACCTTTCTGGTGAAAAATTTCCGGGCATCGGCAAAAAGACTGCTGAAAAAATCGTTGACCTGTTAGGAGAAGAAGCGATCGACCGGATGCTGGAAGAACCGGCATTGTTGGAGCAGATTCCAGGGTTAAATGAAAGTAAGCAAAAAATGATTTTAGATACCGTTCGGCAAAACCATGGGATGGATCAAGTAATCGTTGGCTTGAGTCGCTATGGCTTTGGTAGCCAGCTATCTTTTGCTATCTATCAAGCCTACAAAAATGAGGCGCTATCCATTATTGAGGAGAATCCATATCAGCTGGTGGAAGACATTGAAGGCATTGGCTTTAAACGTGCAGATGGCATCGCTGAACAGCTGGGGATCGAGGCTTCGTCACCGCAACGGTTTCGAGCGGCGGTCTTGCATCAAATCTTCGCCCAGTCCTTGCAGACGGGCAATACCTTTATCCACGCCCAAGATTTGTTAGAGCAGACACTGCGCCTATTAGAAACGAGCCGCCCCATTGAGATTGCGCCTGACGATTTGGCATCAACGATCATTCATCTAGTGGAAGAAGGAAAGATCCAACAAGAAGAAACCCGTTTATATGAAAATAGTTTGTACTTTTCTGAATGGGGAATTGCCAGTTCCATCGAACGCTTGCTTTCCCGCAAAAAAGAAATCGTCTATCCTGAGAAAAAAATCAGCAAAACGTTACGTAAAATAGAAAAGCACTTAGGCATCACCTATGGTTCCTCGCAAGAAGAAGCGATCAAAGAAGCAATCCGATCGCCATTGTTTATTTTGACAGGTGGCCCAGGTACCGGGAAAACAACAGTAATCAATGGGATCGTACAATTATTTGCTGAGTTGAACGATTTGGACTTAGAACCATCAAGATACAGCGACGAAACCTTTCCGATTCTCTTGGCAGCACCGACTGGTCGAGCCGCCAAACGGATGAACGAAACGACTGGTTTGCCAAGTGGTACGATCCATCGTTTGTTAGGATTGAATGGCCGTGAAAAAGCACCATCGATTAGTCCCAAAGAGTTAGAAGGCGGTTTACTGATCGTCGATGAGATGTCAATGGTCGATACGTGGTTGGCGAATACGCTCTTTAAGTCGATCCCTACAAACATGCAAGTGATTTTTGTGGGGGATAAAGATCAGCTTCCTTCTGTGGGACCAGGACAAGTCCTTCATGATTTGCTAGCGATCGATGCGATCCCGAAACAAGAATTGACGGAAATCTATCGTCAAGGAGATGGATCAAGTATTATTCCACTGGCCCACGCCATCAAAAACGGGCAGCTGCCTGCTGATTTTACACAAAACCAAAAAGATCGTTCTTTCTTTGCGTGTGATGCGTACAAGATCGAACCGTTGATCGCTCAGATCGTGAAACGGGCGAAAGACAAAGGTTATACGCCGCAAGATATTCAAGTGTTGGCGCCGATGTATCGTGGGGCAGCTGGGATCGATGCTCTGAATAAAATGATGCAAGAGATTTTTAACCCCAACGATGGAACCAAAAAAGAGGTCACCTTCAATGATACGGTGTATCGTATCGGCGATAAGGTCTTGCAGTTGGTAAACTCTCCTGAAGATAACGTGTTTAATGGCGATATGGGCCAAATCGTTGGGATCACTCTAGCCAAACAGTCGGAAGACAAGGTTGACGAACTGGTCATTCAATTTGATGCCAACGAAGTGACCTATAAGCGTAATGAATGGAACAAGATCACATTATCCTACTGTTGTTCGATCCATAAATCCCAAGGTAGTGAATTTCAAATGGTTATTTTGCCGATGGTTCATCAATACCAGCGTATGCTGCAGCGCAATTTGCTATATACCGCTGTGACTCGCAGCAAAGAGATGCTGATTTTACTTGGTGAACCGCAAGCCTACCAAACCTGTGTCAGTCACGAATCTGCCACTCGCTTAACGACATTAAAAGAACGTATCAATGGCACGGAAGAAATGACGCCGCTGCAACGGGCGAAATTGGCTCAGTTTGAGGAAGCCGATGATCCGTTTTATAATGATTCCTCTGAGAACACGAAGGCAAAAATGGTAGCTTCGAAGCCAAAGGAAAATCCCAGCACTGAAGCTGCTGCTAACCAGCAAGCGACAGAAAAGTCACCAGATAGTGGGTTGGACTTGTTTGCTTTTGCCGAACCTGATCCGTCGGCATCAAATCAGACAGAAACGGCCAAGCCTCTGTCAGGGGATAAGGTCCTAAGTGAAGGGACTACGGGGGAAGAAGCACTCATCGAAGAAACGCAAAACGATGGTGTGCTGACCTTAACGATGGTCAAAAAGCATTTAGTAGATCCAATGATTGGGATGAAGGACTGTTCTCCGTACGACTTTATGCCCGTAAAAAACGAGGGATTATAACGATGAGAAAATGCTAAAAAGGGATTGTTAGTGAGCGCTTTCTTTTGGTTTTTCAGCTTCTTATGCTAAGCTGAAATCAAAAGGAGGCGTTACATTATGGCGAAAGAAACCGAAGACAAATTAGCAAAACTCGCAAAAGAATCTGGCAACGACTTTAAGAAATTGGATGAGATGGAAAAAGAATTTAAATTAGATGAAAGCCCTGATGCAGAACGAGGCGAACGGGAAGAATCAGGATTAGAAAAAACGTTAGATAAGGCGCCGATTTTCCCGCCTAACACACCAAATAACCCAACGAATCCTGGCAGTCCTGGAAATCCATGATTTTCTACCAAGAAGAAACCAACTGTTGAATAATCGAATAGAAAGAAACCTGAAGAATGCAAAGGCGCATTTCTTCAGGTTTTTTGTGTCTAACGAGACTCACTGTAAATGCTGATAAAAATAGATTGCTAATTGCGTGCGATCCCGTAACCCCAGCTTTTCTAGTAATTGGCTGATGTAATTACGAACGGTTCCATCACTCAAATACAAGGCATCGGCGATTTCTTTATTGTTTTTACCCGCTGCTACTTCTTTGATGATCGCAAATTCACGTTCGCTAAAGGAAGCTTGATTGTCAATTGATGGTTCGTTCTTCATTAGCTGCGTGAAGGTCTCAACGATTTCATTCCCAAAGACAACTTGGCCATTATAAGAGGCTTTGACAGAAGGGATGATTGCCTGTAAATTCTGTTTGATCAAATAACCTTTCACACCGATGGAAAAGGCTTCTCGAATGTATTCTTCATCTTTGAAGGTAGTCAATAGCAAAAGGATCGCGTGGGGAAATTTAGCCAGTATTTCTTTGGCAGCATCGATCCCAGTTTGTTCCGGCATGCGGATGTCCGTCAGCAAAACGTCAGGACGATGAGTTTCATAGAGGTCAATGGCGTCTTTGGCACAATGACCGATGCCTAATACACGAATTTCTTCTGTGCTTTCTAAAATGGTTTGCAACGAGGTCGTCACAAACGGATCATCGTCAATAATAACTACAGTAATCATTGGTGTTCCTCCTTTGGTAAAATGATCGTCAACTGAAAGCGTTGGTTTTCTTGTAAGATATGAACTTGTCCTTGTTGTTCTTGGACCCGTTGACGCATCGTTTTCAGACCGATTCCAGTTTTAGCAATTTGAGATCCGCGGACCCCATCATTGGTGATTTGCAAGCGGAAAAAAGCAGGCAGTGTCCGAAAATGCAAGACAACGGTTTTGGCATGACTGTGTTTGATGCTGTTGGTCAAGGCTTCTTTGATCACCATTAAGAAACAATTTTGCTGGGCTTCGTTCAATCCTTCAAATAAGGTTCCTTCAATCGTGACTGAAGATGGAAAATCAGCAATCAGAAACTCTAAGGACTGTTGGAAAGTAATCGATGTCTCATGGAGATCATGAACGCTTTGGCGGATACGATCCATCCCAGTGTGAACCGTAGCACTCAAATTTGCTAAGGGCTCATTCAGTTTTGGTTCTTGATTGATCATTTCAAGTGCGCCAATCTGCAAAATGGCACTCGACAGCAGATGGCCAACATTGTCATGGATATCTCGCGCGATTCGATTTCGTTCTTCGGCAATTTGTAAGGCCAATTTTGTTTCTTGTGATAAGGCTAGTACTTTGTTTTGCTGCGATAATTGCTGCTGTTTTTCCCAATGAGTATCTTTTGAAGCGATGTACTTTTTCTCAAGAGCAGACATTCGCTGTTCTTTTTTACGTAAGTAAAAAGCAAAAAGCAACAAAAGGATGACAAAGGCGATCTTGGAGGGGGATTGATTGCCAACTGTTGCGATCAATAAAAATCCTAATAAAGATAGAATGTCATCTTTTCTTTCTTCAGGAGCGATCACCCGCATCATTGCAGGCAGAAAGAGGGCAAGCTCTGGCCAAAAAGTACATAGAAGCAATAGAATAACTTGAAAAAACCAGCTTGCTTTCCTAGGCAATAAATAACTGACACCAGTGAAGAAAATAGCGATCAGCAAAAAAATGACTTGTACGGCAACAAATCCTTGATTTACCAATAGAAGCAACGAGATTGCGAGTAGAAAGCCAGCTTCGCTGAGTAGTCGAGATTTGGACATGGCAGACTCCTTCATTGTGACAAATGTCATAGTTGATTTGGTCAATCGTCACTAGTTTCTTTTCTTAAACTTTATTATAGTCAGATTAACAAGAAATTTGGAAGGAGTTTTTCATCATGATTATTGAAATTGATAAATTAGTTAAACGCTATGGTGATTTTGTGGCATTGAATCATTTTGATCTGCAAGTACAAGAAGGGGAAGTTTTAGGATTATTGGGACCAAACGGTAGTGGGAAATCGACTGCTATCAATTGTATGCTCTCTTTGCTAAATTATGACAAAGGCACCATTAAACTGTTTGGATCAACCATGACCCCTGAAAACTATGCCGTTAAAGCAATGATCGGCGTCGTTCCTCAAGATGTTGCCGTCTTTGAAGAACTAAGTGTACAAGAAAATATCGATTATTTTTGTGGTTTATATGTTGCTGACAAAGAGAAACGGCAAGCATTGATCGAAGAAGTCATACAATTAGTGGGATTGGAAAATTTCGTGACTTTCCATCCAGGTGAGCTGAGTGGTGGCTTGAAACGACGGTTGAATATTGCCTGTGGGATCGCTCATAAGCCACGCTTGATTTTTTTAGATGAACCAACAGTCGCCGTCGATCCCCAAAGTCGTAATAAAATTTTGGAAAGCATCAAAGAGCTGAATCGCCAAGGAGCAACGATCGTTTATACGACCCATTACATGGAAGAAGTGGAAATTCTTTGTGACCAGATCGTGATTATGGATCAGGGACAGGTGATTGCCAAAGGGACCAAGGAATCTCTGAAAGACATGGTACGCACGGCAGATCGTTTGACCATCGACATCCCCTTACTGCCAGACCATGTATTGGCTACAATTCAAACCACCATTACTGCTGACGGGATCGTTTATAAAGAGGGACAGCTCCAAGTAACAACGACGGAACTCAATACGGTCTTGCTCCCCATTTTGACGCTCTTACAAGCAGAGAAAATCAGTTACGGAAAAATTGCAACCAAAGAAGCGACCTTAAATGATGTCTTTTTAGAGATCACGGGCAAGGAATTGAGAGACTAAAGGAGGGGAAAACATGTTTTGGCATTTTTACAAATATCGCACAAAAGTGCTGTTGCGAAATAAATCCATGCTGTTTTGGACGTTGGCGTTTCCCATTCTCTTAGGCCTAATGTTTATGGCGGCCTTTGGGGAGATCGATCAAGCAGGAAATTTAGAGACAATCACGACGGGAATCGTAAAAAACGGGGATCAATCAGCGCTTTCGGAAAATTTTTCCGCGGTCCTTGAACAAGTGGAAATCAATGAAAAACCATTATTTGATCTTAAGGAACTATCAGAAGCAGAGGCAGTTGAAGAGCTGAATGCGGGTGATTTAGCTGGGTTTTATCTGATAGCTGACGAAACGATTTCACTCCATGTGGGGCAAGCGGGCATGAGTCAGACGTTGATGAAAAATGTAATGGATCAATTTTTACAACGTACAGCGATTATTTCTAGTAAAGCAGCAGAACTTGAAACGCTTGATCTTGCACCAATTATGGCCGCGTTTGAACAGGAAGCGACTTTTCAAGAAGTGAATGCTGATCGTGACATGAGTGTTAAAAGTTTTTATTTCTTTACTTTGATTGGGATGGCGATCCTCTATGGGACGATGTGGGGTGTTCGCAATGTTCAGGATCAGCAAGCCAATCAATCCGCGAATGGGATTCGGCTTTCCTTGATACCAAGAAAACGCACATTGGTTTCAAGTGCGAATTTAGCGGCGAGTTTTACGATTGTGTTAGTAGAAGTCTACATTATTTTAGCGGTTTTTCGTTTTGTCTATCAAGTAGACTTTGGTGAACGATGGCAGTGGCTACTACTGGTTGCCGCGTTGGGATCATTGTGTGCGATTTTGCTAGGAACATTGATTGGAAATCTGACGCCAAAAATGAATCTGGTGCAAAAGGATGGCATTTTGATTTCCGTGACGATGGCGATGAGCTTTTTTGCCGGGATGATGGGCTCGGAACAAATCAAGTATTGGCTTGATCTACATGTGCCGATACTGGGGCAAATAAATCTCGTCAATTTGATCAGTGAAAGTCTCTATCAATTATACTACTATACAGATCTGGCTAGCTTTTATACCAATCTTTTATGGTTGACTGGCTTTATCGTCCTTTTCGCAATTGGAAATACTTGGATCGAAAGAGGGGTGCGCTATGACGCTTTATAAAACGATTTGGACTTTACTGAAGGCCAATAAGTCGAATTTACTAATTGGAGTACTGATCACTGTGGGAGTTACATTCTTTTATGCACAAAGCATCGACGTCGAAAACACCTCTTTACAAGAAGCCAACATTGCTTTGATCAGTGAAGAGGAGTCGCCAGTCGTTGACGGTCTTCGGGACTACTTGAAGGAGAAGCAGACCTTGGTCACTTTGGAGGGTACCTCACAAAAAGAAATTGATGATGCCCTTTATTTTAATCGCATAAACATCGTCTTGCATTTACCAGTAGATTTCACGGAACAGGTGGAGGCCGGCCAGATGCCAGCAATCGAGATTCAAAGCCGGCCAGATGCTTTCTCTAAAACCATTGTCACCCAGCAAGTGAACACGTACTTACAGACGCTTTTGCTTTTTAAAGAAGAAGGTAAAACAGTTAGTGAGGCGATAGAACAAGCACAAACAGCGCTAGCCGTCACTGGGCAAGTTGAACTCAGTACAGAATATAGTCAACGAATGAAAAAAATGTTAACAGGCATGACCTTTAACTTATTGTCATATGGTCTCTTTCTATCAATATTTAGCGGGTTTGGCGTGATCAATATGGCCTTTAATCGCAAAGCAATCAGCAAGCGAAACCAGAGCGCCCCTCTTGCTAAACGTGTCTTACAGCGGAAAATCCTGTTAAGCTTGATCAGTTATTCGCTGCTCTTAACTTTCGGCTTTTTATTACTGATGGTGTTATTAGTGATCCGCACGTCTTGGGATACAGCAGCTTGGTACCACATTTTGAACACGTTCTTGTTTTTATTACCAGTCATCAGCTTCTCGGCGTGTGTCACTTCCCTGGTGAAAAATTCAGAAGCAATCGGCGGGATCAGCAATATCTTTATAACCGGCAGCTGTTTTATCGGTGGTGTCTTTGTATCAGCTAATTTCCTGCCAGATATCGTCAATAAAATCGCGGCGTTTACACCAACGTATTGGTTTGTTCAAAACAATACCTTGATTAGCGAGACCCTCACGTACAATCAAGGGTTTACTGAATCGTTTTGGTTCAATGGCTTTGTCTTGGTTGCATTTGCAGCAGTATTTTCAATGATTCATTTTGTTTTGGGAAAAGAAGGCAGTCCTCGTTGGCAGTACAACTCAGCGAAAAACTAACAGGTACACAGAAAAAAACGATACAAATCGTTGCTGATTTGTATCGTTTTCTTTATGGGCACCAAAATAATTGATTGGCAGTAGTAAAGGTAATATCAAAGGGACGTTGGCCCATTTCTTCGCCATCTTCTTGTCCATGTTGGGGCACGGTAGAGATAATTCTCAGCTTCGACGTGGAGAGATGATGAAAGTAGCGTGAATTCATGTGTTTCTTACGCATCAGTAAACCGATCAGCCAGAAAATCTTGAAAATCGACACACGCTCAACGAGTACGAAATCAAACTTTTTCTCTCTGACTGAAGCGGTTGGGGCGATTGCAACACCGCCGCCAAAGTAAGGATGATTGGTCGTGGTGCACAAAAAAGCTTTTTTATAACTGAATTGTTGCCCATTACACTCGACTAAGATCGGAAAACCTCTTTGAAGAAACAAAACGCGGATAATTGCAGCGATATAGGAAAAGGAGCCGAGGTTGAACTTATTAAGACTGCTTTTTGCCACAGAGTGATTGGTGGTATAGACGATTGCCGCATCAAGACCAATACCCACATTATTAAGAGCGATGCCGTTTTCCTCTTGGATCTGCTCTTCATAGCGGATAATGGCCAATTCTTGGGGCTTAGTAGTACCGGCAATTTTCCAAAACGCTTTTTCCGGCTCTCGTGGCAGATCGATACTTCGCGCAAAATCGTTTCCCGAGCCAGCGGGGATGTAAGCAACGGGAATTTGTTGTTGTTCAAGTTGTAACTCTGATACTACTTGGTGCAGCGTTCCATCACCGCCGATAACCACCAATAATGGATAAAGCATCTCGCCATTTTCTAAATAGACATCATCCCAAGGCAAAAGGCGTTCTTTTAAGAGTTTTCTGGTGATGTACCGTTCGTCGCCGGGTGATTTGGTTAGGTAGATTTGATGGGGGAAACGATGTTTTTTTACGATTCTTTGCACACGTTCCGCCGCTTTTTTTCCTCGTCCACTACCTGAAGCAGGGTTTACGAGGAAGTGATAATAATAGTTCATTTTATGAATAGCTCCATATCGTTTTTTCGTTCAATGCGTTTAATTATAGCATGTTTCGACAGAAGGCGGGGAGACGATGCCTGAAAAAAGAGCAAAAAAATAGATTCGACGATTGTGCTTTCTGGGTTTTCAAAGGTTCTTATGTCCACTTTGATCCTCAGGTAATGATGCCCATCGCCGAATCCTATTCAATTAGTAAGGAGTAACTCAAATTCCCACATCCTTTGTCTTTTATTCTAAGTTGACAACAATTCTTTTCTTGCAGAACCTGCTTCGTCTGCTTTACTGGGAATCCTTGCTCCTTACACTTATAGTATAGCACATTTTTCTCTTTTAGCAATCGCTTACATGATTTGGTAGTTGTCTTTTAGATAAATTTAAATAGTTTAAATAAAAGATAAAGGAAAAGCAAAACCGAGTTTTCATTCGATTTTGCTTTTATGTCTTTTAGAAAGTAGCAGTCATTCTTTTTTTGGATTTTTCACAAAAATTAAAATCAAAATTGGAACCACTAAAAATATAATCGAATTATTGATTATCAGCACATCGTAATTACTAAAATTAAACGGATTATTTTGCCATGTTTGAAACATAAATCCCAGTAAATTTTGAGTATGGGCAAGATAAAATAAAGCAGAGGTGCCTAGTATGTTAAGGATTATTGTGATCACACATAAAATCCGTACTAGCTTAATTAGTACTTTTTTCATAGGAGAGCTCCTTTAGTTATTGCTGCATTTCTGGTAGATTGGCGAAGGCTTCAGTTAGTTTCACAGATTCTTCTAAAATATCCATATAGATATCGTAGTAAGCCCAGCCGTCACCTAGATCAGCCGCTTCAATTGTCTCAGTGGTTGTTTGAAATTCTCTCATCAAATCAGTGTAGCTACGCATAACAGAAGTGTAAGCGGACAAATCATAAGTTTCAGGATTGGCAATATACCCTTCAACTTCTGCGGTCAGATCAGCGTACGTATCAGATAATTTTTCAAGTTGTGCTTCCAATTCATCAGAAGCTTGCTCATTCGCTTGGCTGTCAATTTCTTCTTCTGAGCTCTCATTAGTTTCAATCTCTTCTTCTTCAGAAGCAGCGACATCCTCAGAATCTTCGGAGCTTTCCATTGTTGTTTCAGTTGTTTGTTGTGACGATTCGACAGTATCACTTTCCACATCTTCACTAGAGCAACCAGCCAGGAATAAAGTGGATACTAGTACAAAACCAAATAAAATCTTTTTCATTTTTAAACCCCTTTTTTTCAAAATAAATTGTAATATTTTGCTTATATTATAATTTATGAAGAAATATTTTTTTGTATCTAAAAAAGAACATATCCTTTCTTTTTTAGATACTTTATTTATTTTACCTTGAAAAGCCTCACGAATAAAGAAGTATCTGGTTATTTTAACCATTATTTAACTATGTTTATGCATATTGTTATAAATAGTGATAAAAAAAGCGTTTTTTTTATTTTGTGTAAAAATTCAAAAGGTTTGCATTTTATGGAGAAAAGATATTAAAATAACTATAATATATCTAATTATTTTTTTATTATTATTTATTGCTTTTTCCTTGTTAAAAAAAAGCGATAGGAGTAAATTAGAAGTGTAAAAAACTTATTTTAGGAGGAAGTATTATGTGTACTGCGTTAACTTATGTAACGAAAGATCATTATTTTGGCAGAAATTTTGATTATGATGTTTCTTATAAAGAAGTAGTGACCATTACTCCGAGAAATTATCCATTCAAATTTCGCAAAGTAAGTGAAATAGATCACCATTACGCAATGATTGGGATTGCTGCTGGTGTCGCTGAGTATCCACTGTATTATGATGCGGTCAATGAAAAAGGTTTAGGTATCGCTGGATTGAATTTTCCAGAAAATGCTGTCTACAATGAATTTCAAGAAGGAAAAGAGAATGTTACGCCTTTTGAGTTCATCCCATGGCTCTTAGGACAATGCGCTACTGTCGAAGAAGTAAAAGGGCTATTAGCCAATGTCAATCTCGTTCGGATCAATTTTAGTGAAGATTTGCCTCTATCGCCTTTGCATTGGATGATTGCTGATAAAAAAAGTGCCATCGTTGTGGAAAGTATGAGTGATGGCCTTCATATTCATGAAAATCCGGTGGGAGTTTTGACAAATAATCCGCCATTTGATTATCAATTGTTCAATTTGAATAACTACCGTGTGTTATCATCGAAAACTCCGGAAACCCATTTTTCTGACAAGCTGGATTTTGATGAATATAGTCGTGGAATGGGCGGCTTAGGTCTGCCAGGAGATCTTTCTTCGATGTCTCGCTTTGTCAAAGTAGCTTTTACCCGATTAAATTCCGTTTCTGGAGAATCTGAATCCGAAAGCATTAGTCAGTTCTTCCATATTTTAGGTTCGGTTGAGCAACAAAAAGGACTTTGTGACATAGGCAATGAGCGCTATGAGTACACGATTTATTCTTCTTGCTGCAATACAGATAAAGGAATCTATTACTATCGTACGTATGAAAATAGTCAAATCGTTGCAGTTGATATGAATAAAGAAGATTTGGAAGGTAATGTACCGATTTCTTATCCATTAATTGAAGACCAACAAGTTCTTTTCAGTAACTGATCCATTCTTAAAAAACCATCTCAAAGCTGTTTTGAGATGGTTTTTTTCCTTTTCCATTTTTAAAATGAATCACTCTCATTTGTTGTCGTCTTCGTCCCTGCGGTACTTTTATTCGGAAATGGAAAAAAGCGGTTCACCAATATTGCAATCGTCATGCCGATGAAACTATCAACAATCCGATTAAAAGCATACAAGTAAGATTCAGTTTGAGGGATCATAAATAAAATCGTCAATAGTGTAGCACAAGCACCAACTGTTCCCTCGGAGTAATCAAATTTGACCAATAAAGCGATCATCAACATGATCACTAAAGGGATCGCAATCATTTGTATAAAGGACGAATGTCCGAAAAAGTTAAATATCGCAATACAAAATACAGAAGCGATTGCGCCGAAGCTGTTACCGGCAATCCGATGTTTCCCGTATTTGACGGTATTCTCATGATCTTCTCTTAATGTGAAAACAGCTGTGATCGTTGATACGACGTAGGTTTCACGATTCAAAAGAACACTAATCAAAATACAGAGGAATACACTGATTCCAGTTTTTACATTTCTTAAGCCAAAGGTCAATCCAAATAAGTTCAATCATGCCATCCTCTCAAAACAAATTTCAACGAAGTCGATTATACCACATTGCAGACGGTCAATTGCTTAGATTTTCAGAAAAATGAACAACGATTCTTTCATCGTACGTTGACAGGCAAATTTTATCAGTCGTCGAGAAGCTAGCTTGATACCATGCAATTTTCAACTTTGAGTGTTGAAAGGAATACAATAAGTGACCCCAACCCTAAATGAATTGACTTTCGTTGCCATCGCTTAAGACTCCTTTTTTTATTTCTCAGTCTGTTCAACGTTTAAATAAGTGTTTTGATAAAAAAATATTTATTGTTCATAAAAAGTTTGTTTTTTAGATATTATATTGAGATAATCAAAATAAGGAGGGTTTAAAATGAAAAAAGTGTCCATACTATTTGTTCTTTTACTTGGCTTTGTTGTTTTTCCGATGACAGTTTTTGCTGCATCTTCACCAAGTGTGAGCTATCAAACAAATATCCAGTCTCAAGGGTGGCAATCATGGAAAACAAACGGTCAGACGTCAGGGACCACAGGGAAAGCCAAGCGACTTGAAGCAATCAAGATAAAAATTACTAACGAAAAATACAAAGGGAATATTGAATATAAAACCTCCATTCAGAAACAAGGCTGGGAAAAATCGTTTAGAAAAAATGGGACTCTGTCTGGTACAAGTGGAAAAGGACAACGGTTGGAGGCGATCCAAATCAAACTCACCGGTGAGATCGCTAAGTATTACGATGTCTATTATCGAGTCAATGCACAACAATTTGGCTGGATGGGGTGGGCGAAAAACGGACAGTCTTCAGGAACGTCTGGCTTTGGTTTTCAACTGGAAGCAATCCAGGTCAAACTGGTGAAAAAAGGTGGGAAAGCACCTGGAACGACGAATGATGCATTTAGAGATGGACTGAAAAAATATGTAGACAAACGGGGCAAAGGGCTGATCAAAGGCTCCAAACAAAAGATTTATCATATACCGGGGAGTCAATATTATAATAAAACGACCAGTCCAATTCGGATGTTCAAGACAGAGGTGGAAGCCTACAAATCGGGCTTTCGACCAGCTAAATAGAGGTGTAGCAGGCATTCGCTGAGTAAACATCTATGAGAAATTGCTTTACCAAAAAGGTAACGAGGCAACGAGAAGAGAGCTATTTTTGATCAAAAAGTAACTGAATCGTCTGATTCATTCTAAACATCCCTTTCCGTTAGCGAAAAGGGATGTTTTACGTATTCAAGATGATTTCTGTGCGTAGATCCGACGAATCTTAAAGTAATTCAGCACTTAACCTTTCATCACGAGATGCGCCTTGATTTAGCGAGGTTTCAACACAAAGCCACCATCTTCATCGTTCATTTCTTCGGTAGGCGTAAAAATAATATTTTTGCCATCTCTTTCAAGGTTAAAGATTGAATCACAAGCTATTAGGAAATCTGACGATGGATGATTCATTGATAGTCGAATAGGGCTAGAAAATGAAAGCTGCGAAGTGTTTCTTTGAATCAACGAATGAAGGAACAGAGGGAGCAATTCCATCTGCATAAAGTTTTGTCAGGTGATTTCGAGATGATTTGATGATTAAATGGCCGGTTTAACATTGATATATGGCTATTAATGTGTATAATAAGTACTTGTGCGAAGCGCACCGCGGTTCATCAACCATCCCGCGTAATCAAAACTCGGAGAAAGTAGGGATCAAATGGAAAAATCAACAAATCTAACCAATCAACGTTTGCGTGCCGTCGCAGCCAATGGGATCATTATGGCACTTTATGTTGCTGTAACGGTTCTAGTCTCACCCGTTGCTTCAGGAGCGATTCAATTTAGGATATCTGAAGGATTGAATCACTTGGTCGTTTTCAACAGAAAATTGATGTGGGGTGTCGTTGGCGGGGTTATAGTGTATAACATGTTCTTTGGAATGGGGATCTTGGATGTCGTATTCGGCGGTTTCGGAAGCTTCTTGGCTTTAGGAGCAACTGCATTGGTATATAAGAAGATTCCAAATGTTTTCGTAAGACTGGCATTTAATACCATTGTTTTTTCATTAAGTATGTTCCTGATTGCGATTATGCTAAATATCACCTTAGCATTGCCTTTCTGGCCAACATTTGCAACAACGGCATTGAGTGAATTTATTGTAATGACGATTACGGCACCGGTGATGTATATCATCAATCGTGCCGTTCGCTTCGATAAGCGCGTGTAAAAAAAGCTTGTTTTTTGCTTTGATGGTTCTCAAAAAACAAGAAAAAAGATCATTCCTAAGAAATGAAGGAATGATCTTTTATTTTATTCTGCTTTTAAGTCTTCGATCTCCACAACTTTGAAGTTTTTCGCTTCTAGTTGCGCAACGATCTTGTCGCATAATTCTTTTGATGTGTTTGCTGGTAAAGTGATCATCGTACGACGAATAAATTCGTCTTTACCGATGTCGAGAGTGATACAGCTAGCGATACTGCTGTATTTTGCGATTATTTTTGAGATAACCGCTAAGTCGCCTTGTTGACCTGTTGATGCGATCGTCAACACATAGCTTCCTTGTTCAACGCTCCATGATTGTGACAACATATTCAATAAGGAACTATGAGTCAAGATGCCGTAAAATTGATTGTTTTCATCTAGTACCGCAATATAAGGCAATTCTTTGATTGTAAAGAAAACCTTAAAAAATGAAGAGTTGACATAAATGAACTTCGTCGCATTTTTTAGCAGATAGGTGACGGGTAAAGTCATGTCACCGCCATTTGCTTTATGGCGATAGATGTGCATTTTATAAATATTTCCTCTAAAAATCTTTCCTGATTCATCTAGGATAGGCACACAACGATAACCAGACTCTTCTAAAATTGCCAGCGCTTCTTCTAAGGTAGCTGTTTCCTTTACCGTTGTTAAATCGCGTTTTTTGTAAACCATTGTTTTTAATAACATAATTTTCCCTCCCAAATACCCATTTAACACCATTATCATACCACAAAATCAGCAGAAACTATATTTATACGACAGAAAATCAAAAATTGACACAATCTTAAATAAATGGTATTTTTAGTGTTGGAAAACTTTATAAAAAGGGGGAGGACACTAAGATGGCAACGAAAAAAGCTGCTTTGGCTTGTTCTGTCTGCGGATCCCGCAACTATTCAAAATCAGTCAGTGAAGGTAAAAAAGGCGAACGCCTTGAAATCAACAAATTTTGCAAGTATTGTAATCAATATACGTTGCATCGTGAAACGAAGTAAGGAGGGAATCGAATGAAATTTTTGAAAAATGTTGTTGAAGAAATGAAAAACGTTTCTTGGCCATCAAAAAAACAATTACGCAAAGATACATTTGTGGTGATTCAAACAACCATTATTTTTGCATTGATGTTCTTTGTGATGGACACACTGATTCAAACGGTCTTCAATTGGATCCTAAAGTAACACTTCTTACTGATAGCGCTAGTCATTTATCACAAATCGTGCTATAATCGCTTTGAGGAAAAACTTCGGTGCAGCTGAGGTTTTTTTATTTTACAAAAAAGATGGGGAGTCCGAAAAAAATGGAATCTTTTGAAAAAAATTGGTATGTACTGCATACGTATTCTGGCTATGAAAACAAAGTAAAAGCGAACCTAGAGTCACGTGCACAAAGCATGGGGATGGGTGATTATATTTTCCGTGTCGTCGTTCCCGAAGAAGTAGAAACAGAAGAAAAAAACGGCAAAACCAAAGAAATCGTTCATAAAACATTTCCTGGCTATGTATTAGTTGAAATGGTCATGACGGATGAATCTTGGTACGTTGTACGTAATACTCCTGGGGTAACAGGTTTCGTTGGCTCTCATGGTGCAGGAAGCAAGCCAGCGCCTTTATTACAAGAAGAAATCAATTCAATTTTACGTTCGATCGGTATGAGTACTCGGACAGTTGAACTGGAAGTCGAAATTGGCGAAACCGTCAAAATCATCGAAGGTGCGTTTTCTGGTCTAGAAGGACAAGTAGCAGAAATCGATGAAGAAAAACAAAAACTAAAAGTGAACATCGATATGTTCGGTCGTGAAACCAGTACAGAACTTGATTTTGAGCAAGTAGATAAAATTTAACTGCTGGATAGACTAGCATGAACGGCTCATTTACGGTAAAATAACAGTAATGAGAATAAAGTGGACCAATTCGTTGGCCCACTTTTTTTCTCAAAATGAGTAAGCGCTTTATAAGAGGAAGGGGTCTTATGTCAAAATTATTTGCTTTTTTTAGAGTAAAGTTTCACAATGATTTTCATCCCCATACTAAAGGGATGATCTCTGTACATAATGGGTATAGCTTGTTGTTTCTTTTTAATTTGCTGCTGTTTTTCTTTGCCATGTTGTTTTTCGATCCAAGGGTGGCAGTCGAAGAGCTCAAGTTGATTTTATTTTCGGAAAGTCATCTTGTGACAGATTATATTGCTATGACTTCTGTAGGGTCGGCTTTATTAAACAGCAGTTTGATGACGTTTGTAGCGATCTCGATTTGCTATCATTATCGGGTGCCGATCACAGGAGGCGCGGTGTCTGCTATCTTTATGGTGACTGGGTATGGTTTTTTTGGGAAAAATCTACTAAATTTTATCCCGATATTTTTAGGCGTCCGTCTGTATTCGTATTTTATGAATGAACCATTGAAAAAATTTCTGTTGATTGCCTTGTATGGATCGTCGGTTTCTCCAATCGTCAGCTATTTTGCATTCAATGACTCACTACCGCCTTATTTTAGCTTGGTGATGGGGTACGGTATTGGAATTTTTACCGGTTTTTTGATGGTTCCCATGGCCTTATATTTTCAAGGACTTTTTCAAAGCGTCAGTTTATACAGTGCTGGATTCACTTCAGGAATGTTGTGTACATTAGTCGCCGCTATCTGTCGGATGTTTGGCCTAACGATTGAGCTAAGAACATTGGTGTCGCAAGAACAGCAGCCGCGTTTGATTCTCATGATGCTGGTTTTAGGAAGTGTGTTCGTAGGCTATGGGTCGCTGATGGCAATCAAGAAAAAACGATTGAATATGCGAGCGATTTGGTCTCATAGTGGCAAAATCGAACGAGATATCTTACGTGATACCGGCGTTTATAATACGATGATCAACATGGGATTGATGACGTTTTTGCTTGTGGCATATGTCGTCAGTATTGGTGCGGTTTTAAATGGACCAGTTATCGGTGCGATCTTTTGCGTCATCGGCTTTTCTGCTTGTGGCTCTCATGTCTTTAACTCGCTGCCTTTATTGGCAGGGGTGACGATTGCCAATCTATTGAGCGTATACACCATCAACGAGACGGTTACAGTCACGTCAGCGATTTTTGCGATGATGCTCTGTGCAGTAACAAATGCCTATGGCTGGAAAGGCGGCTTGGTGGTCGGTTTTGTGCACGCCTCAATGGTACTGAATATTGATTTCTTACATGGAGGTTTGAATCTGTATAACAATGGTTTTTCTGGCGGGCTAGTCGCCATGATGATCATTCCCTTATTGGATCTCAGCAAACAGCTTTGGCAAAAATCAGCCGATCAGGCGCAAGCTACCAAGGATGAAAAACCACAAATGGACTTGAAAGCACAAGAAAGCGAGCAGCCATTGGTCCCATTGGATCAAACAGAAGGAAAACCTAAATTTTCCGAGCCTGTGAAGGTATTAAAACCCGTTGCCCAAAAGAAACACTATAGGGTAGGCGAGTGGGAGTAGAAAAACCGCCAATGTCATTTGTTACTTGTTTAACAAGTAGGGAGTGCTTGCCTTTTCGTCGTTGGAAATAATGGGAAAATGAAAACCAACCAAGAACAAGCAAAGATTGGTTGTTCTTGGTTGGTTTTTATTCGTGTTCATTTCTAAAAAAACATCAACGATTGGCTTCTAAGATTTCTGCCTGTAGGCGTTGGGCAGTCGGTGTCATGGCTAGACCACCTTCAGCCGTTTCCTTGAAAATGCTAGGCATTTGTCGTCCTACTTGATACATCGCTAAGACCACTTCATCAGGTGGGATGACACTTTCGATTCCTGCTAATGCCATGTCGGCAGAGATAAAGGCCTGGGAAGATCCCAGGGCATTGCGCTTCACGCAGGGGACCTCGACTAAGCCCGCGACAGGGTCACAAATCAAGCCCATCATATTCTTGAGGGTGATCGCCACCGCTTGAGCCGCTTGGTGGGGGGTGCCACCTTTTGCACAAACCAAAGCCGCCGCTGCCATTGCGCTAGCAGAACCGATCTCTGCTTGACAACCGCCTTCGGCACCGGAAATCGAGGCATTGTTGGCAATCACCAGACCAAAGGCGCCGGCTGTAAACAAAAAGTCGACTTGTTGCGCTCGAGTCAGTGCCAAACGCTCACGTACGGCCATTAATACACCAGAAACAACACCCGCACTGCCGGCAGTCGGTGTTGCACAGATCAAGCCCATTTTCGCATTGACTTCGTTGACTGCAATGGCATTTTGGACCGCTTGTAGAATGGTTTCTCCGCTTAAAAAATCACCGGCAGCAAGGTAGTCGTTCATGCGAGTCGCATCGCCGCCGGTCAATCCCGTCACCGATTTTACACCAGCGACACCTTCAGCGACTGATTGTTCCATAACAACTAAATTCTTTTCCATGATTGCAAGGATCTGTTCGCGACTACGACCAGTATTTTCTGCTTCGATCGCAATCATCATCTCTGCAACGGAAGGATAATTTTTACTTTCTATTACTAACTCTTCTATTGTATAGAACATGTGCTTATCTCCTTTAATCAAAATACGCAGCGCTGTAAACGTGCGGCAAAACTTTGATTTGTTGCGCCAGCTGATCATTGCGCTGATCGACTTCGATGATCATGATTGCTTTATCACCGACAGCTTCTCTCGTAACGGTCATCGTACCGATATTGATTTGAGCCTCTGATAGTAAATTGGTTACTTTCGCAATCATTCCCGGAACATCTTGATGGACGATCACATAAGTAGGGGTACCCAGTGTCAGAGAAATTTTGAAGCCGTTAAGCTCTGAGATTTGAATGTTGCCACCACCGATCGAGATGCCAGTGACAGATAGTTTGTGGCTACCTTTTGTCAAAATCATCTTGACCATATTCGGATGTTCCGCTTTTTCTTTTTTAGGGACGAATAAGACTTCGATCCCTTTCTCATAAGCGATTTTTAAAGAGTCCGCTAGGCGAGCATCATCTGGCTCCATGCCTAAGAGACCGCCAACTAACGCAATATCGGTTCCATGACCGCGATAGGTTTTAGCAAACGATTCATACAACAGGATATCTACACTGTCTGGCTGTTCGCCAAAAATACTGCGAACGATTTTTCCGATCCGGGCAGCACCGGCGGTATGAGAACTGCTGGGACCCACCATGATGGGTCCGATTATGTCAAATACACTGCGGTATTTTAATTGTTCCATTTTTTTCACCTCGATAGTAGTAAACGAATAGGGAAGAATTCCAGTAGTAGTGTAGCATAAAAAAATGAGAGAATGAAAAAAGCAGACCAAAAGCAAGTGATTTTTATTTCTTTTTTAGCGATGGACTAACGAAAAGCGCTGGTGAGCATTTTTTCAAAAAAATCAGCTGAAAAACCTTGAATTATTCCATAAAGATGCTATAATATTCCAGTGTGCTTTCGTCACACGTTTTTTGTGTGTGCACATGAATCACCAAAGTGGGAGGAGAAATTTGGATCTCCAATTAACCACATCACGGACTCAAGGAGGTATGTCTCGTGGCAAAAAAAGTAGAAAAAATCGTTAAATTGCAAATTCCTGCAGGTAAAGCAACACCAGCTCCGCCGGTAGGTCCTGCGCTAGGTCAAGCGGGTATCAACATCATGGGATTCACTAAAGAATTCAATGCTCGTACAGCTGATCAAGCAGGTTTGATCATTCCAGTAGTGATCTCTGTATACGAAGACCGTTCATTTACTTTCGTTACAAAAACACCACCAGCAGCAGTATTGTTGAAAAAAGCAGCAAACGTTGAAAAAGGTTCAGGCGAACCAAACAAAACAAAAGTTGCAAAAGTTTCACGCGATCAAGTAAAAGAAATCGCTGAATTGAAAATGGAAGACCTAAACGCAGCTGACGTTGAAGCAGCAATGCGCATGGTTGAAGGAACTGCACGAAGCATGGGGATCACTGTAGAATAATTACAGCCCTAAGGAAGTAGCTTCTCAGTCGGCTTCATATTGAAAAATATGGGACACGTGGGAGGTTCTACCGTTATAACCACATCAAGGAGGAAACAAAATGGCTAAAAAAAGCAAAAAAATGCAAGAAGCATTGAAAAAAGTTGATGCTACAAAAGCTTATTCAGTTGAAGAAGCAGTAGCTTTGGCAAAAGAAACAAATATTGCAAAATTCGACGCAACGGTTGAAGTTGCTTACAAATTAAACGTAGACCCTAAAAAAGCGGATCAACAAATCCGTGGCGCGGTTGTATTACCAAACGGTACTGGTAAAACACAAACAGTTTTAGTTTTTGCTAAAGGCGATAAAGCCAAAGAAGCAGAAGCAGCTGGTGCTGATTTCGTTGGTGACGACGATATGGTTCAAAAAATCCAAGGTGGCTGGTTCGATTTTGACGTTGTTGTTGCAACGCCTGACATGATGGCTACTGTTGGTAAATTAGGTCGTGTATTAGGCCCTAAAGGTTTGATGCCTAACCCTAAAACTGGTACAGTAACAATGGACGTAACAAAAGCAGTTAACGAAGTAAAAGCTGGTAAAGTTACTTACCGTGTTGACAAAGCTGGGAACATCCACGTACCAATCGGAAAAGTTTCTTTTGAAGATGACAAATTGATTGAAAACTTCAAAACGATCCATGAAACATTGTTGAAAGCTAAGCCTTCAGCAGCAAAAGGGCAATACATGAAAAATATCTCAGTTACAACAACATTTGGTCCTGGGATCCATGTAGAACAAGCTTCTTTCTAATTTAATACAAAAATTCAAAACTTTTATTGACTTGACTACCTTATCTGTGGTAAGGTAGTCAAGGTTAAAAGTTTAACTGTACCGAAGACAGTAGGTGGCATTTGCCTTAATTTCCTACCGAGGACGTTTATTGAGAATCTTCAATAGTCCCTCTATGTCTACGGTGGCATAGAGTTTTTTTATTGTCCTTTATAGGACAAAGGAACAGTTTGTTTCGAAGAAACTCTTCCATCAAAATCAGGAGGTGAAATATAAATGAGTGAAGCAGCTATCGCTAAAAAATCCGCGATCGTTGATGAAGTGAGTGCAAAATTCTCTGCAGCCGCATCTGTAGTCGTTGTTGACTACCGTGGACTAACTGTTGATGAAGTAACTCGCTTACGTAAACAATTGCGTGATGCAAACGTTGAGATGAAAGTTATCAAAAACTCAATTCTTTCTCGTGCTGCTGAAAAAGCTGGTCTAGAAGGTTTAGGTGAAGTATTCACTGGCCCTACTGCCGTAGCATTCAGTAATGAAGACGTTGTTGCACCTGCAAAAATCATTAACGATTTCGCAAAAGACGCAAAAGCTTTAGAAATCAAAGGCGGTATCATCGAAGGCAAAGTTTCTTCATTGGAAGAAATTACTGCATTGGCGAAATTGCCAAACCGCGAAGGACTTCTTTCTATGTTGCTATCTGTGCTACAAGCACCTATCCGCAACGTGGCTTACGCTGTCAAAGCAGTGGCAGAAAAAGAAGAAGATGCAGCATAATTGCCGCATAATTTTTCAGTATTAAAAACTAAACTACTTACTTAAATGGAGGAAAACAAAATGGCATTGAACATTGAAAACATTGTCGAAGAGCTAAAAGGCGCGACAATCTTAGAATTAAACGATTTAATTAAAGCTATCGAAGAAGAATTTGGCGTATCTGCTGCAGCTCCTGTAGCTGTAGCTGGTGGAGCTGGCGATGCTGGTGCTGCTGAAGAACAAACTGAATTCACTGTAGAATTGACTGCAGCTGGCGATCAAAAAGTTAAAGTTATCAAAGCAGTTCGTGAAGCAACTGGCTTAGGCTTGAAAGAAGCGAAAGCAGTCGTTGACGGAGCTCCTTCAGCAGTTAAAGAAGGCATCTCTAAAGACGAAGCTGAAGCATTGAAAGCAGCTTTAGAAGAAGTTGGCGCTTCAGTAACAGTTAAATAATTTTTCTTAGTGTCAAATCTTTTCGTATGAAGGGGTTTGGCGCTTTTTTTGTTAGAGGCTGAGATTCCTAAAAAGTAATAAGCAGCGATCCTCGTTTTTTTATGAGCGAGGATCGCTGCTTATTTTTTTCGAAATTGTTGGAATAAGAACACGAAAATAAAAAAGAAAAATGCTTCCCACAACGTTGTGGTCCAACTAAAGCTGCGGTTAATACCAAAAACGAGATTACCAATATTGGAAACCACCAAATACAAGGCTGTTGCTAGCAAAGAATAGCCGAATCGTTTGCCCATCATTACGCCTCCCTTTGCTATGATTGTAACAAGTCAAAAGAGTTGTGGCAATCAATTCTGATGCAGTGATGATAAATTGATCGATAGAAAGAGAAAAACCGAACGGTCCGTAGTGATCGTTCGGTTGAAGAGGATGTAGCCCGGTTCGCTTAATCCAATGGAACATCAAAGATCCAACCGGTTGGTGCCGAAATATCGCCGAATTGAATGCCGGTCAATTGGTGATACAATGCTTTTGTTTGTGGACCAACTTCCGTTTCGCTATAGAACACATGGAAATCCTCGCCGTTTTGGATCCCGCCGATCGGGGAAATAACAGCAGCTGTTCCGCAGGCACCCGCTTCGACAAAACGATCCAGCTCATTGAGATAAACATCACCTTCCACAGGGGTCAATCCTAATGAATGTTGCGCTAGATGCAGCAATGAATATTTTGTGATACTTGGTAAAATAGAAGGAGATTTTGGTGTCACAAATTCATTAGCAGCCGTGATCCCGAAAAAGTTGGCAGAACCGACTTCTTCGATTTTGGTATGCGTTTCTGGATCAAGGTAGATGCAATCGGAAAATTTCCGTTGATGGGCTTCGTATCCAGGTAACAAACTCGCCGCATAATTTCCACCAACTTTGGCTGCGCCAGTACCATTTGGTGCCGCGCGATCATAATCAGAAACAATGAAATTGGTTGGTGTCAATCCGCCCTTAAAGTAAGGTCCGACCGGCATACAAAAAACCGTAAAAATATACTCTGGTGCTGGGCTGACACCGATATTTTCTCCGACGCCAATCAATAGAGGACGAATATACAAGGTGGCGCCGCTGCCATAAGGCGGAACATATTCCTGATTTGCTTTTACTACTTGTTTTACCGCATCTAAGAAAAAGGCCTCAGGAACCTCTGGCATACGCAGGCGATAGGCACTGCGGTTCATCCGTTTGCTATTTTCGTCTGGACGGAACAAATTGATGCCGCCATCTTTTCTTCGGTAGGCTTTTAGTCCTTCAAAACATTGCTGTCCATAATGAAGAGCGGTTGATCCCTCGTGGATATGCAGATAATTATCCTCGGTAAGTTCGCCTTCATTCCAAGAACCGTCTTTCCATGTTGCCAAAAAACGCCATGGCGTTTTGATATAAGAAAACCCTAAATTTGACCAATCGATTGTCATTCGTTCACACCCTTTTTTAATTTTTCTAAGTATAGCACTTCAGAAAAGAAATGTCATTATTTTCTGAAAATTCTTCTGTAAGAATATTTGGTGACAGTGACGTGTAAAGAAAGGGGAACCGATCTTTGCTTGTACGAGTTCCCCAGATTGTTTTTCTACAAGTTCTGTGCTTCAATGAGAGTATAAAAATACAAAAAAGGGGGAACGTTTGTGATTGAGGAAGTGTTGACGGACAGTCTGGGGATCGCTGCTGCGTATCGACGATTGAAACCAATCATGATCCATACACCACTTGCACCAAGTAATATTTTAGGCAAAGAAAAAGAGGGCACGATATTTTTGAAATTAGAAAATCTACAGCGTACCGGCTCCTTTAAAGCGCGGGGGGCGTATAACAAACTCGCGTCATTGACTGATGCAGAAAAACTTCGCGGTGTCATTGCCTGTTCTGCAGGAAATCATGCGCAAGGTGTTGCTCTCGCCGGATCGTTACTGGGGATCAATGTCCGAATCTTTATGCCATTAACGGCTGCCAAAACAAAAATAGAGGCGACAAGAAGTTATGGCGCACAAGTCGTTTTAGCAGGAGAGACGTTTGATGAAACCAAACAACTGACACTAGACGCCATGAAAGATAGTGGAGAAGTATTTGTCTCCCCCTTTGATGATCGTGCAGTAATGGAGGGGCAAGGAACGATTGCGATCGAACTGTTAGAGGATCTTCCAGATGTTGATAATGTCATTATTCCCATCGGCGGTGGTGGGTTGATTGCTGGGATTGCTTTAGCCTTAAAAGAACTTCGTCCAGAAGTCAAAATCATCGGCGTTCAATCCTATGGCGTTTATGGCATGATCGCCTCACTTTGGCAGCAAAAGCTAGTAGCCAATCGCCGCAGTAGAACGATCGCCGATGGCTGTGATGTTGCATTGGCAGGGGAACTGACCTATGATGTTTTAAAGACCCGTATCGATGAAACGGTCTTAGTTGAAGAATCCGATATCGAACAAGCGATCCATTACTTAGCATTGAAGGAAAAAGTCATCGCAGAAGGGGCTGGTGCATTAAGTACGGCGGCGATTTTAAGCGGACAGATCGATCATTTGCTTCGAGGAAAGAAAACTGTGGCATTGGTCTCCGGCGGCAATATTGATTTCTCTGTGTTTAAGGAAATCATCTGAGTGCAACAAGCCTTCCAAAAAAGAAAGAAGAGACCTGATTAGACATTCTCCTAATTGGGTCTCTTCTTTTAAATTCAAAGCAGGCGCTCAGATGATTACTTTGGGAGAGAAAGTATTGTTTCGATCCACTGTCCAAAGGTTGTTACATATTTCAACGGTCCGACCAATGTAAATCGTGCCATCGTTGGGTTGATTTTTTCAAAGTAAAAACGCCGACTTTCCCCTGAGTAAAGTGCATTGAACTCATCAATAACGATTTTTTTTTGCTGTTGTAGCAATTCCTCTGATTCAATAAAGAAATCAATGGCAAGTAAGCTTTCGGGTATCTGTTTTTCTGAACGTATTGAAGCAAAAGAAAGCAGGGGATCTTCAAATGGTTCGCCCATCAACGAAGCCACATCTTTGTAAGAAAAGCGCCACTGCCCGCCAATTTTTGTCCCTTTAAGTTGGTTGGTCTTTTGATAATTTCGGATGGTTCGAGTCGTTACGCCCAGTTTTTCAGCGACTTCTTCAACGGTATAATAATCTTTCATCGGTTCCTCCTACAAAGCGATTGTACGATCACAAAAGCGTTGCTCCTCTTTCTTATGACTAGTATAGATGATAATGCGTTTTTCTGCATGTTTTTTTAAATACTTCATAATCTTTTCGGCAGCTTCATCATCAAGGCTGCTGGTAGCTTCGTCTAAAAGAATGATTTCGGCATCACTTAATAATATGCGAGCTAGAGCGATTCTTTGCTTTTCTCCTCCAGACAAGTCGGCACCATTTTCCGTAAGCCTGCTAGTCCATGAGCGCTGTTGAAAAATGGGCGCTAAAATACCAGAGGTTTCGATAATTATTTTTTCTTCTCTCGTCATTTTTCTTCCCCATACAAGATTTTCTTCAATTGTCCGAGAGAGAATCGTAGGGTCTTGAGCAAGGTAGAGGGTTTTATCTGTTTCAGGGTTTCTTGGCTTGATGCGTTTACTCTTCGTTGAAAGCGAAATTCCTTCTGATGGATAAAGGCCAGCAATTGCCTTTAAAAACGTTGATTTTCCTTTTCCTGAAGCGCCAGCCAAGTAAATATGTTCACCAGGTTTCAAGGTTTCTTCAATGGGAAAGGAAAAGCTGTGGTTGCCAATGGATACGACAGGGTGGTCGAAAGTAAGACTCAGAGTAGCTTCACACGTTTGGTTCCAGCGGTCATCGGGAGCAGCCAATTCTTCGTTAACAAAACGTTGATTGGTCCTCAGAGTAGCTGTATCAAGATTGATTTTCGTTAAACCACTTAATGCAGAAAAGTAAATGGGTAATAGCACGCCAATCAAAATCAACGCAGAGGTTGGCAGTTCATCTTGTAATATTCCTTGAATCATAAACAAATAGACGCCGATCTGGGCGATCTGATTGATCGCATTAAGGACTAAACTAGTCGTTTGGGCAAAAGTATTGGTGTTTGCTAATGTTTGATACATCGATGTCAATTGAGAGGAAAACAGCTGCTCAAGAACAGCGTCACTCCATTGCTTCATTGTATCAATATGGGACAATGTTGTTAACATTTCCTTATTGCTAAGAGAAAATGCTTCTTGCATATTTTTCATCTTAATACTCAACTGTTGATTGATCCATCGAAACCCAAAAACATTGATGGGAAATAGCGATAGTAAAATGAAACCCAGTAAATAATGCAATTGGAAACACAAAAAAAGTGGGATCAGCAATAAGAAAAAGCAGCGAATGGCTTCGCTAAAACTACCGCAAATAAACAAGTATAAGGAATCAACAACGCCAAAGATGCGGTTTAATAGATAAGTGGGCTCCTTTTCAGAGAGTTCTACATAACTCTTCCTTTTCATTTTTTTTAACAATTCTAAGAGATGGCGAACATTCATCGAAGCTGCATAGCGCTCTTTCATCACAATCAATAAGAATTGCGCGCAATAAGTGATACTTAATATGAACGCTAATAAGCCGACGAGATGATCAAAGCGCAGTGCGTGATCTTCTTGTAGAAGCAAAGGGAAAGCGAGGTTTGTCAGGACAGTCAAAAAAACTAGCAAACTACTCAAACTGATAAAAAGTTTATTGTTTCTAATAATTTCAAACATAAAATCAACTCATTTCCTATATTTTCCTAAATAGTAGATGTTTTTATGGAAATTGTCAACAAAAAAAGAGTTCCTGATTAAAGGAACTCTTGAAAAATCAAAAGCTGCGTCCGCCGCCGCCGAATGTTCCGCCACCAGAAGAGTGGGTCGTACTGCCACCGCCGCCGCCAGAAAAACCGCCACCACCGCCTCCACCATTATTCGAAGGACGGGGGATGCGTCTGGTTGTGACAAAGGAATTGACTAAGCGATCTTCTTTTTGGGTCAGATCAATACTTGATTTTTCTAGATAGTTAAATTTGTAGCCGCCCATTTTTAATTGGTAACGGGATTTAACAATGATGAAAAAAGCGATACTGATCACTGCCGCGATCGCTAAGCAAATAGCAATTTCTAGTGGTGTTATCACTTTGTAATAAGTAATTTTTCCGGTATCACGATCGATACGATAATGATCGGCAGGAACACCTGCTTCCACAAAACCCTCTGCTTTTTGCAGATAGACCAATGCAGCTTGATAATAATTTCCCTCTGCCATCTGGTCAAATACCGCATCAAGTAGCTTATCTAGACGTGAATCGGTAAGATAATCGATCATATTTCCGGAAGTCGAAACGTGAAATTTCCGTTGCGCCATATCGATCACCAATGCCGAACCGTTGTTGTCGTTGCCGATCCGTCTTGAAAGATATCGATCAGTGTACAACTCGATATCTCCCGTATTGCTGTTTGTTGTTTGAATAAAAACTTCGCCTTTGATCTTTGCATTCAGCGCTTCTGCTTCTTCGTTCAACTTCTGGATCTCTTGTTCGGTAAAGAGTCCAGCGTGGTCTGCGACTGTCTCTTCGGCTGCGAAGGCGGGCAGGGCGGTTAAGAAAAAGCCAACCAGCAGTAACAACAAATAAGATAGTTTTTTCATAAGAAATACGCTCCAATCAATGCGAGGATGGTCGTTGCCGCGAAAATTGCGCCACTGACGATTCCCAAGCGCTTGTAACTAATCGGTAAAACACCGCTGACTTTTCCGGTTTGCCCATTCATCGCATAATAAAAGGCACTCTTGTTTTCATCATCGGCTCGATAGGTCACTAGCCATACAGGAAGCAAAACGTAGTTGTTTTCTTCTTTTGTTAGATTGATGGAACGATTGTTGCGTTTAAAACTAGTATAGCCATTGACGGTACCTGCTAGCAGATTTTCAGCATAACCCGATAATTCGTTTTTGACTTCGTCAGAAAGATCAATGTATTCAATGTCTCTTTTTTCTGCTTGGAAGCCGGCTAAATACTGACTGCGAAAATTAACAGCTTTTTCAAGGGGAAACGGCTGAACGCCAGTCACCATTTTTTGCTGAACGTTTTTTGACAGCGCATGCTTGAGCAATTCATTCACCTTGATTTTTCCTCGTCGCAAGACATCGTATTGTTTGTGCTCAGTATATTCAATATCACCAACGCGCCAAATACGCAAAGAGGTACCCATACCTGAAAGCAAGCCATTCATCTCAGCATCGACGACCCAATAAGGGAAGTACACACCAGTCAATTTCTCTACTTGTGCTTGATCGAAGAAATCCCGTGGCACGAATTTTTTCTTTTGCGCCCATTCTAAGAATTTCGTAGTTGCTTCTTCCTTTTCGATGGCAAAAGGGAGGACTTTGTTAGGTAAAAATTCTCCTGAAAGCCGTCCCGACAAAACGACCGGATTATGGCAAAAGTAGCAATAGGTTGCGGCTGTAGTCGCATCCGTCACGATTTCAGCACCGCAGCTGGGGCAGGTGAAAAGGTCCATCTGCCCCGCTTGTGCATCGGCTTGCTCTCTAACTTCTTCTTGAAGGGACGGTTCGGTCTCGGTCGCTGCAGAAGGATCTGAGACAGGAGTATCGGCCATCTGCGCTTCTTTTTGCTTTTCTTCAAAGGCAGTGACTTCGTCTTCAGTAAAAATACTCAGACAAAATGGACAATGAAATTTTTGATCGCCAGGATCAAAGGTTAAAGCGCCACCACAATTGGGGCACTTATGTGTGATAACATCCATCAGCAATCCTCCTCAATTAGTCTACTGGGACACCTTTGAAAGGTTTGCCGCAATTCGGACAGAATTTTGGAATGCCGTTGGCTAAATCGATCACTTCACCACAATCGCTGCATTTCATTTTCAGGCTTGGTCCATCGCTCGTTGGTTTTGGCGTCCCGCAATTGCTGCAGAATTTACCAGTATTAGAGGTGCCGCATTGTGGACAGTCCCAATGATCTGCGCTGTTTTGTGCGGAAGCCTGTTGCTGCTGCATCTGCTGCTGGTTGTTTTGAGACGCTTGGTTCAAATAACCGCCGCCAGCGTTCATCCCCATGCCCATGCCAACAAACCCAGTCGTAGCCCCAGCGGCATTGCTACCGGCAGATTCCATACCACGAGCAACCGAACCTTGAACATAGCCTTCACGAATCGAAGGGTCGCCTAACATTGCCCCTTGGTTCCGCATGTTGATCAGTTTTACGGAATCATCCGTATAAGAGATGCTCGCTACGGCAACAGAAACGATTTCCATGCCGCGGAGTTCTCGCCAGCTGTCATCAAGAACTGTTCCCATATATTTGCTTAATTCCATGCTCTTAGATGGAACGTAAGAAATTCGTTCGCCATCAGCGGACATTTTGTTGATCGCTGTTTGTAGGGCGGTCAAAAATTCAGCTAAGTACTGCTCATTGATGTCGTTGATATCGACTTGACTTTTGTTTTTTGGGATCGCATTCGTATAGAATAAAATTGGATCGGTAATTCGTAAGGAATAGTTTCCGTGCGCCCGTAAGAATAGTTCTGCGTTATAAAAGTTGTCAAAATAGTTCAAAGGCGATGAAGTACCGAAGCGAATTCCTTTGATTTCTTGAAGATTGATATAAAAAACTTGTTGTTTTTGTGGTGTAACGCCGCCAAACTTAAAGCGGTCGAAGGTTTCAGAAATCGCATCTTTCAATGAACCATTCAACATCGAAGGCGCTAATTCATTTTTGACGGTATAGTAGCCTTCTTCAGCGGTATAATCGATGATTCGCCCGCCATCAACCAATAACATCATCATATTCGGATAGACATGGATCACTGACCCATCAGTGATGACATCTTCCGTGCCTTTTCTGTTAGAACCGCGTTTGTCATTACGCCGCACTTTGACACCTTTTGTCATTACTGTCGAATCGCTCATATTGTCAGGCTCGATCACCTCTAGCCATTGATCTGCTAATCCGCCGCCAATTGCGCTTGTTGCCGCTTTGATAATACCCATTTTCAGTCCTCCTTTAAATTGTTTTCATCACAATAGATGAACGTAGATTCATTATACCATAGGAGGTGAGATTTACGTTATCAGTCTAAAGTTGGAGAAGAGGAATGGTCTTTTTTCTTGAAAATAGGGAGGAATAAAAGGATATAGTGAGTGAAAGCGCGCGGAATGGCTCTTCGAATTAAATTTCCATTTCTTTTGAGATTCCACCACGCAAACGGTGGTTTTTTTAGCTGATATTACGTATAATAGAAGGTAGCGAATTTTGAAATGAGTGTGGAAAACTATGGCCTATCAAGCATTATATCGTGTTTGGCGTTCTCAGCGTTTTGATGATGTTGTCGGACAAAAAGCAATTACCCAAACCTTAAAAAATGCAATCGATCAAAATCAAATCTCGCATGCTTACTTGTTTACGGGCCCTCGAGGAACCGGGAAAACAAGTGCAGCGAAAATTTTTGCCAAAGCAATCAATTGTCCGAACCAAGTCAATGGCGAGCCTTGCAATGAGTGTGACATGTGTCGCTCAATCACAGCAGGAACGCAAGAAGACGTGATCGAAATCGATGCGGCAAGTAACAACGGTGTAGAAGAAATTCGCTTTATTCGTGATCGTGCGAACTATGCACCGACCCAAGCAGAATACAAAGTTTATATCATTGATGAAGTGCACATGCTGTCAACAGGCGCATTTAATGCATTACTAAAAACATTGGAAGAACCACGGAAAAATGTTGTCTTTATTTTGGCAACAACAGAGCCCCATAAGATTCCAGCAACGATTATTTCCCGAACCCAACGATTTGATTTCAAACGGATCAATACGCAAGACATCGTGGGTCATTTGGAAACGGTCCTTACTACTAGCGAGATCAATTACGAAGCAGAAGCTTTACAGATCATTGCGCGAGCCGCAGAAGGCGGTATGCGGGATGCCTTGAGTATCACCGACCAGGCGATCGCTTTTAGTGATGGAACCGTAACGACCCAAGATGCTTTAGAAGTGACGGGCAGCTTGTCCTATGAAATGATGGACCGTCTGATGCAGGCTTGTGGGGAAAAAGAAGTTGCCGATGCGTTAGCGACCTTGCGGGAGTTATTAGCCTCTGGTAAAGAAGCCCGCCGTTTATTGGAAAACTTGTTGGTTTATTGTCGAGACTTGCTGATGTATCAACAAGCGCCGCAGCTGCTATCTGAAAAGTCTCTGCAGTTGACTGAAGCGTTTCAAACACTGGCAAAAATTACCCCGCCAGCAAAAATCTATCACTGGATCACGGTCTTAAACGATACGCAAAATGAAGTACGATTTACGAACAATCCTACGATCTATTTGGAAGTGGCTGTGGTCAAATTAGCCAATGATCCAGAAAGTGCTGCTGTTGCCAGCAATTCAGCTGACAATAGTCAAGAAGTGGCGCAGTTACGTCAAGCACTGCAAAAACTTCAGGCAGAGGTGCAACGACTGCAAGAGAATCGACCGACGGGTGCCGTTGCTGAAACCACCGCGCCAGTGAAGAAAACCAAGGCGACCACTACGTTCCGTTTACCAAAGGAACGCGTGTTCCAAGTGCTGAAAAGTGCAACGAAGAAAGACTTGGCAAATGTTCGTAATGTTTGGGACGATCTTTTGATGTCTCTTTCCGTGACGCAAAGAGCTATGCTGCACTCCAGTGAAGCAAAAGCTGCCAGCGAATCGGGCGTCGTGATCGCTTTTGACTATGAGATCTTATGTCAGCGAGCAAGTAACGACCAAGAGTTTCAATTGATGATCCATAATCAATTGTCCCGTATGATCAAAGACTACGCCCCACAGGCTGTCTTTATTACAAAAGAAAGTTGGCCGACGCTACGACAAGAGTTTTTGGCTGGCGGTCAAGCAACGGAAGAGTCAGAAATTGAAGTAGAGCAAGAAGAGACCGAAGCCGCTCCTGTCGAACCAGAAAATGATGACTTAGTAACAAAAGCGCAAGAGTTATTTGGTGAATTAACCAGCATTGAAGAAAATTAATGAACATGGAGTGATGAATAATGATGCGAGGCATGGGAAATATGCAAGGCATGATGAAACAAATGCAAAAAATGCAAAAAGAAATGATGAAAGAACAAGAAGCACTAAACAGCAAAGAATTTATCGGCGAATCGACAAATGGCTATGTCAAAGCGACCTTTACTGGCGATAAGACGTTACAAGACATTGCTATCAATGAAGCAATCGTTGATGCTGACGATGTGGAAATGCTGCAAGATATGATCATTTTAGCCATCAATGACGGATTAAAGAAAATTGAAAAAGAATCGGAACAAACAATGGGCAAATATACAAGAAACATTCCGGGTCTATAAAAGGAGAAATGACGGTGCAATATCCTGAACCGATCGCCCGATTGATCGACAGTTACATGAAACTGCCGGGAATTGGACAAAAAACCGCAACACGTTTGGCATTTTATACGATTGATATGAAAGAAGAAGTCGTCAATGAGTTTGCTAAATCGTTGCTTAGTGTTAAACGAGATTTGCACTTTTGCAGTATTTGCGGAAATATAACGGAAGAAGATCCTTGTGAAATCTGCAGTGATCCCACAAGAGACAAAGAAACGATTTTAGTAGTTGAAGAGCCTAAAGATGTCATGGCATTAGAAAAAGTCCGCGAGTATCATGGACTTTATCATGTGCTGCATGGCGTGTTATCCCCGATGGAAGGGACAGGTCCAGAAGATATCAACATTGCATCCCTGATACAGCGGCTGCATGATGATCAGGTCAAAGAAGTGATCATTGCGACCAATGCGACCACGGAAGGCGAAGCGACGGCGATGTATATGTCGCGTTTGATCAAGCCTGCCGGTATTAAAGTCACGCGTTTGGCTCATGGCTTATCTGTGGGCAGCGATATTGAATACGCGGATGAAGTGACCTTGCTAAAAGCAGTAGAAGGTCGCCGAGAATTATAAAGATATTGGAGGCAATTAGGGTGAATGGATTGTTTATAACCATCGAAGGACCGGATGGTGCTGGAAAAACCAGTGTGATCGAAGAATTGTATCCTCGGTTACAGCTTGAAGCAACAAGAAAAATCGTTAAAACAAGAGAACCTGGCGGAGTTAAAATCGCTGAAAAAATTCGTAAAATTATTTTAGATCCGCGAAATGAAGAAATGGATGAGCGGACCGAAGCCTTACTTTATGCAGCGGCACGCCGCCAACACTTGATTGAGGTTGTCCTGCCGGCATTGAACGCCGGACACATCGTGATCTGTGACCGCTTTGTTGACAGTTCGCTTGCCTATCAAGGAGCTGGACGTCGCATCGGGATTCCTGAGATCGCACGGATCAACGAGTTTGCGACGGAAGGAACGACCCCTGATTTTACCTTGTATCTAGATGTTGACTCTGATACTGGCTTGCGTCGCATCCAAGAAAATCGTGCACATCAATATGACCGACTAGATTCGGAAGGATTGGAGTTTCATCAACGGGTTCGTCATGCGTATCTAAAGCTAGCGGAAGAAAATCCTGTACGCATTCATAAGATTGATGCTAGAATGGGGTTACAAGAAGTTGTTGAATCCAGCTATTCAGCAATCGTTGAATCGTATCCTGCTTACTTCAAATCAATCTAGGGTAGGTTGGATAACACAAAGGAGATGGTCCCATGAAATTAATTATGGCAATCGTACAAGACAAAGACAGTAATCGTTTGGCAAATGAGTTTATTGATGCCAATATCCGTGCTACAAAATTGTCATCAACGGGTGGTTTTTTAAAGGCTGGTAATAGTACGTTTATCATTGGTATTGAAGATGACCGTGTGCAAGATGCGTTAGAATTGATTAAAAAAACCTGTCAATCAAGAAAGCAATATGTCTCGACACCGATGTCACTAGATATATCCTTAGATGGTCAAGTTCCTTATCCAGTCGAAGTCGAAGTCGGTGGCGCCACCGTATTCGTGCTGCCAGTTGACGGATTCCATCAATATTAAAAAAGGAGCATTTCATGGAGGAGTTATTTCTACAAGAATACCAGCCTCTTGTTTTTGCCCAACTAAAAAAAAGTATCAAGCATGGGCGCATTGCTCATGCTTATCTTTTTGAAGGGGACAAGGGGACTGGCAAGCATGAACTAAGTCTATGGCTCGCAAAACGCCTTTTTTGTGCCAATGTACAAGAAGAAGCGCCATGTGGTGCATGCAGCAATTGTCTACGGATCGCCCAAGGAGAGCATCCTGACGTTATCCAAATTGAACCTGATGGGCAGATGATCAAAGTCGACCAGATTCGACAGCTGCAAGAGGAGTTCTCAAAAAGCGGCTTTGAAAGCCGTTTGAAAATCTTTATTTTGTCTCAAGCTGACAAAATGAACAACAGCGCTGCCAACAGTTTACTAAAGTTTTTAGAAGAACCAGTGGGAAACTTTCTGGCGATCTTAGAAACGGAGAGCCTTGGTCGTATTTTGCCAACCATCCAGTCTCGCTGTCAGATCATTCATTTCTCTCCTTTGTCAAAAGAAAAACTGCAAGAAAAGTTACAAGAAGAGGGACTTTCTAAAGAGACAAGCCGACTTCTAAGCCACTTGACCAATAGTTATCATAAAGCAGTTGAAATCTCGCAAGATGAATGGTTTAATGAAACTAAGGATGCTGTTAAGCGTTGGGTGAATTACCTTTTGAAGAAAGACCCGCAAGCATTTATTTTTGTTCAGAAAAAATTATTGGGTCTAGCAAAAGAAAAAAATCAGCAATCAGAAATCTTTTTGCTCTTGTTATTTTACTTTCAAGAGGAGCGGGATCGATTGTTGGGGCAAGGTTTATGGGGAAAAGAGATCAATCGTGCCATTGAAGCCGCATTGCAAGCACAAAAAAAGTTGCAAGCCAATGTGTCTTTCCAAGGTGTGGCAGAACAATTTTCCGTGAAAATCATCTATGGATAAAACGCAGCAGCCGGAAAAGGAGACCAGAGATGATCGAAGTTGTCGGAGTGCGTTATCATGACGTAGGCCAGATTTATTTTTACACACCGAAAAAACAGACCTATACTATAAATGACCAAGTCATCGTGGAATCACAAGATGCTAAATGTCTTGCCACAGTCGTCACCAAAAGCAGAGAAATGAATGAGAGCGATTTGCCTCAGGTAGTCAAACCTATCTTACGTCGGGCGACGAAGAAAGATTTGGAACAGGCAGCAGCCAATCAAAAGGCGGCAGATGAAGCGTTAAAAATTGGAAAAGAAAAAATCCGCGCACATCAGTTGCCAATGAAACTGATTCGAGTAGCCTATACCTTTGAGCGGACAAAACTGATTTTTTCGTTTACTGCAGAAAGCCGTGTTGACTTTCGCGAATTAGTCAAAGACTTGGCAAGTGAATTTCATACCCGGATTGAACTGCGCCAAATCGGTGTCAGGGATGAAGCGAAGGCACTAGGCGGAGTTGGGCCCTGTGGTCGCAAACTATGCTGTGCGACGTTTTTAGGGGATTTTATCCC
The DNA here is from genome assembly GCF_050543505.1 of Enterococcus sp. DIV1067f. Taxonomy (NCBI): domain Bacteria; kingdom Bacillati; phylum Bacillota; class Bacilli; order Lactobacillales; family Enterococcaceae; genus Enterococcus; species Enterococcus sp. DIV1067f. The sequence goes on from NZ_CP172940.1 coordinate 1,350,884, forward strand.
TGTATCCATCAAGATGGCTAAAGATCAAGGACTTTCCTTGAATCCTGCGAAAATCTCAGGATTATGCGGTCGTTTGATGTGCTGTCTTAAGTATGAAAGTGAAGAATATGAGCGGGCGAAAAAAGAATTGCCGGATCGCGGCAAGGAAGTTGAAACGCCAGATGGCAAAGGACGTGTGGTTGGGCTGGATCTGTTGAGCCGAGTGATCAAAGTCCGTTTGCATGATCGGCAAACACCAATCGAATATGATTATGAAGAACTAGTGACAAAATAAGTAGGTGACCATAATGAGCATGGACAAACGATCAATATATGACGGATTGAATCAGTTAGAATCGGAGTTGCAAAATTCCTTAAATAATCTAGCGGAAATGAAGCAGTCTTTGCAAGAAATCGTCGAAAAAAATACGACATTAGAATTGGAAAATCAACGCTTACGTGAACACATTCGTGAGTTGAACCAAGTGGCAGATGCACCCGCTGAATCGGTCAAACAAGAACTTTCTAAATCACGAATGAATTTAGAAAAGATTTACGAAGAAGGATTTCATGTTTGTTATGACTTATACGGTTCTCGCAGAGAACATGATGAACCTTGTGCATTTTGTCTAGAAGTGATCTATCGTGAAAGCGGCAAATAACTGACTGACAGTCTAATAGGTTCGTTAGAAAAAAGATCAGTTTCCACTGGTCTTTTTTTCGAAAGGAGCAGTACATGCAAAAGCAACAAAGTTATAAACAAGACACTGGAAAACTGTATCTTGTTCCGACACCGATCGGGAACTTGGAAGATATGACGGTCCGTTGTGTCAAAATTTTAAAAGAAGCGGATCTGATTGCAAGTGAAGATACTCGCAATACCCAGAAATTGTTGAATCATTTTGAGATCTCGACACCGCAAAAAAGCTTACATGAACACAATTATAAAGAGCGAGTTCCGCATTTGGTAGAACAGCTGCAGATGGGCAAGACCATTGCCCAATGCAGCGATGCTGGTATGCCCTCCATCAGTGATCCGGGGCATGAATTAGTCAAGGCCTGTCTAGCTGAAGGAATCGCGGTGATTGCGCTTCCGGGACCTACGGCAGGTTTGACAGCGTTGATTGCTTCAGGCTTATCGCCGCAACCAAATCTTTTTTATGGCTTTTTACCTCGTAAGAAAAAAGAACAAAAACAAGCCTTGAGTGAATTAGCGACCCAGAAAGCAACGATGATTTTTTATGAGTCACCCTATCGAATCGCAGCGACGATTGAAACAATGCTAGAGGTATTTGGTGAACGTCAGGCAGTCATTTGCCGAGAATTGACAAAAATCCATGAAGAATACTTGCGAGGGACCTTTTCTGAATTGATCGACTATTTAGAGCAGCAGCCAATCAAAGGAGAATGCTGTCTGTTGGTGGAAGGCTCTTCTGAAATACATGAAATTGTTTATGAAGGAAGTTACGCAGAACAAGTAGCTGCCTTGATGGAAGAGGCCGAAATGTCCTCAAAAGAAGCAATCAAAGAAGTGGCTAAACGTAATCAAGTAAAGAAACAGCTTGTCTATCAAGCGTATCACCAAATAGAAGAGTAATCATACCGAGACTTCTCTCGGTATTTTTTTGTGCCACACGCTCGCTTATGTGATATTACCTAACATATAAAGTCAGCTATTTTCAGAAAATTCATGTTTTTCTCAGAAAAATCTAGATTATTCGAAAATATGGTGTTAGGATAGCTAACATATAGAAAGGGAGGCGTGTAAAATGGATACAGGGAATATTGCATTTATTTTAATTTGTAGCGGTATGGTTTTTCTAATGACTCCAGCATTGGCATTTTTTTATGGAGGATTGGAACGACGCAAAAACATCCTCAATACCATGATGATGGTGATTTGTACGATGGGCTTGGCGTCCGTCCTCTGGGTCGCTCTAGGGTATACATTATCCTTTAGCGGGACAGGATCATTTATTGGCAATTTAGACAAAGTCTTTTTCAATCATGTTTCGATGTCAGAAGGAGAGGGAATTCCAGAAGGGTTGTTTGCTGCCTTTCAAATGATGTTTGCTTTGATCACAACGGCGATTATCACTGGATCAGTCGTTGGAAGAATGCGGTTCTCTGCTATTTTTCTATTTATTGGCTTCTGGCTGGTTTTCGTGTATTTTCCAATGGCGCATATGGTGTGGGGCGGTGGCTTCTTAGATGCGATCGGCTCGATCGACTTTGCAGGAGGCAATGTCGTTCACATCAGTTCGGGAATCAGTGGGCTAGTCTTAGCGATCGTTGTCGGTAAGCGACGAGAATTTCATCAAACCGAATATCGTCCTCATAATATTCCCTTTGTTGTACTAGGTGCCGGTCTTTTATGGTTTGGCTGGTTTGGCTTTAATGCTGGCTCTGCGTTAGCAGCTGATGGTCTAGCGATCCACGCCCTAATGACCACGAATACAGCAGCAGCCAGTGCGATGCTTTCTTGGATGCTGATCGAAAAAATCGTCGTGGGAAAACCGACAATCGTCGGTGCTTGTACAGGTGCAGTGGTGGGCTTAGTTGCCATCACACCAGGGGCGGGGTTTGTCTCCCTTTGGTCTTCCTTTATCATTGGCGCTTTAGTCAGTCCGTTTTGTTACTTCTTTATTTCCGTCATCAAACATCGATTAGGGTTAGATGATGCATTGGATGCCTTTGGTTGTCACGGGGTAGGCGGAATCTTCGGTGGTTTGATGACCGGGATCTTTGCCGATCCCGCTGTTGGTGGACATTCAGGATTGCTTTATGGCGGTGTTGATCTTTTTATCGCACAAGCCGAAAGTATCGTATTTACGATTTTGTTCGCTGGTATCCTATCCTTTGTCATAATTACCTTGATCAAATGGGTGATGCCGATTCGCGTATCTCAGCAAGAAGAAGCGGTGGGGATGGATCGGATCGAACATGATGAAACGGCCTATCCTACCTTTATGGGGTTAGATTCTTAAGAGTGGAGGAGCAGTCATGAAAAAAGTTGAAGCGATTATTCGCCAAGAAAAATTAGAGGAGCTAAAAGCCGCTTTGGATCAATCGGATCTGATCAGTGGGATGACGGTCAGTCAAGTTCTCGGGTGTGGCAATCAAAAAGGGTTAAAAGAGTTTATTCGTGGCCAAGAAGTGATCACGACTCTCTTACCGAAAGTAAATGTCCGCTTTGTTTTGGCAGATGAAAAAGTCGATGCCGTGATTGAGCTGATTGTATCGATCTGTCGGACAGATGAAGTCGGTGATGGCAAAATATTCGTCTACCCTTTGGAAGAAGCGATTCGGATTCGCACCAATGAACGAGGAGAAGCTGCCTTATAGCAGAACTTCTTGGGTCATGAACCGTGCAGCAAAAGTAGCGAACGTATAGGGAAGGGCCAATGAAAATTGGTCCTTTTTGCGTCTTTGTCTTGATTCCTTGCTTGATAGGGAACTTCTGTTCGTTTATAATAAGAAGCGAGGTGAGCAACGATGTCGGAACTGCAATTTCCCTTAAAAAATGATACGAGCCGCAAAATTATTCATATTGATATGGATGCTTTTTTTGCTTCGGTGGAAGAACGGGATGATCCTGAGCTGGCCAAGCATCCCCTTGTCATTGCCCGTCACCCAAGTGATACCGGCGGCCGAGGAGTGGTCACGACAGCGAATTATAAGGCGCGACAATATGGCATCCATTCGGCAATGAGCGCACAAAAAGCCTACGAGCTTTGTCCGCAAGCGATTTTTAAACCGGGGAATCATCAAAAGTATCGTGAAGTGTCCCAGCAAGTCAGAGAAATTTTTCACCGATACACCGACATCATCGAACCAGTTTCAATTGATGAAGCGTATCTGGACGTCACAGTGAACAAAATCAACTGTCCTTCAGCAATTAAGATCGCTCGTCTGATTCAGCGAGACATCTGGCATGAGACCCATTTGACTTGTTCGGCAGGCGTCAGTTACAACAAGTTTTTGGCAAAATTGTCCTCGGATTATCATAAACCACGAGGGTTAACAGTGGTGATGCCGGATGAGGCAGTGGCCTTTTTACAACAACTACCCATCGATAAATTTCATGGGATCGGGAAGAAAACTGTCCCCAGGATGCATGAGTTAGGCATTTTTACAGGAGCAGATCTATACGCTTGGAGTGAGATGGCGTTGATCCGCGAATTTGGCAAAATGGGGTATTCTTTGTATCGCAAAGTTAGAGGAATCCATGATTCACCAGTCAGTGTGACCAGAGAACGAAAATCAGTCGGTAAGGAGCATACATACGGCAATCCATTAACGAGTGAAGAACAAGTCTTAAGTCAATTACGCGCCATCGCAGAAGAAGTTGAGAGATCACTAAAGCGCACACAGAAACATGGCAAAACAGTCGTGTTGAAAGTCCGTTACAGTGATTACTCTACGATCACTAAACGAGTGACTTTGCCGATTTACGTTCATAAAAAAGAACAGTTATTTTCGGAAGCCAGTCTCATTTGGGAAGAGATTTTAGGTCTTGAAAAAGGCATTCGTCTTTTGGGAATCACCGTCACAAATCTCGATCCTCTGACCTATGAAAATATCGTACTGCCTTTATGGCAAACATCTGACGATCAGTAGACCTAAAAAGGAGGACCAATATGACGATCTATCAAGTATATGAAACGATGATTGCTTTGGCTGATGAAGAACGAAGGGAAAAAATGGCCGCCTATATGCGGCATCAGTTTGAGTTTTTAGGCATCCCTACACCGTTGCGCCGTCAGCAGGAAAAAGCAGCCTTTAAAGTAGCAAAACAAATGAAACGAATCGATTGGGAATTTATCGATCAATGTTGGCAAAGCAGCTATCGGGAACACCAGTACCTTGCGATTGATTATTTAGTGGCGCTGGAGCCCTTTTTATCAGCCGTTGATCTAGGAAAAATTGAACAGTTAGTCATAACGAAATCTTGGTGGGATAGCGTGGACGCACTAAGTGAGGTCGTCAGAAAGCTTGTTCGCCGACTGCCAGCGTTAAAGGCTGAGATGCTTCGTTGGAGTCTTGAGGATAATCTTTGGCTACGGCGAGTGGCGATTCTTCACCAATTGTTGCAAAAAGAACAGATGGATCGACCATTCCTTGAAGAGATCCTTGTCAACAATTTGGGGAGTTCTGAATTCTTTATCAACAAAGCCATTGGCTGGAGCTTGCGAGACTATGCCAAGACGAATCCTCTGTGGGTCCAAGATTTTCTTCTACGCCATCAAAAAAGTCTGGCGCCTTTGACGGTTCGTGAAGCAAGTAAGTACCTTTAAAAAGCTCGGTCACTGATTTTTATATAACAAAAAAAACACCGTGCATCATCTTTGAAGGAAGATGTGGTGACCCCAAAAGTTCGATTTTTTGGTCTAACTTTTGGGGTCATCTCAAGATGCACGGTGTTTTGAGTCGTTAAATTTGTTTTTTGATTTGTTCGTAACTTGCTTCAGCATCTTTGCACTTTGCCCAGATAACCGCTTTTCCTTGTTCTCGAGATGCAGCAAGATCAATGATTCGTTGATTGCTGCTACCACGAAACTGCAAGTTTAGGTTTCGCTTGCTGAGTTCAAAACGGCCGTCCACCAAAATATCAATTTTGGATAAAAGTTCTAGTTTGTCAGGGGTCTCCAAGAGCAGTTCTTCGTAAGTGTAGCCTGACCAGCTCCAAATGTCCTTGCTATGACCAAATTCGGCGCGAACGCGATCAACAACTTTCAGACAGACCGTCGTGTTCAAGAAAGGTTCGCCGCCTAGGAGGGTCAGTCCTTGAACATAGTCATGTCGCAGATCCTCAATGATTCGATCCTCTAGCTCTTGGGTAAAAGGTGTGCCGTAGCGAAAGTTTTGGACGGCTTTGTTGAAACAGCCTTCACAAGCAAACAGGCAGCCGCTCACATATAAACTATTTCGGATGCCTTCACCGTCCACAAAGTTGAAGGCTTTGTAATCAGCGATATAATTTTGACTGTACTCGTTTGCTTTCCATTCTTGGGGCTTAGGATTTCTCATAAGAAAACTTCTTTCTATTGTGAATTACAGGGGTTGTTCGATAAAAGGAGTGTAGAAGAAATCTAACACTCCTTTTATGATTATTCTTGCAAATGTTTGACCCGAGCAGAGATTTCTTTGTGACGACCGTTGACCATCGGGCGAGCTTGAGGATTTCCAAGATACCCGCAGGTTCTTTTGACAACATCACAACTTTTTGGATCGTGATTGCCACATTGTGGACATTCAAAGCCTCGTTCGGTTGGATTAAAGTCTCCTTCATATCCGCACTCGTAACAGTGGTCGATAGGGGTATTTGTTCCAAGATAAGCGACCCGATCATATGCGTAATCCCAAACTGCTTCTAACGCTTTTGGATTTTGCTGCAAGACTGGATATTCACAGTAATGAATAAAGCCACCAGAACAGTATTTTGGATAGTCCTTTTCAAAATCAAGTTTCTCAAATGGTGTCGGATTTTTCCGCACATCATAGTGGAAGCTATTGGTATAATATTCTTTGTCGGTAATATTTTCAACTTCACCGAATTTTTCGGTATCTAAGCGACAGAAACGATCGGTCAAGCTTTCACTAGGGGTCGAGTACACACTGAAATGATAGCCGTATTCATCGCCCCAGGCATCGGCATGAGCTTTCAATTCTTTCACGATCGCCATCGTAAAGGCCTTTGCTTCTGGGTCTTGTTCCCAAGTTCCACCGTAAAAAGCCGAAGCAGCTTCGTATAAACCAATGTAACCAAGCGAAACAGTGGCACGTTTGTTTTTGAATAATTCGTTGACATTGTCTTTGCGATCCAAACGTTCACCGAAAGCCCCATACATATAAAGGATCGGCGCATTGGCGGGACTCGCTTCTTTACAGCGTTCCACTCGATAGACAAGGGCATCTTTAACGATTTGCAGACGGTCCTCCAGCAGTGACCAGAATTTTTCTTGATCGCCATTTGCTTCTAAGGCGATCCGTGGAATATTCAATGTCACGACACCTAGATTCATCCGACCGACATTGATTTCTTCACCACGTTCGTTTTTCCAGCCTTGCAAGAAAGAACGACAGCCCATCGGCACTTTAAAGCTGCCAGTCAATTCAACCAATTTATCATAATTCAAAATATCCGGATACATCCGTTTAGTGGCACATTCTAAAGCCAGTTCTTTAATATCATAGTTCGGATCGGTAGGTGCCAAGTTGACCCCACGGCGAATACTAAAAATCAATTTCGGGAAAATAGCAGTACGCTTTTCACTGCCTAACCCGTTGATGCGAATTTGGAGAATCGCTCGTTGAATTTCCCGTTCGAACCAGTTGGTTCCTAAACCAAAGCCAAGGGAAGTAAACGGCGTTTGTCCGTTAGAGGTGAATAACGTATTGATTTCGTATTCTAGACTTTGCATTGCATCGTAGATATCTTTGCGGGTTTTGCTCTTCGCGTAAGCTTCCCGACGTTCGGGTGTCTCAATCCATTCTTCGGCATCTTTTAAATGTTTTTGGTAATTCAACTCAGCAAAAGGAGCCAATAATTCATCTGTTCGATCAGCAGAACAGCCACCATATTGACTCGATGCTACATTTGCAATGATTTGTGAGATTTGAGCGGTGGCCGTTTGGATCGATTTTGGCGATTCCACTTCGGCGTTCCCAATTTTAAATCCATTATTTAGCATGCCTTTAAAATCGATTAGGCAGCAGTTAGTCATTGGGGTATATGGATGATAATCCAAGTCATGGTAATGAATGTCGCCTTTTTGGTGGGCATTTGCCACGTGAGGAGGCAGCATTTTCAAACCAATCGATTTTCCTACGATCCCAGCGGTCAAATCACGTTGTGTGTTGAACACGTTACTATCCTTATTGGCATTTTCATTGACGACCGATTGATCTTTATTCATCAATTTATTGATCGTAAAGTTGATGTCTGTTGCTTTGCTGCGTTCGAAATCACGATGGGTCCGGTAGTTGATATATTCTTCAGCCAAGGCATACTCGTTCTTTGCTAACAAGATATGCTCGACGATATTTTGGATCTCATAGATTTTTACATTTGTACGAAAACGTTCCGCGATCTCGTGATCGACACTGTCAACGATCTCGGTGATTTTTTCGTGGTCGATGGGAGAAAGCTCACCGTTGATTTTTCTCAGGGCTTTCACTAACGCATCATAAATTTTTTGATCATCAAAATCGACAAGCCGTCCATCACGTTTTACGATTTTTAACTGACGCAAAGCGGACTGTCTTTCCAACCCTTGCTCAGGATTTCTCTTAATGTTCATCATTTCTACCACTCCTTATCTTCCACAATATAATAAAACAAATTGTAGAAATGAGCAACTATATATAGTATTCGAAAAGGGTTTGTGTTTTGGATATACACAATATATGGTGTATATTCATTGAGGTGTTTTCGAGAAAACTTGATAAGATTAAGGATTTGGTTGTTCCATGTTTCACATAATGAATAAAAACTTTTTTAAATTTATTTTTTCTCTGTTTTGAAGCAGAAGTATTCAATGATAAAGTATGCTACCATAAGGAGAGAATTTTTTTAAAGGAGGGTTCTGTGTGAAAAATATGATCGATGTGAAGCATCTGACAAAAAGTTACGGCACCCGTTTCAATCAAACCAAAGTATTAGATAACCTTTCTTTTGCAGTGGATCAAGGAGAATTTGTTGGGGTCATGGGGCCAAGCGGTGCCGGGAAAACGACCTTGATGAATCTTTTGTCTTCAATCATGCGACCTAGCTTAGGCTCGATCTATATCGATGGCAAAGACATTACCCGAATGTCGGAAAAAGCCCTCAGCGATTTTCGCCGTCAGCAGATTGGCTTCATCTTTCAAGATTTTAATCTTTTAGAGACATTGACAGCCAGAGACAATATTTTGCTGCCTTTAGCGATTGATCGCTTGCCCGTGAAGGAAACCCAAGTACGTATCGAGGAGACGGCCAATTTGTTAGGGATCGAACACTTGTTGGATCGCTACCCAGAAGAATTGTCTGTAGGGCAAAAACAAAGGGTCGCTGCTGCTCGGGCGATCATCAGTCGTCCGGCGGTCCTTTTTGCTGATGAACCCACGGGAGCCCTTGATTCAAAAGCGGCAACAGAATTGTTACGGTATTTAGCGCAAATCAATCAACAAGAAAAAACGACGATCTTGATGGTCACCCACGATCCTTTTACCGCCAGCTACTGCAATCGGATTCTGTTCATTCGCGATGGTGTCTTCTTTGCGGAAGTTGTCAAAAAAGGCAGCCGTCAGGAATTTTTCGAAAAAATCATCGATATGCAGGCTACGATTGGAGGCGGTCCGCGCCATGTTGTTTAAAATCGGCTGGCGGAGTTTTTTGCGGCAGTTTCGCAATTATATGGTGTATTTTATTTGTATGATGACCGCCGTGATGATTTTTTATTCCTTTAACGCCTTGATGAATGATCGTCTGCTGAATCAACGGGTCCAGCAAGACATCCGCATTGAAGGGGTTTTAGGATTCGGCAGCAGTGTGGTTGCCTTTGTCGTCTTGTTTTTTATGCTGAGTGCCAATCATTTTTTTCTTAGTCAGCGACAAAAAGAAATCAGTGTTTACCAGCTTTTGGGGTTGCGGCAAGGTCGTCTTGCTTGGCTGTTGCTACGGGAAACGTTTTTACTAAATTTTTTCTCTCTAGTGACCGGTATCTTTATGGGAATTATTTTTTCAAAATTCTTCTCAATGATTTTGATTCGGGCGATGGGCCTAAATTTGACCAGTCATTTCTTTAATTCACCGCAATCGATTTTTTCGACGGTCTTTGTCTTTATCGCCGCAATGATTATATTGAGTATTCAAGTGATCCTTTTTGTTTGGCGTACCCCAATGAGTGAATTGATCAAGACCGAATACCGCTTACCGATCAAAAAAATGAAAATGACTCCGTTTCGTACATTGATGGGGGTCCTAGGTCTGATTTTACTTGGGGTAGGGTATTATCTGTCATTGACCCTAAGGGAAACATGGACCAACTATATCACGTATACGCAAGATTTTTCAGCGATTCTATGGATCCCTTTACTGATTCTATTTTGCTGTATAACGGCAACTTATCTCTTTTTTGATTGTTCCTTGCCAGCACTATTGTATTTTTTGAGTAAACCAAAAAAACGCCTTATCAAAGGGGCGAAGTTGATTGCTTACAATAACGTGCGTGCTTACTTGCAAAGGACGTGGAAAAGCTACGCCCTTTTGACGATCATCACTGCAATCGCGATTTCATTGATCGGGGGAACAATGGGGGTCATCTCTTTGAATTACCAAGCAACGAACCGTATCTATCCAACTTCCTTTCAGGTGTCAGGAGAGCAGACAGATACCTTGCGGGACCTTTTAGAAAAAGCCGATACACCGATTATTGCCGAACAATCGATTCCCTATAAAATGACCAATATGACGGTTCAAACCCGTTACCTTGGAGAGTTGCAAGACGAAAATATTGAAAATATCATGGTGAATCTGGTCGCTTTTTCTGATTATCAGCGTCTGCGAAAACTGGTTCCCGATGCCCCGGAGATTCAACTGAGTACCGATAAACAAGCGGTGCTTTTTGACAGTCAATACGATGTGACTCGTTCGTTTATCACCTATCGCGATGAGGTCAAAATCGGCAGTCAACATACGTTCAAACTCATTCAAGCCGAACAAGATTATTTTGGTGATAGTGCTTTACGCTATTCTTTACCCAATGTCCTTGTCATTCAAGATGAGGCGTACCAACAAATCAAAGGATTCACCTATACCATTGCTTATTTACAGACCGAAAAGGTGCAAACAGACGCGCTGACACAGTTGTTGGATGAAGAGCTGCCAATCGAGTGGGCGCATCCATTGACCTATGAATTTAGCGACGACCAAAAAAACGTACGCTTTTATCCAGAGACCGCTCGGGATTCAAGTAGCGATAGTGGTCAGACGACCGCATATCGGCTAACGTTAGCCAATCGCTTTACAACAATGCGCGGGGTGCGACGACAAGCAGGAATCATTTTGTTCGTATCGCTATTTGTTGGGGTGATCGTTTTGATCACCACGTCTAGTAGTTTGATCGTTCGGCAATTTTCTAACACGGAGCGGGAAAAGTACAATTACCGACTATTGACAAAATTAGGCTACACCCGTAATGAAGTGCGCAAGTTGGTGTACTGGCAAAACATTTGGATTTTTATGCCTGGCACCTTATTGGCGATTTTGCATGCGGTATTTGCCATCAATACTTTCACACAGATCATCGACAGTCCCGGGTACTGGGTCGCTCATTTGTTTGCAGGAGTAGCAGCAGTTGTCTATCTATTTGCCTATTTGATTACCGTCAAGCTGTGTCTGCGGATTATTGAAACTTGATCTATTTATACGATAAAACGATTCTAGGAAACTAGGATCGTTTTTTTTTATTTAACCAATCTTTTTGTATTTCCCTCTGGCACCAGATTAAGAGAATGGTATAATCATAATCAATGAGACAAAGGAGGAAGCAAGATGGAGAAAAAAGAAGAACAGCTTTTAATAGACCTAACGACTGCACGTGGGGTTCCTGGGAATGAGGAGGAAGTGCGTGAAGTCTTTAAAGAATATGCCAAAGACTTTGCTGAAGATATCTTTTTTGATGGTTTAGGAAGTGTCATTGCGAAACATGTTGGTGATGGCGGCGGTCCGAAAATTTTTATTTCGGGACATATGGATGAAGTCGGCTTTATGGTAACGAAAATTACGGAAAAAGGCTTTATCGAATTTCAAACCCTTGGTGGCTGGTGGGGGCAAGTGATGCTGGCACAGCAAGTGGAGATCAAAACCAATGATGGCAAATTGATCCACGGTGTCGTCGGCTCAAAACCACCCCATGTGTTGAGTCCAGAGACTCGAAACAAACCTTACGATATCAAAGATATGTTCATCGATATCGGCGCGTCAAGCGAAGAGGAAGCCAAAGGCTGGGGCATCCGTCCTGGAGACATGATCACCCCCTATATCCAATACAAACGGATGAACGACAGCAAATTTTTGCTAGCCAAAGCATGGGACAATCGAATTGGTACGGCGGTATCACTACGGGTATTAGAAACCTTGGCAGCCGAAGGACATCCAAACTGCTTGTTTGCCGGCAGTGACGTGATGGAAGAAGTTGGACTACGAGGTGCGCGAACAAGCACTCACTTAGTGAATCCTGATATCGCTATCGCCCTAGATACTGGTACCGCTGGGGACACACCTGGAATGACACCAAAAGAAGCGGATTCTGTGTTAGGAAAAGGCCCACAAGTCTTGATTTTCGATGCTTCCATGATTCCTCACAAGAAATTATTGGATTTTGTGATCGATGTCGCCGAAGAGATGGAAATTCCTTTCCAATATACCGTGATCACTGGTGGGGGAACCGATGCTGGTCAAATGCATTTGACTCGTGATGGGGTTCCTTCGATCGCTATTACTGTGCCAGTTCGTTACCTGCATTCTCATACTTCTGTCATTCATGAGGATGACTACTTCAATACAGTCAAGCTTGTAACGGAAGTGGTTCGCCGCTTAGACGATAAGACCGTTAAAGCATTGCGCAGTTATTAAGGTGAGTCTATGAGATCAAATACAATGATTCGAGAGACGGCTAAAAACTCCTTGCGCGGATTCTGGGGAACGTTCGTCTTGAGTATTTTAGCAACGGTTGCGGTACAAGCGGTGGTCAGCTCGCTTTTTAGTAGTATTGGGACTTCTTTTGGTGCAAACAATGCAGAGAGCTGGATCGATCTGATCTTGGACAATTTTGTCTTCTTTGCTTTTTCAGTAGCATTGAGTATTATGGCACTCTATCTGGTTCGTGGCAGAGGAATCCAGGTGGCGGATATTTTTCTCGTCTTTGATAAGCGTCTGTATGTACCGTTTTTGCTACTAAATTTAGTGAGCGCGCTTTTAAATTATCTTTTGAGTTTTGCGATTTTCTTGCCGCAATTTGTCTTATCAGGCCTTAATCAATATTTGGGCTTGGTATTCAATTTTAATCGGGGAATTTCTATTGATGTATCGATGTTTAACGGTTCGATCGCTTTTGTTATTGGGACGATTCTCTCCATCATCTTGTTCTTCTTTTTGTCGCAAGTCGTTACTGGTGTGATCCAATTAGCAATCTATCTACGCTATGATCAGCCGGAATTAGGGGTTCTTCAATCAATTAAAGCAGCTTTCGCTCTCTTGCGACCGCATCTGGGCCAATACATTTGGCTGCAATTATCATTGATTGGCTGGTTTATTCTGGGTTTCTTGGCGCTTATGATTGGGATGTTGTGGGCAAACGCCTATGCGTATGCGGTCAACGCAGCATTCTATGAAGAATTGATCAATGAACAACGAGCGCTGATCAGATAAGCAAAAAAAGACGACGTACCATTGGAATGGTTCCTTAAGGATAGAGTTGAACACTCATTCAAGGGATTCATCAATAGACGTCGTTTTTTTCTCATTTTCTTGATCCTTTTTCGCAAAAAAAATGGTCAGATTTTAGTCAAATCAGCTGAGATGTGATAGCATAAAAGAAGTAGAAAATCAGCTGGAGCCAAAGAGGAGGAAACACATGTGAAAATAACTGTCTTAGGTTGTTTAGGTGCCTATCCGTATAATGGTGAAGGGACTACTGGCTATTTAGTAGAGTCAGATGGCTTTCATTTGCTGCTTGATGCGGGAAGTACCACCTTGGTCCAATTAGAAAAGATCCTTGATCCCTTAGACTTAGATGCAGTGATTTTGACACATTACCATCACGATCATATTGCGGATCTGGGGGTATTACAATACTATTGGCAATTATATCCCGAAAACGAAGAACGGCAGGTTTTGCCGATCTACGGTCATGGGGAGGACAGGGTTCATTTTGAAAGTCTGACGATGCCGGGAGTGACCCAAGGATTTGATTACCTTCAGTCTGAGTCGTTGGAATTGGGCCCGTTCACGATTACCTTTATGAAAACGATCCATCCAGTCACTTGCTATGCCATGCGATTTGTTGAGAAAAGCACGGGCAAGGTCTTTGTTTTTACTGGAGACTCTGGCTATTTAGAATCTTTCGTTCCGTTTGCTGAAGGGGCTGACTTATTCTTGGCAGATACCTATCTTTTTGCAGGAAATGAGCGGCACAAGGCACATTTTACTTCAAAAGAAGCAGGGGAGATCGCCCATGCAGCGCAGGTGAAAAAATTAATGTTGACGCATTTGCCGCAACATGGTGACTTAGAACAGTTACGAGAAGAGGCTGCACTAGCTGCCAATGGAATCCCTGTTGAGTTGGCGGCTGTTCAAAAAATAGTAGAAATCATCTAATTAGGAGGAACGAATAGTATGCTTTTTGTACCGAATGAACTGAACGATCCACGCATCAATTTAGCCATCGAGATTTTTCTTCTTCAAGAAATGAAAGTGGATGAACCCATCTTACTTTTTTACATTAATGAACCATCGATTATCATTGGACGCAATCAAAATACGATCGAAGAGATCAATAAGGAATATGTGGATGAACATGGGATTCATGTCGTTCGTCGTTTCAGCGGCGGCGGTGCAGTCTATCATGATTTCGGAAACTTGAATTTCAGCTTTATTATGCCTGACGATGGCAATTCTTTCAGAGATTTTGAAAAACTGACCAAACCAATCGTCCAAGCCTTGCATGAGATGGGGGTTGAAGGGGCGCAACTAAAAGGGCGCAACGACCTTGTGATCAATGACATGAAGTTTTCTGGGAATGCGATGTACGCAACGAATGGCCGGATGTTTGCTCATGGGACGATCATGTTTGACAGTGACATCAATGAAGTGGTCAACGCCTTGAAAGTCCGCAAAGACAAAATCGAATCAAAAGGCATCAAATCGATCCGCTCAAGAGTGACAAACATCAAACCATTCTTGCCAAAAGAGAAGCAAGACATGACGACTGAAGAGTTCCGTCAAGAAATCTTATTGAAGATTTTTGGTGTCGATTCCGTGGAAGAAGTCAAAACCTATGAACTGACTGAAGAGGATTGGGTCAAGATCAATGAGATTTCCGATAAGTATTATCGCAACTGGGATTGGAATTACGGTAAATCACCAGCTTTTGATATTGAACGCCGTCATCGCTTCCCAATCGGCTCCATCGAAGTTCGTTTGAATGTGGCAGAAGGAAAAATCACGGATGCCAAAATCTTTGGCGACTTTTTCGGACTAGGGGACATTGCAGATGTCGAACAAGCCCTGATCGGAACTCGTTATGCCAAGGAAGATTTGGCACAAGTCATCGCCAACATTGATGTTAAAAAATATTTTGGCAACATCACGCCTGAAGATTTTCTTTCATTGATTTATTAATCAAAAAACGAAGCAGCCTTTTCAATCTGGCTGCTTCGTTTTTTCTATTAGTATGCGCGGGCGATCCAAACGGTATGCTTGGCAGGTTTGCCACTGACGATATCGACTGTTTTTTCCATTGGTGCTTCAAACGGAATGTTTCGGGTAGTAAAGCCGGTTTCTTCTTTGATTTTCGCTTCCGTTTCTTCCGAGCCGTCCCAACCGATCAAAACAAAGCCAGTCACTTTGTCTTCTTGTTTGCACGTTTCGATATGGGCTTTTAGTTCATCCAATGTATCGATGTTGGTGTACTCATTATCTTTGTTACGTTCCTTCGCAGCTGCCAATAAGCGTGGGGGCATTGCTTGCAGTTCTTGATCAACGAAGGCTTCCAAGTGCTCAAGGGCGACTGTTTGCTTGTCAGCCAAGTCGCGGACTTTGACCATCACTTTGCCAGCTTCTAAATCTCTTGGGCCACATTCGATTCGCAAGCAAGCGCCTTTTAGTTCCCATTCATTGAACTTATAGCCAGGTGAGTTATCAGAATCATCCAATCGAACACGAATGCCCTTGGCTTTAAAGTTAGCATACAGTTCTTCTAATTTTTCTAAGATGGCTGGATTCTTTTTCCATGGACCGACTGGTAACAACACAACTTGGGTTGGTGCAATGGTTGGTGGGAAAACTAACCCATTTTCATCGCCATGGGTCATGATCAAGGCCCCCAACAAGCGGGTAGAGACACCCCAAGAGGTTGTGTGGGCATGGACATGCTTGTTTTCTTTCGTTAAATACGTAATATCAAATGCTTCAGCAAATTTTGTCCCCATGTAGTGGCTGGTTCCTGCTTGGACTGCTTTGCCGTCTTTCATCATCGCTTCGATCGAATAAGTATCAACTGCTCCAGCAAAACGCTCAGAAGGGGTTTTTTGTCCGCGATAAACAGGGATCGCTAGGAATTCTTCGCAAAGGCGGGCATATTCATCCAAGATTTTCATGGTGCGTTGACGTGCATCTTCTTCGTTTTCATGAGCGGTATGGCCTTCTTGCCATAAAAACTCTGAGGTACGCAAGAAAGGCAATGTTTTCTTTTCCCAACGAAAGACGTTTGCCCATTGATTAATTTCATAAGGCAGGTCACGGTAGGAGTTGATCCAATCAGAAAAGGCAGAGCCAATCATGGTTTCTGAGGTTGGACGCAAGGCCAAAGGTTCTTCCAATTTTTCATTGCCGACTTCTGTGACCCATGGCAATTCAGGCGCAAAACCTTCAATATGATCGGCTTCTTTCATAAAGAAATTTTGCGGAATCAGCATTGGGAAGTACGCATTACGAATGCCCTCTTTTTTCAAGAATCGATTGAACTCTTCTTGGATATGCTCCCAAAGTTCGAAGCCGTCAGGACGGAAAATAATGGAGCCTTTCACTGGGGAGTAAGCCATCAATTCGGCTTTTTGGATCGTTTGGATATACCATTCTGTAAAATCATTTTTTTGTGTCATTCTTTTTCCTCCTTAAAAAAATAAAAAAGCATCTCGTCCTAAAAAAGGACGAAATGCTTGGATTTCGCGGTACCACCTTTGTTGATTATCTATCGGGATAATCCAACTCGTAAAGGATAAGGCCTTTCCACCGACCGTTTTGCGGTCATTGCCATTGGGTAGGTTCATTTTATCAGTGGGTGTCGATTTTTCAGCTGCCATCGACTCTCTAAGACCATCATAAAACTACTATTCCAATGCTTGTTGCTGTTCTTTATCATGCTAAAGCGAAAAAGCGAAAAAAGCAAGAGTTTTTTCGCTTTTTCTTAAAATCGCTCCTTTAAAACTAATGTAGCAAGACGGTCAGTCGAAAGACAGCGGATCTATTTTCGCCCTAAGTGTCAAATGCAAGAGGTGAAGCCCGTCAGTTTCTTCAATCCGGATACTTCCTTGGTAGGCTAAACAAAGTTGTTCTAGCATTTGCATGTCAGCCTGCATCGCCTGTCGTTTGGTTTCATTGTTCTGTAGTTTTTCTGCTTCTTCATTTGAGAGAAGCGGCATTTGGCAGTCGATATGCAACTGGCCGTTCGTGTCATTCACCCTCAACGCGAGTCTTCGCTTTTGAGGATCAGTGACCGCACAAGTGTATCGGATGGCGTACTCTAGGCAATGAGCGATCAAGGATAGACGATCATTTTCCGCCAATTGTTCCAGTGGTTCTATGATGCCATCACAGGCAAAGGTGATCCTTTTTTGAGCAGCTGTGTGTTTATAATTAGCAAGCAGCATCGTCGTGAGTGATTCTTTTTCAACGGAAGGACTCGTTAACTGCTGCTTGATCTGTTCTTCAATCTCACTAAGGCCTTCATAGGCCGCTGCCAACTGCTGATCTTCTAACATATCCTTGACCGTATGGGTTCTTTGTTTGATGGTCCGTAAAACTTGCTGCCATTTTAACGTTTGTTCAGGGCTGATCGCTTGTTGATTCTCATATAAACGCACTTTGATGTCTGCCGTATCGATCTGCTTATTTTTACCCTCGCTGGCAAAAAAGAGTTCAAGGAAGCCGTAGCAAGTAAAAATGATAATTAATAAGAAAAAGATGATCGAACGCCAATTGATATCAGATTGTGGCAAAACTAAAATATCCTGAATATACAAGAAACAATGACCGATAGCCGCAATCACGATCCAAGGCGCACAAATGACATAAAAAGGATTTTTTTTCAATGCTTCATAAATTGCTGCAAAAGAAGTAACGAAGGTACTGGTAATATTCAACAAGAACATATAATTCATGATGACGGGCAAACTTTGTGCTTGGAAAAGTGCGAAAAGTATCGCTAACAGACCGAATGAATAGTGAAAGTATAACCATTTCTGGTAGTACTTGCGAATAAAATGCATATTCGTGCAGTAAAAGCCGATCAAAAACATTGGTGTAATAATAGAAAGAATATTTAACATTACAGAGTTGACGATTGGGGGAAACAGTAGTCCACCAAGCATATCGCTGAAGCCTGCTTCCAAGCCTGCTGTTAAGGCAAAGCCGCTGAATAAGAGAGAAGATATTTTCAGCCTTCGTTGATTGATAAAAGAAACTAAGACATAAAATAAATTGATGATACAAATAAAACCAGTAAATAAAAGAATGTAAATATTTAAAATTGACAGACTGAAGACATAGCCGATCAGTGCATTTGCAGGGCCAAAAAAGACTTCTGCTGGGAAGCCAGAATAGGTGTCAAAAGGACTAGTCACGTATATTTTCAAGGTTTTACCAACATAATCCTCAGGCAAGGTGATAAAAGACAATGTTTTGCCTGGATGATTGAGAGTCAGTGGATCATTGGGCTCATCGTTGGTGTAAATTTCTTGATCATCGAGATAGACAGTCATGTGTTGATGATCGCCAATTAGTAACATTGTAGGGTATTTATAATCGTTGGTCATTTTTCGCTTCATCACAAAACGATCATTGGCTTTTACACTAGGTAAATGTTTCACATAACGGCTAATAAAAGTAGATTCGGGATTGTCCTCAGCATAGAAAATCCAGTCTTCCTTTTTCTCCACTGCATGGATATCAGAAGTTGGGAATAAAAAAAGAACGAGAAAAAAGACAATACTTCCCAGTAAAAATAGGACCAGAAGGATGAAGGGAATCCAACGCTTTAAAAAAAACTTGTTATTTAAAAAAGGCATACTTTTTCTCCTCTGTTTTTTAATCGCCTTTAGCATAATATAAATAATTAAATAAAGTCAAATAATAATCGAGTAATCTTCGTATAAAAATTCAACGAAACGTTTTTAAATGTTTGAAAAAAATAGAGTTATGTTATAGAATCATAAAAGAAACTGAGGTTTAGAAGGAGAATAGAAAATGAAGCTTTTTCCAAAACAAAGTATCATGCTCTCACTTTTTGTACTGATGTTCATGCTGCTGTCTGTACTAATTGTGGTGATCCCACATGCGTTTTGTTTCACAATGGCTATTGTTGCTAGTGATGCAATGGAACCGACATATTCTGAAGGGACACTCCTTTTTGTAAAAAAAGCTTCTGAAGATAATTTAGTGGTTGGCAACGAAGTAACGTATTATGTTGATCAAGGTAGACAGATGCGGACGCGGCGAATCGTTGCGGTTGGGGAAAATCAATCGGTGCTCTACACCATTGGCGACAATCAAAATC
Organism: Enterococcus sp. DIV1067f; assembly: GCF_050543505.1. Lineage (NCBI taxonomy): Bacteria > Bacillati > Bacillota > Bacilli > Lactobacillales > Enterococcaceae > Enterococcus > Enterococcus sp. DIV1067f. The sequence continues at coordinate 1,370,401 of NZ_CP172940.1, forward strand.
AGATGGAACCAAACGAAATTCAAAAAAGTCAATTGATTGGCCAGCCGATATTTTATATTCCTAAAGTAGGGGCCTGGTTGAACCAAACGACGATCCAGCTGTTTAAAAACATGTATCTTCTTTTCGCCTTGTATATATTAGCAACGACGATGTTTGTTACGTTTTACCAAATCAAATCTGGTTCAGTAAAAAAGACGATCACTTCTTAATAAATCAATGAAAAAAGACAAAGAAACCCTTACGTTTCTTTGTCTTTTTGTCTCTTTCCCCTTTATAGGATGAGTGTTCCGCCAAGTCCCACCATCAAACATAAGGATAAAAACAGCGTATCCATAAAAGTGATTCGAAATGTCTTGGCATAAGTTCGCGTTCCTTCACCGTCGAAACCTCTTGAAAGCATTGCCGTCGCCAAAAGTTCGGACCAGCGAATGGATTTGACGAGTAAAGGAATCAACATTTTGAAAGAAAACGAATTGACTGAGATTCCTCTGGAACGCATGCTATTGCGGATGTTTTGATACTCTGCTGGAATGATCGGAGCAATTTGAAACGCAGCGAGCAGACCGTACGCAAAAACGGCAGGCAGGTGCAGCTGTTGCTGCAGCGAATAAATCAATTCATTGATCGTGGTCGTCACACTGAAAGAACTTCCCAGAATACCGAAGCAGTAGATTCGGCTCGCCATGTCAAGCCCATAGTGAATAGCTGCCGTTGAGGAGGGAGCGCCTTGATGGTCTTGATAGTAAAGGAGACCAGTGAAAAAGACCCCAACAGCTGCCAGTGTTAATGCAGAAAAGAGCAAAAGACTTTTTTTCAAGGAGCGCTCTTTTACAGTAATAACGAAGAATAGGACAGAGAGCAATAAATTCAATCTGAAATTATTTTGAAAAGAAACCACTAAGGCGAGTCCTAAAATGGCGAATAACTTGACTGTGGGATTGAGTGTACGCATCTGCGACCTCCTTTTGATAGCAATTGAAATCAATGATTTGCGAGCAAAACTGTTGCAACAATAAGACATCGTGACTAACGATCAAAACTAACGTGCCAGTGGTTGCTTTAGCAGCTAATAGCTCCATGATCTGCCAAGCTTGTGTGACATCTTGACCATATGTCGGCTCGTCTACTAGCAGTAGGTCGACCGGGCGCTGCAGTAAGGAGGCAACAGCCAAGCGCCGTTGCTGTCCTTGACTCAGTAGAAAAGGCGACTGGGCACTCTTGTTTTGCAGACGCAATTTTTCGAGTAGTTTGTCGCTCTCGGTCGGGGCGCTTCCTTGGCTAAGCTCTTGCGCAACGGTAGCTGCCAAAAATTGGTCTTGCGGATTTTGCATGATCCAACTGATGGAGCGAAAAGGTGACGGATACTTCTTGATTAGTTTACCTGCCAAAAGAATATCCCCTTTATAGGCCTGCTGCTGTAAAATAGCTTTTAAAAACGAAGACTTGCCGCTGCCGCTACGTCCAGTGATTCCAATCAGTGAGCCCTTATCAAAGGCAAGATCTGGGAAAACAATTTCATGGTTTCGGATGGGTAATCGGAAATTTTGAAATGAAAGCCGTTTTTCGTTAGAAGTCGATTTAATGTTCACAAGCGGCAGCGACTTGCGTAGGTGCTGATCAAGTTGGCGGAGCGCTGCTTGATTGATCGTTCTGAATTCCTCTTCAATCAGCAGCCACTCATCGACCCAGTTAGCGGTCTCTTTGATTTGATGATCGATCAATAAAATACCAAGAGCATTTTTGTGTTGGATTTGCTGCAGTTTTCGTATGACTTTTTGACTTGTGTCCGAATCCAAATTGGCAAAGGGTTCGTCCAAAAGCAAGTAACGACTTTTTAATATCAGACAACAAGCCAATGCGGCTAGCTGTTTTTCACCACCAGACAAGGTCGTGAAAGGTTGATCAGCAAGGTGGGTAATCTCGCAAAATGCCAAAGCTTCAGCCACTTTGTTTGGCATGTCTTTTTGGGAAATACATTGATTCTCTAAACAGAAAAGCAACTCTTCTCGCGGTGTTGCCATGCAAAATTGCATATCAGGATTTTGAAACAATAAGCTGACGGACGTGCTTCTTTCCCGGATGGAAAGCTGGTTCATCGTTTGGCCGTCAATCGTATACGTCCCTCCATCAAACCCCTTCTCATTTAGTCCCGCTAAGAGATGGAAAAGGGTGCTTTTTCCTGTTCCTGAAGCACCATAAATCCCTTTTGTTTCACCAGGGGCCAAAGACAGAGTCAATTCAAGTCGCTTTTGATCCACCAAAAAACTGCCGTTTTTTACCGACAGGCTCATGCGGTTTTCCGTTTGACGATGACCGTTTGATCTTCAGCAATGGGGTAACTGTTGAGGACCCCCATCCGTGTCAAGTGGTCACAGACGATCTTCACTAAAAAGGCTGAAAAGAATAACGAAGAAAGCAAGCGAATAAGAAAGATCGCCAACAGCAACTGCCATTGTAGGTTAATGAAATTTGACCGAATGATTCCCCAAAGAAAACTCGTGATCGTGGCGCCCACGGCTCCAGTAACTAAAGGGAACCACCCGTATCGTCGGTAGCGGCCTAATGCAAAACCGGCTTCTGTTCCGATCCCCTGTACAAAACCGCTAATAAAAATGATAGGTCCATAAAAATTTCCCATAAACACTTCTAAAAGAGCCGCAATCATTTCAGTGATCGTAGCTGCTCCCGGCTTACGTAGCACATATCCGGCAAAAGCTGCCGCCATGAACCAAACACCAAAGATAAACTCATTGGCTAAGACAGATAAACCAAAGGGCGTTAGAAGCGTACCTAACAACAATCCGAAATGGACAGCCCCAAGATAGATCACGCCAAAAATCAACGAAGCAATTCCTACCATGATGACATCTTTCAAAGCCCACTTAGTCACGTGGCATCGCCTCCTTTTTTGAAGGGCTGTTGACCGAAACAGTCGCTTCCAGAACATAGTGGGGGAGATGGTCATGGGCATAAGCTAATGCGGCTTCAAAATAAGCAAAGAGTTGGCTTGCTGATCCGGTCAGCATCGTCACATAGTGAGCAGAACGAGGGCTCAAGCCATGAGTCTCTGCCAGCTGGACGATCGTGGCGATTTCTTCCATATAATGATTTTCGCCAAATACGTAAAACGAATATTTGCAATCAACCAAAAAGTCACCATTCGCTAGGTTCTTTCCTTTATTGGGTTGCGCCTGTTCGCCATTCAAGAATGTGTCACCCGCACTGTCTCCGGGACAGCCTTTGGAAAAAGTAAACTCACCCACGAGGTGTGTCTTTGATTCGTAGGCGTTGATAAATAGCGCCTCTGCTGCGTCTATGACACTAGGCGCTTCCCCTCGAAAAAGGGTACTGAACAGATCGGTCTGCTGCCAAACAGCGCTCGTATTCGTTTTTTCGATACTTGTTAAAATTTGTTGCGCGAAATGGTCTTTCATTGGGTACAAGCTAACTCGGCACCCCGTGATATCGATCCCATCTGCCGCACAGGCGATTGGTTCATTTGTCATTTTTCTCTTCTCCTCTCGATGGTTTTTCTGTCTACAAAAAAAGCGTTCCTCCTTTTTCTATCCACACGTAGACAGAAAAAATGGGAACGCGAAAAATCATGCGCTGCCACTTCCCTACGTTGGTACTAACCAAATCAGGTTCTAAGGGACCAGACATACGTCTATCTCAGCATAAAGCGCCCCTAGTGGATAATCTTGTATTCAATTACCCCTCGAGTGTAGCACAGGAGGCGACAAAGGACAATAGATAGCGATTTTCGTCATTTGCCGATTGTTGCCGAATCAACCGATCCATTCAGTAAGTTAATAATGATATCAGCAGTGGTACATATGAAAGTTTTTACATATAAAAAAACATCTTGAAAAGCTGTTGACAAGGAGTAAATAGTTGTGTAAAGTAGAAAACCGATGGTAAAACGTAAACGTTACGTTTTGTTTTTGTAAATCGTAATTGATTTATCAGTGTTTTGCCGAGGAAAAGGAAATATGGAAAAATAAAAAGGAGTGTATTTTGAAAATGAAGAAGTTTTTTAAAATAACGATGTTATCAACAGTAGCCCTAGCTTTGGCGGCCTGTGGACAAGGAGGCTCTGATGCAACTGAACAATCAGGCAACGCTGCTTCTGATAATGAACAAATCCAGGTCATGGCTACGTTTTATCCGATGTATGATTTTGCTCGTCAAGTTGTAGGGGATGAAGGGGAGGTTGAATTATTGATGCCCGCAGGCACTGATTCCCACGATTATGAACCTTCTGCAAAAGATATGGCAAAGATCCAAGATGCGGATGTTTTCGTCTACAACAATGAGAACATGGAAATGTGGGTTCCTTCGATTGAAGCCACGTTAAATGACGGGGATGTGACAGTGGTTAAAGCCACAGAAGGAATGGTCCTGTTACCCGGTGACGATGACCACGACCACGATCACGATCATGACCACGGCGATGATGGTCATTCTCATGAATTAGATCCCCATGTCTGGTTAGCCCCAAGCTTAGCCATGAAACAAGTAGAGGCGATCCGTGACCAGCTGAGTGAGGCTTATCCAGCGAAAGCGACAGCCTTTGCTGAAAATGCGGCAAATTATTTAGCACAATTACAAGATCTTCATGAATCGTATGAAGAAGCATTTAGCAATCCGGCGCAAAATCATTTTGTAACGCAGCACGCCGCTTTTGGTTATTTAGCTTTAGAATACGGATTGACCCAAGTTCCGATCTCCGGTCTTTCACCAAGTGAAGAGCCTTCCGCTTCACGGATCGCAGAACTAAAAGAGTTCGTTCAAGAAACAGGCATTCAGACGATCTATTTTGAAGAAAATGCCAAAGACAGCATTGCCCGGACGTTAGCGTCAGAAGCAGGAGTTGAATTAGCTGTTTTGAACCCATTAGAAGGCTTGACCCAAGAGCAGATGGATAACGGGGAAGACTACATTTCAATTATGGAGCAAAACCGCGATGCCTTGAGAAAAACCACCGATGTAGCAAATGACAAAGAAATGGCTGAAGCCGAAAAAGAAAAAACAGTTTATAACGGCTACTTTGAGGATGCCGATGTACAAGACCGTCCTTTATCTGACTGGGCAGGAGACTGGCAATCCGTTTACCCATTTTTACAAGACGGAACATTGGATCAAGTGTTTGATTATAAAGCAAAAATGGACAAGAAAATGACAGCTGACGAATACAAAGAGTATTATACGACAGGGTATCAAACGGATGTTGCTCAGATCAAGATCACAGACAATACAATGACATTTATTTTTGATGATGGTACAGAGAAAGAAGCCAAGTATGTGTATACTGGCAAAGAGGTTTTGAACTACTCAGCTGGTAATCGTGGCGTACGCTTCTTATTTGAAAGCACCGATGAAGATGCGGCGTTCAAATATATCCAATTTAGCGACCATATGATCGCACCAGGTGCTTCACATCATTTCCATATCTACTTTGGCAACGAGAGTCATGAAGCGTTACTAGAGGAAATGGAGCATTGGCCGACCTATTACCCAACGGGGATGAGCGGATTAGAAATTGCACAGGAAATGCTCTCCCATTAAAAAAAAGATTGACAATCCTCGCTCTTTTCGTCAAAGTAAACTTGATAGGAAGGAGCGAGATTTTTTTGGAAAAAACATTGAAGAAATTAGCGAAAGTGATTGACCGGATGATGGATCACGTTGATTTGTATGGCGGACCCAGTGTGGTTAGTGACGACGATCTTGAGCATTACTTAGATCCTGTTTTTTACTTGATCTTTTGCGCGGAAACAGATGGCGGCATGACCAAACTAAAAGACAAAGTCTTTGTTGAATGGGTATATACTGAAATGCTGCCTCAAGAAGTACCGTACAGTCTAAATTTTCTTCCGTTTGCCAAAACAGCCATTGAAGACTTTTATTACTGCATGTATAAAGAAAAGCATATTACCAAATCGCAATACCTAGAAATTGCCTTTGTATTGGCTGAAAAACAACCTATCTTTTTCGCTCGGATGTCCAAACCACAGTTTTGGTCAGCTGAAAAGAAAGAAGCGATGTTAGCAATGATTAAAGACACCGATCCCGAAGAACATGATCTATTGCCCGTTGATGACCCACGGATTGCTGCAATCTCGCCAAAAATCGTCCCATTTCCAACAAAACATACGGCCTTTGATGACGCAGCAGATACGCCGGTCGCCTATCAGGTCCGTATTGATTTAGAAGGATACCGTCCGCCAATTTGGCGTCGTTTGATTATTCCTGCAGGGCTGACCTATGAACAGCTACATATTTTGATCCAGATTGCCTTTGAGTGGATGAATCAACATTTGTATTTGTTTATTGCCGGCTCGAAATCGATCGGCTTAGGCAATTCCGTTCCAACGGATGCGTCCGCTATTGACCAAGATTTTCAGTATTGTAAGTCCATGACCTATATTTATGATATGGGGGCAGATTGGACACATAAGATCAAGATTGAAAAAGTGTTGACAGCAGAGGATCATCCGAATCCGGTCGTCCCGGTTTGTATCAAAGCTGTGGGCGATGTCCCGATCGAAGATGCCTTTGATGATGATATCCGTGAACCACTGGATCGTGAGATCATCAATGAAGTTTTACTCGATTATTGGGAAACAGGAGAATATGTTTAACTAGTAGTTAGGAAATTGTCCGTAATTTTACAAGAATCAAACAGCACAACCACCAGACCGTAACGGTTCTGGTGGTTTTTTAGTGGTTTCCTATCAAAGGCGCTTCTTGATATACTCTGTCATCGGTTTGGTGTAGCACGAGAAGTCTGTTGGTTGCGCATGTACCTCATTGATCCGATTTGCTAGAAGATAACCGATGTAAGGTCCCGTCGTTAAACCGGAAGAACCTAGCCCGCTGGCGGCGAACAAATTCGTTTCATCAGGCACTTCCCCAAAGAAAGGCGCAAAATCAGAGGTGTAAGCGCGTGTGCCGACTCGCATAGTCATTGGGGCAGCAAAGAGTGCTTCGGGGTCTTCAAGAAAAGCACCGATTCCTGTCATCAATTGCTGTTGGGCTGCTTCAGTAGGTGTCAAATCCCAACCAGCATCATTTTCATGAGTAGCGCCTAATAACATTTGACCATTAGAGAAGGGAATCAAGTCGCCTTCGCCTTCTAGCATGGCGACCGGCCAACTGTTTGTCGGCAGGTTGGTGGCAAAAGAGAGCAACTGGCCTTTTTGCGGACGGATATCAACCTGATACCCTAAAGGTGATAACAAGTCTAGTAATCCCGGTCCAGCTGTCAGGCAAAGAATCTCGGTTTCAAGAAAGTGATCCTTGGTTTTGATTTGCCAATGGTTGTCGGTTCTGACGATCTCAGCTTTTTCTTCAATAAAAGTCACTTGCTGCTGAGCGTTTGCTTTTAAGTGGGCAAGATAAGCCTGACCATCTAAGCGGCCACCGCCTGTGATTCGTAAAGAGGGCATTTCTTTTAGTAACGGCAATACCTCTTTGGTTTGTGAGCCCGTCAGTAAGTCGATTTCGCCGATTCCTGGTGCCGCCTTACGTCGATTTTCAGCTAATTCTGCCAGTTCTTGAAGCGCCTTTTCTGGTCGCACTACCAAAGTGCCACATGGGGCATAGATGGATTCATCTAAAGCAAAATCCCGTACCAATTTCGGGAAGAAAGCGGCTCCGTCTTGTGCTAACTGGTACCATTTTTTATTGCGGCGTTTGGATAGCCAAGGGGAAATGATGCCAGCGCTGGCAGATGTTGCTTGACCGATGAGGGAATCAATGACAGTCACGTCAAATTTGGTTTTATCAAGATAATTGGCGAGGGTCAAACCGATGATCCCACCGCCGATAATCATAACTTTTTTCATAGTAGAAGACTCCTTTGTTTGATTTCATTGAAAAGCGAATAAAAAGCGAAAGTTCTCTTAATGCCGTTTTCTTTGCGTACTTAATTGCGTATAATAAGGAAATGGAAAAGAGGGTATTATGCAAACTATTCAAACAGTCTTAAAAGAACATTTTGGCTATTCACAGTTTCGTGAAGGTCAAGAGACGATTATTCAATCTATTTTAACACAACAAAATGTTTTGGGAATCATGCCCACAGGTGGAGGGAAATCCATTTGTTATCAATTGCCAGCGCTCTTGCTGGATGGAGTGACCTTGGTCATCTCCCCTTTGATTTCATTAATGAAAGACCAAGTAGATAGCCTCGTTGATATGGGGATCCCAGCAGCGTATATCAATTCTTCCTTGACAGGAGCGCAGATCAATCAGCGCTTGCAAGATGCACGCCAAGGGCGAATCAAACTGCTGTATGTTTCGCCAGAACGCTTAGACTCAGAATCTTTCCGCTACTCATTGCGGCAGATGCCGATCGCTTTATTGGCCGTTGATGAAGCCCACTGTATTTCCCAATGGGGACATGATTTTCGCCCGAGCTATCTGCGACTCGCCGAAACGATCGAAAACTGGGAGCAGAAGCCAACGATCGTTGCCCTTACCGCGACAGCTACACCCAAAGTTGCCGAAGACATCGAAAACTTACTTTCAATTCCGGCAGAAAATCAAGTCAAAACCGGGTTTGCTCGGGAAAATTTGGCTTTTCAAGTCGTCAAGGATCAAAAAGATACCTTCATCACAACGTATTTGAAAATGAACCAAGGACAATCAGGTATCATTTACGCCAGTACCCGCAAGGAAGTGGAACGGATCTATCACCTGTTGAAACATGAACGCGTGTCCGTCGGGTATTACCATGGCGGACTTTCAGAAGAAGAGCGCTCATTTTTCCAAGAAGAATTTCTTTATGACCGCCTGCAAGTGATGGTAGCGACCAATGCATTCGGGATGGGAATCAACAAAAGCAATGTCCGTTTCGTGATCCATGCCCAGATACCTGGAAATTTGGAGTCTTATTATCAGGAAGCCGGGCGTGCCGGACGAGACGGTGAACCTAGTGATGCGATCTTACTTTATGCTCCACAAGACATGCAGATTCAGCAATTCTTTATCGATCAATCCGAATCAGATATTCTTTATCGCCAAAACGAATACTTGAAATTGCGGGAGATGAGCCAATACGGACATACCCAACTGTGCTTACAGCGCTATATTTTGCGTTATTTTGGAGAAGATGGCCCCGATTGCGGTCGTTGCAGCAATTGCCTTGATGAAAGAGAACAAGTGGATATCACAGTGGATACACAAAAAGTGTTGTCATGTGTGAAACGAATGGGCGAACGCTTCGGGAAAGCCTTGGTGGGGAAAGTGCTAACGGGCTCTGGCGACCAAAAAGTCAAACAGTGGGGCTTTGAAAAGTTACCAACTTATGGATTAATGAAAGATTGGTCTCAAAAGGAAGTCAATCAGCTGATCGATTATTTAACAGCATCAGGGTATCTTTTGCCGTCAGAAGGGCAATACCCTTTGTTAAGTGTGACCAATGCGGGGATTGATGTGTTGCTTGGAAAAGCAAAAGTTTATAGAAAACAAACCAAAGTCAAACAGTTAGTGGTTGATGATGAACTGTTCGATCAACTGCGCACCCTACGATTGAATCTCGCACAAGAACAAAATTTGCCGCCATATGTCGTTTTTTCTGATAAAACACTGCGAGAATTGGCGGAAGTTCAGCCAAAAACGCCGATCGATTTTTTACAGATCAAAGGGGTTGGCCAAAACAAATTGGATAAGTATGGCGATGCCTTTTTAGCATTGCTTTCTGAATACGAAAAGACGGAAAGTGACTAAAATAGAACATTTTCTCTACGATAAGACAAAAAAACAGCAGGAAGGGACGAAAAATCAGTGATTACGATTCGACCGGCAATAGCTGCAGATCAAGCGTTTTGGTTTTCTTTGGATACTCACTTACCAAAGGAAGTCTTCGCCAAAAAGATAATGGAAAAAACTGCTTATGTGATAGTTGCAGACGAACAGCCAGTAGGGTTACTGCGCTACAATTTTTTCTGGGACACGATTCCTTTTTGTACCATGTTAGTGATCGCAGAAGCGCATCAAGGCAAGGGACTTGGGAAACGGTTGGTTACTTATTGGGAACAACAGCAAAAAGCAGCCGGCCATGCTCTTTGTTTGACTTCCACGCAAGTCGACGAGCAGGCACAGCATTTCTATCGCAACCTTGGTTACCAAGATGCCGGTGGGTTACTTTTGACAAGTCCTGGATTTGAACAGCCGATGGAATTATTTCTTATCAAACAGTTGTGATGTTTTTGCTAGCTTGTGGTACATTGATAGGAGAATGAGAAAATAGGAGCGTTTACTATGTCTTTTTTTGGAAAAATCGATTTCAATGAGTTATCAGAGACCGATCGTGCGATTTATCATTATATGTCGAGCCAAAGTGATAAGATTCCCTATATGCGGGTCCGTGAGATCGCGCTTGAATCCCACACCTCAGCTTCTTCTGTTATGCGCTTTATCCGTAAATTAGGGTATGAGAGCTTTACAGAATTTCGTACCCAGTTCAAAGCACCTGAGTTAGATGCTGTCAGTTTTTTTAGCAGTATGACCGTTTTGGATCCGGAACGCTTCCCGCGAGACATCGAAGGAAAAATCCGGCGAATCGCTGAACGAATGCTGGAATGTGAGAATATTATTTTTTATGGCATCGGTGCGTCAGGTTCAATGTGTGAATATGCTGCCCGCCGTTTTGCCACGATCGGATTTAACAGTTATGCTTTGGTGGATAATACCTATCCAATCTTTGCGAAGCTGAAACATACGTCAGACAATATGATCGTGGTCCTTTCAATCACCGGAACGACCACCGAGATCATTGAAGTGGTCAATGGCTTTCGTAATAATCCTGACTTCACCACTGTAGCAATCACCAGTGACGCCAACAGCACACTGGGGCGAATGTCCGATTATGTCTTAGACTATTCAGTTGATGTGAAACGCATCAACAAGTATGAAGATTTGACGACGCAAATTCCTTGCCTTTTCTTAGTCGAAGCGTTATCGGAGACGGTTCGTCAGTTTTCTTTATCCGCAGGGGAATAAGCTACATTTTTCCTTTAATAAATGAAAAAAACAAACAGGTTTAATGGATCAAGAGACTTTTCTTTTGATAACTTTTGGACCTGTTTGTTTTTTTGCATTTTAGCAAGCTAATTACGGTTCAGTCTTGTTTATAGAAAATGAGAGGGACGCCTGACATGAAGCGTCGATTCAAGGTGTCGAGGATTAAAGGAATAACGTAATCTAAGATCATTGAGCTTTTTGTTGTATAAAAGGGAGATGGCAAGTTTCTAAAATAGTTGCAACAATAACATATGAATGAAACGTATGTTTTTTTTAACTTCATGCAGGATATTCATCGATCGAGGAATATCGTGAATTTTATTCTAAGTAGAACATCGATATAATTAGTATGACATGTTTGAAAACCATGGTTTTTGAGATATCAAGTACGACTACGATCAAGATAGAATGAATTCCATATAAACAGTACTATTTAGGCTTTTGTAAAGAGATTGGCTTTAATAAAATAACACGTCTCAAAAACGATCGTTTTCGAAATGAACAACTCACAAGGAGGAGGGAGAATGGATATCAACGGTGCATCTATTAGAGGAAGGGCTTTGAAAGTATGTTTGGTCTTATTGTTCGCTTTCGGGTTTACAAGAACGAGTTTTGGCGAGGAGAGACGTTCAACGGAAACGGAGGGGACAGTGGGGTTTACCGGGATTTATGAGCCTTTGGATCAACCAGAACCATCTCCACCAACCGGTCCTGTTCCGCGTCCACCGCAAGACACGGGTAAACCCGGCGGGCAGCTGCCCCAGACAAACTTCATTCAACGGTTGGATTGGGTGATTCTCGGAAGTCTCTTGCTGATCACCGCACTTAACATATACGTAGTAAAACAACTTATCAAAAAAGGGAAATCAACATTCCCTAAGTGGGGCTAGATCCCATGGGGAAAATAAGAGAAATGACATTTAGGAGTGAATGCGATGAACTCATTTTTTCGCAAAAAAAATAAGTGGTTGCTGGTTCTACTTGCCTTACTCCCACTGATTACAACATTAACAATCATGAATGCCGAGACGATTTTTTCGTGGACACCAGAGGAAGAACACGAGGAGAAGGCCGACGATGAAGTGAGTGGAGAAATCTCCTTTGCGGAGGAACTGATCCAAGGCGAGGTCGAGCACGTAATAGATTTTATTTTCTACTCAGAAGTTGCCCTCGAAACGGTGGACATCGCGTTGCCTCAGGAAATAAGCATTGATCAGGAAGCTTTGAACGATGAACTAACGGTGGTAGCAACAGACCACGAAGGTGTGTGGCAGCTGAACAGCGAGACCCCACAAACGACTTTTGTCTTACCGATTCTTGTGGATACGATCGGAGAATATGAGATCATCGTTGCCGAGGCTGCTACGCAGCGCCTGCTGATCTTAGATCATACGGAGGCCGAAGACACTGATTCGACTGAAGAAGAGAATGACTCTGCGGAAGCAGATCAAGCTGCGGATGCGGAAGCGAGAGAGCCAGAAGCTGATGATAGAAGTGGACAGATGGTCGAAGTGACAATTAACAAAAACAATTTTAGAGAACACTTTGCTATTGAAGGTCACGAAAATACTGCTACTTACAATGATGAAACTGGGCTATTAGTACTAACAGAAGATACAACTTGGTCAGTCGGTTATGTTACCTTAAAAGACAGAATTAGTCTGGATCAGCCATTTACGCTTAAAGGTAAAGCCAATATTGGGTCTAAACCTCTTGGTGCTGATGGGATGGCTTTTGGTTTTCACAATTCTGAGACCTATAGGATAGGTCATGAGGGCAATGCGTTTGGAATCGGAGGTTTGAGGGATGCGTTTGCTTTTAAACTAGACAATAACTATAATGCTACTCGAGGTTTTTTTGACCAGAATAGGTTTATCGTTGAAAGAGACCCTATAGCTGTCAATGGAGCGCCCTTTGCTGGCTTTATCTATCATAGTACACCATTATTACTGGAAACATATATGGAAGGTGATGCTCCAGCAGCAACTACGGGTGCTAGAAATGGAGCAGATGACCCGATCCTGATTGAATATCAGCCAAATAATGAAGGTCGCTGGTTTAAAGTTACTTATAGAGATATGATTTGGGAACGTGACATCAGTGATTGGCAGCCATCAGATGTTTCTGCAATGGCATTTATTATTTCCGGTAGTACTGGTGCGAGAAGTGATCGCCATACCTTTTATTTTGAAGAGATGAATTATTACATTGGTACCGGAACCGTCCATGTGGATTATCGAGATCGAGAGACAGGGGAGGATATTCTACCAACTGAAACATTAGAACTACCATTACGTTTCCTTCATACCCTTGACCCCAAGAACCGAGAGAGCGATGAACCCTATCAGTTAGGGTATGACTATTATGGGGTTGAGTTTGACACAGAACACTTTGACCCAGGTACATTTGATATTATGCCGCAGCCTTTCCATCAGAATGTTACTTTTTTATTTGATCGCGTGCCATCGAACATCAAGATCAATCACATAGATGAAGAAGGGGTAGCATTGAGGGAACCAACCTATCAAGGAGAATTCGTAAATGAATCGGTTGATATCTTGCCTTTGACAATTCCTTATTATCAATATCTTTACGAGCGGGACGGTCAGCCGCTGGAAACAAGAGTCACCCGAGATGAACAAGAATACTGGCTGGTTTATGGTTTGGAAAGTACTCCGCAACCAGTAGACCCTCTTGATCCGGATACGCAAGTAAATCCTGAGAATCCGCCTGAGATTGATGCAGAACAAGGGTTTGTCAGCTTGGATTTTGTTTCCCAATTCCAGTTTGGGACAGTTGGCATTCGGTCAGAAACGACGACCTACGATGCCCTGCCGCAAAAACTCCTTCAGCCGGCTGATCCAAATGATAATCTACGCCCTAATTATGTGCAGGTTTCAGATCGGAGGCGGGAAAATTCCGGTTGGACCCTCCGTGCAACCTTACGAGAGCCTTTTGAAAGTGATGAAGGGCATCAACTGACTGGTGCTAGAATTTTATTAGACAATATCGATGTAGTAACGACTCGAGAAAACGTGTCTGAGCCACCTACTCATAAAAAGCAAGCAGCACTGACTGTTGGAAATGCGGAGATAATCGCACAAGCAGGTGCCAACCAAGGCAGAGGCACTTGGGTCCAGCGCTTTGGCGATCGAGAAACAATGGATCAAAGTGTCAAACTTGAGGTGCCAATTAGTGCGACTCCTCAAGCCACGAGATATTCAGCAACCATTCTTTGGGAACTTTCATTTGTTCCTTAACAATAAACAAAAAGAAGCTGCAGCGAATTGCAGCTTCTTTTTGTTAGCATCGGAGAAGACACAATGTCGGATGTATCAGGGGATTTGGTGTTATCCATTATTTATGGTACACCTTGTACCATGATGAAGATTTTTCCTTTTTGCCATGAGTTGCACCAAAGTATGAAGACCGTCTTTTTTTGAAAACGTTTTTAATTATACTGAATGAAAGGAATCGGCAACATGTTGCTTCTGCTAAGAAGGAGCAAATGCCGCAAGTTCGATAAGCAAAAGAATAGAGCCTAATGATTGGAGAGAATAATAGTGGAAACCGTAAAACTAAAAGAACTGATTGACCAAATGACTGTAGCTGAAAAAGTGGGCCAGTTGGTCCAATTGACGCCAGATTTTTTTGCGCAAGGAGGAGAAATCACCGGTCCGATGCAACAATGGCACATGAGTGAAGACCAATTATTTTCGATTGGTTCTGTGTTGGGCACTCATACTGCGGAACAAGTGTATGCCATCCAAACGTCTTATCTTGAGAAAAGTCGCTTAAAGATTCCTCTTGTTTTTATGGCAGATGTTATCCATGGGTATGAAACGATTTTCCCAATTCCACTGGCATTAGCATCTTCCTTTGATGCGCAGTTAGTGGAAGAGGTTGCTAAAGCTTCAGCAAAAGAAGCGGCAGAAGCTGGTGTCCATGTCACGTTTTCACCGATGGCGGATCATGTTAAAGACGCGCGCTGGGGGAGGGTCTTGGAAAGTAATGGGGAAGATCCGACCTTATCTGCGGTGTTGACGGCTGCTTATGTACGAGGGTATCAAGGAACTGCTTCCCTTGCAGAAAATAAACAGCGAATTGCTGCTTGTGTCAAACACTTTATCGGCTATGGCGCTGCAGAAGGCGGCCGGGATTACCATACTGTCGATTTGTCTGATCTGGAGCTCTACCAAAATTATCTGCCCGCGTTTCAGGCGGCGATTGAAGCTGGTGCAGAATTGGTCATGACTTCTTTTAATACGATCCATGGTGTGCCGGCCACAGCCAATCAACCATTGTTGCAGGAAGTATTGCGAGAAAAGCTTGGGTTTGATGGCTTGATCATCTCAGATTGGGCAGCGGTGGCGGAATTGATGGCGCATCGTGTAGCTGCTGATCGAAAGGAAGCCGCACAGAAAGCTTTTACTGCAGGTGTCGAAATGGATATGATGAGTGATTGCTATTTGAACGCACTAGAGCAAATCATTCAGGCAGATCCTGCTATGAAAGAGCAGTTGAATAAGGCGGTTTTTCATGTGCTACATTTAAAGAACAAGCTAGGCCTTTTTGAAGACCCTTATAGAGGGTTAGCACCGGAAAACTTAACGCCTAGACTCCTAAAGGAAACCCGTCTTCTTTCAAGAGAAGCAGCAAAGCAAACAACGGTTCTTCTGAAAAACCAGGCACTGTTGCCTTTGCAGAAAAAACAAAAGGTCGCGCTGATCGGTCCCAAAGCAGATTCAAAGGATCTTTTGGGGGCTTGGTCGTGGATCGGCAAACCAGAGGCTGCGGTCTCCTTAGCGGAAGGTCTTTCTCAAAAAGAAATTGACTTAACTGTCTTACCATACCCTGATGGGGAAATGTTGACGAGCGCCTTTCTTGATGAGGCGTGTAAAGTCGCTAAAGGAGCTGAAGTCGTTTTATTGGCTCTGGGGGAAACCAGCGAGGAAGCGGGAGAAGCGGCAAGTCTGACCAAACTTTCTTTATCAAGAAAGCAAGAAGCATTGATTGAAGCAGTAAGTCAGGTCAATCCTAGGATCGCAACGATTCTTTTCTGTGGCAGACCACTGGTTTTGACCGCCATCGAGCCTCTTTGTCAAGCCATCATGATTGCCTGGTTCCCTGGATCAGAAGGCGGTAATGCATTGGCAGATTTGTTGATGGGCGACTCTGAACCGCAAGGACGTTTAGCTATGAGTTTTCCAAGGGCAGAAGGACAGTTGCCGTTGACTTATGCTCAACTCTCTACAGGTCGGCCACTGACAGAAGAGAATAGTGATCAAAAATATATTTCGCGCTATATGGATGAAAAAAATGAGCCGTTGTTTTCTTTTGGCTCGGGGATAGGCTATAGTAAATGCACGATTACCCACACCCAAATCATTATTCCTCAGGAAAAGGGTGCGCCATTTGAGATCAGTTGCACACTGAAAAATGAGGGCGATGTGCCGCATACAACGACATTGCAACTCTATAGCAGAGACGATGTTACGGAAGTAGCACGACCGATGAGGGAATTGAAACAATGGCAAAAAATCCATCTTGCTGCAGCCGAAGAAAGGCAGCATTCATTCTATGTTACACCAGAGGATTTTGCTTATGTTCATTCCGATTTCTCGACAGAAAGTGATCCTGGTACGATTTCCTTATACCTTGGCTTTGCTGCTGCCTCAGCGAAGTTGATTGGTGCGCTCACGATTTAAAAGCCTTTCGAGGCTTTTTTTTTCGGGTACAACTTGTACCAAAGTGGCACAGGTTTCAAGGTGCTGGTACATGCGCCAACTAGACCTAGAACCATTGTGGGTGAAAACGTTTTTATATATAGTTGGTTTATCGGATGGCCAACCTTAGAGTGGTCGTTGATTTTTTCAGCAAAATAAAAACGTTTTTATTTTTGGGAAGAATCCTTCAGGAGGGGAGAATCATTTGACAAATCGAATCACGATTCGGGAAGTGGCAAAGGAGGCAAACGTGTCGATTGCGACCGTGTCTAAAGCATTAAACGGTGTCGATGTTGTTCGGCCCGCAACGAAAGAACGTGTGATGGCTGCCGCGCAGCGGTTGCATTATGTCCCAAATTTGATGGGCAAACAATTAAAAAACACGAAAACCAAGATGCTTGGTTTTTACACCACCAGCATTAAGGGCCCCTACTTTAGCGTACTAGTTGAAGCCATTGCCAGAGAGGCAGAAAAACATGGGTATGCAGTCAACGTGTTTTTATCTGCAGATAAGCGCGTTGTCCTCAATAGTATTTTAGGTGGTGTTGTTGATGGCATTATTGGATTTGAAGATTTTTTAACGAAGCAGGATTTGGCTGCGATGGAACGAGAACAAATCAAAGCCGTCTTTATCGATCGAAACATTCAAGAGAAGAACTTCGGCAGTGTAGTCTTTGATTCTTTCGAAAAAGGGAAAGCAGCCACCGAGTATCTTTTGTCACTTGGCCACAAAAAAATTGCCTTTATCAGTGGTATTACTGGTGTTTATGATAGTGATGAGCGTTTAAGAGGGTATTTAGAAGCATTAAACGAGGCAGGGGTTTCTAAACGGTCGGACTATCAATTGCAGGGGTTCTTTGAAGAAGAACGAACGAGAGTCCGCGTGCAACAGTTTTTGCTAGAGCAGAAAGATTTACCCACAGCGTTTCTGGCGGGAAATGATCTTAGTGCGATCGGAACGGTCAAGGCGATCCATGAGACCAAGTGGCGGGTGCCGGATGATTTCAGCGTAATTGGCTTTGATGGCATCGATCTCTTGGACTATTTCATGCCTCGGTTGACGACTGTGAAAAATCCAATCCAATTGCAAGGGGTCACGGCAGTAAACCACTTGATCGAAATGATTGAGGAAAATGCATGTGGTGTCTCCTACGTTTTACCAGGAGAATTGAGTATTAATCAATCGACAAAACAAGTAAATGAATAATGAGGGTGAAGCAATGTTTATTGGAATTGATGTTGGAGGAACGGCTATCAAATATGGTGTGATTTTGAGAACGGGTGAAATTGTGAAGAAAGGACAGATGCCAACCATTCATGAAAAAGAAAAATTTTTGCAATCCATCACAGCATTGATCGAATCGCTGCAGCAAGACGCAATGATCGAAGGTGTCGGTATTAGCGCACCGGGCATCATCCAAAAAGATGGCACGATGATCACGGCAGGATCAATCAAACCGCTTTATGGAATCAACCTAAAGTTGGAATTAGAGAAACGTGTCAAGCTGCCAGTCCTTGTTGAAAATGATGCCAATGCTGCAGCGATTGCTGAAAAATGGCTTGGGCATGCACAGGCTTGTGAGAACTATCTTTGTCTTGTTGTGGGAACTGGTATTGGTGGCGGGATCATCGTCAACAATCAGCTCTATCGAGGCAGTCATGGCATGGCAGGTGAATTTGGGTGGATGCTGATCGACACATTGCCTGAACAGGGAAATCTAGAGTCAGTTTCCTTGAATCAACGAGCAGCCATCGTGGGTGGTCTTTGCCATCAGTATCAACTGGCACTTCAGCAACAAGGGCGAAGTGATCTGCCTCAAGATGCAGTCGAGATCTTCCAGAGAGGAGAACAAGGAGAAGTAGTAGCGAACCAAGTGATTGCTCAATTTTTCCAAGATTTATCAGTGGGCTTACTGAATTTGATCAGTACATTTGATCCCGAGCTGATTTTGGTTGGTGGTGGGGTCAGTGAAAATGATGGTTTCATGACAAGGCTTGAAGAGACCATGAGCCAGCTAAAAGCTCGCCATGAAAGTATTGGTTATTTAGAAGGTCGCACGATTGCACCGATTCAACGAGCAAAATTAAAAAATGATGCTGGTATGATTGGTGCGGTCTATCAATTGATGAACCAATAAAGGAAAGCATGTATTTCCTTTGGGTGAAAAAGTAAGCGTTTTAGAAAGGGTGGAAAAATGGAATCAAAAGGTGTCATGCTAAAAGCAACCCCACAGAAAAGGTCATTTTTGCAAAAACTAAAAAGCCAAAGCTTTTATCAAGCGATGGTTTGGCCAGGTATTATCTTGATGATTATTTTTAATTTTATCCCATTGTATGGGATCGTTATCGCGTTTAAAGATTACTCAGTTCTTGATTCGATCGCAAATGCGGAGTGGGTCGGTACTCAATATTTTCAAGAATTTTTTAGTGATTCAATGTTTTGGACGGTGATGAGTAATACATTGGGCATCAGCTTTTTTAAACTACTGATTGGCTTTCCAGCGGCGATTGGTTTAGCGGTATTGATCAATGAAATCGTTCATGTGCGCTTGAAGAAGGTCGTTCAAACGGTGTCTTATTTGCCGCACTTTCTTTCTTGGGTCATCTTAGGTGGCATGTTTATTACGTGGTTGTCTGATACCGGTCTGGTCAATAATTTACTGTTAGGTTTTGGGTTGATCGATGAACCGATCCGCTTCTTGACCGATCCCGAAAAATATTGGGCGATTGCAGTCATTTCCGATATTTGGAAAGAAGTTGGCTGGAATACGATTTTATACATCGCTGCTATGACGGGGATCAATCCAGCTCTTTATGAAGCAGCTAGAATGGATGGCGCCACGAAGTTCCAGCAGATCACGCGGATCACGATTCCTTCGATCCGTCATATTATCGCCTTGACATTTGTTTTGTCAGTGGGGGGGTTATTGGGTTCTAACCTCGATCAGACACTCGTCTTACAAAACCCTGTCAATTATCAGTCCAGTGAAGTCATTAATTCATTTGTCTATAAAATGGGGATCCAACAAGGAGACTTCTCCTATGCGACCGCCGTTGGCCTGTTTGTGTCGGTTGTTTCTTTGATCCTCGTAGTAGGAAGTCATCTTTTGACCAAAAAAATCAGTGATGAATCAGTCTTTTAGAGGAGGAAAAGTATGAAACAAACATTTTCAAAAGATGAGAAGATCTTCAATACCGCCAATGTGATTTTCATGGTATTCTTTTTAGCCATCATTGCGTTGCCATTATGGAATATCGTCGCTTTGTCGTTCAATGATGCAACCGATGCCGCAAGAGGGGGGATCTATTTCTGGCCACGGGAATTTTCACTAGAAAGTTACTACACCGTTTTTGAAGATTCTGCGATCTATAAAGCTTTTGTTATCTCAGTTGCAAAAACAGTGATTGGCGTTGTTTTGCATACGGCATTAACGGCGATGGTCGCCTATGGGATGAGTCGCAGAAACTTAATGGGACGGAAAATCTACATGAACATGGGGATTTTAACGATGTTCGTTTCCGGAGGAATGATCCCAACCTTTCTCTTATTCAAAGAATTAGGGTTGTTAAATAATTTTTGGGTTTACATCATTCCTGTCTTATTTTCTTTTTACGATATGGTGATTTTGATGAATTTTTTCCGGAGCATTCCATTTTCGCTGGAAGAATCTGCCATGATGGATGGCGCCAATCCTTTTATTATTTTCGTGAAAATCATTTTGCCATTGTCCCTTCCAGTTTTGGCAACCATTGCATTATTCCACGGCGTCTTTCAGTGGAACGACTACATGACCGCCAATATCTATGTGGATGATCGCAGTTTATATCCTTTACAAATGCTACTATTTCGGATCGTTTCGGAAAATCTATCGCCTGCAGTGGCGACCGGAACCAATGTGGTCAGAAATACGACTTCACAGTCATTGCAATTAGCAACCATGGTCGTCACGACGGTTCCTGTCGTCGTCATCTATCCATTTTTACAAAAGTACTTTATTCAAGGGATGACTCTTGGATC
The DNA here is from genome assembly GCF_050543505.1 of Enterococcus sp. DIV1067f. Classification (NCBI taxonomy): domain Bacteria; kingdom Bacillati; phylum Bacillota; class Bacilli; order Lactobacillales; family Enterococcaceae; genus Enterococcus; species Enterococcus sp. DIV1067f. Next base: position 1,391,176 of record NZ_CP172940.1, read on the forward strand.
AGTAAAAGAATAGACAAAAGGAGAGAAAAAAATGAAAGCAAGCAAATTATTTTTAGGGATCGGTCTCGCACTTACGTCAACCATAGTATTAGGAGCCTGCGGCAATTCCAATAATGATTCCAAAGGGGCCGCCGTCGTAGAAGATCTGCCAGAAGCCCGCTTTGAAGCAGATAAAGACACGCCTAGCTGGCAAAAGGACACCGACCATGAAGCTACTTTGAAATGGTATGTCAATTTTGATTGGTATGCTCAGCCGGGTTGGGGCAAAGATACTGTGACGCGAAAAATCAAAGAAGATATGAATATCAATGTCGAATTTATTTCAGGAAATGACGAGAACCTTAATACGATGCTAGCTGGTGGCGATCTTCCAGATATCATGACCTTCGATAAAAACCTGTCTGCTGCAAATGAAGCGACAAAATTTGCCTTGCCATTAAATCTTTTGGCAGAAAAATATGACCCTTACTTCTTAGAACATGCAGCGAAACCGGAATCTGTTCAATGGTTTACTTTAGAAGATGGCAACATTTATGGATACCCAAGCTTTTCCACGACTGCACAAGATTATGAGGACGGCAATGTAGTAGGAGACCAAGTTTTCATTGTCCGCAAAGATATTTATGAAGCATTAGGGGAACCCGATATGTCGACGCCAGAAGGATTTTTAGATGCGTTAAAACGGGCAAAAGAAGCATTTCCGACAGCAGATGATGGTGCAGCTCTAGTCCCATTTGCTTCGACTGCACTAGATATTTCCAATGGTGGGGATGGCGCCTATGGTGGTACTTTGCAAGACTTTCTCAGTATCGCACCAAGTGTAGACGGTCAATTCAATGATCGTGACGCTGATGAGGAGTACATCACTTGGATCGAGACATTTAGAAAAGCGTACAATGAGGGATACATCAACAATGACCAGTTTTCAGACAATGACAACACGATGAAGGAAAAACTAGGACAAGGGCGTTATTTTGCTTACCTGCATACGAATACGAAGGGACTCAATGAGTTTATGTCCGATAATAATGCCCGTAATCCTGAGCAAACCTATATTGCCGTCGATGGTCCGAAAAATTCGAATGGCGATGATTCCACTTTTACTGGCGGAAATATTGGTGGATGGACACAAACCTTCATCACGACGTCGACAAAAGAACCCCAAAAAGCCATGGAACTTTTGACGTATTTAGCAAGTGAGTATGGCACGATGGTCACTACCTTTGGTATCGAAGGGGAAACATACAATCTTGTGGATGGCGTGGTTGAGTACTCAGAAGAAACAGAAGCGTTACGAAATTCTGATATTGCTCGCTTTGATAAGGAAATTGGTTTAGGTTCTTATTGGTTTGTTGGCAATGACAATTACGCCATTCAAATGGGACAAAAACCAGCAACATCGATTCGGCAGATGGTGGAATGGTCGCAAGACAAATTGGCGCCGCGTTTTGAGATCGAAGACATTGATCCTCGCACCGGTTCTGAAGCAAGAAACCTCACTTCCATCAACACAGCAAGAGTGCAAGCGTTGGTCAACTTTATTCAAGCAGACTCGGAAGAAGCGGGCCGTCAGATTTGGGAAGACTACCTAAAAGAACGAGAAAACAATGGATGGTCAGCAATCGTTGATTACCGAAATGAGAAAATCGCTGAAAATATTGAAAAATTAAACTAAAGGTGTGTGAGTGTGATGTTTGCTTTAGAGAGTCGTTTTTATCGTCTTTGCGAAATCGTTTTTCGTATGCTGGTATTGAATCTCTTGTTTTTAGTGGTATCGTTTCCGATCATCACGTTTCCAGCCGCTTTGCGAGCAGTGGTCGATGCTTACGAACATCCTGAAGCAAAACTGCTAAAACCCTTTTTGAAAAATAGCAAAAGCGCGTTATTGAAGACTCTGCCACTAGGGGTCTTCAATCTCTTCTCATTTTTATGCGGACTCAGCTTGTGGCGTTCTGCTACTTTGACGAATTCATTGTTTTTCTCTTTTTTGACCATCATTTTTCTTACTTTTTTGTTGTCCTACAACATTAACCTGTATGTGATGCAATCAAAAATGCAAGATCGGCAAAACCTGTTTGACCTTTTTCGTAGTAGTTTTTTCTTTACGATGATGCACTACCATAAAGGGATCGGAATCTTAGTCCTAGCAGCGATCGGCTATTTCTTCACATGGCAATCAGCACCAGGTATCTTCTATCTGTTTTGTCTGTCTGGGCCCTTGTATTTCTATCAAAAAGTGTTGCATCTAAACAGAGTGGATCAATCTTGATTCACTCTTTTTTTGTTGCTTGTAATCGCCACTAGCAAGGAAGTAAACAGGATGAAACACATTCCAATCTTTGAAACGCATTGAATTGAAAACGTTTGCTATTCTATTAGTAACAAATGTTTCCTATAATGAACCTACAAATCAATTACAAAGGAGTTTCCTCAATGAAAGAAAAAGTGATGGATGCGATGCAGAAATTCTCCAAGGCAATGTTTGTGCCCGTCTTGATTTTGCCGATCGCAGGGATATTGATTGCCGTTGGGAATGTGTTTACAAATGTCCGCTTGCTTGAGCAGTTTCCCTTTTTGGATAATCCGATAACCACCGGTTTTGGTAGTATCTTGTCCGCTTCCTTATTACCGATTTTAACCAATTTGGGCATTATTTTTTGTGTCGGGATTGCTCTAGGGTTAGCTAATAAGAAAAAAGCTGAAGCGGGATTTACCGCGTTGTTAGGTTATTTCGTCTTCTTGAATGCCATGAATAAATTCATGGAGCTTCGGGGGATGTTGGTTCCAGCCGATGCCCTTCAAGGTTCAGGACAAGCGATCGTTTTAGGAATCCAAGTGTTGGACATGGGGGTCTTTCTGGGTATCATTTTAGGGATCGTCGTAGCATTGATCCATAATCGTTTTATCGATACGACCTTTAACAACGCCTTTCAAGTTTATGGCGGCGCGCGCTTCGTCTTTATTGTTTTGATTCCGGTCGTCGTGTTATTAGCCATCGTTTTCACGTTTATATGGCCAGTAATACAAACTGGCATCGACGGTTTAGGTGGCATCATTCAACAAACGGGCAACTTTGGCATCTTCTTGTACGGTATGTTGGAACGCTTATTGATTCCAACTGGCTTGCATCACTTGATCTACACGCCGTTTTTGTATACTTCATTAGGCGGTGTCGCAGAAGTTGGCGGTCAAGTCTTTGAAGGGGCACGAAACATTTATTTTGCGGAAATTGCTGACCCAGCAGTCCGCGTATTATCGCAAAGTGTCATTTGGGACGCTCGTGGGATCTCAAAAATGTTTGGACTGATCGGTGCCTGTTTGGCGATGTATCAAACGGCAAAACCAGAAAATAAAGTCAAAGTCAAAGCCATTTTGATTCCAGCAGTTGTGACTTCCTTTATTGCAGGTGTGACTGAACCAATCGAATTTTCTTTTATGTTCGTGGCACCTGTTTTGTTCGTCATTCATTCTGCACTTAGCGGCTTGAGCATGGTGGCGTTAAATCTCTTTGGTTCTCGCGCCATCGGACCGAATGGCTTCATCGACTTTCTTTTGTACAACTTGCCCTTAGGGATCGAGAAAACTCGCTGGCCAGTGTACTTGATCGTCGGAGTCGTCTTCTTCTTTCTTTATTACTTCTTGTTTCGCTTTTTGATCACGAAACTGAATTTGAAAACGGTCGGGCGTGAAGAAGATGGGACAGAGACCAAACTGTATTCGAAGAAAGAGTACAAAGAAAAACAACTTGCTGGAGCAGGTGTCGGGGTCATGGCGAGTGACCAAGCCGCCACTAGTCCGACTGGTGAAACAAGTATCTCAGCAATCATCACCAAAGCGCTAGGTGGCGATGACAATATCAAAACCATCGACAACTGCTATACCCGCTTACGTTTAAAACTAAAGGATCCTGAACTCGTGGATGAAGCGCTACTAAAAGACGAAACACAAGCCAAAGGCGTGATCAAAAATGGTGAAAATGTCCATGTCGTTTACGGGTTGACTGTGCCGAAAGTGCGGGAAGAATTAGAAAATTATCTTGGAAGAGAAGGAGAGATTGAATGATGAAAAATTTTTCAGTAGTGATCGCAGGGGGCGGCAGTACCTTTACCCCGGGAATCGTTATGATGCTACTTGACAATCAAGAACGCTTTCCTTTAAGAAAGCTGAAACTATACGACAATGATGAAGCACGCCAAGCGATCCTCGGCGAAGCCCTGGCGATTTTATTAAAAGAACAAGCACCGCAAATCGAATTTTCATTTACGACGGATCCTGAAGAAGCCTTCAGCGATGTCGATTTCTGTATGGCGCATATCCGAGTAGGAAAGTATGATATGCGGGAAAAAGATGAAAAAGTCCCCTTGCGTCATGGCGTCTTTGGTCAAGAAACCTGTGGTCCAGGAGGGATCGCTTATGGGATGCGCAGCATCACTGGTATGCTGGAGATCATTGATTACATGGAAAAGTATTCCCCCGATTGTTGGATGCTGAATTATTCCAATCCGGCTGCAATCGTAGCTGAAGCATGTCGGGTCTTGCGTCCTGAGTCAAAGGTTCTGAATATCTGTGACATGCCCGTGGGCACGTTGCGTCGCATGTCGCAAATCATTGGCAAACAGCCAGAGGAGTTAGAAGTTCGCTACTTTGGCTTGAATCATTTTGGCTGGTGGACTAGTGTCAAAGACAAAGAAGGCACGGAGTACATTCAAACCATACGTGACTACGTTGCAGAACATGGCTATTTGACGCAGATCGAAGTGGATACCCAACATACAGATCCAAGTTGGCAAGACACCCACAAAAAAGCCAAAGACCTCTTGGCTCTCACACCAGAATATCTGCCAAATACCTACTTGAAGTATTATTTATACCCAGATTACGTCTACGAACACATGAAAGAACACCCAGAGTATACGCGTTCCAATGAAGTGATGGAAGGACGGGAAAGACGAGTGTTCGATCATGCCAAAAAGATCACGGCACAAGGATCTGCTGAAGGGATCGCCTTCGAGATTGATGCCCATGCAACCTTTATCGTTGATTTGGCACGCGCCATCGCTTTTAATACTCATGAGCGTATGGTCATGATTGTGGAAAACAACGGCGCGATTGCGAACTTCCCGGATGATGCCATGGTGGAAGTGCCATGTATCGTCGGTTCTGATGGACCAGAAGCCCTCGCTCAAGGAAAAATTCCTGCCTTCCAACAAGCGCTCATGTTCCAACAGGTGACTGTGGAAAAATTAGTGGTCGAAGCATATGTGGAAAAGAGCTATCAAAAAATGTGGCAAGCGTTAAGCCTTTCCAAAACGATTCCTAGCGCAAAAGTAGCCAAAGAGTTACTCGATGATTTGGTCTCGGAAAATGGTGATTACTGGCCAGGATTGTCTTGATTTGTTTCACATTTGCGAAACATTTTCTGATGGGATAACTGGAAAGAGGAAGATTCTCCAAGAATCTTTCTTTTTTTGATTTTTGCTGTGGAAGAATACTTCTCTGAAGAAAATCATCACTAAACGTCTTCTCAACAAAACGATCAGACAGGTATGCTAGAATATGCCACTAACTATGGTAGAATAAAGCTAATTGAATCAGATGAGAGGGAGCAATGCGATGTTTTTAGGGATTGATATCGGCACAACAGCCATAAAATTTGGGGTCATTGAAGATCGGAAAATCATTTACTCACAGTCATTACCAATCAAAACCCATAGCCACGGGTTAAAACAGACCCAATCAGCGACCCAGATCAGTAGCCAATTAATCAGTGGTGTCACAACGATTCCCGCCCAATTAAAAGCGGCAATCACAGTGATCGGGTTCAGTACCGCCATGCACAGTTTGATGCCAGTGGCTGGTGAGACAGCAGAAGAGATTTACATTTGGTCAGACAATCAAGCGAATCAAACGATGACGGCCTTTCGTCAAACGGATCTGGCGGCAACGTTTTATGAAGAGACAGGGACACCGATCCATGCGATGTCTCCCTTTGCGAAACTGGCTTATTTTCAAACAAGTGGTTCATATTCCAAAGAGACGAAATGGTTAGGCTTAAAAGAACTAGCAATGGCGTTGTTTACTGGACAAGCACGGATCGATTATAGTACCGCATCAGCGACCGGTCTTTTTTCTTTGAAAGAAAAGCAATGGAGTCAAAAGATTCTCAACTATTTATCCCTTTCAAAAGCCCAATTAGCGCCTTTATGTGCACCGACTGATCGTTTTTTGATTACCAAGGAGATGGCGCAGCGGTGTGGCTTGAAGCCTGAGGTAGAAGTGATGTGTGGGGCTAGCGATGGGTGTTTGGCAGCATATGCTGGCTATATTTCTACAGGGATCCGCAACAGCTTGACGATCGGAACCAGTGCGGCGGTTCGTAAAGTAAGTGAGACCACGGTCTTTGATCGCCAAAAACAAAATTTTTGCTACTATCTGCAAGAAGACCTCTATGTCGTAGGGGCACCTTCGAATAATGGCGGTTGTGTGCTTGCTTGGGCAAAAGAGACCTTATCAGAAGATCCTGATGGGTTTTATCATTATCTGCCGCAAGTCATGGAGGAATCACCGATCGGCAGCAACGGTTTACGTTTTTTCCCCTATTTAAATGGCGAGCGGGCACCCTTTTGGACGAATGAAATCACAGGTGGCTTTTCTGGCTTGACCCTGAAACACAATCGCTCAGATATGTTACGGGCAGTCCTCGAAGGCATGCTGATGAACATCGATTTATTAAAGCAAATGGCGCAGTTGGAAGGGGCAGTCACTGTAAGTGGTGGTTTCTTTCAAACAAAACTATTAGGTCAAATGACCGCGGATGTGTTGGGGCTAACCTGTTATCTTTCCGATGAAAATGAACCGATATTCGGCTTGTATGATTTGTACAAAAGCTCTGTTGTGCGGCAAGATCAGCCAGATGAAAAATTTGTTCCTGATCTGCAGAACCACGCGCTTTATCAAGAACTGGCAAAAACGTATTTTCATGCATAAGCAAAAACCAGCAATCCACTAGGGTTGCTGGTTTTCTTTTTCAACACACGTGAAAGCGTCAACGATATATTCCATCAATAAGAGCAGTTTGCCAAAGAAACTGGTGTACTGGATGTTTTGGGTGTCGTAGGGACGTTCATCTGTCACTTCAAAGGAAAAGGTCGCTAGTTGATTGGCGCGATGCTCACCGTTCCCGCAAAACAAAACAGTTGGTATGTGATGCTCATTGGCTAACGCCATCTTCTCCAGTACTTTTTGTGTTTCGCCAGATTTAGAGATGGTGATCAGCATACTGATGTTCTCAATGTTGTTACTAATGATCCCACCTGAGTCAGAAGCACTGACTAATAAGGTTTTGATGCCGTTGACAAGCATTTTTTTGTGAAGGTATTCTGCCACGATCCCCGAAAAACCTGTTGCATAAATCGTAATAAACTTGTTCTTGTTTCGTCCATAGATTTCTTTGATCGCTTCGATCGTATCTGCAATACTGGCAGCGTCAATTTGGTAATCGATGGCGGCTTCAGTGATCGTCTGATTTTTCAAGCGATTCTTCAAGAAGTAAAGTAGCTCTAGATAGCCAGAAAAACCTAATTTTTGCGCAAGCCGCACGATGGTTGCGGGGGAAGTGTAGACCGCTTTCGCGATTTCTCTTAAGGGCAGTCCATCGATCGCAGCGGTATTTGCAAGCAAATAATCAAGAATTTGCAGCTCATTGTCAGTCAATTTTTTTCCTTTGATCAATACATTTAAGTCCATTGTTCGGCACTCCTTTGTCTTGTCTTCATCATACAATGAATAACGACAGAAAGTAAAATAGGAATCGCGTCATGCTGATATATAGGAAAAAAGATTGTGCATTTCCTAAAAAGATATTATAATTTCTTATATAGAAAATAAAGGTGGAGAAATGATGACACAAAAACCATATGGAACCGTACTACTAAAAGCAGCAACCATTTTAGATTACCTCGCAGAAGCGCCAAGTAAACCATTGCAAGAAATTTCAGAAGCAACGAAACTGACCCCATCCACAGCTTTGAAAATATTGGAAACGCTACAAATGATCGGCTATGTCAAACGCGACAAAGAGAAGAATTATCGCTTAGGGTCTAAGCTGATCAAGTATGCCAATCAAAACATTCAAGAGCTTGATTTAGTGGAAATCAGCTTGCCTTACTTGGAAGCATTGCAGAAAACGGCGGATGAAACGATCCACTTAGGCGTCTTGACCGCCAATGAGATTCTTTATGTCAATAAATTGGAGCCTCAGAATCAAACGATCCGCATGTCTTCAAAAGTAGGAATCACAAGACCGTTGTATAGCTCTGCCATGGGGAAAGCCGTTTTAGCGGAGTTTGATGCCCCTCAAGTAGAGGAGTACTTGGCAGCAACGCCTTTAACCGCTTATACCGAAAATACCATTACAAATCAGTTGAAGTTGAAGAAAGAATTGGAACAGGCAAAAGCGAACCAAGTAGCCTTTGATGATGAAGAAATGGAACAAGAAATCTATTGCATCGGCGCCTCACTGACAAAAGATCAGGAGATCGTTGGGGCGTTTTCTATCAGCCTACCGAAATACCGCTTGACCCCAAAATACAAAACGACATTGATCGATGCGATTATTGCGACAAAACAACAAATTGAGCAAGCGTTGTAAACTTTTTAATGGAAAGCCCTTGCAAATAAAAACGAGAACGGTATAATGAACGTGTAAGTTTCTTTATAATAAATACCATTTTCCAAATAGGAAATAAGCGGAGGGTCTTAATGAAAAAAGTAGCGAATTTAATGAAACTAAAGGAAAGCGGTGTGATCGCTGTTGTACGTGGCGCTTCAAAAGAAGAAGCACTACAAGCAAGTAAAGCGATCGTTGCAGGGGGGATCACCGGCATTGAGTTGACTTTTACAGTGCCTCAAGCGGCGGATGTAATCGCTGAATTAGTAGCAACCTTCAAAGAGAATCCAGAGGTAGTTGTTGGTGCGGGGACCGTTCTTGATGCAGTGACCGCTCGTTTAGCGATCATGGCAGGCGCAGAATATGTGGTAAGCCCAACTTTTGATCAAGAAACGGCTGAATTATGTAATTTATATCAAATCCCGTATCTGCCTGGCTGCATGACCATTTCAGAAATGAAGGACGCCTTAAAAGCAGGCGCAGATATCATTAAACTATTCCCAGGTAGTGCGTATGGACCAAGTATCATCTCGGCCTTCAAAGCGCCATTGCCACAATTAAACATTATGCCGACCGGTGGTGTCAGCTTAGACAACATGCAAGAATGGTTTGCGGCGGGTGTCGTAGCCGTTGGTGTAGGGGGGAATTTGTTAGCGCCAGCAGCAAGTGGGGATTTTGACAAAGTAACAGAAGTAGCGAAACAATATGCGGCAAAATTAAAAGAGATTCGAGGAAAGTAAGATGGCAAATATTCTGACACTAGGAGAAATCATGTTGCGTCTATCGACAACGTTAGGCGACCGAATCGCCCATAGTTCGATGTTTGCTGCCCATTATGGCGGTGGGGAAGCCAATGTTGCGATCTCCTTGGCGAATTTTGGTCATCGCGTTTCTTTTGCTAGTAAAGTGCCTGAGAATGCTTTAGGAGATGCCGTTTTTCATCATTTACGAAGCTATGGCGTCGATTGTCGCCACTTGCTTCGTGGCGGTTCCCGACTAGGTACTTACTATATTGAAACCGGTATCGGGGAACGAGCAGCGCGAGTGGTTTATGATCGCGCAGCCTCTAGCTTTGCTCAAATGAAAGAAAATGAGTGGCAATCTGACCTTTTTGATGGGGTTGACATTGTTCACCTTTCAGGGATCACGCCCGCTCTTTCAACGACTTGGCAGACACTTTTACTGACGTTGATCAAAGAAGCGAAAGCAGCTGGTTGTAAAATCAGTTTCGATATCAATTATCGTGGAAAACTGTGGACGACCGCTGAAGCACGCGTCTTTTTGCAAGAAGTGCTCCCCTATGTCGATTATTGCTCGGCAGGACAGTTAGATGCCCAAGTCTTTATGGATGTATCAGCTCCAACAGAGGAAGTCGAAGATGACTACTATTATCAAGAAATGCATCGGAAATATCCAAATATCCAGCTCTTTTATTCAACTAGTCGCCAGGTGCTCTCAGCAAGTCACAATCAATTGACAGGAAGCCTATGGCACAACGGCAATTATGTCGTTTCTGCTACCCATGAGATCAATCCCATCGTTGATCGCGTCGGAGGCGGCGATGCCTTTTCAGCTGGTGTCCTACATGGTCTTGTCACGAAGAAACAAGACCAAGAAATCATTGATTTTGCCACTGCAGCATCTGCTTTGAAACATACGATCCATGGCGACTGTAATCAGTTTAGCGCCAATGAGATACAAGAATTTATTGCAACAGGTTCAGGAAAAATTATTCGATAGGAGGAATAAAACATGCAACACATGGAAACACGCTATACCCATAGTCCACTTGATATTCGTCACTATAGTACCGAGGAATTACGCAGAGAATTTTTGGTAGAGAAAATTTTCACACCAGGACAAATCATGCTGACCTATACCCACAATGATCGGATGATCTTTGGCGGAGTGACACCGACAGAAGAAGCGTTAGAAGTGCAATTAAGCAGCGAATTAGGGGTGGAATACTTCTTAGAACGTCGCGAATTAGGCGTCATCAATATTGGAGGACCTGGTGCGATCACGATCGATGGCCAAAAAGAACCAATGAAAAAACAAGACGGCTACTATATCGGCAAGGAAACCAAACAAGTCTTGTTCCACTCAGATGATCCAGCAAATCCAGCGAAATTCTATCTATCTTGCGTGCCAGCACATAAGAAATACCCAAATGTAAAAATCAGTATCGATCAAGTCACACCAATGGAGACAGGCGAGGGCTTGACATTAAATGAACGGAAAATTTATCAATACATTCACCCAAATGTTTGTGAAAGCTGTCAATTACAAATGGGGTACACGATCTTAGAACCAGGCAGTGCTTGGAATACGATGCCAAGTCATACCCATGAACGTCGGATGGAAGCATATGTGTATTTTGATTTTGCCAACGAAGACACAAAAGTGTTCCATATGATGGGCAAACCAGATGAAACGAAGCATTTAGTCGTTAGTGAAGAACAAGCAGTTATTTCTCCAAGCTGGTCGATCCATTCGGGTGTTGGAACCAGTAACTACTCCTTTATCTGGGCAATGTGTGGCGAAAATATCACCTATACCGACATGGATATGGTGGCAATGGACGACTTAAAATAAAAAGAAAGAGGGTTTATCAATTATGGATTTTTCAATGGATCAATTTCGTTTAGATGGTAAGATCGCATTAGTGACTGGAGCTGTCTATGGGATCGGTTTTACGATCGCTCGTTCATTAGCAGCAGCAGGAGCAACGATCGTTTTTAACAACTTGGATCAAGAATCAGTGGATAAAGGATTAGCAAACTATCGTGAAGCAGGGATCGAAGCCCACGGCTATGTCTGTGATGTAACGGATGAAAAAGCAGTCAACGAAATGGTCAAGCAGATCGAAGAAGAAGTTGGCGTGATCGATATCTTAGTCAATAATGCTGGGATCATCAAACGAATTCCGATGTTGGAGATGTCTGCTGAAGACTTCCGCCAAGTCGTTGACGTGGACTTGAACGCTCCATTTATCGTTTCAAAAGCAGTCTTACCGTCAATGATCAAAAAAGGACATGGAAAAATCATCAACATTTGCTCAATGATGAGTGAATTGGGAAGAGAAACGGTGGCTGGTTACGCAGCGGCTAAAGGCGGCTTGAAAATGTTGACGAAAAACATTTGTGCTGAATTTGGTTCAGCTAACATTCAATGTAATGGGATCGGACCTGGTTATATTGCAACACCGCAAACCGCACCATTACGAGAGATCCAACCAGACGGTTCTCGTCACCCATTTGATCAATTTATCGTAGCGAAAACACCTGCTGCCCGTTGGGGTGAGCCAGAAGATTTAGCAGGACCAACTGTTTTCTTAGCTTCTGAGGCATCCAACTTTGTCAATGGCCATGTCTTATATGTAGACGGCGGTATCTTGGCGTATATCGGGAAACAACCTGAATAAAACAATCGTAAGGAGGCAGAATTCTTTTTGAATTGCTGTCTCCTTTGTTGTAGACTGTAAGGGCTACAATAAGATAATAGAACACGTAGCAAAGAAGAATAAAGACTTTTGTAAAAAGTTTTGAATAGAGGGGAAAAGATGTCAAAAGAAAGAGTTTTGACTGTTTTGAAGGAGCATACGAATCAAGTTGAAAAAATTGCACCAAGTGAGACCTTAACGACAGAAGGGATTTCCGAAAAAGTCGGTATTCAAAGAAATACCACGAGCCAATACTTGAACGAATTAGTAAAAGAAGAACGGGTCCTTAAGATTCGTAGTAGACCGGCAATCTTTTATGACAAAACAGTTTTTTCTGAACGCTTTTTTACGCCAAAACAGACCGTCTACGATACCTATGAAGAGCTTCTAAATGAAACAAAAAATCAAGAGCAGGGAAATGATGTTTTGTCGACATTGATCGGAAATCGTTCAAGTTTGCAGCGAGTGATCGATCAAATCAAAGCTGCCTCATTTTATCCCGACACAGGACTGCCAATCATGCTTCACGGAGAAACCGGTGTTGGTAAGAGCTTACTCGCAAAAAAGATGCATGAATTTTGCGTTGAAAAAAAGCTCATTGGAGAAACTGCCCCCTTTTTAGAATTAAATTGTGCGCAGTACTATCATAATCAAGAGTTATTGAGTAGTATCTTATTTGGCTATAAAAAAGGTGCATTCACTGGAGCAAACGAAGAACAAGTAGGCCTTTTGGAAGCTGCTGACGGGGGAATCTTATTTTTAGATGAATGCCATCGTTTACCAGCAGAAAGCCAAGAGAAATTATTTACCTTTATGGATAATCAAACCTTTTCGAGAATAGGTGAAAGTAATAAAACCAGAAAAGCGCAGGTCCGTTTGATTTTTGCAACTACGGAAGATATTCAACAAAATTTTTTAAGAACATTTATCCGGCGCGTGCCCATCACGGTTCAGATCCCGTCGTTGCAACAACGGACAAAAAAAGAAATTTCTGAATATATCTATACGTTTTTGATTCATGAAAGTCAAAAATTTGCAAAAGAAATCGTCATTACGTCATGGGTCTTGAATCGGTTGTTGTATTTAAATTATCGCGACAATGTCGGTGAATTGAAAAACTTGATCAAGATTATCTGTGCAAATGCGTATAGTCGTCAAAAAAATCACCCCTATGTTTTGATCAATTCCGAGTCAATCGAAAATAGTTTGTTGTCTCGATTTCTTTCTTTGAAAGAAATCGATAATCTAGAAAACAAAGATATCCGCATCACACCCCAAAGCCAAGCCGGTGATTTCATGCACCTAGAAACAGCGGATAGTACGATCATTCATGCAATCTTTAAAGTTTTTGAGAAATTGTTTCAGCAATATGAAAGCGGTGGAATCACTGAAGATTATTTAGTCAAACAGCTTTCTAGAGAAGCCAGCACAGTCGTGGAGATGTTGGTTTACGAGGATGCAGAAGAAAAACCAACCTTGAAGTTATTGCGTAATACAGTCAAGGAACTAGTAAATTTCTTAGAAGCTAGTTTTTTTATTAAAATTCGCGGCAACTCGATTATCGCCCTGACAAGTTATTTGTATAAACGGAATAATTTTATTTTCAATATTCCCAAAATTGACGAAAAGACCATTGATTCGATCGAATCGTTTATGAATGTGCATTTATTGATGGAATCAAAGCTCCTCAATTCTTTATTGGAATTAGTAGAGACAAAGCTTGATGTTACTTTGATGAGAATGGAGAAAATCTTACTGGCTTTTTACTTCAAAGGATTAGGTTTAGAAAGTCAACAAGACGCGATCCGAGGCGTCATTTTGGCCCACGGATTTTCCACTGCTAGCAGTATCGCTGATGTCGTGAATCGTTTTATGAAGGAACACATTTTTGATGCCTTTGATATGCCTTTTAATGTCAGCGTGGATAAAGTCAAAGAATTTATGACGCATTATATAAAAGCCAATGATTGCTCAAAAGGATTGATCGTTTTAGCGGACATGGGTTCACTTATGTTCTTAGCAGATACGTTAGAACCATTGTTAGATGGGCCATTATTGATTATCAATAACGTCACGACACAGCAAGCATTATTCGTGGGTGAAATGATGCAAAATAATTACGACCTTAAGATTATTGGCGATAAAATCAAGGAAGGTCTCTCGATCGAATACAAAGTTACTTATCCGAGAAAGCAAAAGCAGCCACTGCTGATCACTGTTTGTCAGACTGGTCTTGGAACAGCACAGCAGCTGCAATCATTTTTGAAAGCGAGTATCCCTGAAGAAACGAAGTTTGAGATCGAAGCGGTAGATTACCATTACTTGAAAAAGTATGGAAAGAAGAATGGTCTATTTCAACAATATGATGTGCAAGGAATCGTGGGAACAGCTGATCCAGAAATTGATGGTGTCCCATACATCGCTTTAGAAGACTTGATTTCTGGTAAAGGACAAGAAATCATTGATGATATTTTTGTTCTTGTCAAAGATCCGGCCATTCGTAAAGCGATCAATGACAATCTTGTACGAAATCTATCGATCGAACGGCTGCTTTCGGCGGTGACGATCTTAGATGTCAATAAAGTCATTTCCTATATTGACCAAGGATTTGTTAGTTTGGAGCGGTACTTACAGCTTCAATTATCCAACAGTAAAAAAGCGATATTATATGTACATATCGCAAGCTTAGTAGAACGTCTGATCCGAAATCAAGAAGTCCCAATTTATCAAGGAGATCCGAGCAAGTTTATGGAAGAAAAAGCAACTATCGCCAAAGCATTAGAGGGCTTAGAGGTGGCTTACAATATCAAAATCAGCGAATACGAGCTAAATTATCTCTGTGAGATTATTTTCGACTGATAAAAATTCTTCTTCGACACTAAAACAATCCATTCCGACAGATGATCAAGTGTTTCGTTTTCACTTTTTTGGCTGGAAAGAATGGATTTTTTTTGTTTTTTAAACTAGGAACAATTTTTTATATCAGTAAATAGAAAGCCTTTTATGATAGCGTTTTTATTTATTCTTGTGAGAAGATGAGCGAAATATTTGTTATCGCCAGAAACTTGGCACAGAAATTGCTTATTAGTAATACGACAAAACAAAAAATGGAGGAAACAATATGATCTCAATGATAAGAATCGATGACCGTCTTGTGCATGGTCAAGTAGCTGTGAAATGGTCGAAGGAGTTGGGGATTAGTCGCATCGTCGTCGTTAGTGATGGTATCGCACAAAACGAAATTCAAGTAAGTGCGTTAAAAATGGCAGGGCCTTCAGGGGTGAAAGTTGCAGTGCTCTCATTAGAAAAAGCGATTGCTATTTTGAATGATCCACGCTCGGAACAATTAAAAATCTTAGTTGTTACAAATGAACCGAAATATGTCGCTGGTCTTGTGCCAAAACTTAAAGAGAAACCAATGTTGAATATGGCAAATTATGGACGGATCGGCGGTAGTCTGTCAGACAAAGAAAAGATCACAGAGACTGTCTATTTATCAGAAGAAGACAAAGAAACACTGAAAGAGATCTTTGATGCTGGGTATGATTTTAGCTATCAACCGTTACCAGATGATACCCCACAATCTTTGAAATCATTAATAGGAGGTTAAACTTATGTTAGTCAATGCGTTAATCGTTGGATTTGTCGTCGCTTTAGCAAAATTTTTGGATTGGTGGGGATCCACTCAGCTAGCTAGACCTATTTTTATCGTTGCCTTATTAGGAATGCTTCTCGGTCATCCGACTGAAGGAATTATTATGGGTGCTCAGCTGGAATTGATTTTCTTAGGAAATGTTAGTTTAGGAGGCGTTATGCCTTCGGATATTACTTTAGGATCCATTTTTGGTGCTGCATTTGCCATGATCGTTGGTTCGGATTTAAATGTAGCGATCGCATTAGCTGTACCGATCTCCATGTTAGGTACCTTGCTATATTCCGTTATGAAGATGGTTGTCACTTCATTAGTTCCTCGATTTGAAAAACATATTAAGGATCACAATTATCGAGCATTCAGCCGATTATGGCATATTCAGTTTTGGGGATTTGAACTGTGCTATTTCTTATTAGGTTTTGTCGTTATCCTTTTAGGTGCCGATGCAGTAAAAACGTTTGTTGACTGGTTACCTGAATGGGTTCAAAGTTCTATGACCGTCGCTTCAACCATGCTACCAGCAATTGGTCTTGCTCTACTACTAAAAATGCTATGGCAAAAATCTTTGGCTCCCTATTACTTTTTAGGATTTGCTTTAGGTGCATTCTTTTTCTATCAACGTGCGACCGAAGTCAAAGATGGTGTGATCACAACCCAGTCAAGTAGTATCTTGTCTTTAGTACAGATTGCATTTATCGGATTTATCGTTGCAGCATTAGTTGTGATGGCAGAGTTGAGAGCAGCGAAGAATCCAGCTGTTAGCAGTGGTCCAACTGTATCGACCGCAAGTGAAGACGAAGGAGATGACTTTTTCAATGACTAAAAATGATATGCTTAAATTAAACAAAGAAGAACGAAAAATCGTTTCGAAAATGTTCTGGAGAAACCAATATTTAATGTTTTGTACAAGTTATACAAAGCAACAAGGAATTACCTATGGGTGGTTAATGGCACCTTTTTTACAAAAAGTATATGGAAAAGATACCGATGAGTTTTATGAAGCAATGAATCGTAATTTGGATTTCTATAACACCGCACCTGCAATGAATGGCTTTATCTCTGCTTTAGGGTTATCGATGGAAGAAGAGAATAAGGCAATGAAAGACAAAGGAGAGTTTTTTGATGCTACTTCGATCTCTGCATTAAAAACTTCTTTGATGGGTCCATTAGCTGGGATCGGTGATGCGATTTATCTTTCTGTCTTGCGAGTCATTGCAACCGGGATCGCATTAGGGCTCAGTGAACAAGGAAACATTTTAGGACCGATCTTGTTCTTATTAGTCGTAAATGTACCAAACATGCTGATTCGTTGGTTTACAACGGTGTTAGGCTATAAAGCAGGCGGTCAGTTCATCTCAGAGGCACTCAAATCAGGTACCTTTGCGGCAATTACAAAAGGTTCTGCAGTGTTGGGATTGATCATGACGGGAGCAATGACGGCTCAATTTGTAACGTTTAGAACAACTTTTGTTGCAGAATTGTCAGGAACGACCTTCAACCTGCAAAATGTGTTTGACTCGATCATGCCAGGTTTATTACCGTTAGCGATCACTATGGGTTGCTTTGCCTACTTGCGTAAACACAATCGTCCTGTTTTAGCATTAGTCGTGATGTTTTTAGCATCAGTCGTTTTGACGATTCTAGGTATTGCAGGATAAGTTGATAGAGAACTTTTCTGGTTGATTCAGAGAAGTTCTCTTAGCTTTTGATCGACATAAATACGTTTGGTCCTCGTTCGAGACAGTTGCAGGCATCATTTTCGAAAAGGAAAAACAAACAGTTCGCCACTTTCGACAGAAAGTTGGCATACATATTGCTTATAACTAAGCGAATAGCAAAATCGAACAAGGAGTGAACAAAGTGAAGAAAAAATATTTTTTGATCTCACATAACGAATTAGCCAATGGCTTGAAAAAAGCATTAGAAATGATTATCGGCACTCAGGAAAATTTATATGCCTTTGGACTGATGCCAGGAGGCCATCCAGATTTGATCACCAATCAAATCGAAGCGCTGATCGATGAGGAAACACAAGTTGTTATTCTAGGTGATATTGCTGGTGGCAGTGTTTGTAACTCGGCCATGCGTTTGACCCAGCAACCGAACGTAGTATTAGTTACCGGTATGAATCTCCCTCTTGCTATGGAAATTATAGTTAGTCAAAGCACATCAGAACAGCAGATCGCAGCAATTATTGAAGAGGTGCGCAAGGGGATGACTGTTCAAAATTTACGTCCTTCTATCAAAGAATCATTCGAGGATTTCTTTTAATGATGATTTCTAAAAAAGACTTGCAGATGTGGATGGAAAGGATGTTGCCCAACGATCGCTCATATCTGGCACAAAGCGGTAGCAGCTATACCAAAGAAATTCGATCGTTTGAAGCAATAATGAGGAGTTTTTGGGGGATTTTCCCAGCGTATGGTGACCAACCCCAGAAGCTCAAGACATTCGACACTGTCCAAGATTTTATTGATTGTGTCGAAGAAGGAAATTTACCTAAACTCTCAACAGAAAATCGCCAGATTGCAGTGGAATTAGGTGTATTAGGTTTTATATTGGGTCGTTATCCATCCTCCTTCTTTCAACTATTTTCGAACAAAGGTAAAAAAGAACTCCTCGCATGGTTATATCAAATCAACGAGATTGATCTGCCCAAGGGCAATTGGTTTTTCTTTTTGCTATTGGTCAATCTTGGTTTGAAGAAAAATAATAGTCCTTATTCTCAAGAAAAAATAGACGAAGCATTGGCAATAATTGAAGAATGTTATTTAGGTGAAGGATGGTACTCAGATGGGGTCAATCGCCAAAGAGATTATTATGTTGCTTTTGCTTTTCACTTTTATGGGTTATTGATCAATTATTGCTTTCCTGAAGAGATCAAAACGCGCTACAAAAAGCGAGCCATCATTTTTGCAGAATCGTTTAAACACTGGTTTGACGCAGAGGGTCGATCGATTCCTTTTGGTCGTAGTTTGACCTATCGTTTTGCACATTGTTCGTTTTGGAGTGCGCTTTTGCTTACAGAGGCCTATCGAGAAACGAGTTTGTCTGTGTCCGAAATAAAAGGACTAATGGAAAAAAATATTTCTGATTGGCAAAAAAGACCTATCGTTTTACCTAAAGAACAAAACCTCTCGATCGGATATGGATACAATCAGCAATTATTATCGGAAGATTACAATGCCCCCGGGTCACCTATGTGGGCATTTAAAACCTTTGTTGTGCTCGCACTCCCTGAAGAGCATGAGTTTTGGCAGGCGATCAGCGCCATGAACATCCAACGAAGAGATAAAACTGTTCAAGCACATGCTGGATTTCATATCAATCACGACTTACATCAGACAACCGCGTTAAGTAGTTTGCAATGTAGCAATAATCCACTTTTGTACCATCATTTTGAAAAGTACAGCAAGTTTGCTTATTCAAGCTATTTTGGCTTTAATGTCACGCGGGATATCCAAGGAATCGAGCAATTTGCAATCGATTCGACGTTAGCAGTTTAAATACCCGGTCATCAGCAGTATATGACCCTTGGGAAAATTGAAAAAACAAAGATGTATGATTCCTATGGGGTTAGTTTTTGGCATGTCTGGCAAGAGGTTTCGATCACGACGTATTTGGTTCCAATCGATGCTGCCAATCATATCCGCATCCATGAGATTCATACAAACCAACCGTTGGAAGTGGTTGAAGGTGGTTTTCCTTTGGCAAATTGGAACCGCAAATACAATCAGGCGATCATTCAGGAGAATTCTTGCGCTATTGAAAACGAACAAGGGGAATCGATCATTCGTAATCTTGGTGATGTGCGAACTGCCAGAGTGATTCCTCAAGGACCTAACACCAATATTTATTCTAGTGAAAAAAATGCAGTTCCGACGTTAACGACTGTGATCGAAGCTGGGCGGACTGTTTTGGTTGCGCATATCATTGGTCAAAAAACCAAGCAGCTGCTTCCAAAAGTTACTTTTCATGAAACGAATAATGCGTTTCAACTTAGGGGAAACGTTGATTTAACAATTAAAAAGGAGCGATTTGCGAAATGAATGATGAAATCAAACAATGGGCACTAAAAATTTTTGAAAAAATCGACCACAAATTAGAAGTACAAGTAGCGCGGGTGGGGGAAAAAATCCCGTACATTCCTAATGAGATGACAGGTTTATATGAAGAAGATAAAGGTGTAACTGATCCCGTGTGGTGGACCAATGGGTTTTGGGCTGGGATGTTATGGCAGATGTATCACGCAACTGGGAAACCAGCCTATAAAGAAACAGCAGAAATAAATGAAGTTCGGTTGGATAAAGCTTTCGATCAATACACCGGACTGCATCATGATGTTGGGTTTATGTGGCTGCATACAGCGGTCGCTAATTACCGTTTGACGGAAAATGAGCGTTCAAAAGCAAGAGGATTACATGCTGCACATCTATTAGCGGGTCGCTACAATCCAAGAGGAGGTTTTATTCGCTCTTGGAATCGCGATCGTTCCGGTTGGGTCATTATTGATTCGATGCTAAATATTCCCTTGTTGTATTGGGCAGAAGAAGCAATCGGTGATCCACGTTTTCGTTATATGGCAGAAGACCATGCCGACAAAGTAATGAATCACATCGTTCGACCAGATGGTTCAGTCAATCATATCGGTGTATTTGATCCAACAAACGGTGAACTAGTTGAAACACCAGCCGGACAAGGCTATGCCTCAGGTTCTGCTTGGTCTCGTGGTCAATCGTGGGCAATCTATGGATTTGCATTAAGTTATCTGCATACGGGGAAAAAGGAATATTTAGAAACAGCCAAAAAAGTTGCTCACTATTTTATTGCGGAAGTCTCGAAAACAGACTGGATACCAGTTGTTGATTTTCGTTCACCTAAAAATCCCGTGATGATCGATACTTCTGCTGGATTATGTGCTGCCTGTGGCCTATTGGAAATCGCAAAACACGTAGACGATTTAGAAAAAGATCTTTACACAGATGCGGCGATCAATATTTTAAAAGCGACAGAGGCCAACTATGCGATTTGGGATGAGGAAAAAGACGGTTTGATTGATTGCGCAACAGGCAGCTATCACGATGAACCGTGGACAGAAGTGCCGATCATTTACAGTGATTATTATTTTGTCGAAGCGATTTTACGCTTGCTAGATAAAGATTTTTTGATTTGGTAAAAGGAGCGACCAATGAACTGTTCAGGCAAAGAAACGATCACGCTTACAACAAAGCACAGCCAACTTAGCTTTATAGTCACAGAGAATGGCTATCTAACTTTGGCTTATTTTGGAAAAAAACTACCTAAAAGTGATCTATCCTATGTGATCACGGAGATTCCAAGGGCAAGCTATCTGGCTGATACCGACAGTATTGAAAACTTTAAGCTGGAACAGATACCTGTAGGCTATCCTGCATTTGGCAATTCTGATCTAAGAAGTCCAGCTCATCAAGAAATTTACGCTGACGGCAGCCGTCTTTCAGATTTTAGATACGTTGATCATTCATTTAGTAAAATCAAACAGCCACTTAATGGATTGCCTTACGCAAATACTGAAAGGCTTGATTATCTAATTATTGAATTAAGCGATCGTTATACAGGAGTGAGTCTCCACCTAAAGATCACTGCGTTTCAGGAGCAAGATGTCTTTACACAATCGGTCACCTTTAGTAATCCTTCAGATCAGGAGGTCGTATTGACCAAAGCGATGTCTCTCAATCTTGACTTTTTAACGGATGATTTTGAGTTATTACTTTTATCAGGGGCTTGGGGTAGAGAAATGCATCTTTCAAGACGCAAACTTGTTCAGGGGCTGCAGGGAATCGATAGTAAACGTGGGGCGAGTGGTCATGGACAAAATCCTTTTATAGCGTTAGTTTCCCCAGATACCACAGAAGCAGCTGGTGCGGTCATCGCTTGTCAATTAATGTACAGTGGGAATTTTGTTGCAAGCGCCGAGGTCGACATGCATCAAAACACCCGGATGCAAATCGGGATCAATCCTTTCGACTTTAGTTGGACATTAGCTCCGAGTGAATCATTTGATACGCCAGAAGCGATTTTCTTGTATGCAGATGGTTTGAATCAAATGAGTCAGAAATTTCATGCTTTTTATGAGGACTGTGTCGTACCTCGTGCTTTTAAAAACAAAGAGCGTCCGATTTTATTGAATAATTGGGAGGCAACCTATTTTGACTTTGATCAAGAACGCATTTTGCGATTAGCTAATGAGGGCGCTAAAATCGGTATCGAATGCTTTGTTTTAGATGATGGTTGGTTTGGCAAGCGAGAAAATGAACGAACGTCGTTAGGTGACTGGACACCAAATCAAGAAAAATTGGGGGGCAGTTTGCAACAACTGATTACGGCAATCAAAGAGCTAGGACTCGATTTCGGTTTATGGATCGAACCAGAGATGGTATCGAAAAAAAGCCTTCTCTACCAGCAGCATCCCGAATGGATCGTACGTGTACCAAATCGTCGACCACAGCAAGTCCGATATCAGTATGTTTTAGACTTGTCTTTAAATGAAGTCCAAAAATATTTGATTGAACAGATAACCTGGTTGTTAGACACCCATGAGATCAATTATTTGAAATGGGATATGAATCGCAATATCACTGACAGCTTTTCTAGTGGATTGAAAAAAGAACATCAGCAAGAATTTTCTCATCGCTATATTTTAGGCTTATATCATGTCTTAGAAACGATCACTAAGCGATTTCCTAATGTTTTGATAGAAAGCTGTGCTGGAGGTGGCGGTCGTTTTGATCCGGGCATGCTATATTACACGCCTCAAATCTGGACAAGTGATGACTCTGATGCCATCGCAAGATTAGAAATCCAAAAAGGGACCTCACTGCTTTATCCACCCAGCACGATGGGCTGCCATGTCACAGCATCGCCGAATCACCAAGTAGGCAGAGTGACCTCCCTTCACACACGAGCACTTGTGGCTCAACAAGGCAATTTTGGATATGAATTGAATCTTTTAGCATTATCTGAAGCAGAAAAAGATTGTTTGGCACAACAGATCAAGCAGTACAAGCTAGAAAGGCAAACACTCCAATTTGGTCAACAGACGAGACTCGCTGTCTATGATTCACAAAATGAATACGCATGGCAAAAACAGAACTTAATGACGAGTGAAGTGATCGTTACTCATATCAATATTTTAAATAAACCAAACACAGTTCCAAAGCGCTTAAAGCTGAAATCCTTAAAGAATGACCAACTGTATCAAGTCAATGAAACGGTACGATCCGGCGCTGAGTTGATGGAAATCGGACTAATGATTCCCAAACCGTCGGAAGATTTTTTTGCAACAAGATGGAAAATTATGCCGATAAAGGAGACATAATATGCTGACACTAAAACTAATTGATCATGAGGGGCACACGATCGAGGAACATACCCACTCAGAAGAAGTTTATCTTGCATTTAAAGATCGGACTTATCAAGCCGGTGAGAAAATTATGCTTACGACGACGAAAGCGCCACTATTCGTCTGGCTGCAAGTGGATGAGGCACTTGCACCAAGTCTGGTTTATTTGAAAGAAAGTGAATGGATCTTTCCAATCATTACAGAAGACACGCTACGGCGAGCGTATTCGCCTAAATTATTTTCAGGAAAACGCCATTATCTACACGCCTGGTTAGCAAAAGAATACGAAATCAACGCCTATCGAAATTTGGCAGTGAATGCCCATGATCAAAAGAATCATAGTGGCGCCTATCCTCATGCTTATGCCAATGTGGAAACTAGAAATGATTCGACATTTTTTGCAAGAAATGCGATCGATGGCATGATCGCCAACGAGAACCACGGGTCTTTTCCATATCAATCATGGGGCATCAATCAACAAGCGGACGCGCAATTGACGATCGATTTTGGTCGCAACGTTGAGATCGACAAAATCGCTTTGGTTCTTAGAGGAGACTATCCTCATGATAGTTACTGGACGCAAGTGACACTCGAATTTTCCAACGGACAACAAGAAATCCTGAAACCAACGAATCAACTCGATCGTCAATATTTCAGCTTTACCAAAATCCGTACTTCCTCAATTTTGTTAAAGGAATTGATTAAGCATCATGATGAATCACCCTTTCCAGCGCTAACACAAATTGAAATTTATGGCACTGAATGTCACCAGGAGGAAAGCAAATGATAGAAAATCCAATACTTAGAGGATTTAATCCTGACGCCAGTGTAGTCAAAGTCGGATCTGATTATTATCTAGCAACGTCAACGTTTGAATGGATGCCCGGTGTTGAAATCTATCATTCATCTGATTTAGTAAATTGGACGCTTGTTGCTCAGCCGTTACAAGGCGAGACCACTGTTAGCTTAGTGGGCAATCTAAATTCCGGTAGTATTTGGGCGCCACACTTAAGCTACTCCGAAGGGCAATTTTGGTTGTTGATCACTGATGTGAAAACAGGAACGGCATTCAAAGACACACTGAATTATGTGCTATCGGCAAAAGAAATTACTGGACCTTGGAGTGAACCTGTCTTTGTCACTGCCAGTGGATTTGATCCGGCATTTTTTCATGATGATGATGGAAAACATTATCTAATGAGTATGCTTTTTGACCATCGTTTGGAAAAGAAACGGTTTGCTGGTCTTGTGATGCAGGAATTCGATTTAGCTACAAAATCTTTGGTGGGGGAAAGAAAAAAATTCTTTGAAGGAACAGATCTAGGGGTCTGTGAGGGGCCACAGATCCTAAAAAAAGATGGTTGGTATTATTTACTAGCAGCTGCTGGTGGAACCGATTATAGTCACGCTGCGACAGTATGTCGAGCAAAACAGGTGATGGGTCCATATGAGCTTTCACCGTATCATCCTTTTTTAACAACCAAAAATGATCCGAAAAATCCGTTACAAAAAAGTGGTCATGCTTCTTTTGTTCAAGTATCGGCTGATGAATGGTATATCGTTCACATTTGTGCACGCCCATTGACGGAGCGTGGCTATTGTCCATTAGGTCGGGAAACCGCCCTTCAAAAAATAGAGTGGATCGATGGCTGGCCTCGTTTAGCTACTGGTACCTCAGCACCAGAACGTTTGATTGATGAACCAAGTATTGCAAAAGAAGTCATTCAAAAAAAAGACCATAGTTCTCGGACAGATTTTGATGAGCCGACTTTGCCAAGTTACTTTAAAAGTCTTCGACAGCCAATTGGCAGCCAGTGCTCACTTTCAGAAAGAAAAGGGTATTTACGTCTTTACGGTCAACAAAGTATAACGAGTTTGCATCGTCAGACGTTGATTGCCAGACGTTGGCAGCATTTTGCCTTTCGCGTAGAAACCAAAATGGAATTTGAACCACAGTCGTTTCAACAATTAGCAGGTTTGACCTTATTTTTTGATACAGATAATTGGCATTACCTGCATGTTTCCTACGATGAGGAAACCAAAGAAAAATATATCCAATTAGAAACAGATGCGATCAATCAGTTTCAATATGCTTCAGAACGATTAGTTATCCAACCGAATCTTGCCATTCATTTAGCAGTGGAAGTGGATCATGAATGGGCACAGTTTTCATATGCTGTCGGGGATGAACCATGGCAAATGATTGGTGATCCGGTCTCAGCTGCCCAATTAAGTAGTGATTTTATCAAAGAAAACGGGAAACTAGCTTTTACCGGCGCAATGGTAGGTATCTGTGCACAAGACATGGATAATCATCGATCCTACGCAGATTTTGATTTCTTTACTTACACGGAAAGCCATTCGTGAGAGGGCGTAAAGTGAATCAGCGGGTTTTGCTTAAGCGATTCATTCATTGTTCGCTCGTTTTGTTCAAGGATAGAACGAGATAGCATGAAAGACAAAATAAAAGAAAGACGGGCACAGAATGAATGAGCAGCGCCAGATTGCCCATAGTCTGTGCCTTTTTTCAAAGAATGAAAAGCCTTGAGGAGCAAAAGAAGATCGTATGAATAATGATCGAGTATCATGAACTCAGAATCACGCAGGAACAGAGTAGTCAAATGGCGATAACAATTATGTAAGCGCCTACTTTTTGTCGGAGAGGAGATTACAAATGAATAAACTTTTTGAATTAATCCGACAGCAGTCTTTGCTCAAAAAAATGATCGTTAGTTTAAGTAGCTTGTTTCTCACGTTTTTTCTCATATTATCTACTTATCTTTATCTTCAATCGCAGCGAGTACTGTTGGACCAAGGAGAACTTTTATTAAAGAATGCCAGTGAAAAAAATCAGACGAATTTTAATGTAGGAATTGAATCGATCGAAGAGTTAGGCATCGAGCTGGTTTCAGACAATGAGTTTGTCAATTTTTTACAAAGATATGTTTCCGAAAGGACGATCAACGATCAGCCTTCTTTTGATTTTCAGACGACCGTCATTCCTCTTATACGCAAACTTCTTTCTACCACCCCGACACTGGCAAGTATACAGATACAGCTGTACGACCTTCAATATACTGTTTCATCTAAAAGCATGGTCACTGATCATCAGCTGTATCAGGAAGATCCTTTGACCTTCGGTTGGTATTTGGATCAAGATCAGCAATTATATTATCATTTTCCAATCAATCCTTTTGAATCGAATCAGCGGAAAAAGGGCTGGATCAATCTGTATGTCAATCCTCTTTTTCTTTTCCAATCGGTGAATGAAAATCTCGACAATCAAAGTGGGTTCTCTATTTTAGATGCTACCGGAGCAGTGATCTATGATCCATTGCTGTTTGCTGATCACCAAGATAAGGAAAATTACTTGATTCAGGAAGTTCCATTAAAAAATCAGTGGCAGTTGCTGACTTTTTATGCGAAAGAGAATTTTCGTGTGTCGTTAAAGGATTTTCTGAATAGCAATTTCCTTTTGATTATTTTTTTGCTTAGTATGATGATCGTTTTTACGAATATCTTCTATAAATGGCTCGTTTCTCCGATTCGAAGGTTATGCGAAAAAATGAAATTGACGAATGGTCAGCAATTACCGCACAAAATCGCCATTTCGAGTAATGATGAAATTGGTCAACTAGAAGCAACCTTTAATAAAATGATTGAAGATTTAGAAAATCTTCTGCTTAAGATCAAATCAGATGAAGCCTTGAAAAGAAAGGCGCAGTTGAGTAAATTTCAAGCACAGATTCAACCCCATTTTTTATACAATACGTTAGCAATCATTTCTTGGTGTGCAAAAGCAGGTGAGACAGAGCAAGTCGTTCAAATAACGAACGATCTCGCTCAGTACTATCGACTCATTTTAGCGAAAGGAAAAAACTTCGTTTCTTTAAAAGAGGAATTAGATTTAGTGAAACATTACTTATCCATTCAACGATTACGCTTTGCAGATCAACTTGACTATGAGATTGCTGTTGATCCTGAAATCGATGTAGAGTCGATTCAAATTCTTCATCGAATTTTACAACCCATAGCAGAGAATGCTTTTCAGCATGGTATCTATGTAAAAGGTCAAGGGAAAATCAAAGTTACTGTTGCTAAAAAAGAGGAAACGTTAATCCTTCTAGTCGCAGATAATGGCGCGGGTGCCTCGCCAGAGATAGTAGAGAAAATTCGCAGCGGGGAACAATTAGAGCTAAAAAAGGGAGGCTTTTCCTTGCAATCCATCATCAATATCTTGAAATCTTCTTATGGGGATCAGGTGAGGGTAGAATTCTTTTCAAAACAAGGGGAAGGAAGTGTGTTTCAAATTGAGTTGAATAAGAGCGTGCTTTAGGATCAAACCATTTTATTGTGGTAGATATTACCATTTTCGGTGAATATTACCAGTTTTCAATCCTTCTCAAATCGTATAATCCTATATAAGAAAGCGTTTACTAAAGAGCTTTAGAAGGAGGTTTTTAAATGAGTACAGCAACCATTAAAAGAAAGAAGAGCTGTTTTTCCACTGGAAATAAGCTATTGTACTGGGTGTTGCCCTTTTTGCTAGTTGTTCTAGTTTTTGGGTATTTGCCGATGTTGGGCTGGTATTTAGCTTTTATTGATTATTCACCCGGTGCTTCTTTGGCAGATATGCCATTTGTAGGATTCAAATGGTTTCGAATGTTGATCTCTTCCAGAGAACAAGTGAATATCATCATACGCGTGATGAAAAACACACTAGGTATGAGCTTTTTAGGGTTAGCAACTAGTGTGTTACCAATGTTTTTTGCCATTTTATTATACGAAATCAGAAGCAGTAAACTAAGACGGCTCATTCAAACCATGACGACTGCGCCACATTTTGTCAGTTGGGTTTTGGTTTATTCTTTAGTTTTTGCCTTTTTATCAGTTGATAATGGGGTCATCAATAATCTATTGGTTGACTGGGGATTTATTGATACACCAATCAATTTTTTGCTAGATAACAGTCATATGTGGCTGAAAATGACGGCTTTAGGGGTATGGAAGGGCATCGGTTGGAGCGCCATTATGTACTTAGCGGCGATCAATGGGATCGATCAAGAATTGTATGAAGCTGCCAGTATAGATGGCGCGAATCGTTTGAAAAAAGTTCTTCATATCACGATTCCGGGTTTGTTGCCAACCTTTTTCGTTTTACTCATGATGAGTGTTGCCAACATGATCAATACTGGAATGGAACAGTATTTCGTTTTCTCTAATGCGATGACGAAAAGTTCTCTAGAAGTACTAGATCTATATACGTACAACATCGGGATCGGTCAAGGGAACTTCTCATTAGCAACGGTTGTCAGTATTTTGAAAACGGTCGTCAGTTTGATTTTATTCTATTCAGTTAACCGTTTGTCAAAAACCGTTCGCGGTGAATCGATCTTCTAGGGGGAGTACAGTATGGCAGCTATTAGTAATAAAAATAAAGCCTATTCAGTAAAAGATACGTTGTCGATAGGTGAACGAGTATTTAATTTCTTCAATATCTTATTCTTTTTTCTTTTCATGTTTTTGTGTGCTTACCCATTTTACTATATTTTTATCAATACGATCAGTGACAATCAGTTGAGTGCAATGGGGGAAGTCTTGTTTATACCTAAAGACATTCATTTTCAAAATTATAAACAAATTTTGGAGATCCCAAATATCACAAATGCATTTATCATCAGCGTCGCTCGGACCGTTATTGGGACGACGTTGACTGTCTTATGTTCAGGATTTCTTGGCTTTATGATGACCCAACAAAAAATGACGGGGCGCAAATTTGTTTACCGTTTTATTATTTCAACGATGTATGTCAGCGCGGGGACGATTCCCGTCTATATGTTATTCAATTACTTAGGTTTATTGGATAACTTTCTCGTTTACGTCATTCCGGGTATGGTTTCAGCTTACAACATTGTTTTAGTTAAAACGTATATCGAGTCTAGTATTCCAAGTTCTTTGCAGGAATCGGCAGAGATGGACGGTGCTGGGATCATCACGATGTTTTTCAAAATCGCTTTGCCACTAATGGTGCCGATTTTAGCCACTTTGGCCATCTTCAGCGCAGTTGGACAATGGAATAGTTTTATGGATACAGTGATTTATGTAACGCGTGAGGATTTACATACCTTGCAGTATGTGCTTTACCGTTATTTGACACAGTCCACAGCGTTAGCGAATGAAATCAATTCGGGAAATATCTCTATTGATCAAGTTGCTGCTACGGCGCAGACAGCTCAGTCTGTCAAATTAACGGTAACAATGATGGTCGTTTTACCAATATTTGCCATTTACCCGTTCTTTCAACGTTTCTTTGTTAAAGGAATAACGATTGGAGCGGTCAAAGGATAAAAAAATTAGGAGGAAAGAGAATGGATTTAAAAAAGACTGGGAAAGCATTAATGCTAGGTGGATTGTTAGTGGGGACAGCAGCGTGCGGTAGCAACAACGAAAGCAGTGATGAGCCTCAAGGTGCTCAGGATGTATCGATTTATTCAATGTCAAGTACCTATGAGGGAGAGATCAGAGGGTACGTAGGGAAATATCTTCAAGATGAATTGGGCGTCAATGTAAATGTGATTCCTAACAGTGTCGGAGGGACAAGTCGATTAGAGACGCGTTTGACTACTGGGGAATTGGGGGATTTGATCGTTTTTACAACTCAAAAGGATTTGAATCGAGCAAAAACGGCTGGTATTATCGAGGATTTGACTGAGTATAAGGAGAAACTGCCGAATGTTACCCGTTTTGAGGACGCCGTAGCTCGAGCTGAGACTATTTTTGAGGGATTGTACGGCATACCAACCACCGTTTCCCAAGAAGCAGAAGTAACCAAAACAAATCCGACCTGGTTGCCGTCAATGCGTTATGATTATTATAAAGAATTAGGCAGTCCAGAAATTGAAACGTATTGGGATTACGGGGTTTTGGCAGAGCAAATGGTCGAGGCACATCCTGAAACTGAAAATGGAGATAAATTTTATGCTCTTTCCTTGTTCAGCGAATGGGATGGAAATAGTGTCAACCAATTGCGTAGTATAGCAAAATCTCAAGGTTATACTGATACTGATGGTGTAAATCGCTATGAGTTCATCAACGTGTCTGTCCTTGATGATAGTTATGAAGATATTTTGAGTGAAGATAGTCTGTATCTGCAAGCGTTGAAATGGGCGAATGATCTGCATAAAAAAGGATTGCTAGATCCCGATTCTGCTTCACAGACATGGGAGGACTATTTAAAGAAGGCGGAAAAAGGACAATCGGCGATCATGCCATGGGGCTACACTGGCGAACTGAATTTTAATCCCGTCAATCCCGAATTAACCAGTCAAGGCAAAGGGTACAAGCTAGTACCAAACAATGACCTTCTAGTAGCGGATCAAAAAACGACGACCTACGGGAACAACTGGTTCTGGGCGGTTAGTAAGAATGCAAAGAACAAAGACAAAGCATTAGAACTTTTGGACTTCCTATATTCTGATGAAGGACATTTGTTCTGGGAAAACGGTCCTCAAGGAATCATGTGGGATATCAATGATGATGGCAAACCCTATCTCACAGAATTAGGCAGCGGCAGCTGGGAAGCACAGGCACCAGAAGAAGCAGGTGGCGGTGCTTTATCAGAGACGTTCAAAAAATTAGTCAATGGACCAAGTGTGGATCAACAATCCGTAAGCCCAATTTTGAACGAACCAGCAAATCGTTCCGTTTGGGAAACGACGCTTTTAGAAAGTGCGACAGAGTTAGATAAACAGTGGACAGAAGATCACGATGGTGCGCTAAATTCAAAAGAATACTTGCTTGAAAATGGCTTGCTAGCATCTTACGATATCGCAGATGTTCCATTAGTTGAGCGAGGGGATGAACTAGACTTGACCTACAATCAAGTAGGTGCAGTCATTAAAGAATACTCATGGCAAATGATCTATGCCCGAGATGATGAAACATTTGATAGCTTAAAGAATGAAATGATTGAGAAAGCGAAAAATCTAGGATACGACCGTTGTGTAGAATCTGAGCAAACGATCGCTCAAGCATGGTTCGCAGCACGTTAAATCATTTTGAGGATCACTCTTAGAAAGGTCTATTTGTTTGGGTGATCCTCCTCATTATGGAGGTGATGAAGAGGTGAAAGAGAATTGGGCTGCTTGGCTCTATGAAACGACGCTTTTATTTAGTCGTTTGGTAGCGATGAATCTCTGTTGGTTATTTTTTGTCCTATTAGGTGGAGGGGTTTTTGGCGCTTTACCAGCAACGATCTCACTTGTAGCAGTTTTTCGTAAGGCTCTCGTTTCAGAAAATGAGTTTTCATGGCTAAAAGAAGCGTGGTATTGCTACCTAAAGAATATCAAAAAATTCTTCTGGCTTTCGCTCCTATTGTCTCTGATTTGTACAGGTTTACTGTTCAGTAGGGTTTTATTTATACAAAATTCTTTGCTGTTAGAAAGAGCGGCGTACCTTAGTTTGCTCTATTTACTCGTTCTGGTCGTACCTTATTTTTCATTGAATGAAGTACATTTTTCGTTATCCACAAAAGCGCTACTTAAAAATGCTTTTTTATTACCTTTATTCTGGCAGTTTTCTTCAATCAAAATCATCGTTAGTTACAGTGCTGTCTTGGTATTAAGTTTACTCATACCAGGGATCATTCCGATTCTGAGTTTTTCACTCCCTTTATATCTTACAACGACGATTTTGCTCAACCGTTGGAAAAAACAGCTTTCGAAGGAGGCGTAACGGATGTATCGCTGTTTGATTGTCGATGATGAAAAAATCAGTCGTGATGGCATCGCTCAATCGATTGATTGGCAAAATCTAGGGATTGAAATCGTCGGATTAGCCAAAAATGGCGCAGAAGGATTAGCAATGTTTAGAGAAACCACTCCTGAAATCGTTCTTTCAGATATTCAGATGCCCATCATGGACGGACTTGCATTGGCAAAGAAAATCAAAACACAGGCTCCAGAAACAAAAATCATTATATTATCCGCTTTTGGCGAATTTTCTTACGCACAAGAGGCGATTCAACATGGCGTTCAAAACTATTTGTTAAAGCCAATTGATGAGAAGGAATTAGAAGAAGCTTTGATCAAGCTTTTGCAAGAAATACAAATAGAAAACAAGCGTAAGCATCAAAGGCACACAATTGATCTTCTCTTCAAACGGGAGATCATACCCTTGATTAAAAATACCGGAATCGTTACTGTTTTGGATGCCGAAGGATTTATACCTACAGGAGGTGAAGGGATCGAAGGTGAATGGGAAGGCAATAGAATCTCTATTTTAAGACTTACTCATTTTACGTATGAGCGAATCATTTTATCTGGACAAAAGGGGTTTTATAGTAGTTATCGTAGTGACGGTAATATAGTAAAAAGCTATCAAGAAGCCCGGATGGTGATGACAATTGCCTCGTTTTGGTCACGAACGAATCTAACGTATTGGCGTGTTGAACAACAAAGAAAAAAATGGCGACAATTTCGTTTTGAGCGAAACAACGAAGTCAATAAATCCTCAAGAAAGCTAGTTGAGGCATTGCATCAGTCTTGCCAAAGTGAAATTCAAGAGACATTGACCAGTTTTTTTCGGTTATTAAAACAGTTTGTCGGATTAGATGCTGAGGAGATGAAAACGACCTGTATGAATCTCCTTCGTAAAGTTAACGAGTATAGTAACTTTCTTGCTGAAGAAGAGCAACGTCCCTTTCAAGAAGAAATCATGGCCTTAACAACCTTTGACCAAATTGAAGAAAAAATGTATCAACTATTCGCGGAATTACTGATCAATTATCAAAACCTTGACCAGCAGGCGCATTTGTCGATCATTGAAAAAATCGATCGCATTATTGAGCAACAAATGGCAGGGGATCTGACCAATCAGACGATTGCTGAACAAGTTTTTTTGAGTCCAAATTATATGGCAGCAACGTTCAAAGCGTTGACTGGTCGTTTGTTAAGTGAATATATCACGGAAAAACGTTTGGAAAAAGCAAAGGAACTACTTTTGACAACCAATTTGCCGATCGTAAAAATCGCCAAACAAGTGGGTTTTTCTTCTCAATCGTATTTCACCAAAAATTTCAAACGATTTTTCGGCGTCACACCGAAAAGATTTAAACAATTGCACTGGTCGAAACAAGGAGTCGAAGATGAAAAAGAAAGTAACTACTTATGATATTTTATCGTGGAATGAACAATCAGAGGAAAACAAATGTACCTGGCTATTTTCAAATTCTAAAAGAGTAATGCACTGGGTCGAACATGGCTTTATCCAGTACCAACCGTGTGCAGCCAATGCGCTAGGTTGGTGGGGCCTTCGCTTAGAAGTGGGGGCGCAAAAAAACAAGCGGATGAAGATTCGTTTGGCATGCAGTGTAAATCGCAATCCACAAGAAGAGGCGATCCGTTTTTTTGAAACTGAAGTAGTGCTGCTTTCGGGGCAAACCCAATATGTGCCTTTCAGCCAGTTTGGGTTTGATCAAGGAATGCTGATTTATTTAAAAGCTATTGTCGGCATTGAGTGTTGGGGGGTAAAAAAAGAGGCGATCAAACAACTAGAGATTATTGCGGCACCCTGCGTATATATGGATGCTACAATCAAAGGAAAAGCATTGCAGAAAAAACAAGTCGATTATGAGATAACTTTGACAAATACCACCTCAAAACCACAATTTGTTCAGATCGCGCAGCAGAAAATGGGCTGGGAGATTTTGACGACACTGTTTCATGAGAGCGGCTCGGATCAACCAATCAAAGGGCTAGAACTGAAGCCTTTTGAAGAAAAAGTGGTTCTCCTCAGTGTATTTGATGATCTCCGTTTTGGTCCATTGGCTTCAGAAAAGCATAAAATCCAACTCATTGATCGTAGAGGTTTTACGCAAACCTTAACCTTTATAACGGGTCGTTACGAAGAAACGTTCACGACCACCCTTTCAAGCGCTGATATCCATGAGATCCAAGAGAAAATAGGCAGCACACCATGGGCGCAGGCAAAGTACCAACAGCTCTATCAAAGGGCTAAGCTTTGGCAGGTGCCTAAAATCGATCCTGAATTGCCCTATCTTTTTATGAGTAGGCAATCAGACGAAGCAGGAAATGCTGCGTTGATTTATTTGCTGAGTGAGGAAGAAGTATTTGGAAAAAATGCGGCTGAATTCTTGAAAAAATTGGTTGACGATGAAAAAGGATACCTTGTTTTACCACATGCAGGAAATCAAGAATTAGTCCATGAAGGTGAGTTTTTTAAACACGCAGCGCTAACTTATGATCGATTGAAGCATAGCGGTTTGCTTACAAAAGATGACAAACAAAAGATTGAGGAAGCCTTTCGACTATTTATGTCCATTATTCGGGATGAATGTCATCGGGGGAAAATATCGAATTGGAATTTAGCTGAATTAGCTGGGGTCATTGCTTGTGCAGCTGCTTTACAGGATCTGGAGAAGATTGATTACTTTTTACACTGTCCTGGTGGGGTGATCGAGCATATCAGTAAAGGAATCCTAAATGATGGCTGGTGGTATGAAGCGTCCATTGGTTACAACTTGCTAGCAATGGGTCTTTTTTTAGAAATCAGTCAGATTGTGAACAAATGGGGTTACCAGTTGCATTTGCAAAGAGTCCCAGCAAATTATGCCCCATACTATGATCTTCATCAGAAAGGTTTAGATGAAAGTGATCGCATTGACGGGCTTTCCACAGAAGTCTGGGGTCCTACTGACAAAAATTATCGTTCCATTGAAATGCTGACCGATAGCATGATCGATTATTATGATGAAACTGGCGTGATATTTGGCATGAATGATTCCTGTGAATCGCGAGCAGTTGGTGTCCATCTAATGGACCCAAGATACGATTTAGCTTACCGCTTGTATCAAAAACCCGCGTATCTCTCTTTGCTTAGGACGATTCGACCCGAGGACCGTGATCTTTGTTTTGGTGTCGCTCAGTTGTCAGATACTCCTCATGAGAAAAAGGTTCCCTATCGTGAGGCTGTCATCGCTGAGGTTGCTGGCATTGCTTTGTTGCATTCGAATGCTCCGAAGCGTTCTGCCGAACAACAATATCAAGTAACTTTGAAGAGCGGAATTTTAGGGGGAGCTCATGGACACTATGATCGATTAGCGTTAAACTCGATGCGACGTTTTGGGAAAAGTTTCTATAACCCGGAAAATGTTTGGTATGCCTATCATACGTTTATGTATAAGTTTTATGTTCAAAATTCGCTCACCCATAATATGACAGTTGTTGATCTCAAGCAGCAAGATCCGGCACCAACGAAAACGTTGGCATGTGTAAGCGAGACAGAGTACCAATACATTGTTCAGGAAATTCGTACGAAATGGTGTCAACCGCCTTATGGTGGTTGGAGAGTCGGCAACGCTGAGACATTTCGCGAAAGATGCTGGCAAGAAGGTCGAAGCGTGTTTATTCCTGATGAGACACCTGAATATAGCCAAAGATCCGCTTTTACTGAAGAGATCCTCCAACGACGAGCAGTTGTAGTGACCGATGACTATGTCATTGTACTTGATTATCTGGAAGGAGAAGATACCCATGCTTTTGATTGTCTATACCATGCAAGTGGATTAAAGGGAATTTTTGCTAAAGAGCTAGAAGCAGATTATTTACTTAGTAATGACCCTCAAGATGCTCGGTACTTTTTAGTTGGCAAAGATATCGCGTACCAAAAGACAACAGAAAAACTTTCAGATGATCCGTTATCAAGCGCTCAGTTTATGACAGATGTGCATTGGTTTCGTGCACAAGAACCATTAAGGTTTTCTTTTTCGGTCGATATGCATAAATACAATGATAAGGGCTGGCTCACACCGTTGCGAACCAGTCAAAATCAACCGGGATTACTAAACTTGGCTATTCACATGATCCACCCGCAAAATGCGCCCGTTTTTGTGGGGATGGAGCCAGCATATAGTCAAACACAACAGCAACTGGTTTATCAGATTCGAACGGAAAAGAGTGTTCTTCATGAAAACAAGATGGGTACTTGGATTTTTGGAAAAGAAGAAATTCAAGTAGCTATTCCTGCAAAGAGCCAAACGATCGTTTTAGAAACTAAGACAACTTATGTTGCGAATGAATACGGAAGTGGAAAAGACGTGCCTTTGCCTGCAGTGTTTTGGGGTGAAGGAGTCATCAAGACCCACGCAGGGGAGAGAATTCCTATTAATCAACTGCCACGAGTGACAGAAGGTATCAAACAATCCCCATATGAGAACCGAGATTACTTTGGCGGTCCTATCGAATTTGGAACCCAAGTGATCCAATCCGCTTTGCCAGCCACGCCAATTGCAGAAGCGATTTCTGGAACGATAACGATCGATCTCAGCGGCGTTGATGCAGCATCATTAGAGATTGTGATAGGTGGCGATTATCCGTTAGGAGATGAATCCGATCATCGGCGAGTAGTTGGTATTCGCAAAGAGGGACGAACAGCCCAGTTTGCAACGATTCTCGAGCAGTACGATCAAGAAAGCAAAGTTGAGTCGGCAACGATTTCAGAAAACACCTTGACTGTAAGGCTAAAAGATGGACGTAAAGATGAATTGAATGTAGCCGATTGGCATTTAGAACAAGCACAATTGCGTTTTAGATCTGGAAAAGCATAAATAGCTTTTTTGTGAAAAGAGACAAGACATAGCTGATAACGTTGGTCGATTATTTTGACTATTTTTTTAAAAAAAGGAGGCAGAAAATGGGGATCGCAAAAGTTTGGTTTTTGTTGCTTGGTAGTCTGTTTCTTAGTATTTTAAGTGTTCAAGTAGGATTTGCTAGCGAAAGAGAGGAAATCATCATTGTTGATGATGCGTTTGTCTCAAACTTTAATGGTCAACATGGAGAAGTGATGAAAGAACGAAACAGAGAAAAATTAATTGTAGGAAAATTAAGAGAAGCTTATATGAAATTAGCTATCAGTGATTTGACAGACATAGAAACGATCAAACAGATCCAATTGGAAATGGTGACTACTCATGGCGGCAACCAGTTGTTTTTCCAAGAGGCTTCCAATGAATTGACTAGTGGAGGACAAGCCGGGAGTCAGTGGGATTCTGATACGATCACTTACGACAACAAGCCTAGCGTATTGAAGGATACGAAAACGTATGAAGTCACGCTGCCAAATGGAGAGGCAGTAGTTACGTTAGATATCACTGATTTGATCAAAGAAGCCAAAGCTGCGAATCGTCAAGAAGTGACCATCCACTTTTATACAGAAAAAAGTCTTGATGAATCGATTGCTGCATCCGAACTTTTTTCAATTCGTTCGACAAGAGCGCCCTATGTCAAGATTATACGGACAACTGATGAAGTACCCCAAACCATAGAGGGACATAAGATTGGTAATTATTTCACCAACGCTTCATTACCAGTGAAGTACATGAAAATCAAAACTGATTCGGGGAGTTACTTTGCCGTTAGGGAAAATGGGGCAATTTACACAGTAGGGAATGAACAAGAAGCAGAGACGTTTGCTTTGTATGTGGCAGAACCGATCCACAAAATAACTGGTTCTTTAAAACCGACAGCTCAAATTCAATCAACCACCACTGGTAAATTTCTGACCTTTCAAAACTATTTTTCAGAATCAGATGAACAAAAAAACTATTATCAAAAGAAAGACGAACGCTTTTTATTCAACTTTACCGCCGCATCCGTCAATGATAATGAACGGTTATCCATTCATTATTATCCTGAGTCAAACCTTTATACGATCGCTTCAGATCTAGATACTTTACGAGACGAACCCTCCGTTACTCATTGGTTTTTACATTGGCAGGAAGGAAGCTTAACTGCTAGTCGACAACAAAATCGACCAGCGTACTTTGTTTTTGAAGAAACTGAGTTCTCAGGAGCGCTGATTGTTGACCATGAAATACGTGCAAATCAAGTGTTTGTTCGATGGTTGCCGATCACAAGTGATGATCTGCCAGATGATTATCAATTAAATGTTTCAGCTAAAGTTCAGAAAACAAGCGACTATTTTCAAGCTGTTTTCCCAGTAGCGGATTTGCCTGAAAGCATCGAAGTTACTTATCAGCAGGCAACGTATACGGTAAAAGGAGTAAGTGAAGCTAGATCCTTTACCCATCCAGGTATCCAACTGACCACTGAACATCTCGATCAGATGAAACAACGAATCGCTGAGAAAAAAGAACCCTGGTATAGTGATTATTTAAAACTTAAACAAGGGGTCTCCAATGATCAAAGTGCATTGACATTTATAGATACGCCTTTAGAAGGAGTGGGACGCGGTGCTCCAGAAGGTCATGGCAATATCGGCAAATTTGAAAGCGCCAGCAATGCTGCGTACTTTTTAGCCCTACAATGGGTCATCACAGAAGAGGATGACTATGCACAAAAAGCTACAGAAATCATTAATGGCTGGTCGCAAACCTTAAAGGTGATTGATGGCCGTGATCGCATTTTGGGCGCTGCGATCAGTAGTTCGAAATTAATAGAAGCAGCAGAGATACTTGCGCATTATCAAGGTGGTTATTCTGGATATACTGCCGAAGATATCAGCCAAACCCAAGAAATGCTAATTAATACTGTGTATCCAGTAATTGAAGATCTAGGGGTTCCGATGTTAGCAAACGGCAACTGGGATACGGCGGCTATGAATGCGATGATGGCGATTGGTCTTTTTACAGATAGTCAACCGATCGTTGAGCGGGCGATCAATCTGTATCAGTCGATTCATATCAATGGATCGATTGCTGTCTATGTTAGTGATACGGGGCAATCGGTTGAAAGTGGACGTGACCAAGCACATGCTCAGTTAGGGATCAGCTATTTGGCATCTGTGGCTGAAGCCGCTGCGAATCAAGGGATCGATCTTTATTCATTACATGATTATCGCTTAGTGAAAGCCTTTGAATGGGCTGCCAAGTACAATTTATTTGAAGAGGTACCATTCACCCCCCTCATGAACGTTTTCCAAAACCCGAATCGAGGGTATTGGACCCGGCTAGATAGTGAACGCATCAATCGCGGAGAGTTGCGTCCAATATATGAACAAGTGGCAGCACGCTTTCACGATAGTCCCGTTGATACGACCTGGACAAGCAAAGCTGCTGCAGCAATGCGCGCCCAAGGGT
Organism: Enterococcus sp. DIV1067f; assembly: GCF_050543505.1. NCBI lineage: Bacteria > Bacillati > Bacillota > Bacilli > Lactobacillales > Enterococcaceae > Enterococcus > Enterococcus sp. DIV1067f. The sequence goes on from NZ_CP172940.1 coordinate 1,430,433, forward strand.
ACATCCATAATGATCATTTGAATTTTTCAACGTTGACTTTTTACAATGGCCCGATTTATGAGACTGCGCCAAGCTTAACTTTGCGAATAAGAACACGCTTAGAACCTTGGTATGAAAGAACCTTAACCAAAGTAGGCGACGAGTATGTTTATGAGACACGAAATTCTTATTTATCCACTAACGATGAAAGTCTTCTACAAATCAGTAAAAAATATGTTGAAGCTGATCTTTTCCAACTAATACCTCTGGATGGAGGGAAGGTTGCACTGTGGAACCAATCGGCAAACTGTTACTTGTCAATTACAGATGAAAAAAATGCTGCGGGTGATCAGTTGATCAAAGCAAATCAAACAGAAATTACTGAAAACGAGACGTTTTCTGTCATGGGAACGGGACGAGGATTTGTTTTTCTGACCGCTCCGTTTTATGAGGATCGAATCATAAAAATCGATCTTTCAGCAGTTGCAAAAGAGCAAGACCCTGAATTGACACTCGTCTTAGGACAAAAACAAACAACTGATGCAAATGCACTTGCAGAAGAAGAAAAATTGCTTTTTTATTACGATTTCTAAATAAAAGAACAAAAAACATTTGTATCCACCTTGAACAAGTTCCGTTAAAACGGACCAAAGGTGGACAAATGTTTTTTTATTGATGATTTTCTTTCAAAATCTGATAGATAAGCTTCTTTAGTGCCTCATTGCCTAATTGCTGTGGTAACGGGGCGGAAAGATTCATTTGACTAGAATTTAGGTTGGTTTGCGCATTTTCTGCTCGATAGTCAGAAGGGGTTAAGCCATTTTTCTGTTTAAAGGTCCTCATAAAATGCTTTGCATCGGAAAAGAAAGCTTGATCAGCTACTTCATTGACCGATAAATTGGTTGTTGCTAAAAGTGTTTTTGCATAATCAATTTTGATGTTTACCATATACTCTTTGATACCAATTCCCTGTTCCTTTTTGAACAGCCTGCTAAGATAATTGGGATTCAAGCCAAAATGGTTAGCAATATCAGATAAGTGGAGTTCACTTGTAAGGTTGACCCGAATCCACTCGGCAATCAATGCAGTTTTTTTGACATGATTTTTCGCGGTATGTGCCAATTGATTTAGGTAATCATCACAAAGAGCGATCAGTAATAAGGTTAAAGAAAAATCATTCCCCCGTTGTGTGTATTGTTGTCTTTTTCCGTTTGTAAGCAATTGATTAAGCAAAACAACGATTCGTTCGGGATACTTTAACTGGAAACGTTGTGGGAGAAAGATAAAATTATTTAGCTCTGTTGGCATCGTTAGTGTTGCTAGATCCTGTAGGCCTTTTTGTAACATAGGCTCTTTTAAAGAAATCGTTTGGTAAGAAGCAATGAAATGTAGCCAGTAAAAATGAACTTCATGTTCAATTGTAGCAGCAGCTTTGATTTTCGCATATGGCGGTATCAAAAAGCATTCGTTTTCTTTGATCAATACCTCTTTTTCGTTGATGGTCAAGGAAACATCGTTTTTTATTGGCAAGATAAGTTCAAAATTTTCGGAATGATGGGTTTCTTTGTGGCGCCATGTTTGATTATTATTGTTCGAAAACAACCCACTCCATAAATTGAAAATTGGTAGATTTAAATGAATCTGATAGATCATTCGATACTCCTTCATAGCAAAGACATTAGAAAGGTAACTTTCTGACACCAATTATATCGTTTTTTCAGTTATTCAACAATTAGATCCGCATTATAATTGAATTGTATTCATTTTTGAGAAATGATTGGGTGGAAAAAAATGATTATTGGACAGGAGGAAATGAAAAATGGAAGACCAAAGGAACACGTTTATTATCACTGATTACGGGGTGTCAACAAATTCAGAAAAAAATCAAACAAAGGCGATTCAATCATGCATCGATGCTTGTCGAAAGGCTGGAGGAGGAGAAGTAATCATACCAGAGGGGGACTATTTGATTGGCTCTTTACGTCTTTATTCAAATATCACCTTACGTTTAAAATCTGGGGCAATCTTAAGGGGAAGCCAAAACTTAGCGGACTATTGTGATTTTCAAGTACCAAGTACGATCAACTACTTGCACGATGAATACTACAAAAAAATTTGGCATTTACCTGAGTATTATTTTTATGCCATGATCACGGCTTTTAAAGAAGAAAATGTGAAGATCATCGGGGAACCTGGATCGTTGATCGATGGTCAAGATACTTTCGACGAAAATGGAGAAGAAGGCTTTCGTGGACCGATGGGGATCATCCTTTCCCAAATCACGGGGGTTCAATTAGCTGGTTATTGTTTTAAAAATAGTGCTAACTGGAGTCATACGATCGATGGCTGTCAAAATGTCCAAATAAACAATGTAACCATCGAAGCGGGGCATGACGGATTCAATTTACATCATTCCACCAACATTTATGTCAGTGATTGTCATTTAGCTTGTGGAGATGACTGCTTTGCTGGGTATGACATTGAGCAGCTGATGGTAGAAGATTGTTTTTTAAATACAGCTTGCAACGCAATGAGGATCGGTGGCGATACGATTACCTTTAAAAACTGTAGGTTTCAAGGTCCAGGGCGTTATCCTCACCTTTCAGAAAATACGTATTATACCCATGCCATTTTTAAATACTATGCGATTGAGGCAGATACGATTCAAAAAGATGCCCAAAACATTCGCTTAATTGATAGTAAAATCGCTGACGCAGATAAGTTTCTTGTTTACGAGTATGGCGAAAAGAAACTAATGCAAAATAATCGACCTTTGCGCCAGTTATTGATAGAGAATTGCTCGATTTCTGGGATTCGCAAGACATCAAACTTTTTTGGGAACGGTGAACAGGTCCGATTACAATTTAAGAATCTCAAGATTGATTATACAGGGGAAGCTTGTTTTCTTCGGGTGGACGAAAGTGTTCAACTGGAACTTCAACAAGTGGAATTTTTGAATCCGACGAAGATTGAAATTGGGAAAAACCAGGTGATTGAATTGCAAGGACTTATTACGCAGAGCTTTTTTTAAAGGAATCGATTAGTAGGCAGTATACAAATGAAAGGAGGCCGTTATATGCAAAAGTTACGCACGGTCGTGTTTGGCGATATGACGATCGACTACTATCAATCCGCCGAATCTGTGGAATGGCTCCTTAGCCCAACTTCTTTGCATCATGAAGTACAGCTACCTAAAAAGACCAAATTTGATTCCTTGATTCAAGCAAAACTGATAGGTGATGATTACCCAAAAGGGTTCAGCACAGGGAGTACGATGCGGAATAGTGCAACAGTCAAAAGCCTTCGATTAGTGAAACAAATCGATAAACAGGAATCGAATAAAAAAGAAATTGCTACCATCTTAGCTGATGATAGAGGAAATCACTATACCCATTATGTAAGCTGGCAGATAGGGTTTCCAGTAATAGAAACTTATGTGACCTTTGAAAATCGGACGAAGATTCCCCAGATGCTTGAAATGTTGGCAAGCTTCTCATTGAGTAATCTTAGTCCATTTTATGACGAGAATCCAATAGGCAATTTGAGCTTGATCCGCTATCAAAGCAAGTGGAGTTTTGAAGGGCGTAAAACCATACAATTGCTTGAAGACTTACAGCTTGAGCCCTCATGGAAGCCTTCTGGTGTAGGATTAGAAAAATTTGGGCAAGTGGGTTCGATGCCAGTTAGAGGGTGGTTTCCGCAAGCGGCAATCTATGACAAACAAAAGGATATTACATGGGCAGTTAGTCTTGCGCAACCAGGATCATGGCAGTTTGATGCGTATCGTCTTGATGAGGATTTTTGTTTGTCGGGTGGATTAGCAGACCGAGATTATGGCCATTGGCTAAAAGCTGTTATGCCGGGTGAAGTTTTTGTCACTCCAAAAGCATACCTAACCGTCACTTGCGGGAATGAAGCAAGTGCCGCCCAAAGATTAACAAAGATATTGACGTTACCTTTGGCACAAAAACAGCATCCTACGGAAGAGGATTTGGCAATCCAATTCAACGAATTTTGTACATCTTGGGGACGACCAACAGAAGCTATGACTTTGAAAAATTTGGCTGCCTTAAAAGGGAAAGCGATTCAATATTATGTCATTGATGCTGGCTGGTATGCCAATCAACATGGATGGGAACGTAGTCATGGTGATTGGCAAGTAAGTTCGTCACAGTTTCCCAATGGATTAGAGACGGTGATCGCTGCTATCAAGCAGCATGATCTGATTCCGGGCATTTGGTTTGAAATTGAAACAGTCGGAGATCAGTCAGTTGCCAGTACGTTTTTTGAACATCTATTGAATAAAGATGGACAGCCTCTAACCGTCGGCAATCGACGCTTTTGGAATATGCGAGATCCTTGGGTCATTGACTATTTACAAGAGAGAGTAATCAATTTTTTAACGTACTATGATATCGGATATTTGAAAATCGATTATAATGAAAATTTTGGGATCGGTTTTGATGGGAAGGAATCTTTTGGCGAAGAAAGTCGCTTACAGCTGTTGGCAACACAGGCATTTATTAAGCGTATTCAGCAGCAATTGCCTGATTTAATCATCGAAAACTGTTCGTCAGGCGGTCATCGCTTAGAGTATTCAATGATCCAACTGACGGATCTGTCGAGCTTTTCTGATGCTCATGAGGCAATCAGTGTCCCAATCATAGCAGCAAATTTGCATGACCATCTTTTACCGAGACAAAGCCTGATTTGGGCGGTCATTAGAAAGCGAGATTCACCCCAACGGTTGTTTTATTCTTTGATCAGTACCTTTTTAGGAAGAATATGTCTATCCGGCGATATCAATGAGCTTTCCAAAGAGCAGTGGAAAGTGATTGATGATTGTTTCGTCTTTTACGATCACTGTCGTCCTTTGATCAAGGATGGAACGACAACTGTCGTCCGAAGTCAGATTCTTTCCTATCGAAAACCAACTGGTTATCAAATCGTTCAACGGGAACTTGGTGATCAAGCCTTGCTCATCATTCATAACTTTGACCAAACAATGGTTGAACTACCTATGGATTTTCGTACGATTCTTCATACCTGTGGATTTGAATGCCAGGGAATCCAGCTTCAAAAGAAGAAAAATAAGTGGTACCTTTCTTTTCCTTCTCCCTTAATGGGGTGTGCGATGCTCATTAAGCTTCGTTAGCATTTTCTTTCTATCAAAATTCAATCATTAAATAGCCTTTTAAACTAAGTAGAATAGAGGAAGTGACCGCTCAAAGTTAGACGAAAAATGCTAACTTTAAGCGGTCACTTTCAAATTCTGAAACGAACCAGTTTGGGGGATACATGGTTTCTTCTAATCTAAATGGGGAAGATTCAACACGAACAATGAGTTTCAATCTAACAAAACTTGTTGTGCAAGCGGTAATGGAGCATTTGTCAAACATTTGGCAACTAATTTGGCGACGGCTGTAGCACCTTGGTTATTCAAATGCGTGTTATCCGTAATGCCGGCTGGATAATTGGGGTGCTGGTTTTTTTCTAAATGAAGAAAATAGGTTTTCGCCTGTTGTGGTTCCAGTGCTGAAAAGAACCGTTGTGTTGCGGCAAAAAGATCCAGACAGACCACATCCAAGGAGGTAGCCAAAGCACGCATTGCTTCTGGGTAAGGACCGACTGCCAAAGGATCAAGTTGCTGTTGGTCCACGTAATGCAAACGAGTGATCGAGGTCAATAGGATCGGTGTCGCTTGCTGCTGGCGTGCCGTTTGCACGAAGGTTGCTAAATTATGCTGATATTCTACAGGTGTCGTACCACGACTATCTGTTTTTTGATCGTTGTGTCCAAATTGAATCAAGAGATAATCACCAGCATATAGTTCTTTTTTTGCCTGCAACAAGCGTCCTTCTTCAATGAAGCTTTTGGAGGAACGCCCATTTTTTGCCAAGTTGACGATTTGATGCTGGGGGAGATAGCGTGAGATCTTTTCACCCCAGCCCGTTTCTGGACGAGCGCTAGGCTCTTTGATCGATGCGGTGGAATCACCGACGATGACGATTTTTTCCATTGTCTTTCTCCTAAAATTTGAAGTAGTTGTTGGCGTTTTGATAACAGACATTTTCTACTAATGGTTTTAGCTGACGAAGATCAGCAGGTGCTTCACCACGTACAACGATCTCAGCAAGCCATTCACAAAAGACGCGTCGGAAATATTCATGACGGGTGTAAGACAAAAAGCTTCTTGAATCCGTCAGCATGCCGACAAAGTTAAAGATCACACTGCCATCTGCGAATTTCGTCAATTGGTGACGCATGCCTGCGCGGGTGTCGTTATACCACCAGCCAGATCCTAACTGCAATTTATTATTGCCTTCTTGCTGGAAGCACCCCATCAAAGCGACGAGTGCATCATAGTCATTGGGATTTAAGGAGTAGAGAATCGTTTGAGGCAAATGGTCCTGCGCATCAGCAGCGTTCAATAATTTCTGCAAGTTTTGAGTCAGTGGTTGATCATTGATGCCATCGTAGCCCGTATCTGGTCCCAAGTGCTCAAACATTCGTTGATTGCAGTTACGGTACGCATGGACATGCAATTGCATCGTCCAACCATGTTCGTGATACAGCTTCATCAGTTCAACTAGAACATTGGTTTTGAAGAACGAGACTTCGTTTTCCTCCAAAGATTCTCCAGCTAATGCTTTGGCAAAAATTGCTTCAAGAGATAACTGTTCGTCCGCAGCATACACTAAAGTATCCAGCGCATGGTCAGACAAGCGGCAGTGATGCTGGTGAAAGTAGGTTACACGGTCCCGCAAGGCTGTCAAGAAAGCATCGTAGGTAGTGATCGCGTTTTCGACACTCTTTTCGAGTTTGGTAACATAGGTAAGAAAATTCGGATGGTCGATTTGTAACGCTTTGTCAGGTCGAAAGGTCGGCAAGACCCGAAAACGTTGCTCTGTTTGGCTTAATTGGTGATGATAGTGAAGATCATCGACTGGATCATCTGTGGTGCAAACGATCTCGACGTTACTGCGAGCAATCAAAGCTCTTCGGGTAAAGTCTTTTTGCTGCAATTTTTCGTTGCATAGCCTCCACAAAGTTTCGGCATTTTCTTCAGTAACGGGAAGATCGATCGCAAAAAATCGCTTTAACTCTAAATGGGTCCAACTGTAAAGGGGGTTTCCCACCAATTTTGGCACTGTTTGACACCATGCCAAAAATTTTTCATAATCACTGGCATTGCCCGTAATCGCTTCTTCGGGTACGCCACAAGCGCGCATCAATCTCCACTTGTAATGATCGCCACTTAGCCATGCCTCGGTGATAGTTTTAAAGGGCCGATCCTCATAGATTTCTTTCGGGTCTAGGTGGCAGTGGTAATCAATAATCGGCAGCTCTTTGGCATAGTCATGGTAAAGGGTTTGAGCAATTTCATTTGGCAGTAAATAGTTTTCATTTAAAAACATGTTTAACCTCTTTTCTTTGGTTATAGTGTCACACCATTTTTAAAGATGGCGATCTCACGAACGTTGTTGGCTTCATTACGAGTCGGTTTTCCACTGGCAGTATCGATGATCGCTTGAATAAAGTCTTCCAGCACGACCTCCATCGGCTCTTCCAACAAGCGACCAGCGTTGAAATCCATCCAGTGGGGTTTCTTATGATAAATCTCTTGATTCGTGGCAACTTTCATGGTCGGCACATAGGCACCAAATGGCGTGCCGCGACCAGTAGTAAATAAGACGAGTTGGCAATCGGCAGAAGCCAGTGCAGAAGCGGCAACAAGGTCGTTTCCTGGACCTTCCAGCAGGCTCAAGCCTGGCTTACGGAGTTTTTCCCCATATTTTAAGACATCGACGACAGCGGAAGTCCCAGATTTTTGGGTACAGCCTAATGACTTATCTTCTAGCGTAGTGATACCGCCTGCCTTATTGCCAGGAGAAGGATTTTCATAGACCGGTTCACCGTAAGCAAGGAAATAATCTTTAAAGTCGTTGATTAGATGGAGGATTTTTTCAAAGGTTGCTTCATCTTGTGCACGCGCCATCAAGACTTGTTCAGCGCCAAACATTTCGGGTACTTCCGTCAAGACCGTGCTGCCACCTTGAGAAACTAAAAAGTCAGAAAATGCCCCCAACAAAGGGTTGGCGGTGATCCCAGAAAACCCGTCAGAACCCCCACATTTTAACCCGATCTTTAGATCACTCAAGGGAACGGCTTCTCGTTGATCCTCTTTTGCTGCTTCCAGTAATTCTTCTAATAAGCTTTCGCCGACCGCAATTTCATCGTCGCTTTCCTGTGCCACCATAAATTTGACGCGCTTTGGATCGTAGTCACCCAGGTTTTTCTTAAACTCGGGAACGGTGTTGTTCTCACAACCTAAGCCAAAGACCAAGACGCCACCGGCATTTGGATGATGCACCGCATCAATTAAAATTTGATGGGTGTTTTGATGATCTTGGCCTAACTGGGAGCAGCCGTAGGGATGTTTAAGGATCGTAATATGATCAAAAGTGCCAAGATCTGGATGATTCTTCTTGAAATTTTCAACAATGATCTCAGCGATACCATTGATACAACCAACTGTTGGCACGATCAGTAAATCATTACGAATCCCAACTTTGCCATTTGCCCGCCGGTACCCTTGGAACGTCGCAGCCCTTTTTGGATAACGGACGGGATGCAAATCAGGGGCATAGGTGTATGCTAAGGTACCAGAAAGGTTGGTTTTGACATTGTGGGTATGCAACCATTGGCCAGTTTTCACGTCAGCTAAGAGATGTCCAATGGGATAGCCATATTTGATCACGTCTTGTGATTGTGCTAGATCTTTGAGGGCGATTTTGTGTCCTTGTGGAATATCCTCAAAAAGGGTGATCGTTTGGTCTTCAAATGAAAGGGTCGTTTTAGCAGCTAGTGGTTTTAATGCGACTGCGACATTATCATTAGGGTGCAATTTCAATAGTTGCGCGGGTGTTTCTGTTAATGTGCTGGACATAAAGATTCTCCTTTATTTCAAACTTGGCTCAGGGGTGTCAATCGACGCAAGTAACTGGCGGGGTCCGTCTTGTTTTAGACATGCGCACATTTCATTGATTGTCGCTGTCATAAAGCTCAGGTCTGCATGCCAGAGTTGCTCATTTTTTAATAGAGTGGCGATCTGTCTTTCTGCTGGTAATTGTTTCACTTGCTGAAATATGGTTGTCACTAGGTCATCATCTTGAAAAGGTCGAGTGAGATAGAAAGTCAGCAACCCTGCCAGTGCGGCAGTGATTCGTTTTGGTAACTGCTGGTTTTGTTGGACATAACGAGTTAAGACTGGTTGAAGACGCGCACGGAATTTTGAGACGCTGTTTAAAGCGATCGATTGCAGCTGATGCTTCACATAAGGATTTCTGAAGCGCTCTTTGATTTGTTCCGCATAAGCTGCAAGCTGCGCTTTAGGCAAATCAAGCATTGGAATCAACTCTTCCAGAAAAAGACCATCCAAAAAGGCTGCAAAATCACGGTCGTTCATTACTTCTTCAACGGTTTCTAAACCAGCTAAAAGACCGAGTGGAACCATCGCCGTATGAGGACCATTTAATAAATGTACTTTTTGTTCACGATAGGGGGTCATATCTTCTGTCACGATCACATTCAACCCAGCTTCTTGCAAGGGAAGCTTTTCGGCTACGCCGCTTCCTTCGATCACCCAGAGCATAAAGGGTTCCGCAGTGACCATTACGGCATCCTCATAGCCAAGAATCTCTTGGTATTGTGCCACTTTATCGCGAGGATATCCTGGAACGATCCGATCGACTAAGCTGCAGCAGAAGGTGTTTTCTTTTTCTAACCAGTTGACGAAGTCTGACTCCAAAGACCATAATGCGGCATATTGTAAGACGATCTCTTTTAGTTTTTCCCCATTCCGATCGATTAATTCACAAGGAATGATCAAAAATCCCGGTTTTTGTCGTTGAAAACGACGATACAAAAGAGCGGTCAGTTTTGCAGGGAAACTGTAGGGAGGGGTATCGTGTAAGGTATCCTCTGGGTGAAACGCAATACCTGCTTCCGTCGTATTAGAAACGATGATCTCAAGTTGCTCGTCTTCGGCTAAAGCAAGATAGTCTTCCCATTGCTGATAAGGATTCAGCACTTGATCAATGGTGGAGACGACTTCAAATGTTTGAGATAAAGCGCCATCGACAAGTCCTTCTAAGATAACGGTGTAGAGATTTTCTTGTTGTGCCAACAGCTCTTTCAAGCCGTGATCAATCGGCTGTACCACAACGGCACTGCCATTAAAAAGCCCTTGTTTGTTCATTTGCTGCAGCTGCCAGTTAAAAAAGCCCCGCATAAAATTGCCTTCCCCGAATTGAATCACTCGGGCTGGATAGGTTTGATGGGGTTGTTCGGTAATTTTTTTCATAGAATCCTCCTTAAAAAATAGTTATGCACACGTTAACATTTTGCGTAAGCACTCTTGAAAACAAGAGGCTTACAGCGATTGACGAATGATTAACGAGGTATCAAAGAAATGTTGTTTCTCAACTACTTGATTGGCAAATGCTTGCAACAGCAGAGTTGCTGCCAATTGACTCATTTCATAGACTGGTTTGCGGATCGTTGTTAATGGGGGATACGTATAGGGAGAAAAAGAACTATCATCAAAACCGATGATACCGATCTCCTCTGGGATCTTTCGTCCTGCTTGATGACAGGCATTGATCGCACCGATCGCCATATCATCATTGGCGCAAAAAATCACTTCAGGTGGTTCAGGTAAAGCGAGTAGTTGCTGGGCACCCAGCTGACCACTTTCCAAAGAGAAGTCGCCAGCAACGAAGTATTCTTTCGGGCAGACAAGCTGCTTTTCTTGAATCGCTTTCATAAATCCTTTGCGACGCTCTCTAGCGGAACCAAAGGAAGCGATCCCTTCGATCATGGCGATCTTTCGAAAGCCTTGTTCAAGCACATAGGTGATCATTTGATAGACCCCTTGGGCATCATTACTAGTGACATTCATCAAGGTTGCATCCTGCAATTGACGATTCAAAACGACGATGGGAATGTTTTTCTTTGAAAGAGCAGCGATAAAGCCGTCATCACGATCACTTTGACTCATCACGATCGCTCCATCTAGGCGATTCGGCTCTTCATCAAATGTATCGGATTGCAATAATTCATGAACCGTCAAAGTATATTCGGATGGTAGGGTATCACTGATTCCTTTGATCACTTCGACTAAAAAGCTATCGGAAGTACCAATGGATAGATGAGAAAAATAAAGACCAATGATATAAGATTTCTGATTCACCAGACTTTTGGCATTGACATTGGGCACATAGTGTAAAGATTCAGCGATGGCTGCGATCTTCTTTTTTGTTTCTGGCTTGATTAATGGGCTATCGTTTAGCGCACGAGAAACAGTTGTATGTGAAACACCAGCGACTTTGGCGATATCTTTGATCGTGACCATAGAAAACCTTCTTCCTTTTTGCTTGATTCAAGCATAGCTTGTTCCCGCGAGAATGTCAATACACCAAGGATGCACACGTGAAACATTTTTCAAAATAACATAGGAACTTTTTCTGGGATGTGCTAGTATAAAAGAAGATAGTTAGGTAATGGGAGGGAGTCTATGAAATTCTTTTTAAGCTATCATCAAACATCCAACTTGTTTTATAAAATATTTATTTTGATTTTTCTAATTGGTAGCGCTTTAATCATTGGGTTTAGTGGGGTCATTTATCATCGAACGTATCAAAACATTCAAGAAACGTTTTTGCAAAGTCAACATAATTTGGTCAACCAAGTCAAAGAAAATCTGGATCAAAAAATTCAGATGGTGGAGTATGCCTTTTCTACATATAGCAGTACGCAAAGCTTTTCCGATACGATGGAACAGCCGTTTTCCGTGACGAATTATCGACAAGTGCGCGAGATCAATTCGCAACTGGCTTACATTGGTGTGATGGGAATCGAAAACGCCAGCTACCAATTGGTGAATTTGAATCAGCATTGGAAAATCGAAGAAGGCTCCTTAAAACAGATCGATGATACTGAATTCGCTGCTTTTCAAGCGTTGATCGACAACCAACGCTACTTGTATTGGTTGCCAGAAGATGGCTATTTAAAAATGGTGATGACGCTGCCTGTTTTTCGACAGGAAACCACTGCTTTGGGGATCGCTGAAATCCAAGACCATACCATTGCGCAGTTGGTGGCAGATCATGACGATTCCTTTTTGAATATTTTTCATGCGGACGGACAACTGCTTTTCGATAATGGTGAAGTGATCGATTCTGACTTACACGAAACAATGATCGCAGCTGCCCACGACGATGGTATCTTCAATGACAAAGAAAACAATAAGTATGTGGTCACACAATCGGATTACAATCAGTGGTATCATGTGATCCGTCTGTCACCTGCCAGTGTTTCGCAAGCAATCCGTGAATTAAGAAGCGGTTTGATCGTGATTGGCAGTCTTTTGATCATCCTCTTTTTATTAGTATCCTATCGCATTGCGATCGTGGCTACCTCACCCATTAATCGGATCGGTGAGCTTTTAAAGCCCAAAAAACAAGGTCAGAAATTAGAAGTCAATCAGTTGATTTCCGATATCGACCAGGTCTTACATCAAAACCACGATCTCGCCGTCAAAGTTGAACACCAAAAGCCCGAGTTAGAATCCTTGTTTTTATTAAACTTGTTTCGCGGCTGTATCTCAGAAGCAGATAGTCACTTAAAACTGTCACAATTTGGGTATGAAGTATCCGAAACGGAACACTATGCCGTATTACTGATTCAAATCGATGATTTGTGTGGACGAGAAACAGCGACTATTGATATATTCTTGCTTGCCATCGAGAATCTCGTTTCTGAAATCATTCCGGCGAATTTGCGTTTTCAGCCAATCATCTCCAGTCAAGAAACCCAAGGAACAATTTTAAAGCTTCCTGAATCAGTTGACCAAAAACAAGTATTGACCTATTGTCAAAAGATCCATCAAGCGGCAAAAGATTACTTGAAAATCAAAATAAGTTGTGGGGTCTCACAATCCTACGACCGCCTCGTAGAAACCAAATTAGCGGTTGATAACGCTAAAGAAGCCTTGCACTATCGAATGAATTTAGGGGAAGAAGTCATTATCTTTTTTGACGACATTGCGGCACAATTAGACAATAACGCGATCGTTCAGTACCCTAGAGAAGCAGAAAGCACCTTTTTGGATGCAATGCGTAGTGGGGATCTAGCGACCATCAAAACGAGTTACACAGAAGTCGTACGCGAAATCATTCATGAAAACAAAAATCCGTTGACGATTGAAAGTGCCTTGTTTAAGTTGATCAACAGTATCGTTCAGCTAGGGCAACTCCTAGGAGCAGATCATACTAGCTTGCAGAATAGTCGTAAAGTCTATCAATCCGTGCTCAACCAAACCAGTTTGTTCAAAGTTGAGCAAATCATCTATCAAGAGTTAGTTTTACCTATCGTTGAAACGACACAAGCCAAAACAGATCGAGAAATTCGCTCCTTGTCTGAAAAGATGGTCTTGATCGTACACCAACAATACGACCAAGATCTCTCCTTAGATAGCATTGCTGAACAGTTGCATTATAATGCCAATTACTTAAGTAATGTGTTTAAAAAGGAATTATCCATCAATTTTGCCGATTACTTACAAAACTATCGATTGCAAGTCGCGAAAAAGTGGTTAAGAGAAACCGATTTGACCATCAAAGAAATCGCCGCCAACCTACAGTATACCAACTCTCAAAACTTCATCCGCTTTTTCAAAAAGAAAGAACAGATGACACCCGGAGAGTATCGCAAACGATCCAAAGATTAAAAGAAAAAAAGCGTTTTTTGATCAACGATCAAAAAACGCTTTTTTTCTTTGCTGCCTGTTGGCTACCCTTTGACGGAACCAACCATGGCACCTTTCACGAAATACTTCTGGACAAATGGATAGGCGATCAACATTGGCAAAGTCGCAACGACGATCACGGCCATTTTCACGGATTGTGCTGGGGGGACAACATCGACACTAGCGGCATCGGCGTTCATCCCGCTGGAGACAATCACGATTTGTCGAAGGAGCACTTGGATCGGCCATTTCGCTGAATCATTGATGTACAAAATCGCTGATTGATAAGTATTCCAATAACTAACAGCGTAGAACAAAGAGATCGTCGCAATCGATGGTAAGGAAAGAGGTAAGATGATACGGAAAAAGACGCCCCAATCAGAGCAACCATCCATTTTTGCTGATTCCTCTAAACTATCAGGAATCCCTTGGAAAAAGTTTCTCATAATGATCATATTATATGCACTGATGGCGCTCGGTAAGATCAGTGCCCAGAGAGAATCGATCAAGCCGAGGCTTTGTACCAAAATAAAACTTGGGATCATCCCTCCGCTAAACAACATCGTAAATACGACAATAAAATTGAAGATGCCACGTCCATGCAAATATTTTCTTGAAAGAGCATAGGCCATAAAAGAGGTCAAGATCATTGAAAGAACCGTTCCGACGATGGTCACAAAAAGGGAAACACCAATACTCGTAAAAATCGTGGGAGTCGAGAGAATATACCGGTAAGCATTTAAGCTAAATTCACGTGGGATAATGATAAATGTTCGTGTCGCAATCTCAGAAGAAGAAGCAAAGGAGCTTCCGAGAATGTTCAGAAAAGGCAAGAGACACATTAAGGTAAAGAGTAGTAGAAAACCGATAATAAATCCTTGAACAACCCGTTCACTCTTCGGGCGGTTCGTTTTTTTTAGGGTTTGTTGCATAGGAAAAACCTCCATCTTTTTTTACTTAAATAGGTATTTCCAACGTATCATGAGGCGGGGACAACGTATATAATCACTTTTACATGTTAAAAAAATCACAATCATGACAAACGTTGATAAATCAATGGTTTTCCAATTCGACCGAGAAATAATCCTAAAAAATGTATGCCTTTCCAATGCTGAGAAAATGATTATATACGTTATCTTTCTTACACGCTACCATGGGACTATCAAATCAAAAAAACTCGGAGGAACAAGTATGGAAACAAAAGTTGATAATTACTTCTCACCACTTACTGAAGAAGAACAGCGACTGCGGTTGAAAAAGAAAAAATGGGCGCAAATCAGAAAAAATCGTGCGCTCTATATTATGGTATTGCCAGGTATTTTATATTTTATTATCTTTCGTTACATTCCAATGGGCGGTTTAGTCATCGCTTTTCAAGACTACCAGCCATTCTTAGGGATCTTAGGCAGTCCCTTTGTTGGGTTTACTCATTTTATTCGGCTCTTTACTGAAGATACTTTTGTGATGTTGATGCGCAACACGCTGATCATGTTTTTCTTAAATATCACGATTTCCTTCCCTTTTCCTATTTTATTGGCGCTTATGTTAAATGAAGTAAATAACCGTCGCTTGAAAAAAAGTATCCAGACGATTATTTATTTGCCTCATTTTATGTCGTGGGTGATCGTAGTTTCAATCTTCTACGTCCTGTTGACGACTGAAGGCGGTGTGATCAATAACATGATCGAAAGTCTTGGTGGGGAACGTATCCCATTCTTAACTAGCCGTACTTGGCTACGTCCAATGTACATTTTCCAAGATCTTTGGAAAGGTGCCGGTTGGGGGACGATCGTCTATCTAGCCGCTATTACCAATGTTGATGAACAGCTTTATGAAGCTGCGGATATGGATGGGGCTGGCAAACTACGTAAAATGTGGCACATCACGTTGCCGTGTATTCGTCCGACGATTGTGACCTTAATGATTTTAAAAATCGGTTCGATCTTAGATATGGGCTTTGAGCATATGTTCCTATTAATGAACTCAATGAACCGTGAGGTTGCCCAAATCTTTGATACCTTTGTCTATACCGCCGGGATTCAAAATGGTCAATTGAGTTACTCGACAGCTGTTGGGCTGTTTAAAGGTCTTGTAGGTTTGATCCTCGTTGTTTTTGCGAATCGTTTGGCGAAAAAAATTGGGGAAGATGGTATCTATTAAGAAAGAGGGGATCATATGACGATTGAGAAAATCACGAAAATCAACGATGGGCTAACCGCGTTTTTGACCCTGATCGCCCTTCATTTTCTTTGGCTAAGTGTGACACTTCTGGGGGGAATCTTTTTGGGAATCGGACCAGCCTCGTATGCCATGATGAAATATTATGATCGCTGGCTTCGTCTTCACGAACGACCGCCTTTGATCAAAAGTTTTTTCTACTATAGTAAAGAACGGTTCCGACAATCGGTGCTGATCAGTTGGTTGTTTCTCATCATTGCAGCGATCGTGATCACCAACATATTTGCGCCATTTCCATGGTTTATCCAAGTAGCGAATGTCCTCTTTTTGATTGCGTTTCTCTTTCTATTCATGCACGTGTATACCGTCATGGCAGCCACTAACTTTGTGACCGTGTTTGAGATCCTGCGAGGGAGTGCGTTGTTAGGTTTAGGCTATCTGCATTATTCGATCATTAGTTGGTCGATTTTGATCGTTGG
This sequence comes from Enterococcus sp. DIV1067f, assembly GCF_050543505.1. NCBI lineage: Bacteria > Bacillati > Bacillota > Bacilli > Lactobacillales > Enterococcaceae > Enterococcus > Enterococcus sp. DIV1067f. Next base: position 1,446,879 of record NZ_CP172940.1, read on the forward strand.
CTATTTAGTCCTTGGCAGCTATTTCTTGATCGGCCTCATTTTGATGGGGAGCAGCTTAGTTGGTGGTGTTTTTGCCCTTGCTGGTAAAAAAATTCTTCAAGATATCCACCCAATTGAAACAGATCAGGTGGTTTCAAAAACGGCATCGACTACGGAGCAAACCGTTGCCAGTAAAGGAGATGAGGTCATCATCTAAAGAAAACGGCTCAAAGACTTTTACTGGTCCGTGAACAAAACGGTCACTAGAAAACACCTGAAAAATAGCAGAACAAGCTGAACCCTCATGAAATACAGCCAGTAAAACGGATTCATTGAAACAGCTCTATGAATTGAGGAGACTACAATAAAAGGAAGTATCGTACATGAAGAACTATTCGGAAATTGCTTTGAACACATTATTTGAGCGCTATGACTACTTATGCAAAGAAAAAATTTATCACGGAAAATGGTCCTATGACATCGGGGTCGTTTTACAAGGCGTGAAAGAAGCCTATGAGCAAACTGGTGATAAACGCTATTTCGACTATATCCAAAACACGATGGATGTTTATATTGACGAAGACGGTTGTATCAAAAACTATCAGATGGATGCGATGAATATCGATTACATCAATAATGGTAAATGTTTATTCTTACTATACAAAGAAACAGGTGCTTCAAAATACAAGATCGCCTTGGACACGCTGTATCAACAATTACAGCAGATGCCAAGAACAAGCGAAGGCGGGTTCTGGCATAAAAAAATCTATCCATATCAAATGTGGTTAGATGGCTTATATATGGGGGCCCCATTTTTGACAGAATACGCACTGACATTTGAGAAAGAAGAAGCATTGGCAGATGTAATCAAGCAATTCACCTTATGCTTCACGCATACCCTAGATCCAAAAACGGGTCTTTTGTATCACGCGTGGGATGAACAAAAAGTCCAGCCGTGGGCAGATCCTGAGACCGGTTGTTCAAAAAATTTCTGGGGACGATCAATGGGATGGTTCATGATGGCTCTCGCAGATACGATGGTGCTATTAGGGGAATCAGAGCAGAAGAATCCATTAGAAAACATGTTTGTCTCCTGTCTAGAAGCTCTTGCTAAAGTAAGAGATCCCCAGAAAAAAGTGTGGTATCAAGTCTTAGATAAAGGCAGGGAGCGTGGGAATTATTTAGAAGCATCCGCTTCTTCAATGATTTGTTACGCAACAGCGAAAGCAGTCAAAGCAGGGATCATCGATCAAAAATGGCAAGTGTTTGCCCAAGAGACCTATCAAGGATTGCTGGACGAGTTTGTCTTTTTAACAAAAGAAGGTTGGTTGAATCTGATCAGAAACTGTGAAGTTGCTGGTCTTGGTGGACCAGATAATCGGGATGGTACGTTTGTTTACTATATCAGTGAACCCGTTATCACGAATGATTTCAAAGGATACGGTGCCTTTTTACAAGCGAGTTTACTGCTGCAACCATTAACGGAGGAAGGAAGCAAGAAATGAATATCCAATTGACTACAGCTGATTTACAAGGAAAAGAAGGTCTGTTGACAGAAGCGATTCAAGAAAAAATTGATGAATTGCATCAACAAGGAGGAGGCAGAATCACTTTTTCCGCAGGACGCTATCCGACGGGTGCGCTCTTTTTAAAAAGTAACATTGAACTGCACCTACTATTGGGGGCGACCTTAGTATTTTCTGATGATCCCAAAGACTATCCCGTCGTTTTGTCTCGCTGGGAAGGGGTCAAACGGGAAGTTTATGCCTCTTGTTTATATGCCGAGAATGCGGAAAATATCGCTGTCACAGGACTAGGAATGCTTGATGGGCAAGGGCAAAGATGGTGGAAGACCTTTCGGGAAAATCGTGAACAGCTTGCTTATCCACGACCAAAATTAATCAGTTTTGACTCTTGCCAGCAAATTACGTTGAAAGATATCCGTCTTGTCGATTCACCCAGTTGGACCGTCAATCCGATTCTTTGTCAAAATCTAACGATCGATAATCTTCGCATCAAAAATCCAGCAGATTCGCCAAATACGGATGGGATCGATCCTGAATCTTGTAAAAATGTCCGCATCAGTAACTGTCATATCGATGTTGGTGATGATTGCATCGCCATCAAATCAGGAACGGAGGACACTAAAGAACGGGTCGCTTGTGAGAATATCACGATCGTAAATTGCCATATGCTTCATGGGCATGGGGCCGTCGTTCTAGGGAGTGAGATGAGCGGCGATATTCGTAATGTCACTATTAGTAATTGTATTTTTCAAGATACCGATCGTGGGATTCGGTTGAAATCCCGTCGGGGACGTGGCGGAACGATCGAAGATATTCGAGTGAATAACATTGTGATGGATAATGTCATCTGTCCATTCACTTTAAATCTTTACTATTTCTGTGGACCGAAAGGCAAAGAAAAGTATGTTTGGGATAAAAATCCGTACCCGATCACCGAGGAAACCCCTCATTTCCGGAGAATTCATTTTGCAAATATCTCGGCTCGGAATGTCCATGCGGCCGCTGGGTTTGTTTATGGCTTGGCTGAACAATTTATTTCAGATATCACTTTCCAAGATATTGCCGTCTCTATGGCTGAGCACCCAATTCCAGGAAAGCCTGCGATGATGACAGGTATCGAAGAGATGACAAAACAAGGTTTTTATATTGGCTGTGGACGGAATATTCAGTTTGATCGTATCAATTTGGAAGGTGTAACTGAAGCGTTCCATATCGAGAATAGCCGGGAAATCACCGTCACACAGTCATTTGAGAATCGTCAGCCTCTGGCATTTCAAGGAGATTTTTTGTGAGGGATCCTCAGTTACTTCAGCTGCTAGGTCCTGATATGAAAGTTGCACCACAAGTGGTTCAGCAAACAAAAGAGCAGGTGCAAAATTATACCTTGGAACATTTACTTCTACGATTAAATCAAGAAGAGGATGTCCCTGCATACTTTGCTTATCCTAGCTCTCAGCAACCGGTTCCACTCGTTTTGTTCAATCATTCTCATGGCGGCGACTTCACGATGGGGAAAGAAGAACTGCGACAAAGTCCGCCGTATATGCAAAAAGAAAGCCTATTCGCTGCATTTATGAAGCTGGGCGTCGCCGTTGGGGTGATCGACATGTGGGGCTTTGGCGAACGAAAAAACGGTGAGAATGATAGCTACAAGCGGTTTCTGTTGCAAGGCAAAACATTATGGGGACAACGAATCTATGACAATCAACAGTTTTTAACCTATCTTGCTTCCCGTAAAGAAGTGAAACATTCCGCTATCGCCACATTGGGACTTTCTATGGGGGGCTTGATGAGCTGGTGGTTGGCAGCGCTAGATGAACGGATATCAGTGGTGGTGGACATGGCAGCACAAGTGGACTATCAAACATTGATCGAAGAGGACCGTCTAAGCAAACATGGGTTTTACTATTATGTTCCTAATGTGTTGAAAGACTTTACGACTGCGGCGATCCAAAAACAGATCGCACCACGCCCGCGTTTGAGTTTGGTTGGCAAAGAGGATCGTGGCTGCCCCTCAAGCGGCGTCGCTCGTTTGGATCAGCAGGTCGGGCAGCATTATGAAGCAATAGGCTACAAGGAGCATTGGCAGGCGTGTTGCTTGCCAGGCGGTCATGAAGAAACCAAGGAGATGAGAGCGCAGTGGATCGAATTTCTAAAACAGCACCTCCTATCAAGCTAAAGGTTAGTAAAGAGCCGCAAAAGGGTGATTTTACGAGTATCCAAGCAGCCGTGCTGGCTGCTGAAGCCTTAAAAGCACCTTGTGAAATCACGATCGCCTCTGGCGTGTATCAAGAACAGGTGAAAATCTATAAGAACCAGCTTACGTTGATCGGGGAACCTAACACGTTCTTATGCTACCACTTGGCTGCCGAGCAAACCGATGAAAATGGGCAAAAAAGAGGAACGTTTCAAACAGCGACGCTCTTTATCAATAGCCGAGAAGTCTTTGTAAAAAACCTGACCATCATCAATGACGCAGGGTATGGGCAAGCAGTCGGGCAAGCAGTTGCCGTCTATATCGAAGGGGATGACATTCGCTTCGAACGCTGTCATCTCGATGCTTTTCAAGATACCTTGTGTCTGGGTCCATTGCCAAAATATACCAAAGAAGGCGAACCAATGATCAGTCCTTGGCGAAAAACAATCTTTGACCAACAACAGAGTTTGTTTTTGCATTGCAGGATCAGTGGAACAGTCGATTTTATTTTTGGCGGTGGTTCCGTCACCTTTGAAGAGTGTCGCCTGCATTGTAAAAATACACCACAAACGAACTACGTAACTGCTGCCTCAACTAGCAAACAAGCAAGCGGGTTAACCTTCGATCGGTGTCGGGTGACAGGGGACAAAGCCTACTATCTAGGCCGCCCTTGGCGCAATGAAGCCAAAGTAACCTTTTTATCCTGCTGCTTTGATCAACAGCTCGTCCCTTGCGGATGGTCTGATTGGGGAAAAACAGCAAGCCACCAAACGGTCACATTCACGGAGCGAATGTGTTGTTACCAAAGAAGTCCCCAACGTCCTGAATGGGTGACTCTTGAAGGAGTGATAGAAAAATGAGCAAGGCAAAATGGTCTGGCTGGATCGGGATGGTTCTCGCTCTGGTGTTGATGGGCGGCTTTTCCTTGGCGATCAATCAAATGACTGTCCAGCAGTTCGAAGAGATCTTTCAACGTGCGTTTCCCACTATACTGAATCAAATGACGGCAGAAGCAGCATTGGCGCAATTTCAAACACTCGGCGCTTGGTTTGGCTTCACGCTGTTGGCACTCCTGATATTGGTTTCAGTGGCGACGATGCTGGTTCGCTATCGTAATTATCGAAAGCAATCTTGTGCTATTTATTTTTTGACTGGTGTCGTGACATTGATTGGTAGTCAAATGATCGCTTTTCCGATTGCCTTTTGTTTCTTTTTAGCGGCGGGTTTTTGTTTTCTCCATCGCGATGACGGACACAAGAAAAAAACAACGGACGCAGTCAGCAAACAAGGAGGGGTTGCATGAAGGCAATAATCAATAATCCGATTTTAAGAGGGTTTCATCCTGATCCGAGTATTTTAAAAGTCGAGGATACTTATTATTTAGCGGTTTCTTCCTTTGAGTGGTTGCCAGGAATTCGGGTCTACTGTTCTCAAGATCTAGTCAATTGGTCCCATGAAACAGATATTCTGACCAATCAAGTGGATTTATTAGGCAACGCAGCAAATTGCAGCATTTGGGCACCGCAAATCAGCTACGCAAACGGACAATACTATTGTGTCTATACAAATGTTCGCAACACGACACGCCCCTTCAAAGACTGTCGAAACTATCTCATCACGGCTCCTACGATTCATGGGCCATGGTGTGAGCCCATTTACTTAAATGGTAGTGGCTTTGATCCGTCCTTGTTTCATGATCAAGAGGGGCGTATCTGGTTATTGAATGCGCTTTGGGATTATCGTAAGGATACACCAAATAAATCGGTGGGGATCGTGCTCCAAGAATACTCTGAAGCACAAGGGTGCTTGATCGGTGACAGAGTGCCAATTTTTTCTGGAACCCAGCTGGCGAAGACTGAAGCACCGCATCTTTATTACCACAATGAGTGTTATTACTTACTGACGGCAGAAGGAGGAACGGGTGCAGGTCATGCGGTAACAGTTTGTCGTAGTAAAACCATCACTGGACCTTATGAAGTAGATCCGCATTTTCCCATGATGCGTGCCTATCAGCGCGAAGATTCCCCTTTTCAATGTACAGGTCATGGCAGTTTGACGATTGCGCCATCAGGAGAATGGGTCATGAGCTATTTGATGACTCGGCCAGTAGAAGGGGCAGCGATCCTTGGACGAGAGACAGCACTCCAAACTGTCTATTGGGATCACGAAGGATGGCTGCGTCTTAGCAATAACGATACGATCCCAGATCAAACCATCAGGCTCGCTAGCGACGCTCAGAAGCAAAGGGCATCATCTGCTGTTTTTATTGATGACTTTAAAGGATCGTTGCAAAAAGCATGGAACGGTAGACGATTGCTGCCCAATGAAGAGTGGTGCAATCTGAGTGAGCGACCAGGGTATTTGCGATTGATCGGCGGAGAATCGATGCAATCGAACTTTCATAAGCACTTATTGGCGATTCGTCAACAAGACTTTTGTTTTGAAGCTGAAACAGTGATGGAATACCACCCCCAATCGTTCAATCAGATGGCTGGATTGTCGCTTTTCTTAAATGAAGAAAACTATTTGTTTTTCTACGTAACCTATGATGAAAAAGAAGACAAGGTCCTTCGGTTGCTGCGGTGTTGTGAAGGAGAATTTCACTTGTTCCCAGATAAATTGCCCCTCGCTGCTGCAAGTGAGCCGATCGGATTGAAAGTAGTCGGTTCTTATCTAGAAGCAGAATGGTTCTATCGGCAATCACAAACGTGGCATCCCTTTAAAAAGCAAAACATCCAGTTCTTGTCTGGTGGTTTTACAGGGAATTTCATTGGAATCAGTGCCCATGATCTAGATCACTTTGCTGGAAGCTATGCCGATTTTACGTACTTTAAGTATCAAGGGAAAGATCCGCTCGATGATGATTCCCTAAAAATAGAGAAAGAAGGGTAACGAATGAAAAAGTTGAAAGTAGCAAGTTTATTATTATGTGCAGGACTGTTTTTAGCAGGCTGCGGCGATGGCGGAGGTTCATCTGATGGACCAGAAAGTGATGAAAAAACAAGTATTTCTTGGATGGCGATGCTGCATACCGCTTCACCTCCGTCTGGGGATGTAACACAAAAGTTAGAAGAATATACAGGGGTCGAGATCGACTTTACATGGGTGCCGGACGCATCAAAAACAGAACGCTTGAATGCAGCATTAGCGTCAAATTCTTTAGCAGATATCGTAAGTTTGACAGAAATCAATAACACAACCGTCCGTAGTTCGCTAGCATCTGGAATGTTCTGGGATGTGGAACCCTATTTAGAAGAGTTTCCGAATCTGGCAGAAATTTCTGAGGATCGCTTAGAATCTTCTCGTATCGATGGTCATATCTATGGTGTACCGTTTCTAAAACCGATCGCTCGTTATGGTGTCCTCGTAAGAAAAGATTGGTTAGACAATTTAGGGTTGGACGTGCCATCGACTTTAGAAGAATTATCAGCTGTGGCACAAGCCTTTACAGAAGGAGACCCAGATGGCAATGGGGTAGATGACACGGTCGGATTCGTTGAACGTGATGAGTCCTTTAATGTTGGGTTCCGTTCACTTTCAGGTTACTTTGGTGCAGACAATTGGTTTACGATCACGGATGATGATGAAGTGATGCCATCCTTTATGCAACCAGAATACAAAGAAGCAATGGAATGGTTCCGTAATATCTATGATAACGGCTGGATGAATTCTGATTTTGCGGTAATGGCGAAAAATGATCAGAAGAACTATATCGTTCAAGGTCGTGGTGGGATTGTATTGAGTGGTTTGCAAGAAGTACGTAACTACATTGATGATGCAGCTGGTACTGATGAAGAGCATATGGAATGGGTCTTGATCAATGATATCGTCCATGAAAATGTGGAACGTCGTATCCTTTCTGATACCAATGGTGGAATGGGCGGTTGGTTAGCCATTCCGAAAAACAATGTTGAAACCGAAGAAGACTTACGTGTTGTTTTGAAATTTATCAACGATTTGATGGACGAAGAGCCGTTTACCTTGATGACGCAAGGGATCGAAGGGGTCCATTATGAAATTGATGATGAGGGTGTCTATGTCCGTTTAGATGATACGAAGTGGCAACAAGAAGTACAACCATTTTCTTCGTCTCGTCCATCAGAATTAGTAACAGTTTTCCCTTCAAGCAACCCATATGTCAACTTAGCCAATGAAAAGATTCGGGAAAATGAAGAGTTTGCGGTGATCAATCCTGCACAATCGCTGACCTCTGAAACCTATGATCGTTCATGGTCAAGCTTGATTGAAGGAATCTCAGACGCTTACTACCAATATATGACTGGGGAAATCGAGATCGATGGGTTTGATACAGCGATCGAAACCTTCTTAAGAAATGGTGGACAGCAAATCATTGATGAGTTCACGGAAGATTATCGTTCACAACAATAAAGGTCACAAAAGGTTCTGATCATCTGTTGAGAAGGAATAGATGAAGTGAGGAGCCGCTACTGCTGAATGATTGGAAGACCAAGACCAGTTGAAGTGATTCGCTGCTTGGTCTTCTTTTTGCTTCAAAAGCAGTGAAGAAAGGAGAAGCTATGTTTCAACTAACTGTTCGGGGACATGATTTAAAGAATTATGGGTCCCCAGAAGAATTAGCGCAAAAAATTGCCGCCAAAAACATTCATAACATTCAATTTGCATTAAATAAATCCTTCCCGCAATGGGCAGAGCCAGAGCAATTAAGCCCTGGTTTAGGCCGCTTTTTCAAACGTGTTTTTGGTCAATCTCATGTTCAGGTCGCTTTATTGAGTTGTTATAGTAATCTGATCCATCCTGATCTGGAAAAACGGGAAGCGATTTTATCCAGATTCGAGACCTATCTCGCACATGCCAAATACTTTGATGCAGCTATGGTTGCAAGTGAAACTGGTTCGGTTTTGCCAAATATGGGGTACACCGAGGAAAATTTCAGTGACGTCGTTTTCGATGATTTGGTTCAGGTGATCAAGCGTTTGGTCCAAGTGGCTAAGAGACATCAAGTGATGCTAGGGATTGAAGCGGGCTTGAATCATCCACTATCATCGATCGATCGAATCGAAGAATTGCTGGAACGAGTACCGTCTGACTATTTAGGGATCATCTTTGATCCAACCAATCTGATTACGGCGAAGAACTATCAAGAGCAAGTCGCTTTGACAAGGGAAGCTTTTTCCCGCTTTGGTGATGCCATCGTTTGCTTGCACTTGAAGGACTATCAAGTAATCGATGGTAAAATCAAGGTAGTGCCATTGGGAGAAGGAAGGATTGATTATCAACAACTATTGGCCATCACCGCTGAATACAAGCCATTTTGTTATGTTGTGTTAGAAGGGACGACCGAAGAAGCGATGCAGCCGACCATTTCACTGATTGAAGCATTGCAAAAGTGAGCGAGCTGTCTTTGATTGTGACTGATGAGGAAAAGCTTTGTTACAAGGAGTCACGGGAGATCAAGGAATCCTTTCCTCAACAAGCAGATTTATTTACTTACTAAAAGTTAGTGTTATACTTAAAGGTACAAGTGAACTTAACTGTTTAGAAAAGAGGAAATAGCGATGACAATGATTCAATCAACCTATCAAATCGATGCAACAGCCGCAATTGGCAAAGTCGTTTTAAAAGTAGCGAATATGGAAAAAATGAGCCAGTTTTATTCGGACGTGATCGGCCTGACTTTATTGGAGCAAAGTGTAGATCACGCGCGATTGGGCGTGGGGACACAAGAGCTTTTAGTCCTAGAGAAGGTAAGTGATCCGTTGCCTTTGACACGGAAAACAGGACTTTTCCATACGGCGTTTCTTTTGCCTAGCCGTAAAGACCTAGGAAATATGCTGATTCATTATTTGGAGGCCAAAGCCCCTCTGGATGGTGCTAGCGATCATGGGTATAGTGAAGCGTTATACCTGACCGATCCAGAAGGAAACGGGATCGAAGTGTATCGTGACAAACCGAAGAGTGAATGGGATATTCGAGCAGACGGCGAGATCGTAGGCGTTACTATCGAAATGGACGCGCAAGGCGTGCTGGGAGCCGCTGACCGATCACAAACGACTTTTCCAGTTGGCACCACGGTGGGGCATGTCCATTTGAAAGTGGCGGATCTGGCAAAAACAGAAGAATTCTACACCGAAGTTTTAGGCATGCGTTTGACTTCAGATTTTGGTAGCCAAGCAAAGTTTTTTGCTGCTGGTTCGTATCATCACCATATCGGATCGAATATTTGGATGGGAAGAAATGTTCCAGCTATGGAGGAAAAGGATCTAGGTTTAGCGTACTTTACGATCGTTTTGCCAGCTTTGGCTTTTTCTACGTTACGAAGTCATCTAAAGGCAAGTGGCGTTTCTTATGAGTTAGAAACAGACAGCCGCTTGCATTTGACTGATCCGAATGGGATCAATCTGATCATCGAAAGAAAGAATCAGCCTTAAGATGGAGGTTTTTTCATTCATGAAATGAGAGAATAACCTATAATCAAGTAAAAGGAGAGCAAGCATGAAAAAAAACGGGGCGGGACAATCACTATTTCTAGCATTATTGATCAGCATGGGCTTATTTTTCTTTGTCCAAGGGAAACAATTAATAGAAAGTGGGGCGTCTCCTGTGATTTTTATTGCTTTTTCGGCTTTTGCAGGAATTATCGGAGTTGGTGTCTATGGTCTTCAAGCAATAATGAAGCAGCATCGGCGCAAAGCCATGGTACCAATCAAAACCAAAAAATAAAGAAACCGGCCAATCTTAAACAGGAAGATTGGTCGGTTTTTTGTTTACGCTAAGAAAAAATGGGAAATTTGGTCTGTCTCGTCCACTACATACTAATTGTCCATGTTTTCAATCGCAAATTCGATCTCATCAGGTAAGAAGCCGTTCCCTTCAAGATGAGCAGCCATATTTCTTTGACGGATCCCTAACACCCGGCGGGATTGATTGGCACGCCCTAAAGCATGGCGATACCAATCTACGTCAAGGGTCTCTAGTGCCCATTGTGTTTCCTCCGCAGTGAAACCTTCTGTTTCTAACAGTTCTGCCATCTCTTGTTTTGAATAAAAGCGACGATTTCCTTGCGCTCTAACGAGGAAAAAAGCTTCACGTTCTCGTTCTGTCGCATTGTTTTCGCGCTCATAGCGTGCTGCTACAGTCGGGGCGAGATGAAACCCTGCTAAAATCGTTTCCTCGGTCAATTCGTTATCAAACACGTAGGTTCTAAATTGAAAACGATTGTCGTTTTCCAGTTCAAGCCATAGTGATTCAACCAGAAATCGATAACCGACTGGAATCGTTTCATAAACAGCATCGGCAATTTCATAAAAATAAGCGGAAACGGCTTCGTAAGGAGTCATTATCTCGGGAACGATTTCCGTCGTTTGCCCATTAAACAAAGTGATTGCGGAAGGGTAGGTCTCACCAGCATTCGTAAATGTGAGAATCTCCACTGGCTCATGTTTTGTTGAAAAGACATTCATGGTCACGCCGTTCACCAAATCAATAGTGGTCTGCCACTCGATATCTTGGTCGTCGCTTTGTTGGTGTAAACGTTCAAGTGTATCAGGCGTCAAACCAAGCTTTTCTCGTGTATCTTCATTGAACGCTTCTTCATCGGCAAGTGGAGTGTTTGCCCTAGCTGTCACTAGTGCCAAATCTTCTTCGTATTCATTGAATAATTCTTGCAATTTTGCTCGTCTACTGACGATGATGGGGCTTTCCTCATGGAGGGCAAGTAAGGCTTCGACACGGCCATTTCGAGCGGCAACCCAACTCGGCATATCCAAATGGCGAGCATCAATCGCTTCTTGGGCGAGTTCAACCATTTTTTCCGTGTTTTCAATGAATGCTGCCTTGTGTTCTGAATTGCTGTTGACCTGCTCTAGAAAGGCCAATTCTGCTTCTTTGCCTCGAATCATCAGTTCGAGATTGTCAATACTTAACTCATAAGTCAGATTTTCTGCATGATAGGTATGTTCCCAACCTGCATCCAAAGCGGCGCCGATGCGCTCAGAAAGTTCCTCAGGACTTGCTAAATTTATCGTCCCACATCCTGAAATCAGGGATAGTATCAGTAATAATGGCAACAAAACTTGTTTTTTCATTTTTCTCCTCCTCGGGGACTCTGGTAAACTTCGCCATTTTGTTCGAATGAACGCATCAGATCGAGCACTTTCTTGGGTATAAACATAGCCACAATACAAGGGACATCAACTGAGCCCCCAAAGTTAGACCAAAAAACCTAACTTTTTGAGGTCACTACAACAGCATATGGGCATCGCGATGTCCTTTTCTTCGCTAGTTTTTAGTTACCCATGTTTGTCATTGCGTAGTCGATTTGTTCTTCTGAAAAGTCTTCAAAAGTCAATAACCGGCGAATGTTGTCTGGAGGAAGACTCATCAAGGAATGGTAACTATTTGCTTTCTTCAACGCCTGCTCGTTCCAATCAATCGTGAGCTGATCAACTGCCCATTGCGCATCATTATGGGTAAACCCTTCAAATTCTAATTGTTGGATCAATCGTGCACGTGAGAAAGCCATGAGGTTCGTATAGGATTCGGCACGTGCGATCGCTCGTCTTTGTTCTGAAGCTCCTTCATTCTCGGTCTGAGTTTGTTCGTCCTGGTTTTGCTGGCTTTGCTCTTGCTGCAAAGCCGTAGCTGCTTCTTGTTTTGCGTTTGCTTCTTGAAGCTGTTGATACACGGTAGTGACCATGTCTTGATCAATGTCATGATCAAAGCAATAGGTCATCACAGCCAGCTGATGTTCATCTGAAGATTGATCGAATCGATTCATAAACATCAATGATTCACGAGGAATATTTACGACCAGCCCTCGTAAAATCGTTTCATAGAATGCAGCTTTTTGCTCGTCGGCAGTTTCCCGATTCAGAACAGTAAACCCAGATGCGTACTCCTCATCGGGCATCGCAAAAACGAAGACGTCAACATTCGTTTCGCTTGTGTGGTAAACAGTGGCAGTGAGTCCATCGTCAAGTTCGATTGTGCGATGAAGAGTAAGCGCATCTTCTGTGAGCTGCTGAAGCTGCTCGATATCGTCTGCCAAAAGCCCCAGCTTTTCCCGTGGATCGGCTTCAGGAATCGTTTCGTTTGCTACCTCTAGTAGACTGTTGAGGTTGTCTTGATTACTGAGAATGATAGGGCTCCGTTCATGAATCGCAGCCAGAGCCTGGCTATAACCAATGCGAGCAGCAAACCAAGCAGGGACATTGATCCGACGCTCCACTAACGCTCGTTCAGCGGTTGCCATCAAATCAATTGTGTGGCTGATTAACTGATAAAGATCTTCGTCGGAAGAATCAAGCTCTTCCAAAATAGCCAATTCGGCTTGACTGCCGGCAATCAACAACTCTAAGGTTGCTGGGTGATAATAGGCCCAGCCTGTTCCGGATTGGTTTGTATATTCCAGTCGTGCGTCGATGCCAAGTGCAACGGTCTCTGACAGTTCTTCATCTGCCTTTGCGCAACCGATAAGCAAAATAACGAATGACAATAGGGTGATCAGTACTCTTTTTTTCATTAGGCTCCTTCTTTCTATCGAAAGTAACTGAGAAAACGGTCGGAAGAGGTTTGTTTATCTGGGGGAAGGAGGAGAGAAGGTGAATGGGAAAAATGCTGAAAAGATTTTTCATCACCAGTAAATTCAGGCAACTGTTTCTGATCCGCCAATAAGAAAAAGCGGAGCATCGAACCAGCTTTTGAGAATAATTGTTATATTATTCATTTTATATGAAAAATAGTGTGAAATGCAATGATAAAAGAGTTTTTATCGATTTTTACATTTGGGAAAGGAAGCTTCGTATCAACTTTCTAGGAGTAGACGCTCAAGATCAAAGCGATCGAAAGAATTCATCGAAGGATCACCATGGGGAATCTTTTGAGCAAACAAAAAAACAGCTTCCCATAATGGGGAAGCTGTAAGGATGCGGAAAATGGGATTTGAACCCACACGAGCGATTGCTCACAAGACCCTCAATCTTGCACGTCTGCCATTCCGTCATTTCCGCAAATACTATAGAAGGAAACGCAGGCTGAGGTAGTTCTGTCACGCCGCGTCTAGAAAATATCTTACCTGATTTTCAACAGGTTTGTCAATAACTTTTCCTAATGCTATTTGAAAGAATTTTCAGACTTTAGATTGCATTTTTTTCCATAAAAGGTATGCTAAAAGAATGAATAATTATTTTTTTGAGAGGAGAGCAAATGAACTACTTTAAAAACCAGTTAGCTAAATCTGTCAAACAGAAAACGTTCCTCTTCCTGCTCATTGGTGCCTTTAGTTTAGGTTGCTGTTTTTCCATTTATTTGAAGCTGATGGAACCTATCAACTTACCCGCCACGATCACTGCAGAAAAAGCGGAAGCCTCACGGCTTGTTGATCGCTACCAAGCCAATCAGTCGGGTTCACCTGCTGAACAAGAGGTGTATCAACTTTTGCTTGAAAACAATACACTGACTTCGCGACAGTTATCCAACTTGATTATGGAAGAATACGAACGATTTAATCAAACGAGTATTCAAATTGCAGAACTAAAAAAGCAGATTTGGGCGTCAGAAGTTGATGACAAAGGATTTTTGCCACCTTTATGGGCAATCGAACAAGATCAGAAGGTCTATCAAGCTTTAGTCGAGCAAGAAAAAGAGCCGGTCCTCACTGCTGCCAATGCCCAGACCGCTGTCGCTTTGGCAATAACGTTTTTGCTGAATTTTGGCTTCTTCTTTTGGGCTTTTTTTGCCAGTGACAATTTGATAGAAGAAAGAGAACACTTCTCTTTGATTCGCTCGTACCCGCAGATTTTTCCGATTCGGATGTTAAGTAAAATTGTGGTTAAAGGGATTACAAATTTAGGCGTTTTGATTGTGTTCTTCTTAGGCGTCTTTCTTTCAATGAGCCTTCTGGGGGAGTTCGGGGATTGGCAATATCCAGTAGCCGTCTATCTCAATGGGGATTGGGTAGCCTTACCTTTTTGGCAGAGCGTTTTATATAGCCTGGTTTCTTTTGGCTTGCTGATTGGTTTGATCGAATGCTTAGGTTTTGTCATGAACATGATCGCAGCCAATCGATACGTCTCTTTCTTTTTGCTGGTGCTTTTTTATGGGCTCGGCTTGATTCCGATGCTGCAAAAGATCCCACTGTTACCAGTTCATATAGCTGCTATGGATAAATTTTATTCGGGCGCCTTTGCATTGGGTTCTGGTACTTCTTGGGGAGTCTATGCTAGTTGGCTGCTGACGGTGGTGTGGATCTTCCTTTGTATAGCTTTGATGCTCGTTGCGGATAAACAGAATCACTTGTTGAGAGGAGGCAAAGGATGAAAGACTATTTTTTATTTGAATTACGACAACTCTTAAAGAGCAAGAAAACTATTGGTCTTTTTTGCTTGCTTCTTATCTATAGCGGCGTTTACAGTTTTTGGCAAAAAGATTTTCGCCCGATTGAACGAGTAGATAAAACAGAAATGCAACAACGCTATACTGTGCGACAAGATTTTCTTGATCAACAAGCAGCCAATCCTTCTGACCATTGGTCGGCAAGCTTAGCAGTTGAAATGTTTACCCCATGGAATGAAGCGGAAAAACAACGATTAGATGCACTAGCTGATGAAAACTGGC
Source organism: Enterococcus sp. DIV1067f (assembly GCF_050543505.1). NCBI lineage: Bacteria > Bacillati > Bacillota > Bacilli > Lactobacillales > Enterococcaceae > Enterococcus > Enterococcus sp. DIV1067f. The sequence continues at coordinate 1,462,176 of NZ_CP172940.1, forward strand.
AAGCTTATGCACGAGGAACAACTACGTGGTACCAGTTGGCATTGCAGTTTACCGATGAACGAAATGTTTTTTATACACCGGATTATTATACGTTTCAAAATTACTACGCTGCCTATGACGGTCGCTTTGGTTATGCTTCAACCGCTAAGCTTATGGAAGCCTTCAGCCAGTTGCCGAATAAGAAACTCTCGCAAGCAGTCATGGAGCAAAAAACGGGGATACAGGCATTGCAGCGAAGTTTTACTGGATATTTACCGATTCTATTGCTTGCTGTTTCTTTATTTTTGGCGATCGATTGCTTACCAAAAGAACGAAGACATAAATCCCTATTTCTTTCACTGCCATTATCGGCAGAAGAGATCCTTTGGAGCAAAACGGCAGTATTGATGGTCGGTTCTGCAATTGCAACGCTTGGGACCATGTTCTTTCTCTGGTTGGGTTCTGGTATTCAATTCGGCTTTGGTTCCCTGGAACTACCGGTCACGATTTTATCACCGACATTTGATGCCCGCTACCCGATCACAGATTTCAACGCTTTTGAAACACAAGCCATCGGTCTTTTTATAGGCCAATGTTTTCTTGCGACGCTTTTTTTGCAGTTTATTTATTGTCGCGGCATCTTGTTGTTCAGTGCCCTGTTTCGCTCAGAACTGGTTAATTTGCTTTTGGCTGGTTTTTGCTTGCTTTCACCCTATATTTTCCAAAGACGTTGGTTCAGTGCTTACCTTGATAAAACGCTGTATGTCTATCTGTATCAAAATGTGGGACAAGTCCTTTCAGGCTGGACACGTTTTTATTTTGGTTCTGCAGGGTTTACGATGGAAAAAGGGTTGTTTTTATTAGGAGGCGTTTGGCTTCTGATCGAAATGTGTTTCTTCGTGACGATCCAACGCAAAAAATTTCATTTGGCATAGGAGGAACGATATGTTAGAACTGAAAAATGTGACGGTCACGTATACGAGAAAAGTATTGGATCAGCTTTCCATTGCCTTTTCTCCCGGGGAAATCGTCGGGTTAGTCGCCCCTAACGGCACCGGGAAATCCACGCTATTGAATGTGGCGATGAATTTCATCCAGCCGAATGAAGGCGCAGTATTTTTGAATGGCAGTCAAGTATATGTGACCAAAAAATCAGAAGTGGCAGCGCATCAACAAATTTCGTTTTTTCCTGACCAAAATGATTTGTACAATGATTTGAGTGGTTTCGAGCATCTCAAGCTGTATCAGCGAATGTGGCGTTCAGAGGAACACTTAGTGGAAGAAACGATTGATCGTTTGCGGATGAGTGACTATATCAAACGTCCTGTGGGTACCTATTCGCTGGGCATGCGGCAACGTCTTTGTTTTGCGATGCAGATCGTGACGGATACGCCTTATATGCTGATGGATGAAGTCATGAATGGCTTGGATCCGACCAATGTGGAATTGATCTCTAACGTATTAAAAGCCTTGCGAGCGCAAAAGAAAGCGATCGTGATTGCTTCGCATATTTTGACGAATTTGGATTCCTACGCGGATCGGGTCTTGTTTTTAAAAGACGGCAAGATCATTCACGAATACTTTGGTCGCAAGTCGTTAGTCAATCAACCGTTGTACTTAAAAACGGACTCGGCAGATTTTTTGGTGGCTTTTCCAGAATTAACGACGGTGACCATCGATCTGCAAGGACGGATCTATCTGATAGAAATCAGCGATCCTCAGCTACCGCAACGGTTTATCGCTGCAGGGATCACTGATTTTTCTGTGGGGCACTTGGCACTAAATGAATTGTATTTGACGTATTTTCCTGAAAATTACTGACTGTCGCACTATTTACGAGATGAGAGCGGGACAAGCACAGATGAAGGAGAAGCAAAAAAATTTCGCCATAGGTAAAAGTTTTTTGCTATAATAGGTTCAATCTGAAAAGAGATCAACGACGAGAACCAATAACCTGACGTTGACCTATGGTTAAAGGAGAAATGGAATATGAAGAAATTTTCGAAGTCGTCAAAACTTGAAGGGGTCAGTTATGATGTGCGCGGCCCAGTTTTAGAAGAAGCCGATCGGATGCAAGAAGAAGGCATCAGTATCTTGAAATTAAATACGGGGAATCCCGCGCCTTTTGGGTTCGAAGCCCCAAATGAGATCGTTAGAGACCTGATTATGAACGTGCGAGAATCGGAAGGATATTCTGATTCGAAAGGGATTTTTTCTGCCCGTAAAGCGATCGAACAATATTATCAATTACAGAAATTTCCTGATGTGACCATCAATGATATTTACACAGGTAATGGTGTTTCCGAGCTGATCACGATGTGCATGCAAGGTTTGTGCAACAATGGGGATGAAGTGTTAGTGCCGATGCCTGACTATCCTTTGTGGACTGCTTCGATCTCATTAGCTGGCGGAAAGCCCGTCCATTATATTTGTGATGAACAAGCAGATTGGAATCCTGATATCGAGGACATCAAAGCCAAGGTCACCAGCAAAACCAAAGCGATCGTCATTATTAATCCGAACAATCCAACAGGAGCCGTTTATCCAAAAGAAATTTTGGAGCAAATCGTCGACGTTGCTCGTGAGCATGACTTGATCATTTTCTCTGATGAGATCTATGACCGGTTAGTCATGGATGATTATGTCCATGTGCCGATTGCTACATTAGCGCCAGATCGATTCGTTGTGACGCTAGGTGGCTTGTCTAAGTCTCATCGAGTGGCAGGTTTCCGTGTGGGCTGGATGGTCCTCAGTGGCGACAAGTCCCATGTGAAAGACTATATCGAAGGCTTGAATATGCTATCTTCGATGCGACTGTGTTCGAATGTCTTATCGCAACAAATCGTTCAGACCGCATTAGGAGGCTATCAAAGTTCTGATGAGTTACTATTACCAGGTGGTCGTATTTATGAACAAAGAGCGTTTATCCACAAGGCAATCAATGACATTCCGGGATTGTCAGCGGTGAAACCGAAAGCCGCCTTTTATATTTTCCCTAAAATTGATATTCAACGCTTTAATATCACCAATGATGAACAATTTGTTTTAGACTTTTTACACGAGCACCACATCTTGCTGGTTCACGGCGGTGGGTTCAACTGGCAACAGCCAGATCATTTCCGAATCGTTTATCTTCCTAATATGGAAGACTTAAAAACGACTGCTGAAAAAATGACAGAATTTTTGGCGTCCTATCGTCAGAAATAAAAATATAAAAAAGCACCGCTCCTTCAACAACCGTGAGGGAGTGGTGCTTATGTTTTTATTCGGCAACTGGTTGACAAATTTTTTTGCTCACAATCATTCGATTGGTAAATTTATCCAGCATTTCAGCACTAGGATCGGTGACTTGAACCAGAACAGAGTTCTCATATTCTCGTTCGATGATCCCTTGATACTTCTTGCCATCCCATGTAAAAAAGATCGTACTGTCGATCGTCATCTTAACACCTCATTTGAAATTGTGGAAAAATAACAAGACATTCTTGAAATTGCTTTCCTTTTTGTCATTATGTGCTAAAATAAAGAAAATTAAAAATGCGAATTCGCATTTTTGACAAGAAACGTTCGGTTTTTATAAGAATTCCCCCTGGAGGACGATTATGAAGAAAAAAGAAGAATCTTTTGGTCAAAATATCCGTTCGATTCGGTTGAAACGAAAGATGACACAGAAGATGTTAGCGGAAGATATTTGTTCGCAAAGTGTTTTAAGCCGTATTGAAAACAACGAAGAGTTGCCGAATGTCTGGGTGATGTATCAAATCTGCCAACGCTTAGGAGTCACCTTAGATCAAGTAATGATGCTTCATTCGGAAGAGATCAACAAAACCAATCAAATCTTTGCCGAAATCGAATCACATTTTGTCCATAAGCAGTTTCAAGAAATGCGGGAAAAAATGGAAGATAAGGCGATCAAGGATTATTTGTATCTGGATTCAGATATGCAAATGTATTACTACTATCTAGGCAGCTGTGATTATTTCCTCGATCAAAACTATGATGCCGCCCTTGAGGCGCTGAAAAAAGGATTGGCCTATTCCTATCAACAGGATAAGACCAATGTGTCGGTGATGGAAATTCGTATCCTGAGCTGCATGGGTCGCGTCTATAGTGATTTGCTGCAACTGGGTGAAGCTCGTTTTTACTTAGAAAAAGCATACGATGCCATGCACGCATTGCCACCGGAACGTCTCTCCACATCATTGACCAAAATTTACTACAATTATGCGGTCTTTTTAAAGGAGCAACAAGAAGATTGCCTCGCGCTAAAGGTAACGAACGAAGGCATTTCCTTAGCCAGAGAAAAGAACAGTTTGTATTTTCTAGAAGAATTGTTTGAACTGAAGGGACACTTACTTTATAGACTGAAAGAAGAAAATGCAGCCGAAAAAAGTTTTCAGCTGTATCGTGCTGTCATGGATATTCGCCAATCTGACAAAGTGGTGTAGACCTTTCTTGACTTCTTCCCTAAATAAGAGTACTTTTAAGGAAGAAAAGAAATAGAGGAGCGATCAAGATGAATAAATATATTTACGCAGACAAATTCTTTCTAAAATCAGCGGTTCATGGCCCTGGTTACCTGGAGGTCAAAGAGGGGAAATTCGGAGCGATCGTCGATGAAGTCCCTTCTGGTGCAGACGTAGAAGATTATTCAGGCAAATGGGTAGCACCGGGTCTTGTGGATACTCATATCCACGGATTTATGAACCATGATGTGATGGACAACGATGCAGAAGGCATTAAAGCCATGTCGGAAGGCCTTTTATCATGTGGTGTGACTTCCTTCTTGCCAACAACCTTAACATCCAGCAAAGAACGGTTGCGGGATGTTGCTGAAACCGTTGGGAAAGTCAAAGACGAAGTTACAGGAGCAAAAATCCAAGGGATCTATTTTGAAGGCCCATTCTTTACTGAAGAACATAAAGGTGCACAAAATCCAATTTATTTTGGTGATCCTGATATCGATACCTTCCATGAATGGCAAGAAGCTTCTGGTGGAATTATCAAAAAAATCGCCTTGGCTCCTGAACGAGAAGGTGTGAGTGAGTTTGTTTCGCAAGTGACGGAAGAAGGCGTAGTGGTTGCTCTAGGCCATAGTAACGGTACATTACAAGAAGCGCAAACAGCAGTTGAAGCTGGTGCTAGCGTTTTTGTTCATGCATTCAACGGTATGCGCGGATTAAACCATCGCGAGCCTGGAATGGTTGGTGCCCTACTTTCATTAAAAGAAGTTTTTTCAGAGTTGATTTGTGATGGCCACCATGTGCATCCTCAAGCAGCTGAGATTTTGATGGAAAAAGCTGGTCACGACCATGTTGCCTTGATCACTGACTGTATGATGGCTGGCGGCATGCCAGATGGTGATTATATTTTAGGTGAATTTCCAGTAGTGGTGAAAGATGGAACGGCTCGAATGGAAACTGGCAATCTTGCTGGTAGTATTTTGAAACTAAAAGAAGCTGTGAAAAATGTAGTAGACTGGGGAATCGCTACCCCTCAAGAAGCGGTCATGATGGCCAGCTTGATTCCAGCAATCAGCTGTAAAATTGACCATGCTTGCGGCATGATCAAACAAGGTCGCCCAGCTGACTTTATTGTTTTGGATCAAGAAATGAATGTAACAGCCACCTATTTAGATGGCGTCTGCCGCTACCAGGCGTAAAATAAAACAATCTGCTTAAAGAAACAAGAAGAGAGCTTCTCTTGATCTGTTTTTTGAGCAGATTTTTTTGTTTTCAGTTATGATGAAAGAAAACGACATCCTATGAAGGAGATGATGGGGATTTGAAGACGATTTTAGTTACCGGCGCCAATGCCGGTATGGGCTTTGCAACAGCCAAACAATTGGCAGAATTGGGGATGCATGTGATTTTGTATTGCCGTTCTGCCGAACGAGGGCAGGCAGCACAGCAACGTTTGAAGGAAGAGACAGGCAATCCAAGCATCGATCTAGTGATCGGTGATTTGGGGTCGTTGGCTAGCGTACGCAAGTCAGCCGCTGAAATCAACGCCCGCTTTGAGAAATTGGATGTACTGATCAATAATGCGGGCATCGTCAATTTAAAAAAAGAGCGAACAGCCGATGGATTTGAACAAATGCTGGGCGTAAACTACGTGGGGCATTTTGAACTGACCCGTCAGTTATTGCCGCTAATAAAACGTGCCGATGCCGGCAGGATCGTCAATGTGTCATCCGGCGCCTACAAATTTGTAAAGAAAAAGGATCAGCGCTTTTTCGATGTACCGGATTTTTTCCCTTGGCGGGAATATGGCCGCTCAAAAAAAGCCCTGATTTTATTTACGGATGCGCTTGCGTTTCAGCTACGCAATACGACCGTTACTGCTAATTCCTTGCATCCGGGAGCTGTGGCGACCAGCTTAGGGGTCAGTCGACAAACAGGATTTGGTCAATCTATTTATAAAATGTTGACGCCTTTTTTTAAAACAGCCGAAGAAGGGGCAGATACAGCGATTTACTTAGCGCTAAGTCCAGACGTTGCGGGTATCAGTGGCCGCTACTTTGTTGATCGTCAAGCAGTCCTAACCGAGATCCCGAAGGAGCAGCAACAAGCACAGAAACTATGGCAAGAAACGCAACAAAGAATTGCGGACCACACAAAATGATTTGTTTTGCTTTTGCCAATCTGGATCACTTTGAATAAATGACTTGTTTTTTAGCAGCACGACCTTGTGCTGCTTTTTTGCGGTTTCTTTCAAGGGAAAAAGTGTGATACACTGTTAAGCGAGAAAGCGCATGCGGCGCTGGAATTCTTGGAGGAATAAAATGAGTTATATTGAAGTAGTGAAAGAAGTGAAGAAATACACAATGGGCGATACGGTGATTGCTGCCAATGATGGCATCTCTTTTTCCGTAGAGAAAGGCGAGATCGCGCTGATCCTTGGTCCTAGTGGCGCCGGTAAGTCCACCGTTTTGAACATACTAGGCGGGATGGATCAATGTGACAGCGGCCAAGTGATTGTCGATGGAACGGATATTGCTGGTTTTGATGCTAAACAACTAACGACCTATCGTCGCAAAGACGTCGGATTTGTCTTTCAATTTTACAATTTGGTGCCGAACTTGACGGCTAGAGAAAATGTGGAACTGTCGGCACAAATCGTACCCGAAGCACTTGATGCAGCTGAGATTTTGACCCAAGTTGGATTAGGTGATCGCTTGGATCACTTTCCTGCACAATTGTCTGGCGGTGAACAGCAAAGGGTCACGATTGCTCGTGCCATAGCCAAGAAGCCCAAACTGCTGCTTTGTGATGAACCAACTGGGGCACTTGACTATGAAACGGGAAAACAGATTTTGGCTATTTTAGAAAAAACAGCTCGCGAGACTGGGACGACCGTTTTGATCATTACACACAACAGTGCCTTGGCTCCCATGGCGGATCGCGTGATCCATATCAATGACGCAAAGGTTCGCAAGATGGAAAAAAATACTCATCCGATTCCAATTGCCTCTATTTCTTGGTAAATGCCTATGAAAAAAACATTATTACGTTCCAGTTTACGTGAAATTAGGCAAGCACCCGGGCGGTTTTTGTCCATTTTAGGCATTATCTTTTTAGGAGTCGCTTTTTTTGTCGGGATCAGCGCCACCGGCCCTAATATGAAACAAGCTGCTGAAGATTACTTTTCTCGCCAACAATTAGCCGACCTTACAATTGCTTCAACTTTGGGGTTGTCGGATACCGATCGGCAAATCATTGAGGAAATGCCTGGCGTCACAGCGGTTGAGACGGAGCAGATCGCTGATATCAATGCCGAAAATCATCGTGCTGTGATTCGTGTCTTCTCTCTTTCAACTGATCGACCTGTCAATCAATATGAGGTGACTTCTGGTCGATTGCCGCAAAAATCAGGGGAAATCGCCTTAGATCAAGCGGCACAAAATAGTGGTGGTTTCGAATTAGATGAATCCTTTGAGTTGCCAGAAAGTGGCGAAAATCAATTAAAAACCCATACCTTCACGATCGTGGGCTTTGTCAATAGTCCTGAATATATTGAGAACTTTCATCGGGGGAACAGTACCGTTGGTAATGGGACAGTGGATTACTTTGCGGTGATTCCTGAGGAGGATTTTAAAGAAAGTGCGTACGCCCGATTTTTAGTTCGCTTTGATGACTTATCTCAAATGGAAAGCTATTCAGTGGCGTATCAGACGAAAAGAGATCAAATAAGTGCTGAAGTTGAGAAAAAGTTGGCTCCTCGGGCGCAAGGACGCAGACAAGAGCTGATCGATGAAGCACAACCAGCCATTGACGAAGCCAAAGAACAGATCCGCAACGGAGAAACGGCTCTGCAAGAAGCACAAAGGGAACTCGACGACGCACAAGAAAAATTAGCGCAGGCGCACCGGGAACTGACGGAACAAGAAGCAGCTTTCCAAACAGAAATTCAAGCTGCCCAAGAGCAGTTGAATAGTGAAGCACAAAAAATAGCTGAGGGTAAGCAAGCGTTGGCGGAAAACCAACGACTGCTGGATCAAAGCGAACAAGCGTTGCTTCAGCAAGAAGCCCAAGTAAAATTAGCCCAAGCCCAGTTAGCGCCCATTTCGGCACAAAAGTCAGAACTACAAAGTGGCATCCAACAAGTGGAGGAGCAACTTGCGCTGGCATACCAAGGCATGGATCAAATCAGAAGTGTGGGTCAACTTTCTGCAGAGGAGCAAATGGCCCAGCTGCCTACCGTCTATGCACAAGTAACAGCCGCTCTGGCACAGTTGAACCTACCGACAGATGTCCTTGGTCCGATTCCTGATCTGGAGGAAATCGATGAAACGATGATTGCTACTATGCTGACGGCAGCTGAAGATACATTGAATCCACTCATTGCTGAAGGTGAGCAACAACGTGCCCAATTAAGCGGACAACTGGCTGCAATCAATGAACAAGAAGTGCAACTTCAACGGGCGCAACAGCAAGTCAACGCTGGCTGGAGCCAAGTCAGTGCCGGACGCCAAGAATTGGCACAGGCTCAGACCCAGATCACTCAAGGAGAATCGCAGCTGAGTGTTGCTCGTGAGACTTTAGCTTCTGAGCAAGCTAATGGTCAGTCTTTGCTAGACAAGGGCTGGCTGGAATACCGAGAAAACGAAGCAACCCTTCAAGAAAAGCTTGACGAATTTAAAGAAAAAGCACCAAAAGAACGCGAAAAACTTGAAGATGCCAAAAAAGAAGTTGCTGAAAAAGAGCAGGAATTGTTGGAGCTAAAACCGGCAGTTTATCGTGTCGAAAACCGCGATACGAATCCTGGTTATTCAGAGTACCAAGACAATGCGGAACGGGTTTCTTCGTTAGCGACGATTTTCCCAGTTATCTTCTTTTTGATTGCAGCGTTAGTCAGTCTAACCACCATGACGCGGATGATCGATGAAAAACGCAGTGAGATTGGTACATTGAAAGCATTAGGCTATCGTAACTGGGAGATTGGACAGAAATTTTTGCTTTATTCCTCTGCAGCAGGCATCACAGGTGCTGTATTGGGTTTAGCAGTCGGCTTTTCCTTTTTTCCAGCAATCATCATTCAAGCTTATGGACCGCTTTACAATCTCACGGAGTATGACACCCCATGGTATTTGCGGCTTTCATTGATTGCTGTGGGTGTTAGCTTGCTTTGCACCATCGGAATTACGCTGCTGGTTTTACGATTTGATTTAAGGCAGTCATCGGCTTCCTTGTTGAGACCAAAGGCCCCAAAAACAGGGAAACGAATTCTCTTAGAAAGAATCACTTTTTTATGGCGGCACTTAAGTTTTATTCAAAAAGTTACAATGCGAAACCTGTTTCGCTACAAGTCAAGAATGCTCATGACCATCTTAGGAATCGCTGGTTGCACATCGATGATTTTAACTGGGTTTGGCCTGAGAGATTCCATCAGCAATATCATTCCTTTGCAGTTTGAGAAAATCTGGCAATATCAGGCGGTGATTACCTTTGATGACGAGGCTTCCAAAGCAATGAGTGAAACAAAAGCTGCTGCAGAAAAAATCGACGGCTTTGAAGAGGGGTTGTTTTTGCATACCGAAAGTCTGACGTTGGCTCAACCGGGGGTCACGCAGCCAGAAGTAACCGTCACCGTGCCAGAAGAGCCGGCACGTTTGTCGAAATTTGTCCATTTAAATGATCGGGTTTCAGGAGAAGCTTACGTGCTAGAAGAAGAGGGCGCCATCATCAATGAAAAGCTTGCTAAGTTGTTTGGAGTATCGGTGGGTGATACGATAACGTTGACGAATGAAAGCGGCGAGGAATTTCAACTGAAGGTAGCTGCCATCGCAGAAAACTACACGGGCCATTTTGCTTATTTGACACCTGAAACGTACGAAAAGATCTTTCAGGAAACGCCTGCTTACAATAGTGAGTTATTGAAATTCAATCAGCGCTTAAGCAAAACAGATGAAGAAGCGATCGCAGCTGACCTGATGGCACAAGATAATGTCATCAATGTTTCCTTCCTCTCAGCTTCAGCGGATGCCTTAGATGACACGACAGCAACCTTGAACATCGTCATTTGGATCTTGATCACGTCAGCAGGGGCATTAGCCTTTATCGTGTTGTACAACTTGAACAATATCAATATAGCGGAACGGATCCGCGAGTTGTCGACTATCAAAGTATTAGGCTTTTATGATCGAGAAGTGACGATGTACGTCTTTCGTGAGAATATCTTTTTAACGATTTTCGGTATTGGTTTTGGCTTGTTATTAGGGGTGCTTCAGCATCAATTTGTCTTACAGACCATCGAAGTTGATATCGCCATGTTTTCACCGACAGTCGAACCAATGAGCTATGTGTATGCAGCGGGATTGACCTGCTTGTTTTCAGGCGTGGTAGGGATCGCGATGTATTTCAAGTTGAAACATGTCAATATGATCGATGCCTTGAAAGCCAATGAGTAACAAAAACAGCCTTTTTTCAGAAGCATTCTGGAAAAAGGCTGTTTTTATTTTTCTTGTTTTTCTTGCTCAGAGATTTCCCCTTGGACTTCTTCTAGCATGGCTTTTAGTTCAAGCTCTTTTTGCCTTAGCACGACCAAATCTTCTTGAATCTCATCTTTTTTCTCTTCCTCAGGTGGTCGAATAACAAAATTGATTGACAGGGCAACTAAGGTACCGATAAAGGTATCAAGCACACGGTCCAATGCAAAGATGATCGATTCCCCTTGTGGGACACTGGAAGTGATCAACAGCATCGTCGCAATGGCAGAGATGATGCCAGAATTATTATTGATGCCATCTGAAAAAACGATGACAAAGATGACCAGTGCGGGCAGGACAAACAATTCGATCAGAAAATCATTTTGAAAATATTGCTTCGTCAAAAAATAAAAAATGGCTGTACCGCCGCCGATCGTATTTCCTAACACCCGTGATTTCCCAAAAGAGATTGTTGTTGTCAGGTCTTGTCGCAATGAAAAGACAGCAGACAAGGCAGCAATCAAAGGCTGGCCGCGATCAAGGAAATGAAAGAGCAGAATACAAAGCATGACAGCGATGGCTGTTTTTATCGTTCGCATACCTAAGCGAAAACGCCCCATTTTCATGGTAGAATGCCCCCTTTACTTAATCATACCCAATGCTGTTGAGAAATTCTAGTCTTATTCCTCACAATTTAGTATACTTTTCAAAGGAGGTGACAAAAATGAAAATTGGATTGAGAACAGTGAAGACAGCAGTTGCTTCCGGTTTGTCCATGTTTCTTGCTCAGCAGATCGGTCTATTGTATGCACCAGCCGCAGGGATCATCGCAATTTTGAGTGTTGGGAATACAAAGAAAACCTCGCTCTTTACAGGAATCGGTCGCTTGGTTTCCTTGGCGATCGCGACGCTCCTAGCTTTTGTCAGCTTTCATCTTTTAGGCTTTGGTCCGCTGGGCTTTGTTCTTTTTCTCTTCCTATTTATTCCGACGGCAGTCTATTTCAAATTAACCGATGGGATCGTGGTCAATTCGGTCTTGGTGACCCATTATATGATGGAACGTTCTTTTGCTTGGCCATTGATTGGAAATGCTTTTTTGTTGATGAGTATTGGCATCGGCTTTGCACTTTTATTTAACTTGTATATGCCAGACGGCGAACGGGCATTGAAAGAAAAACAGCAGTTGGTGGAAGAAACGTTTAAAAGTCTTTTAAAAGACATGTCGATCGCGTTAACAGAAAAAGAAAAGGCGACGCTCCCTCATGTTTGCCAAGCATTGTTAGGAGAAATCAAGCAAGGCAAACAGCAAGCGATGGTTCATAGTGAAAACCAGTGGCGAGGAGAAGCCTCTTATTATGAAGAGTATTTCACCATGCGGCAAAGTCAAGCGCGCTTACTCTTGGAAATGGTTGATCTATTACAATTGTTTTGGGTAGAAGAAGCCTATACAAATGCGTTTCAAGAGCTGCTATCCTTTACCGCCCAGTCCTTTCATGAAAATAACGATGGAAAAGAGATCTTGGCAAAAATTGCAGCTTTATACGAAGATTATCGACAAAAACCATTGCCGCAAACAAGAGCAGAATTTGAAAATCGGGCCCAGCTGTTTCAGTTTCTGCAAACCTTTAAAAGTTTTATTGAAATCAAAGCCGACTTTTCTGAACAGATTCAGACGATGGAGCGCTAAAAAAAAGACTCCTGCAAAGGAGTCTTTTCACTTTTACTGTTGTTCCCAAAAAGCTTGCATTTGATCAAGAACGTCAATGACATCGGTGGTCAAGTGGATTGATCCTTCGATATCGCCATTGATGGCTTTGATCATATTGGCAATTTCATAATTAAGGGCTTGATTACTGTCACCAGCTTCGATGACCTCATTTGACCCATCGCGGAAATGAATCATGGCTTTGTCCGCACGAGGATACTCATCCACCGTAATGTACCCTTCTTCAAAAGCAACGATACCTGTTTTAGGCATTTTCGCTTGGAAAGTCAGCGTGACACTAGCCATTTCATCAGCTGGATTTTGGAGGATCGTGACTGATTGTTCATCCACACCTGTAGAGAAGGGCTTCATGCTGCTAAACGCCACTTCTGGCGTATCCGTCATGAAAAAGCGAGCAAATGAAACGGCATATGTGCCAATATCCAGTAACGCACCGCCACCTAAATCTGGGTTGAAGAAACGATTGGTGGGATCAGGATCTTTATAGCTGCCAAATGGTGCTTGGATCATTTTTAATTTTCCTAAGCGTCCAGCATCGATCTCTTCTTTCAAACGTGCATAAACCGGCATATTGAAGATCGTCATAGCTTCTTCTAAGATCAGATTTTTTTCTTTGGCTAAGGTCAATTCTTCAGCTAATTCATCGGCACTGGTCGTAATGGCTTTTTCACAGAGGACATGTTTTCCGGCCATTAGAGCTTTCATAATAAATTCGTGATGAAGATCATTAGGTACTGCAATGTACACAATATCAATTTGCGGATCTTCCAGCATAGCATCTGTGCTTTCATAAGCATGGGGGATAGCGTATTTTTCGGCAAAGGCCTGGACTTTTGGCAAACTGCGGGCGCTGACTCCATACAGTTCACTTGCTTCATTGGAAAAACCAGCGGCAAATTGCGTCGCGATGTCTCCAAGTCCAATCATTCCCCAACGGTATTTTTTCATCATTGATCATCTCCTTCATATTTAGTATAACAAAAGAAATGAATTCTTTAAAATAATCAAAAACAATCGCAAAAAGTTTCCATTACGGCTGACTTTCAGTAAAATATAGAAGAGGAGGGATAACATATGCATAATGTATCAATAGCCATTATTCTAAATACGATTATCGAGCAATACACATCAGAAAAACAGTTTTATGAGACACATTTAGGAATCACTGAGGAGCAATGGGAAGCTTGGAAAAACGGCACAATGAGTTTATCGCCTGCTGAAAATCAGAAAGTGAAACTGCTGTTTTCGGATTATGAATGGATGCTGATCCAAAAAATCATTCGCCAGACCGTCATTTATCCAGAAAAACGCAATCAAGCGGTCGTCGAGTTCAAAAAAATGAAGACGCAAATCGCCAGAACGTGGTTAGCTAGTGATTTAGCGAAAGTCGAATTGTTAACAGAATCTGAAGAAACAGCCCAATACCTTGATTTGAGAGTCAGTATTACGTATGATGAATGGGGTTATGATGATATATTAAACTTCCGTTTGCCGGCTATTGTTCAACAGCAAATTCGCAATGAAAAAATCGAACTGTTAGAGTGGGTCAAAGAGAATTTGGAAGAAACTTATAATTAAAGGTAGGGGTTTTTTGAAAAAGTATTATGGAATGGCTGCGGCGGCGGGCTTCTTGTTCTTAGTTCTTTTAACCATTCAAGTGAACCGGGTGACCGCAGTCACCCCAACTAAGAATGGAAACATCGCTCGTTCTACCGATCAAACGGTGACGAGCGCAACAACAGAATCCAGCAGTCAAGCTTCTAGGGAAAACGCAGAAGATGCCCAAGGGCAGGCAGCTGTTAGTGATGAAGTGAACGAAGAGAATTTCCCAACCGTTTCATTGGATGATTGGTCATTGGTTTTGGTAGGACCAAGCAATAAAATCGAAAAGGAAATTGCCCAAAAAGATTTGGGGAAGTTGTCGAATGGTTATCTCGTCGATCAACGCATCGTATCCGCATATGAAAAGCTGGCAGACGCTGCAAAAGCTGCAGGACATCCTTTGGCGATGGTCTCTGCCTACCGTTCAGTAGCGTATCAAGAGGAGATATTCAATGCCAATGTCAACACCCTAATGAGTCAAGGTCATACAAAAGAAGAAGCAATTCGTATCACGAAACTGACCTTTACTGAACCCGGGTATAGCGAACACCATACTGGGCTTGCTGTTGATGTTGTCGATCAGGACTGGTATCAAAATCATACAGGTGAACTGCTCAATGAGGGGTTCGGTGATACTGATGGGGGAAAATGGTTACAAGCTCATGCAAGGGAGTATGGGTTTATCATCCGTTATCCGAAAGGAAAACATGATATAACCCAAATCGATTATGAGCCATGGCATCTAAGATATGTAGGAGTCGAAGTGGCGACATACATTGAGGAACATGAGATGACCTTTGAAGAGTTTCTCGAAGAAGCAAAAGAACACATCGCTAAAAAAGAAGCAGAACTGTCATACTATGAATTGGAAAATCCTTTGGAAGAAAACTGGATCTATGAGGATTCTCTTGCTAAAAGCCAGAAAAGTAGTGATCGTCCACAAGATGAGTTGTTGATGAGTGGAGGCGATTTGTTCGCTAAGAACGTGTTTAGTCAGACAAAGGAAGTGAAAAAATGAGTGCAAGACGAAAAAAACAGAAGACTCGTTTCCCATTAGTCTTTCTAGGGTTATTCTTAATTGGGATTGCTTTTATTTTTTCCTTAAATAGTTTGGCGGATCCTCTTCCGAAAGAGGAAGAAACAAATACTGAAGCGATCTCTCATGAAGAATTTATCGATCGCATTGCTCCTTACGCGCAAGAACTGCAAAAAGGCTATGGGATTTTACCAAGTATCATTATAGGTCAGGCGATTCTTGAATCAGATTGGGGCCAGAGTTCTCTAGCCAGCAAATACAATAATTTATTTGGCATCAAGTCATTTGGTCATTCAAAAAAGGTGACATTAGATACCCAAGAGTTTTATAATGGAGAATGGGTCACGATTCAAGGAGATTTTCGTGTCTATGATACTTGGGAAGAATCAATGGATGATCATACGATGTTGTTTGTAAATGGTGTTGATTGGAATCCTGCGCTTTATGTAGATGTCTTGACAGCAAACGACTACCGCAGTGCCGCACAAGCCTTACAAGATGCAGGGTATGCAACGGATCCAGATTATGCCAGCAAAATCATTCAAGTCATTGAAACCTACCAATTGAATCGATTTGATCAATAAGAAAAGAGAGTTGGCTGCTTATGGAAGAAAAATATATGCCAAAAATCACCACTGATTTACGCAAAGATATCGTCAAAGTGCCTAAAGTTATTCGAGAGGCTAGCGGCATTCAAATTTTTGGGAAACAAATCCGCTCCATTATTTTTACTACGGATATTGCGATCATCCGTAATACAAATGCGGACGCTGTGATAGCGGTCTATCCTTTTACACCGCACCCAGCAATTACGAAAGCAATTATCGAAGCAGCAGATATTCCAGTGTTTTCTGGTGTCGGCGGCGGCTTGACCCAAGGATTCCGCTCTTCTTATATGAGCATGTTTGCTGAAGCTCAGGGATCGATCGGGGTCGTCTTAAACGGACCCACGCCATTGAAAACTGTGGAGCAAGTCTGTAAAGTCGTGGATATTCCCGTTATCAGTACCGTAACGAGTAAGTATACTGAAATTGATGCCAAACTTGAAGCTGGTGTGAAGGTCATCAATATCAGTGCCGGCAAGGACACAGCGGATACCGTGGCTTTCTTCCGTAAAAAATATCCGAAGCTGCCGATCATTGCAACGGGTGGTCCAACTGAGGAGAGCATCTTAGAAACGATTGAAGCAGGTGCGAATGCGATCACTTACACTCCGCCTTCCAACGGGGAGCTTTTCAGTAAAAAGATGGAGCACTATCGTGATATGGAGAAACCAGAGTAGCAAATGATCCACAAATGAGAATATTTTTATTTATAAAGGGCATTCCATGCTTGTGTTTTTAATCAAAGACAGGCATAATCGAATCTATCATTTAAAAATTACTTGTATATCGTCGAAATATGGTCGACAGTCTCTACCCGATACCGTAAATATCGGACTATAAGTAAAAATCGTGCCTGTTAGACACTTTTTTTGCTTTGGCAAAAAGAGTGTCTTTTTTTTCAGGATGGAATAGAAAGGAACGAGGAGAGCTAGGATGGATAAATTAGTTGAGCGTATCAAAACACACGGGAACGTCTTGGGTGAAGGGGTTCTCAAAGTGGACCAGTTTTTGACCCACCAAGTGGATTATGAGTTGATGAGAGAAATCGGTACAGTTTTTGCAGAACGATTTCAAGAAAGTGGGATCACCAAAGTAGTGACCATCGAAGCTTCAGGGATCGCACCAGCACTTTATACTGCAGAAAAGTTGCAGGTACCAATGATCTTTGCTCGAAAAGCAAAGAGTCTGACGATGGATGAAGAGTTGTTGACCGCATCGGTCTATTCCTTTACTAAGCAAGTGACCAGCCAAGTATCGATTTCTAAGAAATTCTTATCTTCAGATGATACGGTATTAATAATTGATGATTTCTTAGCAAACGGACAAGCTGCAAAAGGATTGATCGAATTGTGTCAGCAAGCAGGCGCAAAAGTCGTTGGCATTGGGATCGTCATTGAAAAATCATTCCAAACTGGTCGACAATTGCTTGAAGAAATGGGAATCCCCGTTGTTTCCTTAGCACGAATCGCCTCATTGTCGGAAGGCCAAGTTAGCTTTTTAGAAGGAGATGCCTAATGAAAGAGACGAATAGCCGTTCAGCAGTTTTGGGCTTGCAGCATTTGCTAGCGATGTATGCAGGAGCTGTTGCCGTCCCTTTGTTGATTGGAACAGGCCTCGGCTTTAATGAAGCGCAGATGACGTATTTGATCTCGATCGATATTTTCATGTGCGGAATCGCTACGCTTTTGCAATTAGTCGTCACCCGCTTTTTTGGGATCGGCCTACCAGTCGTTTTAGGTTGTGCCATCCAAGCTGTCTCCCCATTGATTTTGATTGGCACCAAATCAGGAATCAGTGCGATTTACGGAGCGATCATTGCTGCTGGGATTTTCATTGTCTTGATCGCCGGCATTTTTTCGAAAATCAAAGTTTTGTTCCCTCCATTGGTGACAGGAACGGTGATTACCGTCATCGGCTTGACCTTGATTCCAGTCGCCATCACCAAAATCGGTGGAGGGGATGCCGCAGCTGCTAACTTTGGTGATCCAACGAATTTATTGTTAGGCTTTGTGACGATTGCGCTGATCATTGGCGTGCAAGTGTTTGGCAAAGGCTTTATTCGCTCGATTGCCGTACTGATCGGTTTGATCGGTGGGACTATTTTAGCAGCATTATTAGGCTTGGTTGATCTTTCTGCCATCACTCATGCACCTGTGTTTCATTTGCCTCAGCCTTTTTATTTCGGTTTACCAACCTTTGATCTGTGGTCGATCGTCTTGATGATCATTATTTCCATCGTTAGTTTGGTAGAATCCACAGGCGTTTATTTTGCACTGGGAGACATTACTGAAAAACCGATTACAGGCAATGACTTAAAGCGCGGCTATCGTGCGGAGGGCTTGGCGGTGATCCTTGGTGGGATCTTCAATACGTTTCCTTATACTGGATTTTCACAAAACGTAGGTTTGGTTCAACTTTCAGGCATTAAGACTCGCCGTCCGATTTTCTTTTCAGCAATCTTTTTGATCGTATTAGGGTTGTTTCCAAAAGTCGGTGCCATCGCACAGATCATTCCAGAGGCAGTGCTTGGCGGCGGCATGTTAGTGATGTTTGGCATGGTGGCTGTTCAAGGGATGAGAATGCTGAGCAAAGTTGATTTTATGAATGACAAGAACTTGTTAGTGATTGCAGTATCAATCGGTTTTGGTTTAGGGTTCAATATGATGCCCACTTTATTCAGTCAAATGCCTGAAACCGTTCAAATGTTTACAGGCAATGGGATCGTCATGAGTAGTTTGACTGCCATTGTTTTGAATCTGTTCTTTAATGGACTGCCGAAAGAAACAGACGAAGTGACGGAATTGAGCTTGCAACAGTAAGTTTATTTGATCCAGACGAGGATTCGTCTGGATTTTTTGTATTGTTCCTTTATTTGTCTTATTATCGGATATCTGACGTGTTGAATACATATCTTTGAGATAAAAGCGAACAATGAAAAGTAAAATTTGTTAATAGTTCGAAAATATTTTGACATTGCTCGGGCAACTCGTTACTATTTAGAGGTGAAAGTGAATGTTAGCAGAGCCATGTGCCTTTGGGATATCTCAGACGTAGCTTCAAAAGGTTGCTAACAAAATGATTTTCGTAAGAAAAATACTTCTGAGGTTTATTCAGAAGAGAATCGTAAAAAATCAGTGGAGGGAAAATTGAATGAAACCAGCAGTTGCAGTGATTATGGGAAGTCAATCAGATTGGGAAACAATGAAGGAGTGCTGCTTGATTTTAGATGAGTTAGCGATACCTTATCAGAAAAAAGTCGTTTCGGCACATCGTACACCAGATTTGATGTTCGAATTTGCAGAAACAGCCCGAGAAAAAGGGATTAAAGTCATTGTTGCAGGAGCGGGTGGCGCTGCCCATTTGCCGGGAATGGTGGCAGCTAAAACAACATTGCCGGTCATTGGTGTTCCCGTCCAATCACGCGCATTAAACGGTTTGGATTCCCTTTTATCGATCGTGCAAATGCCGGGTGGTGTACCAGTAGCAACAACGGCGATCGGAAAAGCTGGCGCAACTAACGCAGGACTACTTGCAGCCCAGATGCTTTCCATGTATGATTTAGAGATAGCGGAGAAATTAGACGCACGAAGAAATACATTAAAAGAAATCGTATTGGAAAGTAGTGATCAACTTGATTAAACCTTTAATGCCCAACGCAACGATCGGAATCGTTGGCGGAGGACAGCTAGGTCGTATGATGGCAATGAGTGCCAAAGAAATGGGCTTTCGGGTTGGCGTTTTAGACCCTACTGCCAATTGTCCAACAGCCCAAGTCGCTGATTGGCATATTGTTGCTGCCTATGATGATGTGTTTGCTTTAGAAGAAATGGCTCGACGTGCCGATGTAATCACCTATGAATTTGAAAATGTCAGTGTTGAAGCATTGAACTCTATTTTGCCTTACTCACATATCCCTCAAGGCACCGATCTGTTAGCAATCACTCAAGATCGTTTGTTAGAGAAGTCATTTTTAGAGGCAAACAATATCGTGATTGCACCTTATGCCACGATCATCAGCCCGACAGACATCCAAGATGCCATCGATAGCATTGGTTACCCTTGTGTATTAAAAACCACCAGAGGCGGCTATGACGGAAAAGGACAGCACGTGCTTTACAGTACGGCTGATTTGGCGCCTTCCATGAATTTACTTCGCGAAGGAACTTGCGAATTAGAAGCATGGATTCCTTTTGAAAAAGAATTATCGATTTTAGTTGCCGGCAATGGAGAAACCTTTACCACTTTCCCAGTGGTAGAAAACATCCACCGCAACAATATTTTGCATCAAACGATTGCTCCTGCGCGCATTGATCCAGAAGTTGCCGAAGAAGCCAAACGGATCGCTCATATTATTGCGAAGGCATTAGATCTGCAAGGCGTTTTAGCCATCGAAATGTTCCTGACCAAAAGCGGCGGCTTGTATGTCAATGAATTGGCGCCACGTCCGCATAATTCGGGTCACTATTCGATCGAAGCTTGTTCCATGAGTCAGTTTGACGCTCATATCCGCGGAATCTGTGGCTGGCCGTTGCCGGAAGTTTCTTTGCTTTCACCTGCAGTCATGGTCAATGTCTTAGGAGATGAATTGACAGAAACCTATGATTTGATTGCCACAAAACCTGCTTGGCAATTTCATTACTATGGCAAAGAAGAAGCAAAAACCGGTCGAAAAATGGGACATATCACTATTTTGACGGAAGATATTGCAGAAACCACTGAAGAAATCTATCAAACCAATATTTGGGATTAAAGGAGATAAAAACATGTTAGAGCGTTATACAAGACCAGAAATGGGTGCTATTTGGACCGATCAAAATCGCTACCAAGCGTGGCTAGAAGTCGAGATTTTAGCTGACGAAGCTTGGGCGGAATTAGGAGAGATACCGAAAGAGGATGTTGCATTGATTCGTGAAAAAGCATCCTTTGATATCGACCGTATCTTAGAGATCGAAGCGCAAACGCGACATGATGTAGTTGCTTTTACCCGAGCAGTCTCTGAATCTTTGGGTGATGAAAGTAAATGGGTCCACTACGGCTTGACGTCAACGGATGTTGTTGATACGGCGTATGGCTACTTGATGAAACAAGCCAACGATTTGATTCGTGAAGATTTGAACCGTTTCGTGACGATCATTGGCGAAAAAGCCAAAGAATACAAGCATACCGTGATGATGGGACGTACCCATGGTGTTCATGCGGAACCAACGACCTTTGGCTTGAAATTAGCCTTGTGGTATTCAGAAATGAAACGCAATGTTGAACGTTTTGAGCGGGCAGCAAAAGGGGTCGAAGCTGGAAAGATCAGTGGTGCTGTTGGAACCTTTGCAAATATCCCTCCATTTGTCGAAGAGTATGTCTGTGAAAAACTAGGGATTCGTGCGCAAGATATTTCCACGCAAGTATTGCCTCGTGACCTACATGCTGAATATTTCTCAGCAATGGCGTTGATCGCAACGAGCATTGAGAAATTTGCCACCGAGATCCGTGGACTACAAAAATCAGAAACGCGGGAAGTTGAAGAATTCTTCGCCAAAGGACAAAAAGGTTCTTCTGCCATGCCCCATAAGCGTAACCCAATCGGTTCTGAAAATATGGCCGGACTTGCAAGAGTCGTTCGCGGTCATATGGTGACGGCTTATGAAAATGTCTCCCTTTGGCATGAACGGGATATCTCACATTCATCGGCAGAACGGATCATTATTCCGGATACGACGATTTTGATCGATTACATGCTGAATCGCTTTGGCAATATCGTCAAAAATCTGACCGTTTTCCCAGAGAATATGAAGCGCAATATGAATGCGACCTTTGGATTGATCTACAGCCAACGGGTGATGTTGAAATTGATCGATCACGGAATGACCAGAGAGCAAGCCTATGACTTGGTTCAGCCGAAAACAGCGCAAGCTTGGGATGAACAAACGGATTTCCGCCCATTGTTAGAAGCTGATCCAGCAATCACGGATGTTTTGACCAACGCTGATTTGGACGATGCCTTTGATTACAACCATCATTTAAAACAAGTTGACACGATCTTTGAACGTGTCGGTTTAGCCGAATAAAAAAAGCTGCAACCTTGAGACCTCCGTCTTAAGGTTGCGGCTTTTTTAATAATTTTCAGCTAAGTAGGTCAATAGATCAGGTGCTAAACCAGTTGCTGATTGGTTTTCCTGGCGATCTTCTAACATGGAAACTATCAGAAATCCTTGATCTTGCGAATCGAAGGTGAATAAGAAGCTGTTTTCTTGGCCTTTTTCATCTTGCTTTTCTTTGATTTCAGCAGTTCCTGTTTTGGCAGCTAGCGGAATGTTCAGCGCTGCCAAAGAGTGTGCCGTTCCGTTGGCATCTGAGACAACAGCTGTCAAATCTTGATTGATTTGCTCAATCGTCTCTGGTTTAAAGACTTCTTTGTCTTTTTGCTCAGCCTCTTTCACTAAACGGGGATAGACCAGCTTCCCTTGATTGGCAAAGACCGAGTAAGCAGCAGCTTGTTGAATGGGATTCAGTAACAGTTCTCCTTGCCCATAGCCGGTATCTGCCAGTAAAATCTCTGAGTTGAAGGACTCTTCATTGGAAATTTGAGCAGGATTCATCGCAATCGGTAAATCAAACGTTTCGCCAAAAATCAATTTCGACAAGCCATTACGAAAAGCATCTTCACCCATAGCTAAGGTTTGTTGTGCCATATAGATGTTATCAGAGTAAACCAGTGCATCTTTTAGATTGACAGAAGCTACGTCGCTGACTCTGGTGACAAAGTAGTCTCCCCACGAGCTGTCTTTTTGCCACTTCAATCCATCGATCGCAATACTTTGGGTAGGGTCGATCGTACCGTTTTCTAAGCCAATCGCTGCCGTGATGGTCTTAAAGGTCGAACCTGGCGCATAGGCCGTAGCAAAGCGGCTGATGAAAGGCAAGTCTTCATTTTGCTCATATGCATCATAGTCTTCTTGTGAGATTCCTTGGGTCATTTTATTGGGATCATAACTTGGTGAGCTGGCTAATACTAGCAGATCACCGGTTTTTGGTTCTGTGACGACCGTGGAGCCCGCCTGATTTTGTAAGGCGTCAAAAGCTGTCTTTTGGGCTTGTGCGTCAATGGTCAGTTGGATATCTTTACCATCTGCCCGTTCTTTTTCTAAAAGAACCGATTTTTCAGCACCGTCTTCATCAGTGATGGCGATTTTTCCGCCATTTTCGCCCCGCAACTCTTTGTCAAAGGCAGCTTCCAGACCACTACGACCAATTTGTCCGTTACTTGCTAGTGTTTCATCTTTTTCTATATCTTCTGCAGTCACGTTCCCTAGATAACCAATCAACTGGGCAGCGGCTTCTCCAAGAGGATAAGTCCGTCCCGTCGTTTCTTTTAAACTTGTTCCAGTTGGCATTTCATCGGTTGGTTCGATAATCTTCAAGGGAACGAACAACTCATTTTGGACCCACGATTGAGCCAATGCTTGATCGATCGCATCTTCTGTTAGGTCAAAACGCTCCGCGATTGCTTTGATATTGGCGGTTTTTTCGTCTCCCGTACCCAGCTGTCCTGGAATGACGCCTAGTTGATAGAGCGTGCCATTTTCTGCTAGCGGTTCGTTGTTTCGGTCTAAGATTTCTCCACGTGTGGCATTATCTACAGAGATACTAACTTTGTCTTGTCCTTCCATTCCCGGAAAAATCAATTGAGGCGACCAATCGATCTTGGCTTGGTCATCAGCCAGAGTAATCGTGCCACTATAAGACAGCTCGGTTAATTCACCTAACGAGGTGGTTAAGGAACCGTTGTATTGGAAATTGAATTGATCGGAATCCTTATCATCGGGCGTTACCTCAATTCCTGAAGCTTTAAATGATTCGGCACCGATACCAGTGAAAATCGCTTCGTATTTTGCTGAGACTTCGTCTGCGGTAAAGCCGTTTGATTCCAAACTTTCTTCGGTCAGTAAAGCAGATAGATCGCTGTACTTCTGATCAGATATAGCACCGATAAAGGAATTGAGGACTTTTTTTGCTGCTGCTTCTTCTTGTCGATTTTGATAGACTGTATAGCCATAATAACCGCCACCAAGTACTAATAAGGCGGCAGGGAGTGCCAGCCAGACGAAACGCTTAGGTTTTTTCGCTGGTTTTTCTTTGCGAGAGCGCCGGTTTTCTGACATATTATTGTTCCTCCTTTAGTGCCGACAAACGGGCGTGATAAAGCGGCAACAGCGTTTGATAAACTGCTAAAATATCCGCCATTTCAACGTCTTCGATCATTTCTTTTGGAAAGATCTTGCCAATTTGAAGTTCACTTTTTTTGACTTTCTGTAATCGTTCTAAGTAGGTTGGCCATTTAGCGATTGGAGAGTGGTCATACTTGGTATGATCAGGAGATAGCGTAAAGTCTGCTGGCAATTGATCAAATAATTCTTTTTGAGCCAGCCAAGATTCCGCGATCGTTGCTTGATTTTTCGGTTGATCGATCACACTGAGCCAAACAAAGACATACGCTTGATTGATCCCAATTTGAAAGTGGGCATCCATTTTATAACCACGCTTGTTAGGGCCGATCCCCGCCCACGTTTCGGCAGGAGGGTAGACGGTTCTACGCCGATGCTGTGCGATATGCAAATAAAAAGGTTCTTGACAGCTTTCTTCAAATAATGGGATCGCTGCCTCGCCGATGGTTTGGAAAACCGGCTGGATCTCTGAACGGATTTTTTCCATTCTTTCTTCTAATGTTTCTAAAGCAAAAGCATCAAATGACTGTTTTGTAAATAGCATAATCGTGTCCTTTCTTTTGTCTGAAAACAGTATAACAAAAAAAGCCCGTAAAATTTCGGGCTTTTGTTTTTTTTATCTTATTTTTATTTAGTGATCACCCGTCAGTGCGTAGCGTGACTTAAGTTAAAGGTAGGGGCTTGACTTTGTTCCTTCAAAAGATGCAAAAGATCGTCTAAAAAAGAAAAGTCCATTTCTTCTAAATTAAAATAAATACGGAAAGAATACGTATGTTTAAATAAGCTTTGACGATGTATCTGGTGAATGATCAATTCGTCATTGCGGCCATTTTGAAATTGTAGAACTCTTTTTTGTTCTTCTGCATAGTGAGGACGTGCCCCTTTTTTGAAGGGACTGAATACATAGAAACTCGTTTGTTGGTTAATGGAAAGGATTTGCTGCACGGCCAATAATTCGTTATGGAGCTGTTGTTTTTCTTTGTCTGTTAGATGAGCTAAAAAAAGTTCAGCACGATTCTTTAGCGACCACATATAGTACTCCTCCTTGAATGTAGCTACAATACGACCTAAATATAGCATGAAAATAGAATGTTGTAAACGCTTTATAAAACCCTTCGCCAGTCAAACGGGAGAGGTAAACTTGCTTGACGGGATGAAAGGCGAACATTCGTGTTTATTAATGTGTAAATGTACAGATAATCGTTGACCTGCTTTTTCAGCGTTGTTAGAATAATAAACAAATAAAGATGTGTGTCATCGCTATGTGAAAAATAATACTTAACTGAGGTGGAATATGGAATCAGAAGTGCTTCTTTATGAAGGAAAAGCCAAGAAATTGTTTAAAACCAACGAAGAAGATGTGTTGAGAGTCCTTTATCTGGACCAAGCAACTGCGCTGAACGGTTTAAAGAAAGATGCAGTCGCAGGGAAGGGTGCCCTAAACAATCAGATCACTGCGCATCTTTTTCAGCGTTTAGCTGATAAAAATGTCCCAAGTCACTTTCTTCAATTAGTGTCTAAACACGAACAATTAATTCGAGCTGTCACCATGATCCCTTTAGAAGTCGTTGTTCGCAATACGGCTGCTGGTAGTTTTTCAAAGCGCTTGGGCATCGAAGAAGGAACCAAACTGCCAAAGCCGATCGTGGAGTTTTACTACAAAGAGGATCGCTTAGATGATCCGTTTATCAATGACGATCATGTGTTCTATTTGGGTCTTGCCACAAAAGAGGAACTGGACCTGATCAAAAAACTGGCACTACAAGTCAACGCTGCGTTACTGGAAATCTTTGCAAGTATCCAGATTCAACTGATCGATTTTAAAATCGAGATCGGCAAAACCAAGAAGGGCGAGTTGCTCCTGGCTGATGAGATCTCACCAGATACTTGCCGCTTATGGGATATGGGTACAAATGAACATCTTGATAAAGATGTCTATCGTCGTGATTTAGGGGACATCGTTCCTGTTTATGAAGAAGTTTTAAATCGTTTAGAAAAGGAGAATTCAACATGTATTTAGTCAAAGTTTACGTCACTTATAAGGAATCTGTTTTGGACCCTCAAGGAGAAGCCGTCAAAGGAGCTGTTCATCGCTTAGGATATCAAGATGTCAGTGATATTCGCATCGGGAAATACTTTGAAATCAAAGTGACACCTTCCAACAATCAAACACAAGCAGCAGTAGCAGAGGAGATTGAAGCGATCTGTGACAAACTTTTAGCAAACATCAATATGGAAACCTACCGTTATGAAATAGTTCAAATGGAGGAAGCAGCCCTATGAAATTTGCAGTGATCGTCTTTCCTGGATCAAATTGTGATGTTGATTTGATGTGGGCAATCAAAGATATCATGGGGGCAGAAGCAGAATATGTGCGCCATGATGCAGAAAGCTTAGCCGGTTTTGACGGTGTTTTGCTTCCAGGAGGATTTTCTTATGGTGATTACTTAAGATGCGGAGCGATTGCCCGTTTTTCTACGATCATGTCAGAGGTCATTCGTTTGGCAAATGAAGGCAAACCTGTCTTTGGTACCTGCAATGGGTTTCAAATTTTAACGGAAGCGGGCTTGTTACCAGGGGTTTTACAAAGAAATGAATCATTGCATTTTATTTGCAAGCCGGTCCGTCTGCAAGTGAATAATCGAACAGCTTTTACTTCTGAATATGAAACGGATCAAGTCATTACGCTTCCTGTCGCTCATGGTGAGGGCAATTATTATTGTGATGAAACGACTTATCAGGAATTGGTTGCCAACAATCAAATCGTTTTCCGTTATGAAGATAACGTCAACGGCAGTCTACACAATATCGCTGGTATCTGCAACAAAGCAGGCAATGTCCTAGGCATGATGCCTCATCCAGAACGAGCGATGGAAAGTTTATTAGGCTCAGAAGATGGCAAGAAGTTTTTTGCTTCATTATTGAAAAATTTTGGGAAGGTGCCGGTAAATGGATAAAATGATCGTAAAAGAACCTACACCACAAGAAATCAAAGACACGAAATTATACGAGCAATGGGGATTGACCCAAGAAGAATATCGGATGATCTCAGAAGATATTTTGGGACGTTTACCAAACTATACCGAAACTGGACTCTTTTCAGTGATGTGGAGTGAACATTGTTCTTACAAAAATTCCAAACCTGTTTTGCGGAAATTCCCGACAGATGGGCCGCAAGTACTGCAAGGTCCGGGAGAAGGTGCGGGTATCGTGGATATCGGCGATGATCTAGCTGTCGTATTTAAAGCGGAAAGCCATAATCATCCTTCTGCGGTGGAACCTTATGAAGGAGCAGCAACTGGTGTTGGTGGAATCATCCGCGACATCTTCAGTATGGGAGCAAGACCGATTGCTGTTTTAGACTCCTTACGATTTGGTGAGTTAGATAATCCAAGAACGAAATATCTTTTGGAAGAAGTCGTTGCTGGGATCAGTGGCTATGGCAACTGTATTGGGATTCCGACCGTCGGTGGTGAAGTGGCATTTGATCCTTGTTATGAAGGCAATCCATTAGTCAATGCCATGTGTGTAGGGATCATTGCTCACAAGGATATTCAAAAAGGGCAAGCCAAAGGTGTTGGAAACACCATCATGTATGTCGGCGCAAAAACAGGACGCGACGGGATACACGGGGCGACTTTTGCATCGGAAGAATTTGTCGAAGGAGAAGAACAACAACGTTCCGCCGTACAAGTCGGTGATCCTTTTATGGAAAAACTCTTGTTGGAAGCTTGTTTGGAATTGATCGTGGATCATTCGGACATTTTAGTCGGGATTCAAGATATGGGCGCTGCTGGATTGGTTTCTTCTAGTGCCGAGATGGCATCAAAAGCCGGATCAGGTTTGCGCTTAACGTTAGATGATGTCCCACAGCGAGAAACCAATATGACGCCTTATGAAATGATGCTGTCAGAATCCCAAGAGCGAATGCTGATCTGTGTCAAAAATGGGCATGAAGCTGAAGTGGAAGCCCTCTTTAAGAAATACGATCTTGAAGCAGTCGTGATTGGTGAAGTGACGGATGATGGCAACTATCGTTTGTTCCATCATGGACAGGAAGTCGCTAATTTACCAGTGGATGCTTTAGCTGAAGATGCACCGACTTACTACAAAGAGATGGCAGAACCAGCACGGATCAAAGTGTTTAAGGAAACACCGGACTTTGTTCCAGTGATTCATTCAGCAACGTCTGTATTTGCGGATCTGCTGCAGCAGCCGACGATCGCTTCGAAACGCTCGATTTTTGAAACATACGATTCGCAAGTTCGTACCAATACCGTGGTAGGACCCGGCAGTGATGCGGCCGTTTTACGAATCAAGGGAACCAATAAAGCCTTGGCGATGACGACTGACTGTAATGCTCGTTACCTTTACTTAGATCCTGAAGTCGGTGGACAGATCGCAGTTGCAGAAGCTGCTCGAAATATCGTCGCTTCCGGTGGGCGTCCATTGGCGATCACTGACTGCCTTAACTTCGGCTCGCCAGATAAACCAGAAGGATTCTGGGAGTTATCTACGGCTGCTGACGGGATCTCAGAAGCTTGTCGTGTACTAGAGACACCAGTAATCTCTGGGAACGTCTCCTTATACAACGAAACGGACGGACAATCGGTCTATCCAACGCCTGTAATTGGGATGGTCGGATTGATCGAAGAGCTGGCGCATATCACGACGCAGCATTTCCAAGCAGCAGGGGATGTGATCTATGTCCTAGGGGAAACCCATGCTGACTTCAATGGGTCTGAATTGCAAAAACTGCAGACAGGAAAGATCGCTGGGCGTTTAATGTCCTTTGACCTTGAAACAGAAAAAATGAACCAACAATTGGTTACCGCAGCGATCCAAGCAGGTCTTGTTCAAAGTGCCCACGACTGTGCCGAAGGTGGTTTAGCGATCGCTTTAGCCGAATCCGCTTTTGACAAGGGCTTTGGTCTAAATGTGACCGTGTCATTGCCAGCAGCACAATTGTTTTCAGAAACCCAATCCCGTTTTGTGCTTTCAGTCGCACCTGATAAGCAAGCAGCTTTTGAAGCACTGGTAGGTGCTGCTGCAATAGCGATCGGGGAAGTGACTGCTGATGGCCAGATTCGCATGCAAGCACAAGATGATACGATCGAGATGCCCCTTACTGAGGCGAAATTGAAATGGGAGGAAGCCATTCCATGTTTAATGAAGTAAAGAGCCTCAACGAGGAATGTGGGGTTTTTGGTGTTTGGGGTCATCCAGATGCCGCTCGTGTCACCTACTTCGGACTACACAGTTTGCAACATCGCGGCCAAGAAGGTGCTGGGATCGTCACGAATGATGCGGGAAAACTCAATGGTCACCGTGATTTAGGTTTGCTAGCGGAAGTGTTTTCGGATGAACGTGTCCTCCAGCGTCTGACAGGAGATGCTGCCATTGGTCACGTTCGTTACGCAACCGCTGGTAATGGTAGCGTTGATAATATTCAACCATTTTTATTCAAATTTTTTGATCAGCAGATTGGCTTAGCTCATAACGGCAACTTGACGAATGCGAAAAGTCTACGGAAATCATTAGAAGAGGCTGGTGCGATTTTCCACTCGAATTCCGATACAGAGATTCTCATGCACTTGATCCGTCGCAGCGAAGAACCGCTTTTTATGGATCGGGTCAAGGAGGCATTAAATCAAGTTAAAGGTGGATTTGCGTACCTTTTACTGACGGAAAATGCCATGATCGCAGCACTAGACCCCAATGGCTTTCGGCCATTGTCAATCGGGAAAATGGTCAATGGTGCTTATGTGGTGGCTTCAGAAACCTGTGCGTTGGAAGTCATCGGTGCGGAATTTATTCGTGATGTCCGACCGGGCGAAGTCGTGATCATTGATGATGCAGGCATTCAAATCGAGCAGTATACCCAAGAAGTACAACCGGCGATTTGTTCGATGGAGTTTATTTATTTTGCCCGTCCTGATTCCAACATCGCTGGCGTCAATGTTCATCGTGCCCGTAAAAATATGGGCCGTCGCTTGGCAAAAGAGGCGCCGATCGAAGCGGATATGGTCATTGGTGTACCGAATTCATCCTTATCTGCTGCCAGCGGGTACGCAGAAGCTTCAGGTATTCCTTATGAATTGGGCTTAGTAAAAAATCAATACATTGCACGAACGTTTATTCAACCGACACAGGAGTTAAGAGAGCAAGGCGTGCGAATGAAGCTCTCAGCTGTTCGTGGCGTAGTCGAAGGCAAACGAGTGATTCTAGTCGACGATTCGATCGTCCGAGGAACCACCAGCCGCCGTATCGTGCAACTGCTAAAAGAGGCAGGTGCCAAAGAAGTTCATGTGCGTATCGGTTCGCCGCCTTTGCGCTATCCATGTTTTTACGGGATCGACATTCAAACGAGAAAAGAATTGATCGCAGCCAAATATACGGAAGCTGAGATTTGCGAAAAAATCGAAGCAGATTCTTTGGCCTTTTTAAGTGAAGACGGGTTGATCGAAGCGATCGGTTTAGATTTCGACGCACCTTACTCAGGATTGTGTATGGCCTATTTCAATGGCGATTATCCAACCCCTTTGTATGATTATGAAGAAAACTATCTCGCGTCTTTAGCTGAATAAATTGTAGGCAAAAATGGTTTTTCAAACGAAGCAGTGAAGGACCGCTGGTTTACTTGCGTTAACGACGAATGAGCTGAATGAAGAAAAGCGGATGAATGATTGAGGAGGAACGAACGTGGCAAATGCATATGCAAAAGCCGGTGTCGATGTCGAAGCCGGTTATGAAGTAGTCGAACGGATCAAAAAGCATGTGAAACGAACAGAACGGCTAGGCGTGATGGGGGCAATCGGGGGCTTTGGTGGCTGTTTTGACTTATCATCGTACCAATTGAAAGAACCGGTACTCGTTTCTGGGACAGATGGTGTAGGAACCAAGCTTTTGTTGGCGATCCAACAAGAACAGCACACAACGATCGGCATTGATTGCGTCGCGATGTGCGTGAATGATATCGTCGCTCAAGGGGCAGAACCTATCTACTTCCTTGACTATGTTGCAGTTGGTAAAAACGATCCGGCAAAGATCGAACAAATCATTGCTGGTGTCGCAGAGGGCTGTGTGCAAGCGGGGGCTGCCCTGATTGGTGGGGAAACCGCTGAGATGCCGGGGATGTATCAGCCAGAAGAATATGATCTTGCTGGTTTCGCCGTAGGGATCGTCGAAAAAAGTCGCTTGATCACTGGAGAAACCATTAAAGAAGGCGATGAGCTGATTGGTTTGCCTTCTTCAGGCATTCATTCCAATGGGTACTCTTTAGTCAGAAAAATCTTTTTTGAACAGCATGGCTATACAGGAGCAGAAACGTTTGCGGAACTTGGTAACCAAACGCTTGCAGAAAGTTTATTGACGCCAACGAGAATTTACGTTGATGCACTGAAACCTTTATTGACAGAAGGATTGTTAGCTGGAATTTCTCATATCACTGGTGGCGGCTTTGTTGAAAATATCCCACGGATGCTGCCTGAAGGACTTGCGGCAGAAATCGCCTTAGACACTTGGCCGCAGTTGCCAATATTTGATCTGATCGCTACTCATGGCGCAATTCCTCATCAAGAAATGTTCGAGATTTTCAATATGGGTATCGGTATGGTCTTAGCCGTTGCGCCAGAAAATGTTGCGGCAGTGATGGCACTTCTATCCGCCAATGAAGAACAAGCATACCGGATCGGTAAAGTGACCAAACGTAACAACGAAGCCGTTTGCTTCAAAGAGGCAGTCCGATGAGGATCGCCGTCTTTGCTTCTGGAACGGGCAGCAATTTTACAGCAATCGCCGATGCGATCCAAGCAAATAAAATCAAAGGAGCGCAGATCGGGTTGGTCTTTTCCGATAAATCTACAGCGCCAGTAATAGAAAAAGCCCGCGCGAGAGACTATGAAACGCTTGTCATAGAGCCAGCGGCATTTGCATCAAAAGCAGCCTTTGAAAATAAATTGATCGAAGAATTGCAGGATCATGCCATCGATTTTATTGTTTTAGCAGGGTATATGCGAATCATCGGCAACACTCTATTATCCGCTTATGAAGGCAGAGTCAT
This sequence comes from Enterococcus sp. DIV1067f, assembly GCF_050543505.1. Classification (NCBI taxonomy): domain Bacteria; kingdom Bacillati; phylum Bacillota; class Bacilli; order Lactobacillales; family Enterococcaceae; genus Enterococcus; species Enterococcus sp. DIV1067f. The sequence goes on from NZ_CP172940.1 coordinate 1,494,332, forward strand.
CAATATCCATCCCTCCTTGTTGCCGAGTTTCCCAGGTAAATCTGGGATCGCCGATGCCTTCGCTTACGGCGTGAAAGTGACGGGAGTGACGGTTCATTATGTCGATGCCGGCATTGACACAGGGCCAATCATTGCCCAAGAAATCGTTCGGATCGACACCGACGATACATTAGCAAATGTGACAGAAAAAATTCATCAAGTAGAACATCAAATCTATCCAGCTGTTTTAGCTGAAATCGTGGAAAAGGGGCTATCGAATCGTGAATAAACGTGCATTAATCAGTGTGTCTGACAAAGAAGGACTCGTACCATTTGTCCAAGAATTGACCAATTTAGGATTTGAGATTATCTCAACTGGCGGGACAAAAACGGCCTTGGAACAAGCGGGGCTTCAACCGATCGGCATCGAAGCGGTCACAGAATTTCCTGAAATGATGGATGGTAGGGTCAAGACGCTACATCCACGGGTGCATGGTGGTCTGTTAGGACGGCGTGATCTGCCTTCTCATATGGAGGCAATGGCTGAGCATGGCATTTTACCGATCGACCTTGTTGTCGTCAATCTTTATCCATTTAAAGAAACCATCAGTAAGCTTGACGTCACAGAAGCCGACGCAATCGAAAATATCGACATCGGCGGACCAAGCATGCTACGTTCTGCGGCGAAAAATCATGCCTCAGTAACTGTTGTCGTTGATCCCAACGATTACGACTGGGTTTTAACTGAGCTGAAGGAAGGCAATACGACGTTGGCATCAAGAAAGAAATTAGCTGCCAAAGTCTTCCGCCATACCGCCGCTTACGATGCCTTGATTGGTGAATACTTGACCAAAGCGGTGGCTGAAACAGAAACAGAGACCTTGACGAAAACCTATGTTTTGAAACAAACATTGCGTTATGGTGAAAATAGTCATCAGAAAGCTTCCTTCTATCAAGATGCATTACCCGTGCCCTATTCGATTGCCAGCGCAAAACAAATCCACGGCAAAGAATTGTCTTACAACAACATTAAAGATGCTGACGCTGCCTTGCGGATCGCAGAAGAATTTACAGAGCCAACTGCAGTAGCCCTCAAGCACATGAATCCCTGTGGAATCGGAAGTGGAGAAACGATTGCTGAAGCTTTCCAAGAAGCTTACGAAGCAGACCCAGTGTCGATTTTTGGCGGGATCATTGTTTTAAATCGTCCAGTTGATGTGGCAACTGCGGAGCAACTGCAGCGAATTTTTCTTGAAATCATCATTGCACCTGCATTTGAAGAAGAAGCACTAGAAATCTTAACGAAGAAAAAAAATCTACGCCTGCTGGTTGTTGATTTCCAGAAAGCAGCCAAACAGCCAGAAGTTGTCTCTGTCCTTGGGGGCTTATTAGTGCAAGAACCAGATGATCAAATGGAAACACCAGAAGATTGGACCGTGGTGACAAAGAGAAAGCCGACACCAGAAGAAATCGCAGCTTTGGCTTTTGCTTGGAAAGCAGTGAAACACGTGAAATCTAATGCCATCGTTTTAGCCAATCAACAGCAAACCGTCGGGATCGGCGCTGGTCAAATGAACCGCGTGGGTTCGGTGAAAATCGCCGTCGAACAAGCTCGTGAAAACAATAAATTGACTGGTTCAGTGCTGGCAAGCGACGCCTTTTTCCCAATGGATGACAGTGTTGAATATGCAGCGCAACAAGGAATCAAAGCGATTATTCAACCAGGTGGCAGTATCAAAGATCAAGAGTCGATCGACATGGCAGATAAATACGGTGTGGCGATGGTCTTTACTGGTGTTCGTCATTTTAAACACTAAGAAATAGGAGAAGACGATGAAAATACTTGTTATTGGTAGTGGCGGTAGAGAGCATGCCGTCGCAAAAAAGTTTCTGCAGGATCCTCAAGTGGAAACAGTCTTTTGTGCGAAGGGCAATCCCGGTATGCGAAAAGACGGGATCAAGACAGTCGCAATTGAAGAGTCCGATCATGAAAGCCTAATTGCTTTTGCTCAAGAGCAGGAGGTTGATTGGACCTTCGTTGGTCCGGAAGTTCCGTTGCTAAATGGCATCGTAGATGATTTTCAGGGGGCGGGCTTGGAAATTTTTGGCCCCAATCGCCAAGCAGCGATGATTGAAGGATCAAAAGAGTTTGCCAAAGAATTGATGCGAACCAATCACATTCCAACAGCAGACTATCAAAGCTTTACAGATAGTGCCCAGGCAAAAGCCTATATCCAACGTAAAGGTGCGCCAATCGTCATCAAAGCAGATGGTTTATCGGCGGGCAAAGGCGTGGTTGTCGCGGAAACCATTGAAGAAGCAAACGCAGCAGTCGAAGCGATGCTGGAGCAAAATGCTTTCGGTGAAAGTGGTGCAAAAGTGGTGATCGAAGAGTTTTTGGCTGGCGAGGAGTTTTCGCTATTGGCATTTGTGAAGGGCGAAGCCGTCTATCCAATGGTCATTGCCCAAGACCATAAACGTGCCTTCGATGGCGATTTAGGTCCGAATACAGGAGGTATGGGGGCTTATACGCCGGTACCGCAGATTCCGCAAGAAATGGTCGATCAAGCGGTAGCAGAAGTTTTACTTCCTGCAGCAAAAGGGATGATTCGCAACAATACACCGTTTACGGGGATTCTCTATGCAGGTCTGATTGCTACCAATGATGGACCGAAAGTCATCGAATTCAATGCGCGTTTTGGCGATCCAGAAACACAAGTCGTGCTAAGTCGCTTAGAAAGCAGTCTAGCCCAGATCATTGATGATCTCTTACAGGACCAAGTACCTACGATCCAATGGAATCAATCGGCTTCGATCGGTGTCGTGATTGCCTCTCAAGGATATCCAGGCAAGTATCAGCAAGGAATGCCTGTCCCAAGCCCAGAAGGAGAAGGAACGCAATTCTTTTATGCAGGAGTGGATGAAGCTGCCGACCAAGGTGGTTTGACGGCAGCTGGTGGGCGCGTTTTTCTTGTGGAAGCATCAGCTGAGAATTTAGCTGCTGCACAAAAGAACGTCTATGAAGCAATCAGCAGGTTGTCTTTATCTGGCTTATATTACCGAAACGATATCGGCGATAAAGCCTTGCAATATAGCAACTCATCAAAGGCGATGAAGTAAAGAATATTTCTGTGCATAACACAACCTGAAAAAAAGGAGGGCTGCCAGTAGAACCAATCGGTTGTGCTGGTGGTTTTCGTTTTATGGGAGGTTTTTTTGACGTTGGTATAGCGTTTTCATCTTGTTGTGATAAAATAGGAATGTAGTTTAAATAAGGAGGAACTTTACGTGAAAAAAATTAAATTCGGTCCCACTGATTTAGAAGTATCCAGCGTGATTTTAGGATTGATGCGAATCAACAATGCCAAAGATCCTGTGAAGGTCTTGACGACTGCGATTGAAAATGACATTACCTTCTTTGACCATGCGGATATTTATGGTCGCGGTGAATGTGAAACGATTTTTGCAGAAGCGTTAGCAAAAACGGCAGCTAAAAGAGAAGATTTGTTTATTCAATCAAAATGCGGCATCGTTCCAGGTGAAATGTTTGATTTTTCGAAAGAGCATATTATCTCTTCTGTGGAAGGTAGTTTGCAACGATTGAAAACTGATCATTTAGATGCGTTATTATTGCATCGCCCTGACACTTTGTTTGAACCAGAAGAAGTGGCAGCAGCCTTTGACCAATTAGAAAAAGACGGTAAAGTGAAATACTTCGGTGTCAGCAATCAAAAACCTGGTCAAATCGAGCTATTGAAAAAATATGTTTCGCAACCTTTAGTAGCGAATCAACTGCAATTCGGGATCATGCATACAGGGATGATCGATCAAGGGATTCATGTCAATATGACGGATGCTGGCAGTGTCGACCATGATGGAGAAATTTTGGAATATTCTCGTTTGCATGAGATGACGATCCAAGCTTGGTCTCCGTATCAGTATGGTTTCTTTGAAGGGGTCTTTATCGGTAACGAGAAATTCCCAGAGTTAAACGAAAAATTAACCGAACTAGCGAACAAGTATCAAACAACGCCGACTGGCATCGCATCTGCGTGGATCTTACGTCATCCAGCAAATATGCAAGTGATTGCCGGAACGATGACCCCACATCGAATTGAAGAAATTGCGCAAGCTTCTTCGATCGTATTGACCCGCCATGAATGGTATGAAGTGTATAAAGCAGCAGGGAACATATTGCCTTAATTTATACGTAAATTCCGTTTTATTCAGTTGTTATAAGGATGAATGTTCGCGAAAGACGAACATTCATCCTTTTTTTTCAAAAAGTATTTCTAAAAAGCTTGTATTTCATTTCCAGGTGGTTTAAATTGTTGTGGGCGTTAAAAATAGGCTGATGCCATTTGATGCTTGCTTCACTCTTAGTAAGATTTGGAGGATATTTTTATGTTTGACATGAAAGTTTTTGATTACGAAGATATACAACTGATTCCTAACAAGTGTATCGTGAACAGCCGTTCAGAATGTGATACCACGGTGACATTAGGCGGACACTCGTTTAAAATGCCTGTTGTTCCTGCAAATATGCAAACAATTATTGATGATTCAATCGCAGAATTTTTAGCTGAAAATGGCTATTTTTATATTATGCACCGCTTTGATGAAGAAGCACGGATTCCATTCATCAAAAAAATGAAAAGCCGCGGCTTGATTAGTTCAATCAGCGTGGGTGTCAAAGAAAATGAATATGCCTTTGTAGAAGAACTAGCTGAGAAAGAGCTTGTTCCTGATTTTATCACGATCGATATTGCCCATGGTCACTCAAACGCCGTGATCAATATGATTCAACACATCAAGAAGCATTTACCAGCAACGTTTGTGATCGCTGGAAATGTTGGAACGCCAGAAGCAGTTCGTGAATTGGAAAACGCTGGCGCAGATGCAACAAAAGTCGGTATTGGACCAGGGAAAGTTTGTATCACAAAAATCAAAACTGGTTTCGGGACTGGCGGATGGCAATTGGCAGCATTACGCTGGTGTGCCAAAGCTGCTCGCAAACCAATCATTGCAGATGGTGGCATTCGGACACACGGCGATATCGCTAAATCTGTCCGCTTTGGTGCAACCATGGTCATGATCGGTTCATTGTTTGCTGGGCATGAAGAATCACCAGGGGAAACCAAGGTAGAAAATGGCGTTGTAATGAAAGAATACTTTGGTTCTGCATCAGAATTTCAAAAAGGTGAAAAGAAAAACGTAGAAGGAAAGAAAATTTGGATTCAATACAAAGGTTCTTTAAAAGATACGTTAGTTGAAATGCAGCAAGACTTGCAGTCATCGATCTCTTATGCAGGTGGAAAAGATTTAGAATCGATTCGTAAAGTGGATTACGTAATCGTGAAAAATTCGATTTTCAATGGAGATACTATTTAAGCTGGATACTGAAGAAACGGCCTTTTAGCGGTCGTTTCTTTTTTTTGTTGGAACAACCATTTTGTTTTTCTGTTTTCTTCGTTATAATAGAAGCAATGAGAAGTAGAGGAGCGGGTGACCAAATGACAATCAAAGTGATGTCTGTGTTCGGTACCAGACCGGAAGCCATCAAAATGGCGCCACTAGTAAAGGAATTGGAAAACGACCCGCGTTTTGAATCGATCGTTGTGGTGACGGCGCAGCATCGAGAAATGTTGGATCAAGTTTTAACGGTTTTTGAAATCATACCAGATTATGATCTGGATATTATGACTTTAGGGCAAACTTTGACAGGAATCACTACCAAAGTTTTGCTGGATCTGGAACCTATCTTGCAAAAGGAAACCCCTGATATCGTACTCGTTCACGGGGATACGACCACAGCTTATGCAGCCGCGACGGCAGCTTTCTATCAGCAGATTCCTGTGGGGCATGTGGAAGCCGGTTTGCGTACATGGAACAAAAAATCTCCTTATCCGGAGGAAGCCAATCGTCAGCTGATCGATGTATTAGCGGATTTTTATTTTGCGCCAACTGTCCAAAGCAAAGAAAATTTATTAGCGGAAAATCGCAATAAAGCTGCAATTTTTGTAACGGGAAATACCGCCATTGATGCGATGCGTTATACGATCTCGGAGGACTATCAGCATCCAGAACTTTCTGCAGCAGATAAAACCATGATTCTTCTGACAATGCACCGTCGCGAGAACTTAGGTGTTCCGATGAAGCAAGTCTTCCGCGCTTTAGCGAAGATCGCTAAGGAGAAACCAACCATCAAAGTGGTTTTTCCTATGCATAAAAATCCTCAAGTCCGAGGGATTGCTATGGAGATACTTGGGGAACTAGAAAATGTCACGCTGATTGAGCCTTTAGATGTCATTGATTTTCACAATGTTGCCAATCAAAGCACATTGATTTTGACGGATTCTGGTGGTGTCCAAGAAGAAGCACCGTCGTTAGGCGTTCCTGTTTTGGTCTTGCGAGATACAACAGAGCGCCCAGAAGGAATTGCTGCAGGTACGTTAAAACTGATCGGTACGTCTGAAGCTGCGGTTTATCAAGAAACGAAGCGACTACTAGAGGATCCAGAAGCTTACAATGCCATGGCACATGCAGAAAATCCCTATGGCGATGGGAAAGCTAGTCGGCGAATCTTGAAAATTTTAGCAGATCATTTTTCGTGAGAGCTAGATCGAAAGAATACCGAAAAAATCATTTTTCAGAATCGGATGTGAAAGAGAAATAGGCAGCTGTTTATTTAAATGGCTGTCTATTTTTTATTCGAGTTCGGAAATTTATTACATTCTCTCCTTCAATGGGATAGCCGAAGTGACTTGATGAATTCTGGGTTTTGCCCTGAGAGGATTTCTCTCTATCTGTTCGTGTAAAAAAAGTTTTGTCACATATAAAATCACACCAGTTCTTTAACGTTGTTATTTTATTGTAAGACCTTTCATTTGAAAACCAACGAAAATCTATGAAAAAAGGGTGCTTTTTTCCATTGTTGCGGTTGACATTGGCTAGGATAGCAGTTATTATGTGGGTAGTTGGAAGATAGACTTCCGGCGAACTGACATTTTATACAAATAATTGTTAGGTGAGGCTCCTATATGGACACAAGCTGCTGCCGCAAAAGTATCGAGAGATACTTAGTTGGTAGGACAGGTCTAATCGTGAAGGTTAAACCCAAAGTAGCTGATAGCAGATTTGCTATCTACGCCCTATAGTGCTAAAGCTCTACAATGATCATGAGTTTTTTACGCATGCTTATTGGGAGCGTGCGTTTTTTTGTGTCTTTTACGCATGTTCCACAGTGACTTACCTAATAAAAAGAAAGGAAGATTCACATGGAATACCCCAGTCCCCAGATGAAACAGCGGAGTAATTATCGAATCGCTAGGGGTGGCGTAAGCAACTCCTAAGTGCTAGGAGGAAAAAAAGATGTTAAAAAAACTATCGAAAGATCAAGAACTAAAATTACTGGCAAAATTGACCGAAAGAGAACTGCTGATGGAAATGCGGACATCCTTCCAAGGGCTATCGGAAGAAGATGCTGCAGAACGTTTGGCAGAGTACGGTCCAAACAAAGTGGATGCGCAAAAACCAACACCTGCTTGGTTGATGATCCTAGGTGCTTTCAAAGATCCTTTTGTGTTAGTTTTGGCATTATTAATGGTTATTTCTTTTGTAACAGGCGATATTGAAGCAGTGATCGTGATGGGAATCATGATTTTAGCCAGTGTCATGATTACTTTCGTCCAAGAATACCGTTCCCAAAAAGCAAGCTTAGCGTTAAAAGAACTTATTGAAAATACTTGTTCCGTCACTCGAGATGGAATCACGAGAGAAATTCCAATGGATGAAGTCGTTCCAGGAGACATCGTCACCTTAGCAACCGGCGATATGATTCCTGCGGATGCGATCTTGATTTGGACCAAAGATTTATTTATCAATCAATCTTCATTAACAGGCGAATCAATGCCAGTTGAAAAATTTGTCGATGCTGGGATCAAAGAAAGCGATGAACAAATTTCTGCACTAGATATGCAAGATCTTGTTTTCATGGGTACCGATGTCTTAAGTGGTCAAGGAAAAGCCATTATTTTGAAAACCGGTCAAAGTACTTTCTTCGGTGATATTGCCAAAAATGCGACGACGAAACGGGGTAAAACAACCTTTGAAGATGGCTTAACAAAAGTCAGCAAGCTATTGTTGCGAATGGTCATGGTTCTTTTCCCAATCGTTTTACTGATCAATGGTTTGACCAAGGGTGATTGGGGCGAAGCGTTGTTCTTCGCGATTGCAGTAGCAGTTGGTTTGACGCCAGAAATGCTACCAATGATCGTCACCAGTAACTTAGCCAAAGGGGCGATCTCTTTATCAAAAGAAAAAGTGATCGTCAAAGAATTGCCTTCGATTCAAAACTTAGGTGCAATGGATGTACTATGTACCGATAAAACGGGTACGATCACCGAAGATCGTGTTGTACTGGTACAGCATTTAAACCCATTTGGCGTAGAAGATAAACAAGTCCTTGATATGACGTATTTAAATTCTTACTATCAAACAGGGTGGAAAAACCTGATGGATATTGCTGTCTTAAACTACTATGAAGAAGAAGGCTTGGCAGCGCCATTTAACGATGTGACAAAAATCGATGAGATTCCGTTTGACTTCTCACGTCGCCGCTTGACGGTTGTTGTCAATGCAGATGGTCATCAACTGATGGTCACTAAAGGTGCCGCCGAGGAAATGGAACAAGTCTGCAAGTACGTAGAAGTTGATGGCAAAGTGATGGAATTGACTCCTCAATTGAGAAAACAATTGCGTCAAGTGAATTTGCGCTTGAACAAACAAGGAATGCGCGTATTGACTGTTGCTGTAAAACGAGATGCCCACGCAGATGCCGTTTATTCTGTAGAAGATGAACAAGATATGATCATGATTGGCTTTATGGGCTTCTTAGATCCAGCAAAAGAAACAGCAAAAACAGCGATTGCTTCTTTACACGGTCATGGCATCAATGTCAAAGTGTTAACGGGAGATAATGCGATCGTTGCACAAAAAGTTTGTCGAGATGTTGGTATTGATGCAGATGAATATTTGTTAGGAACCGATATAGATCATCTGTCAGATGAAGAGTTAGCAGAGAAAGCTGCAAAAACTAATCTGTTTGCAAAATTAAATCCAATGCAAAAATCCCGAATCATTGAAACCATTCAAGCGGCAGGCCATACGGTCGGCTTTATGGGAGATGGCATTAACGACGCGCCTGCTTTACGTACGGCAGATGTTGGTATCTCGGTTGATACCGCAGCAGATATCACCAAAGATGCCAGCTCGATCATTTTATTAGAAAAAAGTTTGAATGTCCTTGATAAAGGGGTCATCGAAGGCCGCAAAGTATTTACCAATATGATGAAGTACATCAAAATGACGTTGAGTTCGAATTTCGGGAATGTGTTCTCGATCTTAGTTGCTAGTGCCTTTTTACCTTTCTTACCAATGTTGTCCATTCAACTGTTGGTTCAAAACTTGGTGTACGATATGGCCCAATTGACGATCCCATGGGACAACGTAGATAAAGAAGAGTTAGAAAAACCAGTTAAATGGCAAGTGGGTGGACTATTGAAGTTTACCGTCGGCATTGGACCTGTCAGCAGCATCTTCGATATTTTGACTTTCTTTATGATGTGGCATGTCTTTAGTGCAAATACCATCCAAGAGCAAGCCTTGTTCCAAGCAGGATGGTTTATGATTGGCTTGACGACACAAACCTTAGTCGTTCACATGATCAGAACGAGAAAATTACCATTTATCAAAAGTATCGCATCACCTGCAGTTTTGATTTCAAGTGTTCTAGCGATTGCAGTTGGCTTCTTGGTCATCTTGACGCCATTGCATACCGTCTTTGATTTTGCAGCACTGCCATCAAGTTACTGGCCATGGTATGTCGGTATCAATCTAGCTTATTTAGTAACAGTTGAGTTTGCGAAACGCATTTACATTCATGTCACGAGAGAATGGATTTAAAAAAACAGGTCGGCGTTCTTCCTAACAGGGGGAGAATCGCCGATCTGTTTCTTTTTATCTGTTCTCTGTATTATTTTTTTCTCATATTAAGAAATTTCTCTTTGATTCAAGTCGAATCCTTCACAAGTGATAAAAGGAGGTTAATGATAAATCTGTTTAGCGGAATGGTGGATGCTGTACTATTCTTAAATAAAAAAAAGAATCTGAAAAGAAAAAATTGAAGAAAGCGATTGCTTTAATGTGATTAATTTCACTAATGTTTTCTTAAGAGTTGCTACAGTGGGAATTCTTTTATTAAAAAAAATACCCTTTTCACTTGTCATTTTCGAAGTTAAATGATAATTTATAAGAGTAAATGAAATTTCGATAGTACAGATTTAAACCCTGTTACATACGAAAGTGAATTTTTATATCAGAGAGGAAAGTGTGTCAAGATGGCAAAAAAACAAAAAGCACTTGATTTCCAAGCGATTTTGGAGCAAGTCAATGCGGATTTTCCAACTTACCAAGCTTTGGACAAAGACGGGAAAATTGTAAATCAAGAGTTAGTACCAGATTTAAGTGACGACGAATTAGTTGAATTGATGACTCGTATGGTATGGTCTCGTGTATTAGACCAACGCTCAACTGCGTTAAACCGTCAAGGTCGTCTAGGTTTCTTCGCGCCAACTGCTGGACAAGAAGCAAGCCAATTAGCAAGTCAATTTGCTTTTGAAAAAGAAGACGTTTTATTACCTGGTTACCGTGATGTACCACAATTGATCCAACACGGTCTGCCATTGAAAGAAGCTTTCTTATGGTCACGTGGCCACGTTGCTGGGAACCTTTATCCAGAAGATTTAAAAGCATTGCCACCACAAATCATTATTGGTGCACAATACGTCCAAGCAGCCGGCGTTGCTTTAGGATTGAAAAAACGCAACAAGAAAAATGTTGTATTCACTTATACAGGTGATGGCGGTTCTTCACAAGGGGACTTCTATGAAGCAATCAACTTTGCAGGGGCTTACCATGCAAACGCTGTATTCTATATCCAAAACAATGGTTTTGCGATCTCTACACCTCGTGAAGTACAAAGTGCGGCACCAACATTGGCACAAAAAGCTGCAGCAGCTGGGATCCCTGGTATCCAAGTTGACGGTATGGATCCATTGGCAGTGTACTATGTTTCTAAAGCAGCTCGTGAATGGGCAGCAAACGGCAACGGTCCTGTATTGATTGAAACCTTGACTTACCGTTACGGTCCACATACATTGTCTGGTGATGATCCAACCCGTTACCGTTCAAAAGACATGGACAGCGAATGGCAACAAAAAGATCCATTGGTACGTTTCCGTACTTACCTAACTGAAAAAGGACTTTGGTCTGAAGAAAAAGAAGAACAAGTCATTGAACAAACAAAAGAAGAAATCAAAGCAGCGATCGCTGAAGCGGACCGCGTGCCAAAACAAAAAGTTTCAGATTTCTTGAAAAACATGTTTGAAGTACAACCACAAAACATTAAAGAACAAATTGCAACTTACGAAGCGAAGGAGTCGAAATAGTCATGGCACAAAAAACAATGATTCAAGCAATTACAGATGCCTTAGCTGTTGAAATGGAAAATGACAAAGAGATTTTAGTCTTTGGTGAAGATGTCGGTAAAAACGGCGGGGTTTTCCGTGCAACAGAAGGTTTACAAGAAAAATTCGGCGAAGATCGTGTCTTCGATACCCCTCTTGCTGAATCTGGTATCGGCGGCTTGGCTTTCGGTTTAGCATTAGAAGGTTTCCGTCCAGTTCCAGAAATCCAATTCTTTGGTTTCGTATTTGAAACATTTGACGAAATCGTTGGTCAAATGGCGCGTACTCGTTACCGTATGGGTGGTACACGTAATTTACCAATCACTATTCGTTCACCATTTGGTGGCGGTGTGCACACACCAGAATTGCACTCAGATAACTTGGAAGGATTGATCGCTCAATCACCTGGTATCCGTGTCGTTATTCCATCAAACCCATATGATGCAAAAGGATTATTGATTGCTTCTATCCGCAGCAATGACCCAGTTGTTTTCTTAGAGCACATGAAACTTTACCGTTCATTCCGTGAAGAAGTGCCAGAAGAAGCATACGAAGTTCCTTTAGACAAAGCAGCAGTAACTCGTGAAGGTTCTGATGTTTCAATCATCACATATGGTGCAATGGTTCGTGAAGCAATCAAAGCTGCTGACAACTTAGCGAAAGAAAACATCAACGCTGAAATTATCGACTTGCGTACAGTTGCTCCTCTTGATGTTGAAACGATCATCAAATCAGTTGAAAAAACTGGTCGTGTGGTTGTCGTTCAAGAAGCACAAAAACAAGCAGGTGTTGGCGCTCAAGTCGTTTCTGAAATTTCTGAACGTGCGGTTCTATCACTAGAAGCTCCAATCGGACGCGTGTCTGCACCAGATACGATCTTCCCATTCGGTCAAGCTGAAAACATTTGGTTGCCAAATGCAAAAGACATCGAAGACAAAGTGAAAGAAATCGTGAACTTTTAATAGTTGAAGAAGGGAAGAATAGAAAATGGCATTTCAATTTAAATTACCGGATATCGGTGAAGGAATTGCAGAAGGCGAAATCGTAAAATGGTTCGTCAAAGCAGGGGATACCATCAATGAAGATGATACCTTACTAGAAGTTCAAAATGATAAATCAGTGGAAGAAATTCCATCTCCAGTAACAGGAACAGTGAAAAACATCGTTGTCCCTGAAGGTACAGTCGCAAACGTTGGAGATGTCCTTGTTGAGATCGATGCACCAGGACATGAAGACAACGAAGGCGATGCAGGTGTAGCAGCAGAGTCTCAAACACCAGCAAAACCAGCAGCAGAACCTACAACGGAAACGGCTGAAGCATCAGCTGGTTCTTCTGAAGGCGCAGGCGTTTTCCAATTCAAATTACCAGATATCGGTGAAGGAATTGCAGAAGGCGAAATCGTAAAATGGTTCGTTAAAGCAGGAGATACCATCAATGAAGACGATACGTTGCTTGAAGTTCAAAACGACAAATCAGTCGAAGAAATTCCATCTCCAGTAACAGGAACAGTGAAAAACATCGTTGTTGCTGAAGGAACAGTTGCAAATGTTGGTGATGTTTTAGTTGAAATCGACGCACCTGGTCACAACAGTGCGCCTGCTTCATCAAGCGCACCTGCAGAAGCACCAAAAGAAAAAGTGGAAACTTCTGGTTCAGCAAGTGTTGTTGAAGCAGCAGATCCTAACAAACGTGTCTTGGCTATGCCTTCTGTCCGTCAATTCGCTCGCGAAAAAGATGTGGATATTTCCCAAGTATCTGCAACAGGTAAAGGCGGACGTGTAACAAAAGAAGACATCGAAAACTTCCTATCAGGTGGCGGACAAGCTGCAAAAGCTGAAACTCAAGCTCCTGCGAAAGAAGAAACAAAAGCTGCAGCAACTGAAAGCAAACCAGCAGCTCCAGCAAAAGCCTTCAAATCAAACTTAGGTGATTTAGAAGAACGTGTTGCCTTAACACCTACACGTAAAGCAATCGCTAAAGCGATGGTAAACAGCAAACAAACAGCACCTCATGTAACCTTGCATGATGAAGTTGAAGTAACAAACCTTTGGGATAACCGTAAGAAATTCAAAGAAGTTGCTGCTGCAAACGGCACAAAACTTACTTTCTTACCATATGTTGTGAAAGCATTGACTGCAACAGTGAAAAAATTCCCTATCTTGAATGCGTCGATCGATGATGCAAAACAAGAGATTGTATACAAAAACTATTACAACATCGGTATCGCAACAGATACTGACCATGGGTTGTATGTACCAAACGTAAAAGATGCAGATCGTAAAGGCATGTTTGCTATCGCTGATGAAATCAACGAAAAAGCAAAACTTGCTCATGACGGCAAATTGGCTGCAGATGATATGCGTAATGGTACCATCACAATCAGTAACATCGGTTCAGTTGGTGGCGGCTGGTTCACTCCAGTAATCAACTACCCTGAAGTAGCTATTTTGGGTGTAGGTACAATCGCGCAACAACCAATCGTAAACGCTGAAGGCGAAATCGTTGTCGGACGTGTGATGAAACTTTCATTAAGCTTCGACCACCGTATCGTTGATGGCGCAACAGCGCAACAAGCAATGAATAATATCAAACGTCTATTAGCTGATCCAGAGCTATTAATGATGGAAGGATGATTAACAAATGGTAGTTGGAGATTTTGCTGTTGAATTAGATACAGTTGTAATCGGTGCGGGACCTGGCGGCTATGTAGCTGCCATCCGCGCTGCTGAAATGGGACAAAAAGTAGCAATCATTGAAAGAGAATACATCGGCGGCGTTTGTTTGAACGTTGGTTGTATCCCTTCAAAAGCCTTGATCGCTGCAGGTCATCATTATCAAGAATCTTTGGATTCAACAATGTTTGGTGTAACAAGTGAAAATGTTTCCCTTGATTTTACCAAAACTCAAGAATGGAAAGACAACAAAGTCGTTAAAACATTAACTTCAGGTGTTGGTTTCCTATTGAAAAAACACAAAGTAGAAACGATTGAAGGAGAAGCTTTCTTCGTTGATGATCACACATTGCGTGTCATCCACCCAGATTCAGCACAAACATACTCTTTCAACAATGCAATCATCGCAACAGGTTCTCGTCCAATTGAAATCCCTGGTTTCAAATTCGGCGGTCGTGTTCTTGATTCAACTGGCGGATTGGCATTAAAAGAAGTTCCTAAAAAATTCGTTGTTATCGGTGGCGGTGTCATTGGTTCTGAACTAGGTGCAGCTTATGCAAACCTAGGGGCAGAAGTAACGATCCTTGAAGGCTCTCCTCAAATCTTGCCAACCTATGAAAAAGACATGGTCAAATTGGTTGAAGAAGACTTTGCGAAAAAAGGTGTAACAGTCGTTACCAACGCAATGGCGAAAGAAGCAATTGACAATGGCGATAGCGTAACTGTCAAATATGCCGTAGATGGTAAAGAAGAATCAGTTACTGCTGATTACGTGATGGTTACTGTTGGTCGTCGTCCAAATACTGATGACATGGGCTTAGAACAAGCAGGTGTTGAAGTAGGCGAACGCGGATTGATCACGGTTGACAAACAAGGCCGTACCAACGTATCAAATATCTACGCAATTGGTGATATCGTACCTGGTGCTGCATTAGCACATAAAGCTAGCTACGAAGCAAAAATCGCTGCTGAAGCAATCTCTGGTAAAAAAGTTGCCGTTGATTACAAAGCAATGCCAGCAGTTGCCTTTACTGACCCAGAATTGGCTTCTGTGGGTATGACGATCAAAGATGCCAAAGATGCTGGAATTGAAGCAAAAGCATTCAAATTCCCATTCTCAGGTAACGGTCGTGCGTTAACTCTAGGAAAAACTGAAGGATTCATCCGCTTAGTAACAACGGTTGAAGACAATGTGATCATCGGTGCGCAAATTGCTGGTCTAGGAGCAAGCGATATGGTTTCAGAACTTGCTCTTGCTATTGAATCTGGCATGAACGCAGAAGATATCGCGTTAACGATCCATCCACATCCATCTCTAGGTGAGATCACAATGGATGCTGCTGAGTTAGCTCTAGGATTACCAATCCACATTTAAGCTTTGTGAAACTCGTTCATCATTTGGTGAACGAGTTTTTTTATCACCAGAAATAAAGCGATCCTATGCTATTGACAGAATCTTCTGGAAATGATACGATGCTCTTAATATTTCAACCGTTGATGAGGAAAGTAAATTGATTTGGCAAGCCTAGAGAGTCTTCGTAAGGTGCAAGAAGAACTTGTAGAATCAATCGAAAATGGCCTCTAAGGTGATCTTCTGAACTTGTACGAAAGATAAGGAGATCCGGGTGCGCCCGCTATCGCGTCAGAGTATAACGACGTTTATTTGTCGCGTACTTGCTGAGAAGCATGCTGGAAAGTTTGCTTGAATAAAGGTGGTAACACGTAAACACGTCCTTTGATATCTCGATATCAGAGGGCTTTTTTATTTGCATTATTAAGGAGGAATAGTATGACAGAAAGATTTGAGACGATTCAATTACACGGAGGACAAACACCAGATCCTACCACAGGAAGTCGCGCCGTACCCATTTATCAAACCACATCCTATGTGTTTGATGATGCTGACCAAGCGGCAGCGAGATTTAGTCTTAGTGAGAGCGGCAATATCTATACCCGTATTACCAATCCGACGACCGCGGTTCTAGAAGAGCGATTAGCCCTATTAGAAGGTGGTATCGGTGCGTTAGCTACGGCTTCTGGCTCAGCAGCGATCACCTATGCAATTTTAAATCTCGCGCAAGCAGGAGATCATATCGTTTCTGCTGCTTCAATTTATGGCGGTACCTATAATTTGTTCGCCCATACATTGCCAGATTTTGGCATCACCACAAGCTTTGTCGATAGTGAAGATCTACCAGCACTAAAAGCAGCCATCCAAGAAAATACCAAAGCAGTTTTTCTAGAGTCTTTAGGCAATCCAGATATTGATATTGCCGACTTTAAAAAGATTGCAGCGATTGCTCATGAAGCCGGGATTCCCCTCATCATTGACAACACCTTTGCGACTCCCTATCTGTTTCGAGGGTTTGAGCACGGGGCGGACATCATCGTTTATTCCACGACAAAATACCTCGGTGGTCACGGGGCTGCTTTAGGAGGGGCTATTATTGATAGTGGCAACTTTGATTGGACAAACGGCAAATTTCCCAAGCTGGTCAATCCCGATCATAGTTACCATGGAATCTCATGGGTAGAAGCCGCTGGTAACGCTGCCTATATCACTCGGGCCCGAACGATTCTTTTACGGGATACAGGTGCTGCGATTTCTCCCTTCAATTCATGGGTGTTGCTGTTAGGCATCGAGACCCTCTCGTTGCGGATGGAACGTCATGTAGAAAATGCGCAACAAGTTGCTGAATTTTTAGCCAAGCACCCGGAAGTTTCTTGGGTTCATTTCCCAACCCTGCCGGACAGTCCTTATTTTAAGCGGGCGCAGGAGTATTTCTCCAAAGGGACCAGTTCGGTCTTTTCCTTCGGATTAAAGGGTGGGGCAGAAGCAAGCAAAACCTTTTGTGGCGCAACTAAGCTCTTCTCGCTACTGGCGAACGTTGGCGATGCAAAGTCCTTGATCATCCATCCAGCTTCGACGACCCATTCTCAGCTTAGCGTAGAAGAACTTGCAGCAGCCAAAATTCGTCCAGAGACGATTCGCTTATCCATTGGATTGGAAAACATCGACGATCTATTGGAAGATCTCACGCAAGCCTTCCAACAGCTCTAAATAGTTGAAGCAGTAGGAAAAGCGCAGGATACTATGCTGCGCTTTTTTGTTGTGGGTTAGTGTTTCAAATAAAACTGCGGTTTCTGTTGATAGAAGGATAGTAAATCCATCGGTTCTATGCTATATTTAGTTGCTAAGGAATATGGATAAGGTGGGGGATGTATGCGTAATCATGCAAGTGACAAGAGGATTCGGTTTTACTACACAAGTTTGCAATTTCTTTATTGGATGATGTTTTGCTCAATCTATGGCTTTGCGACACTCTTTTTGATTTATTTCAAGGTCGATCCAGCAAAAATTGGCGGTATTTTAGCCCTAGTCAATATTGCGTCTACGATTTTGCAGCCCTTCATCAGTCAAGTCATTTTCAAAAAAAGCAAAGTACCACTGATCGTTGTTTTGAAAACGATGACAATCGGCGTGGTCGCGGTGCTCTTAGCAGGTGTGATGGTCCCTGGATTATCAATACTGACCTATGTTTTAGGAGGGATTTTGCTCGTTTCCATGCAGTCCTTTCTCAACGCCTTGGCGTTTGAATACACAAATAGCGGCAACAAAATCAATTTTGGCTTTTCCCGTGCCGGTGGGTCACTAGGATTTGCGGGTACCTCCTTTTTACTGGGGCAGCTCTTAGAGGAGTTTTCGGCAGCCCTTTTACCAATGATCGCTATCGGGCAAGCCGTTTTGTTTCTCATTATTTTGCTTTTGCTGCCAGCGATCAAGAAGCCAGAAATGCCCGTGATGCATACAGAACAAAGTCATTCAGGTGCCTTTTTGAAAAAATATCCTTTTTTACTCTTTCTCTTTGTCGGATTTAGCTTTCTCTTCAGCTTCCACACGATGATCAACAGTTTTTTGGCACAAATTTTTGCCGATATTGGCGGTGGCAGTAAGGAAGTTGGCATCGCCCTGATGATTGCGGCGTTATGCGAATTGCCGGGCATGATTTTCTTTGAACAGTTAGTGAGGATACGGTCTAGCCGTTTTTGGCTGTTGCTGTCCAGTGTTGCCTTTGCCATTCGTGGGGTGCTGATGCTGTTGATCAGCTCCATCATCCTGATGGAAATGAGCCATTTGATGCAAGGGGTTAGTTTTGCCTTGTTTATTCCTGCTTCTGCTTATTTGTTCAACCATAGTTTGGCAGATGAAGACCGGGTTTTTGGACAAACGATCATCATTATCGCTACCACGATCGGTGGCGTGATCGGCAACCTTTTAGGGGGGATGCTGATCCAAAGCTTTGGTGTCTGGGAAATGCTTTTGATTGGGACTGGGTTTGCCGTTTTGGGTGCTACATTGACCTTTATCGGTGTGAAAAAAATCCCTAAAAGCAACAAAAAATTAGCGATCATAAGCGAATGATCGATAGGTAGAAAAAAGAGTTGCGGCCGTATTTCCTTCGGTCGCAACTCTTTTGAATCTGATCAATGGGTACTATTTCTTTTCTAAAACAGCAATAAATTCCCGCATATAGTCTGGTAGATCTGGGGGACGGCGGCTGGAAACGATATGTCCATCCGTAACCACAGGTGTATCGACCCATGTGGCTCCAGCATTTGTCATATCATCTTTGATGCCTGGTGTACTGGTAACCGTCTTGCCTTGCAGGATATTCGCAGAAATCAAGACCCAGCCTGCATGACAGATTTGTCCAATGATTTTTTGGTCTTTGTCCATCGTTCGCACGAAAGAGATGACCTCTGGGAAACGCCGTAATTTATCAGGTGCCCAACCACCCGGAACTAAGATGGCATCGTAGTCATCGGCGTGAATATCAGAAAAAGCATAGGCTGATTCTGCGGGTACACCATATTTGCCAATATACGTTTTATGCGCTTCTTCACCGACTAAATCGACTTGTGCGCCTTCTTCCCGTAACCGATGGACCGGATACCAAAGTTCTAAATCTTCGAAATCATTGTCGACTAAGGCAATGATTTTTTTGTTTTCTAAACGCAAGAGAATTCCTCCTTTTTCTTGTTATTCTTACTGTAACATCATGCCAAGGGAAACACCAAAAGTATGCTTCCTGAAAAATGCCAAGAAGCTATTCTGAGAATGGTCGTTCAGAGAAATGATATTGATGTAAGCGTTGTAATCATTAGGGGAGTAAGCGATAATAAAAGAAAGCCAAAGGAGGCGAAGATATGGAAGCATTCGAAAAAGCACGAAAATTTATTTACAAAAACGCGCGCCCTTTAGACCTTGCTCGTTGGCAGTACCATTTTGAAAATGGATCTCGCGAGGCTGTATTACAGGCGTTACAAGTCTACCAAAATGAAGATGGTGGTTATGGGCATGGTTTGGAACCTGATTATTGGAATCCCAATAGTACACCGATTGCAGTGTGGGAGGCATGTCGAATTTTACGAGAGCTTGAATGCCTTCATTCGTCAAATCCACAAGTCCAAGGGATTCTAAGGTATTTAGCTAGTGGAAAAGAATTTTCTGAAGGGAAATGGCTCAACCAAGTGCCGTCAACGGTATCCTATCCGCATGCGATTTGGTGGGAGAGTCCTGTGGGCGTGCCAGCAGACAACCCAACGGTCAGTCTAGCTGGTACGATCTTAAGAACAGGGGAAACGACCCTCTATCAAAAAGCACAAGAAATCGCCGAAACAGCAGTTGCAAGTTTTCTTAAGGAGCCAACCAGTGAAATGCACACATTAGTCGTCTATCTAGAATTATTACAAGACTGTGAAGAAATCCAGTATCAGCCTGTTTTAGCAAATGACCGCTTTCGCGAGATCTTATTCTGGCAAATTCGCCATGCAGTCTCAAACGAGCCAGAAGAGTGGTTCACATCTTATGTCAGCAAACCTTCAAATTTTTTCTTTACAAGAGAGCAGCTGCTTGGGATTTTTAGTGAAGAAATATGTAAAAAAGAAGCCGAAGAAATTTTAGAACACCAACAAGCAGACGGATCATTTGTCATTCCATGGCAATGGGGAACGGATTACCCAGAGTTTTTCATTAGTAAACAGTGGTGGAAATCAATTGCTATCATTAAAAATTTTTTGTTTTTGCGGGCTTTTCTAGACGAACCTTTTTGACATCGGTCATCTTTTAATCAGCGATCTCGTTGAAAGAACAAAGGAATTTCCTTCTTATTTGAGATTCATGGAGTTCAGCTTCTAGAAATCCAAATAGTTTGTAAACCAGAGGTACATTCATTGCCAGAATGTACCTTTTTTGCAGCGGAGGCTCTGACCTATTTTCAATTTTGTGGTACACTGAATAAGATGAATAGGAGTGGTAATATGCGGGATTATCAATATCCTCTGGACTTAGATTGGTCGACGGATGAAATGGTCGTCGTCATGAAGATGTGGGAACGGTTAGAACAAGCCTATGAAAAAGGCCTTCCTAGCAGCACGTTTCTTGAGGCGTATCAAGCCTTTAAGAAAGTCGTTCCCAGCATTGGCGAGGAACGCCGTTTAGGTAGAGAATTTGAAGAACTATCAGGCTATTCGTTATACCATGCCGTGCAGGCAGCGAAAAAGACTGAGGGAAAACTAAAAATGAAAGGGTAGATCAACGAATGCATGAAATCGTTAATGAAGTTCGCCAGTGGATGATCGCTGCAGGCGAAAGGATCAAAGACAATTTAAATAAAGAAGACTTGGTGGTCGAGACAAAATCAGGACGGAAAGACTTAGTGACAGAATTGGATAAAGCCACGCAAGATTTTCTGATTGGTAAGATCCAATCCTATGATCCGGATGCCAAAATTTTAGGTGAAGAAAACGGACTGGACACACTTGCCGACATGAGTGGACGGGTCTTCATCATTGATCCGATCGATGGAACCATGAATTTCGTGTTGGAAAAAGAAAACTTTTGTATCATGATCGCGATCTACGAAGAGGGCAAAGGGCGCTTTGGCTTTGTCTATAATGTCATGAAAGATGAATTCTTATGGGGGGGTCCAGAGATTGGTGTTTATAACAATGGCAAGAAGATCGAACCGCCGAAAGATATTGCCTTATCCGAGGGTCTCGTTGGCTTGAATTCACCCATGTTGATCCATAACCGCCACCACGAAACTGAAGTCAGTGACAAAGCATTAGGCATTCGTATGACTGG
Organism: Enterococcus sp. DIV1067f; assembly: GCF_050543505.1. Lineage (NCBI taxonomy): Bacteria > Bacillati > Bacillota > Bacilli > Lactobacillales > Enterococcaceae > Enterococcus > Enterococcus sp. DIV1067f. The sequence continues at coordinate 1,515,656 of NZ_CP172940.1, forward strand.
ATGTGCTGGGGTAGAGTTGATCGCCCTCGCTAAAGGACAAAGAGCAGGCTATCTTTCTCATCTTGCGCCATGGGATTATGCGCCAGGGGGCGTTTTGTTAGAAACCCTTGGATTAAAAATGGCAAACATCAAAGGAGAGCCGCTATCCTTGAATGGACGGGAATTGTTTATCGGCGGTACACCGAAAGCTTTTGAAGAATTATTGGCGATCGTTAATCAATAAGAAAAAAACCAGATATTTTATTAATATCTGGTTTTTTCTGTAAAAATGAAAACTTTGCACTATATTTCAGAAAGAAATTCTGGTATAATGGCTTGTCGAGTGCAATGTCACCAAAAAAGGAGTTTATAAATTGAATATTAGAAATGATATCCGCAACGTCGCTATTATTGCCCACGTTGACCACGGAAAAACTACATTAGTTGATGAATTATTGAAACAATCCCAAACGTTAGATAGCCATACCCAATTACAAGAACGGGCGATGGATTCAAATGCGATCGAAAAAGAACGTGGCATCACGATCTTAGCGAAAAATACAGCGGTTGAATACAACGGTACAAAAATCAATATCATGGATACCCCAGGACACGCGGACTTTGGTGGTGAAGTAGAGCGGATCATGAAAATGGTCGATGGTGTTGTTTTGGTTGTTGATGCTTATGAAGGAACGATGCCTCAAACACGTTTCGTATTGAAAAAAGCGTTGGAACAACACTTAGTGCCAATCGTAGTTGTCAACAAAATCGACAAACCATCTGCTCGTCCTGAGCATGTTGTCGATGAAGTCTTAGAACTATTTATTGAATTAGGTGCCGACGATGACCAATTGGACTTCCCAGTGATCTACGCTTCTGCGATCAATGGAACTTCAAGTGAATCAGATGATCCTGCTGATCAACAAAAAACGATGGCACCATTGTTTGATACGATCATCGAACATATTCCAGCGCCAATCGACAACAGCGACGAACCATTGCAATTCCAAGTATCATTGCTTGATTACAATGACTACGTTGGACGTATCGGTATTGGCCGTGTCTTCCGCGGATCAATCAAAGTCGGCGACCAAGTTGCATTGATGAAATTAAACGGAGAAGTTAAAAAATTCCGTGTGACGAAACTTTTCGGTTTCTTCGGTTTGAAACGTTTGGAAATCCAAGAAGCCAAAGCCGGTGATTTGATTGCTGTTTCTGGGATGGAAGATATCTTCGTTGGTGAAACTGTTACACCAATCGATCATCAAGATTCATTACCTGTTTTACACATTGATGAACCAACTTTGCAAATGACCTTTATCGTGAACAATTCACCATTTGCGGGTCGCGAAGGAAAATTCGTAACCGCTCGTAAAATTGAAGAACGCTTAATGGCGCAATTGCAAACAGACGTTTCATTGCGTGTGGATCCAATCGGACCTGATTCATGGATCGTTTCTGGACGTGGCGAACTTCATTTGTCAATTTTGATCGAAAATATGCGTCGTGAAGGCTTTGAATTGCAAGTTTCTCGTCCAGAAGTTATCGAACGCGAAATCGATGGCGTGAAATGCGAACCATTTGAACGGGTGCAAATCGATACCCCAGAAGAATACATGGGATCAGTAATCGAATCATTGGGAATGCGTAAAGCAGAAATGCAAGATATGATCAATACAGGGAATGGACAAGTACGGATCATTTTCTTGGCACCAGCTCGTGGCTTGATCGGTTACACGACAGAATTCCTATCAATGACTCGCGGCTACGGCATCATGCACCACACCTTCGATCAATATTTGCCAATGATCCAAGGACAAATTGGTGGCCGTCATCAAGGCGCACTTGTATCGATCGATACAGGAAAAGCAACGACTTACTCGATCATGAGTATTGAAGAACGTGGAACGGTCTTCGTTGAACCAGGTACCGAAGTGTACGAAGGAATGATCATTGGTGAAAACTCTCGTGACAAAGACTTAACGGTCAATATCACGAAAGCAAAACAAATGACCAACGTCCGTTCTGCAAACAAAGACCAAACCTCAGTTATCAAGAAACCTCGTATTCTTTCTTTGGAAGAATCACTGGAATTCTTGAATGATGATGAATACTGTGAAGTAACACCAGAAAGCATTCGTTTAAGAAAACAAATCTTGAACAAGAGCGAACGGGAAAAATCACAGAAAAAGAAAAATAACTGATAACTAAAACAGTGATCAAAAGTTTTAAACACTTCTGATCTGTTCGATTTTCCGAAGGATGGAAAAGGGATTGCTCCTGTGTTGCAGCGGCTCTTCGCCGCAGGACCCAGAAAAAGCAATCAGCCGATTTCCCTCCTTCGGTTCTTTTTTGCTCGAAGTCAAGTTGAACCGTTAGAATAAACACCGCTTGCAATTTCGGCCATTCCTTTTTAAAATGAAGAAAGCAAGCACAAAGGAGAAATCTATGAAAAATTATCCTGTTAAAAAGAATCAGGAACTTGAAGTTGATATTTTGGATCTTTCCCATGAAGGAAATGGGATCGCCAAAGTCGATGGGTACTTATTATTTATTGAAAACACCCTGCCAAATGAACGTGCCTTAGTCAAAGTGTTGAAAGTCGGCAACAAATTTGGTTTTGCCAAAGTGATGAAATTGTTGCAAGCAAGTCCTGATCGGCAAGAATTGCCGAATGAAGCATTGTTGCGCACCGGGATCGCTCCATTGAGTCATTTGAGCTATGACAAACAATTAGCCTTCAAACAGCAGCAAGTAGAGAATGTTTTGGCTAAAATCGCCAAATTGCCTGAAATCACAGTCAATGCGCCAATCGGAATGGAAAAACCATTTGGTTACCGCAACAAAGCGCAAATCCCTGTGCAAAAAATCCATGGGGAATTAACGACTGGATTTTACCGCAAAAACAGCCATACTCTGGTACCGATCGAAGACTTTTATATTCAAGATCCAAACATCGATCAAGCAATCATCAAAGTCAGAGATATTTTGCAGCGGTTCAATGTCAAAGCCTACAATGAAGAAGCCCATGAAGGGTTCTTACGCCACATTGTCGTTCGTCGTGGGCATCACTCAGGTGAAATGATGGTCGTATTAGTGACACGTAAACCGAAATTCTTCAAAGGAGAAGAAATCGCGGAAGTGATCCACGAAGAGATTCCAGAAGTTGTTTCTGTCATTCAAAACATCAATGAAGAAAAAACCAATGTGATCATGGGGGAATTCGAGCGTGTGTTGTATGGCAAGTCATCGATCGATGATCAATTATTAGGTAAAACCTTCCAAATCTCAGCGAAATCTTTCTACCAAGTCAACACAGCGCAAACAGAAGTCTTGTATCAAACCGCCTTCGAGATGGCGCAACTGTCTGAAAATGATGTCGTTGTGGATGCTTATGCAGGAATCGGAACGATCGGGATTAGTTTGGCTGATCGCGTGAAAGAAGTGTTAGGGATGGAAGTCATTCCTGAAGCAGTGAACGATGCCAAAGCCAATGCCAAAAGAAATGGTGTCGAAAACGTGCATTACTTTATCGGTAAAGCCGAAAAAATCATGCCGCAATGGCTACGCGAAGGCATTCAACCGACAGTCGTCTTCGTTGATCCACCTCGCAAAGGTTTAGATGCTAGCTTTATCGAAACGACTGCTGCGGTTAAACCAGAGCGCATCGTCTACATTTCCTGCAATCCAGCAACTTTGGCTCGTGACCTCGCGTTATTTGCGGAAGAAGGGTATGTGACAAAAGAAGTCCAACCTGTTGATTTGTTCCCACAAACGACCCATGTAGAGTGTGTCGTGTTGTTAGAACGTGGTTAAGAAACAACAAGTTTTTTCAGCAATTTTGATTTTGAATTCTTTTTATGGTAAATGTCATAAAATCTTACGATAGCAAAGTTACTAGAGAAAGCAAGTCAATTGAGAAATAAGCAACTAAAACCCATCTGTCTATCTAGTTACGTCGATTGTGACGTTTAGAATGGATGAAATATAAAACCAGAAACTGGAACTGAAAGATACTCTTTCTGTGCCAGTTTTTTTGTTCTTTCTCACTATTGATGAGCGGGGAAAAAATCAATGCAAAAAGCAGTGAAGCTTCAAATATGTAGAGATCCAAATCCTTTAACAAAATGGTTTATCGGCAATTTATAGTTAATGTGTATAAAAATATGGCGTGTGGTGATTAGAAAGTATTATAATAAACGTAGTGAATAGAAAATTTTTGTTAGGAGGGATTACACATGGCAACGATTCGTGCATTTTCACACAAAGAGATTACACCGCAGAATACGCATTTGTCGAGTTTTAAAGTGTTGATAGAGTCAGCTTTTTATGGGAACAATGTCACTTGGATTCATGATCTAGCCACGGCCTATCGCTTAGCAAAAGAATCTTCTGGCGCTATTCTTACGGATATGCCGGTCACACACACCAAGGAGTTAGGACTACCGGAGGATGCTAAAGTCATCGTGTTTAATGACGGAAAAGTTGTTGGACGGACAGCGGCAGCTCGACGCATCATCGGACATCCCGGGATTGATCGAAAATTGTATGAAGGGATTTTAAGAGATGCTTTATTTCAAGGGACACGTAAAAAATTCTATGGCGGTGAAGTTGTTGTAGGGTTAGACGAAGCGTTTATGGTCAAAGCACACCTGTTGCTACCAGAGTACTATGAAACCAATTTTTATTCTTATTTGTTGAATTTTCAAATGCTGACGAAATCATGGCAGGAAAGGTATCAACATTCCAAGAACTATCCAGAGACAGATATTTTCTTGTACGCTGATCCGGACTGGACACATCCTGATTTTCCTTATGGGCTGTCTCTCTTTGATCCTGAACACAATGTTGCGGCAGTCTTAGGCTTAAACTATTTTGGTGAATTGAAAAAAGCGACATTAACTTTGGCTTGGGCTACCGCGCATCGCAATGGCTTTGTGGCGTGTCATGGAGGAATGAAGCAATATCAGCTACCGAATCGAACATTTACGATAGCTGCTTTTGGTCTTTCAGGATCAGGAAAATCGACCATTACATTGGCAGAACATGATGGCAAATATGATATCAAGGTTCTGCATGACGATGCGTTTGTGATCAATCAAACAAATGGTGCGTCCACTGCTCTGGAGCCTTCTTATTTTGATAAAACGCAAGACTATCCATTAACCAACCCAAATGTCCGCTACTTTATCACCTGTCAAAATGTTGGGGTTACTTTAGACGAGGAAGGAAAAAAGGTCATCGTCACCCAAGATATTCGTAACGGGAATGGTCGAACCGTCAAATCACGGTATGTCACACCTAACCGGGTGGATCATTTAGATTCGCCGATCGATGCAGTATTTTGGATCATGAAAGATGACACGCTACCTCCTGTAGTAAAAATTGACGATCCGATTTTAGCCGCTGTTTTTGGTTTGACCTTAGCTACGAAGCGCACGACAGCTGAACATATTGTCGAGACCACGGATATAGATAAACTGGTCATCGAACCTTATGCCAATCCATTTAGGGTCTATCCTTTAGGGGAAGATTTTGCCCATTTCATGCACTTGTTTAAAGAAAACCAAACGGCTTGTTACATTCTAAATACAGGCTTTTACAAAGGCAAGAAAGTCACGCCTGAAGTCACACTAACATCGATTGAAAAAATTGTGGAAGGCGAGGCTGAATTTAAAAATTTCGGTGGGATCACCGAAATGAGTTTCCTGCCAGTAACAGGCTTTAAAGTCGATTTTCAAGATGCCTCCTATGTTTCTCATTTAAGAGAGCGGATGCAAGGACGGCTGGACTTTATTTTGGCTCAAGAAACAGAAAATGATGGCTATAATAAGTTGCCTAAAGAGGTAGCAAAGGCAATGGAAAATGTGATTTCTACATTAAATGAGTTTCCTAGCTAATTCCATTGAATCAAACTTCCGCAAGCGGCTTTTCTTCCTGAAACACTTACTTTGTTAGCCAGAAAGGAGCGATTATGAACATTCAGTTTCACCATATCCAAATCACAGTCAATGATGTAAAAAAAGCAGAAGGTTTTTATGATCAATTATTTGCACTATTAGGTTTCGACCTTCAGAAGAAATATTCTGGGTATTTAGAACATGCCGAGATGGAAGTAGTAGAATATATAGGGGATTCATTTGATTTCGGTATTTGTTCCCCACGAAAAGAATGGAAGAAGGAGAAAATCGATTCAAGAAAACCTGGCTCGGTTCAGCACATGGCGTTTAAGGCGGAAAGCCGCGAAGTAGTAGATGCGATCTTTCCCAAAATAAAAACCTTAGGGGTAAAGATCCTTCACGATCGACCAATGGAGTACAAAGAGCGCATCGCTCCTAACTACTATGCCTTATTCTTTGAAAGCCCAGAAGGCATTCGTTTTGAGCTATTTCATTATGCCTGATTCCTTTAACTAGAAGAGTGTGGCATTAAATTATTGCGTGAGCGCGTTCTTATTAAGGTGATCTTTCATTAAGGGGCTAGCATAATCAGGCGAGTTTAGAGAGAAACTTTTTTAGAACCTGTCATCAGGAAAATCTGTACACTCTTGTTTTAAGTACGTCCATCCTGAAAAACTCGTTGGTTCCTAAAATTTATTTGGACAATTCGAATACAAAAATCTAACTCATGTGTTGAAAAACGTCGATTTTATCATTCTAGAAGCTGTTGCATTGTGGGTCAATAAGGATTGTTGCGTTGATTGCAGGGCACTTAAGAAATGGAGGAGGAACAATATGGATCAGACGGTTCAGCAAGATATCGAAGCGATCATTTCCCGTCAATATGATCATGGCGCCGATTTATGGTCGACGCCAGACCATAAATTACTGAAAGGAGCACCCTTTACAACCTTAGAGTGTCCTCATTATTTGCTTGAACTTGGTATGTCGCCTGAGGAGAACTTATTAAAAGAGACCGCTGCATTGATCTTTCAAGGATGGAGAGAAGATGGCAGATTTAAAATTTCGCCATCAGGGGGGATTTATCCCTGTCATACAGCGCTGGCTTTGCGAACGCTGTGTGCTCTTGGTTACGCAAGGGACCCGCGGCTACAACAGACCTTTCACTATTTTCTTGCTACTCAGGAAACAGATGGCGGCTGGAAGTGCAATAAATACAGTTTTGGTCGCGGCCCGGAGACCCGCTATTCAACCCCGATGACGACGTTAACGGTCCTTGATGCCTTTCGATATACTCATGATCGTGAACAGATGGAAACACTTAATCAAGCAATCGAATGCTTGCTTGCTCATTGGGAGATTCGTCAGCCAATCAGTCCCTGTCATTACGGAATGGGCACATTGTTTATGCAGACAGAATACCCCTTTAGAGGGTACAATCTTTTTTATTATCTGTATGTCTTGTCTTTTTATCCTTCTGCCAGAAAAGACGCACGGTTTCTGGAGGCTTTGCAGCAGTTTGAATCGAAAGTTAAAAATGGCAATGTTATTGTAGAACGGGTTGTACCAAAACTGGGGAAACTGAATTTTTGTAAAAAAGGACAAATTAGTTCCTTCGCCACCCGACGGTACCAAGAAATCCTTGCTCACTTGGCAGAAGATTAAGGAAAAAACAGTCCTTTGGAATGTTCCTCCATCTAGACGATTCTTTTTCTTTTCTGGTACACTGTCTCTAAAGAACCGACCGAATAATCAACAGAGGGGAGAAAGACATGCAAAAAATCTATCTGGTTGAAGATGATGCGACGATCGTCTCTGTTTTAGCCGATTATTTGCAGCAGTGGGGATACGAATGCCATTCGGCCAAGAATTTTGCTGAACTCTTGCAAGAGTTTCACGACATCAAACCTGATCTCGTTCTTTTAGATATCTCCTTGCCTTATTACAATGGGTATCATTGGTGCCAAGAAATTCGCAAGGAGTCAGAAGTACCGATCATTTTTCTTTCGTCGATGGATCAGCAGATGAATCAAATCATGGCGATGAACATGGGGGCGGATGATTATTTAACAAAACCCTTTGATTTAGCCTTCGTTTTGGCAAAAATCCAAGCGTTGCTACGGCGCAGCTATCAGTATAGCCACCAACAAGCGCTGACCTTTGACATAGGGCAAGTAACCTTTTATCCAACAGAAAATGTATTAAAAAATCAGGGGGAACAGTTGCCGCTTTCTCCAAATGAAGCTCGGATTCTTTCCTTGCTTTTGCAGCATCGAGGGAAGATCGTAGCCAAAGAGACCATCATTGAAATGCTCTGGAATAGTGAAGAGTTCATCGATAACAATACATTAGCAGTCAATATGACTCGTTTGCGAAAAAAATTGAGCCAGATCGAACTATCCGATTTGATCCAAACGGTAAAGAATAAAGGCTATTTGATAGAAAAGGAACACGCCTATGACTAATGTGAAAGAATATTTCGTGTTGTATGGAAAGTTTTATCTCGTTTACCTGCTATTTAGTGCGGGTCTACTAGGGTTATTCTTTCTTCACAGCCTTCCATTAGAACCCTTCATTGACTATGCGGTTTTTTCAGGGGTGATTTTAGGAGGTCTTTCCCTTTTTCATTATTTTCGTTACGCACAAAAAAGAAAGCAGCTACAGCATTTATTAAGAAAAGAACGTATGACGGAAGCGGCGTTGGCGTTCTTGCCGACCACTCGAAATCGGCTAGAAGACGAGTATCAAACGCTTCTTAGGCAGATGGCAAAAGAAAAAACTCTGTCTGAATACAAAGCGACCGTGAAAAATGAAGAAATTTATGAAGATTTCGGCTTGTGGCTTCATCAAATCAAAACGCCTCTAGCGGCGTTGGATCTTTTGGTTCAAAGCGATACCCTGTCACCGACGGAGGTCAAAGCGGAATTATTTAAGGTGAACGATTACTTGCAAATGATGTTGAATTATTTGCGACAAAATTTAGCGAATGATGATTTTGTCTTTGAGTCGATTGCTTTAGAGCCCCTTGTTCGTCAAACAATCAAAAAGTATGCCTTGTTTTTCTCGAAAAAGAATCTGCAACTGGATATGGCAGTGGATTTGACGGTGACATCTGATCGAAAGTGGCTCATTTTTATTTTTGAACAGGTTCTTTTCAACAGCTTGAAGTATACTGAAACCGGTGGCATTAATGTTTTCACTAAAGACAATGCCTTAGTGATTCAAGATAGCGGCATTGGTATTCGTAAGGAAGACTTGCCAAGGGTGTTTGAGAAAGGATATACGGGACAAAATGGTCGCTTTCAGCAACGAGCGAGCGGGCTAGGCTTATATATGAGTCAACAAGCGGCTGAAAAAATCGGCTGCCGTTTAGCGATTGATTCTGAAGTGGGACAGGGAACCATCGTCACACTTCATTTTCCCACCACAAATAACCGATAGCCGCAAACTTTCAACACTGTAAGTTTGCGGTTTTTATTGTAAGTCGCTTTTTTCTGCCAGTCAGCTTATTCTAAAAAGGAAGGAGGGAACAAGATGACACTTTTAAACATTCAACAAGTAAAAAAAATCTATCAAAGCCAGCTGAATGGGCAACCTGTCGAAGCGTTGAAGAATATCACCTTTAAGGTAGAAGAAGGGGAATATGTAGCCATCATGGGGGAATCAGGTTCGGGGAAGAGTACGCTACTGAACTTGATGGCGACGTTAGACCAACCGACAGCGGGTGAGATGCAGCTGAATGGCATCGATTTGACCACCATCAAAGAAAAAGATGCAGCAAGTTTTCGACGGGATCACTTAGGCTTTGTCTTTCAAGACTTTAATTTATTGGACACTTTTACGGTAAAGGACAATATTTTATTGCCATTAGTTTTATCGAAAGTTTGCGTCAAACAAATGGAATTGCAGCTTCAGCCTATTGTACAAACTTTAGGGATCGCCGATTTATTGCAGCATTACCCGTATGAATTGTCTGGCGGACAAAAGCAACGTGTTGCCGTCGCACGAGCGATCATCACAAAACCAGAACTGCTATTAGCAGATGAGCCAACCGGAGCGCTGGATTCGAAAACCTCTGATCAACTACTGACATTATTTCAGCAGATCAATCAAAACGGACAGACGATCGTGATGGTCACCCACAGTTCGATCGCAGCCAGTCGCGCACAACGCGTCTTGTTTATCAAAGACGGGTATGTATTTCACCAGTTGTATCGAGGAGAACGGAGTGATACCGCTTTTCTAGAAGCAATCGCCGAAACAATGACTGCTGTTTTTGCGAAGGAGGAGTAACGAATGTTCTTTCAAAAAATCGCCTTCTCCAATTTACGTAAAAATGCCAAAGCCTACACACCCTTTTTAGTATCCATGAGTTTCTTGGTAGCTGTTTTGATGATGACGCAAATCATCGTGAACAATCCGGGGATGAAGGAACTTCCTAGTAGTCAAAGCGCCATTTTCATGTTTCATTTAGGAAATATCATCCTGATGATCTTTGCGGCGATCTTTTCCTTTTACACCAATAACTTTTTGATCAAGCAGCGAAAAAAAGAATTTGGTCTCTACAATGTTTTGGGACTAGGAAAACGCGAGATAGCCTTCGTGGTCTTTTGGGAACTCTTTTACAGTTTTCTTATTAGTCTTGCGGCCGGGTTGATCAGCGGCTTATTGTTTGCACGATTAGGATTTTTGATTCTGAAGAAAATCTTAGCCGTAGGTGAATTCTTTGTTTTTAAACTTTCATTTGAGAGCATTGGATTTGTGATCCTCTATTTTATGTGCGTGTTTGGTTGTCTATTTTTATTTGACCTGTTGCAAGTACGCAAAACCAATCCACTTCAATTACTACAGGGAAGCAAGCGTAATGAAAAAGAGCCTCGCGCGAAAGGCATTTTAGCACTATTAGGTGTCCTTTGTTTAGTGGCGGGCTATACGATCTCTGTGACGATCAAGTCTCCCATCAGTGCCTTAGGCCTGTTCTTTGTCGCCGTCATCCTCGTAATCTTGGCTACCTATCTGTTGTTTATTGCTGGTAGTATCAAAGCATTGCAGTTTTTAAGAAAACGAACGACCTATTATTATCAAACGACCCATTTTATCAATATCTCTACCATGCTGTATCGGATGAAGCAAAATGCGGCTGGTTTAGCAAGTATTTGTATTTTATCAACGATGGTGTTAGTGACAGTTGCTACGACCGCCAGTCTTTACTTTGGACAAAAGAATGTGATCGAAACTCGTTTTCCATACGATGTTCAAATTGAGTCAGCGGCTGATTCCCAGCAAATCAACACAGTGATTGATGGACTTGAAGAGAAGCTAACGATCAAAGAGCGCCAGCAAGTCACTACAACAAGACCATTGCTTTTTACCTTTGAGGGCCTAAACTTTGTTCCTTCAACCACTTTTGAAGAAAATAGTGATAGTTTAGATAAAGCCGTGTACCTTACTTTTCTTACCAGGTCTGAATACCATGAAATCAGCGGGAAAACAGGACCTGCTGAAGATGAATTATTTGTTTTTCCCGCAACTTGGACCCAACAAGCATTACCAGAAAAGACCACGATCGATGATCGTCAATTTCGTTTGCGGGAATTGAAGGAACTGCCAACATTCACGAAAACAGAAAACCCGGTTCAGCATCTTGTTCTTGTGGCGGATGATCAGTGGCTTACTGAAAAGCTAAGCTCTTGGTATCAAAAAGAAGATTTTCAACTTTACCAGCAACCAATGACAACAACAGTCTTTAATTTTCAAGCAGCAGAAGCAAGCGATCGCGAAGCGATCGCAAAAGAGATTCGCAGCGAACTTCTGGCAGCAGATGCTCATGCGAGTGTTCAGTCAAAAGATCTTTTTGAAGGTGAGACCAAAACCTTTACCGGCGGCTTCTTCTTCTTAGGCTTGATTTTTGGTGTGGTCTTTATTTTAGCTGCCGCATTGATCATTTATTATAAACAAGTTTCCGAAGGGATGGAGGACAAAGAACGCTTCGAGATCTTGCAAAAAGTTGGGTTAAGCCATAAGGAAGTCAAACAAGTGATCCAGCAGCAAGTCTTGATGATTTTCTCATTTCCATTGGCGGCAGCGATCATCCATCTCGCATTTGCTTTGCCGATGATTCGGAAGTTGTTGCTTCTTTTTGGTCTGACAGATCGCAACTTATTGATCACGGTATTGATTATCTCTGTTCTGCTGTTTACAATGATCTATTTAATGGTGTATTTCATCACTGCAAGAGTCTACTACCGACTTGTGGAGCGAAAACAATAGCCGTTAAAAAAAGTTAGTCGAACGAGTCGTCACCGACAGGACCTACAGTAAAATAGAATGTGAGAACGCCTCATCCATGAAGCGACTTCTAGAAGTTAGAATTTTTGATCTAACTTTTTGGAATCACTATATGATTGAGGTGTTTTTTTTTAGCTACTCCTATTAGCCCACTTTTTTAGAGTTGAAAAAAAGGCTTAGGTGACCTATAGTGAAAAGGAGTAAAGCACAGGTATAGATTGCCGCGAGGCTGATAGTCATTTCCAAATAAAAGAGATCATGTGATCCAAAAAGGAGAAAGTCCTATGAAAGAGCAGCCGATAACCATTGAATTTCCCTTAAGAGGTGAGTGGCTTGCGCCGACTACACCAGCCAAGAAGATTCCTAGTCATGGCACCGATCGAATGGGGTTACGTTATGCGTTTGATTTTTTACAAGTCGATTTTGAGGGGAAAACAAAAGCTTTTCACGACCGAAGCTTTCTGCGCTATTTCTTCTTAGGAGTTCCCCTTGAGAACTGTTATTGTTGGGGCAAAGAAATCTATGCGCCCTGTGATGGTGAAGTGATTGTTGTAAGAGAGGGCTATCAGGAACGCAAAGTCGTTCATTGGGTTGTCGATTTTTCGATCGCTTTAAAAAATGGCTTGTTTTTTAATGAACAAAAAGATGAGTATCAACAAATAGCTGGCAACTACATTGTGATAAAAGCTTCTGAGGGCGTATATATGGCATTCGTCCATTTGCAAAAAGGATCCATCAAAGTTTCCGTAGGACAAAAAATCACCAAAGGGATGGTGATTGGCAATGTCGGGCATTCCGGCAATTCGACTTCACCTCATTTGCATTTTCAAGTGATGGACAGTAACGATATCGCCCATGCAAAAGGGCTGCCTTGTCGCTTTGAAGAATACGAGGTTTACCGAGCAGGACGATGGATAAAAGTTCGGAATCAGATACCAGATAGTACAGAACGGATACGATTTTTATAGGAGCATTAGGGACTAGCTGTGAGACTTCAATAGGGGGCATCGCCGAAATGCTTATAAGAAAGAACATTTAAACGTTTCTGAGCTTCTTTAAAAAACTTGCAACAATCTTAGGTATTCAGAAAATGTATCTCAGGGGGAAACAAATGAAGCAATTACCCAATATCATTACTACTTCTCGACTGATTCTCGCACCACTTTTACTATTCCTTCAGCCAATGTCTGGCTGGTTTTGGCTGCTCTATTCCTATTGTTTTTTAAGCGACCTCGTCGATGGGCTGCTTGCAAGAAGGATGAATCTTACGAGTGAGGTGGGTGCCTTACTAGACAGTTTCGCAGATGTCAGCTTTTTTCTCGCCGTTTTTCTTTCTTTTCTACCGCAGCTTTTGGAAACCCAAACGATCATGGTTTGGATCTTGATGATCGCTATCATCCGCTTCGTCAGTTATCTGATTGGCTATGTAAAATTTCAGTCTTTTAGCAGTCTGCATACATGGCTCAACAAAGCAGTCGGATTTCTTTTATGTATTTTTCCATTGCTGCTCATAATATTCCATGAAAGAATTGTTGTCTTGATTTTGGGAGTCATCGGCACTATTTCAGCATTAGAAGAATTGCTGATAACGATACTCGCAAAAAAACTGGATAGAAATCAAAAATCGATATTCGAAAGTTTTATGTAAGGTACCTCTATCATTGAGGGCCTTTTTTGTTTGTTCCTCTGAAGTAGTCTTTTAAAAGTCCTTTCAAAAAAAATTTTAAAAATAACATTGAAAACAATTTTTAATGGTACTATGCTTATCTTTGAAGGGAGGCTTCACAAATGAACAGACAAGAACTGCATGCATGTATCAGTAAAAACCAGCCCAATATTTGCCAAATTTCTGCCTACCAAAATGGAAAGGAAGTTTACTCGGATGAATGGCATGAGTATAAGCCAGACGATACTTGCCACCTTATGTCCGCTACGAAAAGTATCGTTTCTCTACTAGTCGGAATAGCGATAGATCAAGGCCTCATCAGGAGTGTCAATGACAAAGTACTCGATTATTTTCCAGACTATTCCGTAAAACGGGGCGAAAAAACGATTCACGATATTACCATCAAACACCTATTAACGATGCGAGCCCCGTATAAATGCAAAGGTGATCCATGGACAAAAGTTTGTTCGAGTGACGACTGGACCAGCGCCTCCCTTGATTTATTGGGAGGAAGAAAAGGAGTGACAAATGAATTCAATTATCAAACCGTTTGTCTGCAGATCCTCACTGGTTTGTTAGCGAAAGCTTCTGGAATGACGACCGTTGATTATTCGAACCATTATTTATTTCGCCCTCTTGGTGTAGCCGAAATAACCAATTATTATGCGAAAACGGCACAAGAACATAAGCACTTTACAATGAGCAAGGCACCAAAAAAACCAGTTTGGTTTTGCGATCCTTTAAATATTGGGGCGGCAGGTTACGGGCTATGCCTTTCAGCAAAAGATTTAGCCAAAATCGGTGAGCTATGCTTGAACCAAGGCATCCATCAAGGGAAACAAGTGATTTCCTCACAATGGCTCACTGAAATGGTCAATCCGCTAGAGACAAACACAGAGAAATTTCAAAACATGAGTTATGGATATTTGTGGTGGATTTTGGATACTGAGAAAAGCACCTATGCCGCCATCGGTAATAGCGGAAATGTCCTTTATATTGATCCCGAATCAGATTGCGTCATTGCTATTACGGCTTATTTTAAGCCAACTGTCTTTGATCGAATCGACTTTATCGAGACAGAGCTAAAACCGTTCCTTTTGCAATAATGAGCGTTAAGAAAAAGCAGTCTACTGTCAAAAGTTGATTGCTTTTTTTGTAGGCGAAAGCTTTATGATCCTTTTAATGACTATGGCAAGCAGGTGACTACGGATAAAGCTTGGCTGCTAGTCTTTTATGAATTTAAAATCTAGCAATTTGATCCCGCATATAGGAGGCCAAATCAATAATAAACGGAAGATAAATGAGAAATGAATAAAATGACCAAACTATCAACGGCGTAAACTTGGTATACTATAATTGAGAAGAAAATCACAAGTGAAAGGAGCGGTCGGAGTGTTTTCAGAAATCAGTATTTATCAAGTAAAACCAAGTGAAGTCGATACCTTTGAAGCAATCATGCAGGAAGCAACAGAGGCAATGAAGGCCATGGAGGGGGCTTTGTTCTTTCGATTAATGAAACGAACCCATTACATTAAAGAAATGAGCACCATCAAGGAAGGACGCCTGCCTGATCCATTGACAAGAGTCATAAAATGTGTGAAATATGCCCACTATTGGGAGTTTGATACCGAAGAAAACTATGGCAAAGCCCAAAAAAGGCTGTATGAAAGCTATTGGAAAGCAATCGAGAAATGTTTGATCGTTCCCCACGACAAGCTTTTAGGGGAAGTGATTGAGTGATCGTTTTAGTATCGGATGCTCTTCAGATGAACGGACTTTTTGTTGCAACTGTTTAGAAATTATAGGGAAAAATACAACGGGATGTTAAAAAGTCATTCGAATGTTGAATCGACGACTATTAGTTGTTTAAATGCTCTGTTTCTTGAGGGAATCGGAAAGGAGGAACACACGATGGGACAGGTTGCATTTCATAACTTATACAAATTAATAAAAGGTGCTTCAACAGCAGAATTTGTTCCAGTCGTTGAACAATTCAACCGTGAATACATTTTCAAACAAAGAGGATACCTTTCTTTTGAATGATTAGTAGATTGAGAAACTTGGGCTGACATCACCAAGTTCGAAACGAAAGAAGATGCGGAAACATTTGACCAATGCGGTATCCCAGATGCCTTTGCACAAATGTTTTTATTCATTCATCAATCGAAACAGTTGCAGCTCTCACCTATACACGATTGAAAAAATGTTCCAATAACCATTCAGCATGGAATGGACAACGCTAAAAAACAATTCATATGAAAAGAGGAACTTCTTATGACAAAAACAGCAGAATGGTATCAAGGAAAAGCTGGGCGGGCAGAACATTTGGTCTATTTAAATAAGGAAGCCAAAGAGCTTGAGAAACTGATTCATGGCGACAAAACAATGATCATTCGGGGGGCAGCTGGCAGAAAATCACCCTTAGGAGGAAGAGCCAAAATCAACGATCTTGTTTATTTTGTGGAGACCGGCGGCGATTTGACCATCACTCATCGGGGCATCATTGCCAATGTGACTGAATCTGAAAAGATGACGAAAGAAGAATCCATAGATTTTGTAGAACGCTATGAAAAAGAGTTGAATCTATCGAAAAAGCAAGTCGATCGTTGGGCAGGGAAAAAGTATCTAGCTGTCTATGAAATCGCTGAATTAGAAGAAATAACGCCATTTCAGTACAATCGTGAAAAAAATATGGACGATTGGGTCATCACAGACGATATCAACAAAATTAAATTGTAACGTAGCAAAAACCTAAAAAAAGCGCAAGGAGTTGAGTGGGAGGATGGAAGGCAAAGAGCAATTGTTTCGAGACAAAAACGTGAAACCAACAGAGCAGCTGATTGCTGAATCATTGGGAGAGGAATATGCCATTTATCAACGTTTTGTCGAAACGCTTAAAAACGAGGGAATCTTTCTTATGGATTGGCGCTATTACCAAGATGGGAAAGCGTGGTTATCCAAAGGCGAATACAAATGGACAACGACTCGTGGAACGAATAAAGTGAAACCAATTTTTTGGCTCTCGATGTGGGAGGGCTTCTTCAAAGTCTCCTTTCACTTTAGCGAGAAAGTCCGAACACAGTTATTGTCTCTACCAATCAGTGATGACACAAAAGAAAGGATTCATAAGGCGCCGACCAATGGCACGAAAATGACGTTTTTTTCTGTGATTTTTGATGTAGCGAGTGACGTTCCTTTGAGTGATATTTACCAAATCGCTGAGTTTCGAAAGCATTCTATTTAAGCAATTTTCTTTCGAAAAAATAAAATTCTTATATTTGTCGTTCTTAAAAGCTAAGGAAATTTGTATATTTTTACCCATAGCTATCGGAATGCGCAATGGCTTTTTAGGAAGTCTCGTAATAAAGAGTCGTGATTTAAAGGAGATAGGCTATTTTTTCATCTATTTCAGTGGATGGAAAAAGACGTCCAAGTTAAAGAACGGGAATGCCTTAACTGATTTTAGCCAATAAATCATCTCATTTAATAAAAAAAAAGGAGGTGTTTCATGTGAAAGATGAAACACTTCGTTTTTTGTTTTTCAATACCTATCCTCCGAAAACTGTTCCTTCATCCGCTCCAAGAAAAGTCCAGAAGCTTTTGAAAAAACTTGGGTGTTTTTCCAAATGACGTCAAGGTTTGATTCCAGTGCTGGGCTCAATTTTCTAAAACACAATTGGCTATCTGGGGCGAAGTTGACTAGTTTATCTAGAGTCAATCCGTAACCAACACCTTCTTCTACCAGCTTTGATGCATTGTAAACAAGGTTATATGTGGCGACGACCGTCAATTTTTTCAGGTCTTTTTTCAACCATTTAGAAAGTTCACTGCTGACCAAACTTTGTCGCGAAGTAATCAAGGGAACGTCCCAGAGATCTTTTGGGGTAATGACTTCTTTGACAGCTAGAGGACTGTCTTTTCGCATCAACACGCCCCATGTATCTTTGGCAGGTAAGCGTAAGGAATGGTACTTTTTGACGTCTGCTGGACTGATTACGACACCAAAATCCAACAATCCTTTATCCAATCGTTCTTTGACCTCATCGGCGTTGCCGCTATAAAAGTGAAATTTGATGTTGGGGTATTCAACTTGGATTTCTTTGATAATTGCTCCTAGCAACTGAATCACATAAGTTTCTCCAGCTCCGATCGATACATTGCCGGCGATCGTATCTCGAGGCGACAAAAATTCTGAGCGGGTCTTTTCTAATAATTCTACGATTTCTTCCGCCCGTTTACGAAACAACAGTCCGTCTTCTGTTAGTGTGATTTTGCGATTGCCTCGGGTGAACAACGTCACGCCTAATTCTTTTTCAAGCTCCATCAATTGTCGGGACAAGGAAGGTTGAGAAAGATGCAGATGTTTTGCGGCAGCCGAAATTGTCTCTTTTTCTGCAACTGCTAAAAAGGTGGTCAGATTTTTTAATTCCATTTAAAATGCTCCTCTTGAAATGCTCCTCTTTCTATTCGTTTAATGAATAGTTAGGTATTTGATATTGATATTTTACATGGAAAAGACCGCGAAGTACAATAGATTTAATCCGAGAATCACTCTTTTGATCTATGAGTTACCGGTAATCAACAAAAGATCAAAAGAGAAAAGGAGTTGTATATTTCGCCCTAAGGTACAGGATGATTGACCATGAAAGAAGGCGAATGAAATGAAAAATTGGCAAAAAAAGACACTTGTATCACTATTGATGCTAGCACCACTTATTTTAGGTGCTTGCAGCAGCAATAACGAGGCGGCAAACGAAGCAACACAAGCCAGTTCAGGAGGAGAAACGATGACAGAAAATGTTTCATTTACAGATGAATGGGACAAAGTTTTCCCAGAAAGTGACACGGTGAATCACCGAAAAGTAACTTTTGAAAATCGCTACGGCATCACTTTAGTTGCTGATCTTTATGAACCAATTGATGCGCAAGGACCACTTCCAGCAATCGCGGTTAGCGGACCCTTTGGGGCAGTCAAAGAACAGACATCTGGTCTATATGCCCAAACGATGGCTGAACGAGGTTTTGTTACGATCGCTTTTGATCCTTCATACACAGGCGAAAGCGGTGGGGAACCACGCTATGTGGCATCACCAGATATCAATACAGAAGACTTTCAGGCAGCAGTCGATTTTTTGTCAGTCCAAGAAAATGTAGATGAAGAAAGAATCGGCTTGATCGGAATTTGCGGTTGGGGCGGGATGGCATTGAATGCCGCAGCCATTGATACCCGTGTGAAAGCGACGGTTTCCGCCACGATGTATGACATGTCGAGAGTCAATGCTCAGGGGTATTTTGATGAGATGGGGGCTGAAGGACGTCATGAATTGCGCCAACAGCTGAACGCCCAGCGGACAGTTGATTTTGCTAACGGTAGCTACGAAAGAGCAGGTGGAGTGCCAGATACACTACCGGAGGATGCACCGGTCTTTATGCAAGATTATTTTGATTACTACAAAACGGAACGCGGCTATCATGAACGTTCGTTAAATTCCAATGACGGTTGGAACGTGACATCATCGCTGTCGTTCTTAAATATGCCGCTCTTGTCGTATATCGATGAGATCCAAAGCGCCGTTTTATTACTCCATGGAGAAGAAGCCCACTCTCTTTACTTCAGTCAAGACGCCTTTGAGCAATTACAAGGCGATAACAAAGAGTTGACGGTCATTCCTAATGCTTCGCACGTTGATCTATATGATCAAACAGACGTAATTCCTTTTGATCAAATGACCCAATTCTTCCAAGAACATTTGAACTAAATAGCCACAACGATCTTCACGACTGTTCGGTCACTCTGCCTCTGCTGAGCAGTCGTGTTTTTTTGAAAATACGCATTCATTTGCCCGCTTCTACATAGAATCATCACCAGAAAGGAGCGAAGAGATACTTATAAAATTGATATCCGCTATTTTGCTGTTCTTATTAAGTGCCTGTGGGACAAGCGAAACAGAGAGAACCAATATGCAATCCGCTAACGAAACTTCATCGGAAGCTAGCCAAGAGAATGTCCAGCAGTTTTCAGCAGCAACAGCTGTCGTCATTACGGTTGGTCAACAGAATTTTCTAGCGAAGTTTTATGAAAATGAGGTGTCTGAGCACCTAATGAATCAAATGCCCTTTACGGTGACAATGAGTGATTTGAACAACAATGAGAAATATTATCGTTTTTCTGAGAATTTGCCAGAAATGACTACAGAACGGCCGGAGATCATTCACGAAGGAGAAATCATGAGCTGGAATAGTCATACGTTGGTGCTGTTTTATCAGACCTTTACCAATTCTTATGGTGGCTATAATCGTATCGGTGTCATTGAAGATCCGACGGGGTTAAAAGAAGTACTTGGGGCGGAAGACGTAGAGGTTATTTTTTCGTTAAGAAATCCTCGTGAATAACAAATGAATAGGAGAAAAACACATGACGATCGATCAATTAAACAAACTCATGGCAAGTGGCGAACCCTTACTTGCCGGTTCGCAAGCTTCCAAACAAATGGTAGCTCTGAGTGCTAAGGCGAGAAAAATCACGATGAAAATCAATACAGTCTACCATGAGTCTGATGAGTTACAAGAACTTTTTGCCCAATTAACAGGAAAACCAGTTGAGCCGACTTTTTCGCTGTTTCCACCCTTTTATACAGATTATGGCAAGAATATCAGCATTGGCAAAGATGTCTTTATCAATGCGGGTTGTCATTTTCAAGACCAAGGAGGGATCACGATCGGTGATGATACCCTAATTGGGCATAACGTTGTTCTAGCTACCTTGAATCATGGCCTTCACCCTGAAGATCGTAGCACGCTTTATCCAGCCCCCATTACGATTGGGAAGAATGTCTGGATTGGCTCAAATGCAACGATCGTTGCCGGTGTGACCATCGGTGACCATGCGATCATTGCTGCTGGGGCAGTGGTGACCAAAGATGTCGCTGAACGCACGATCGTGGCTGGTGTACCTGCAAACTATGTCAAAGAGGTCACTGAGTAAGCACAATAGCAATGAGTAAGAAAAAAACTGCTGTTCGCCTTGTCGCTTTTGAAGCGATGAAGACGAACAGCAGTTTTCTTATTCTTGAGGCGGCTCGCTCGTAGTGGAACCGGCGAAGTTTTCGATCAACGATTTCACATCCAGACCGAGGGTTTCTTTCAACGTTTCTTGTGTGGTCGATAAGAGATTGGTGGCGTAATTGGTGACACGATTGGCACCGCCGCCTTCACCTGATCCTGTATCAACGACCGAAATTTTATCGATATTGCCTAATGGGGCGGCAGCCTCTTTGACTAATTGCGGCATGATCTCAACGATCATGCTAAGGATCGCTGCTTCATCATATTTCTTGAAGGCTTCAGCGATTTTTTCCTTCGTTTCAGCTTCCGCCGTTCCTTTCGCCAAGGTCGTCTCGGCTTCTGCCAAACCAATCAGACGAATCTTATCGGCTTCAGCTTTTGCCAACGACTCTGTTCGAAACTGCTCAGCTTCAGTGGTTGCTAACGCAGACGCTTTTTTCGCTAATGCTTCTTGTTCAAGCGCATAACGATCGGCATCGGCTTTTTTCTTGATCTCAGAATCAAATTGGCGTTCACGACGCAAGATTTCTTTTTCTTCCAATTCGATTTGTTTTTGTCGTTCAACGACTTCAACTTCAATCTCTTGTTCTCGAACTTTTTGTTTCATGATGGCACTTTGCAGATGATAGGCTTGATCGGCATCGGCTTTGGCGATGTCTTGTTCTTTCTTGTAAAGTGCCAGCTTCAATTCTTTTTCCTTCAATGCTTCAGCGATCTCGGTCATGCGTTTTGATTCCGCTGTTTGCGATTCTTGTTCCGATTGGGCTTTTTTGATACGGGTTTCTTTCAGCGCTTCGGCTTCTGCAATTTCAGCATCCCGTTTGACTTGGGCGATTCTAGGTTTTCCAAGAGAATCTAAATAGCCATTTTTGTCTCGTACTTCTTTGATCGTAAAGGAGACAATGATCAAGCCCATTTTCGCTAGATCGACAGAGGCCACTTCTTGCACGCTTTGGCTGAATTTGTCGCGATTTTGATAGATTTCTTCGACGGTCATCGAACCAAGTATCGAACGCAGGTGACCTTCCAAGACTTCTCGTGCCTCATTTTCTAATTCTTCACGGGTTTTTCCTAGAAACTGTTCCGCTGCCGTTGCGATTTCTTCCACGGAGGAGCCGATCTTGATAATGGAAGTTCCATCACACATAACGGGAACTCCTTGTTCAGTGTAGACTTCCGGCGTTGAGACATCCAGCTTGCTGGAGAGCAAACTGATTCGATTCGATCGTTGAAACACTGGCAAAACAAAGGCTCCGCCACCACGCACGATTTTGATTTTGTTGTTGCTTTCATCGGCGTGTACATTTTTGCTACCTAGATAGCTTCCGCTGATGATCAATGCTTCATCGGGCTTGGCTGTTTGATATTTCGTGACAAAGACGATCAAAAGCATTAATAAAATGAATGCCACGATGGCGATCGGGAAAACGAATGGTGATAATAGAATATCCATAGATACACCTCTTTAGTGATTTAGTTTAGTTATCCAAAAATTTTTTTGTGTAAGGAACGACGTAGCAAACTCGTTCTTTGACTTCAATAATCAAAACCTTCGATCCAGCTGCTAATGGTTCATCGATTGGTTGGAAAGCCGTAGCTGGTCGATTGCTTGAACCAGTGACACTTGTGAGTTGAATTTCGCCCATTCCTTCACAAGGAATCGGCGTCAGCACCGTTGCGATGCGACCTTCAAAATCTTTCTCAGAACTTGACAGTGTCGCTTCCGCATTTCGCATGGGAATCAGCACGTAAAAATTCAAGAGAAAAACGAGCCCTGTAGCAAGGCAGCCGCTAATGACGAAAAGTAGGAGCGAATAGCCAGACAGAAAAGTTTCTCCTAAGTAACCGAAGAGACTTGTAAAGGCAAACCATGGAATAATTAACATCGGATCGACTGGTCCGTCGAAATCGAAGATATCCCCAAACAGAAGCAGCAAAAAGGCTAAAATAGCACAGCCAATCAAAACATACAAATAAATTTGCTCAGGTGCATAAGTGTGCAGCACATATCCACCTCCTTTCAAATAGCGTGATTTGTGAGAACGACGAAAGTTAGGAGACAATCGGAAGAAGAACGAAGGAAGCAAAAGAAAGGAACAGAGATTCTGTTATAATTATACCAATAAATAATAAAAATATTCGATTTAATAAGATAAAATGATAAAATAATATAATAAATGGTGGTTTGTTATTTGGGAAAAGGCAACAAAAGCACATGATTTTTTCAAGAGCCATTGACAAACAATAAAAATCAAAGTAGATTAAATCAGGGTAGTAAAAATGTCAAAAGGAACTGCTGACTCTAGACACGTCAATAGGCAGCGTTTGTTTTTTAACCCAATCGAAATAAAGTAGTTGTTCGCAAACATAAAAGAAGTCAGGAACACTTCTTTTCAACCGACAGATCGTATTGCTAAGAAATAGAGGTGGAATCGATGGATCAAAAAGAAAAAATGTTAGAACTAATCAAGAAAAAACAAGGCGGCGGCCGTTCAAAAAAGATGGAATCCCCAAAAAATGATCGGAAAAACATGCGTAAAGGCCCGAAAATTTATAATAAGTAAGGCGATGGATTATTAATACGAAATGAGCGATTAAAAAAAGAGAGAAGGACAGGGTTGCTGTCTTTCTCTCTTTTTTTTTATTCCTCAGAATTCACGTACAACTCACTCAAAGCTGGCAGATCATGGACTTGGTATTTTGCTTTAAACGCTGCGATTTCTTCAGCGCTGAAGCGGTTCGGATCAAGTTTCAGTTCTTCGACAGGAAGAGGTCGTTCGTTAGCGATCTTGACATCGATCACCACAGGTCCGTTGATTTCTTTAGCTTGTGTAAAGACGGATGCTAATTCATCTTCCTTCGTTACCGTGAAGCCTTTCGCACCTAATGCTTCCCCAACTTTACCAAAATCAGCACCGGCTAGTTGGACACCGAACTTGGTTTGCTCGGTATCTTCTTGCTCCGCTTCGATGAAGCCGAATGAGTCATTGGAAAAGACCACGTTGATGATTGGTAAATCATATTTCACTTGGGTGATGATGTCTTGCATTTGCATCGCAAAACCGCCATCCCCACTAAAGGTAAATACTTGGCGATTCGGATAGCTCAATTGAGCTGCGATCCCACCAGGTACACCATTACCCATTGTCGCAAACCAGCCAGACGTTATAAAACGCTGTTCATCCGTCATTTCTAAATGACGGATACTGTGGATCGTCACATTACCGACATCCGTGACAAACAGGGCATCAGGAGCTGCAATCCGGTTGATTTCTCGATAGACAGGTTCAGGACGCAAAGGAACTTGCGAATCATGGTAAAAATGATGGCGCCATGCATGCCAATTGCGACAGTTTTCTTGATTGGCTTTTAACCAAGCATCTGCAGGACGAGGGGCTGCCATCTCTGTCCATTTTCTAAGAGCGGTCGCACCATCTCCTAAAACGGAGACATCCGTCTGATGACGACGACCAAATTTCGAGGCGTCGATATCAACTTGGACAAAGTTGGCACCAGGATTGAAAAAGCGGCGGCCAAAAGGGAAGTCACTGCCGACAAAAACGATGAGATCGGCTTCTGCCAAAGCTTCATTGGCAGGTTTTGTCGCAACCCGTCCAGCAAATCCAAGAAAGTTTTCATAAAGATCAGGCACGATGCCTTTGGCTAAGACAGAAGCTGCGATAGGCATCGAGAAATGCTTAGAAAAAGCATCGATGGCATCAAAATGACCAAAGAGACCTTGTCCGATATAAAGGACGGGTTTTTTTGCTTGTTCAAAATAAGGAAGGGCAGCCTGTAAACCCTCTTCATCAGGCTGGAGAACACCTGTCTTATGATTTTTTGCGGTTGCAATCTCCTGTTCGTCGATTTCTGCAAACCCGTAATCGACCGGGATCGTTACCACAGCGACTCCTTTAAATTTGTAGGCTGCTTTAATGGCTTCGTCCACCACGTGGGGCAAACTTTCAGGGGACATGACCGTGCGATTGTAGATACTGACATCAGCGAACATCGGATTTTCATTCATTTCTTGAAAATCATTGTAGTTCATCGAGCTCGAAGCTACTTGTCCTAACAAGGCAACGACGGGCACATTATCCATTTGAGCATCGTATAAGCCATTGATCAAATGGGTGGCACCCGGACCAGCAGAACCAAAAACCGCACCGACTTTTCCCGTTAGCTTGGCATCAGCCGCCGCTGCCAGCGCACCCGCTTCTTCATGACGTACTTGAACATATTTGACCGATTGCCGTTCATGGTACAAAGCATCCATCGTTGAGTTGAAAGATCCACCGGGGATTCCATAGATATGGTCGATGCCCCACGCTTCAAAAATCTTGATCATTGCTGTACCAGCATTGATTTTTGTCATTTTCTTCACTCGCTTTCTCTGTTGTCATTCGTTCTCTTTTAAGTATAAACGTTTCTCAAAAAGACAACAAAGAATGCGCCTTCTGTCACAAGGCGCATAGAAAGACTTATTTTAGGAAATGAACGACTCAGTTGCGAAGCTCTTGCACGAATCGACTGGCGATCTCTTTTGGTCGGGTGATGGCACCACCAACCACGATACCGGTCACACCCATATCCTGAATTTTTTTTGCTTGTTCCGGTGTGTGGATCTTGCCTTCGGCTATTACCGGAACCTTCGCCGCAACCAATTGCTGGATCAACTGATAGTCCGGTTCGTCATTGGTAGGACTGTTCGCCGTGTAGCCTGACAAAGTTGTACCAACAAAATCGACGCCCGCTTCAAAGGCATTGATGCCTTCCTCATAGGTGGCGATATCTGCCATGAGTAGTTGATGGGGATAAAGAGTTTTGATTTGCTTGATAAAGGCATTGACCGTCAAGCCATCATGACGTTTGCGCAAGGTGCAGTCCAAGGCGATCACCGCAATATGTAAAGCTGCTAATTCGTGTACCTCTTTGATGGTTGCTGTGATAAATGGTTCTTCCGGTGGATAGTCTTTTTTGATGATTCCGATGATCGGCAAATCAACAGCGGCTTGGATCTCGCGAATATCGCGAACGGAATTGGCACGGATGCCAACAGCTCCAGCTTCTTGAGCTGCTTTTGCCAATAGGGGCATGACACCGCCTTTTTCGGTATACAAGGGTTCTCCAGGCAATGCTTGACAAGAAACAATCAACCCGCCCTTGATTTGTTGGGTAAAGACTTCTTTTTCCATTTATATGACACTTCCCATTCTGATAAAGGTTCGTTTCTCCCTTCGACTATATCATGAGGTTTTTTGCTTGTAAATGAATCAACACCTCTTTGAATCAAAGGCAAGACATTCAAAAAACGTGCAGCAAGCATCACTGTCATGGATACTTGCTGCACGTAACGAATAGGCTAGGCAGATTTTTTATTCTGCTTGTTTTGACGTGCATTGCTTGAACTTCTCAAAATCGATCGTTTGATTAGCAGACAGCACTTCGTATTGCAATCGTTCTGTTTCTTCATCGTGAATGATATGGAGGATTTTTCCGTCTTCGTCTACTGGTCCCAGACTGATGATCGTAAACCGTTCATTGATGACTTCTAAATTCTGTAAAACCCCAGAAAACACTTTGCGAATATGATGGGCGGTCTTGATTTTTTTGTCTGCTTTTTCAACAGCCTTGGCTAACGTAAAGCCTTCATCTAAAAACGTTTTGATCATTTCCACTTTGACGACCGTGGGCAGTCGGTATTTTCGTGGGGCATTTTCTTCTTGTGGGACCGATTGAATAAATCCTTTTTGTTCCCAATAACGCAATTGGCGAGGGGAGATATCACACATTTGGCTAAGTTCGCTGATGCCGACCAACAAGTTTTCATTATCAACGAGTTTTCGAAAAAGATGAGACATACGGACTCCATTCTTGTAAAGGTATTTGTTAACATTGTAACTTGTTTTACTTTTATGTCAAGTAGGTTGACAAATGTTAGGGAAAGATTTAAAGTAAAGAAGGTTTTATGAAAAATATACTGAAAAGAGTGTGAAATATGTCAACGAGTCGTCCTTTAGATATCTACGGCAAACCTTACAATCGTTCCTTACTGGTTATGGTTTTGCTGATCGGTACGTTTTGTACTGTTTTGAACCAAACATTGTTAACAACGGCTTTTCCAACCTTGATGGATGCCTTTGACATCTCTGCATCTGATGTCCAATGGCTAACCACCGGTTTCTTGCTGGTCAATGGGATCATGATCCCGATCACCGCATGGCTGATCAACAAGTTCAGCTCAAAAAATCTTTACTTAACGGCAATGAGCATCTTCCTGGCTGGAACGATCGCTTGTTTTGCAGCACCGAACTTTTCTACATTATTGATTGGCCGCTTAGTGCAAGCTGCTGGTGTAGGGATCTCCATGCCGCTTTTGCAAAACATCATGTTGTCGATCTTCCCACCAGAAAAACGCGGTTCAGCTATGGGCATGTCTGGAATCGTTATTGGGTTGGCACCAGCCTTAGGCCCAACGTTATCTGGTTGGATCATTGATCATTATGACTGGCGTTATTTGTTCGGAATGGTCATTCCTATCGTCGTTTTAGTCTTAGTCTTAGCGCTCTTTCTAATGAAGAGTGTGATTGAATTGTCGCATCCGAGAATCGATCTTTTCTCAGCGATTTTATCAACGCTTGGTTTTGGTACATTGCTCTATGGCTTTTCAAGTGTCGGTGACAAAGGGTGGGGCAGTATTGAAGTAATCGGTTTTCTAGCAGCCGGTGTCTTTTTCATTGCTTTCTTTGCATGGCGTCAATTGCACATCGAGCATCCTTTCTTAGAGTTGCGCGTGTTCAAATCAACAACCTTTACCTTGGCATCGATCCTTTCCGGGGTCACGAATATGGCGATGATCGGTGCTGAAATGGTTCTCCCATTGTATATCCAAAACATTCGTGGTGAATCAGCATTCCATTCAGGATTGATGTTATTACCAGGTGCGTTGATTATGGGGATCATGATGCCGATCACTGGTGCGATCTTTGATAAGTATGGTGCAAAACGTTTAGCTATCACCGGGATGTTTATCTTGACCGCCGCAACCTTACCATTTGCTTTCTTAACAAAAGATACACCGATTTTGCATATCATCATTCTTTATGGGATTCGGATGTTCGGGATCTCAATGGTGATGATGCCAGTAACGACTTCAGGAATGAATGCATTGCCTGGTAATCTGATCAGTCATGGTACCGCAGTAAACAATACGTTCCGTCAAGTAGCCAGCTCAATTGGTACGGCTATCTTGATCAGTGTCTTGACAAACGTCACCAAAGGCAACTTGCCAAGTGATTCTTTGCTGGATGCAACGCCTTTGGCATACAAAGAACAAGCAATCGAAGCGACTTTATCTGGCTACCATGCCGCTTTTTATGTGGCAGCGGTCTTTAGCTTCTTAGGATTCTTGATCGCCTTCTCCTTAAAGAAAAAAGAACCACGATTGACGGTTCTTGAAGGAGGTGCGGACAAATGATCTTGCTTTTGATCGTTCTTAGCGTGTTAGGGTTTGCGGTACTGAATGTTTTTGCCAAAAACAAGCTGCAAACAGGTTTATCATTGGTCTTAGGTCTAGTCTTCGTAGCAAGTGTCGTCGCATTGATGGCCAATTTGACTTACCATTTTGGAATGGAAAAAGAAACGACTGCTAAAACAACAGCACTGGTTTCTAGTGCCGATAACGAGAATTTTGATTTACTATTGTATCAGCCATTAGGAGATGGTACGGAAAAAATCTACCTGTATAAAACGGATACTGATCAAGAGGAACCAAAACAAACCGGTACTGATAAAGTGACCAATGTCGTGGAAACAGGGGCTGATTCAGCTCAATTAGAAACAAAAACGACGCGCTGGGTTTATAAAAGTGACCTATCACGCTTCTTGTTCGGAATCGCTGATAACGATGGCCAATATGTCAGCCGTACCAATACGTTCTCATTACCAGATTCATGGGAAGTCTTGAGTGTGGATCAAGCAAAAAAACTGGCTTCTTTAGCGAAAGAACAAGCGGACACCATGAAAACACAAGGACAAGCGTATGTCCAAGAAAAAATGCAAGCTGCATTAATGGCTGATCCAACTATGGACGAGGCAGCCCAAAAAGCAAAAATCGCTGAATTGACAGAAGCTTATCAAAAAGAAGCGATGGCAAAACTGCTTGAAGAAGCAAAAAAGTAAAAACGAGTAGATAGTCATGGGATGGAAGAATCAAATCGGATTCTTCTGTCCCTTTTTCTACATGAAACTTGTGATTTAGCGAAACAGCTGCTAAATGTTGGTCGTGTCCATCAACAATAAAAATCCCACACACTAGTAGTGAGTGGGATTTTCTTTATTCAAATGAGCACGCGGCAATCCGGTCGAAAGCTTCTTTTAACAAGTCCAACGATTGGGTGGCAGCTAAGCGAACATAGCCATCGCCGGTCGTTTCTCCAAAGGCTTTCCCAGGGATCATCAGCACACTGGTTTCTTTTAATAATTTCTCGACAAAGCTGACAGAGTCCAACCCTGTTTGTTCAATGTTGATGAAGGCATACATGCTGCCTTTGACAGGGGATAAGGAAAGGAATGGGATCTCAGCAACCCGTTGTTCAATGTAAGTCAGTCGTTCCTTAAAGACAGCAACCACTTGCGGCACGAGGGTATCATAGTGATTCAATGCGTAAATACCTGCCCGTTGTGAAGGGGTTGGTGCCGAATAGGCGATCGCCTCATTGATCAGTTTTGCCGTAAGATTGATCGATTCAGGTGCGATCATGTAGCCGATCCGCCAGCCAGTCATGGCAAAGGCTTTTGAGAAACTGCTGAATGTGATGGTGTTCTCAGGTGCGAAGGCTGCCATCGGTACAAAGGTATCATCAAAGCAAAAGGCTTCATAGACTTCATCCGAGAGGACCAGCAAGTCATGGTCAATGGCAACTGCTGCGATTTTTTCAAAAGTTTCTGGAGAAAAAACAGCACCGGTAGGATTGTTTGGTGAATTGATGATGATCGCCCGAGTTTTCTCAGTGATGGCGGATTTTAAGACCTCGACATCGATTTGAAAGCCATCTTTTTCAAAGGTCGGGATAAAGACCGGCACACCACCGACTAGTTCGACTTGTTGTTTATAAGGTGAAAAGTATGGTTCATGAATAATCACTTCATCACCAGGATCAATGATGGCAGCCAAAGCTAAGTACATGCCATGCAATGCACCGACAGTTCCTCGTACTTGGCTAGGAGAAAAAGTAAGCTGGTATTGCTTTTGATAAAAATCAACGACAGTTTGGATAAAATCAGCACTACCGTCTGAAGCGGTGTATTTTGTATGACCCGCTTTGACGTCAGCAAAAGCTGCTTCAATGATCGTCGCATCTGTAATCAAATCAGGATCACCAATCGACAAATCAATCAAATTTGGGGTTTTCTTCGCAAGAGTGGCGATCTCCATTAAAAGATTTTCTTCTGGTTGTAAAAAACGTTCTGCAATCAACGGACGGTTCATTTTGTCATCTCCAATTTCTATAAAACTTTGCTTAAAAAATCCTGTGTCCGCGCATTTTGCGGATGCTCAAAGATTTGTTCGGGTGTTCCTTGTTCTTGAATGATACCGTCAGCCATAAAGATGACACGATCGGCAACTTCTTTAGCGAAGCCCATTTCGTGGGTAACGACCACCATCGTCATGCCTTTTTCTGCTAAAGCTTGCATGACCGTCAACACTTCTCCGACCATTTCTGGGTCCAAAGCCGATGTTGGTTCGTCAAAGAGCATTACATCAGGATCCATTGCCAACGCTCTAGCAATAGCGACCCGTTGCTGCTGCCCGCCAGAAAGGCTAGAGGGGTAACTATCCGCTTTTTCAGCTAAGCCAACTTGCTCCAGCAATCCTTTCGCTGTCTCTTCGGCAGCGGCTTGCTCTTGCTGTTTGACTTTGATCGGGCTGATAGTCAGATTTTCTAACACCGTTTTATGAGGGAATAGATTGAAGCTTTGAAAAACCATTCCCATTTTTTGACGAATCTGATCGATTTTCACACCTTTTGCCAATAAATCATTGCCTTCGAAGGTGATTTTCCCGCCGGTCGGCTGTTCAAGAAGGTTCAAGCAGCGTAAGAAAGTACTTTTTCCACTTCCTGATGGTCCGATGATCACAACGACTTCACCAGGTGTCACTTCAAGATCGATTTCTTTTAAGACGGTATTCTCGCCAAATGTTTTCACTAATTTTTCAACTTTAATCACTAGTTTTCATTCTCCTTTCAGCAACACCCAAGAGACGTGAGAGGGCGAAGGTCAATACAAAGTAGATCAATGATACGATAACGTATGGTAAAAACGGTTTGAAGCTGGCCCCTTGAACGACGCCTGTTTGGAAAATCAGTTCAGACACACCGATCACCGATACGACCGAAGACTCTTTAATGACCGTGACAAATTCATTTCCTAGAGCAGGCAAGATGTTTTTGATGGCTTGCGGGAAAATGATGAAGCGCATCGCTTGGATCTGATTCATTCCTAATGAACGAGCGGCTTCCAGCTGTCCTTTGTTGACGGCATTGATCCCGGCACGAATGATTTCTGCCACATAGGCGGCACTGTTTAGTGCTAAGGCAATACAGCCGGCAGCTAA
This sequence comes from Enterococcus sp. DIV1067f, assembly GCF_050543505.1. Taxonomy (NCBI): domain Bacteria; kingdom Bacillati; phylum Bacillota; class Bacilli; order Lactobacillales; family Enterococcaceae; genus Enterococcus; species Enterococcus sp. DIV1067f. The sequence continues at coordinate 1,547,172 of NZ_CP172940.1, forward strand.
TTTCGAAAGCTCTAAGCCTAACACGCCTGTTCCAAAGTATACAATAAATATTTGTACTAACAAAGGTGTTCCTCGAACATATTCAATATAGACAGCGGCAATGACTTTCAGTGCTTTTGATTTAGAAAGCTTCATAAAGGCTAACAAACTGCCACCGATAGAGCCGAATAATACCCCAACCAAGGCTAGGAAGATGGTATAGCCAGTTCCGGTGATATAAAAAGGCAGATATTTTTCCCAAAAGCTTTGCTCTTCATCGATCGTGCCATCTTCGGTAAACATCAATCGATAGGCATCTTCTTTGTATTGGCTTAAAAGATCATTACTAATGATGGTTTCAATGGAGGAATTGAGTTTTTCCAGTAAAACTGGCGCTTCTTTCGAGATGGCGATGGCGGTCTCCTTCACACCGTTTTCAAACGTGACATTTTCGGCTAATGCCAATGTATCATTCGCCGTCACATATGCTTCGGCAACGGGACCTTCCATCACGATCGCATCGATCTTGCGTGATTTTAGATTGGTGATCAAATCAGGCACCCTTTGCAAAGAGGTGACAGTCGCGCCAGTCAATTCTGTATTTGCCAGCTCTTCTTGGGTGGTTTGTCGTTGTGCACCGACAGCTACACCATCAAAATCAGCCGTCGATTGGAAACGATCCGCGTCTTCCGCTCGAACCAGAACAGTTTGTTGGACTTCCATATAGGTGTCAGTGAAATTGACTTCTTTGCGGCGCTCATCCGTAGCAGCCATCCCAGAGATGACGACATCAATTTTGCCTGTTTTTAACGCCCCTAACAACGCATCAAATCCAAGTTCCTCGATTTTCAGATCGACCCCTAAGTCATCTGCAATCTTTTGGGCAATGGAAATATCGATTCCCACGATTTCATTTTTTCCGTCAACATTGGCACGGAATTCATAAGGTGCATAATCGGCAGATAAACCCACGACTAATACACCATTTTCTTTGACTTTTTCATAGATTGGATCAGTTTCTTCTGCATGTGCTTGTCCGACAAAGAAAAACGGCAGCAATGCTGTGATGATCCCTAATAAAACAGTACCCTTACTAAACCTTTTCATGTAAACGCCCCTTTAACTTTTTCTGCGCATCTATTAAAAATGCAAATAATAACTAATAAATGTATAAAAATACATATAAGTGATAGAAACTATCATAGCATAACATCAGTTGAAGTCAATAAGTCAGAGAAAAAAAGTCAAAAAATGTTGTAGAGCGTAAAACCATTTATTCAATTTTTTTGCAATCCAACCAAGAGCAATGTGACCACACTGAATGAACAAATGGAAAATGGTCTCAGAAGAAGCCAAAAAAAACGAAACATAAGACATTTTTTTGATTTCTTGCGATAATAAAAGTGAAGAGGAGGCGGTAGGATGAAGGTCGTATTGATTCGACACGGAGAAAGTGAAGCAAATTTCGAAAATTATTGGACAGGATGGCTGGATGTTTCGCTGACCGAGAAAGGCCGGCAACAAGCATGGGTAGCAGGGGAACAGATCAAAGCAATGGGGATTACTTTTGATTTTGCCTTTGCATCTGTGCTTCAACGAACGATCATCACGTGTGATGCCGTTTTGGAAGCTAGCAATCAGCTTTGGGTCCCTGTACACAAAACATGGCGCTTAAACGAGCGTCATTATGGGCAACTGGTTGGGGTCAATAAAGATGTGATGGTGGCACAATATGGAAAAGAACAGGTGCAAAAATGGCGTCGAGGATATGATGAACCGCCTTTATATGTGGAGGAAAATGATTTCGATCGACGCTACGATTCTTTGGATCCTCGCTTGATTCCTAAGGGAGAAAATCTGGGAATGGTCGTGGCCCGAGTGGTTCCATTTTGGCAAGATCAGGTGGTTCCGTTACTTAAAGATCATAAGAATATTCTCATTACTGGTCATGGGAACAGTTTGCGGGCGTTAGTCAAATACTTGGAGGACGTGCCCAAAGATGACATGGATACGATCGATATTCCTAACGCACAGCCGATCATTTATGAGTTTGATAGCCAAGCAAACTTGATTGAACGGGCGTAATAACGAACATTTGAAGAATAAACCACATTTTCGTTTGATGTTACATCGAAAATGTGGTTTTGTTGTGCTATAATAAGAAAAATTTAATGAAAGGCGGGAGAATATGAAAGCCGTATTAACCGTTATTGGAAAAGACAAGGTTGGGATCATCGCCGGTGTCAGCCAGAAATTAGCAGAATTAGAAATCAATATTTTAGATGTGTCCCAAACGATCATGGAAGATTACTTCACGATGATGATGCTTTTAAACATGGATGCCAATCAGGATTTTGACGGTGTTCGTGAGGAGCTTCACCAAATAGGTCAGGCATTAGGTGTGAAAATCAGCATTCAAAATCAAGAGATTTTTGATACCATGCATAAATTATAGGAGGCACTATGGAGACAAATCAAATACTTGAAACCATTCGCATGGTGGAAGAAGAAAACTTAGATATTCGTACGATCACGATGGGGATTTCATTATTGGATTGTATCGACGCCGATATTGATCGTACCTGTGAGAAAATTTTTCAAAAAATTACAACAAAAGCGAAAGATCTTGTCAAAGTCGGCGAAGAGATCGAAAGTGAATATGGCATTCCGATTATTAACAAGCGGATTTCGGTTACCCCTGTAGCGATCGTAGTGGCAGCTTGCCAGCCGACACCCGCAGACTGTATCAAAGTTGCGAAGACCTTGGATCGAGCGGCGCAAGAAGTCGGAGTAAATTTCATCGGCGGCTATAGCGCACTAGTAGAAAAAGGCTATCAAGGCGGCGACCTTGCATTGATCGAATCGATTCCAGAAGCCTTGGCTCAAACCAATTTTGTCTGTTCGTCGGTCAATATTGGATCAACGAAAGCTGGGATCAACATGGATGCAGTACGTCTGATGGGAGAAACAGTCAAGAAGACGGCTGAGGCATCAGATATGGGCTGTGCGAAGCTCGTCGTCTTTGCGAATGCAGTGGAAGACAATCCCTTTATGGCGGGGGCTTTTCATGGGGTCGGTGAAGCTGATGTGGAAATCAACGTCGGTGTCAGCGGACCTGGTGTCGTCAAACGTGCCTTGGAAAAAGTCAAAGGCGAGTCCTTTGATGTCGTGGCGGAAACAGTCAAAAAAACAGCTTTCAAGATCACGCGGATGGGGCAATTGGTCGGGCGCGTGGCTTCAGAGCGCTTGGGCGTTCCATTCGGGATCGTCGATCTTTCGCTGGCGCCAACTCCTGCAGTCGGCGATAGTGTGGCATTGATTTTAGAAGAAATGGGCTTAGAATCTGTCGGTACCCACGGAACGACAGCTGCTTTGGCATTGTTAAATGATGCAGTCAAAAAAGGCGGCGTAATGGCCTGCAACCATGTTGGTGGTCTGTCGGGTGCTTTTATCCCCGTTTCTGAAGATGCAGGAATGATCAAAGCAGTAGAAGCTGGTTTATTGAATTTAGAAAAACTTGAAGCCATGACGGCGATCTGCTCTGTCGGCTTAGATATGATTGCGATTCCGGGAGATACTTCGGCTGAGACGATCGCCGCAATGATCGCGGATGAAGCAGCGATCGGTGTCATCAACCACAAGACGACAGCTGTCCGAATCATTCCAGCGAAAGGCAAAGAAATCGGCGATCGCATCGAGTTTGGTGGTTTATTAGGGACAGCGCCAGTGATGAAAACCAATCCTGCGAAGTCTACTGATTTCATTTTGCGTGGCGGCCGTATTCCCGCACCGATCCATTCATTTAAAAACTAGCTCGTGTTCATTTTGTAAGAAAATATGATAAAGTGACCTTTAAAAGACTAATCAGAATGCTGTCTTTTAAAGGTTTTTTGGTCCTGTTACTATTTTTTTCATTCCTAAGGCGGATGTTTTTTTGTTTGGAATCGAATACAATGAAAGATAACACGATAAAAAGGGGTGGTAAAATGAAGAAAATCTTCCAACTTGGGATGTTGGTTTTTGTTGGTTTGATGGGATTTTTTGTCCTTCAACCATCAATTGCCTTTGGACAGACATTTGTTCGCGATGATGCCGGGGTCCTTTCACAAGAGACGATCGAACAGATCGATGCCTTGAATAAAGAGGGGTTCCAATCATTGACTGGCGCGCCAGAATATGCTGTGATCACGATCCCTTCCTTAGATGGGCAATCGATTGAAGAGCGTAATTTGGAACTGTTCAATGAATATGGTTTAGGGAATCCAGAGGACAATAATGGACTATTGTTTCTCTTTGCCATTGATGATCGTGAGTTTCGTCTGGGTTATGGCGATGGACTATCCTATGTCTTCAGTGAGCTATCGGAAGATGATTTAGTGGATGAAGATGCCAAAGACGCATTACGAGATGAAGATTATGATACAGCGATATTGGCAGCTTCTAATGAAGTCTATCAGCGAATGAAAGAAGCGGATGAAACGATTGGATTAGGGACGATTTATCAAGATGGCAATCAAATGTTAGCAGAAAAACAGGCACAAGAAGCAGAAGCCACTAAGCAAATGTGGTTCACTATTGGAAAAATCGTCAGTGGTGTCGTAGCGGCAGCAGCTGCAGGCCTTGTCGGGTACATCAGTTTTCGCCATCTTAAAACCAAACGGCGATTTGAAGAGCACCTGCCGTTGCCGAAACATCTGTTAGAAGATAGTTACTTCCAACAGAAAGATTTCTTGAAATGGGCTAGCAATAGAAAGAACTATCAGCGTTACCATCAGTATCAGACAGCAAAAGATTGTCAACAAGCATTTACGCAGTATGTGACGAGTACTTACGTGCCAGCGAAATTGAGTTCGATCACCGGATTGTCGACTGCGGATAAACGAGTTATCCAACATGCCTTGACGAATCCAGCAATTGGCTCTTATTTTTCAAACTTGCTGATGAAGAAAAAAACCACGGTCAAACATTTCGGTCAGGTGATCCTTACACAACATGACACCTTAAAAACCTATGAAGCCCAATTAGGCAGGGAAGTGTCTGAACGGATGGCAGACTATGATTTATCTGATGCGGTGTTACCTGAGAATTTGCCTTTAGCAGATGCGTATCGAGCAGAAATAGCTAAGCAAGCCAAAGAAGAGATCAGAAGACGCAATGAGCAGGGGCGTTATTTAGCGCAACTTGTGACGGAAAAAGCGACCTATGCTGAGATGGTACAAGCCATTCCGAAAGAAGTTTCTAATGTTCTAGCGGAAGTGAAAACAGATGCCTTGTTCCAAGTTGACTTGAAACAGGTTTATCAAAATCACCCAGATTTAGCAAACAAATTATCCTCATTTGATGCTTCTGATCGAGCAGCAGTTTTAAATAATGCTCGCCAAGAGTATGACCCGCATGGGATGAATATGGCGTTGTTCTTTGTGATGATGAATAATCACGTGTCCCATCAAGAACAAGTCATTGCCGATACACAAAGTTCTTCGAATGATTTTGGCGGTTTTAGCGGAGGAAGTAGCAGCGGTGGCGGTGTTTCTGGTAGCTGGTAATTATTTCAAATGCTTTTTTAGTAAAGATGAACGTTCATTAACCTGTAACATATTCCTTTGTATTTTGGTTTGTGCAAATGGAATTGTTACAAGGTTAATGGCTTTTTTCTTGTGGAGGAAATCCCTTGATAAATAAGACAAACCAAACAAAGTGTGGTAAACTTTTTAGAGTTACAGAAAATGAATGGAACTTTCATTCATTTGAAAAAGGGAGAAAACGAGGGATATCATGTACCAATCTTACATATGGGATTTTGACGGAACACTTTACGACAGCTACCCAATCATGTTAAAAGCTTTTATTAAGACATTGAAGGAGTATGGCTTCGATCCAGATCCAGCGGAGATTTATTATATATTGAAAGATTCATCTTCCAAAAAAGTTGCTGAAAAATACAACTTAGATTTTCAAGAGTTCACTAAAGCATTCAAAGCAAATGAAGCGCTGGATGATCGTTTGCCGCTTTCCTTTGTAGGAACCAAAGAAACATTAGAAGCCGTGGTTGCTGCTGGTGGCAAGAACTACATTTTGACCCACCGCGATGTCGTTTCAACAAAAGAGCTGTTAGAAAAAGAACAGATGGCAGACCTGATCGTTGAGATCGTAGGACCGGAAAACAACTTTCCCCGTAAACCTGATCCAACTTCATTGATTTATCTTGTCGAAAAATATCATTTAGACAAAGATCAGACCGTCATGATCGGCGATCGTACGATGGATGTTTTTGCAGGACAAGGAGCAGGTGTCAAGACGATATTTTATGATATAGAAGGTATCTTAAAAGATGTATCCGCCGACCATACCGTCCAATCCATGGCTGAAATACAAGAAATCATTAAGTCTTGAGAAATCAAGGCTTTTTTTGTGCAAAGAAAGTAAGACATTCATTACTTATGATGAACGGTATAAACGTGGTTCTCATTGGTCTTCTAGTCTCGGCACAACAAACCAAAAAGAAGTCACGCCATTTTTCGACTCAGCGCCATAATCGAAGGCGTGAGAAGTCAAAATGGTTTTCACGATCGCTAAGCCGATGCCGGTTCCTTCTTTATGTCCTGCTTGATGTTGGACGCGTTGGTATCTTTCCCAAATGAGTTCGAGTTGTTCTGGAGGGATATCTTTTCCGGGATTGATGACAGCAACTTTTGTTCTTGTAGATGTATTCGTTAATTTGATCAAAAGACGCTCGTTTTTAGGTGTATGGTTGATGCCATTGTTTATTAAATTACGCAAAACCTGTTCCATTTTGATGCGATCAAAAAGAGCAATTCCATTCTTACTATCTGCTTCAAAATCGACAGTGATGTCATATTGATTGGCGATCCCTCTTGCGTAGGCAACGACGGAGGAAACCACCTCGTATGTATTCCAGATTTCATTTTTAAGCTGTGTATAGCCTGCTTGCATGATAGAGAAATCCATGATGTCATCAACCATGGCACTCATACGGTGGGCTTCGCTGATAATTAGTTCCATATGTTCTTTTCGAAGGCGTTCGTCGCTTCCAGATACATCACGTACCATCTCCCCATAGCCCGTGATCAACGCGAGGGGGGAGCGTAGTTCATGAGAAACATTGGCAATCACTTCTTTTCGCAAGACGTCTACTCGCTGAAGTTCTGTGCTTAAGTCCGCAACCGATTCAGAAAGTGTACCTAATTCATCACTACGCTTAAGTTTGGGTACGGAATAAAGCTCGCCGTTGGTTAAGCGGATGATGGCTTCTTTGATGGTTTTGATCGGGCGAATAAAATGCTGTGCTAAAAAAAAGGAAATCGTTGACGCAAAAATAGTTAATATGATGGTGAATAGAAAGAGTTGCTGTCGATTCAAGCTTTGAAGCGCTTCGATTTGAGTGATCGTATTGGAGAGCAAAAGGGCAGCTGGGCGTTGGAAAAGAGTGGTAGGAACGCCAATAAGAATGGCAGAAGACTTTTCAAAGTCTTCTACAGCACTCAGGCTCTCACCATCAAGGACAGTTGGTGCGTGAGATAACAACCAGTTGTATTCGTTGCTCAACCCATCTATGTTTAATTGTTGTCCATTGTTAAATGCCGCCAGAATTTCGCCATCCTCGTCGACTAAGAAAAGAGTCCCAACGATCGTTTTACTGAGGAAAAGTAATGGCTCTTCTGGTAAATCATCTGGATCTACTGCCATTTCTTCAATAGCGGCAGCTGTTTCCTGAACTGTTTCTAAAAGTGATTCTTTCGTTACATTGATATAATTTGGTTCAAAGAGCAAAATTTGAACAGTCCACAAAAAAGCGATGCCAATGATGACCAGCAGCATATTGGCGGACCAAAGCCGCACGAGTAATTTACTTTTGATGTAAGTAAAACCTAACCGACTAGTCTTCATAATCAAATTTATACCCAACTCCCCAAACCGTTTGGATCAACTCTCGGTAATCCCCTAGACGCTCTCGCAAGGACTTGATGTGTGTATCCACTGTTCTGGTATCTCCGAAATAATCAAAGCCCCAGACACCTTCTAAAATTGATTCTCGGCTCAAAGCGATATGATTATTTTTCGTCAAATAGACCAGCAGATCGAATTCTTTTGGCGTAAGCGGCAGAGGATTCCCATTGATCATTACAGTATGAGAAAAAACATTGACTTCGAGATCACCAAAAACGATCTTTTCGAACTGAAACTGACTGCTTCGTTTCAACACAGCTTTGATGCGAGCCATCAGCTCTTTAGGGCTAAATGGCTTGGCAATATAATCATCGGCACCAAGATTGAAGCCAAAGAGTTTGTCATACTCTTCCTTTCGAGCGGTAATCATAATGACTGGCGTGTTACAGCTGCCTCTGATTTCCGAAAGCGTCTGAAAGCCATCTTTTCCCGGCATCATGACATCTAGGAGGATCAAATCGAATGAATGATTGGTTAATTTTTCCAAAGTTTCTTTTCCATCCGCTGCCTCAAAACATAGATAGCCTTCGATCTCCGCATAAGTTTTCACTAAGGCACGCATATGAGTATCATCATCAACGATCAATATTTTTTGCAAATTTATTCACATCCTTAAAAATAATTTATATTTTTTAAAGTATATCACAGCATAATCGCTGATTTAATAGGAAAATGACTCTTTGAAAAATAATTGTTCTTTCCCTCACAAGATCATCACAAATACCCAATACTATAGAGGTATATTCAATCGAAAGGAGCGCTTTGGCGATGTATGACTATCATATGGTCAGAAAGAAAAAAGCAAAGAAAAATCGTAAGCTAGTCGGTCATTGGTTATACATAATCAGTCTTGCGCTTTTTATGGGGTTTTCTGCACGTTTGATTTACATTGTTCAAGTCGGCGTGATCGCAGGCGTCTCTTTGTCTGAAAGAATAGAAAATTTGTATTATAGTTCAAGATCGATCGAAACAAGTCGAGGGGCGATTTTTGATCGGCAGGGGACAGTGATCGCACAAGATATTCTTTCCTATACTGTTCGAGCGGTTCTTTCTGAAGATTACATTGACAATGGACGACCCATGTATCTAGACAGAGCGCGCTTTGAGGAGACCGCAACGATTCTTTCGGAGTATTTACCTATTTCTAACGAGCAAGTTTTGTCAATCTTGTCAGATGGTGCGAATCAAACAGATCCGCCTGTCTTTCAAGTGGAATTTGGCAATGTTGGCAGTGGTCTAAGTGTGACTACTCGAAATCAAATCGAAACGGCGTTTGATGCAGCTGGAATCAACGGTATCTATTTCGATGCTCGTTCAAGTCGCAGTTATCCGAATGGTATCTTTTCTTCACATTTGATAGGGACAACGTCAGATGATGAAGAGATTCGAGTCGGAGTTTCTGGATTAGAATATGTACTAAACGACTTTTTGAAGAATCAAAATGGGCGAGAGTCCTTTCAAGTCAATGCTTCAGGGAATCCTGTTCCCGCAACCAATCAAACCGTAGAAGAAGGAGTAGATGGGAATGATGTTTGGACGACATTAGATGCTCATCTGCAGTTATTCACTGAATCAGTGATGGATGAAGTTATGGAACAAACACGACCAGAAAATCTAACGGCTTTATTGATGGATGCGAAAACTGGGGAGATTTTAACGATGGCTCAAAGACCTAGTTTTCATCCAGAGACCCAAGAAGGAATTGCGGATGAACACTTTATTTGGCGTAATCTTTTTACGGAAGAGATGTATGAACCTGGTTCGACCTTGAAGCTGGCAACCGTTTCGGCCGCTATTGATGAAGGTGTTTTTGATCCGACGGAACGCTACAATCCTGTGAGTATGCAGATTGAAGATCGAGTCATCAATGACCACGACTCAGGAGCAAATGGTGAGTTGACGATGCGGCAAGCGTTAGCTTGGTCAAGCAACACTGGGATGGTTCGACTTCAGCAACGGATCGGTTTTGATAATTGGGCACAGTATTTAACTGATTTTGGACTAGGGAAAGTTACCGGAAGTGAGCTTCCTGGGGAAGTGCCTGGGATCTTACCTTCAAGAAATCGGGTGGATTATGCCATGAGTTCTTATGGCCATGCGATTGGGGTCAATCAGATGCAGATGATGCAGTTATTTAGCGCATTTGCCAATGGTGGCGAGATGATTCGTCCGCAATTGATTCGGCAAGTGGGAGAAGAGACCCAAGTTTTTCCAGAAGTCGTTTCTCAGCCTATTTCACAAACAGCGGCTGATGCTGTATTGGAATACATGACCGATGTTGTGACGGATGAACGCTATGGCACCGCTTATGATGTATACCAACTGACGAACCATGAGATTTCTGTCAAAACTGGGACTGCTCAGATCGCCAATGAGAATGGTCAAGGTTACATGACAGGAGAGTTTGATTATATTTATTCGGCGGTCTCGATCTATCCAACGGATGATCCACAGTTTATTCTTTACCTCACTATCAAGCGACCAGAAGAATACGATCGTCATACCTTAGCTAAAATTGCCAATCCTTTGATGGAGCGTTCGATGGCGCTGCAAAGTTTTCGTGAGTAAAAAAGTTTCTTAACAGGAGCTTAAAAAGACATAGACCATCTAAGAAGTTTCATGCTGCAGCTGGTCAATTTTCCACAGGAATGATAGTCTTTAGAAAAGGCAGGACGGGTTATCAGCGATCCAATCTAGGGATGAATGAGTGGATAAACGATCGCGCTACAGCTAACACATAATGATTCATTGACGGAGGTGTCATATGAAAAAAATAAAATTCTTAATCAAAAGCATTTTTCTCATCGGGCTTCTTTATTTTGTAAGCCAGATGATTACATGGCAAGACGGGCGCTTGGCATTTCGGGATGCTCGACTCAACGAGATCACTCAATCTCTCTCGTCCCAATTTTCTCCTTCACAAGACACTTCAGCCAGGCCAGCGGCAGAAACACCTGTCCAGACATATTTATATAATGAATCACGACAAGTGATCGAAGAAACCTTTGGAGAAGCGATCAATGAATCAGCGAATCGATATGGACTGAACTGGACTTCCTATCACGATGATTTTCGTAACTTCATGATGGTGATGTATGATGAACATGATATTGCGCAAGGGATCTATACGAATCAAGACACGATTCTTATCGATGACACGCTAGGTATCGGGTCTTCAAAAGCAAGCGTTCGTAATCAGATGGGTACGCGCCAAGAAAGTCTACAACGAGGATCAAGACGGTATCGCATCGATTCCGATGCCGACTATGATCTGTTCTTACAAGACGATCAATTGATTACTTTTTTCTATGATGTTCATGCCGAAGATACAGTGACTGCGATTCAAATCATCAATCGCTCGCTAGAAACACGCCATGCGAATGATTTTCGCCAAAATCAAGCCGCCATTTTAAGCGGCTTACGAACACAGTTATTTGAATTAACGAATGCCACCCGAGTGAAATTTGGTTTGTCGCCCCTTGGATTCAGTGAAGCAACCAGTGAGACTGCCGTCAAGCATAGCCAAGATATGGCAGAACATCGATACTTTGACCATATTGGGTTAGATGGATCGACTCCATTTGATCGGATGCAAGAAGACGGAATCAGCTTCACTGCTGCAGGGGAGAATTTGGCATTTGGCCAAGCCAGCAGTATTTACGCCCATCAAGGTTTAATGAATTCAGAGGGACATCGGGCAACGATTCTAAACGATGAGTATCAATTTCTCGGGATCGGTATTGCGATCGATACCAGCGAACAGCCATATTATACAACGTTGTATCACCGAGGATCAGCGTCGTGAATTCCTGAATTGCTTGAAACTGATTAGTTAAAAAACACTGCTCATTTGAGATTGCTGCGTTAGCAGCATCAAGTGAGTAGTGTTTTTTTGTCGATAAAATGGTGTGCAGCAGTATTGTTTAGTTTTGACGGTAGGCATGAGGAGAGCACTGATACTTCTTTTGAAACAGCTTATAGAAGAATGAGACATTTTTATAGCCGACTTGGTGTGCGATTTGTTCCACAGGTAGGGGAGAGTTTCTCAACAATAAACTGGCTTGATTGAGTTTTAATTCTTGAAGGATCGTCACAAAGGAACGACCAAGTTGCTGACTGATACGGCGACTCAAATAGCTCGGGTTGTAGCCAAATACCTCCGCAACCGAAGCTAGTGTGCAAGTAGCGAAATGTTTCTCCAGATAGTCCAACACTTCTCCGAGGTACAGTTGGTCACTTTTTTGCGACTCGATCCGTTGTTTTTCTTGGAAGTTACGAACGAGTTCGGAAAAAATAATGATCATATAGGAATGGATGACCTCATGAGAACCGAAGGAGGGATTGAAGAACTGGGCCAAGACCCCGAAAATCGCATCAATCAAATAGTCGTTGTTACTCGTTTCAAACACTAGGTATTGATTGTGCTTTTGACTTTCAGATAACGCATTGATGGCAAAGTCGGCGATCATGCTATTGGATGCCAACCGACTGAGCATCTGGGTAGAAAAATACTCTTTGCTGATCAAAAAGTTAATAACAATGTCGTCTTGATTTGTTTCGATAATTTGGTGGATCACCCCAGTATCTAGTAAGCAAAAGTCACCTGCCTTTAGGATCACTTTTTTCTCATTGATCATGATCGTGACTGTTCCAGAAAAAACATAATTCATTTCGATAAAATCATGCTGATGTAGCGGCGTAGAAGAAAAGCGTGCATGTTTTAAAATCAAAAGCTGGCTTGTCTTAAGAAATCCGCTATCTTGCGGCCGTTTTCGTATGAGACGAGAAAGGTGTTTTTCGAATGTATATTGGTAAATTGGCTCATTTTTCTCAGTGTAGACTTTCTTGAAATCCTCATAATTGTATGGAAGGGATTGCGTCTTTTTAAGGGCTATTTCTTCGGTAGTCGTCAATTGTTGTAACTGCTGCAGAATGTTCTGTTTATCCATCGCTTTCTCCTTAGGTAAAAAATAGTCAATGAAATAGTAGAGTATCGTCATTGAAGACAGGTAGAGATAGTATATAATACTTGTATGATAGCGTTATCAATTATCATAATCCGGATGATAATAATAGTCAATAGTACCAGCAAATTCGAAAGAAATGGGGAATCACCATGAACCACGACAAACCATCATTAGGGGATAAGATCCAAAGTACCCTTGGTCCATTTGCAAGTAAAGTTAATGGGAATATTTATATTACTTCAGTTAGGGATGCAATGTTAGCTTACATGCCATTCACCTTTATTGCGTCGATCTTTTTAATTATTGCTTTTTTTCCGATCCAACAAGTGACCGATTTTATTACTATGGTGTTGCGAACAGAAGATGCTAGTGTCTGGCAAGAGAAATTGCTCTATGTCAACAATGCCACACTCGCAATCGGTGGTTTGCTAGTTGTCATTTCCCTCGCAAAATCACTCGCAGAAAAACTTGAAACAAACGTTTTGCAATGTGTCTTAACTGCTTTTGTTTCCTTTTTACTATTAACACCGTTGGATGCAATGGAAGCAGGGACTTTTTTAGATATCACCCGCGTTAGCGCGCAATCGATGTTTTTAGCGATTATTGTCGGTATTTTTAGTACAGTTCTTTATAAAAAAATTGAGGGTAAAGGAATCAAAATCAAAATGCCAGCAGCGGTACCACCAGCTGTTTCTGGTCCATTCGAATCGGTGATTCCATCTTTTCTTGTCATCACGACGATTTGGGTCATCCGACTCATCATCGAAGCCTTATTTAACAGTGATGCCATGACGTTGATCAATGGGACCCTTGGGATTCCATTAACTATGTTAGGTGGCTCCCTAGTTGGAATGGTCGTTGTGAAAATTTTCGAGCAATTCCTATGGTTTTTTGGCCTTCATGGAACCTCGATCATTCAAGCAGTGATGGACCCAATCCATCAAGTCCTTGAAGACCAAAATCGTGTGGCATCAGTGGCGGGAGAGATTCCAACGAATATTATCAGTATGAGTTTTCGGAATCATTTTGCTTCGATTGGCGTCGTTGGTGCGATCATTGCTATTTTGATCGTAGCAAAAAGTAAACAGTACAAAGAGGTTGGAAAAATTGCTAGTGTTCCTTATATTTTCAATATCGGTGAACCAGCGTTGTTCGGGATACCGTTGATGCTGAATTTCAGTTTTATCATTCCTTTTGTTTTTGCAAATGCCGTCACAACGATCGTCGCTTACTTTGCTTTTTATTTCGGGCTAGTCCCGATCCCAACTGGGCTTGCGCAAATTCCGTGGACGACTCCGCCGATCATTAGCGGCTATTTTGTCACTGGTAGTATCATGGGCGCATTGTTACAAATCGTCTTGATCGTGATCGCAACGATGATTTGGTTGCCATTTATCAAAGTTGCTGATAAGCAGATCTGTGTTGAAGAAGCACAATAACCCACGAAAGGAGCAGCTTATGAAAGAAACGATAACCATCAACGGAATGACAAAGCCATTAACAGTGGATTTAAATGATCCGATCCTTATTGAATGGTCGATGACCAATCACCAAGGCTACCGATTGCAAATTTTCAATGAACAGCAGCAAGCAGTGTATGACGTTTCCAACATAGCCGCTTCTGAGAATAAAATGGCGGTCCACTTGCCACAGCATCCGCAGCGAAAAAAATATCAAGTCAAATTGACCGCCGGAGCAGGAAACGATGTCACCAGTTACTGTAGTGTGTTTTTCACGATAGCAAAGCGTGAGAAACCTAAAGAAACCATGGGCAAGTGGATCACTCGCTTAGATGATCCCATTAAAAAAGAACGATTTTACTTTTCAGAAGAGAAAAATAGCTGCTTGTCTCGCTCTTTCACACTGGAAAAGTGTCCTTCCTATGCAGTGATTGATTGCTGCGGGCTTGGTTTTTATCGCTTGTCAGTTAATGGAAAAACGGTATCAGATGTTCATTTAAACAGTGATGTAACGAACTATGATCGAGTCGTCTACTATGATACTTATGAGTTAACTGATTTTTTACAGAAGGGAGACAATCGGATCGAAGTTGAACTTGCGAATGGCTGGTACAACCCTGCTCCGATTGAGATTTTAGGTCGGTATAACATTCGCAAACAACTAGCGATCGGCAAACCCTGTTTCTGGGGGGAGCTTCAGTTAAATGATGGAGGAGAGAATCGCTACATTTACTCAGACAATCAGTGGCAAAGCAGTTTTGGGCCTTATTTGCAAAACAATCTTTATATAGGAGAAATCGTTACCGATGTACCTGATCCTCGTCCAGAAGGAAAAACGGTACAAATTGCTGGACCCGCGGGACGTTTTAAGCCAAGCTTTATTCCAAAAATCAAGCGCACACAATCGATCGTTCCCCAAAAAATGACCGAAACTGCAGCGGGACTGCTCATTGACTTCGGTCAAATCATCAGCGGTCAATTTGCTTGTACTCTTGAGGAAGATTTCATTGGTCAGATCAGAATCAGCTATGCAGAAACATTAGACGAGCAAGGCAACCCTGATTATACGTCTACGATCAGTGGAACTTATGGCGTCTACGATCCCTATGAAGGGAAGCAGCCAGATGATCCTATCGTTCAACGAGACATCATTGAGAAAACGGCAGCGAAGACGTTCGTTTTTGAAAACCGCTACACGTATCATTCCTTTCGCTATGCGTTGATCGAGACGAAACCTGCTGACAACCTTCAATCGATTGTAGGAGCAATCAAAGCCTATCGCTTGCATACGGATGTGAAATCGTTGGTGACACTTGAAACCTCCGATCCTTTCTTGGATCAGTTATGGGCGGTTGGACAAGCCACGCGGTTGAACAACATCCACTCGTATTTTGAGGACTGCACTCGTGAGCGCTTTGGTTATGGTGGGGACATCGTTGCGTTACTACCAACGCAGATGGCAGATCTGGCGATTGAGCCGTTGTTGGAAAAAGTGTTGTGGGATTTTGCCTACGACCAACGACCGGATGGTGCAATGACTGCAACTGCGCCATTTGTAGGAATCATGACAAATGGTCCATCAAATGGTGGTGGTGCGTTAGGGTGGCAATTGGTAGTTTCAGAGCTTGCTTTGGCCTTGGTGAAGACCTATGGAAAACAAGCAGCGGTTGCCAAGCTGCGTCCACAGTTGGAAAGGCATCTCAACTATTTACTCGCTTTTGATTTTGATTATATCGCCCAGTGCTGTCTCGGCGATTGGGGAGCAATTGATGAAACTCAGCAAAACGGGGTTATTACTTCGCCAGATCAGTCCTTTTGCTCTGCCTGCATGTATCTGCTTTTACTACAGCGTTACCAAGAATTGATCGACTTGAGGATCATTGGTAAAGAGGACTATTGTCAGCGAGTGACAGCAGCGATCCAGTACACGACACTGCAAATCAAACAGAAGTTTTCTAAAGAAAATGAGCAATACGGTGCGGGCACCTTGTCTAGCATGATCTTTGCAATGAAGACAGGACTCAGTGAGAAAAAACGAATATTGCCAAAACTAGTACAACGGATCAAGCAGCAAGAGGGTATTTTCTCTTTCGGCATCTTCGGGATGGCATGGAGTTATCAGTTGCTGGCTGAAGCTGGCTATAATGATATTATTTTTGATTGGTTAACGAGGAAATCTGCGCCTAGTTATGCAGCAATGCTGGCAAGCGGAAACGGCACTTTGATGGAACATTTTCCAACGCCGCAACATTCAGCCACTTACGAGGGTTCGTTGAATCATGCCATGTTTGCTTCTTATGGGTATTGGTTTGTCCGTCATTTATTAGGCATTCAGATGACAAGCGCTGGGATACTGATACAACCAGCCTTCGATGTACCTATAGCCCATGTCAAAGGCTCCTTACAAAGTACGTTTGGATTAGTAGCTTTAAGCTGGGAAAAGACTGATCGTACCGTTCGCTTAACGGTGGAGTTGCCACGAACATGTGGCTATGAAATCAGTCAGATGAAAGGTTTTAGAATAGTCAGTGAGAAAATAGAAGATGAGGGGGGGCGAAAAAAAGTTTCCTGCCTATATACGATTACTACTTAGCTAGTGAAAAAGTCGACACGTGGAAAGTGTTGACTTTTTTTCTGTCGTTTACTATCTTTTGCGTATTTCATCTATGAGGTGGTGAATATGGATCGATGGAAGCTGTTCAAAGACTATTGGCGATTTGCAGTTGGTGGTGCTGTTTTGATGGTGTTGCTGATCATCTGGTTTGTACCGTTCTCGCAAAAAAAAGAAACAAACTGGCATTCAATGGCAGATGCAGCAGGTCAATCGTCTGAAATGGGGGAAGGTGGAGCCCTTCAAGAAGATAGTCTTCACGATGAAGAGTATGAGATCGTTATAGATGTCAAAGGGGAAGTGCACCAACCGGGAATTTATCGCTTGAAATCAGGTGCGCGGATGTATGAATTGATCGAACAAGCAGGTGGTCTGACAGAAGAGGCGTTAGAAACAGCCATAAACTTAGCACAAGTGCTGCAAGATCAACAGATGGTGATCGTCCCTCATAAAGAGGATCAAGCGTTTATGGAGATGAATGCTTCAGGAGTAGGTGGCAGCCAAACAGCAGTGACACAAATCAATCTGAATCAAGCCAATGCGCAGCAACTGCAAGAACTGCCAGGTGTGGGTGCCAAAAAAGCAGAAGCAATCATCGCTTACCGAGAAGAATATGGCTTTTTTAAACAGATTGATGACCTAAAAAAGATCACAGGCATCGGAGAGAAGACCTTTGAGTCCTTGAAAGAGATGATTACAGTGGCGGACTGAACCAAATAAATGTAAGAAATACTAAGAAATGACGGTTGAAAATTCAAGAAATTCGATTAGAATAGAACTAATCAATGACAAAGGAGCAAACGAATGAGCAATACGAGAATTCCATGGGACCAGTATTTTATGGCACAAGCTGTATTACTGTCTTTACGCAGTACGTGTTCCCGACTTGAAGTCGGCGCTACATTAGTCAAAGATCGCCGAATCATCGCTGGAGGCTACAACGGGTCCGTCAGTGGCGATGTACACTGCATTGACGATGGCTGTTATGTTGTCGATGACCATTGTATTCGGACGATTCATGCAGAAATGAATGCCTTATTGCAATGTGCAAAATTAGGGGTGTCAACAGACAATGCGGAAATCTATGTGACGCATTTTCCCTGTCTTCCCTGTACGAAAGCAATTTTGCAAGCAGGGGTCAAAAAGATCCATTATTTGAATGACTATCGCAACAATCAGTATGCAATGGAACTGATTCAACAAGTAGGTGCTTCCGTCCACCAAGTTGAACTCGATCCGGTGTATTTTGAAAAACTTTCGTTTGGTGTGCTGAATGATGCACAACCAACAAAAAAGAACTGATTCATTTTTATTTCTTAGTATTATTTTTGCTTGTTCGGTGACTGCTTACTATCGGCAGTCCATCTTACTGGGACTCATTGCACTTTATTATTTCGGGATGCTTGTCTTAAAACGACAAGCATTTTTGTGCATGATTTGTTTTGTCGGACTGTTGCTGTTAAGTGTCCGCGTTTCTCTTTCTCGGACTGGGAACATACAAGAAGGTGAGTATCAAGGGGTAGTCAATGTGCTGCCAGACACGATCAAAATCAATGGCGATCTACTTACATTTGAAGCAAAATCCTCTGCAGGTAAAGTGATTGGCCGTTACACAATTTCTTCAGAGACTGAAAAACAGCAATGGCAGGATCGATCCGATTGGGGGAGAAAGCTGCTGGTGAAAGGATTTTTTTCTCTTCCTGAAAAACCACGAAACCGCCATGGATTTGACTATTCTGCCTATCTGGCTAGTCGATCAATTATTGGCACAGTCCATATCGAGCAAATGGTAGGTATGGAAGAAGCAGATGCAGGCTTTTCACTTGCAAAAGTTCGAGCAGAGGTTATTTCTTCTGTTCAACGAATCTTTCCTGAACGCTCAGCTGCCTATATCAATGCATTGCTCTTTGGTTTTAAAGACCATAGCTTTCAAGAAGTACGTCAAATGTATCATGCTAGTGGCTTATTGCATTTCTTTACGATCTCAGGAATGCATGTCGTCTTATTTTTCAAATGGTTTCGCGGATGCTTCTGCCGATTGGGGTTTACGCAAAAAGAGATGCTGTTGCCAATGGGGGTCTTTTTCTTAGCCGTAATTGGTCTTTGTGGCGGCGGCACTAGTGTCTGGCGTGCTGTCTTGGCATTATCGGTTACTCAAGTAACAACTCTTTATCAACAACGGCTATCGGCAAGTGATCATTATGGGATCGTCTTAACGACTCTTTTATTCGTTGATCCCAAAGTATTGCTTCAAACATCGGGGCAACTAAGTCTTTTGATGACCTTCCTGATAGTAATGCAGCAACCGATCAAATTGACGTGGTTTTGGCGTAGTCAGTTCCTCACGGTGCTGGCTGCGCCTGTCATTGCCTCGCTCTTTTATGAATTCCCATTATTTGGGGGCTTTTTGACGTTTGTCTTTTTACCATTTTTTCAAATGGTTTTGCTGCCAGCCTGTTTCTTAATGTTCGTTACTGGGACTCTTTTTCCAACCATCAGTGGGCTGATTGCACTTTTTGAAGGGCTTTTGCTGCTTATGGAAGTTGTCGTGGGCGCTGTAGGAGGCGTATCGATAACGGTGGGTGTCGTTCCTGCAGGATTGGCTGGCAGTTGTTGTTTGTTCAGCATGCTCTTTTACCAAAAGAAAAGGTGGCTGCTGGTGATCTGTTTTTCGCTTGTTGTACCAATCGTCTTTCAGCAGAATCGCGTTTTATCCACCATTAGTTATGTCGATGTTGGTCAAGGCGATAGTATCGTTTTGCAGGCAGAAAAAAATCGCGAAGTTTATGTGATCGATACTGGAGGTTCTCTGTCTTTTCCGAAAGAAAACTGGCAAGAGCGCAAACGACAAGCTGCTGGGGAATCTACATTGATTCCTTTTTTGAAAGGGGAGGGAGTCAGGAAGATCACCGGTTTGTTTCTAACTCATGGCGACACGGACCATATGGGAGATGCGCTAGCATTGATGAAGGCGATCCCCGTTGAAACGTTATATCTCGTACCAGGAAGTGAACAAGATCACCGCATCGCCAAGCTTTTAAACGAACTGCCTAAGCAGACAAGCGTTGTTTGGACGACGGTTGGCCAAGTAGTGGGTGATTTCCTTCAGTTGCAAGTATTGGCACCAGAATCAGGTGCAGGACAAAACGAAGATTCGCTGGTGATTAAAACCAAGGTAGGGGATAAAACATTTTTATTTACTGGCGATCTCGAACAAGCAGGGGAAAAAAAGTTGATTCATGATTATCCGAATCTTAAAGTTGATGTATTGAAACTAGGGCATCATGGCAGTCGAACCTCGACGGCACCTGAGTTTGTTGCGGCAATCGATCCCCAATTCGGGATCGTTTCAAGTGGACGGAACAATCGGTACGGGCATCCTCATGAAGAGGTGCTTGAAACGTTGGTAAATCAGACCGTTTTGCGAACCGATCAGCAAGGCATGATCCAATTTATTTGGTCTGAAAAACAACAATCATTTTTGATAAAAACGCTGCTAGACTATCCGATTGACTAATGGTAGGATAAGAATGAAAGCGGGGGGAACGATGGAATTACAAAAAGCGTTGCAAGCAATTCGAACCAAGGAGTTGCAATCGATTTATCTAGTCATCGGCAGTGAAATGTTTTTACAAGAGCAAGTTCGCACGGCCTTTTTGGAGCGTTTTTCCGTTGGGAAAGATGATCTGAATTTTGCTTCCTTTGACATGGAGAAAGATCCCCTTGATATGGTGATCCAAGAAGCTCAATCGTTGCCTTTTTTTGGCGATCAGCGATTACTTTTCGTTGAGCGGCCATTTTTCTTAACGGCTGAAAAAAAGAGCAATGCACCTGAGCATGACCTAGATGATTTTTTGAATTACATCAAAGACCCATTGGAATCATCGGTAATGGTGATTTTTGCAGATGTCGATAAATTAGATGAACGGAAAAAAATTACTAAGCAGCTGAAGAAAGCCGCAGTTGTGATTGATGTCGCACCTATGAAAGAAGCCGACGTGCGTCAGTATCTCCAACAGTCGTTGGCCAATGATGGCATCGAGATGAGCCGAGAGGCGTTTGATTTGTTTTTACGGTTAACGGATCTGCAACTATCAAAAGCGATGCAGGAGTTACAGAAACTACGATTGTATGCAGGAAACGGCAATAAAATCACGAAAGAGATCGTCTTGCAGTTGATCCCTAAGACGTTGGAACATAATGTCTTTGAATTAACCAGTGATGTCTTAAAGGGGAACGTATCGGATGCGTTGCGCTTGTATGACGATCTATTATTGCAAGGGGAAGAGACGATCAAGATCAATGCTATCTTGATCAGCCAAGTCCGTCTGCTGTTACAGGCGGCGATTTTGATGAAAATTGGCTACCAGCAAGCCAATATCGCAGAAACGTTGGGGATTCATCCGTACCGAGTGAAGTTAGCGATGCAGCAAGCGCGAGGCTTTGGAGAAAAGCAATTAGCGGCGCTCTATAACGAATTGATCGAAAATGATTACTTAGTAAAAAGTGGCCAGATGGACAAAGAGTATTTGTTCCAGCTATTTGTTTTAAAACATGGCAAACAGTAAGTCAAAAAGAAAGGCGCAGCAATCGATGATTGCTGCGCCTTTCTTAATTTGCTTATTTTGCAATTTTTTTACTTAAACGAGATTTGTCGCGACTAGCTTTGTTCTTGTGGATCAATCCTTTAGTCTCAGCCATATCGATTGCTTTAACAGCATCTTTATATAACGCATCTACGTTATCAGCACCAGCTTCAACAGCTTGATCAAATTTTTTGATTGCTGTACGCATTGTGCTTACTTGAGATGAATTCTTAGCATTAGCCGCTTCGCTTGTGCGAACACGTTTGATTGCAGATTCAATGTTTGGCATGTATTTCACCTCCGAAAAAAAAGTTCAATTACGTTTAGAAAACGTATAAATCAACACTAGTCATTATACCTAATGCCAAGAGTGATTGCAATAAAAGTTGTAAAGAAATTTTACTTAACACAAAAATTTGTTTTTTGGCCGTGCTATTTTTTGCTTTATGGTTTTGAAAAATGCTTCTTTACACATTTTTTACTGAATAGTTATAAAAAGTTTACACAGAAAGAGCTTTCTATGCTATGATTACTTCGGAATTTTTAAATGGGGGAATCTATGTGAATATCGCTTTGTTTCTAACGATTGTCTTGTCATTAGGGGTGATTTTCGTCAACGGGTGGACGGATGCGCCGAATGCTATTGCAACCGCTGTCTCCACGAGAGTCTTACGCCCGAATATCGCCATTGGCATGGCAGTCGTCATGAATTTCTTAGGTGTGCTGGTGATGACGTATTTTAATGCGCAAGTTGCAGAAACCATCAGTAATATTGTGACTTTTGACTCAGGCGGGAGTTTTCGGGTCTCACAGATCGCATTAGCCGCTGCCTTGTTTTCAATTGTTGTTTGGACGGTCGCAGCTTGGTATTTTGGGATCCCAACCAGTGAATCTCACGCATTGATTGCGGGATTGACAGGGGCTGCCATGGCTCTGGGTGGTTTACATGCAGTCAACGGTGAAGAATGGATGAAAGTCTTAATCGGTCTCGTTGTGTCTACGTTAATGGGGTTTATTGGTGGATTTTTGATCACGAAACTGATCGTATGGCTCTTTCGCGATACCCAACGGCGAAAAGCCAACAAAATTTTTACGGTTGGTCAAGCCATCGCGGCTGGTGCCAATGCCTTCTTGCATGGTGCCCAAGATGGACAAAAATTCATGGGTGTGTTCATGTTAGGCCTTTTTTACAACAATCTTGCTGAAAAGACCGGCAATGGCTTTGCCATCCCACTGTGGGTGATGGTTCTTTGTTCCTTGACCATGGGGATCGGTACATCGGTCGGTGGGATGAAGATCATTAAATCAGTGGGGATGGATATGGTAAAACTGGAAAAATACCAAGGATTTTCTGCAGATGTTACTGCAGCAATCTGTTTGTTCTTGTCTTCCGTATTTGGTATCCCAGTTTCAACAACGCACACGAAAACGACCGCTATCATGGGCGTTGGAGCGTCTCGGCGTTTTTCTAGCGTTGATTGGCGCATTGTAAAAGAAATGATCTATGCTTGGATTTTAACCTTTCCTGGCTGTGGATTGATTGCGTTTCTAATGGTCAAATTTTTATTGCTAATTTTGTGAGGAGAGAAAGTAATGGCACGAAAAAAAGGATTCGATTATTTTGCAGCAATGGAGCAGTTGGCGACGAACGGCCATTTAGCTGCCAAACGTTTTTCGCTTTTGATCAACGATTATTCTGAACGAGCATTGACCGAAGCAGCAGCTGAGATTCATGCTTTGGAAAAAGAAGGGGATAAAGTGATCGCTGAGCTAACCAATGAGTTATATGATTCATTTATCACCCCTATCGATCGCGAGGACATCCTAGTCATTTCAGAGCGTCTAGATGATATTTTGGATGGCATTATGGGACTGACTTATTTATTTGAGAATTTGGTCATTACGAAGATCCGCCCTGAAACCAACTTATTTGCTGGAATGATCGTTCAAGCGACACAAGGCGTTGAAACGGCCTTAAAAGAATTTCCTAAGTTCAAAAATTCAAAAACATTGCGTCAAATGATTAATGATGTGAATACGATTGAATCAGAAGCAGACCGTTTGTATTCAAAAATGAAAAAAGCGTTATTCACAGACGAAACGGACGTTCTTGAAATCATTAAATGGAAAGATGTTTATGATCGTTTTGAATCAATTATCAACGACACCGAAAGTGCGGTGGATATTATTGACGGTATGGTAATCAAAAACACGTGAGGAACTAGAGACCTTTCAAACAAAAAAAGAGCAACTCTTGGGCAGGTAAGTGCCACAAGAGTTGCTCTTTTTGCTTATAATTGGATCAGCCAATAGCCGATCAAAATGATTCCTAAAACGATACGATACCATCCAAATACGGTAAAATCGTTACGCTTGATGTAGTTCATCAAGAAACGGATCGCGATGATCGAAACGATGAATGAGACGATGGTTCCTGTTAATAAGATGACGGTTCCTTGGAAATCAAAGGCATTGCCATCTTTCAAAAACTTGAAGATTTTCAAGGCACTGGCACCAAACATGGTGGGAATACCTAAGAAAAATGAAAATTCAGCAGCAACATAACGAGAAGCGCCGATCATGATAGCACCTAAGATAGTAGCACCAGAACGAGAAGTTCCTGGGATCAATGCCAATACCTGGAACATGCCGACAATCAAGGCCGCTTTGTAGGTGAATTTGTTCAAATCGGTACATTTCGGTGCTTTATTCTTGTTTCGTTTTTCAACTACGATAAAGCCGATCCCATAAACGATCAAGACGATCGAAACGGAGAAAAAGTTGTAGAAGTGCGCATCTAACCAATCATCTAACGGCAATCCGATAATAACCGATGGCAAGACCGCAACAATAACTTTAAACCATAACGTCCACGTATCTTTTTTCTCTATTTCATTTTTTTGTGGGGAAAAAGGGTTCAGTTTATGGAAATATAAGTAGACGACCGCTAGTATCGCGCCCAATTGAATGACAACATTGAACATCGTCATAAATTCGGGGGTAACATTCAAACCGATAAATTCGTCGGCAAGAATCAAGTGACCAGTGCTGCTAATTGGCAGCCATTCCGTGATCCCTTCAATGATCCCAAATAAAATCGCTTTTATAAAATTTGTAAAAAACATTGGTCCAGTCCTTTCTATGACAAAATACAACTCTTAGTATACCGTTTCCTGATTCGAATACCAATCTTTTTCCTAAAAAAAGAGGGCAGTTTTTAAAACAAAAACTGCTCCTTTCTTGAAGAAATTGATTAGCCGTCAGAGGTTTCTCTTAGGACAAAAGCTCTTGAGAGAGCGCTAAGCCTTTTTTGATGTATTCTGTGTTACCAACTTCGGCGATGGTAAAGCTGCCGTCTTCGTAGATCAGTCGAGTGACCGAACCATTTTCAATATCCATACGAACATTGTTCTCATCATTGATCAGATGCAAAAGAAAAGCGATCGTTAAGCCGTGAGACACAACTAACGCATTGCCGCCGCCTTTTTTCTCAACGCGGTAGGCGATATCTTCAAACCCTGTTTTGACACGTTCGGTCAAAACATCAAAGGTTTCCGCCCAATTGGCTGTATCGGCGTGGTAGATCGCATTGGCGATCGCCTCAAACGTGACATGATTAGCAATCATCTCATCATAATCAGGAAAATCAAGAATCCGCGGCAGAACGCCCCACATTTCTGCATCATAGGCCCCTTCAAGTGAGCCAAAGCACCATTCACGAATCCGTTTGTCGATGTGATAAGGGATCTCCGGTCCTCTGACATGTTCACCCAGTATCAGACGCATGGTTTCAATCGCTCGACCGCTGTCACTGGATACTGCTTCTACAAAATCCACATCGCGTAACCCAAGGCCTAAATAGTGGATGCCTTGTTCACCGGTTCGAGTCAATGGTGTGTCACACCAGCCTTGCACCCGCTGCAATGTGTTAAACATTGTTTTTCCGTGACGCACGACATACAATTCCGTCTTTGCCATAACTAGTTATTCCTCCTTTTGATTCGTCATACGTTTATGCGTTAAAAAACGGATTGGTCCGTTTCTCAATTTCGATCGTTGTTGGTTCTCCGTGGCCAGGATAGACCGCCATTTGATTCGGTAAAACAAAGAGTTGCGTTTGGATGCTGGCCAGCAATTGTTCCAAATTTCCGGTTGGCAGGTCTGTCCGACCAATGCTACCTTTAAATAAGGCGTCTCCGGAAACGACAAAATTGTCAAAAATAAAACTGACGCTACCAATGGAATGACCCGGGGTTGCAACAACCTTAAAGGACATGCCAGCTATCTCGTACTCTTTCAATTCTAGCTCGAATTCAGCTGGACGTGCGGTGATGGTTCCTAATTCAGGATGACGGCCAGAAAGGTTTTTCATAGGATCACTTAGCCATCCTTGCTCAAGCGGACTCACGTAAACGGGGATCTGATAATAATCCCGCAAATGGTCAACTGCGCCGATATGGTCATAATGAGTGTGGGTCAATAAAATCGCTGCTGGTTTTGCGCCTGTTTTTTCGATCTCAGCGATCAATCTCGCTGCTTCTGCTCCAGGATCAATAATCAACAAAACATCTTCTTTCCAAATTAGGTAACAATTTTCTTGAACGGGTCCTGTCACTAAACCAATGATTTTCATGCTAAAACCTCCTAGGATCACAAATACTTGTGTCTGACTATAAGTATAGCTTAAAGTATAAGAGGAAACAAAGAAAGGTTTTTAGGAGTGAAAAATTAATGATAAAAACGATAAACGCAGAAGACAATCGTCAGGCAGTCTGTCAATGGCTAAATCATTCAACGAAAAAAACAGAGGCAGTGAGTGCCTTTTCCGATCAAGAGCAGCTTTCATTTGCTTTTTTTGACAATCAGGATCAACTTGGTGGGGTGATTGGAAAACGGACAGGCAATACGATCCATATTCAATTGTTAGCAGTTGATCCAAGCCATCAGAATCAGGGGATCGGGAAACAATTGATAAAAGCACTTTTTGATCACGGTAAAAAAGCGGGGTGTCGTTCCGTGACGGTTACCACCCAAGACTACCAAGCGCCGCAATTCTACCAAGCAGTCGGCTTCGAACCGTTTGCTGTGCTTACGGATACACCTGTGCTTGGCACGGATAGGCTTTACTTCGTGAAGATGCTGTGATCAACCTTTGGCAGGCAGGTGATAAGGATAACCAATAGTTTGATGAGAGAAAAGCTTAGAATTATTGTGGGAATTCGAAAATTTTTCTAAGAAACCGCATTAGCAAAAAACTGCTGTTATACTAATTAAAATAAGAAAGCGTTGATTCGTTTGAAACGGGTCTAGTTTTTGACGAAAGCATGAACATTCTTCGTGACCAACTTCGAGGAAAGTGTGTGATCTGTATCTTGCGTTAGTTTTGATTGGTATACCTCAACTCTTTGTAAGAAGGTGTTTTTATGAAAAAATCCCTGCAATTTTTTTTCACTCTATGCTTCGCCGCGCTCGCTTTAGTGAGCTGTGGCCAAGAGGAGCTAACCATCAACGATTCGAAAGAAGTTTCTGAAACTGTTACTTCCGCCTCAAAAACGGTTGAAAATGGCGACCTTGATTTGATGCTGATCCAAGATGAGAGTGTCATCTTTCCGCAAAGCCAAGGGGTTTATGATTTTCATGAGAATGAGTTGACGATCGTTAAGCAGTATTTGCCGATGGCAGATTTAGAAGATAGTTCAGCCAGCTTTAGTGATGTTGCCTTGTATGAAGGACAAATCGAAAGTGATTTTCAGCGTCATTTTTCCCATTCAGAGGTACAGTTGTCCAACGACCCTTATCAAATTTATGAGATCACCTATCAAGATGCATCATACACGGTTGAAGGGAAGCATTTGACGATCAAAGCAGATGGACGGACCTTTGAGTTCACCTTAGATCTAGACAATCAACAAGCTTTTGACCAAAATGGTGTCAGTTATGATATTCAAGTCGATCAATAAATATCTTTCAAAAAATAGCCCTGCTTTACTTGCTTAGGTGAGTAGAGTAGGCTTTTTTGTAAATCCTTCGCCAAACCCATTTTCTGGAAGAAAAAATGAAGTCAATTATCTGATGAGTAGGTGTTTTGTTGCAAGTGGTTTTTTCATGGTGATAAAACCTGTTTGGATAGGATACTCTCAGCAGAGGATGAAAAGCTGTTTCTGTTCGCTTTTCCAAAAGTAATCTATCCGCTATAATGGCAAACGAGAAGGTGAACACGTGTATAAAGGAAAAGTTGCGGTTAGAAAAATCGTAGAATTTATTTTGCGCCGAGGCGATATTGATAGCCGCAAAGTCAGTAATCATACCGCGCAAGAAGGCGCCCGTATCCATCGCCAACTACAAAAAGAGGCTGGGGATGCGTATCAAAAAGAAGTCTTTTTCAAACGAGAAAGCCAAATTGAGAAAGATTCGATCACTGTCGAAGGACGTGCCGATGGTCTCTTTTTTGATGCAACTGTTAATTCTTGGGTGATCGATGAGATCAAAACTTCAGAACCAGCGTTCGAAGATATCCCTGAAGATCAAATCGATTTGTTTTTTGCCCAGGGAATGGTTTATGCTTATTTGTTTTTACTACAAGTAAATGAACAAGCAGCGCTTAGTGACAGTGAAAATCAAGAGAAACCAGAAGCAGAACCTACTGCTGAAGGTAATGATCCGAAGAGACCCATCGATCGAATCGCCGTACAATTGACTTATTATCAAACCACTGAAAAGCTGACCACCCGTACGAGAAGAACATTTCAGTTTTCAGAATTAGCTGTTTTTTATGAAGAATTACTTCAGGAATATCATAAATGGTTAGTTTTTCAAGAGAATTGGCGCCGTGTCCGCAATACGTCTTTGCAGCTGCTGTCTTTTCCCTTTGAAACCTTTCGCAAAGGGCAGCGAGAGTTAGCAGCAGCGGCGTATAAAACACTAAAAAATGGCAAGCGACTTTTTGCGGAAGCGCCAACTGGAACTGGAAAAACCATGTCAACGCTGTTTCCCGCATTAAAAGTGCTAGGGGAAGAAGGGGCTGATCGGGTCTTTTATCTGACGGCGAAGACGATCACCAGACAAGTGGCCGAAGATGCACTGAGCAAGTTAGCAGACAACGGTAGTGAAACCAAAAGTGTCACGATTACCGCCAAAGACAAAATCTGTTTTTTAGATGAACGAAACTGTACGCCAGAACACTGTGCGTATGCGCAAGGCTATTACAATCGAATCAATGAAGCATTATGGGATCTGTTGCATCACGAGAACCAAATAACCCGAGAAGTGATCGAGACCTACGGAAAGAAACATACGGTCTGTCCCTTCGAGCTTTCACTGGATGTCAGTGTCTTTTGCGATGTCATTATTGGTGATTATAATTATTTGTTTGATCCCACCGTTTATTTGCGAAGATTTTTTGAGGAGCCGGATGAAGAATATTTCTTTCTAGTGGATGAGGCCCATAACTTAGTCAACCGTTCCAAAGAAATGTATTCGGCAACCATTACCCGGCAGCCATTTAAGGAATTAAAGAAGAAACTATCCAATGACCAGCAAAAATTAAAACACGCCCTAAACAAAGTTGACAAAGAATTTGCGGCTATTGCTCAAATAGCAAAAGAGGAAGAGTGGGAATACCACCATCAAGCAGCTCCCCATGAAACGATGGTCAATCAGCTCTACAAAGTAGCTGAATTGATGAAGGAATGGTTGCCGGCAAATCCTGAGCATGAATTGCAAGAAGAAGTGCTGCAAGTGTATTTTGAAGCTAACCATTATTTGAAGATCAGTGAATTTTATGATGATCACTACGAAACGACGGTGGAGATCGACCGCTATGATATCAAACTACGGCAATTTTGCATCGAACCAGCGCCATTTTTGGAATCTGTGCTAGATAAGGGCAAGGCCAGCCTGTTGTTTTCTGCGAGCTTTACTCCTTTGTCCTATTATCAAGAGGTATTAGGAGGCGGCAATGAAGCTTTGCGCTATCGCCTGCCAAGTCCTTTTGATCCGAAAAATCAGGGGATTTTTATTGCAGACTATATCCAAACAACGTATCGCCAACGTGAAGCCAGCACTCCTGCAATCGTTGATGCAATCAAGCAAATGACCGCAGCGAAAGCGGGAAACTATATGGTCTTTTTCCCTTCTTATCGTTACTTGGATGATGTGGCGGCAGCATTTTCCCAACAGGCGCCAGAGGTGGAGGTCTTGATTCAGGGGACAGCCATGAACGAAGCAGAGCGCGAGGCGTTTCTTGCACAGTTTCAATCTCTTGAGCGGCAACGATCATCCTTGCTAGAAACAAGTCAAGACGGACAAGAGAGCCAGCCAAAAACATTAGTGGCATTTTGTGTCCTTGGTGGAATTTTTTCTGAAGGGATCGACTTGAAAGGCGATCGCTTGATCGGTGCGGCAGTGGTAGGAGTCGGACTGCCGCAAATCAATCACGAGCAAGAATTGATTCGGGAATATTACGATGAGAAAAAAGCAGCTGGCTTTGCGTATGCCTATCAGCTGCCCGGGATGAATAAAGTCCTGCAAGCAGCCGGTCGAGTGATCCGGGATGTCAGCGATCGCGGCGTGGTGTTATTGCTGGATCAACGTTTTCGGACACCGCGTTACCAAGAACTTTTCCCACTGCACTGGCAGCATGCCTTAAACATTCGTCGGCCGCAAGAGTTATCAAAGGCATTGACTCATTTTTGGCAAGAAAAAAACTAGAAGCAGAGCTTTCAGGAGAGGTTGTGCAAAATCAGCAGATAAAGCTGATTTTGCCTAACCAACACGTTAGACTCTGTTCTAGTTTTTTTGATTAGCGATAATTTGTAAACTGTAAATCGATCGTTAAAGGCAGTTTACGCAATAATTGGATCACCTCTTGCAGATCGTCACGACTTTTGCCGGTTACCCGAATTTGATTGTCTTGAATTTGAGTTTTAACTTTTA
This sequence comes from Enterococcus sp. DIV1067f, assembly GCF_050543505.1. Lineage (NCBI taxonomy): Bacteria > Bacillati > Bacillota > Bacilli > Lactobacillales > Enterococcaceae > Enterococcus > Enterococcus sp. DIV1067f. Next base: position 1,577,677 of record NZ_CP172940.1, read on the forward strand.
GCTTGGCGTTTTTGATCGCAGTCGTTATTTTTTTGGCGTTTTCTTTATCGATGCCATTGATCAATTCTGCTGTTTGACGAGCTTTTGCTCCCAAGGCATGCTCCGTTTCGCCAAATTGTATATTTTTCGTTGGTACATTCCGTTTGATCAGCTTCGCAAAGAGCACATCTTTGATTTGCTCCAACTTAAATTCGTCATCTCCAACGATCGTCAGTTTGCCCTCAGTCATCTTGATTTCTACCGTGGAGCCTTTAAAATCAAATCGGTTTTTCAATTCTTTTTCCGCCTGTTGAATGGCGTTTTTCACTTCTTCCGTGTTGATCTCAGATACGACATCAAAACTTGCTTCTTTTGCCAAAATCAATCACTCCTCTCATCTCTTACCTATGATTTTAACATGGAGGCGAACGATGCGGGAATCAAAAGTAAATTTTTGCAAATAATTGTTTCATTTTTTCACACAAACTGCTATTCTTTGGAAGGAGATTTTTAGTGAAGGAGCTAGATCATTGTGAGTAAGTTATTAACGAAGCACGAACAATCAGAACGATTGAAAAAAATAGGGGTTATTTTGCTGTCAGGTATCACCGCAGCCATTGCTTTAAATTTCTTTTTGATTCCCGCAAACGTTCTTTCTGCTGGGATGAACGGGGTCGCCCAATTGATCGTGGCACTTGCCTTGGAACATTTTGGCGTTCACCTTAGTACAGGGCTGTTTATTTTCCTATTAAACTTGCCTATCTTTGTTCTCGGGTTCATCAAACTCGGGAAATCATCGACACTATTGAGCTTTATCAATGTCGTTGTCGTTTCTGTCTTAACGATAATCCTTCCACAAGGAGCAATCACTGACAATATTTTGGTTAACGCTTTGCTCGGTGGCGTACTGTTAGGCGTCGGCGTTGCGTTTTCACTGAAAATGGGTTTTACCACCGGCGGAATGGATATCCTTTCGTTGATATTATCAAAAACGACTGGAAAAACGGTCGGTAAATATATGTTTATTTTAAACGGCATCATTGTCATGGTCTCAGGTTTCGTCTTTTCTTGGGAAAGTGCGTTGTACACGATCATTTCGATTTTCGCAATGAGCTACGTTGTGGACATGCTGCACACAAGTCATCAAAAGGTAACGGCCATGATTATTACGACAAATGCGGAAGCTGTTGGGAAAAATATTTCTAAGCATGTGTTTCGTGGCATGACTTTGTTCCCCTCAGTCGGAGGGTATTCAGGCGTACCAGGCAATATGATCATGATGGTCGTGACCCGCTACGAGATCTACGATTTAGAACAAGCCGTTTTAGAAGCAGACGGCAATGCGTTTATTAACTTTGTGCCGACCCAATCGATCACAGGGCGTTTTGCGACAGATGATGAACAACGGACCTTTAAAACGACGGGGGTCTTCCCAGAACTGAAAATACACAAGAAAAGCCGTCCATAATCAAGGATCGTCCATTTACAAATCTTGCAAAAGAAGGTATTATTTGAAACAAGAATTAAAGGAGGTCTTCAACCGTGGCATATACTGAAGTAGAAGCAGAAGCAATCAAAGAGCGTGTCTTGGCTGCCTTGGAAACCGTGATTGACCCTGAGTTGGGGATTGATATAGTGAATCTAGGCTTAGTTTATGAAGTCGAATTTGATGCAGAAACAGGCAATACCGTAATCAAAATGACCTTAACAACAATGGGCTGTCCCTTAGCCGACGTATTGACTGAATCGATACACGAAGCATTAAGCGATATTCCAGAAGTCAAAAATCCAGAAGTAAAACTAGTTTGGTATCCCGCTTGGACGACCGATAAAATGAGTCGTTATGCACGGATTGCTTTGGGGATTCGTTAAGGATTTGTGTTGATTTAACAGCGTTTCTCACTCATTTAGTATGTAGTCTGAACCATTTTTTCGGACTTCGGATACCAGATGAAATGAGGGTATTTTCGATACGGATACCATACTTAATGAGACGATAATTTCTGAACTCTTTTATTAACTTTTAGAAAAAGTTGATAAGGGAGTTTTTGTTTTGCAAAATTTCAGGTTAGAGGAACTATTAGAAGAAATGTTATTCAACGAAAAAGCCAGAGGAATCTCACAAAAAACGATAAAGAAGCATCAGAAGTTTTTGAATCTGTTCTTTGAATTTTTGAAAAAAGAGCAGATATACTTTGTTGAAGACGTGACACCAAAAAGCATTCGGCAATTCATGTTGATGAAATTAGAAGAGGGATGTGCTGAAACATATGTGAATAGCCATCTAAGAAGCATCAGAGCGTATTTTAAGTATTGTGTAGATGAAGATTATGTCCGATACGATAGAAACCCCTGTATGCGTGTTAAATGGGTTAGAGAGCGTAAGGTAATTATTCAGACATTTAATGATATGGAAATCAAAGAAATGTTGAAAGTAGCAAAGAAGTTAACTTTCTTTAAACCTCAGAAAATGGATAAGCAACACACTGGCTATCAAACAAAATTCACGAATCAAAGGGATTATTTGCTCTTACTTATTCTTATAGATACAGGATTAAGAATCAGTGAGGTAATGAACTTAAAAGATGTTCACGTCACTAATAAAGAGTTATTTGTTGAAAATGGGAAAGGGAAGAAAGATAGGATTGTTCATTGCTCACCGTTGATTTACAAAGAATATATAAAATACAAACGAGTAGCAAATTCCTTTTTTGAATATAATGAAATAGAGAATATAGACAATTATGTATTTTTGACAAGAGAAGGCAAACAATACAATTATATATTAGCTGAACGAGCAATCATAAAAATTGGGAATCAATGTGAGATTAGAAAGTCAATTCGGGTAAGCCCACACAGTTTTCGGCATTATTTTGCCCAAAAATTGGTTCGGAATGGGACTGATATTTATAGAATTCAAAAACTACTAGGGCATGCTTCAATAAAAACGACTGAGGTGTATCTGAGAAGTTTAAATATTGAAGATGAAATTAGTAAAGCGGTCAATTTTTCACCACTTCAAACGATTTAAAAGTGTTGCTGGTAGTTTTAATATCAATTAATAGAAATCAAAAGAAATGTAGATTTAGATTATTTAAGAACTTAAAATTCATTTTTTTAGAGGACACACAACATGGCTAAAACATGGTCTTGGGGAGAAGTTGCAAAAGGAAACAAACGTGCTAAAGGAACTGGTTCAGGTGGAACTGGTGGAGGATTTTTTGTTCGTGGAGATTTAGATTATGAAATGGGAGATTTACAACGTTTAACAATTCCTTATGTGTTAGATGAAAACGGTCAACCCAAAATGTTGATTTACTCAGCACCAATTCATTACATTGAAAAACGTGGATTTATTAAATTACAAGGACCTAAAGGTGGAACTTATTCTCCATACTCTATCCGTTGTATGAACCCACTATCTCAAGTTGACTTTGAAAAAGGTAAAGAAATTGCTGAACGTGGTCAATATTGTGCATTATGTACTCTAGCAAGTTTGCAAACAACTGCTCGTTTCGCTAAAATTGAAGAAAAATATGGTTCTGTGGAAGAGTTTAAAGCAATTCCTAAAGATAATGCTGAGAAAAAAGCATTCATTGATTCTTTAAATGAAGGTGACCGAGTTCGTGCTTCTTACAATAACCAACGTAAAGAAACAAACTATGAAACATACATGTTAGTGTTGCGTTTTGAATCTGAAACAAAAGAAGTTGCAGGAGATTTCGGTATAGAAAAAGTTTCTACTGTAAAATTAGGAACAAACGGTTTACCAATTTGGAAACCACTATTAATGAAAGTATCTCAAAAACGTATTGAAAAATTCACCAAAGCATTACAAGATGCAGGACGTAATCGTCAATTAGCACCTGAAATGATTCATTCATTTACTGATGCTACTGGTCAAGAAGTTAAAACAGCGTTTATTGACTTTGAATTAGACTTCCCTGTCCGTAATGAAAAAATGAATTCAGCAGCAGACTTAGAAATTCGTGCAATGTCTACTGAAAAATCTTGTATTACACAAGCATTTGTAGATGAAATCTTAGGGAAATCTAAAGATTTAATCGAGAAAGCAGACTTGGCTTGGGAAAAATCACATGCAAACTTACAAGAGTTTACAAATGATGAATACCAATCTTATATGGAAGATAAAGGAGCTTACTTTACTTCATTGAAAGAACAATATCTAACTCAAAACGATGTTGAATTTGCTCATAAAGTGTTAGAAACTGCGAAAGGTAATAACCAATTCGCTAAGAAAGAAGATGTTGAGGGAGCTGAAGCTACTGAAACAGTAGTAGTTCCAGATGAAAAACCTGTTAAAGAAAACACTGCAGTAGCTGATGAATCAGCAATCCCTGCTGAGGATTTACTAGGTTTAGGTGATTTAGAGATTTAATAATAAGTAATAGAGAGAGTCTATTAAATAAATACTGCTTAGTAATTACTAAGTAGTATTTTTCATATTTACAAATTTAACATTATGATACTTATGTTTTTTGTAACAAACTATATAATGTATCATGGATGGGTTAATCTATTTATATTTCTTTTATTATTAGAATTTATATATAGAACATTTTGGTTTATTTACTCTGAAACTTAAGAGATACGAGAATAATTATTCTTGTATTCCTTTTCTATAGTCCAATTGGAAACCACTATTAAAGAAAGTTCTCAAAAACGTATTGGAAAATTTACTTAAACTTTACAAGATGCGGGACGTGCAAATTTATTATCATATGTTGCATTCATTAACTGATTCTGTTGGTCATGATGTTGAAATAGACAACAGAGATAAACAAGATATAGACAAAGAAAAAATAAGATGACTTCTGAAAAAGTCATTTTTTTTGTAAGAATAGGTAGTTAAGTTCTTATAAAATTTATATACTAGAGCTTCAAAAATAATATGTTGCAAACTTTTTAACCAGAATATTTTTTAATGATTTAGTATTATATTGAAACATTTTCACAATTAAATGGTACAATTATATAAGTAGTTATTTGAAGATGTGAGGACTGATTGAAATATTTAATAATAAATTGAGCCAAAGAGAACATCAAGCGGTTTATATTTTAGATGTTTTGGAACTGGATATTCAAACAAAAGACATTATTAAAAGTTCTATAAATGAGATATCCAGAGGAGCTAAACGTGGGAAAAAGGAACTTATGTCAATAGTTATAAAAGACTTGTTAAACTTTCTCGAAAGACAAGATGAGAATAAAGTCAAAGGGACTGTTGCAGAATTTTTTATTCATCTTTTTCTAAGAAGCCAAGATTTTGAACAACATTGTTGCTTTATGAACTTAGAAGAAAACTCAATGAAAAAAGGATTCGATGGATTGTACACTCATGATGGTGAAACTTGGATTATGGAGAGTAAGTCAACTGCTTATAAAACATCATCTGGAAAACACAATCAGAATTTAAGTAAAGCATATCAAGGCTTAAAAAAATCAATGAAAAGAAGCGGAAATAGTGGCAATAATTCTTGGTCTAATGCCTTGAATCATACATATATTGCATCAAATGAATCTGATGCTACTGATAGTTTAAGAGATAAATTACTATCAGCATCAAATAAATATGTGAACAATATTGAGTTAGATTTGGGAGAATATAATATTATTCCTTGTTCAACAATCTTTATCGAAGATTATTCAGGTAAAACTTACGAATCTAGTCATGACGAAATATTTCAATCTGTTAATAAACATGTGTGTAATAAAGAGGTAATTTTATGTGTAATGAACAAAAGCGTTAACATTTTTATTGAATGTTTAGAAGAATTGTTATGCGAATTGGATGGGGATGTAAATGAAAAGCAATGAGCAAACTGAGTTTACAAAAATAGTAAAGGAAAATGAACTTATAAATGAAATTATAGTAAAAAAACTCTCGTTACCGAATTATGAATTGTCAGATAACGAGAAGGAATTCATTTTAATAATAGCCAGCATCTTTCTTAGGGAGTATGAAAAAGTACCTTCTAAATCGTCGTATAAAGATTTTGCATATTTCTTAATTTTAAAATATACAGAAAAAACTTTGGATTACAGACCTCTTTACGATTTTACTATTAATTCTGGCTTCTATCCAGTTGCTAGAAAAATTATGGAATTAAATTTATTAAAAGATACAAATTTTTTTGATGTTATTTCAAATGCATCATTGGCATTATTTGAGAGTAATGGCATGGTTCGAACACGTGAGCAAAGTCATATTAATGAAACAATACTAAAAGATAAAAATCAATTTTTTTCATTTGTAGCTCCTACGTCGTTTGGAAAAAGTGAAATTATTAGCGAACATATTAAAAAAAATAAATTTCTGAAAAAAATAGCAGTAATTGTACCAACAAAATCGTTACTTAATCAAACGTATCTAATGTTAAAAAAAGAAATATTAGATAGACGAATTATCATTCATGATGAAATGTATAATGGGGAAAGTCAATTCATTGCGGTTGTTACACAAGAAAGAGCTTTAAGATTAATAGAAAAAAACAAAATATATTTTGATGCGATGTATATTGATGAAGCACACAATATTTTAGATTTCAATAAAAGTAAACGTTCGGTATCATTAGCTAGGCTTATAAAAATGAACTTAGTTAAATCTGAAAAATCTAAGATTGCTTACTTTTCTCCAATGATTTATGATTCGAAAAATTTAAGAGTAAAGGGACAAAGTGACATTGTTGAGTATAAAATTTATAATAATGTCAAAGAATTAGATATATTTGAATATAAAAAAAATAAAAGCATATATTATTATAATAGATATTTTAACAAAGAAGTAAAAATTGATAGTTCAAAGAACTATTTTGAGTATATTAACAAAACGAGTAAAGAAAAAAATTTCTATTATCATTTTAGACCAGTAAAGGTAGAAGAGTTTTCGAGAGAGTTAAGTGAGAATATTGAGGCTAATTTAGAGAGTGACTCTGAAATAATTATATTGAAAGAAGAACTAGCACAATTAATTCATGAAGATTATCTACAGATTAAGTTACTTGATAAAGGTATAGTATTCTTACATGGATTAATCCCAGATGGAATAAAAGATTATTTAGAATATTGTTTCAAACGAATTAAAAATCTAAAACATCTAGTTGCTAATTCAGTTATATTAGAAGGCATGAATATGCCTATAGATAATCTATATATTTTCAATGGTAGGCTTTTGACACAAAGTAAACTTTTGAATTTAATAGGTAGGGTAAATAGATTAAACATGATTTTTGGAGCATCTAAAAATGAATTAGGTAGATTACTAGCTCCAGTCCATTTTGTGAACAGTGAGAAGTATAATTCAAAAAATGGAAATTTACATGAAAAAGTTAAGATGTTAAGAAAAGATGTAACACACGATGGAATTTTCAACCCTTTGTTAGAGGAATTTGATATCAATAAAAATACAAATAGTGAAGTGAAAAAAACAGAAATTGAAGAAGTTATTAAGGATGAAGAGTTATTGTTAAAAGAATTTGAAGCCAGTAATAATATGAGCTTATTCGTAAGATTATTAGTTCAGAATAATTTGAAATCTGATTTTTTGTATTCTGACGATGAGCTAACATGTATTGGTGAAAAATTAAATAAGATTAAAGTTAATGACTCAATTGAAGCAATTGAATTTCTACACTTAGGAATATTGGAAAAAATATATTATTTATTTTTTTCTAGTTTGGAAATAGATAACACAAAAAAACGCAACTTTGAATTGATGAGGCTAAAGGAAAAAGAGACTATAAATTTCTACGAAAAATATTGTGAAATAAAGGTGAATAACTCATTTAATAATAGAATTAAGATGATGAAAAGATACCTAATTAATCAAAGGAAAGAGGGAAATTTTTATTTCTACATTGGAAGTGCTTTTGGTGAAATTGAAAGAGAGAGTGGAGAGTATAAAAACTATTTAAGTAAAGTATACATTGATTTATCTCTGAAAAACGATGTTGAAATAACCAACTATGCAGTTATAAAGCTTTCATTAGAAGATAAATTTATAAGTTATTATTTACAAAGACTGTTAATGATTATGGTTGATTTAACTCTTGTTACTGAAACGGAATACAATGAATTTATGTATGGTACTGTTGATGAAAAAGTAGTTTTACTTCATAAAGCAGGGCTGTCCCCACAAATAATTTTAAAATTAAAAGAAGATAAACAATTGAAAAATATCTATTTTGACAAGAATGGAAATCTAAAAGCTAATAATGATTTAAATAGTTTTATTGTTGCTCAATCGGGATACTATCGATTTGAACTTGAAAAATATTTTTAAATAAGCTTTTCATGTTCTACAAATTTGCACCTTCCTATTTAAGATGCTATAAAGGTCTTTATAAGGGATACTTTTGTAATTTCTATCCATTGTAAATCCTATTCTACCAATAGTTAAGACTGTGATTTTCTAAATTTGGATGATTTAAGGGTGTATGATGGTGAAAGTATCCATATTTATTAAATTATGGAGGGAGGAAAATGGCACAAAGAAAAATTAATGTCAAACCAATTAAAGATAAAGAGGTATTGAAGAATTTTGCATCTGAATTACTAAGAAATAAACATGGACAAAGAGATTATACGATTTTTGTGTTTGGTGTTTTTACAGGATTAAGAATTTCGGATATACTCAATCTAAAAGTTAATGACGTGAAAGGAAAGCTCAAGACTGATATTATTGAGAAAAAGACAGGAAAGAAGCGAACACTTAACTTGATGCAATTGACTAATCAAATCATTATATATCTAGATGAAGAGCACGATGGACAAAGCGAGTGGTTATTTCCATCTCCTAGGGATAATACGAAACATTTAGCTACACATCAGTTCTATAAGATTATGCAAAAGACTGCTGAATCACTCAATCTAGATTATATCGGAACGCATAGCTTAAGGAAAACGTTTGGATATAGTTACTATAAAAAAACAAAGGATTTAACAAGCTTAATGAAGATTTTGAACCATAACTCTCAGAGTGTTACTCTCCGATATATTGGTATAGAGGAAGAAGAACTTCAATCTAGTCTTGATAATTTTAATCCATTTCAATAAGTATTGTTATAAAAGTAAAAGCACAGTCAACTAAGACTGTGCTTCTTTTTTGCTTTCTTTTTAGCAATTGTATTATATTGTTTTCTATTTTCACTGCTTTTTGCATATAAAGTTTCTAACTTGGTATATTTTTCTACATCATTTGAAAAAGTAATTTTCTCATTGGATTTAAAATAATTAGACAAATAATAAATGAATGCAAATAGTCTTTCAATTCTATATAATATCCATTGTCGTTGTTCGTTTTTCGCATAGAAAAAGAAGCAGTCTTCGCTTTGAATATAGATTAGGATGTCATCACGAATAAATTCTATATTATTCTGCACTTTATACATATTAAAATCTCTGAGTTTATTTCTAATAGCAGTTAATTGTTCTTTAGTAGGGATTGCAATAATATCTAAAGTATCTAAAGAATGAGTGTGGGGTAATTGATTCTCATCAAAAGCACTAGAAAATTGAATCGGTATTTGAACGTGCTGATATTCTGTGAATTTCATATAAAATTCTTTATTCTCATTGGATAAGCATTGATTAAACAATTGGGAAGCTTGTGGCTTCTGACTGAAATTTTTATGATTATAGATATTTCTTACAGAACTATAAAAAAAAGCAGTCACTTGTTTTTGTTGATTCGTAGCTATTGAAAGATTAGCTGTTCTAAATCCTAGTGTCAACATTTTTTGTAAGGCATTGGCTTGTAAGTCCAAGTGCTTTAAATTGTCTAAATCAAACTTTTTAGCGTAGTAGAAGTGCTTAGATAACTTCTTTTTAGAAATCCACTTATGCTTTTCTAACGTTTTTAAACGGGCTTCCAAGCCAATTCTGTTACATTGTAGTAGTTTTTCTAAGGTGGATTCATAAATCCCATTAGATGCTATAGCTAGTTGTAATAATTCATCACTATCAATCGCTCTTTTATTGACAATATATTTTTTCAAATTCACTCCCTCCAATAATTTTTTACATATTATTTTCAATAATTTTCATTCTCAAAAGTATCCATTTTTGCATAGTCAAGAAAGGCCGAAATAATCCAATTTTGTGACCCCTACATAGTAGGGAATCTCTTGTTGAAATTTTAGAAATTTTTTTAGGTAGCTGCTGTTTTGAAAAATTCACGGAGGTTTCCATTCAAAATTTGTAAAATTTCATCAAAAATGACCGAGTTTTAAAAAAGTTCGCATGAAAGTTCTCGAAAAGTTCTCGTTTACAATATTAAAAAAGTAACTTATGTAGGGTTGATGCAGGGTATATGTAGGGTATGGAAATTGACGATGTAGGGGCAGACAATTGAGAGAAAAAATCGAGAAATTTCTCTCAAGTATCCATCTCGTAATTATCCATTTTCAATTTACTCCTATCCATATTATATCATCGTAAAACTGATGATGGAAATTTGAATGACATAGTTAGAATTGTTGACAAAGAAAATGGTGATATGAAAGAAAGGTATTCGACTTTGGGGACAAGAAAGACGAACAAATAATTCATACCCCTATACACATTATTTGCTCGTCTTAGCTTATTAACAGATTTTACTCGTTTATTATTTTAACTTGAATGTTATAGGTAGTTTTTCCACCATGAACATTTGTATAAGTAATCTTAATATCATTTATTGCATTAACCTTCAGCTTAGCACCTTCACCCAATTTATAATAAGCATTACCGTAAGATACCTCACTAAATCTATAACTAACACCATTCATCTCAATTGTGGTGCTTCTATTTCGTCTGTTTCCAAAACCTTTGTCTATTGCTTCCTGTTTAACGCCAACGTTATCGTCTGAAATAGCATCTATAAATACATAACCATCTTCTACAATAGGCATATCAACACTACTCAATTTCTTCAAATTAATTGTTCTCATACCTGTATTATCAGGTGTCCAAATATCTGGACACCTATAAACGTTTTGAAACCAAATACCTATATAACCTTTAACTTCAAATGAATTATGAAATTTCCCTACGCAGTTCCCTTCATTACCATCTAATAAATGAGTATTTCCACTAACTTGTTCAAATGCATCACAGTAGATATTTGCTAAATTAGGCTTTAAAGTATCTTTAAATAATAGATAACTTATCAAAACAAAAATACCAAATATTACGATTGCTACGACTACAAATAGTCCTTGTGAACTCCCATCTGACATTATTAACCTCCTTTCTCTGTATAAAAAAATTGTGTTGATTATTTTATTGTTATTTATAAAAATTGACCGACATGATGATTTTGGAGTTTGTCTAGCATAACGGCTCCTTTACTAGCCAAAAAAAATTTAATAATTTATATTTTGGTTGCTGAGGAGTTGATACTATAAGTTTCAGGTCTACTAGACTCATATTCATGAGCATTTAATATGCCAATAAAATCAAATTGATGTACTTCGTTTGGCTTTAATTTTATTGTTTTTTCTAATTCGGTTGCATAAATTGAATTAATATCAGTTGTATCTATATCTCCGATAAATAAACCTTTACCCTCAGCTGAAAATTTTACTTTATATGATAATTCCTTGTCTGTTAGATTTTTGATTGTCACATTGATATTCTCTGATAGCCTCGGGAAAGTAGGGCTATCAAAATCCAATTTATTAAAATTGAAATTCAAGTCGCTGATTTCAATGGATATTTCAGAATTTATTATGGGATTGTCAGTTGCCGTATTTATCAAATTATTTTCAGCTTGCTCTAAACCATCCTTGAAAATCCCTGATAAACTAGGACTCATAATGTCCCTAAACAGTAAATAACTCAAGAATACAAAAATACCGAATATTATGATTGCTACAACTACAAATAGTCCTTGTGAGCTTCCATTTGTCATTAATAATACCTCCTTTATGTTATTTTAATCACTTCTTTATTATATCAACTCTGAGTTTTTTTACAAATTTCCAGTGTATAGAAATGCTGTGTATAAGTTGATAAATAAGCAAATAATGCTTTGGTTAAGGGGATATAATAGAAAAGTAAAGGCATGATTCATTTTTTGGACAATCGTTATATTTGATGAGATAATATAGTTACCTTGACGAAAACCATTTATAATGACCTCTAAATCTTTAAGTGTTTTTCAATTGCCTTGACTATTCCCCAGTTAGTCAGGGTATTTTTGTATATAAAGTTATTAATTTGAACTAAACTAGGAACAAAAAAGGAGGGATATATATGAATAATAGAATTATCGGCTATATTCGAACGTCAACAAATAGACAAGAACTTGGATTGGAGGTCCAAAAGAAAGCGATAGAAAAGTTTTCACCGTCCATTATTTATGCAGAACAAATATCTGGAAGAAAAGAGAATCGAAGTGAATTTCAAAAAGCTCTAGATAGTTTGGGTGAAGGAGATACGTTACTTGTATATAATCTATCAAGATTGAGCAGGTCATCAAGACAATTAGTTAATTTAATGTCGGAACTGAACGAAAGGGGTGTTTACTTAAAAAGTATTCAGGAAAATGTAGATACTAAAACTGCTCAAGGTAGATTATTTTATACGATGCTTGCAGCAATAGCAGAATTTGAGGCGGAAAATATCAGCAGCCGAACAAAAGAAGCACTTGCGAATACAGATAAACGATTGGGCAGACCACCTATTAAAAATAACGTAAAAAAGAGAATTATTAAATTGTATGATAAAAAAGAACTATCACTGAATGAAATTGCTATGAAATGTAATGTTAGCGTGAAAACTGTTTATAATGTAGCGAAAAAAGAAGGGTTATCAAGAAAATAAACCTTGAATAATTTTTCGACTGAAGGTAACATAGAAGAGGGAAGCAAGAATATGACCGGTAATAAATCAAGGTTTTTTACCGATGAACAAATAAAAAAATAACGAACAGGCAAAGGCTGTCTTATCAATGATTTGAAGTTGATAAAGCAGGCTTTTTTTGTCTTGGCAAAAACCTTGATTTATTACATCTAATGATGGTGAGAAAGGATTGAAATAATGGGAATAAATAAACGTATGAAAGTTGGAGTGAGTATTTTAGGTGCAGTTGTCCTAATAGGTGTAGGGATTGGATATGGACTGTATCAAAAAGAGCAGAATAGAGAATTGACAATAAAAGAAACAACTGATTTGAAACCTATCTCTTTTTCTGAATTTCATAACTCAAAAGTGAAAGATGACGGAACAGTAACTCTAACTTTTGAAATCGATGAATTTTTAAATCCGAATAAACGTAAAAAAATGGACTACTATATTTATGATTCGCATACAAATCAACAAATAGAATTACCGTTGAATAGTCAAGATAGTGCAGAATACACAATTGATTTTAAACAAATTGCAGAGAGAAAGATTCAACAATACATCCGTGAAGGTGAGAATGGACAATTTACACCAGATGAAGATAGGATGGAGCAATTACTAAACGATGTGTATAAAAATGATGAAATTTACTTTTTGGCAGTTCCAAAAGGCTATCTAGAAAAAGAAGAAAAACGGTTAGGAAACCTAAATAAAGAGAAATTTGCAAAAGAACATAGCTTTTATTCCATTGGAATGAGTGGTTATATTGAGTTATTGAATAGAGGATTGAAGCCTGACTTTGTTAGGTATACTTCTTATACAGAATACGTCATAAGTTTAGTAACGAGAGACTTATCTAATGAAGAATTTGTGAAGTTAGTAAAAGCGGTGCAACTAAATGTTCCTAAACAAATTGAAATTCTAAAGTCGCACTTATTCGAAGGACAATTTTCTGAACGCCTAAAAGACGGTTACTTTGCTAGAGGAAATTACGATTATAGAAGATTGGGTTATGTGGTAGCTGAAGACTATAGTATTGGAATATACAGCCCAGTGACAGCATATTTAAGAACGTATAGTGTTCCTGCAAATGAAGAACAGGAACTTAATGAAAATATGAAGGACTGGAATCAACGAATTATTGATGATAAAACGAAATTTGAAGAGCAATCTAACACAATGACATTAGATAAAAGTATTCAAAAAGTTGGACTAATAGATAATGCACTCTTCTCTTACAAAAATACGAATGAACTAGGAGAACGATTGGAGATAAAAGAAGACACAGATGTTTACTAAAATAGCCATGAAAAAGTATGTGAAAAATAAAGTAAAACAAACGTTTGTGAAAGCCCACGTAACTATACCTCAGGTTGTTTTAAACAAATTGTCTAATGAGCTTTATAGTCAATTTGAAAAATTTTCTGATAAAGAACAGGAAAAATTGTTGTTTTCAGAGGATTTAGTGATTAATTTATGGAATAAACACATGGATAAAATCAATAAAGAAATGTTGGACGAGATGTGAGTAAAATCATGTCTCTTTTTTTGCTCAAAATTTACAATAAAAACCACTTAAAAAATGACCTTCAAAAAACCCTTATTTATCAAGGGTTTCATTCTTGTTGACAAAATTAAAAGATTGCTGTTATATCAACATTTTAAAGCACTAATTTTGAAAAAACACTTCTCAGGTGAAGCGAAACTTTTTTTATGGGGAATTACCCACTAAAATGAATCTGAGGAGTGCTTTTTAGTATATGCATATTTCTAAAGTTCTGATAAACGCTGATATAACGACGTTTTTAACATTTTTTTCTCTGAGAAGACTATGGAAAGAATCATATAAAATAAAGCATATTTTTTAAAAAATACACCAATTAATTTTTATTGTCAGAAAGTGAGATGTTTACTTTACTTCAGTCGTTGAGGATGGTATAGTCCCGGTAAATATTATTAATAAAATAATAGATAGGTCTAGGAGGTTTCTTAATGACACAAGAAAAAATAATCGAATTGAAACTGAAAGAAAAAAGGGGGATTTTGAGGGGCTGGTTGGATATTTTAGATGAAACGTATGGTGTAAAAATGACGTTTATTGCAAGGCAATTAGATATTCAGATTCAAAACCTACATAATTTTAAAAAAGGGAAACAAACACTTAGTGTGGAGAAACTTTTTTTTTTAGAACGATTTTTGATTGAAAAATATGGGAAGTTATTGATTGAGGAGAATAAGTAGAATATGAGATTATATGTAAGTAGTATTGTAAATGATACAAAACCTGATGCAACACTGATTAAAGCAATTTCTGCAACAATTTTACAAGAATTAGTAGATATCTCTTTAGAAGAACTTGCAATAGAATTAACTCAAAAAGGAAAAACAGTGGTGTTAGCTGAATTATCGGAACAAAAATTATCAAAATATACACCAATTGTTGGTCAAGAGTTAGTAATGCTTGATTTTGATAACAAAGATGGAAATAGTATCTATACCATTGACGATTTAGAACAAGATATATTTATGCAAAATAATGCTTGTTTTATCTATCAAACCTTTAGTGATGCTGATTCAAAGGTTGATAAATTTAGAGTAGTATTTCATCTTGATAGGTTGATTACTTCAAATAATGAAATAGAAGAAATTTATCAAGAGCTATTTAAAAAATATCCGCAAGCTGATGGTAGCGTTGGGCAAACGAGCAGAATATTTTTCGGAAGCAATAGTGGATTTGAGGTCATTGACTGGGGGAATCGGTTAGATACTACTGATTTGTTAGAGGGAAGAAAAACAATTATTCCTAGAGGCTTAGAAGCTATACGTGGCGAAATAATTGATGAATCGATATCGAATTATGAATTATTAAAGTTAGGCAGATACGACATTGTGAAAGCCAAACTTGGGGATAATTACAGTGGGGTTTTTCCTGATGAATATAGTGCTGTCAATCATTTTTGCTCACTGGATTTAAGAGAATTATTAGAATTGCCAGAAGATAACCCATTTATAGATATTCTACACGATGAGGAGAACCCTAGTGCAAGTATTTATTTTTCTGAAGCAACAGGCAGTTACTTTTATAAATGTTTCAGTGAAAATAACCAGATAACTACTGACATTAAGGGATTACTTTGTAAATTTCTGAAAAAAGACAATTTTGAAGTGATTCAACTGTTGACTTACATCACAAATTCAAAAATTACTATGGATTCTGACCTAGGTAAAATGAAATTGAATGCTAACTTATTTAAAAAGGAATTGTTGAATGGGAAAATAGCGGAAAAATATCCCGAACTATATTTTTATTTGAAGAAATATATTCTTGAAATTCCACTTGTGCTTGAATATATGTTTGATTACGTTTATGAGGATTCTGAGGGTAATTTGAAAATCCAAAATTATTATAGTATTGAAACGTTGACGAAAATGTTATCAAGAAGTTTGAATAAGAGAATTTCTATAAATAAAACAAAACGTATTCTGAATGTGATTGTAGTAACAGAAATCATTCAAAAAGTTCCGGAAGAATTGATTGCAGAAGAAATATACAATCGAGTGATTTTAGAACAAAAACAGGATGATAACAAAGTAAGAACCAGCAATATATATCAGCCCAATTTACTTGTAGAAGAGCATAAAGATTATATGGGAGAAATTGGGAAAATTTTAAAACGTAACAATGTCACTATTGATAGTTTAGGTTATGAATTGATTTATCGATTGTTTGGGGAAGAAAAAGCAAATCGAGATTTTCCTCAATCTTATAAACCTTTGGTAAATAAAGGCTTGATAAAAATGAGTAGACAAGACACAAATCTAACAAATAAAAGTATTCAATTAGAAAAATCAATCGTAAAAATCTTGATGAAAGAGTTGGATTCTAAAGGATATATGTTTGAAAAAGAACTCATATCTAAATTGGCTAGAAATAAAAAGCAAAAGATAGCTAGTATTCGTCCACAGTATAATAAGGTTAGAGCAGATATTATAAATAAATATTCTTTAAAACGAACAAAGTTAACTAAGGGATTACATCAAGAATTAGGATTAACAGAGCAATATTCTTCTAAGGTAATATTCTATAAGTAATAAATGAAGTATAAAAAGTGCGTATTGAAAGTAAGAAATTGATGATAAAAGGATAGTAAATTCAAGGGTTATTTGAGGGTAGGCAAATATGATACTAGATATAATATCTTATGGAGGGTCATATTTACCTACCCTAAAATATCTCCCCTTTTTCTAGAAGAAAATAAATGAAAAATACACTTTTGATACGCATTTTTTATAAAAATCTCTAGGCTCATATTTACCGACCTTAAAATTTTTGCCTTTTTTCTAGGAGGATTTGAATGAAAATCTCACTTTTAATACGCACTTTTTGTTATTGGAAATAAGCATGTCTCTAAATTACTTACTTATTAGAATATTTGAATAGGTTTAGTAAAATAGCGAAAGTTTGCTGCTTAGAATTTAACATATAACAAAACAGTGATAATTATTCATGGATTGTAATTTAAAAATCTTTTGAGAAAATCATCTATAAACATCATCAAAACAAGAATATGTCATAAACTATATAATTTATTCCGAACTATAATTATTATATTAAAATAACTTGTGATTCGTTTTGGCTAGCCTGTTTTATTCCCACGGAGTGTTGAAAATTATTTTCGATAAATTATACACAAAGAATTAAAATCGCTTAGAACGCATTTTAGGCAGCATAGGATTGATTTTAAATATAGAGCAAATACTTCAAAGCCTTTAAATACTAAAATTATTTTTATTCATTGTTAAATTGGAAACTAATAGATTTTAGTTGTGCTAGATTTAGACTTTTAGAATATACATATAAACATTGATATATAAGCGTTCAATCAGTATTTAGTTAAATTATAAATGCAAAAACCTCTCTCAGATGAAAGATAGTGGTTAATTCCCCACAAAAATTTTTTCATTGCATCTGATAGGTGTTTTTTGAAAAATAGATATAAAAATCGTTGATGTTACAATAATCTTGTATTATTGTCAACAAGTAGGAAACCCTTGATTTTATTGACTTTTTTTAAGGTCATTTTTTAAGTGATACTTGACGATAATTTCGGGATAGAGCGGAACTATTAGAAGTGGTATCTAAAATTATCTTAGAGTTGAATTAGGAGCAGAATTCACATTTGTCTTCTAATTCAATGGTTGATAAAATTTAAAATGTTGCAGTACTTACGCTTATTTTTAAAACAAAAGCAAATTGAGAGTCTTGGAAATAACTAAAAATTCATGAATTAGGTTATTCAGATAAAATCATTCCACTTATTAGGATTTTATCTAAATGACTATTTTTTCTAATAAATAAAAAAATACTGTCGGTATTAAAATTCATGGAAATATATTGTTGAACGTTACTAACCTATACTTGTGTAATCATTAATCTAATTCTACAAAAATTGACTATACCAATGTTTCAAGAAAATAGAACAATCGTTTATAAGTCGTTTTCCTTTGTTAGTAATTATAGAAAAGTTCGTTATTTGGAGTGTAAACCATATTTTAAATTATTATTTAACATTAATTTTTTCTTAATTTGAAAGCTCTTTACTATTTATTAAACTGGATAAAACTTGATTCTTACGTATGTTTTTTTCAATATTGATTAGCAGATATTTTTTTGGTGTACATGGCTTAGTACATATATTTATATGAAAGATGCTTTTTGTTCTTATTTGTTCAAATCTAATCTTTATTTAAATTATTAAAATATTAGTTGCAATGGCATTTGTTTTTATAGGGGAATTTGACAGTAGTGCTTTAAACCTTTGATTTTTCTAAGCTTTATTTGTATAAAATAATACGATGGATTTGAACATCATCTTAGACAATGAATTTGAATCATCAATATTTAATTGAGTCTTGGATACTTTTTAGAACAATAGATATTTAAATAATCAGATGCTTTTAAGTCATAAAACAACAAATTAATACAATCGTTATCCCTTTTTTCGAAATAAAATCGAATGTTCGGATAATCACTCACCAATATTATATTGTAAACTATTTTTGTAACAATACTATTTAAATTTGGAGGGTATTAGAACAATGAAAAAAAAAATATTAGCGACAACTTTTTTATCAACTTTGTTGTTAGTAGGTAGTAACCCGCTTTTATCAAATGCAACAGAATTAAGTAGTGAAAAAGAAGTTCCTGTAGAAATTCAAGAAGGTATAGTAGATATAAGTTTTAACGAGGGAACAACAAGTAAAGTTGATTTTCAATTATCTGATTTCGACGTAAACTCAGGTGTTCGAAAACAAACGAAACCCTTGAAGGCAGTAGCTACCGTGAATAACACAAAATCAGAGGATGTTAGTGTAAATATTTTTGCGGAACTGGACAATTATAGTATTGGGTTGGAAATTAAACCTTCAAATCCATACATGCAAGCAGATAGGGTACAAAGAATGTCCTCTAAGCAAATTGAGAAAGATTTCGATGTTACGCTTGATGCTGATACTTATGTTTGGAGTAATAATGGAAGTAATAGTGCGAATATTATTTTAAAAGCTCAAGAAGGACCCAATCCTTAGTAATATAATTTTAATTAGAATTGAGAAATAGTTAACAAGTAAATTTATAGACTATGGTCCATCTTTAATAGAGAAAAAAAGTTTAAGTTTGCAAATTTTTACAAAATGAGTTAGATTGCTATACAGTGAATCAAAACGAATGTAGTTTAATTGGACAGCACATAGAATATTGAAGAAGAAGTAACACTAATCGAATCAATAACAATTTCTGTTTTTGATTATTGAATTAGTGTTCCTTCTTTTGTTCTTTTCATTTAGATGAAAAAATTAGCCATTAATCTGGTCACTATCTTTGTGAATTCTAGAGTTAAACGAGATTTCTACAACGTCTGATGTTTGATAATAGTATTTCTAATATTAAACACAATTATGAATAGCTAAAAAGATTTGCTGAAAAAATCACATAGTGTAACGTGATAAATAATACATTTAATAAAAATAATAAGATTTATATGATAATGATTATAATGATTCCTTATTTTCAAATGGTTTGTAATATATTGCATTCTTAAATATAACTAATGTGATTTTAACGCTGTGAAATCGTTATGTAAAATCGTGAAATAAGTATACAGATAATTAAACAAAAGCTTAATAATACAGTCTCTTTTAAATAAAGGTTGGTAAAATGAATGGAATATATAATGAATACTTTTAGCAGTCACTATCTAACAAGAAAGCAAAATGAAAAGTTGAAATTATTTACGGTTGTAGTAACAGAAAAATATATTTCATTGAATAAATTAAGTGAAATATTAAACATAACAATGTATCAAACAAAAATATTATTGGTTGAATTAGAAGAGAATGTTGGACAATTGGAGTATGATTTTTCATCATTGTTTTTTCAAGAAAAAAATACTATAGGATTAATCGAAGGATTTAGTCAAGAACTTTTACTGAATGTGTTTGTTAATCTTAAGAAAAAGTTTTTTGATGAATCACCTTTTTTTCGTTTATTGCTCTATTTATTAAAATATCGCAAGACACGTGTGGTAGATATTTCAGAAAAATTAATGTTTAGTAAATCATATAGCTATAAATTGATTAGCCGTTTAAGAGATATTTTTGAATCACAAAGAATTCCAATCACTATAAACAGCGATTTCGAATCAATTTCCTTGGAAGGTAATGAGAAGTATATAAGAACTTATCATTATTTAGTACAAGTGATGGCATATAATGTTTTTGCTGATAGACAAACAAGGGTGAATATCGACTTAGTTGGTGAAAATTATAAAAGTCTACAAACTACAAAAGTGAAACATGAAATTCTTTTATCAATCCTAGAAAATGCCGTTTCTCGTGGGTATTTAATTCAAGATATAGATAAAAAATCCCTCGAAATATTTAATATTATGAAGGAATTATATGAAGATATTTCATTAACAAAATTAATTCCAATTAATAATATGGAAGAAAAAGAAAACGAGCTTGCTTTTTTTTATTTTTGCAGACAGCTTTTAATTCCAGAAACTACAAGTAAAAGAGACAAAGTTTTTTTAGGGGAGAAATTTAAATCTATAAAAGGTAACAAAATAGTTGATTTCTCAGTTGCTGTTTTAGAGGCATTGTCGGAGAAGTTTCATATAAAATATGACGTTGAAAATATTATTTTATATGAATGTATTATTAATACTTGGGCTTATCAAAATATTTATTTTGAAAATCTAAATGGCACCACTAGTCAATATAGTAATGATAACAGAATTCATGAAGTTCAAAATATTATTTTAAATACAGTCTTAAATTTCGAATTACAAGTTGGAGATAAAGAACTTTTTGCAAATAAATTATCCCACATCTTATCTTATTTTTTACCTGTTCAAAATAAAGAAACTGTGGTTATTGCCATATCTATGCTACATCATCCTGAATATGTACCTGTTATTCAAAATAAATTGCTTGCAATTTTCAATGAGAAAATCATTAAATTTAGTTCTAATCATAATGAAGCAGATATATTAGTCTCGGATGGTATTCTAAACCATGACAATTCGCAGGATTTTGCTTTTTTTAGGGATATACATAATAAGGACCATTGGGATAATTTAAATTCAGTGGTTCAAGCAAGAATTATATCAAAACTAGGATAATATATTTAGACTAAATACAAACTTAAAAATATGTGCAGGATTAGGAAATAACATCTTTATGGTACAAACTCATATATCTGAAAAAAATCTAAAATTTGAAGAATTCATTGAGTTCAAAAGACATGGAAGAATAACTTTGTTTTTACATTAAATACTGACAACTTACAATTTTCTATTTAAGAGTACGCAAAAAAGATTATAATTCTCTAATATTTAAATATTATAAATAAAAGAAGATAAGTGTCCAATATAAAGGTGGAGTATTATAAATGTGAGATAATTCCCAAAGGAGATTAAAGTGGTTTTAGTTAACATTTGTCATTTAAACTATAGAATATAGATTCTACCAAGTTAGAAGGATGTGAATTACTTAAAAGTATAAATTGGAGATGTGGTTAATGTGAAAAGCATGGGGAATAATTATGTGCAGAGATTAAGAAAATAGCTTCTATTAATCATATTAAAATATTTTTTCATTAAAACAAATTTTATATTTTAAATCTAGGTTACCAAAAGAAAGTTGGGGGAAATTGTTAGTAAGTAGAAACAGATATAGAAAAGTCATGAATAATAGTAGATTTCTCGAGTATCATTTTCAGACAATAAATGACAATACAAGTGAAAATTTACTCAGGGAATGTGACTTGAATAACTTGAAATATCTAGTTGAAAATAATGTTCGTGAAACAGTGAATGAATCTAAGAAAAAATCAGTCTTTATGAAAAAAGTGAAAATAGCTAGGAAAAATAGAGCGGATTTTATTTTATTAGAAAAAACCTGTGAGATAATAGCAAACAATATAGAAAATCGTCCCTTTAATTAGATAGTAGTATTGGTAAAGGAGAATCAATATGAATACTATTTTTATGTTTTTACAAAAAAGTAAAATAATATTTCTTAATTGCTGCATACTATTTGTGTTAATAATTTTCGGCACACAAAGTTTAGCTAATGAAATTAAAGATGAGATAAACATTGAGGCTGATGAAGTTACTTTATCATTGAACGATTTAGACTTTTCAACTAGAACAGTAAAACAAATTGAAACTGTGAAGATAAAATATGATGTAAATTCTTCTTTAGATTATTCATTGGTAATATCCACTGAAGGTAAGGGGCTTACTGCTAGGTTTATAGGTACTTTAAGCAATACCTATTCTGGAATCCTTTTACCAACATCAAACCAAGGAGAAGTATATTTAAATTATGAAGTCGTTTTGAGCATGGATGAATATGAACATTCACCAGAGAATGAAACTGCCATTACATTTACTTTTGTGAAAAAAAATGTAGATAGTTTTGATGATATTTCAGAGTTTGAAAATGACAAAACAAGTAGCTCTCTTGATGAAAACACTTTGAGCAATAATAAAAAGGACGATAACTCAACTAGTTCATCTGGGGAAATTATTGATGAAAAACCAGATGATTCAGATGTTAAGGATATGAGCGAAAGTGAAAATGATGAAAGTAACTTAGATGAAGAAGATAACAATGACAATCAAAATATATCAGACCAAGATAATTCTGGTGAAAATTCATAAGATAGGTTTCTTGAATTTTATCATTATTAAATGAATCAAAAGAAGTAAATGTATTAATGAATAACGCTATGAGAGGTTATTATCCCTTTTTTTTGAGATTGCGAAAATATTAGATAAGATAGCTTAGAGATTTCCTGTATAATTTTAATTGTAATAGATTTCACAATTACAAAATTAGGAGGATACATTAATGAAAAAAACTCTTTTAGCATCAACAGCAATACTTGTTCTATCAGCAATCGGATTTACGAATACAGTTCACGCAACTGAGGAGTCAACAAAGGCAGTAAACGTTGAAGAAGGTCGAGTAAGCGGAAGTCTTGCATTAACTAATCCAGATGTTACTTCTGTAGATTTCGATTTTGCACAAATTGATTTCGAGAATGAAAAGCCACTTAACCCTGAAACATTTTCTGTTACGTATGATATCCAAAATAGAACTTTTGCAAATATTGCAGGGCGTTTCACAATAGACGTATCAACTGATGGTGCTGGTTTAGATGCAGCCTTTGTGAATGCAGGTGATTCAAATATTTCTGAAACAAATAGCGGAACTAGAAATACAGGTGATGTTATTATTGAAGCTACTCTTGACCCAACATTGTATAATGCCTCGGATTCAGATTCGTATAAGATTACAGTAAGTTTAATTGATTCTACCACAGTAACGCCCTGAGGATTGAAATGATTAATACAACAAAGATATAAGAAAACAGGAGTCATGATGGAAAATAAAAGTAAAATGAGAAAACGCGTTTTTGTTAACGTGTTTTCTCTTATATTCGTTTTAGTAATAGGTAGTTTATTTTACATACAGGAAGTTGTTGCTTCGGAGGATACTGATGCATCAATATTAATTGATGTTCATCCTAAAGAATATGAGTATAGAGATAGCTATATGCAATTTACTCCTGAACTTAACAACAATTATGAGTTTACAGCGACGATTACCAATATTGGTAATAAAGATTTAGACGTTAATGTATATCCATCAGTTGCTATATCGACGATGGCTGGAATAACTTATGTGGAAAATACAGAAAATCTAATGGATAAAGATTATGACTTTAGTAAGTATGTGAAGATAACTAATGATAACGGTGAATTAAAAGATGGTATAGTCCAAGTCAAGGCTAATCAAAGTGAAGATATATCCGTTGTTGTTAACTTAAACAAAGAACTTGATGGAGAAATTCTAGGTGGTTTAAATTTTTCTCAAACACTGAGTGAGCAAAAAAACGAGAATTCTGCAGATATTGTCCATGTTTATGAAAAGGTAGTCTTGTTTCGCCTCAAAATGAATGAGTTAGATTCTGAAAAAGAGCAAGACTATGGTGAATTTGAATTTATCAATTCACAGAATTCTATAGTTTTAAGTTTCTCTGTAATTAATAATAATCCCATAGTGGAATATGCAGAAAGTGGTCCCTACAAAGTCATTAACCCAAAAGGAGATATAATTTCAGAAGGTGAATTTGAAGAAGAAGTACTTACTTTAACTCCTGTTACAAAAACGAAATTAAACATTCCCTTAGTTAGTGATGCGGAATTAATGTCTGGAGAATATCAGTTCATAATAACTGTTGATGGTGAAGAAAAAATTACTAAATTTAATTACACAAAGGAAGAATTGGAAGAAATATCAAAGCAAGTAGAAGATTCAAATAATGTAGTTGTAAGTCAAGACTCAAACATATGGGTAATTGTTTTATTAACAGCAATCGTTGCTCTTCTTATTATCACCATTATTTTGCTGTATCGCAAACAAAAAAAGTCTGAATAATAAATATTCAGACTTTTTTTTTGTCAACTTTTTATTTTATTATGTTTTGTTTAAAATCATAAAAATGAGGATAATCCATAGGTTGTTTATAGTGTTATAGTATTTAAGAAGATAATTTTTATAGATTGGATGATAAAGATATATGGATTGTTGAAATTTAATTGTATAGCTGCTTTTTTTTAGTAGTGGAGTGTATGTGCCTAAGATGACAAATCTAATAATTATTTGAATCTTATATTCCTTACAAGCTTTAAGTTCTTTTTTGATAAGGAAATTACAATAATCGGAGGATTTGAAATGTATTACATTGAAAAAGTCTATAGCTTGTTCATAACAAAGAAGCAAGTAAACAAATTAATCATATTGAAGAAAACACTTATTAATGATGAGGTTTCTGTCAAAAGCTTATGTGAAGAACTGAATAAGAGTACCACACAAATTAAACATCTGGTTTTAGAAATAAATCATGATGCTGATAGATTTATTGAGGAAGATATTTTCTTTTTGAAAGAAAATGATGGCAAATTATACTTTGAATTAGCTTCAGATAATATGAAAAAAATTGAGGTTTTCGGAAAAATAAAAAAAATATATTTTAAATACTCTCAATATTATCAGTTGATAAATTACTTATTTAAACATCGTAAAACAAAGATTGTAGATATATCAGAAGATTTGATGTTCAGTGTTTCGTATTGTTACAAATTGCTCGAATATATAAAAAGGGTATTTACTACACAAAAGATTCCTATTTTCATAAAGAAGAATGCAGATTGGATACATATTTCAGGGGCTGAAGCGTGCATAAGAATGTATCACTATCTATTTGAATTGATGGCTTGCGATACTTATTTGAACAACAGTTTTATTTCAATTAAAGACCCTGTTTCTGAAAATTATGACGCGATGGATACAACAAGAGCAAAGCACCAACTAATGTTTTCTATAATGGAAAATGCAATATCTCAGGGGTATTTTGTGGAGAATGTGGAAAATCATGATTTGGAGCTTTTAAGCTGTATGGAAAATGTAGATGATAGTCTTCCAATTATAGAAAAGTTACCTCTTAAAAATACAGATACAATAAAAAAAGAGCTAGTGTATTACAGTTTTTGGGGATATATATTTATTCCTGAGTTCATTAGTGATGATGAAAAATGTAACAGAGGAAAAAAGTTAAAATCGCTTAATCATATTACCATTGTTGACTTTTCTGAAAAAGTAACTAACAAACTTCGTAATAAATATTTTGTAGACACTAAAACGCTAAATATTATCTTTTATGAGATTGTTATAAATACATGGAGTTACACTCATTTATTTACAGAGAATTTTTTGTCAAGAGAAATTCTAAGCAGTACTCAAAAAAGAATGACGGATATAGAACAAATAGTCTTAGAATCAGCAAATGAAACAGGTATCCTTGATGAAAAAGATATGATTTATATTAAGAAACTAACACAAATTATTGCATCCAATATTTTGTTTCAAGAGGATGATTTAATTTATATAGCAGTGACTGGAATTAATCAGCCAGAATATATCAACGTTGTTAAGAATATTTTGTCTAAAATGTACTCTCATAATTTTATCCAATTCACGACTAATGTTGTAAAAGCTGATATCGTAATATCAGATTGTGCTATAGGAAGTACATCAAAAGAAGTAAATGTTGTTTTTATGGATTGTATACAAAAAAAAGAGAATTGGGAGAGATTAAATTTACTAATCCAATCTCTTATCATGGAAAAATGTATATATAAAAATCTAACAATGATTGGAAAGTAAAATCAAGAATAAATATTGAAATAATAGAAACTATATAGGAGATGTTAAATTTGAAAACAAACAAACAAACATTAGAAAAAATCAGAAAAGCTAGAATGGTTAATGTAAGATTTTTTAGTGATAAAGCTGGAAATACTTTAGAACGAGCGTTGATAATAGATATGGACGAGAAAATAGAAGATGTAATGAATTACTTAGAAGAGTCTATAGACAATATAAATATTATCCACTATACAACAAAGGATATATACAGTATTGTAAATATTTCAGAATTAGAAGACATTCATGATTATGTTAAATTGGAACATTACTGGGGGGATGTGATATCCTACGTTATAGAATACAAAGATTGTTTTGGATTTACGGATGAGCTATGTCTAGTAGCAAACATTGATTGCGATAATAATGACTTGATTACTGCGGTAAGTAATCTTAATGAGAGTTTTGAAGTTGTTAATATATATGAATATAGAGATTGCTGGGTTAAAAGACCCTAAGAAATTTTACCTATCAATAGAATATGAATTTATATAGGCATAATTGTAGCAGCTTTTAATCTGTAAAATTTTTCTGATTTAGATAATTGAATTTGTAGAGTTATTATTGTAGATGTTGGTAGCACTTGTAAAAAATTATATAGGAGAGATTTCATGGTTTCTATAAATGATAAGCATTTAATTGACTTTATATATCATATGAATTCGTATTTAACATTTAATGAACTGAATGAATGGGCATCTAAATTGATAGAATGCTCAGATGAAATGATTGAATATGTTTTTTCTGATAAGGCGATTGACATCGTGCAGTTAAGTGATGAATATGAACAAAATTACTTAATGGAAGATTTTATCACTGTTGATGAATACTTATCTAAACATTATTCAAGTGCAATCTCTTTGTTACTACGCTTGCCAAATTTAAAAAATGAACTCATGGATAGTAAATATAATAGTAACAATAAAAGGTTTCAAATATATCAAGGAAATGGACATGTGGCAACTTATGCCCAACAAATTTTATATTCTTTATCCAATAAATATGATTTGATTTAATAACAAACGGATATCGAATTTATAATATGCGTTTCTGGAAGAATAAATACTTTTTACAAAAAGATATTGACAGGGGCATTAGTTTAAACTGGAGAAAAACTATATCAATAATGCGTTGGTTTGTCTAAAAAAGTTGTTGATAAACAAATTTAACTGTGTAAGATGGGGACCTATAAAAAAGTAATTCAAATCCGAAGTAATTCTAATTTTTTAACCAATATATTCATTTAAATACTGTTAAATCAATATATTTACTACGAAAGACTTGGATGAGCGTATGAGCTCCAGTCGTAACATTTTAGCGAAAGACCGTTTCGACCAGCCATCGTTCTTGTTTGAGAACCAATTCGCAATGCGTTGGTTCGCTGACTATTCGGAGAAGAAAAAGCTAATCAGGATTTTCCACAATCCTATAAACCACTTGTTGAACAGAAAAAAATAAAGATGAGTAAAACAGACATTAACCTAAGTCAAGCAAGTGAGAAGTTAGAAAAATCAGCAGTTAGTATAATTATGAGAGAGATTGAAGAAAAGGGTTATGTATACGAAAAGGATGTTATTTCTAAGGTAGATAAAGCAAGGAGATTAAAGGTTCGTGATAATACAGAAAGGTTCAAGAAACTAAGAGCTGATATATATAATAAATATGGATTAAACACGTGTAGACTAAATAAAGAACTGTATAATCAGTTAGGAATCAAGGAGAAGTATTCATCTAAGAATGTTATATATAAATTAAGTTAGTATATTAGACAGGTAGTATTTCTATCTGTCT
Source organism: Enterococcus sp. DIV1067f (assembly GCF_050543505.1). Classification (NCBI taxonomy): domain Bacteria; kingdom Bacillati; phylum Bacillota; class Bacilli; order Lactobacillales; family Enterococcaceae; genus Enterococcus; species Enterococcus sp. DIV1067f. The sequence continues at coordinate 1,606,132 of NZ_CP172940.1, forward strand.
TTTTTGTTAATAACCTATGATAGTAAAGGATTACTTCTATGTATTAAGAATATTATCTCTTTTTATATCACTTCAAAACTGCGTATTGAAAAAGAAAAATACGTATATTTTTCCCTAGAAAATACTGGCATAATTGATAGAAATCATTATACACATCTATAAGGATATTCCCTCTAGATGTGTATAATGGGAATGTCAAAAAAAGTCAATAGAATCTAGGGGGATTTACCTGTTTTCACATATATCTTTACGCAAAAATAACTTTACACTTGGTAGTAGTGTGATTGACATAGCTATAAAACGTTGATATACCAGTGTTCGTATTTTTGAGTTCCAGCAATATTGCTCTTTATATTTATTAGTATAACAAGTTAGCGATTTTTAATCATGAATTCTAGTCTGAATATATTTTGAGGAAAGCATCCCTAAACATCATCAAACCAATAATATATCTTTAATGATATATTTTATTGTGTATTAAATGTCCATGTGTATAAATAACGACAAAAGCGTTTTGAACAGTCTATCTTCATCCCTGAGTGTCTTGGAAATGATTTTCGATGAATTATACTTAAAAATTTATAATCGCTTAGAACGCAATTTAAGCAGCATAGAATTTATTTTGAATTTTAGCAAAGAAAGTACCATTGATTTTAGTAGTCAATAAGATTTGAGAAGTATTAATCTGTGATTTGACTATCAGAGTTCATTTTTTCAATTTCAACCATTTGTTGTTCATAAAATGGCGAGGTAGCTATTTTAATCTTTTTCTCTGTTGAAATCGTTAAAGATGAAATATAGTGAGGAGTTACTGCCACTTCAGCAGATGTTTCTGATAACGTAATTAATAATGATTGATTGTCGCCAAAAGTAGCATATTCCGAGACAATAGCAACTAAGCCATTTTTGTTCGTTAGTATAGACAAATACTTAGGTGCTTCGATAGTCCATCCAAATTGCATCTGGTGAGTGTTCATTTTGAGTCCCAACTTTCTATTTTTTATCGTTACTACAATACTAACATGAAAAACTCAAATATTATCAAATTACCTGTAAATATAACCAATTAATTGCTCTCTAAATACTTTGTAGTAATAACGACTTTAAATTCTAAATTAGAATTTAAAACATTAACAGCATCATGAAATTTTTATGTATTAGTGCTTAATAAATAACGTTATATACAATTTAAAAATATTTTAGATGTTAAGTGCTATCCTTAATAATGAAATTTGTAATGGCTAAAATTTTAAAAAGGAGTCGGAAAATGGATAAACAAAATTTAGACTGTCTTACAGACTTGAAGAAAAAACTATTAGGTAGCAATTATATTGATGATGAGAATAGTCCTATCAAAAATATACTCATGGCAAAGGAAAAACAATATTATCAAGATATTAAAGGAGTAGGAATAAATAGTGATTACTGCAGAGGTGATAGAGGTCATGTAGAAAATTATCGAGTAGTTAATGAAGTGTTTACACATCTGACGAACAATAAAACCATTGAACATACTGATGTATTGCACTCTTTTTGGCATACCTATAAAGCATTGATGCAATTAGAAAGACCAGATTTATTCAGACCTTCAGGTTCTTTAAAAGAGGGCAATGTTATACCTTTAGAAAAACCAGATAAAACGAATCCACCTGAAATTGATAATCGATTCCCACCGTATGATTCTGATAAGTATTTAGTTATTCACAAAAAATATATTAAATACTATCAGCATTATTTTCCAGAGTATTTACCCAATGAAGTTCCTAAAAAATACACATGGATAGATTTTCTACTATACAACAATGATAAATTTATTGAAGTGTATAAAAAGTATCCTAAACTAAAAGATTTTGCAAGATTAACCCACAGTATAGGAAATATTATTGTTGTTCCTAAAGGATTTAATAGAGGGCGAGGAGCGAATGACTATGGAGATTTTGCATTAAAAAGTTTAAAAACCTTTTTGGAAACATTTAACGCTTGGGAAGATTATGTAACGAGGTTTTATTTAGAGCCTTTCTTGAATGTAAATGAGAATCAGAGTGAAAAAAACTCTCCGGTTTCACTATGGACTGGTCACTTAGACGGCAATGCAGGTTCACTCCCTAAAAGTGACATAGTAATTAAAGATTTTTTAGCGAATGTGACGAGTTCTATCAAAGAAAGAGAAAATATTTTAATAGAAATAGTTAATGATAGATTTTCAAGCAAGAATATTTAAAAAGGTTGGTATATCAGCATTTCAGTGCATTTGAATTTTACATCTAATATAAATAACATCTCTCAGAGAAAAGTTAGGGGATAATTCCCCATCAAAATTTCTTTAATGAATCTGAGAGGTGTTTTTTCAAAAACAGGTTAAAAAATCGTTGATATTACAGTAGTTTTGTATTTCTGTAAACAAGTATAAAACTATTGATAATACTGACTTTTTTAGAGGTCATTTTTAAAGTGGTTTTTGATAATAATTTTGAGAAAAAATTTTCTTGAAATATATACAAAGAATTTTCTTTCATTTCTTTTTTGATAAGTGGGCATTAATTTTAATTTTTTCTTGGTATTAAAAGACTAACATAATATAATGGGAATGTAGATTTTTCAATTAAGGGTGTGAAAATTGTGGAAAAAATTTTTCTAGAAAGGATAAGAAGGTAACAAAGCAACAAAGCAACAGAAAAAATACAAGATGCGTTTAATCATAGACGTGAAGTAGAGGTTATTTCTGTAAAAATATCTAATTTTGCTTTAAAGAAAAAAGAGTAGATACATATTACAGAGTAGGTACTTATACCAAAGCTTAATTGTATAAGTAAAGGTTACTTTTAAATACCGTATGACAATTTCCTACTATATTATGCTGATAGACGAACGTTGGGGAAAACTATAAATAAAAGAAAACAATTTAATTATATGTTTACTGATTGCTGATTGAACAAGATTGATTTGATTGCTGTGATAAGTATTAGGTGATTTTTGAGAAATATATTCCATTCCAATCTACTTATTATTGAAAGCGTTACCTGAACCTGCGATAGTATTTATTGAAGGGTTGAATATAAATAACTGCTTTCCTGCTGTTGTTAATGAAAAAAATTGAATTTTGCTAGGGAAGTATTACTTAATCCTCGAAATAGTTTTAAAAATGAAGTTATTTAGAATATTAAAAAACTAATGATTTTGAAACGTTAAATGAACATTGCTTTGTAATTGTAACCGAAGAAATACTAAGAGAATTTTTGTAGTAAATATTTGGAAATATATTATTGACTATTGATTTTATAAATAGAAATTGATTTTAAATTTAATTAAATGCTAAATTGTTATTTTGATAAATTAATGTGTTTAAAATAGTTTGATTAAGAAAGGATGATTTTTTTGAAGAAGATTGATAAAGCTATATTAGATATAGATAATAATATATGTAAGAATATTGAGAAAAATCAAGATGATAGAGGTCATTTATCTCAAAATATATTAGCACAATTGAGGAATTTTATAGAACATATATCAATTAAGTATTATGTTGATTCGATTAGTGGAGACATAAGTGGTATTCCAGAGGATATGTACAATGAAATTAAAAAGGGGTTAAGTTTTATCAAAACTAATTCTAAACTATATTTCTTAGCTAAATTCCACCAAATGCTTCAAAAATCTGCTTCACATTATACAATGAGTGAAGAAAACTCGGAGCGTTTAATGCTAAAGTATTATGAATACCTTTTGAGAATAAAGAAAAATTTGAAAACAGATTTTAATTTAAATGTTCTTTCAAATATTGATAGGTTTCCAGTTAATTTAGATAATCAGTTGAGTGATTATTATAAAAAAATAGTTGATAAATTAGAAATGACTTCTATCTCTGAAATGTCTGAGGATAGATACTATATACAAAAAACAAAACCTTTTTTTATTGACAATGAAATCTATTATGAAATTACATTTAAGGAAGCAAATGATAAAACAAGTAAATTTGAAAGAAATATTGCGTTCACTAAACAAGATATCCTAGCAAATTATGCTGTAAAATTATCAATTAAGTATGATACGGTAGATATGTATGGTAAAAATATGCCAATTCTTATCATTAATGACTGGGAAGTTTCCATTCGACCTTGTGAATTAAATGTTTTTTGTGAAATTTTGAATAATTTCACAAAAATTCAATCAAATCATAGTGAATATAAAAGGTTAATGGAATTCATAAAAAAAAGTAGATTTAATATATTAGATATTCTTTTATTAGAGAAGAGTAGTTACGAAAAAGTAAAAGAATATGTGACTTCCAAATCAAAAAAAGTCTATTTATTTGAAACGCTTGATACATGTAGAGAAATTATTATTAATAATCGTCCTGGAAGCAATTTGCTTAGGTATCTTTCTTACAATCTAAATAATAAAATTATGAAGTTACAAAAAAATGTGTATGGAAATTATTGTGAAAGATTATCAAATTTGAGAGTAGAATATGGATGTATACCTTTTGATGATATGCCATTTGTCAGTTCACTAATACGTCATAATCCTAAGGTATATGATTTATTATGGTGTATAGATACAAATGGTAGAGAACATGAACTGTTGGCTAGAAAAATTCAAATCAATTCTCAAACTAATGGTAAACTATACACCTCAATTGACGAACTTGAATCTTTTGAAGATATCCAGTTGTTAATAGAGAAGTATAATTCCAATTTATATTGGAAGCATAGGGCAAATAGAGGGATAGGTAATGTTGGGAAAAACTACTATATCAAAGGTTTCGAAGATGATGTTATTAATATATTAAAGAAATTAAAAGAAATTTCGAAAGAAGGAATAGAGAATTATGGAAACTCAGTTGAATCTTGGTTAAACACAGGAAGCTATATTATTGATTGTAAGGATAAAAACCAAATTTTGAAGACGATGTTTTCTAATTCTAAGGTGTCTTTAATTTATGGTGCGGCAGGTACAGGAAAATCAACAATGATTAACCATGCTAGTAATTTTTTTGTACATCAAAAAAAATTACTGTTAGCTAATACAAATCCGGCAGTAGATAATCTGAAAAGGAAAGTTTCTGCTCCTAATTGTGAATTTAAAACTATTGCAAAATATTTATACTGCAAAGAGAACCAAGATTGTGATTTGCTGATAATAGACGAGTGTAGTACTGTTAGTAATTCTGATATGATTAAAATTTTATCAAAGGCAGATTTTAAATTGTTAATCCTTGTAGGTGATATTTATCAAATAGAATCAATTACTTTTGGAAATTGGTTTAAATTGGCAAAAGATAACGTTCCAAAAACGTCTGTGTTTGAATTGACAGAACCTTATAGAACAAAAGATAAGCCTTTATTAAACTTATGGACAAAAGTAAGAAAAAATGAAGATGATTTGATTGAATATCTGACTGCTAATAATTATTCCGTTAGACTAGATGAAAGTGTTTTTTTTAATGATGATTTAGATGAAATAATTTTGTGTTTAAATTATGATGGTTTATACGGAATAAATAATATTAATCGTTTTCTGCAAAGCAATAACTATAATAAATCAGTGAGCTGGGGAGTAGTATCATATAAAATTGGTGACCCTGTTCTATTTAATGAAACATCAAGATTTTCTCCAGTACTATTCAATAATTTAAAAGGTAAAATTTCTAATATTGAGAAATTAGATACTGAAATTATTTTTGATATTGAAATAGAGACGGTGATTAATGAGATTGATATTTCAGATTTGGATTTGGAACTGATTTCATCATCTAAAAATAGCTCAAGAGTTCGGTTAAGTGTTTATAAGTATCCAAATATGAGTGAGACTGATAATGATAGTGATGACACAGTTGTCCCATTCCAAATAGCTTATGCTATTTCTATCCATAAAGCTCAAGGCTTAGAGTTTAATTCAGTAAAATTAATAATAACAGATGAAGTTGATGAATTAATAACGCATAATATTTTTTATACAGCTATTACAAGGACAAAAAAAAATTTAAAAATATATTGGACTCCAGAAACAGAAAAGAAAGTAATAGAAAACATTAAGACAGCTAATGGTAACAAAGATGAATCGATTTTGAAAATAAAATTGAAATGATATTATTCAATCGGTATCAGAAAGTTATAGCTTTAAATAGAGTAAATTATTTGTGATAGAGTTATTTTAAAATCAATGAGTATTAGACAAAAATTTGAATATTAAAAGTAAGATAATAGTGCTTTCCATTGATGGAAAAGTCATATGTAAGAAACTTGCGAATTTTTTGATGTTTATGCATGAAAATATAGAATTTCCAGATGCAGTTGATTTTCTAAGTGGAAGTATTGTAATAGATATGGGGAAATTAAAAGATGAATTGTATGCTTCTGAAGATTCACACGAGCTAGTTGCTGTGGAATATATGCAGAAGCATTATCCTTCAGCAATCCTATTGATAGACTTAATCCCTAAGAAAAAGAGAAAGTTCATCCATTAAAATAAAATTTATCAATTTTAAATCTGTATCTTTGTTATAAAAAAATGAAAAATTAGCGATGATTTTGAGCTGTATTTAAGGACATATTTCTGAAAGTATTTGAGATTATGAATTGTTTGTTTTTTTGAGAAAATTTAATTGGACTACAGACAAGATGCGTAAAAAAATCCTCATTGAGTATGTAGTCCAAGCCGTTTTAAGGGACATTTCAACCATTTTTTGAGGTATAATGAATTTATAAAAGTTAATAAAAAGAACAGAATTTTGGTTTCTAAGATACGCTAGAATCGAGGAGATACTATCGCTTTAATGCAGGAAAAAGCGATAGAAATGCTGATATAACAGCACTTGACCTTAACAACAATGGGCTGTCCCTTAGCCGACGTATTGACTGAATCGATACACGAAGCACTAAGCGATATTCCAGAAGTCAAAAATCCAGAAGTAAAACTAGTCTGGTATCCCGCTTGGACGACTGATAAAATGAGTCGTTATGCACGGATTGCTTTGGGGATTCGTTAAGGATTTTCAATCATACAATTGTGTTTCATATTTGTTAACTAGTTGGAACAAGCTGTTTTCTTAGGTGGTGGACAGTTGGCAAAATGAGAAAATAAACACAGAACTCTTTTATTAACTTTGAAAATAGTTGGTAGAAGAGTTTTTTTAGAATACTTTATTAAATAAACAGTTACTTGGTGAAAAAGTTAAGCTTTTTTACTAAAAGCATTAAGGAATACAAGATATTTTAGAACCTGAAAGCTCAGCTTATTTTCCATTCATGTGACAACTGAAAGTGAGTTAATATTTAACTTTACCGAAATAGTAATACTTTCAATAAACCTTCAATCATTTTGACAAAAAGAGAGCATAGATTAAATTCTTATTCATCCACATTGATAACCTTATGGTGCATCCGAGAAAACATGTCTAAATAAAAGTAACTGAATTTAGTCAGAGACTTTGGGATACGATGGTTTTTCCTAAAGGAGTCAATGTAGAAAGAAAAAGGATGATTCTAGAAATGCTTTTTCAAAGGTCACGTGATATCATCCTTTCAAATGACTCTTGGCTAACAAATATACAAATGTATTGTATGCAACAATCCATACATGAAAACGATAGCCCAGTTACAGTTTCGGTCAATCATTTAGCAAGCAACATATTTTATTAGAGTTTCGAGATTAATTAATTTAATTAATGTATAATTATAGTTAAGTTGTAAAAATGATTTGCTTGATTCCCTTGATCATAAAAAACAAAAAGGAGTGTGTTTTGTGGATTTTCTGTTTACTTTATTTGCTTTTATTTTCGTCGCAGTTATCTTATATCATATTGTCGAATTCTTAAAGGATCAATCTACGCCAGAAGTGTCAATACTTGCCACGCTAGTTGACAAACGAATGACAAGTAGCACGAATATTGCTGCAAACGGCTTTACGAATCAATCCATTACCTATTATCTTTTATTTGAAATCGCAAGTGGCGAAAGATTAGAATTTAAAGTAGGGTATGGAAAATACAAATTATACGTCATCGGAGATACTGGGGTATTGAGGTATCAAAGAAAAAGGTTTAATTCACTTGATAGGTAAAAATTTGTATGTATATAGTATGTGTTTATTCGTTTTCAATTTCAAAAAAAGTTGAACAGTCAATTAAAAAACTCCTATTCAAGTGTCTTATCATTTGAAATGATTTGAATTGTACGCTTTTAATGGAAAACGCAAGTATCATCGAGTAACACTTGAGAATTTCTCCTTACTGAGGTCGCATAATTGAAACCAAGACCGAGGAAAAATTCCTACGAGGAACGGCTCAATTTAGTTCACTCATCCGTTCGAATGGAAGAAGTGATGAGCTACCTATAGTTTTAAATACTCATAAATAGAATAGTTTGCTTCACCAAAACCTCTTGGCTCATTGCTAAGAGGTTTTTTTGTTTTTACGTGGCTTCAAAATAATTCCAAGAAGGAAAAATCGTTCATGGTTTTTCACAAACATTTTCTCATTCAAGTAACAAATATAGAACTTGAAATGCAAAAAGTGTTACTTGTGAGGTACATCCGACGCACCTTACAATGAACATGTAAAATAAGAAAGAATGAATGGAGTTGAACGTTTGTGAAAAAAATGAAGGCTGCGTTGATGTATGGACCAGGAGATATTCGCTATGAACAAGTAGAGCGACCCTGCTGTCCAGAGGGAGGTTTTCTATTGAAGGTTAAGGCAGTTGGTCTGTGCGGCTCTGATATTCGCAATTTGCTGACCGATTCAAAAGCGGGGCGCTACCCTCATATTTATGGACACGAAATCGTTGGTGAGATCGTCGAAATTGATGAAAATGTGACGAAGTATCAAAGAGGGCAGATGGTTTATGTATACCCTATGGCTCATTGCCTACGTTGCGAAAATTGTCGTAATGGGAAGCACGAATGTTGTACGGAAGCTGAAAGTTACACCGATCTTCAAGGCGGTTTTGCAGAGTATATAGCATATAGTGCAACAAGAGTAGAACGAGGAGCGATTTTTGAAGTGCCAGAAGGACGAGAGCCTATCGCGGCAACATTAGCTGAACCCTTATCCTCCACTTATGCATGCATGGAGAATATTCAGGTTTCGTTAGGCGATTCGGTCGTCATTATTGGTGCAGGTCCAATTGGGGTCTTTTTAGCGATTCTAGCAAGGATTCGCGGAGCAAGCAAGGTAATCGTGATTGATAAAAATGCTGACAGACTAGCTCTTATGGAAGCGTTTAATGTAGATCATAGGATCGATTCTTCCAAAGAAGATCCTGTAGAAAAGGTGAAAGAGTATACGAATGGACATGGCGCACATAAAGTGATTTCAGCTAATCCATCAATAGAAGCACAGCAACAAAGTATTTTTATGGCTAAAAAATGTGGAATTGTCGTCTTTTTTGGTGGTGTAGCAAAGAATCAATTAACGCCTATAGATACGAATGCAGTTCATTATAACAATCTCTGGATTTATGGTCATTATGGTGCAAATAGTATTCAAGTCGAAAAATCTTTCCATTTATCCTTATCTGATCAGTTTCCTGCTGAAAAAATTATTTCTCATGTTTTGCCTTTAGCTGACATCAATCAGGCCATCGAATTGACGAGAGAAGGGAAGGCGTTAAAAGTCGTTTTACTACCAGAAGAAGAGTATAAAATTCATTCTTTATTGAAATCTCAAAAATAGAGTAAGGAAAGGAGGAGAAAGAAAATGAATAAAAAAATTGAGATCTATATTGCTTGTGGTAGTGGGATCGCCACGTCCACGGTTGTTCAAGAGAAAGTCAAACAAATCTTAGCTCAGAGCAACATTCAGGCTTCCATCACCAAAGGGAATATTAATCAAATTCCCTCAAAAGCAGAAACAGTGGATTTAATCTTGGTGACTACTCGATATGTCAAGCCAGTAAAAGTACCGATTCTTCCTGTTTTCAGTTTGATATCGGGAATCAACGAAGAGCAGACCGCGCAGAAAATCGTTGAAGAGTGCCATCGAATTATTAAAGGGGGATAAAAATGGAAGCTGTATTATCAGTTATTCAAAACATCATGGATATGGGGGCATCGGTTATGCTACCCGTTGTCATTTTTATTTTAAGCTGTGTCTTTAGGATGAAAATTGGCAAAGCACTTAAAACTGGGCTTTTAGTCGGCATCGGCTTTCAAGGGTTGGGGCTTGTTGTAGGACTCCTGGGTACTTCCTTGCAACCAGCCATCGATTATTATCAGGAAATGGGATCAGGATATACCACGATGGATGTTGGCTGGGCTGCTGTGGGAGCGGCGTCGTGGTCAGTACCTTTTGCAGCGATTGCTATTTTGATGATCGTAGGATTAAATGTATTGTTTATTCTTTTGAAATGGACAACGGTTATGAATGTCGACATTTGGAACTATATTCATTTTTTGATTCCTGGAGCATTAGCGTATGCCTTGTTTGATAGTTTTTGGCTAGGTTTGACTGTTACGGTTGGCTTATCAATTGTCACTTTATTCGTGGCTCAGTGGTTTGCTCCTAGATGGGAGGCGTATTACGGACTGGAAGGCACGACTTGTACGACATTTTCATTTATTACTTTCGCTTATCCTTTTGGACTATTAGTAAATAAACTGATTGATCTGATTCCTGGTCTTAACAAAATCGATATCAGTTTGGAAAAAGTCGAAAGTAAAATTGGTTTTTTTGGAGATCCAGCAGTTATCGGTTTGTTGGTTGGAACTTTTCTAGGCGTATTGACACGCCAAGAATTTACGGTAGCGATTTCTATAGGGGTTGGAGTTTCAGCGGTGCTAGTACTGATACCCAAAATGGTCTCTGTTATGATGGAAGGCTTGACTGCGATCGGGGAAGCTGCCAAAGAATTTATGAAGAAACATATTGGCGAAGGGAAAAAATTATATATCGGCATGGACATTGCTCTTGGTCTTGGAGATCCGACAGCGATCACAACGACAGTGATTCTGATTCCGATAGCAATATTCTTAGCATTTATTATCCCTGGTATGCATTATTTTCCAGTTGGTGTTTTAACAGTAATCGTATATATGATTCCACTACTAGCATTAGCATCAAATGGCAATCTTTTTCGAACGCTTGTCACTGGCTTTTTCTTCTTAGTTATCGTTCTAATTGGAACAAACACCTTTGCACCTGAAGCAACCGAAATGATGAATGCGACCGGTGTACCTGTGGAAGGGGTTGTGACAGATAGTTTCTGGGGCTACAATTTAGCAAATATTATAATCAGCTTATTTCATCGAATCGTTGGGTAATTGACCAAATGAATAAACGAATTGTTGACAAAATAAATGGCTTAGTGGGAGAGAAATAGTGTATGAAATTTAAAGCAATCGAATTGAATGAGCGCTCCAATATAGAAGTGATTAAACAATGCGGACTTGAACTGCTAAACGAAGGGCTCGTCGGGAATAGTTTTATCGAGTCTTGTATCGAACGCGAACATCATTTTCCTACTGGTCTGCCAGTTGACCCGCCAGTTGCGATTCCGCATACCTTCGATCTCTCTGTGAAAGAATCTTCTGTCTGTTACGCAAGACTAAAAAAGCCTGTGACTTTTAAACAGATGGATACGCAAGTAGATGACTTAGCAGTCGAACATGTATTTTGCATGGCACTAAAAGATGAGCATACCTATATTGAATTTCTTCAAAAATTGATTTTAAGCATCCAATCTCGAAATTTTATTGTTCAATTAAGCAAGTGTGAACCTGAAAAACTTGTTGATTTTCTAAGAGAGAATTTGTCTATTCATTAAGGAGGAGTGCTGTGAGGAAAATTACTGCTGAAATCATCTATCTCCTACTATATAACAAAATAACGAAAATTAGATTGGAGCAACTTTATAAAAACTTGAATCTCTCGCCAAAGAAATTCACGAGTGAAATCAAAGTCTTGAACTCGTTTCTAAATACTCACGATATGCCGCAAGTGAAAATTGAAAGCGGATACTTACAGGTTCCTGATGAACTAGATTTGTCAGAAGCTTATCAGCTTGTTTTAGAATTGTCCCCTTACGACTATTCCTTGAATCCTGATGAAAGACGCACATTACTTCTGATCAATTTATTGATAACAGAAGATGTTCTTACGATGGATCATTTTGCTGATTTGTTTTACGTCAGTCGATTAACAATCATCCGCGATATCAATACGTTGAAAAAACAAGAAGTGATCATGAGTAAATATATCGAAACGCTTAGGGGCGAAGGGGTTATCCTTAAGATGAATCAATCGGAGAAAAGAGAGTATTTGTTTACATTGTTTTTAGAAAATATAGACGCAAAAGGATACATCAATTATGTCGGGATGCAAATCCTTCGGGCATTTGACGGGTCAATGGAGTATTTAGACTTTCTGGGATTCATTTTTAACGAGTTAAAGTATGCAGAAAAGTATCAGCAGTTTGATCTTTTCGTCTATATTTTTATCGTTATCAATATGCCCCGCAAAGAACAAGATGAATCTCCCAAATTTGTCGTTATGTCGGAAAACCTGAGCATACTCATCGATCAAATTGAAAAAAGATTTGATCGAACGATCTCTTTCGAAGACAAACAGGCAATAGCAGAATTTTGTCATTTGAAAAAGCGAAAAAATGTGAAGGATGCTGAATTGTATAATTTGGTCATCTATTTTCTGAATAAAATTGATGAAGATTTAGGGACGACTCTAAAGTACGAATTTGACTTAATTTCTGATCTATACAATCACTTACAAATTATTGAAGAAGAGAACATTATTTTGGATATTGAAAATATCGGTCTTTTGCGGCATCAGTTTATGGATATTATCGTAGCTGTAAGGGCTAATAGTGGTGTCATTGAAAACTACCTGTCCCGATCCTTCAATGAATCATTTATTACTACGATCGCTATTCATATCGCAACTGCCTTAACCCGACAAGAATATAAGATGAGCAAAATCGATATCTGGATCGTGTGTGAAAATTTATCGATAGCGAAAATGATTGCTATGAAAATTAGTCGATACAAGCAGTTCAAAATTATGAATGTGCTAACACTTGCTACTTATCGTAAGATGTGCTTCCGTCAAAAAGCCAATCGTTTAATCTTAACTGCTGATCCTTTGCCTTTTTTGGAAGAGGATGTTTTAAGGATAACACCTTTTGTGACTCAAGAAGATATCCAAAATATAGTAAAGACGGTTGACCGTTTGTTTACGATTAATGAAGAAGAGACTGAAGAAAAATTTGATCAATTTGTCCAACAACCACAAAGAAAATTGCATGATTACTTGTTAAATTCGCATGTTATCAGAATCGACCAAAAATGTTCTTGGGAGCATTCTTTACGCTTAGCAGGGAAAGTGTTGACACAAAACGAGTGTATTGAGCAGAGCTATGTAGAAGAAGTCGTTGAAAATGTGAAACAAAATGGACCTTATATCGTAATAAGTGAAGGTGTTGCTTTAGCTCATGCGAACAATCGGGGAAATGTCCACCGTAGCACGATTAGCCTCTTGACGAATAAACAAAAAATCTCTTACGGATCTGAGGATTATTTTCAAGTGACTTATGTTTTCTTCGTCGCTCTTGTAAGAAGTGAAGAATATTTAGAAATTGTTGAAGATATTATGTTTCTTGGGAAATATGGATTAATTGAAAAATATTTACGTTTTAGACAGGAGGAAGCCGATGGATTATTTAGAAGAAAGGAAATTCATATGTAAGATTGCCAAATCTTTATTTGACAGGAAGCTAACGGATGCTGCTGGTGGCAATATCTCTATAAAAGTTTCAGAAGATCATTTCTTGATGACACCTACTTTGGCATCTGTTCAGTATCTTTGGGAATTAGAGGCAGCGCAAATTCTTTTGGTAGATAAGAAACTATCCCTCATCGAAGGTACTGGTCGCTTGACCAGGGAAATCAATATGCATATGAGTTTTTATCACTCAGATCCACGGATCAAAGCAGTGATTCATGCTCATCCATTAAATTTGATGGTTTACAGTTGTATAGGGACTGATATGCCCATCGTCTGTGAAAACCTTCGTCTCGGACCGGATGCGATCCGTTGTTTGGATTATGCACCTGCAACAACTGAAAAGTTAGCACACTTGGTTGGTGACTACTCTCAAAACATGGTGACAAATGAAGAAAAACTACCTTATGGAATGTTATTGCGAGAACATGGGGTAATTGTTGGAGCCACTAATTTGGCTTTTGCAAATGATTATCTGGAAAGACTAGAAACAAATGCTTATGTGCATTTACATTCGCAAGCGCTTCTCCAGCAGGGCTATGAATATTATACTGACAAAACAAACGTTACCTATGAATCCCATGAATGAAGATTGGAGGAGAGTGGATGAGGGCTGGTTTCTTAATTGGACTGAATGAATTTGAGATTCGAGAAATGGATGTTCCACAATGCCATCAGAATGAAGTGATTGTAAAAGTAGAAGCTTCAGGAATCTGTGGGTCAGATATCCACAAAATGAGTAAAGGCTGGAAATACAAGTTACCCATGATCATGGGGCACGAGATGGCTGGGACTATTGTAAAAGTTGGTCGTTCTGTTCATCATTTAAAAAAAGACGATCGGGTCGCTGTTGTCCCGTTTATTCCTTGTCGTAACTGTGCATACTGTGCTATCGGGAAGTATCAATTATGTACGGACTATATCATGATGGGATCGCAACGGTTTGGGGGATTTGCAGAGTACGTCTCCGTGCCAGCGAGCAATATCGTGAAAATAGGGACTAAGTTGTCTTTTGAAGAAGCGGCCATGATTGAGCCTCTTGCTGTCTCAGCGCATGGTGTTTATGGAATCGAACCTAAAGTGGGCGATGTCGTTGCAGTTTTTGGGTTAGGAACGATTGGATTGCTGACGATCCAATGGTTAAAAATTGCGGGTGTGAAAACGATCATTGGCATTGATATTCAATCAGAGAAACTGGAACAAGCAATAGATTTAGGTGTCACCGATACGATTAATCCTAGTCTTCAAGATCTTGAAACAGAGATCTCCCGAATAACGGATGGTTTAGGCGTGGATATTGCAATGGAATGTGCAGGTACTAAAATAACCGAAGAGCAATGTCTCTTAGTGACAAAAAAAGGCGGGAAAATTGGATTTCAAGGGATCGCTTATTCTGATGTTTTGATTAGACAACGGGCATTTGAAAAAATCTTTCGCAGTGAATTAACCATTAAGGGTTTTTGGAATAGTTATTCTGCGCCTTTCCCAGGTAAAGAATGGTTTGATTCAATCACCTTTTTAGAAAGCGGACGCTTGAGTGTCAGTCATATGATTTCCCATCGCTTTCCATTAGAGGATCTTCAAAGAGCATTTGATTTAGCGGTAAATAGAAGTGAAAGCTTTAATAAAATAATGATCATGCTCTAAAAAAACATTTGAGTACAATATAAACCGATTGTTTTCAAAACCATATTTATTCAGTAAGTTTTAACAAGCTGTATGGATATGGTTTTTTTGATTTGCTACTCTGATTACAGAGGTTGCTCCTTCTAAAACCTGTCCCACTCAAAGACATCGTTGCATTTTCAGAAATGAAACGGTAAACTAGTTGAAAAGATTGGAGGAATGAATCAATGTTAGCTACGAATTTTGGGAAATATACATACAAAAATCCGTTTATGAACGCCTCAGGAGTCCATTGTATGACGATCGAGGAATTAGATGAATTAGCGGCATCAGCAGCTGGGGCATTTGTCACGAAGAGTGCAACGCTAGAAGCACGTGCGGGAAATCCAGAACCACGTTATACCGATTTACCGTTAGGAAGCATCAATTCGATGGGATTACCAAATCTAGGGGTGGACTACTACTTAGACTATGCCATCAAAAAACAGCAGGAAATGACCCAGCAAGCGCCCTTCTTTTTCTCTGTCGCTGGTATGAGCGTGGCTGAAAACATTGAGTTATTGAAGAAAATCCAAGAAAGTGATTTTGAAGGAATCACAGAGTTAAATCTTTCTTGTCCAAACGTGCCAGGAAAACCCCAAGTTGCCTATGATTTTCCTTTGACCGATCAAATTCTGGAAACAGTCTTTGGTTTTTTCACAAAACCTTTAGGTGTCAAATTGCCGCCATACTTTGATTTGGCGCACTTTGATGAGATGGCTAAGATATTGAACAAGTATCCGTTAACTTATATCAATTCAATCAATAGTATTGGGAATGCTTTATTCATTGATCCTGCTACTGACTCAGTAGTTATCAAACCAAAAGATGGTTTTGGCGGTTTGGGAGGCGAATATGTGAAACCAACGGCATTAGCCAATGTGCGGGCTTTCTATACACGTCTCAAGCCAGAAATCAAAATTATCGGTACTGGTGGGATTCGTAATGGTCAAGATGCGTACGAACATTTGTTATGTGGCGCTTCTATGTTGCAGATCGGCACAGAGCTGCAAAAAGAAGGACCGGTGATCTTTGAACGATTGACGAAAGAATTAGCAGCGATCATGAAAGAAAAAGGGTATCAATCAATCAGTGAGTTCCAGGGGAAATTAAAAACGATTGATTAAGAACGACTTTGAATGCTTTACTATCCGCTTCTTTTTATAGAAGAAAGGTGGTTTTTAATGGAGAAGTTTCGTAAAACAACGGAGGATGATCTGGTTGAGTTGATGGCGCTTTTTGAAGAAGGCATTGCTTTCTTAAAAGCACAAGGATCTCCGCAATGGCAAGATGGGTACGGTCCTAAAGAAAATCAAATCAAAGCAGATATTGCCAATGGTGAAAGCTATGTGTTGGTGAAAGATGGAAAAATCGCAGCGTCTGCAGCGTTGGTTTCTGGTGATGATCCTGTCTACAACGCAATTACCGGCGCAGGGTGGGATGGAAACGGTCCATATCTATCCATTCATCGCGTCGTTGTCAGTTCTCATTTTAAAGGGCAAAAGTTAAGCGCCAAATTGCTGCAAGCTCTTGAAGTGGTTGCATTAGAGCAAGGAATCGTTGATTTACGTATCGATACGTATAAAGCTAATATTGGTATGCAAAAGAATATTCAAGCAGCTGGCTATCAATACAAAGGAGAGGTAACATTCCCTTTTCCGAACGGAGAGCGATTGGCTTTTCAAAAACGTTTGACCGCAAGCTAAGCATTCTATTCCATTAGTGTCACTTGGCTGAATTAATGGAATAGTTGTGTCAAAGTGAATTTTTGGTATGAAAATGCGGATAATGGTTGTCAGAATCCTTTCGGCTTGCTAAGATAAGCACGTAAAGGACGGTGCCAAATGAAGAAAAGAATCAAAAAGAAAAAAGCTTATAAAAAATATATCCATGATATTTTTGCGGGTTATGAAGAAATGCTTGAGAATCCAGCGATCAATGAGAAGAAGTTTTCTTATCTGAAAGAAGAAACAACCTTAAAACGAGACGATCAAAATCAGATCCGTTTTCGTACGATCGATATTGATTAAACTACCTATTTTGGGTAGTTTTTTTGTTTATCTCGACTTAGTTGAAAATATTTCAGAAAAAAGCTTGCTCTTTCATTCTTAGAATGATAAAGTATTCAACGTTGGCAATTGAGCCAGCGGGTCAAAAAAGCTTTTGAAAAAACTTCAAAAAAGACTTGACCAAAAATGAAACAGATGATATTATAACAAAGTCGCAATTTTAAAATAGTTAATCGATGTTGATAAATCAACAAAATTAATTAAAAAAAGTTGTTGACAAATAACAAATCATTTGTTATTCTAATGAAGTCGCTGAGACAGCCGCTGCGAAGTTGAAAAACAACGAGCGAAAAAAACTTTTAAAAAAGAGTTGACAATCAAACGTCGCTCTGATATGATATAAAAGTTGCTAACACAGCACTGTAGACCTTTGAAAACTGAACAAAGCAAGCAAACGAACCAATGTGTAGGACGTTTCAATTTATTGAAACAAATACATGCAAGCAATAGCTAGCAAAGTTAATTTTTATGAGCTTAATGACCGTATGGTCATTCAAACAAATCATTATGAGAGTTTGATCCTGGCTCAGGACGAACGCTGGCGGCGTGCCTAATACATGCAAGTCGAACGCTTTTTCTTTCACCGGAGCTTGCTCCACCGAAAGAAAAAGAGTGGCGAACGGGTGAGTAACACGTGGGTAACCTGCCCATCAGAAGGGGATAACACTTGGAAACAGGTGCTAATACCGTATAACACTATTTTCCGCATGGAAGAAAGTTGAAAGGCGCTTTTGCGTCACTGATGGATGGACCCGCGGTGCATTAGCTAGTTGGTGAGGTAACGGCTCACCAAGGCAACGATGCATAGCCGACCTGAGAGGGTGATCGGCCACACTGGGACTGAGACACGGCCCAGACTCCTACGGGAGGCAGCAGTAGGGAATCTTCGGCAATGGACGGAAGTCTGACCGAGCAACGCCGCGTGAGTGAAGAAGGTTTTCGGATCGTAAAACTCTGTTGTTAGAGAAGAACAAGGATGAGAGTAAAACGTTCATCCCTTGACGGTATCTAACCAGAAAGCCACGGCTAACTACGTGCCAGCAGCCGCGGTAATACGTAGGTGGCAAGCGTTGTCCGGATTTATTGGGCGTAAAGCGAGCGCAGGCGGTTTCTTAAGTCTGATGTGAAAGCCCCCGGCTCAACCGGGGAGGGTCATTGGAAACTGGGAGACTTGAGTGCAGAAGAGGAGAGTGGAATTCCATGTGTAGCGGTGAAATGCGTAGATATATGGAGGAACACCAGTGGCGAAGGCGGCTCTCTGGTCTGTAACTGACGCTGAGGCTCGAAAGCGTGGGGAGCGAACAGGATTAGATACCCTGGTAGTCCATGCCGTAAACGATGAGTGCTAAGTGTTGGAGGGTTTCCGCCCTTCAGTGCTGCAGCAAACGCATTAAGCACTCCGC